>NZ_JACCHP010000025.1 GCF_016031625.1 Bradyrhizobium agreste | reverse complement strand
ATTGCCAAGCAAGCTGCCCGAGCCTGAGTACGAGGAAGGAGCAATCGTGCGCAGGGCCAGTCAGCTCAAGGCCAACTTACGCTTCGGCAAGCGGCGCTGGCGCGTCCCGGAGGCCTTCCGCGGCGAGCTTTTGGCCATCAGGCCACTCGCCACCGATGGGCAATTCGGCGTCTACTTCGGAGCCCATCAAATCGCATCCATCGATCTACGAGGTGATGCAAAATGAACCCGTTACCCATGTCTCCGAACGGTGTTACCCATGTCCCCGGTCCGCACACTTGTCCCGGCCATCCACGTTCTTCCTCCCAGTGGTCAAGACGTGGATGCCCGGGACAAGCCCGGGCATGACGATGGATGGAGCCTACCCCTCCCCCGCCAGCCGGAACGTTCCCTCCATCATCTCTACGCAAGCGCCGCCGACGTGAGCGGACGCGATCTTGCCGTCCTGCTTGCGCACGCGCGTCGAGAGGATGCTCGGACGACCCATGTCAAAGCCCTGGCCGACTGTGAGCTTGAGCTCACCGTCACGCACGGGATCGAGATCGGCGAACAGCGCGGCGGCGGCGACCGTGGCGCTGCCGGTGGCGGGATCCTCGACGAGACCGCTGGCACCGCGCATGAACATGCGCGCCTGCCGCTCGCAAGGCGTCTCCGTCGCTGGCACATCGCGCGTATAGAACCACACCGAGCGGGCACCATCGCGCGGCAAGACCTTGCCAAAGGCCGCAGCATCGGGCCGGGCCCGCTTCAGCGCCTCGCGCGAATGCAGCTCGATCACCAGAAACGCGTTTCCGACGGTGACGATCTCAGGCTCGTGATTGTCGCTCCTGATGTCGTCTGCGCCAAGCGAGATGCAGCTCGCCGCTTCGGCAGCCGACAGCCTTGAGAGCCGCTCTAGCCGCTGCGGCGCGGTGAGCTCGGTTCTGATCACCCTGCCCTGCTCTCGCACGATCGCGACCGGAACCAATCCGGCCTTCTCCTCGAACAGCAGGCGCGGCTTCGGCTCTTTCGCCATCGAGGCCAGCACGAAGGCGGTGCCGACATTGGGATGGCCCGCAAAGGCGATCTCCTGCACCGGCGTGAAGATGCGGACCTCGGCATCGTTGGCCCTGTCGCGCGGCGGCAGCACGAAAGTGGTCTCGGAATAGTTGAACTCGGTCGCGATCGCCTGCATCTGCGCAGTCGTGAGCCCGGCGGCATCGAGCACCACGGCGAGCTGGTTGCCGCCGAAGGCGCGGTCGGTGAACACGTCGACGGTGACGTAGCGGCGCTGCATTTTCGCTTCCCCATGCAAGTCGCGGCCGCGACCGGCCGCATCGCGCAGCACTCTACAAGCCTGAAACATCGCTCGTCATGCCCCAAAATTCGGAGCAATCGGAGCAATCGCGCTAGCGGGAGTCAGAAGGTGCAAAGAGCGAACAACCAGGGATGTAAAGTCTACCCCAGCTGAAACACCGGCACTTTCTGCTCGTAGCCGCGCACCTCGACTTCGCCGAGCGGCACGGCATCGCTGCCGTCGGCACCGAGCGCCTCGCGCACGGACGCGGAGATCAACAGCTGCGAGCCGAAATCCTTGTTCAGCGCCTCGAGCCGCGCGGCGAAGTTCACGGTGTCGCCGATGACGGTGTATTCCTTGCGCCGGGGCGAGCCGATATTGCCGGCGACGACCTCGCCGAAATGGATGCCGATGCCGATCCGCAGCGGCCAGCTGCTCTCAGCGTTGATGCGCTCCATTGCCCTCAGCATCTCGCGGCCGGCGGCGACCGCGCGGTGCGCGGCGTCGGATGCTTCCAGCGGCGCGCCGAACAGCGCGAGGAAACCGTCACCGAGAAACTTGTTCACGATGCCGCCCTGGCGGTCGAGAATGTCGACCAGGACGGCGAAGGCGCCGTCGAGCCGGTCGACCACCTCCTGCGGCGTGCGCGACTGCGCACCGGCCGTGAAGCCGCGGAAATCGACGAACATCACCGCGACGCGGCGGACGTCGCCGCTTGCGCGCGTTCCCGCCGTCATCAGCCGCTCCACCACCTGCGGCGAAACGTGCTGGCCGAACAGATTGGTGACCCGGTCGCGGGCGGTGGCGGCCGCGATGCTCGCGGCGAACTGCCGCCGCAATTGCGCGCCGACGGCGCCGGCGAGCACGCCGCAGATCAGGATGATGGTGCTGCGGACCGCGTGAAAATAGAGCTGGGGCTCGCCGACGCTGCTCGAGGGATCGTAGGCCAGTGCGACCGCGAACAGCTCGGCAGCAGCGACGAAGCCAGTGAAGGTCGAGAGCCAGAAATCGAGCCGCAGCGTCGAGAGGATGACGAAAATGAAATACATCAGCGGCACGGCGAAACCGAGGGCCTGGGTCGCGCCCATGGTCCGGATCTGCAGGATGAGGATCACGGTTGGCAGCGACGTCTCGATCAGCGTGCCGATATAGCGCCTGGCCACCGGCACGTCGCGATCGAGGCGGAGGTTCTTCCTGATCTGGGTGTGAACCCAGACCTCGAACAAAATGAAGCCGACGAGCAGGCCGTAGACTTCGGCGAGCCCTTCGGTGCCGCGCCAGACCCGGTTCACCACGGCGGGGTCGATCAAATAGATCGCGGTGAGGAACAGCGTCATGGCGCAGCCAGTCGCGATCAGCGCCCGCACCCGCAACAGCTCGGTGCGCAGCACCTCCCGCGTCAGCTCGCGCTCGAAGTCCTCCGACAAGGCGGCATGCTGCCGCGCTTTCCTGCTCGCAAACTTGGCCATTCCACCCCCTGTCATTCCGGGGCGCGGCGAAGTCGCGAACCCGGAAATCTCGAGATTCCGGGTTCGATGCTGGCGCATCGCCCCGGAATGACTCAATGGCTAGTTTGCCTCAATCCAGCGTACGGCGGAAGCGCGTCACGGCGACGGTCATGGCGAGCAGCATCAGGCCCGCCAGCGCCAGCGTATCGAAGCGCAAATTCTCCATGGTCGCGCCCTTCAGCATGATGGCGCGGACGATTCGCAAATAATGGGTCAGCGGCAGACATTCGCCGAGATATTGCGCCCAGGCCGGCATGCCTGCGAACGGGAACATGAAGCCGGAGAGCAGAATGCTCGGCAGGAAGAACATCATCGACATCTGCATGGCCTGGAGCTGGTTCTGGACCAGAGTCGAGATGGTGTAGCCGATCGACAGATTGGTGGTGATGAACAGCGTCGACAGCAGCGCCAGCAGCACGAGATTGCCGAGCACGGGCACGCCGAACAGGCCGACGCCGATGCCGATGATCAGGAAGGCCTGGAGGAAGCCGACCAGCACGTAAGGCACGATCTTGCCGAACATCACCTCGACCGGCTTGATCGGCATCGACAACAGGCTCTCCATTGTGCCGCGCTCGACCTCGCGTGTGACCGAGAGCGCGGTGAAGATCAGCATGGTCATGGTGAGGATGGTGCCGACGAGGCCGGGCACGATGTTGAGGCTGGAATTCGCGGCTGGATTGTAGCGGGCATGGGCGCGGATCTCGAACGGCATCTCCGGGGGCCCGCCGATATAGAGATCGTGCGCGAGCGCGGTCTGGACGACCATTCCGAGCGAGCCGAGCGCCGCGCTTGCGGCGACGGGATCGGTGGCGTCGGCCGCGACCAGCAGCGCCGGCCTGTCGCCGCGCCGCACCGCCCGCTCGAAGCCGCGCGGGATCTCGACGCCGAACAACACCTTGCCAGACTTCAGGAGGTTGTCGAAATCGTCGACGTCGTGAACCTCGTAGAGGAAGCGGAAATATTTGGTGTTCTCCAGCGCCTTCAGCACCGAGCGGGCGAGATCGGAATCCTCCTGGAGCAGCACCGCACTCGGCAGATGGTGCGGCGTGGTGTTGATGGCATAGCCGAACAGCGTCAGCTGCATCACCGGCAGCATCACGATCATAGCGAACGAGACGCGGTCGCGCCTCAGCTGGATGAACTCCTTGATCAGCATCGCGTAGGAGCGCCGCAGGAAGCCGAAGTGCTCGCGGATGTCGCGCCGTGGTTCGGGATGTTCGACCGCGCTCATTGGAAATTGTCCTTGGAGCGTGCCATCAGTTCGATGAACACGTCTTCGAGCGAGGGCGACGACTTCTGCCAGTTCAGTCCGCTTTTCTCGCGCCAAGGCGCGATGCTGGCTTCGAGCGCCGGGACGTTGCGGCCGGAAACATGCAGCGAGGTGCCGAACGGCGCCACCATGTCGATGCCGGGCTTGCCCGTGAGCGCGGCGCCAAGCTCGTTCAGGTCTTCGCCCGTGACGGTATAGGTCGTCAGCGCGGATTTCGCGATCACCTCCTCCACCGTGCCGTGCGCCAGAAGATAGCCGTAGGCGATGTAGGCGATCTCGTGGCAGCGCTCTGCCTCGTCCATGTAATGGGTCGAGACCAGCACAGTGAGACCCTCGGCCGCGAGGGAATGGATCTCGTTCCAGAAATCGCGCCGCGCCTTGGGATCGACGCCGGCGGTCGGCTCGTCCAGCAGCAACAATTGTGGATTTGGCAGCGTGCAGGCCCCCAGCGCCAGCCGCTGCTTCCAGCCGCCGGAGAGCTCGCCGGCGAGCTGCTCCTCGCGCCCCGAGAGCCCGAGCCGCCTGATCATGTCGCGTGCGGCGCCGCGCGCATCAGTGAGGCCATAGAGCCGCGCCACGAATTCGAGGTTCTCGCGCACCGAGAGGTCCTGGTACAGACTGAAGCGTTGCGTCATGTAGCCGACCTGGCGCTTGATCTTCTCGGCATCGCGGCGGATGTCGTAGCCGAGGCAGGTGCCCTCGCCGCTGTCGGGCGTGAGCAGGCCGCAGAGGATGCGGATGGTGGTGGTCTTGCCCGAGCCGTTGGGACCGAGGAAGCCGTAGATCGAGCCGCGCTTCACCTGCATCGACAGATCGTGCACGACCTCGCGGCCGCCGAACGATTTGCTCAGGCCTTTGACGTCGATGGCGATGCCGTTGCCGTTGCTCATCGCTTGTCCGCTACGGGTGTCTTGGGGTTGAGGTAGACGTCGATCGGCTGTCCGACGCGCAAGGCATCGGGCCGCGCGGGACGCGCCTGGATCAGATAGACCAGCTTGTTGCGCTCCTCGAGGCTGTAGATGACGGGCGGCGTGTACTCGGCCGAGGTCGCGATGAAGTAGATTTTCGCCGTGAGATCGGCGGCGCAATTGTCACAGGAGACGCGCACCGTGTCGCCGATCGCGAGCTTCGGCAACTCGGCCTCCGGCACGAAGAAGCGCAGCTTCATGTTGCCGGGCGGCATGATCGAGAGCACCGGCCGCTGCGCCGCCACCATCTCGCCTTCGCGGAAATAGATCTGCTGGATGGTGCCGGCGACCGGCGCAAAGCCCTTGCGCCGCGCCATCCGCGTCTGCGAGGTCGCCACCCGCGCCTCCGCGACGCGCAAGGCGGACACGGCGGAATCGAGATTGGCCTGCGTGCCCGCACCGGTCTTGCTCAGCGAGGCCGCACGGTCGTAGGTCTGCTGCGCGTTCGCAAGCGTCGCCTTCTGCTGGTTGAGGTCGGCAAGCTGGAGATCGTCATCGACGGAATAGAGGTGATCGCCGACCTTGACCTCGTCGCCTTCGCGGACGTTGAGCTTGGTGACCCGCCCGGCTTCGTCCGGACTGACGAAGATCATGTCGGCCTCGACCCAGCCCTGGAAGCCGGGATCGCGCCTCTCCTTGCACCCGGCCAGCGAGATTGCGAGCGCGATCGCCAATACAACACTGAAAACTGCTTGCGACGACCTCATGTCGTCCTCCGTTCGCCAAAAATCAAATCGAGATGAACGCGCAGCATCTCCTGCGCGTCGAGCGGCGCATGCCGCGCAAACAGGCTCTGCCAGATCACGGCGATCATCGCCGGCGCGACCAGGATCTGCGGATAGCGCGCGAGGTCCTTCTGCCGGATCTCGCCGCGCGCGATGCCGAGCTCGATCAGCGCGCGCATGGCAGCGATCCCGCGCGAGACCACCTCGCGGTAGTAGAAGTCGGCGACGGACGGAAAGCGCGGCCCCTCCGCCACGATCAGACGCACCAGATCGCCGCGCCTCGTGCCGATCACCTCCTTCAGGAAGTTGCCGGCGAACGTCTCGATGAGGTCGCGCACCGAGCCCGCCGGCGGCGGCAGCGTGGTCAGCCGCGCCACTACGGGAACGATGACGATGCGCACCAGCTCCTCGAACATCGATTCCTTGTCCTTGAAGTGCAGGTAGATCGTGCCCTTGGCGACGCCGGCGCGCTTGGCGATGTCGTCGAGCCTGGTGGCGGCAAAGCCGCGCGCAATGAACTCCTCCATCGCCGCCTCCACGATCGCCGCGCGCCGCTCCGCCGCCCGCGTGGCGCGGTTCGAGGCAGGCGCAGTATCGGGGCCTGCAGCCGCAGGGCCGTTCGCGAGGATGGGAGCCGTAGAGGGCGAGGCGGCTTTGGTCGGTTTCTTCGGCATGCTGAATATATGACTGACTAGTCAGTCATAGTCAACAGGCTGCGAGACGGACTCGATCGTCCCAGACGAATTAGTCTTGACTAATGCATTAGTATCCGCTAATTTGATTCCATGATTGAAACCACCCCAAACCCCGTCACCACCGTGATGCGCGCCCTTGCCGATCCGACCCGTCGCGCCGTGTTCGAACGTGTGTTCGAGAGCAAGGAGATCAGCGTCGCCGAGCTGACGCGCGGCAGCGGCGTCACGCAAGGCGCCGTCTCGCAGCACCTGAAGTCGCTGAAGCAGGCGGGCCTCGTCGCCGAGCGCGCCGAGGGCCGCAACGTCTATTACCGCGCCGCGCCGCAAGGACTCGAGCCACTGGTCACCTGGATGGACCATTACGGCGTGTTCTGGCGCGAGCGTTTCGAGAACCTGCGTGACCTCTTGAAGGAGATCGACCCGTGAGTGCTGCCGCGTTGAAAGCCGACACACGAGACATCGTCATCGACGAGGTCTTCCCTCACACAGCCGAGACGATCTGGAAGGCGCTGACCAGCGCGCAGCTGATCGGGCGCTGGCTGATGCAGCCGACCGGCTTTGAAGCCGTCGAAGGCAAGGCCTTCACCTTCCAGACCACCCCGGGGGGCAATTGGGACGGCGTGATCCATTGCCGGGTTCTGGAGGTCGTGCCGCATCGCCGCCTCGTCTACGCCTGGAAGGGCGGCGACGAGCGCAACACCGGCTACGGCGCCCCGCTCGACACCGTCGTGACCTGGTCCCTCAACCCGGTCGAAGCCGGCACGCGGATCCGCCTCGTGCATGCGGGCTTCGTCCTGCCCAGGAACGAGTCGGCCTACACGGTGATGAGCGGCGGCTGGAAGAAGGTCGTTCGCAAGCTCGACGAGATCAGCGGCGAAGGTTGAGTGGGAGATATCGCGATGGAAAAGCCCTATACCGGCGGGTGCGCCTGCGGCGCGATCCGCTATTCGATTCTGGGAGAGCCCCTCTTCAGCAATCACTGCCAGTGCCGCGACTGCCAGCGGGAAAGCGGCAGCGGCCATGGCTCGTACGCGACCTTCGCGCGCGCTGGCGTCACGCTGACGGGCGATGCCAGGCACTGGGACATGGTCGCCGACAGTGGCAAGGTGAAGACGCGCGGCTTCTGCACACAATGCGGCGTAGCTGTCTACATGACCTTCGCGGCGCAGCCTGACGTCTTCACGATCCGCGCGGCAAGCCTCGACGAGCCCGCCCGCTACAGGCCGCAGGCGGTGACCTTCGCCGCGCGCGGCCATGAGTGGGATCCTCTCGACCCTGGCCTCGTGAAATTCGAGGGCATGCCGCCGGGGTAAAGCCCTAGCCAAAATCCAGCACCATGCGGCTGTCGATCTTGCCGGCCTTCATCCGGTCGAAGACGTCATTGATCCCCGCGAGCGGCACTTTCGTTACCTCGGCCTTGACCTTGCCGTCGGCGGCAAATGCGATGGCTTCGTCGAGGTCGCGGCGGGTACCAACGATGGAGCCGCGCACGGTGATGCGCTTGAGCACGACGTCGAAGATCGGCGTCGGGAATTCGCCCGGCGGCAGACCAACGAGGCTGACGGGGCCCTTGCGGCGGACCATCTTGAGCGCCTGCGCGAAGGCCGGCGTCGAGACCGCGGTCACCAGCACGCCGTGGGCGCCGCCTCCGGTCGCCGCCAGCACCTTGTCCACAGCATTGGCTGCAAGCGCGTTCACCGCGAGATCGGCGCCGGTCTCACGCGCGAGCTCGAGCTTGTCTTCGGCGATGTCGATGCCCGCAACCTTCAGCCCCATCGCCTTGGCGTACTGGATCGCGACATGGCCGAGCCCGCCGATTCCGGAGATCACGACCCACTCGCCTGGCTTCGCCTCGGTTTCCTTCAATCCCTTGTAGGTGGTAACCCCGGCGCAGAGGATCGGCGCGATGGCCGCGAAATCGATCGTCCCCGGCAGCTTGGCGGCGAAGGCAGCCGAGGCGATGACATATTCGGCAAAGCCGCCGTTCACGCTGTAGCCGGTGTTGTGCTGGTGCTCGCACAGCGTCTCCCAGCCGGTCTCGCAATATTCGCACGACATGCAGGCGTCGTGCAGCCAGGCTGCGCCGACCGCGTCGCCAACTTTCAGATTCTTCACGCCGGGCCCGAGCGCGGCGACGATGCCGGCGGCTTCATGGCCGGGGATGAATGGCGGCACCGGCTTCACCGGCCAGTCGCCGGAGGCGGCATGCAGATCGGTGTGACAGACGCCGCAGGCCTTGACCTTGACCAGAACCTCGCCCGGACCGGTCTGAGGCACTGGCACGTCCTCGATCACCAGCGGCTTGCCGAATTGCTTGACGATTGCGGCTTCCATGGTCGGCATCGGTCTGCTCCTCTGTGCTTTGTGAAGCAGAATAGCGACGCCGCCCGGCGCACCCTTGACGGGAGTCAAACAGCACAAAGTTTGCGCAAGGGCGGGTCCATCATGACACCCCGATGACGCCGCGCGGTGCTCTCGATCTGTCAGCTATGGAACCTGAGACCGTCGACGATCTTGTCGATCACCTTCCGCTCGGCCCGCATCGCAATGCCGACGAGATTGAGATCGCTACGCGCAACCGCCCTCACCGCCTCGCGGTTGGCGGCGTCGTGCGTGGTCTTGAACATGTCCTCGGTATAGACGGCCGGCGTAACGTTACGCGTCAGCGCGCGGTCCAACGCACGCGACAACGCCGGACCGTCGGCGCCATAGATCAGGATCGGCTGGCCGATCAGTGCATGATATTTGGTGCCTGAGGCGTCTTCATAGGCCTCGCCGATGCAGTCCGGAAAAGCCGCGGCGATGCCGCTGGTGAGAAAGGACGCGACGTTCAGCTTCTGCCAGGCCTGAAGATCGGTGCGGATCACGACGGCGATCTTGGTATCGAACTGCATGTGGTTCCTCAGGTTGTCATTCCGGGGCGCGCCACTCGGCGCGAGCCCGGAATCCATTCGTCCACCTACTCTGTAGCTCAATGGATTCCGGGCTCGATGCTAGGCATCGCCCCGGAATGACGGCAAGAAAAATCAGCCTTTCGCGTCGCAGGCCCAGGCGCGGATCACACATTCCTTGCCGCCGTATTTGTAGCACTCGCGCGTAGCGGCATTGAGCGAAGCTGAGATCTTCGGCTTGACGGCATAGCCGTAGGCGCCGCAGGGATTGGTGAGATCGACCGACATCGCAGCGCAGGCGCGCTTCATCGTCACGGTCGTGCAATCGCCCTTGCATTGCTTCTGCGCCGCGGCGCGGGCCTCGTGCTCGTGGCCATAGTCGAAGGCCTGGCCATAAGCGCCGCACTTGCCGACCGCAAACGCGCCGGCCGCGTGCGCATCCGTGATGTAGCGAGCGCCGGCGACGGAAACGGACAGCGCAAAGAAAAACATCGCGCAACGACGCACGACGACGTTCGAAGTCATGGAAGAACCCCTCCCCCCAAGGCAGGTCGGGGGAACTCTAAGCGGCGGTCGTTTCCAGATGGTGAACGGGTGGTTGAAAGCCGCGTGAACTGTAATGTGTCGCCCCGAAAGCAGTCCCTACGACACACGGCAGACTAGCCCCGCCTTGCCGCCTCCAGCGCCTGCGGCGTATCGATGTCGAGGAAGGCGCTCTCGCCGTCGACGGGCACTTCTGCGACGGCTTCGGTGTGCTTGGCGATCAGATGCCGCGCGCCGACGTCGCCGTCGAGCGTCATCAACTCCCCAAAGAAGCGGCGCGACCACAGCACCGGGTTGCCGCGGCGGCCCTCGCTGACGGGCACGACGATGAGATTGCCGCGGTCGGGCGCGAAACTGTCGATGAGCCGGTCGATCAGGCTGGCGTCGATCAGCGGCATGTCGCCGAGACACACCACGGCGCCGTCGCAGGTCTCGGGCACCGCCGCGATGCCGGCCTTCACAGAACTGGCGATGCCGCCGGCGAACTCCGGATTGCGGACGAACCTCACCTTCAGGCCTTGCAGCGCCTGCTCGACGAGCTCGGCCTGGTGGCCGGTGACGACGATCACCTCGGATGCCTTGGAGGCCAGCGCCTGCTCGGTCGCGAGACGCACCAGCTTCTTGCCGTCGAGCTCGGCGAGCAGCTTGTTCGGCCCGCCCATCCGGGTCGAGCGGCCCGCCGCGAGCACGATAGCCGCGACCTGGCTGTTGCCCTCGGTCTCAGGCTTGGCGCGCGGCTGCGGCCGCGTCACGATCTCCATCAAGAGGCCGCCGACGCCCATGCCCATCAGCTCGGAGCGGGTCACCTTGATGCCGGCGAGAAGCCGCATCAAGACCCAGTCAAAACCGTTCTCGACCGGCGAGCGCGCGCAGCCCGGCGCGCCCAGCACCGGCACCTCGCCGGCGCGGGCGATCAGCAAGAGATTGCCGGGGTCGACCGGCATCCCGAAATGCTCGATCTCGCCGCCGATGCCGGTGACCGCCGCCGGAATCACGTCGCGGCGGTCGGCGATCGCGGACGCGCCGAACACGATCACGAGCTCGGCGCCGAGGCCGAGCAAGTCCTTGATCGCGGCCGACAGCGCCTGCTCCTCGTGCGGGACCCGGCGCTCGGCGATGATGCCGGCGCCGGCCGGCGCCAGCCGTTCGGCGGTGACGCGCAACGTCTTGTCGATCACCTTGGTGGACAGGCCCGGCAGCAGCGTCGAGACCACGCCGACGCGCTTGATCACGTAAGGCGCGACCTTCAACACGTCCTTGCCCGCCGCCTTCACCGCGGCATCGCGCAAACTCGCTTCGACGCCGAACGGGATGATCTTGACGGTGCCGACCATCTCGCCCTCGACCACCGGCTTGTAGGCGGGGAGCGTGGCAAAGGTGATGGCTTCGTCGACGTTGTTGATGCGGTCGACCGCGGCGCGGTCGATCACCAGCACGCCCGCTCGCGCGGCGAACAGATTGGCGCGGCCGGTGAAGGCGCGCTCGACATGGATGCCATCGCCGCCGATGGCGAGCGCGATGCTGGCGGCCGCAACGTCCTCGGAGACGTCGCCCGCCTCCATGCGCACCACGACGATGTCCTTGATGCCGGCGCGCTGGAGCGACTCGACCTCGGCAGGTCCGATCGTCGTGCCCTTCTTCAGCACCAGCGAGCCCTGGCGCAGGGTGTGGACGGTTACCCCGCCGATCGCATCCCTCGGGCTCGCCGGGCCGAACTTCATGCCGCTTCTTCTTTTTCCTTGGGAGGCAGCCGAAGCACGGCCGTGATCTCGGCCATGATCGCCACCGCGATCTCAGATGGCGAGACCGCACCGATCGCAAGCCCGATGGGCGCGTGGATGCGCGCGATGTCGCTTTCCCTGGCGCCCTGCGCCCGCAACCGGTCAGCACGCTTGGCATGCGTCTTCCGCGAGCCGAGCGCGCCGATATAGAAGCAGTTGCGCTCGAAGGCGTGCAGCAGCGCGGGATCGTCGATCTTGGGATCGTGAGTCACCGCGACGAACGCCGTGTAGGCATCGACGTTGAGCGGTGGCAGCGCAGTATCAGGCCATTCGGCGATCAGCGGAATGTCGGGAAAGCGCTCGGGGCTCGCAAAGGCCGTGCGCGGATCGACCACGGTGACGTCATAGCCGAGCGAGCGCGCCAGCGGCGCCAGGGCCTGGCTGATATGGACCGCGCCGATGATGACGAGCTTTGCCGTCGGGGCGTAGACGTTGAGGAACAGCTTCTTGCCGCCGGCCTCGACACTGGCGCTCTTGCCCATGCGAAGCTGCTTGTCCAGCTCGGGGCGCAGCGGATCCTTGGCGAAGTCCTTCGCCTTCACCAGGCGTTGCTCGCCGCTCTCGGTGTCGGTCACCAGGATCACCGGCCGGCGCGCGGCGCGCTCGGCATTGAGTTCGTGCAGGATATCGAGCTTCACGGCTAACCGACCTTCTCGACAAAGACTCGGATGGTGCCGCCACAGGACAGCCCGACGTTCCAGGCGGTCTCGTCGGCGACGCCGAACTCCAGCATCTTCGGCTTGCCGCTCTGGATCACGTCCATGGCCTCCGTGACAACGGCGCCCTCGACGCAGCCGCCGGAGACGGACCCCAGGAACGTGCCTTCGTCGTTGATGACGAGGCTGGAGCCCGCCGGACGCGGCGCCGAGCCCCAGGTCTCGACGACCGTCGCCAACGCGACGCCACGGCCGGCCTTCTGCCAGTCCTCCGCCGCCTTCAGGATGTCCTCGTCGCGATCGAGCATGGCTGGCCTCTCAAGCTGCGGAGCGGATCAGGCTGCGGTGATGCGGCGGCAGCGGCTGGGAGAGCGTCGTGATCAGCTCCTGGATCGAACTCAAATTATGCACGGGCCGGAATTCGTCAACGTGGGGCAGCATCATTTTGATGCCCTGCGCCTTGGCCTCGAAGCCGCCAAACCGCAGTAGCGGGTTCAGCCAGATCAGCCGCCGGCATGACCGGTGCAGCCGGTCCATCTCGAAGGCGAGCCTGGAATCGGCCTCCCGTTCCAGCCCGTCGGAGATCAGGAGCACGATGGCGCCCTGGCTCAGCACCCGGCGCGCCCACAATTTGTTGAAGTTGTGCAGTGAGGCCGAGATGCGGGTGCCGCCGGCCCAGTCCTCGACCGAGGCCGAGCAGCTCGCCAGCGCCTCGTCCGGGTCGCGCTGGCGCAGCGCGCGGCTGACATTGGTGAGGCGCGTGCCGAACAGGAACACCGAGACGCGCTTGCGGGCATCCGTGATCGCATGCAGGAAATGCAGGAACAGGCGGGTGTACTCGCTCATCGAGCCCGAGATGTCGAGCAGCGCCACGATCGGCGCCGGCTTCTCGATCCGCCCGAGGCGATGGATGTCGATGATGTCGCCGCCGGTGCGCAAGGAGGTGCGCAGGGTGCGGCGGAGGTCGAGGCGCAGGCCCCGCGCATCGGGCCGGCGCCGGCGCGTCAAGAGCTCAGCCTGCGGCAGATGCATCCGCTCGATGGCGCGGAGCGCCTCGGCGATCTCCGCCGCGCTCATCTGCGCAAAGTCCTTCTTCTGCAGGATCTCCTTGTCGGAGACCGACAGGCGCAAATCCTGCTCCTGGTGCTGCGGCGTCTCGGTCATGCGGGGCTGCGCCATCGCCTCCTGGACGCGGCGGGCGCCGGCCTGCGGCTTCTTCTTGGCCTCGTCCGGCAGCGGCACCGAATCCAGCATGTGCTTCCATTCTTCCGAAGCGCGGAAGAACAGGTTGAAGGCTTGGCTGAAGATCAGCGCATGCTCATGGCGCTTGACGAAGATCGCCTCCAGCGTGGTGAAGACGTCGGATCGGCTGCCGATGTCGATCACCTGCAGCGCGCTCATGGCATCGATGACCGCGCCCGGCCCGACCGGCAGGCCGGCGGCACGCAGCGCGCGGGCGAAGCCGATGATGTTGTCGGCGAATTGCTCGGTCTTTTCGGGGGCGAGGTGGTTGATGGCCATGGTCTCGTATCCATCCGCTTGTCATTCCGGGGCGCGCCGCTTGGCGCGAACCCGGAATCCATTCTTCCACCAACTCTGCGGCCCGATGGATTCTCAGGTGCGCAATTGCGCACCGTAGTTCGCGCTAACGCGCGCCCCGGAATGACGAACTCAATCGACCTCGCTCGTCGCGTCCTTCAGCACCTTCTGCAGCGCCTCGCCCTGCATGCGGGTGATGTCGTCCTGGTACTTGAGCAGCGCGCCCAGCGTGTCGCCGACCACTTGCGGGGTCAGCGAGCGGGCATCGAGCTCCGACAGCGCCGTGGCCCAGTCGATGGTTTCGGCGACGCCCGGCGACTTGTAGAAGTCCTGGTTGCGCAGCGCCTGCACGAAGCGCACGACCTGCTGCGACAGCTTGGCGGAGATGCCGGGCACGCGCGTCTTGACGATCGCAAGCTCGCGCTCGGCGGCGGGATAATCGACCCAGTGATAGAGGCAGCGCCGCTTCAGCGCGTCGTGGATCTCGCGCGTGCGGTTGGAGGTGATGATGACGATCGGCGGATGCGGCGCCTTCACGGTGCCGAATTCGGGGATGGTCACCTGGAAGTCGCTGAGGATCTCGAGCAGGTAGGCCTCGAACGCCTCGTCGGCGCGGTCGAGCTCGTCGATCAGCAGCACCGGCGGGCCGGCAACATCAGGCTCCAGCGCCTGGAGCAGCGGCCGCTTGATCATGTAGCGATCCGCGAAGATGTCGCTCGAAAGCTGATCGCGATCGGTGTCGCCGACGGCTTCCGCCATGCGGATCGCGATCATCTGCGCCGCGCTGTTCCACTCGTAGACGGCCGAGGAGACGTCGAGGCCTTCGTAGCATTGCAGGCGGATCAATTTCCGCCCCAGCGCCGCCGAGAGCACCTTGGCGATCTCGGTCTTGCCGACGCCGGCCTCGCCTTCCAGGAACAGCGGCCGGCCCATCCGCAGCGACAGATATGTCACCGTCGCCAGCGAGCGCTCGGCCAGATAGCCGCGCGCCGTCAGGAGTTCGAGCATCGCATCGACCGATGCCGGCAATCCAACTAAAGTATTGGCACCGGAAGGTGTGGCCGCTGAAGTCATGAAAGGCCAGTCTCGTTTGCGCCCTCACCGGGCAAGTATTTGGGCCAAGGCGTGAGGCCCGTCATTCCTTGGCATTGGCGGCATCGACGGCGCGCCGCGTCAGCACGCCGATGAGATGCGCGCGGTATTCGGCGCTGCCGTGAATGTCGCTGTTGAGGCCTTCCGCCGGCACCGAGATGCCCTCCAGCGCCTTCGAGGCAAAGCGCTTCTTCAGGGCCTCCTCGAATGCGGTGACGCGGAACACGCCTTCGGAGCCCGCACCGGTTACGGCAACGCGCACGTCCGAAGGACGCCGCGCCACGAACACGCCGACCAGCGCGTAGCGCGAGGCCTGGTTGCGGAACTTGATGTAGGCAGCCTTCTTCGGCAGCGGGAACATCACCTTGGTGATGATCTCATCCGCTTCGAGCGCAGTCGTGAACAGGCCCTGGAAGAACTCTTCCGCCTTGAGGCGGCGCTTGTTGGTGACGATGGTGGCCCCTAACGCGAGCACCGCGGCCGGATAGTCGGCAGTCGGATCGTTGTTGGCGAGCGAGCCGCCGATCGTGCCCTTGTGGCGCACGGCGGGATCGCCGATTCCGCCGGCGAGATTCGCCAGCGCCGGGATCGTCTCACCGACGATGGCGGAGGTGGCGACCTCGGCGTGCTTGGCGGTGGCGCCGATCACCAGTGAGCGGCCCTTCATCTCGATCGTGTTGAGCCCCTCGATGTGGGAGAGGTCGACCAGATGCGGCGGGCTCGCGAGGCGCTGCTTCATGACGGGAATCAGCGTATGGCCGCCGGCGATCACCTTGGCGTCCTCGTTCTTCACCAGGAGGTTGGCCGCCTGGCGAACGGTCCCAGGGCGATGATATTTGAATTCGTACATCTGTATGTCCTGATCGCAGGGTGCGCGTTACGCGAGGTCGGATTTGGCCATCGCCTTGGCACCGGCGGAGATCGAGGCGACGATGTTCTGGTAACCCGTGCAGCGGCAGAGATTGCCTTCGAGCTCCTCGCGAATGGTGTGGTCGTCGACCTCGTGGCCCTTGCGGTGCACGATGTCGATTGCGGTCATGATCATGCCCGGCGTGCAGAAGCCGCACTGCAGGCCATGGTGCTCGCGGAAGGCCTCCTGCATCGGATGCAGCGGCGCGCCGTCGGCGGCCAGCCCCTCGATCGTCTTGACCTCGTGGCCATCGGCCATCACCGCAAGCGTGGTGCAGGACTTCACGGCCTTGCCGTCGAGATGCACGACGCAGGCGCCGCACTGCGAGGTGTCGCAGCCGACATGGGTGCCCGTCAGCCGCAGATTCTCGCGCAGGAATTGCACCAGGAGCGTGCGGGGATCGACGTTGGCCGTCACAGGATTGCCGTTCACGATGAGGGAGATTTTGGCCATAAGGACTCTCTGTCAGCGCCCCGACGGGTCCCGTCGAAGCGGTTCTTATAATTCTTCCAACCCATCATATGGGCCATTATGCCCCGGGGCAACATCGCCCGGGGCGCAAGGCGCCATGCCGAAGGCGCTACTCTAAAGGTATTGGACCTTCAGCTCTGTACCGCCTTGGCGAAGTTCGCGAAAAACTCGTCGGCCAGCTTCTTGGCGGCGCCGTTGATGAGGCGCTGACCGAGCTGCGCCAACTTGCCGCCGATCTGCGCCTCGACGTCGTAGGAGAGCAGCGTGCCGCCGTCCTTCTCGGCGAGCTTGACCGCCGCGCCGCCCTTGGCGAATCCGGCCACCCCGCCCTCGCCCTCACCGGAAATCTTGTAGCCGTTCGGCGGGTCGAGGTCGGACAGCATCACCTTGCCCTTGAAGCGCGCCGACACCGGGCCGACCTTCATCTTCGCCGTCGCGCGGAAGCCGCCGTCGTCGGTCTTCTCCAGCTCCTCGCAGCCGGGGATGCAGGCCTTCAGCACCTCGGGATCGTTGAGCTTGGCCCACACGGCCTCGCGCGGCGCCGCAAGCTGGACTTCGCCGTTCATCGTCATGGCCATGAGGGTGCCTCCCGGATCGCACTATAGTGCTGATCAAGTAACGCAGCGACGCGGCAAAGAAAAGGCCGGCGGCCGGTCACGTGCAATGCATATTCGCAACTGCAAAATGACGTGTGCGGGCGGTGGGGGATTGGCATGGCCGGGCCATGGTGATTAGGTCGCGCACAACATGAGCACATCCATCTCCCCCCTGCTCGCACCGATGCTGTCGAGCGCCGCCATGCGCGCGGTCTGCGACGACCGGTCCACCCTGCAGAACATGCTCGATTTCGAGGCAGCCTTGGCACGTGCCGAAGCGGCCAGCGCCGTGATTCCGGCATCCGCCGTGAGCCCGATCGAGGCCGCGTGCAAGGCCGATGGCTTCGACCCGGCCGCACTGGCCGACGCCGCGACGCGATCGGGCAATCTCGCGATTCCCCTGGTCAAGATGCTGACCGCCAATGTCGGCAAGAGTGACGCGGAGGCCGCGCGCTACGTGCATTGGGGCGCGACCAGCCAGGACGTCATCGACACCGCGACCATGCTGACGCTGCGCGCCGGCATCGCGGCGCTGGATGCCGACCTCAGCCGCGCCATCAAAGGCTTTGCCGCGCTGGCGCGCAGCCATCGCAACACCGCGATGGTGGCGCGGACCTGGCTTCAGCACGCGCTGCCGATGCCGTTCGGGCTGAAGGCAGCCGAATACGCCTCGAGCCTTGCCCGCGCCCGCTGCCGCCTGCGGCGGCTCTCCCGCGAGGGCCTGGTGCTGCAATTCGGCGGCGCCGCAGGCACGCTCGCTGCGCTCGGCGACAAGGGGCTCGCGGTGGCCGAACGGCTGGCGCGAGAGCTCGATCTGCCGCTGCCCGAGGCGCCCTGGCATACCCATCGCGACCGCATCGCCGAGGCCGCATCCTGCTTCGCCATTCTCGCCGGCAGCTGCGGCAAGATCGCGCGCGACGTCTCGCTCTTGATGCAGACCGACGTCGCCGAAGCGTTCGAGCCGGCCGGCGAAGGCCGCGGCGGCTCCTCGACCATGCCGCACAAGCGCAACCCGGTCGCCGCCGCGAGCGCGCTGGGCGCTGCGGCCATGGCCCCGCAGCTCGCCGCGACGATCTTCGCCGCCCAAGTGCAGGACCACGAACGCAGTGCCGGTCCCTGGCACGCGGAATGGCCGACGCTGCCGCAATTGATGCTGGTCACATCAGGCGCGCTGGCTGCCGTCGTCGACATCGCCGAGGGTCTCGAGGTCGATGCGGGGCGCATGCGCAGCAATCTCGATGCGACGCACGGGCTGATCATGGCGGAGGCCGTCACCTTCGCGCTCGCCGAAGCCATCGGCAAGAGCGATGCACATCATCTCGTCGAGGCCGCGAGCAAGCGCGCGGTGGCCGAGAAGAAGCATCTGCGCGAGGTGCTGTCGGCCGATTCGCAAGTCACCGCGCACCTTTCGCCGGAAAAAATTGCGGCATTGTTCGAGCCGATGGCCTATCAAGGCGCGTCACAGGCGCTGATCGATCGCTTGCTCGATTCATTGGATCTCTCCTGATGTCATTGCCGGGCTTGACCCGGCAATCCATCATCTGGGAAAGATTCTTTTTCTAGATGGATGCGCGGGTCAAGCCCGCGCATGACGAGGAACATGCCATGCCCATGATCGATGCCGACGGATGCCTCATCAACGTCTCCGTCGAAGGCCGCGACGGCGGGCCGACCTTGATGCTGTCGAACTCGCTCGGCTGCACGCTGCAGATGTGGGAGCCGCAGATGAAGTCGCTGACGCAGGTGTTCCGCGTCATCCGTTACGACCGCCGCGGCCATGGCAAGTCCAACGTACCGCCCGGCCCCTACACGATGGAGCGCTTCGGACGCGACGTGCTCGCGATCCTCGACGATCTCAACATCGAGAAGGTGCATTGGTGCGGCTTGTCGATGGGCGGCATGGTCGGGCAATGGCTCGGCGCCAATGCGCCCGAAAGGTTCGGCAAGCTCATCCTCGCCAACACCTCCTGCTATTATGCCGAGCCGACCCGATGGCTGGAACGTATCGAGGCGGTGAAGAAAGGCGGCATCGCGGCGGTCGCGGACGCCGTGATCGCGGGCTGGCTCACCCAGGATTTTCGCGAGCGCGAGCCTGCGATCACCGCGAAGATGAAGTCGATGCTGCTCGCCTCGCCTGTCGAGGGTTATCTCGCCTGTTGCGAGGCGCTGTCGACGCTCGACCAGCGCGCGCTGCTGCCGAAGATCAAGAGCCCGACGCTGGTGATCGCCGGCCGCCACGATGTGGCGACGCCGATCTCGGCGGCCGAATTGATCCGCTCCAACATTCCCGGCGCCAGCATGACCATCATCGACGCCGCGCACATTTCGAACGTTGAGCAGCCGCATGCATTCACCGATGCGGTGGTGGGGTTCCTGACGCAGCGCTAGCAACAACCGTCATTGCGAGCGCAGCGAAGCAATCCAGAAATCCCTCCGTGGAGACAGTCTGGATTGCTTCGTCGCTTCGCTCCTCGCAATGACGGAGAGGAGGACACCATGGACGACCAGAAGCGCCGCGATGCCGGCATGAACGTGCGCCGCAAGGTGCTGGGCAATGCCTGGGTCGACAAGTCGATCGCGAACCGCAATGCCTTCAACACCGATTTCCAGGACCTGATCACCCGCTACGCCTGGGGCGAGATCTGGACGCGGCCGCATTTCGACGAGCGCACGCGGCGCGTGCTCGTGATCGGCACCATGGTCGCACTCGGGCAATGGGACGAATTCCGCCTGCACGTGCGCGCGGCGCTCGCCGAGGGCGGGTTCACGCCCGACGACATCAAGGAGATCCTGCTGCAGCAGGCGATCTATTGCGGCGTGCCGGCGGCGAACCACGCCGTCAAGGAAGCCTCAGCGATTGTGCAGGAGCTCGGCCTGCTCAAGACCTAGAGGCTGAAGATTCGGCGGCGCGGCGGCCTCGGCCGTCTTCGGCCCAGCCGCCGGCTTCTCGATCACGAGCACGACCGCGGCACCGAGCAGGAGCAGGAGCTCGGTGGCATGCAGCCGAAGCGCGGCCAGCTCGCCGACCTTGGAGGCCATCACCATGCTGGCAAAGGAGATCAGGCTGCCGATCGCCAGCGCAATACCGAGCGCCTCGTCACTGCCGCCGCTCTTGCGGGTGCGGGGAATGCAGAGCAGCACGAGGTAGATCGCGAAGAACGCCACCACGGTCAGCCGTCCGAGCGCCAGCAGCCAGGCGGCACGCACCGTGTCCATGCCCGCCATCTGCAAATGATCGCTCAGGTACAGCGCCACCGCGACGCTCGGCCGCTCGTAGAGGCCGTGCACGGGCGCGACAATGATGTTGAAGGCGACGAGGCTCCATACGGGAATAAAATAGGCCGCCAGCAGCGCGCCGTTGACCGAGCCGATCCGCCAATTCCTGAACATGCCGCTTCCCGCCTGGTTTGCCGAGCCCTCGATGGAAGGCGACGGCCATGCCGGAGCTAACTCGCATCAGACTGTGGCGGCAATTTAAACCCTTTGTTTACCTTAACTCGCCCGGACCTAGCTCTGTCATTCCGGGGCGGCTCGGAGAGCCGAACCCGGAATCTCGAGATTCTCAGGTGCGCAATTGTTCGATGCTTCGCATCGCCCCGGAATGACGCCAAGCACAGAAAAAGGCCCCGCCTTGCGGCGGGGCCTCTACTCGAGCTCCCAAACTATTCGTCCTGGCTGCGCTGGCCACCCTGCTGCTGGCCGGGCCGATCGCCCTGGCGCGGATCCTGCTGCTGCTGTCCGGGCTTCTGACCGCCGCCCTGCTGCTGCCCGGGGCGCTGCTGGCCGGGGTTCTGGCTCTGCTGACCGGGCTGCTGGTTCTGCTGCTTCGTCATTCGGGAAACTCCCTCGTTGGACGTCAGAACCAAGGTAACGGCTGGCATTCGCTTTGGTTGCCTCGGGAACCGGGTTCCTCGCAGCCGAGGAACCCGGCGGCAAAATGATCTCTGTACAAGCCTTAAGGCGGAGACAAGGCCAGTTGCGGCCGCCAGTTCCCTCCTGTTACAAAACCAGGTGAACGCTCAAGGGCTGCCGGGGCCCAAGAACTCTCTGCAAGAGCTCCCTTTGAGCCGCGTCAAGTTTGGGTACGGCAGCTTATGGATTATTTCGCCCAGCAGCTCATCAACGGCCTCGTGCTCGGCTCCATCTACGGCCTGATCGCGATCGGCTACACGATGGTCTACGGCATCGTCGGCATGATCAACTTCGCCCATGGCGACATCTTCATGATCGGCGGCTTCATCGCCCTCATCACCTTCCTGATCCTGATCTCGCTCGGCCTCACGGCTGTTCCGGTGATCCTGCTCGTGGTGCTGCTGGTGTCGATGGCAATCACCGCGCTCTATGGCTGGACCATCGAGCGCATCGCCTATCGGCCGCTGCGCCATTCCTTCCGCCTCGCCCCGATGCTGTCGGCCATCGGCATGTCGTTCGTGCTGACGAATTATTCGCAAGTGGCGCAAGGCGCCCGCGTCAAGCCGATCCCGCCCTTCATCACCGGCGGCTACACCCTGCATGAGAGCCAGGACGGCTTCGTGATCCAGCTCTCCAACATCCAGATCATGGTGGTCATCACCACCATCGTGCTGCTCGCGATCTTCACCTGGCTCGTGTCGCGCACCCGGCTCGGGCGCGACATGCGCGCCTGCGAGCAGGATCAGACCATGGCGGCGCTGCTCGGCGTCGACGTCGACCGTACCATCTCCATGACTTTCGTGATCGGCGCCGCGCTCGCCGCCGTCGCGGGCCTGATGTACCTGCTCTATTACGGCCTGGTCGACTTCTTCATGGGCTTCGTCGCCGGGATCAAGGCCTTCACCGCCGCCGTGCTCGGCGGCATCGGCTCCCTGCCCGGCGCCATGCTCGGCGGGCTCGCGATCGGCCTGATCGAGACGTTCTGGTCGGCCTATTTCTCGGTCGAGTACAAGGACGTTGCGGCGTTCTCGATCCTGATCGTCGTGCTGATCTTCATGCCGACCGGCCTGCTCGGCCGTCCCGAAGTCGAAAAAGTCTGACGGACGCGCGCGTGACAGCTCCCTCGACCCACACGACCAAACCTGCAACGGGCATCCCCGCTCTCCTCAAGACCGGCTTCATCAACGCAGTGATCGCGTTGGTGCTGTTCTCGCTGATGGTCGGCATCCGCACCGAGGCGGGTTCCGAGGGCCAGCTCACCTACTGGACACGTTTCGGCGAGCTCGCCTCCCTCGTCGCCGCCGTGTTCGGCGGCTCGATCGTGATCGAGCTGCTGCGGCAATGGATCGGTCCGACGGGCGCCGAGAAATTGGTGCCGCCAGCCGTTCAGAGCGGCATGTCCTTCGTCGGCCGCTATCTTGCGCCCGCGCTGCTGATCTTCACGCTGCTGGTGCCCGTGATTTTCTATAACCAGCGCTATATCCTCGACCTCGCCATTCTCGTGCTCACCTATGTGATGCTGGGCTGGGGCCTCAACGTCGTGGTCGGGCTCGCCGGCCTGCTCGATCTCGGCTACGTCGCGTTCTATGCGGTCGGCGCCTATTCCTACGCGCTGCTCGCTACCAATTTCGGTTGGTCGTTCTGGATCTGCCTGCCGCTCGCCGGCATCCTCGCCGCATTCTGGGGCGTGCTGCTCGGCTTTCCCGTGCTGCGCCTGCGCGGCGACTATCTCGCCATCGTGACGCTCGCCTTCGGCGAGATCATCCGCCTCGTCCTGATCAACTGGCAGACTCTGACCGGCGGGCCGAACGGCGTATCCGGTATTCCGCGTCCGACCCTGTTCGGCATTCCGCTCAACAACAGCGACGAAGGACTGGCCGCCAAGCTCGGCATCGAGTATTCGCCGACCCACCGTATCGTCTTCCTGTTCTATCTGATCCTGGCGCTGGCGCTGCTCACCAATTGGGTGACGATCCGCCTGCGCCGGCTGCCGATCGGGCGCGCCTGGGAAGCCTTGCGCGAGGACGAGGTCGCCTGTCGCGCGCTCGGCATCAACACCACGACGACCAAGCTCACGGCGTTCGCGACCGGCGCGATGTTCGGCGGCTTCGCCGGCGCCTTCTTCGCCACCCGCCAGGGCTTCATCAGCCCGGAATCCTTCACCTTCCAGGAATCGGCGCTGGTGCTCGCCATCGTCGTGCTCGGCGGCATGGGCTCGCAGCTCGGCGTCGCGCTCGCGGCGCTGAGCATGATCGGCGGATTCGAGCTGTTCCGCGGCCTCGAGACCTATCGCATGCTGGTGTTCGGCTGGGCCATGGTGCTGATCATGATCTGGCGGCCACGCGGCCTGGTCGGCCATCGCGCGCCGACCGTCTATCTGAAGAAGGCGCAGGCCATCTCCTCCGACCTCGTCAAGGAAGGCCACGGATGAGCGGCGAACGTATCCTCGACGTCGATCAGCTCACCATGCGCTTTGGCGGCATCGTTGCCGTGCAGGACCTGTCGTTCGCGGCGGAGCGGCGCAAGATCACCGCGCTGATCGGGCCGAACGGTGCCGGCAAGACCACCGTCTTCAACTGCATCACCGGCTTCTACAAGCCGACCGGCGGCGCCATCCGCCTCACCCACGATGACGGCAGGGAAATCGCGTTGGAGCGGCTCAACGACTTCCGTATCGCCAAGCAGGCCAAGGTCGCGCGCACCTTCCAGAATATCCGCCTGTTTCCCGGAATGACCGTGCTCGAAAACCTGATGGTGGCGCAGCACAACATGCTGATGCGCGCCTCCGGATTCACCTTGCTCGGCCTTGTCGGCGTGCCCGCTTATCGCGACGCCGAAAAGCGCGCGATCGATCTCGCCACCGATTGGCTGAAGCGGGTCAGCCTGCTGGATCGCGCCGACGATGCGGCCGGCAATCTCGCCTATGGCGATCAGCGCCGCCTCGAGATCGCGCGCGCGATGTGCACCGAACCTGCACTCCTGTGCCTTGACGAGCCGGCTGCCGGCCTCAACGCGCGAGAGAGCGCCGCGTTGAGCGAGCTCCTGCTTTCGATCCGCAACGAGCTGGGAACGTCGATCCTCCTGATCGAGCATGACATGTCGGTCGTGATGGAGATCTCCGACCACATCGTGGTGATGGATCACGGCGTGAAGATCGCACAAGGCACGCCGCGCGAGGTGCGCGACGATCCCAAGGTGATCGCCGCCTATCTCGGCGCCGACGAGGAAGAGGCCATGGCCGTCATGGAGAGCGGATCGTGACGGCGGCATCCCCCCTGCTCGCGATCCGGGGCCTGCACGCGGCCTACGGCAAGATCGAGGCCTTGAAGGGCGTCGACGTCGAGATCAATTCCGGCGAGATCGTCGCGCTGATCGGCGCCAACGGCGCCGGCAAGTCGACGCTGATGATGACGATCTTCGGCAAGCCGCGCGCCCGCGCCGGGCAGATCCTGTACGAAGGCAAGGACATCACGGCCGTTCCGACCCACGAGATCGCCCATTTGCGCATCGCGCAATCGCCCGAAGGCCGCCGCATCTTCCCGCGCATGAGCGTCGCCGAGAACCTCCAGATGGGGGCCGACGTCACCGAGAGCACGCCGGCGGAACGGGAGAGCACGCTCGAGCGCGTGTTCGCCCTGTTTCCCCGTCTGAAGGAACGTTTCGCCCAGCGCGGCGGAACCCTGTCCGGCGGCGAGCAGCAGATGCTGGCAATCGGCCGCGCCTTGATGAGCCGCCCCCGCCTGCTCCTGCTCGATGAGCCCTCGCTGGGGCTCGCCCCGCTCATCGCGCGGCAGATTTTCGACGCCATCCGCACACTGAACCGGCAGGACGGCCTGACCGTGCTGATCGTCGAGCAGAACGCCAACCATGCCCTCAAGCTCGCCCATCGCGGCTATGTCATGGTCAACGGCCTGATCACGCTGGCCGGCAGCGGCGCCGAATTGCTGCAGCGCCCCGAAATCCGCGCCGCTTATCTGGAAGGCGGCCGGCACTGACCGGCCCCGCCCTGCGCGAGAATGCGGCTAGATATCTGACCTGTGCCCGTATTTTGCCGGTGACTTCTCCTCGAATTCATTCAAGAATGGCGCCGGTTTGAACCGGGGCGTACCCGGCAACTTCCACAGGCGACCACCCGCGAGGTATCTCATGAAATCACTGAAGCTCATCGGTCTGGCATTTGGCGCATCGCTCGCGCTGTCGAGCGCGGCATTCGCGCAGGATGTCACCGTCGCAGTCGCAGGCCCGATGACCGGCGGCGAGTCCGCCTTCGGCCGCCAGATGAAGAACGGCGCCGAGATGGCCATCGCCGACATCAACGCCGCCGGCGGCGTCAACGGCAAGAAGCTCGCGCTCAACGCCGAGGACGACGCCTGCGATCCGAAACAGGCCCGCTCGGTGGCGGAAAAGATCGCCGGCGCCAAGATCCCGTTCGTCGCCGGCCATTTCTGCTCGTCGTCTTCGATCCCGGCCTCTGAAGCCTATGCGGACGGCAACGTCCTGCAAATCACCCCGGCTTCGACCAACCCGCTCTTCACCGAGCGCAAGCTGTGGAACGTGGCGCGGGTTTGCGGCCGCGACGACCAGCAGGGCCTGATCGCGGCGCAGTACATCGCCAAGAACTACAAGGGCAAGAACATCGCGATCCTCAACGACAAGACCACCTACGGCAAGGGTCTTGCCGACGAGACCAAGAAGGCGCTCAACAAGGCCGGCATCACCGAGAAGATGTATGAATCCTACAACAAGGGCGACAAGGACTTCAACGCGATCGTCTCGCGCCTGAAGAAGGAGAATGTCGACCTCGTCTATGTCGGCGGTTACCATCAGGAAGCCGGCCTCATCCTGCGCCAGATGCGCGATCAGGGCATGAAGACGGTGCTGATGTCGGGCGACGCGCTCGCCGACAAGGAGTACGCCTCCATCACCGGTCCCGCCGGCGAAGGCACGCTGTTCACCTTCGGTCCCGATCCGCGCAACAAGCCGACCGCGAAGAAGATCGTCGAGGCCTTCAAGGCCAAGGGCATCGATCCGGAAGGCTATACGCTCTATACCTACGCTGCGCTGCAGGTCTGGACGCAGGCGGTCAAGAAGGCCGGCACCACCGACGCCAAGAAGGTCATGGAGACCATCAAGGCCGGCAAGTGGGACACGGTGCTCGGCCCGATCGAAATCGACGCCAAGGGCGACCTCAAGCAGATCGACTATGTCGTCTACAAGTGGGACGCCAAGGGCAATTACGCCGAGCTCGGCGCCAAGGGCTCCTGATCAAGCGCTCCTGATCAAGGGTTCCTGATCAAGGATGCTCGTCGGGGATGCCGATCAGCGATCCCCGAAGGCTCTGCCATCGCGACCACGCCCCGGCTTGCCGGGGCGTTCTTTTGCCCGGTCAGACCGCGGCCGACATCTCGCCGCCGGCTGCGGCCTGGGCCTTGCGCAGGGCATGCAGCAGATCGTTCGGCCGAAACGGCTTTTGCAGGCCGACAACGTTGGCGAAGTGGGGCGATTGGTCCATGAAATCGAGTGCCGTCATCCCGGATACCGCAATCACGGGCAGCGCCGGCGCGCGTTCGCGCAAGGTGGCGATGACATCGACGCCGCTGGAATCGCCGAGGAAGATGTCCACGATCGCCGCGTCAAAGGGACTTTCCGCAAAGGCCTTCAGCCCCGCCGCGCCGCTTTCGGCCTCCACGACCTCGAAATGATTGACCCGAAGCACGATCGCCACCATCGCACGGACATCCTTCTGGTCGTCGATGATGAGAACGCGGGGCATGGGGGCAACTCCCGATCTCGAAATCAAAATCGCCTGTTTCAACCCTGGAACCGGCCGCGGCGGCAGGGCATTATGACACCGCCCAGTAAAGCGCCCCTTACCGATCCCTGTTCCGTGCTCTCACCGAAATTAGGTAAGCTGTAACCCTCGGTTGAGTCGTAAATCGCTTCCGTTCACACCCGCGCCAAGAACCCGCTACCATGCACGGATTGCCGGCGAATGAGACCAGCGGAGATGCTTAAGCCCACCGACTCGCGCGAAATAGACGTGCCCGCGCCAATCGACCGAAACACATTTCTGTCGACTCTGCCGGCCACCTCGACCGACCGCACTGCAGCATTGACGATTGTCGGTGTGTCCTCGCTCCTGTTCGCCGCAGCCGTGCCCTTTGCTGGTACCCCGTTGCTGCCGGTGCCAGCCTTCGTCGCCAGCTATCAATCCGCGCTGGCCGTGAGCGACATCGTCACGGCAGTGCTGCTGCTGTCGCAATTTGCGATTCTGCGGACCCGCGCGCTGCTATGCCTCGCGGGCGGCTATCTCTTCACCGCCGCAGCGGCGCTGGTTCATGCCCTCACCTTCCCGGGGCTGTTCGCTCCGACCGGACTCCTGGGCGCAGGCCGGCAGACCACGGTGTGGCTCTACATGATCTGGCACGCCGGCTTTCCGCTCTGCGTGATGGCATATGCATGGCTGAAGGAAAAGGACGGTGGGCCCCGGATCCGCGGCGCGGCACGCAATGCGATTTATGCCTGCGGGCTCAGCGTCGTCGCCGCGATGGCGGTCTTCGCCTGGATCGTCACCGCGCAGCACGATCTGTTGCCGGTCCTGTTGAGCGAGGGCCGCTACACCGCGACCATGATCGGTGTCGTGTCCTTCGTGTGGTCGCTGAGCTTTGCCGCGCTGGTCTCGCTCTGGTTCCGCAGGCCGCATACGGTGATCGACATCTGGCTGATGGTGGTCATGTGCGCCTGGCTGTTCGACATCGCCCTGTCGGCGATCGTCAACGTCGCGCGCTTCGATCTCGGATTCTATGCCGGCCGGCTCTACGGTCTCGCCGCCGCGACCTTCGTGCTCGCGGTGCTTCTGATCGAGAATGTCCGCCTCCAGGCGCGTACAGTGGGCCTCGTCGGAAAGCTGCGCCAGCAATCGGCCTGGGAACGCGACTATTTCGGCAAGCGCCTCGCGCTGTACGGCGCAGTCGTCGAATCCTCCAATGACGCAATCATCACCCAGTCGCTCGACGGCATCATCACCGGCTGGAACAAGGCCGCCGAAAATCTGTTCGGCTACTCCGCCGCGGAGGCCGTCGGCAAGCCGATCGACATCATCGTGCCGCCGGATCGCAAGGGCGAAGTCAGGAGCATCCTCAACCAGATCGCCAGCAACCAGTCGATCGCCCAGCACGAGACGGTCCGAATCCGGAAAGACGGCCGCCCGCTCAACGTCGTCCTGAACATTTCACCGCTGCGGACCGACGACGGAGAGATCATTGGCGTCTCCAAGATCGCCCATGACATCACGGAAGAAAAGCAGGCCAGAGAGAAGCTGCGCCGCGAGACCGAGGAACGCCAGCGCATCTTCGAGACATCGCAGGACCTGATCCTGGTCACTGACGGCTATGGCAATTTCATCCAGGTCAGCCCGAGCGTGCGGAACATTCTCGGCTACAGCCCCGAGGACATGGTCGGGCACAGCGCGATCGAGTTCATCCATCCCGACGATCTCGAGAACACGCGAAACGAGATGCGCGCAGCCCGCCGCGGCGCGGTGAAGCGCAGCTTCGAGGCGCGCTACTACCATTACGACGGTCACGAGGTCACGCTGAACTGGATGGGCACGTGGTCGGAGCCGGTGAAACGCCACTTCTTCATCGGCCGCGACCTCACCGACAAGCAGGCCGCCGAAGCCCAGCTCCGGCAGGTCCAGAAAATGGACTCGATCGGCCAATTGACCGGCGGCGTCGCCCACGACTTCAACAACGTGCTGACCGTGATCACGGGCACGATCGGCATTCTCAGCGACGCGGTCGCCGACCGGCCCGAGCTTGCCGCGATCACCAAGCTGATCGACGACGCCGCCGAGCGCGGCGCGCAGCTGACCAAGCATCTGCTCGCCTTCGCCCGCAAGCAGCCGCTCCAGCCGCGCGAGATCGACGTCAACGCACTGGTGCTCGAAGCCGCCAAGCTGCTGCATCCGACACTCGGCGAGCAGATCACCATCATGCCGCAGCTCACCGAGGATGCCTGGCCGACGCTGGTCGACCCGGGCCAGCTCTCCACCGCGATCCTCAATCTCGCGCTGAACGCGCGCGACGCTATGCCCGAGGGCGGCACCCTGGTGCTGGAGACCCGCAACATCTTCCTCGACGACGGCTATGCCAGCATGAACCCCGACGTCGTTGCCGGCAATTACGTGATGATCGCGGTCAGCGACACCGGCAGCGGAATTCCTGCCGAGCTGATCGACCGGGTGTTCGATCCGTTCTTCACGACCAAGGAGGTCGGCAAGGGCACTGGCCTTGGCCTCAGCATGGTGTTCGGCTTCGTCAAGCAGTCGGGCGGGCACATCAAGATCTACAGCGAGGAAGGCCACGGCACGAGCGTGAAGATCTACCTGCCACGCTCGACCGGGGTGCAGGAGACCGAGTTCGAATCGCTCCAGAACGCGCCAATCACCGGCGGTAACGAGAAGATCCTGATCGTCGAGGACGATGCGCTGGTGCGGCAGTATGTCGTGACTCAGGTCAAGAGCCTCGGCTATACCGCGCTCGAGGCCGCCAACGGTGCCGAAGCGCTCAACATCATCGACAGCGACGAGACCATCGACCTGCTCTTCACCGACATCATCATGCCCGGCAACATGAACGGCCGCCAGTTGGCTGACGAAGCGCACAAGCGCCGCCCCGATCTGAAGACGCTGTTCACCTCGGGCTACACCGAGAACGCCATCGTCCATCACGGTCGGCTCGATTCCGGCGTGCTGCTGCTGGCCAAGCCCTACCGCAAGTCCGAGCTCGCCAAGATGCTGAGGACCGCGCTCGCCGGTTGAGCCTGCGGCATTGCTGCGCTATCGCAGATCGTGAATTGCTCTCGACGACGAGGCCGCCGTGAAGAACCTTCTCACCGATATCGCCGGCGTCCGGGTCGGCCACGCCGAGGACCCGAAAGTCGGTTCCGGCGCGACTGCGATCATCTTCGATTCTCCAGCGATCGCCGCGATCGACGTGCGCGGCGGCGGGCCCGGCACGCGCGAGGATGCCCTGCTCGATCTCGCCAACACGGTCGAGCGCGTCGACGCCATCGCGCTGTCGGGCGGCTCGGCCTTCGGCCTCGACACCGGCGGCGGCGTACAGGCCTGGCTCGCCGAGCAGGGCCGCGGCTTTAGGGTTCGCGAAGCGCTGATCCCGATCGTGCCGGGAGCGATCCTGTTCGACCTGCTCAATGGCGGCGACAAGGCCTGGGGACGCTTCTCGCCCTATCGCGACCTCGGCTACGCCGCAGCGGCCGCCGCCGCCAGCGCGGACTTTGCGCTTGGCAGCGTCGGCGCCGGCTTCGGCGCCACCACCGCGACGTTCAAGGGCGGCCTCGGCTCGGCATCGGCGGTGACGCCGAGCGGAATCCAGGTCGCCGCGATCGTCGCCGTCAACGCCGTGGGCAGCGTCACCGTCGGCGATGGCCCGTGGTTCTGGGCGGCGCCGTTCGAGGTGGACGGCGAATTCGGCGGACGCGGCCTGCCAGACAGGTTCACCGAGGACATGCTCCGCATGCGCATCAAGGGCGGTCCCGCCGCGAGCGCGCGGGAAAACACCACCATCGGCGCCGTCGTGACCAACGCGGTGCTGACCAAGCCCCAGGCCAAGCGGCTGGCGATGATCGCGCATACCGGCTTCGCCCGCGCGATCTATCCGGTGCACGCGCCGACCGACGGCGACGTGCTGTTTGCCGCCGCCACGTGCGAAAAGCCGATCGAGCCGCTGGTTGGCCTCACCGAGCTCGGCACGATCGCCGCCAACGTGGTCGCCCGCGCGATCGCCCGCGGCGTCTACTGCGCGACGGCCTTGCCGTTTCCGGGCGCGCAGCCGGCCTGGAAGGACCGGTTCGGCTAGACGAGAAACGAAACGGACCCCAAAGCGTTACCCGGCGGACAAGGTGCGCGGCCATGCCCTCTTCCGTGATCCGGTTCTTTCGCTATGCGCCCGATACACGCGAGCTGAAGGTGACGTTCGTCAGCGGGCGCCGCTATGTTTACGAGGGTGTTCCGCCCGAGGTCGCTGCCGCGTTCAGGGATTCGCGCGCAAAAGGAATTTTCTTCAATCGCGAGATCCGCGACCGCTATGCCTGTCGTGACATCACGCACGAACCTGCCGGCTAGCTTCGGGCTGTGCTCACACGCTGATCGACATCGATGAAGCTGCTGATTCCGCGGTGGCCTGCGCCTGGCGCCGCATCATCTGCCCGAACCAGTCATAAGGCGAATTGCCGCCACCTTTCGCATTCGACGAGCTGGAGGCGCCCGGCACCGTCGTCGACATCTTGAACCCGTCGGCATTGGTCGTCGTGGTCGACGTCGAGCCGCGGCTGGATTGCGACGAGGACTCCGAGCCATCGCCCGCGCCTTGCGCGTGATGAGCGCCGTGACCGCCCCTCAGCGCCTTCGTCATCTCGCCAAGATTGATGCTCCCATCCGCATTCGCATCCATCTTCGCGAACACGTTGTCGGCCTGGGCCAGGTTGGTGCCGCCCGCACCGAGCGCGTCCTCGAACTCGGACTTGGTGATCTTGCCGTCGCCGTCCGCGTCGATCTGCGAGAACAGGTCCTTCAGCGCAGCCTCACGGTCCTTCGACGTCGAGGATGTCGAGCTCGACGAGGCCGCGCCGTCGGCCGACTGGCTCTGCGCCGCAAACAACGTATTCATCGTCTCCGGCGAGATCTGCAGATATCTGCCTGCATTGACCGACGAGGTCGCGCCGGTCGTGCTGCTGCTGTCGCTGTCGATTGCGAACGGATTGACCGGCGCGCTCTGCCAGGCGCCGGTCTTGTGCGCCCCCGATGACGATTTCGCGTTCGTCAGCGACTGGATCACATCGAGCGCGCTCGACACCGCACCAAGGGCGAACAACATTGCACAACTCCAACAGGATGCGGCAGGCCGCGACCAATGTTCTGCGGCTGAAGTCAGCAAGCGCCGTGCCACCGCGAAAAGCTCAATGAAATCCGCACCCGCCAGGTCGTGCAGGCCGCGGGAACATCGGCAATTCATGCCGCCGGCGGCAGAAATTTCCGCCCACAGGAAGCGCACGCCTCCTGCATTGCCCCCCACAAGGGCCCATGTTAGGCGAGGCCATTCGTCGTCCGTCCGCCACGGGAAAACGCGCCATGACCCAAGCTTTCGCACCCCGCCCCCTGGCCATCGCGCCCTCGATCCTGGCCTCGGACTTCTCGAAGCTTGGCGAGGAGGTGCGCAGTGTGGACGCCGCCGGCGCCGACTGGATCCATCTCGACGTGATGGACGGGCACTTCGTTCCGAACATCTCGTACGGCCCTGACGTCATCAGGGCGATGCGCCCGCACACCAAGAAGATCTTCGACGCGCATCTGATGATCTCGCCCTGCGATCCCTACCTCGAGGCCTTCGCGAAAGCCGGCTGCGACCACATTACCGTGCACGCGGAGGCAGGTCCCCACCTGCACCGCTCGCTCCAGGCGATCCGCGCGCTCGGCAAGAAGGCCGGCGTCTCGCTCAATCCGGCGACGCCGATCAGCGCGCTCGAATACGTCCTCGACCTCGTCGACCTCGTGCTGGTGATGTCCGTCAATCCGGGCTTCGGCGGCCAGGCCTTCATCCCCTCCGCGATCAACAAGATCCGCGACATCCGCGCAATGGTCGCGGGCCGCTCGATCGACATCGAGGTCGACGGCGGCGTCGGTCCCGATGTTGCAGGGGCGCTCGCCGCGGCCGGCGCCAACGCCTTCGTCGCCGGCACCTCGGTGTTCAAGGGCGGCACGCAGGACGCCTACAAGGCCAACATCGCCGCGATCCGCAACGCGGCACTTGGGGCACGCGGCGAGGCGATCTGACGGCTGCCTCGGCGCTTCGCAGCTGTGCGGTTGTTACGGGGTTGCAGCGCGCAATTGCATAAAATTGCAACCTCGATCCGTACTCATCCGGACTTCACTGATTCGCGCAAATCATTGCAAGTGATTGCTGCCTGTTTTCGCGGGAGCACATCATGACGACGACCCTGTTTTGGACTGGCGTGGCGTTGTGGATTGGGTTCAGTTCGTTTGTCGTGTTCGGTCCGTCGGCCGGCCCGGTCGAGGCTCCGGCACGTTCGGCCCGCAACATCCGCCGCGACCGCGACAGGGGCTGACGTCAATGCAGATCGCCCTCGTGAAGCGTCAGCCGAAGCGCAGGTGCCGGATTCCACGGCGTCCGCATCCGAGCCTCGATCATTTCTTCGGCCGCCTCGAGCGCGCCGATGGCTCGCTGGACGATGATGGCAGGCTCAACAATTCGGACCTAGACCGTTCGCTTGGCACGCCGCGCCGACACTGAGGCTTCTTTTCCCGGACCGCCCCATGAAACCACATTGCCCGAACTGCCTGAAGGAAATGACCAAGGCGTCCGCGTCGCGTAACCTGTTCAATTGCGAGCCCTGCCGCGAAATCATCCAGTATTTTGGCGGCAGCGCGGATCACGGCGAGCCGGGCCCGCAATTCGCCTGGCCGATCCGCCGCAAGCGCGCCATCGCCGTCCACGCGGCCTAACCTTCGCCGGCCTCCGGCCCGCCGGCATCCCCAGCCATCCGCGGCGGCCGCACCACGGTGACGGTGCAGGTCGCCTCCGAGGCGACCTTGGCCGACACGCTGCCGAGCAGCGTGCGCCGGAACGAGTTCTGCCGCGCGCCGATGATGACGTGGTCGACCTGGTTGGCCTCGGCAAATTCCAGGATCGCGGCGGCGGGATCGACCGCCTCCAGCACGTGAGCCGACAGCCTGCTCTCGTCCAGCTTGAGCGGCGTTGCCCAATGCCTGAGCGCGACCAGGCGATCGATATGCTTGTTGGAGCCCTGCTCGTCCAGTGTCCGGTCGATCGCGATCCGGTTCAGCTTGAGCACGTTGACACAGGCAAGCCGTGCCGACGGCAAGGTGGCGAGGATGCGCTCGGTGGTCACGCGCAGCGCCTCGTTCAGCTCCGGAGCGCCCTCCGCCGTGTCGAGCGCAACGGCGAGGATGGGGCTCGATGCGATCTGGACTGCCACATCCGATTTCGCGCGCGGCGCCATGGCGCCCTGGTTGAAGCGCCGGCGCCAGACCACGCCGAGCGAATCGCGTTTCAGCCGCTCCGAGCGCGCGGTGAGCCTGACCTGGTCCGGATGAGCGAGGTCGAAGGCGAGCTGGGACGCGGTCGGATAGCGCCACACCGGCTCGATCTCCAGACACCGCAACACCACCTCCTGAAGCCAGGGCGGATAATCCGGGCGAAGCTTCCGCGGCGGATGCGGATCGCGCCACAGCCGGCGCCGCATCGCCCGCAGCGTCTCGCCCTCGCCGAACGGCCGCTCGCCGGTGGTGAAGAAATAGAGCAGCACGCCGAGCGAAAACAGATCGCTGCGCGCATCGTCGCGCACCCCGAGCAACCGCTCGGGTGCCATATAGGGCGCGGTGCCGTAAGGCAGGCGGAATTCCTCCTGCAAGAGGTCCGGCAGGTGGTTGTGATGCGACAGTCCGTAGTCGATCAGCACCACCTCGCCGCTCTCGCGGGCCATGATGCTGCTCGGCTTGATGTCGTGGTGGATCACGTTCTGGCGATGCAGATCGGCAAGCGCCGTTGCAATCCTGGCGACGAGCTGCCGCGCCTCGTCATAAGGCAGCGGCAGCTCGGGGAGCCGCTTGTACAGCGTGGCACCCGGAATGCGCTCGATCACGACATAGGCTTGGCGGGCGAAATCGCCGGTGCCGAAGCAGGCCGGCACATGCGGCCCCGCGAGCCGCGGCAGGATCATCATCTCCATCTCGAAGGAGACGATCGCGGCGGGGTCCTCACCCTCCGAAACCCGCGGGATCTTCATCAGCAAGGGCACGTCGATGCCGGGATGGGTGACGGTCCACAGCGTCGCCATGCCGCCGGCATGAACGCATTCGCCGATCGTGTAACCGTCGATCTCCGCGCCTGATTTCACCAGGGGTTTGGGCATCGGCCTCTAGCACCCCTGCGAAAGCCGCTCGGCCAGCCAGGACGGCAGCCCGTTGTCGCGAATTCTGCCTGCCGCGGTCGCAACGTCATAGGGCGCACGGCAATAGGTGATCTGGCACGATTCGGTGTCGAACAGTGCGAAGGCCGCCGACGGATCGCCGTCGCGGGGCTGGCCGACCGAGCCGAGCACGGCGAGCCATTGCCGTCCGCGCAGCAGCTGCACGGGGACGTCGGTCTTCGGCACGAAGCTCGTCATCTTCGCCGTCACCGACATCGAATAGAGCGCCGGCCTGTGGATGTGGCCGCAAAAGGTGACGTGGGCCCGTGTCGCAATCAGGCTCTTGGCGGCGTCCAAGGTCGAGCGGACATAGTGCCAGCGCTGAGGATGCGAGGCTTCCGCATGCACGAACAGGCGGCCATCCTCCTCCACCTGCATCGGCAGTTCAGCCAGGAAACGCCGCTGCGCGGTGTCGAGGCGACCGCGGGTCCATTCGATCGCGATCTGCGCCTCGGCGTTCATGGTCTCGGCCGTGGAATTGATCGCCTGGTCGTGATTGCCCCGCACCGCGACGGCGCCTTGTGCGACCAGCTCCATCGCGGTGTCCACCACCCATTCCGGATCGGCGCCATAGCCGACGAAATCGCCGAGCAGGACGAAGCGCTTCGCGCCCTTCGCACGCGCGATCTTCAGGCAGGTCTCGAACGCCTGTCGGTTACCATGGATATCCGAGAAGACAGCGAGAAGCACGCACCCTCCACCCCTCAAATTCTTATTCGAGGCCGATGAGGCCAAATTGAGGGAGGTCAACAAGATGCGCCAGCATTGGGCGATTGGCCAGCACTGCTCTGCGGTGATGGTGAAGGGCCTATTGCTCGTCCTTCGGCGGCATTCGGGGCGGTGGAATCGGGGTGAACACCGCGCCTTCCGCGCCGGCGGGCGGGGCATTGAACTCGCCGGTCGAGGAATCGCCGCCGCTGGTCTCCAGGATGGTCTTCGGCGTCACATATTCCCGAACCAGGTCGATCAGGCTGCCGTCGCCGCCGCCGAAATCCGCCGCGCGCCCTCCTTGCGGATGACCGGCCGCGATCTCGTTCTCCGCGGCGTGGGTCTTGTCGGCCAGCCGGTCATTGTAGGGCACACGAAAGGCGCGCGGGATGCCGCTCGGGCGATTGTCCTCGTCCAGCGCCTCGACCCAGAGGTAGATCGAGCCGGGATCGCCCTGAAGCGAATGTGGCTCGACGATGCGAGCCTTCAGAAGCTTGAAGGTGGCCGGCAGCCGGTCCGTGCTGGCCCAACCGAGCAGGCCGCGCATTTCGGTGAAGCTGACGATGTAGAAGGTGCTGGTCACGACCACGGCGAACGCCTTCAGCGACCAGTGCAGGCGCGCATAGACCAGAACGACCAGCAGCAGCGCGCCGATGACCGCGTAGGCGACCGATAGCGTCACGATGACCGTCTGCAGGCTAGTCACGGCGTATCCTCGTAACGTTCCTGCTCACGCCGGTCCTGGGATCGAGATCGCCGCCGTTGCGCCAGCTGCTGCGGAACGTCTCCAGCAGCGATTTCGGCCGCTGATCGACATTGACGACCTTGCCTTCGGCATCGATCCGGAAGCGGACCGCGGTCTTCTCGTCGCCGGTGTGGTCGAGCGTGAACTTGTTGTCGAAGATCACCTGCGCGGTCGGATTGAGCTTCTGCACCTTCACGTTGGCCGTCACAGGCTCGCCGGTGGTGGCGACGAAATGCGAGACGTTGACGGTGTACTCGCCGGCGAGGATGCCACGCACGGTGACGATCTCCTCGCGGATGGGCGAGGCGATCTTCTTTCCGGCGACCATGATGAAATCGTTGGCCCCGCCGCGGTCGTCGCGGTCGAGCGTCAGAAAGCCGGCCTCGCGGTGGCGATACCAGGCGATGTTGCCGGCGGGATCCTGCACGAACAGGTCGAGATCGTCGGGATGGTTGTCCGGCCAGTCCAGCGTGATCATGAACTCCGCCTTGGAGTCGATCTTGCCGTCCTTGGTGTCGGGGGAGACCGCCAGCAGCGCCAGGAAGAACAGGAAGGCGATCACCTGGAGCGCCTTGAACAGCATCACGCCCAGCGGGTCGAACGGCTCCTCGCGCGGATAGAGGCCGAAATCATCCATCATGACGGCGTTCCAGCGCCTTTAATTCCAGCGCCTTTGCGCTCCAGCACCGGCGTCACATGGGTCTCCGTCAGCACCACCGCATCCGAGAACACCCGCTGGGTCGCCGCATCCAGCATGTAGTACTGGATGCGGATCAGGATCGAGCCGACGAGGCCAGCCAGCGTCGTGTACATCGCGACCGCCATGCCGTCGCTCATCAAGCCCATCGAGGACCGCATCGCGACCTTGTCGGCGGCATCCAGCCCCGCGATCGGCGCCAGCATGATGATGAAGCCGATGATGGTGCCGAGCAGGCCGAGCTTCATCAGCGTATCCGACACGAACGCCCCGAACCCGTTGGAGCCGCGCAGGCGGTCGGCGAGCGTCCGCAGCAGCAGCGTCTGATCGACGGGGCGATAGTCCTGCGCCGCGGCCTTGGTCACCAGGCTTTCGATGTGATCGCGCACCAGGCCGCGCGGCAGCGCCGCGGCGCTCGCATCGAGCGCCTTGCTGCCGCCGGCTGCCGACAGCACCGCGCGGCAACGCCGCGCCGCCGCCCCTTCCCGCGCGATCGCCCGCGTCCGCAGGAAGCAGTGGCCGCAGGTGACGACATAAAGCGCCGCGATGACGCTCGAGATGTAGGTGCGGTCCGAGGTCAGCATCAGATGGATCAGGCCGAAGCGCCACAGCAGCACGACGGCGAAGATCGACAGCCCGGTGAAGATCATCCAGAACAACAGCGCGCTGCGCTCCGATGGATCGGCAGCCTGGCTCGCGATTGGTCCAATCGTCGTCGAACTCATGCCGCACCGCTCCTGGCTTGCAAGCACCGGCCTGCAACGTCCTCACCGATTAGATCAAAGCCGCCGTTTCAGGTCCAAAGACCCATGCCCAATCCGGCTTGGGAAATTTGCCCGAGCTGCAATCCTTAGCGTTCCCTGCGATTGGCAAGGCACGGCGGCGTTGTTAGGCTGACCTTATCAAACGTCGGGGGTGATCGCATGCGCCTCGTGCTTCAGCTTGTAGCCCGCCTGCTTCTGATCGTGGCGCTGTGCCTGGGAGCCGCCACCATATGGGCCACCTTCGATGCCTATCGCAGCGTCGATCGGGCGACGGCGGCCTCGGCGCAGCGGGTCGCACAGGCGCTTCAGGCGCTGTATTGGCGCGAGCTCTTGTTGCGCAGCAGCAGGGCGCGCGAGCATCTCCTGCCGGTTCCGGACTGGCGCACGCTGGAGGCGATGAAGCTGATCTCGCCCGGCGTCTGCGTCGAGTTCCAGCCGGCCGCGGCATTCGAGAAGCCGCTCTGCGGCCAGAGCGAGGGGCTGGGCAAGACGCCGCCGCGCTGGTTCGCGGCCGTCGTGCCGACCTTCCTCGGCAGCCACGCCGAGGTGGTGCGGCCCGTCAGTCCGCGCGCCGCAGCCGCCGGCACCGTCGTTGCGACGCCCGATGCGGCGGCCGCGATCTCGCTCGCCTGGGACTACATCCTCAACGTCATCGACGTCGCGCTGCTGATGGCAGCGGCGATCGCCCTGCTCGCTTCGCTCGCCATCGCGCACGCGCTGGCACCGGCACGCGCGATCGTCACCGCGCTTCAGCGCATGGCGCGCGGTCATTATCGCACCAGGCTGCCGCGCTTCCGCTCCATGGAGCTGGCGATGATCGGCAGTGCCGTCGGCGAGCTCGGCGGCCGGCTGGAGGAAGCCACCGAGCAGCGCGCCGCGCTGACGCGCCGCCTGATCGAGATCCGGGACGACGAGCGCCGCGCGCTCGCCCGCGAGCTGCACGACGAGTTCGGGCAGAATCTGTCCGCCATTCTCGCCTTCGCCAACACGATCGAGACGGCGAGCACGAAGCAGAACAAGGATGATGGGATCGCGCAGGACGCGCGCATGATCTCGCAGGCGACGCACCATCTCATGGCCTCGCTGCGCGACGCGCTGAACCGGCTGCGCAATCCGCTGCCGGAGGAGCTCGGGCTCGAGGCGAGCCTCGTCAATCTCGTCGACAGCTGGCGCTCGCACAGTGCGGCGCGGCCGGCGATCCAGCTCGATCTCAAGGGTGACCTCACCGACATCAGCGGACCGGCCGCGACCACGGCCTATCGGGTGGCACAGGAATGCCTGACCAACGCGCTGCGCCACAGTGCAGCGCGCGAGATCTCGCTCCGCGTCGAGCGGCGCGCCGGCGAGGACGATGCGCTGCTGATCCGCGTCGAGGACGACGGCGGCGGCGATGCGGAGCGTGTCGCGCAATCGGCCGGCTTCGGCCTCACCGGTATCCGCGAGCGCGTCACGGCAGTCGGCGGATCGCTGTCGATCCTGCCCGCCCGTGGCGGCCTCAGCGTTGCCGCCACCATCCCGCTCGCGGCGTGAGGCGGGAATGAGTGAGGTTGCGGCAACAGGCATCTCCGTGCTGCTGGTCGACGACCATCCGATCGTCCGGCAAGGCTATCGGCGCGTGCTGGAGAGCCAGGGCGATCTGCATGTCGTGGCGGAAGCCGACAACGCCGCGGACGCCTACGGCGCGTTCAAGGCGCATGACCCCGACGTGGTGGTGCTCGACATTTCGATGCCCGGCGCGAGCGGGCTGGAGGCGATCCGCAACATCCGCGCCCGCAGCCCGCGGGCGCGCATTCTCGTCTTCACCATGCACAACGAGGCCGTGCTGGTGAAGTCAGCCTTCGCCGCCGGCGCCTCCGGCTTCGTCACCAAGAGCAGCGAGCCCTCCGCGGTCGTGAACGCCATCCGCAGCGTGGCGCGCGGCGAGCGCGCCATGAGCGACGACATCGCGCACGTACTGGCGGAGGACAGCCTGTCACCGACCGGCTCGGTGCTGGACCAATTGGGTGAACGCGAGATCGAGATCCTGCGCCAGTTCGCCGGCGGCGCCACCACCGAAGAGATCGCGGCGCAGCTCAATCTCAGCGTCAAGACCGTGCAGAACTATCACTACCTGATCAAGTCGAAGACCGGCGCGCGCACCGATGCCCAGCTGGTGCGGCTCGCCGCGACCTGCGGGCTGACGAGGATCTAGCAGCAAAGCTGCCGCACGGCCTCATCCCTTGAGGGTCCCTCAATCTGCCGGACGAAATTGGAACGGTTCCGATCCGGCTCCGGTTAGTACGGCAGAGAAGGAGTAAAGGGTCATGAGTAAGGGTCACCCCAAGGCAGTCGACCATCCCCCGATCATCACAGTAGGCGAGCTCATCGACGAACTTTGCCGCCTGCCGGACACGGCCATCGTCCACTTTCGCTGCCCGATGTTCGATCAGGAGCTGACATTCTACCGGCTTCGAAGGCGGTCGAAGGACGCCGTCGAAATCGCGGTCAACGCCTATCCGGAAAGCCCGCCGGTTGTGCCGTCGTCCGATCCGGCCTTCCACACCCGAAGACATTCGGCATCCGCGCCCTCGTTCCGCGACGGCGCCGCTCTCCAAAAGACGCGAGGTTGATTGAAAGCACCCAGGGCGCAACGGGTTCTGCGGCCTTCGGCCGCCTTCAACCCACGCAGCAGCCGCGCCAGCGGCGCGCTCGGGAAGATCGCATACTTCCACCCCTCAGCATGAGGGAGTGCGCTCACCCTGCCCTGGAGGGGCAGGGTCGGCTCGCAGCGCGCAAGCGATGCGAGACGGGGTGGGGTGACAGTCTCTCGACGATGCGGTGCCCGCGTGGAGAGATCACCCCTCCCCGCTCGCGCTTTGCGCGATCGACGCTCCCGCTCCAGGGGAGGGTAAGAGCATCAAGCCTTCAACCCACGCAGCAGCAGCGCCAGCGTCGCATCGACGCGCGCGGAGAGGTCGGCGTCCTTCCATTCGTCGGCATGGGCCGGATGGTGGAAGCGGACGGTCGCATCGAAAATCGCGCGCGCGGTCGCCTTGACGTCGCCCGCGGCGAACTCGCCCTGCTTCACGCCGTCGGTCAGGATCGCCGCGATCTGGTCGATCATCGCGTCCTTGTGACACTTGACCGCGGCGCAGGCCTCGCGTGCCAGGGTCAGATAGGTCTGGAACATCTCGGGGTCGTCGAGCACGCGCGAACGCTTGGCCGTGAACAGCGTGCGCAGCCAGCGGTCGAGCCGGTCGGGCGCCGGTCCCTGCTCCTTGGCGATCGCCAGCAGCGGGGCGTCGATGCGGTCCAGCCAGCGCTTGGCAACGGCCTCGCGCAGCGAGGCCTTGCTGGGGAAGTGGCGGTAGACGCTGCCGTGGCTCACATCGAGCGCACGGGCAACGTCGACCACGGTGGCCTTGGCAAGTCCGTAGCGCCTGAGCACGTCCTCGGTAACTTCGAGGATCCGCTCCGGCGTCAAGACAACGGCTTCATTCATGCCAGCACCATGTTCCCGTTCGGGGCTCAGTTACCCGGCAGTAGGGCTGCTTCCGAAGCGCCCTCGCCGGTCGTTCGGAAAGCCTATGCCTTAATGAGGCAGTTTTGCAGCCTGCGCCGCGATCTGGCGCGCCACCAGCAAATTGAGCCAATGCCCAATCACGCCAGTAAAATTGAGGATTTCGGTCGTCATTGTCCAAGTCTCCATTCGTCCGCAGTCCCCGTTCTTCAATCCGCCCTCCAATCCGACCCTTCGTCGGATGTCAGGCTCCCCGGGGCTGTCGCGGGACACCCAATCGGGGCGTCCGGGAGGGGATATACACGTCCCGCTGACAGATTTCAATATCTGTCATTCAATGATCCGTGATTGACAGTCGATATTGTTAGCGGCTGGGCGCCGCCAATTCGGCGGGCCGGGCCGGTGGATAGCTCCGCGATGCCCCTCTCCCGGGGTCCAGACCGTTTGTTTCGCCCTGTCTGCTCTGTTACATCACGGCGTAAAAAGCATTTTGGCCGGCGCTGCCGTTGAAGGCCGCCCGCCCACCTTCTGGAGCCGTCAGATGATTCCCCGCTACACCCGCCCGGAAATGGCCTCGATCTGGGAGCCGCAGACCCGGTTCAAGATCTGGTTCGAGATCGAGGCGCATGCGGCGGACGCGCTCGCCGAGCTCGGAACCATCCCCAAGGAGGCGGCCCGGACGGTCTGGGCCAAGGCCAAGGACGCCATCTTCGACGTCGCCCGCATCGACGAGATCGAGCGCGAGACCAAGCACGACGTCATCGCGTTCCTCACCCATCTCGCCGAGATCGTCGGCCCCGAGGCGCGCTTCGTGCACCAGGGCATGACCTCCTCCGACGTGCTCGATACCTGCCTCAACGTCCAGCTCACCCGCGCCGCCGACCTCCTGCTCGCCGACCTCGACAAGGTGCTGGCCGCGCTCAAGAAGCGCGCCTTCGAGCACAAGATGACGCCGACCATCGGCCGCAGCCACGGCATCCATGCCGAGCCCGTGACCTTCGGCCTCAAGCTCGCTTATGCCTATGCCGAATTCACCCGCGCCAAGGAGCGCCTGATCGCGGCACGCAAGGAGGTCGCGACCTGCGCGATCTCCGGCGCCGTCGGCACCTTTGCGCAGATCGACCCGCGCGTCGAAGAGCATGTCGCGAAAGCCATGGGCCTCGTGCCCGAGCCGATCTCGACCCAGGTCATCCCGCGCGACCGCCACGCGATGTATTTCTCGACCCTCGGCGTGATCGCGTCCTCGATCGAGCGGATCGCCGTGGAAATCCGCCACATGCAGCGCACCGAGGTGCTCGAGGCCGAGGAATTCTTCTCCGAGGGGCAGAAGGGCTCCTCCGCCATGCCGCACAAGCGCAATCCGGTGCTGTCGGAGAATCTCACCGGCCTCTCCCGCATGGTGCGCGCCTATGTGACGCCGGCGCTGGAGAACGTCGTGCTTTGGCACGAGCGCGACATCTCGCACTCCTCGGCCGAGCGGATGATGGGCCCCGATGCGACCGTGACGCTCGACTTCGCGCTGGTGCGCCTCGCCGGCCTGATCGACAAGCTGCTGGTCTATCCCGCCAACATGCAGAAGAACCTCGACCGCCTCGGCGGCCTCGTGCACTCCCAGCGCGTGCTGCTGGCGTTGACGCAGAAGGGCGCCAGCCGCGAGGATGCCTACAAGCTCGTGCAGCGCAACGCCATGCCGGTCTGGCGCGGCGAAGGCGACTTCCTCCAGCTGCTGAAGAAGGACACTGAAGTGAAGAAATATCTCACCGACGCCGAGATCGAGGAGCAGTTCGACCTCGGTTATCACCTCAAGCACGTCGACACGATCTTCAAGCGCGTGTTCGGGGAAAGCTGAACTTCCCGTCATTCCGGGGCACGCGAAGCGTGACCTAGGGTGCGCAATCGCGCACCTGAGAATCTCGCGCTACAATCTCCAGATTCTCTGGTGCGCAAGTGCGCACCATAGTCCGATGCTGCGCATCGTCCCGGAATGACAAGAGACCCCAAGAAACGGAATCCCTCATGCCCATCGTCAACCGTGTCGCCGCCCTCTCCGACGAAATGGCCGCCTGGCGCCATGACTTCCACGAGAACCCCGAGCTGCTCTACGAAGTCCACCGCACCGCCGGCATCGTCGCCGATCGCTTGCGCGAGTTCGGCTGCGACGAGGTGGTGACGGGCATCGGCCGCACCGGCGTCGTCGGCGTGATCCGCGGCCGCAAGTCGGCCTCCGGCAAGACCATCGGCCTGCGCGCCGACATGGACGCGCTGCCGATCATGGAGACGTCGGGCGTGCCTTATGCCTCAAAGGTCCCCGGCAAGATGCACGCCTGCGGCCATGACGGCCATACCGCGATGCTGCTGGGTGCGGCCAAATATCTCGCCGAGACGCGCAATTTCGACGGAACGGCCGTGATGATCTTCCAGCCTGCCGAGGAAGGCGGCGGCGGCGGCAAGGCCATGGTCGAGGACGGGCTGATGACGCGCTGGAACATCCAGGAGGTCTACGGCATGCACAACATGCCGAACCTGCCCGAGGGCCATTTCGCCACCACGCCCGGTCCGATGCTCGCCTCCTCCGACAACATCCAGATTATTGTTCGCGGCAAGGGTGGCCACGCCGGCGCCGGCCCGCACAAATCGGTCGACAGCGTGCTGATCGGCTCGCAGATCGTGAACGCGCTGCAATCGATCGTCGCGCGCAACGTCGATCCGCTGAAATCGGCCGTCATCTCGATCACGCAATTCCACTCCGGCACCGCCTTCAACATCATCCCGGAGGTCGCCGAGCTCGCCGGCACCGTGCGCACGCTCGATCCCGACGTGCGCGATCTCGTGGAACGCCGCATCGGCGAAGTCGCTGACAGTATCGCCCGCGCCTATGGCGGCTCGGCCGAGACGAAATACACGCGAATGTATCCGGTGACGATGAACCATGCCCGCGAGGCCGGCCTTGCCGCCGACGTCGCCCGCGACATCGTCGGCGCCGATCGCGTCAACGACAAGTTCGTTCCGATGATGGGCGCCGAGGACTTTTCGTTCATGCTGGAAGCACGCCCCGGCGCGATGGTGCTGGTCGGCATGGGCGACGGCAACGAGTGCCACCACCCGGCCTACGTCTTCAACGACAACATCCTCGGCCACGGCGCCTCGTTCTGGGCGCGCCTCGTCGAGACGCGGATGCCGGCGTAGAAAACACTTAGCTCCCCATACCTACAGCTGCACCACCTCGTGGCGCATCACGAACGGAGCGAGCAGCGCGTGCACCTCTGTCTCCACCGCTTCGCGCTGCCCTGCCGGCAGGCCCCTCAGCGTCACGGTCGCGATCGAGCCGTGGCTGCCGTGCGGACCGACCTTCACCTTGCAGTCGATGCCGCGCTCGACCAGCGGCGCCAGCACCTTGGTGAACACGCGCTCGGCCGCGTCCCAGCGCAGTTGCGGCTTGAACACCTTGCCGACGCCCGTCACCGGCATCGGATCGATCGGGATGACCTGCACCGGAACGGCGGCGCGTTCCGGCGTACGCTCGCGAACCCACGCTTCCAGCTCGCCCGGCTCGACCTTTGCGCCGGGCTTCAACTGAACGTACCCCACCGGCAATTCGCCGGCATAGGCGTCGGGCTGGCCGACCACCGCGGCGAAGCCGACGGCGGAATGGCGGAACATGATCTCCTCGATCGGTGCCGGATCGATGTTGTGGCCGCCGCGGATCACGAGATCCTTGGCCCGGCCGGTGATCCAGAGATAGCCGTCGGCATCGAGCCGGCCGAGATCGCCGGAATTGACCCAGACCCCGTCGATGAAGGCGCCCCTGTTGTGCTCGTCGTTGAGATAGCCGCCGAACACGCCGGGCCCGGCCATGATGACGACACCGATCTCGTCCGGCTTGCAATCGCGGATCAGGCGGCCGTCGGCGTCGAGCTGCACGATGCGCACCCGCGAATAGGGCATGGGAAGGCCGACTGAGCCGAGCCGGATCGGCCGGCCCGGATAAGCGAGCGTATGCACGCTCGAGGTCTCGGTCATGCCGTAGACCTCGACCACCGGCAGCTTCAGCTTCTCCTGAATCGCTGAACCGACGGCAACCGGAATCGCCGAGCCGCCGCCGGCAGCATATTTCAGGCTCGATATATCCGCAGTCCCCGGCGGCACCGCGAGCGTCGCGGCGAGCACGGTCGGCACGCTCGACAGCGCCTCTGGTTTGAAGCGCTCGACGAGCTGCCAGATGTTCTTCACCGCATTCGGGTTGCGCCAGCCGCTCGGCGACAGCACGACCAGCGAGCCCCCGCCCGACAGCGTCGTCAGCACCTGTGTCAGCGATCCACCGACATGAAACAGCGGCATGCCGAACAGCAGGTTGGTGCCGGGCTTCCCCTTCAGCAGCAGATTGAGTGCCCAGGCCTGATAGACCTGGTTGGCATGGGTGTGCCGAACCAGCTTCGGCGTGCCCGTGGTGCCGCCGGTGTGGAAATAAGCGGCGATGTCGCTGCCGCGAATCTGGCGTCCGCTGACGAGCCGGTCCGACGGCTGTTGCTTGATCAGGTCGCCGAAGGCGAAGATGCCATGGGCCGGATCGCCGCCGCCGAACACCTGCACGATGGCTTTGAGATGCTTCAGCTGCGGGCGGATCTGCTCGACCTTCTGCCAGATGTCGGCGCCCGGCATCGGCCCGAGCGCCACCAGGATCTTGGTGTTCGCGGCTTCCAGGATTTCGGCGATCTGGTGCGGCTCGAGCAGCGGATTGACGGGATTGGCGATGCCGGCGGCCTCGGCGCCGAACAGGGTGACGAACGCATCCGGCACCAAGGGCAGCATGAAGCTGATGACGTCTTCCTTCTCGGCGCCGAGCGCGTGAAACATGTTGGCGGCCTGCGTGACGCGCGCGATGAAATCGCGGTGCGTGACGACCAAAGGCGCGTCGGCGGGATCGGCATTTTGCAGGAACTGGATCGCCGCCCCGCCGGGATTGCGCTCGGCACCGAGCCTGATGGCGTCATAGGTGCTCTCCGCCGCGACGCGGTCGGCGTAGGGGACCTGCTCGAAGGCCCGGACCTCCTGGTCCGTCAACAGTTCCGGATAGTCGTTGCCGATCAACCGATCGAGCGCGTGGATGCCCGCCATGAAATTCCGTCCTCCCTCAGATCATGTCCTCGCCCGCTGTCTTTTGAGATTTGGTTCGGCGAGGGGCCTCGGCCGATGACCGGCCGACCCGGACCAGAATGATGGATGATTTCGCTTTCGTCCATCGCCTAGGGCAGTGGCGCTTGAACCTCTGCGCCTGATCCGGGGACCAAGAACTGGCACTGGATTCGCTCGCCAGCGCCCTGCCGCAAGACACGAGGTCATCATGACGACGCCCCTGCGGAACCGGATGACACGGCTGATCGCTGCGTTCGCGACGTTATCTGCAATCGCCCTGCCCGGTGTCGCGCTTGCCGATAGCCAGCTCGACAAGGTGCGTGTCAAGGTCGCGGCCTTCATCGCCGATAAGATGGCGAAGCTGGGCGGATCGCGCATCGTCTACAGGGTGGACATCGACGCCATGCGGGAGGCGGTCGTCACGGATTTGCGCGATGACGTCTACAAGATCCTGCGCGAGGGCCGGATCGCGTTCTCCGGACTTGCGATCCGCGACGGCGGCATCGACGTGAGGATCGCGGACGCCAAGGGCCGCGAACAGCTCACGCGCAAGCTCGCCGCTGCGGCGGAGGGGTTGCCCACCCACGCGCTCAACGTCACCGACGCCGGCGACGGGCAGCTCAGGCTCGCGCCGACCGATACCGCATCGGCCGCGCGGCTGCACGATCTCGTCGAAGATTCCGTCGCCATGATCGAGCAGCGCCTCAAGGACGCCGGCGTCAAGTTCGCCAGCGTCCAGCCTGAGGGGACGGACCGCATCCGCATCTTCCTGCCCGGCGTGATGGGGCCCGAGCAAATCACCGCGATCTTCGCCAGAAAGGTCAAGGTCGGCTTCCGCCTGATCGACCTCTCGATGTCCGCGGAGCAGGCACAATCGGGCACGCCGCCGCCGGGTACGGAAGTCCTGCTCGGCTTCAAGGACCAGCGTCCTTATCTCGTCGCCAAGGACAGCGCGATCGAGGGCGGCGATATCAGCTATGCCGGCCCGGGCTTGACCGGCGACAGCAAGGAGCCGATCGCCTCGTTCCGCTTCAACGGCCGCGGCACGCGGCGCTTTGCCCATATCACGGCAGAGAACGTCGGAAAGCCCTTTGCCATCGTGCTCGACGACAAGGTGATTTCCGCTCCCGAGATCCGCGAGCCCATCACCGGCGGCTCCGGCCAGATTTCCGGCAACTTGACCCTGGAAGAGGCCAACAGCGTCGCCATGCTGCTGCGCGCCGGCTCGCTGCCGGGGCGCCTTGGCCTCGTCGAGCAGCAGGTCGTGCAACCCGCCACCAAGCCGTAAGCGAAGGTCGCCCTCGCCGGCTGTCGCCCAGCCCCGTCCGCGACGCCGAGGCCCGCAGGGCCCGAATCACGGCCGCCCGCGGCCAGACGCGCAACCAACGGGCAATTGCCGAAACGCCCGATCAGGCTAAAATTTGCCCCTTGCGGCACGATGGCCGGAAGCGTCATTCAAGCGGTCGTCATTCGATTTCGGCTATACGGGTGCCGACCAGGACTGAATGCCTTACGTGGGGTTAGTACCATGCCGTCCGGCAGCGCAGACATTTCGTCGATCCTCGACCGCATCCTCGAGGCGGCCACGGACAACCTCAGGATCGCGAAAATCCTGGTCCAGATGGGCCTCGATCCCGACAACGTCACCTACGAGGCGATCTTCAACCGGCTCCTGGAGATCTTCGTCCACAACATCACGTTTGCCAATCTGTTCGCCGCGGTGGGCGCCGGCTTCTTCGTTGCCACGCTCTTGATGCGGACGATGGTTCCCCTGCGCGTCGCCAACATGATCGGCTGCGCGTTCTTCGCCGCTTTCGGCGCGCTCTCGGCCAACGTCTCGACGTTCCTGCTCTATCTCTTGCTTCTTCCGATCAACGCTCTTCGGCTGCGGCAGATGCTCAAGCTGGTCAAGAAGGCGCGGCATGCGACCGAAGGCGACATGTCGATCGAATGGCTCAAGCCGTTCATGACCGAGCGCAGATATCGCCGCGGCGACATCCTCTTCAAGCTGCGAGATCCGGCGCAGGAGATGTTCCTCACGGTCACCGGCAAGTTCCTGGTCAAGGAAATCAACGTCGAGATCCTGCCCGGAGCGCTGATGGGCGAGCTCGGCTTCCTCACGCCGGACAACCGGCGCACGGGAACGGTCGAGTGCATCGAAGACGGTCACGTGCTGACGATCACCTATGACCGGCTGCTCGAGATCTACTTCCAGGATCCGCAGTTCGGCTATTACTTCCTGGTGCTGACCAGCCAGCGCCTGTTGCAAAACATCGATCGCCTGCAAAAGCAGCTGGCATCGGAGCGCGCGGCCAGCACGAACAGGATCGCGTGAGCGCCGCCGCTCAGCTCAAGAGCAGCGCCATGCCGGGATCGCCCTTCTCCATCGCGCGACGGTATGCCGGGCGGGCACCGATGCGGCTGAGATATTTGACCACGTTCTGACAGCGCGCGAGATCATAGGGCTGGAAATAGCGCATCGTGGTAAGCGAGAACACCGTCATAATGTCGGCCGTGGTGAAGGCGTTGCCCGCCAGATATTCGGACTCGCGAAGCCGTGCGTCGAGAAGATCGTAGGCGCGGTCGAGGCGTCCCTTCATTGCGAGCAGGGTCGGGTTGTCCCTGGCGAGATCGAGCCGGCTTAGGATCATCATCCGCCCCATGCCGGGCTGCAAGGTGCCGTTGGCGAAATGAAGCCAATACAGAAATTGCGCGAAAGCGGGATCATTGGGACCGAGCACGAGCCGGCCGTTGCCGTATTTTTGCAACGATGTAGTCGACGACCGCGCCCGATTCCGCGAGCACCAGCTCGCCGTCGGTGATGACCGGCGCCGTGCCGGCCGGATGCAGCGCCTTGTACTCGGCCGGCGCCAACATGGTCATGGCATCGCGCGTGTAGCGCTTCATCTCATAAGGAATTTCGAGCTCCTCGCAGAGCCAGACAATGCGTTCGGATTGCGATTTGCCGAGATGGTGGACTGTGAGCATGTTGCTTTCTCTGCGAGATCGCCTACCGGCGAAACGCCGTCTTGTTCCGCGGCTTGTGTGAGCTGTCAACCTGCGAGCGCATGCCCCCTTGCCGCTTCGGCCGACCCGATGGCGAACATCGCATAAGCCGGAAATTCGGCCTTCCGACCTGCGGTCCCAGCCCTCCGTCGCAAAATAGCCCTAAAAACCGAATGGTAACCATGCCGGGCTAGGGTGGCGACGTGACCAATTCTCCGACGATCCTGGTGTTCGATTCCGGCCTTGGCGGGCTCACGGTGCTTCGCGAGGTCGTGGGGGCGCGGCCCGACGCGCATTACGTCTACGTCGCCGACGACGCCTTCTTCCCCTATGGCCACCACAGCGAGGACGAGATCATCGCCCGCGTCGTGCCGCTCATGGGGGAGCTGATCGGCCGGCACCATCCAGACCTCGTCGTCATCGCCTGCAACACGGCGTCCACCCTGGTCCTGTCTCACTTGCGCGCCGCCTATTCCGTCGCCTTCGTCGGCACGGTGCCGGCGATCAAGCCGGCCTGCGCGCAGTCCAAGACCCGCCGCGTCTCGGTGCTCGGCACCAAGGGCACGGTGAAGCGCGAGTACACCAAGGCGCTGATCCGCGATTTCGCGCAAGGATGCGAGGTGACGCTGGTCGGATCGCCCGAGCTCGCTTCGCTGGCCGAAGCCGCCCTCGGCGGCAGCCCGATCAGCGACGAAGACATCCTCGCCGAGCTCGCTCCCTGCTTCGTCGGTGACGCCTCGGATGCGGGCGCGCGCACCGACACCGTTGTGCTCGCCTGCACGCATTATCCGCTGCTGCTCGACCGGATGAAGAAGCTCGCGCCCTGGCCGGTCGACTGGATCGATCCGGCGCCAGCGATCGCCCGCCGCGTCTCCGACCTGCTCGGCCAGCGGATCGGCGGCATCGCGCAGTCCGGCGCCGAGATGATCTTCACCTCAAACCGCGCGCATGGCCTTTCGGCCACGCTGATGCCGTTCTTCGGGGGGCGCGCAGTCGCCTGAGCTTGCGCCCCGGCGGCGCGCTGCTAGGTTTTGCCGTCATCACCCAGCCGCAGGCCCCCATGTCGGTACCGTCCACGCCACTCAACCGTCTCCGCCAGCTCTGGCGCGAGGGCCGCCCCGCCTTCGGTGCGATCGCGACCATCCCGAGCGTGCAGATGGTGCAGATCATGGCGCGCTCGCTCGACTGGATCATCGTCGATCTCGAGCACGGACCGATCGGGCTCACCGAAGCACACGCGATGATCGCCGCGACCACGGGCACGCCGTGCACGCCCCTGGTGCGGATCGCCGCCAACGAGCCGTGGCTTGCGAAAGCCCCGATGGACATCGGTGCCTTCGGCATCAACTTTCCCATGATCACGAGCCGCGCGGATGCCGAAAAAGCGGTGCGCAGCGTGCGCTATCCGCCGCGCGGCGATCGGCTCTGGGGTCCCTTCCACGCGCCGTTCCGCTGGGGCCAGTCGATGCCTGATTACATGGCCTCTGCCGACGACGAGATGATCTGCATGATCACGATTGAGCATGTCGAGGCGGTCAACCGCATCGACGAGATCATGGCGACCCCCGGCATCGACGTCGCGGTCATCGGCCCCGGCGATCTCGCCACTTCCATCAACAAGCGCGGTCAGATGGACGATCCGGAGCTGCTCGAGCTGATCGCGCGCGCCGAGGCCGGCATCCTCAAAAGCGGCGTGCCGATTGGCGGCGTCGCCCGAACCGCCGACCAGGCCAACGCACTGATCGACCGCGGCTACCGCGCGATCGCGCTGGGCTTCGACTGGTCCCTATTCCAGCGCGGCATCATGTCGGCATTCGACGGGATCAAGCGCTGAACAGGCCGACGACGCATTGCCGGACCGGCGCTGCCGGGACCGCGCACTCAGATATAAATAATTGGAAACATATGATTTTTGGTCTAGAGGAGGTTCGCCTTGGCGATGCCTCCTGCGGCGAACCGACCGGCCCCAAGCGGGTTGGTTCATGCTAGAGCGAGCGGGCGGGCCCCGGCTCGCTGCACATATTTTGATCTTTGATTTGGAACCGGAGGCCTATGCGCGGGACGCCCAAGACCATTTCGCTGCGGCGCCGTCTGATCTGCGACCTCATGCACGCCTCGATGGGCGTACCTTTCGTTTCGCTGGCCCGTTCGCTCAATATCCGCCCCCTGCTGGAGGCCCGCGCGGACGCAGCCGCACCCGCCGGCTGGGCCGCGATGTTCGTCAAGGCTTTCGCCCTGGTTGCAAAGGACGAGCCGATCCTGCGCACGGTTTACACCAAATGGCCCTGGCCGGCCCTTTATGAGCTGCCGAAGAGCGTGGCGACGGTCGCGATCGCGCGGGTCGATGATGGCGAGGAATGCGTTCTGCCGCAGCGGATTGCCGGTCCTGAGGCCCTTTCGCTGGCCGCCGTCGATGCGGAGATCCGACGCGGCAAGACGGCCCCGATCGCGGACGTCCCGATGTTCCGCAAGATCATGCGGGCGACGCGCCTGCCGCTGCCATTGCGACGCCTGTCCTGGGCCGTCGGTCTGAATTTCGGCCGTCAGCGTGGCAACTGGTTCGGCAGCTTCGCGGTGAGCTCGGTGGCTGCCTACGGCGGCGGCGAGCTCCACCCGATCACGCCGGGCCCCTATGTCGTGAGCTATGGGCTGGTGGAGCCGGACCAGACCATTCATGTCGTAATCCGCTGGGACCACCGTGTCACCGACGCCGCACCGATCGCACGGGTCCTGACCCGGTTGGAACAGGTCCTGAACACTGAAATTGCCGCCGAATTGCGGGCGGCGGGGTCAAAGCCGGTCCGGGCGGTCAGGACATGAGAATACCGTCGCCGCACGCCCCGGAATGACAGGCTAAGGAATTGACAGCCAACCCTAAACTCCCCTAAAAGCCGCCTGCTCGCGGGCCGGTTTCGGCCCGCGAAGCGTTTCGCGACCCGTGGTCCTCTCCCTTCAGCTTTGGGGATCGGACCTGTCGGTGCCGGGATCATCCCGTCACACAGGAGGGCGCGTTTCCTCAAACCATGACCTGAAGAGGACGCGATGACTAAGCGCAGTGAGGCGAAGTACAAGATCGATCGCCGTATGGGCCAGAACATCTGGGGCCGCCCGAAGAGCCCCGTGAACCGTAGGGAGTACGGCCCCGGCCAGCATGGCCAGCGCCGCAAGGGCAAGCTCTCCGACTTCGGCGTGCAGCTGCGCGCCAAGCAGAAGCTGAAGGGCTACTACGCCAACATCAGCGAGCGCCAGTTCCACGGCATCTATGTCGAGGCGAGCCGCCTCAAGGGTGACACCGGCGAGAACCTGATCGGTCTCCTGGAGCGTCGTCTCGACGCGGTCGTGTACCGCGCCAAGTTCGTCTCCACGATCTTCGCCGCACGCCAGTTCATCAACCACGGCCACGTCAAGGTGAACGGCCGCAAGGTCAACATCTCGAGCTATCAGCTCAAGGTCGGCGACGTGGTCGAGGTCAAGGAAGCCTCCAAGCAGCTCGCCCACGTGCTCGAAGCCAGCCAGCTGCCCGAGCGCGAGGTCCCCGACTATCTCGAAGTCGACCACGGCAAGATGACCGCGAAGTACACCCGCATCCCCGGCCTCTCCGACGTGCCGTTCCCGGTGCAGATGGAGCCGCATCTGGTCGTCGAATTCTATTCGCGCTAAGATCTGAATATCGAAAGGCCCCGGTTCGCCGGGGCCTTTTTGCTTAAGAGCCACCCTTCAGTGGCCGCACTACTTAGGAGCCGTCGCATGCTCTACACCCCTCCCCCGATCGATCCCAAGGCGCCGCCGGTGCGCATCAATCTGCTCTCGGACACGCAGACCAAGCCGACGGCGGGGATGCGCGAGGCGATGGCGCGGGCGGAGGTCGGCGACGAGCAGGTCGGCGACGATCCGACCGTGAACGCGCTGTGCGAGCGCGTGGCCGATCTGCTCGGCAAGGAAGCGGCGGTCTACATGCCCTCGGGCACGATGTGCAACGTCACCGCCACGCTGGTGCATTGCCGCCCCGGTGACGAAATCCTCGCCCATGAGACCGCGCATATCATCGCACGCGAAGGCGGCGCGCATGCGGCGATCGGCGGCTTCCAGGTCACCCAGCTCAAGGGCCCCGATGGCCAGTTCACGCCGGAGACTCTTCGCAAGGCGCTGCATCCGCGCACGCGCTACCAGCCGCCGCAGACCGTCGTCAGCGTCGAGCAGACCGCCAATATCGGCGGCGGCACGATCTGGAAGAAGCCGGTGCTCGACGAGATCGTCGCGATCGCCAGGCAGCACGGCCTCGTCACCCATATGGACGGCGCGCGCCTGCTCAACGCCACCGTTGCGAGCGGCATCTCGCCGCGCGACATGACCGCGGGCTGGGACTCGGCCTGGATCGACTTCTCCAAGGGGCTAGGCGCGCCGATCGGCGGCGTGCTTGCGGGCTCGCGCGCCTTCATCGACGCGGTCTGGCAGTGGAAGCAGCGGCTCGGCGGCTCGATGCGCCAGGCCGGCATTTGCGCCGCGGCCTGCATCTACGCGCTCGATCATCACGTCGAGCGCCTGGCTGACGACCACGCCAATGCGCGCGCGCTCGCGCGCGGATTGTCGCAGATCTCAGGCATCGAGGTGCAGGAGCCCGAGACCAATCTCGTGTTTTTCAAGCCCGACGGCGCCGGCATTCCCGGCGACAAGATGGTCGCAGCCCTCCGCCAGCGCGGCGTGACGCTCGCGATGATGGACGGCCGCATCCGCGCCTGCACGCATCTGGACGTCAATGCGAGCCAGATCGAGGAGACGATCGGATACGTGCGCGAGATCGTGCGCGGGGCGTAATCAGAGCGTTTTCGAGCGAAGTGGATACCGGTTCGCGTAAAGCAAACGCGTCAAAACGAGAGTCTACCGCCCCATCGCCTGATAGATCAGCGTCTTCAGCGCGAGCTGGATCCGGCCGCGCTGCGACGGGGTCTGCACCATGAAGATTCCAAACAGGTCATCTTCGGGATCGATGAAGAAGAAGGTGCCGCCGACGCCGTCCCAGCGATATTCGCCAAGCGGCCATTTCGTGCCCGGCGGCACCGAGATACGCACGGCGAAGCCGAGGCCGTAGCCGCTGGTCTCACCCGGATAGTAGTGCTTGTCGTGCTCGACGTGGGTTTCGGGACCGATATGATCCGACGCCATCAAGGCGATGGTTTCCGGCTTCAGGTAGCGTCGACCTTCAAGCGTGCCGCCGTTGAGCAGCATTTGCGAGAAGCGCGCATAATCGCCGACTGTGCCGACGAGGCCGCCGCCGCCCGACTCCCACCGCAGCGGCTTCCTGATATCGCGAACCTGCGTGATCGGGCTGATCGCCCGATCCTGCGGCATCGGTTCGGCGACGCGCGACCATTTGGCGGGATCGGCGACGTAAAACGCCGTATCCTTCATCCCGAGTGGATCGAGCAGCCGCTTCTTCGCGAACTCGAACAACGATGTCCCCGAGATCACCTCGATGACGCGCCCGAGCACGTCGGTGGAGTGGCCGTAGTCCCAGATCGTGCCGGGCTGTTCGGCGAGCGGCAGCGCGGTAATCTTCGCGACGAGTTCGGCATTGGTCGAATTCTTGTCGAACATTCCGGCGTCGGCATAAAGCTTGTTCACCAGGTCCCCGCCATAATAGCCGTAAGGGATCCCGGCGGTATGCCGCATCAAATCCTCGATCGTCACCGGGCGTTTGAGCGGCTCCAGCTCCAGCGAGACCTTGTTGTCCTCGGCCCTCTTCTCGACGCCGACCTTCATGGCGGCAAAGGCCGGAATGTATTTCGAGACGGGATCGCCGATCGCAAGCTTATCCTCCTCGACCAGCATCATCGCCAGGACCGAGGTGATCGGCTTGGACATCGAATAGAGTCGGAAGATCGTATCCGCGCTCATCGAAAGTTCGGTCGCGACATCGCGGACGCCAAAATTCTCGTAGTAGACCGGCTTGCCGTGTTGCTGGAGCAGCAATATCGCCCCCGGAAATTTGCCGGTCGCGATCTCGTTCCTGATGTAGTCGGAGACTTTTGCCAGGCCTTCGGGCGTGAAGCTGTGCGCGCGGCCTTCTGACCCCGCCCGCGCACCTACGGTGCCGAACAAAAGGACGAGCGCCGCGAAGAGCGCGCGGCGCCCGTTCATGTCACTTCTCCATGGCTTCATAAACCAGCTGCTTCAATGTTCGCTGCACGCGCTGGCGCTCGCTCGGGGTCTGCTCCAGCAGCACGAAGAACATGTCCTGCTTGGGATCGATCACGAAATAGCAGCCGGAGGCGCCGTCCCATTTGAGTTCGCCGAGGTTGCCGGGCGGCGGCGGCTTGGCGTTGCCGGGATCGGTACGGACCGCAAGCCCGAGGCCGAAGCCGAAACCGTCGCCGGGGAAATAGAAAAAGTCGCGCTCGACGCCGGAGCCCGGGCCGACCTGATCGGTCGTCATCAGCTTGAACGTCTCCGGCTTGAGGATGGTCTTGCCATCGAGACTGCCGCCATTGAGCAGCATCTGCGAAAAGCTCTTGTAATCCGCCATGGTCGTGACCATGCCGCCGCTGGCGAACTGGATCTTCTTCTTCACCGTCGGATCGTTGATGCGGCCGACGCGGAAATCGGAATCGTTCGGCACCGGCTGGGCCAGAAGCTTCTGCTTCTCGGGGTCCGCAACGAAAAAGCCGGTATCGACCATGCCGAGAGGATCGAGCAGCTTCTCGCGCATGATGTCGATCAGCGGCTTGCCAGCGGCGACCTCCATCACACGCGCCAGCACGTCGGTCGAATGGCCGTATTGCCAGAGCGCGCCCGGCTGGTTGTGCAACGGCAGCTTGGCGATGCGTTCGGCGAACTCGGCCAGATCGAAGTCGCCGGCATAGATGTTGGCCTCGCGATAGGCCTTGCGGACCAGGCTGTCGCCGTAGAAGCCGTAGGTGATGCCCGAGGTGTGCGTCATCAGATCGTGCACGGTCATCGCCCGCTTCGGCGGCACCAACTCGAGCGACTTCGTACCGTCCTCGGCCTTCTTCTCGACGCCGACCTTCACATTGGCGAAGGACGGAATGTATTTCGAGACGGGATCGTCCAGCTTGATCTTGCCCTCCTCGACCAATTGCATCGCGACCACCGCAGTGATCGCCTTGGTCATCGAGAACAGGCGGAAGATGGTCTTGTCCGTGATCGGGGCCTTGCTGACCACGTCCTGAACGCCGAAGACTTCGTGATAGACCGGCTTGCCATGCTGCTGGATCAGCACGTTTGCACCGGCGATCTTGCCGGTCGCGACCTCGTTCTTGAAGAACTCGGTGATCCTGCCGAGCTTGTCCTGATTGAAATGCGCGCCGGCCGGAATCTCGTAGGTGCCCCCCGCGCGCGCCAGCGACATCGCGGCAAGCGACACAAGTGCGCCGCAGGCGAGCACACGCAGCCCAAATCGTGAAATCATATCCCCTCCCCCAACATGGCGCGTCGGAGTGTACCGACCAGCTCAATCGGCACAAGGGCCGCCGTGTCGCGAAAGCGCCTCGGCATGGAGCCTGGCACTCGGCTCGGAGAAGCAGCAGAACACGACGCGAGCGAGGGTCGGCGCCAAGGCCAGTCCTTCGATCGTCGTGCGCACGGCGATATCGGCCGCCCGGGCGGCAGGAAAGCGATAAATGCCGGTCGAAATCGCGGGAAATGCCACCGAGATCAGCTTGTGCTTCCCGCAAAGCTCCAGGGACCGCCGATAGCAGGAGGCGAGCAGATCGTCCTCGCCGCGCGTGCCGCCATTCCACACCGGACCGACGGTGTGGATCACATGCGCGGCCTTGAGCCGATAGCCCCTGGTGATCTTCGCATCACCCGTCTTGCAACCGTGGAGCATGCTGCATTCGGCGACGAGCTCGGGCCCGGCTGCCCGGTGGATCGCGCCATCCACGCCGCCCCCGCCAAGGAGCGACGTGTTCGCGGCGTTGACGATGGCGTCAACGCCCAGTGTGGTGATATCGGCGACGATGACCTCGAGCTCCGCGCCGCCAATCCGGCGCGTCAGCACGGTCACGTGTCAGGCCGCGACGACGACGCCCTTCTCGGAGAAGAGCTGCTGCAATTCGCCCGCCTGGAACATCTCGCGGACGATGTCGCAGCCGCCGACGAACTCGCCCTTCACGTAGAGCTGCGGGATGGTCGGCCAGTTCGAATATTCCTTGATGCCGTTGCGCAGCTCGGCGGATTCGAGAACGTTGAGGCCCTTATAGCCGACACCGATATGGTCGAGGATCTGGACCACCTGGCCGGAGAAACCGCACTGCGGAAATTGCGGCGTCCCCTTCATAAACAGAACCACGTCGTTCGACTTCACTTCATTGTCGATGAATTCCGCGATGCTCATATCCGTGTCCTTCTGGGGCAGAGCCCTCACCAATTGCTTCGGGCCGGCTCAGCCGATTTAACCCGATACCTGCCCATATATGTAGCGCAAACCGTTGTGCATCCAAAGTAAAATGGCGGCGGCGGGCCCCTTGGCGGCCGTGCCGAGCCCAACGGGTCCATAGGCTGATGACATCAATATCATCGCCGCAGAGGACTTTCATACCGTAACGGAGCCCCTATCTAGGACGAACCCTGTTCATGGAACCGGGTCGTGCGAACAACGTTCTCTTGGCCTGTCTGGAGAAAAACGTGACGAAACAAGCCTCAGCCACGGCCGCCTCCCAGCTTTCGTCACCGTCCTCCCACCAGGACGACCTCGCCCGCCGGCTGGAAGTGGCGTTTCTCAGCGTCCGCAACGAGACCGAACGTCGGGCCGCGCCGCTGTCTCCCGAGGACCAGCAGATCCAGTCGATGCCCGATGCCAGCCCGACCAAATGGCACCGGGCCCATACGACCTGGTTCTGGGAGCAATTCCTGCTCGGCGAGCACGCCCCTGGCTACCGGCCCTTCCACCCCGATTTCGCGTTCCTGTTCAATTCCTACTACGTCAGCGCCGGCCCGCGACATGCCCGCAATCATCGCGGCGACATCACCCGACCCAGCGCCGACGAGGTCGGCGCCTATCGCAAATACGTCGATGCGGCCGTCGTCCAGTTCTTCCGCGGGACCGACGCGGACAAGCTCCGGGCCCTGGTGCCGCTGGTCGAGGTCGGGCTCAATCACGAGCAGCAGCATCAGGAGCTGATGTTCACCGACATTCTGCATGCCTTTGCGCAGAACCCGATCTATCCGGCGTATGACCCGGACTGGCGCTTCCCGGCCGCAGCGCGCGGCGGCGATGACTGGCTGACGCTGAACGAAGGCATCCACACCGTCGGCCATGTCGACGACGGCTTCCATTTCGACAACGAGAAGCCGGCGCACCGTGCACTCGTGGGTCCGGTCAGGATCGCCCGCAATCTGGTCACCAATGCCGAGTGGCTCGCCTTCATGCAGGATGGCGGCTACCGGACCGCAACCCTGTGGCTGATGGACGGCTTTGCCGCGGCCAGCAAGGAAGACTGGCAAGCCCCCGGCTACTGGCACGAGGTCGATGGCGCATGGCAGGTCATGACGTTGGCCGGCCTCAAGCCGGTCGATCCGGACGCGCCGGTCTGCCACGTCAGCTATTACGAGGCGGATGCGTTCGCGCGCTGGGCCGGCAAGCACTTGCCGGCCGAGATGGAATGGGAGGTCGCGGCCCGCACCGGCCAGCTCAACGACGCCTTCGGCCTCGTCTGGCAATGGACCCGCAGCTCCTACGCGCCCTACCCCGGCTATCGCGCCGTCGAGGGCGCGCTCGGCGAGTACAACGGCAAGTTCATGGTCAACCAGCTGGTGCTGCGCGGGTCCTCGCTTGCAACTCCGCAAGGCCACAGCCGTATCACGTATCGCAACTTCTTCTATCCGCACCACCGCTGGCAGTTCACCGGCCTGCGGCTTGCCGATTACAACTAGACATTCCGACGACAGATGCGCGCCGGACAGCGCGTTCAGGAGAGTATCATGAATGTGCACGCCAGCGCCTTGGCCGAAGCCCATCTTCCCGACGAGCAGACCACCGCCTTTGCCCGCGAGGCCATTGAGGACCTCTCGCGGCAGCCGAAAAAGCTGTCGCCGAAATATTTCTATGACGCGACCGGCTCGGAGCTGTTTGAGGCGATCACGAAGCTGCCGGAATATTATCCGACGCGCACCGAGCTCTCGATCCTGAAGGAGCGCAGCAGCGAGATCGCAAAGATCATCCCGGAGCACGCCGCGCTGGTCGAGTTCGGCGCCGGCGCGACCACGAAGGTGCGCCTGCTGCTCGATCATTGCAAATTCGCAGCCTATGTGCCCGTCGACATCTCCGGCGACTTCCTGAAGGCACAGGCAAGCGGCCTGAAGCGGGATTTCCCGGCGCTCGGCATCTATCCCGTGGCCGCCGATTTCACCACGCCGTTCGAGCTGCCGACGGCGGTGGCATCCATGCCGAAGGTCGGCTTCTTCCCCGGTTCGACCATCGGCAATTTCGAGCCGGACGAAGCGCAGGCCTTCCTGAAGAGCGCACGCAAGATCCTCGGCAAAGGCGCGCAGATGATCATCGGCGCCGACCTCGAGAAGGACGAGCGGATCCTGTTCGACGCCTATAACGATGCGGCCGGCGTCACCGCGCGCTTCAACCTCAATGTGCTGGTGCGCATCAACCGCGAGCTCGGCGGCAATTTCGATCTCTCCGCCTTCACTCATCGCGCGATCTACAACCGCGAGCGGCACCGCATCGAGATGCACCTGATCAGCAGGAAGAGCCAGACCGTGCGCCTGCTCGGCACCAGCTTCTCGTTCCGCCCGGGCGAGAGCATCCACACCGAGAACAGCTACAAATACAGCCTCGCGCGCTTTGCCGCGCTGGCCCAGGGCGCGGGCTGGCGCGTGCGCGAGAGCTGGACGGATGCGGCGAAGATGTTCTCGGTACACGCGCTGGAGGTCGCGGAGTAAGAGCCGCAGCTTCAATGCTCCCCGGCCTCCTCCACATTCGAGCCCAGCGACACCGACTCCCACACCGCCACCACGATCAAAATGGCGCTCGTTGCCATTGACAGCCACAGCGGCGACAGTTCCGACGCGAGCCACCACAGCACCAATAGCAGGATGATGCCGACGCCGTGCGAGAGCTGGAGGAAGCCGCGGACCGCGTGCTTGAACAGGATGGTGCCGACCAGAAACACCAGCGGCCCGCCGATCGTGCTCAGAACGGTCCGGATGTCGGAATGGCCGGTCGGATGCTTCAGCACCAATTCGTCGGACACCGCCGTCAGGATGATGCCGGCAACGATCGGCAGGTGCAGATAGGTGTAGGCGAGCCGCGCCAGACGGCCGGATTCGGAGGACTTCGAGATCCACTCTGAGCCGGCTTCCGCGCCCTTGTGGAAATAGACCCACCACATCGCGATGGCGCCGACCAGTGCCGAGACGAAGGCCGTGATGTTGGCCGCGGTCCATTCCAGCTCGGCGAAGGTCGCGCCGTTGACGATGACGGCTTCGCCGAGCGCAATGATGACGAAGAGGGAGCAGCGCTCGGCCATGTGGCCGCCCTCGACGGCCCAGGCCTCGACCGACGAGAAGCCGAGCTTCGGCACCCAGAAGCGGACCGCGGGTGCGATGTATTCGATCGCGAGCGCAGCGATCCAGAACCACAGCCGCGCCTCGTCATCGGCGAGGCCGCCGAGGATCCAGAAGGCCGCGGAGACGGAGAGCCAGACCAGGATGCGGATCGCGTTATGTTGCACCGCCGTCCGGTGCGCCGGCGTTGCGAACAGCCAGAACGCGGTGCGTCCGACCTGCATGGCCGCGTAGGCAATGGCAAACCACAGGCCACGCCCCTCGAACGCGGTCGGGATCGAGGTCGACAGCACGAGGCCGCCCAGCATCATCGCAAACAGCAGCAGGCGGACCGGCGTCAGCTCGGGATTGAGCCAGTTGGTGACCCAGGCCGTGAAGACCCACACCCACCACACCGCCAAAAACAGCACCGCCACGTGCACCGCGCCGAGCGGCGTGAAATGGTGCAGCAGCGTGTGCGAGACCTGGGTGACCGCAAAGACGAAGACGAGGTCAAAGAACAGCTCGGCATTGGTGACGCGGCTGTGCTGGTTCGGCCTGATGACGCGAAACATCGCGCCGCGCGGATTGTCCGCGGCCATCATCGTCCCCCGTGGCGCTGGTCAGGTCAGGTGCCGGGCACTCCGGGGCCGCCGGGTACGCCGGTTTGCAGCGCCAGCGCATGCAGCACGCCGCCCATCTGGCCGCGCAGGGACTGGTAGACGATCTGGTGCTGCTGGACGCGCGACTTGCCGCGGAAGGATTCCGAGATCACGGTCGCGGCATAGTGATCGCCGTCGCCGGCGAGGTCACGGATGGTCACCTCGGCATCGGGGATCGCTGCCTTGATCATCGCCTCGATCTCGTGGGCGTCCATGGGCATTCGGGTCTTGCTCCTTATCTCGGCTGCAAAGCAGCCTCATCATCGAATCGCTGCCGGGGTCCCCTCGCCGGCAAGGCCAAACTTAGCGTGAACGGCCTTCTACGTCACGCTTTCCGGCACTATATCCCTGATCCCATCAGCGCAAAGGCACGACAAAGTGCCGCGCGCGGCAGATTGATCGAAAAGGCGTGAAATCATGAAGCTTCCAGGGCCCGACCACCCGATCACCATCACCCCAAACCCGAGGCGCGTCCGCGTCACGGCGGGCGACATCGTGATCGCCGAGACCAGCAAGGCGCTGACTTTGAAGGAGGCCAGATATCCGGCAGTGCAATATGTGCCGCGGGAGGACACCAACATGGCCCTGTTGGAGCGTACCGACCGTGTCACCCATTGCCCTTACAAGGGGGACGCGAACTATTACAGCGTGAAGGCCGACGGCAAGACGCTCGACAACGCGATCTGGACCTACGAGACACCCTTCCCCGCCATGGCGGAGATCTCGGGTCATCTGGCGTTCTATCCGGACAGGGTGAAGATCGAGGAAGTGGGGTAGTTCTTGATGCTGTCATTCCGGGGCGGTCCGCAGGACCGAACCTCAGGTGCGCAATTGCGCACCGGGGAATCTCGAGATTCCGGGTCTGGTGCTGCGCACCATCCCGGAATGACCAAAGGGTAACGACTACGTCCTGAAGATCGTAAGTCCCAATATCAGCAGCACCAGGAAGATCACGACGAAGACGTAGAACAGGAAGCGCGCGATGTCGGCGGAGGCGGCCGAGATGCCGGTGAAGCCGAGCACGCCGGCGACGATCGAGACCAGGAGGAAGATCAGCGCCCATTTCAGGATCGTCATCGCCAGCTCCGAACTGCCGCGTCTCACGGCCTACGCTGTTTCGACGAACGCTAACATCGCTGCGAGGAACTAGTTCCTAGAGGTGGTCGGGGGCGACCTCCGAGACAAACGGCCCTTGCTGAATCGAGTTCCCGGCGGCACAGTCCGGCCGGGACCAGGACCGGGGCGGCCACGATGACGATGTCACATTCAGCGACGATCGGCGCAGAGGTGCATGCCGCGCCGCAGAGCAAGGTGCGCAATTTGGCGATTGATCGCGCCCGCACCTTCCTCACTTTGGTGGTGCTGCTGCATCACGCGGTGATCCCCTACACTTATTTCGGTCATACCGATCCGAGTTATTTCTTCGGCTTCGACATGATCGTGCTCGCCACCGACAGTTTCTTCATGGCGATGTTCTTCTTCCTGTCGGGGCTGTTCGCCTGGTCTGGCATCGCCCGGAAGGGAGTCCGGAGCTATGTGGCAGATCGCCTGCTTCGGCTTGGCCTACCCTTCGCGATCTGCGCCCTGACAGTCATTCCGCTCGCCTATTACGCGATCTCGCTGCGGGAGCATCCGGAGATCGGCTTTTCGGAATTCTGGTGGAATATGGTCACGAAGGGGCCGTGGCCGAGCGGGCCGATCTGGTTCCTTTGGGTTTTGTTCGCCTTCGACCTGGTTGCCTGCCTGCTGTACCGGCTGTCACCCAATCTGCTCGATCCGATCAATCGCCTCTCGCTGCACGGTCGGCGTCGGCCCGCGGTGTTCTTCGCGGTCATGCTGGCCGTCACCGCGGCGTTCTACATTCCCGGGCGGATTCACTTCGGAGCGAGCAATTGGTTCGAGTTCGGGCCGTTCTCGGTCCAGCACGGGCGCGTGATGCTGTACGCGACCTACTTCTTTTTCGGTGCCGGCGTCGGCGTTGCGCAAATGGATCGCGGGCTGCTCGCTGTCGACGGCCGCATGGCAAAGGTGAGCTGGGACTGGATGGTCCTGGCGATCGTTCCGTACTGCCTGTTGTGGGCGCTGATCTTCATCAAGCGCGAAATACTGGGCAACCCGTCGCCTTTGCCGGACTGGTATGAAGCGCTCTATGCCATCTGCTTCACTGTCTTCAGCGTGGCCATCATGTTTCTGATCCTGGCCATTTTCCAGAGATTCAAGCAATCAGGCTCAGCCAGGCTGCTCGATCCAATGCAGGGCGACGCGTTCGGCATGTTCCTGGTGCACTATCCGATCGCATTGTGGCTGCAATACTGGCTGTTCGACTATGACCTGCCGGCGATCGTCAAGGCCACGATCGGGTTTGTACTGACTGTCGCGGCGAGCTGGGCGCTGACGCGCGCGTTGCGGCAGATCCCGGGTGCGTCGAAGGTGCTTTGAGGCCAGACCTCCTCACTCGTCATTGCGAGGAGCCCTTGCGACGAAGCAATCCAGAATCCTTCAGCGGCGATAGTCTGGATTGCTTCGCTGCGCTCGCAATGACAGCGTGTGTCGCAGCGCCTTACGCCGCCTTGCCGCTCATATAGTCCGGCAGCCAGCGCTCGAACGAGGCCCGCAAGCTGTCGATCGTCACCGGCGCCTCGCCCGCGATCGCGATGGCGTCGCCGCCGGTGGTGCCGATCCGCACGCAGGGCACCTCGCAGCCGCGCATCTTGGCGAGCACGCGGCCGGCTTCGGTTTCCGGCACGGTGACGAGATAGCGCGCCTGGTCCTCGCCGAACCAATAGCCCTGCGGCACCAGCGCGGTCGGCGCGGCCAGCAGCTTGGCGCCGATGCCACCCGCCATCGCCATCTCGGCGAGCGCGATCAGGAGTCCGCCGTCGGAGAGGTCGTGCACGGCAGTGGCGGTGCCCGCATGGATCATGCCGCGCACGCAATCGCCGTTGCGCTTCTCGGCGGCAAGATCGACCGGCGGCGGCGCCCCCTCCTCGCGGCCGCAGATGTCGCGCAGATAGACGGACTGGCCGAGCCAGCCATGGGTCTCGCCGATCAAGAGGATCGCCTCGCCCTCGGCCTTGAAGGCGAGCGACGCCGACTTGGTGAAATCGTCGAGCAGGCCGACACCGCCGATCGAGGGCGTCGGGAGGATCGCGCGGCCGTTGGTCTCGTTGTAGAGCGAGACGTTGCCGGACACGACCGGGAAGTCGAGCGTGCGGCAGGCTTCCGAAATGCCCTTCAGGCAGCCGACGAACTGGCCCATGATCTCCGGCCGTTCAGGGTTGCCGAAGTTGAGATTGTCGGTGATCGCGAGCGGCTTGCCGCCGACCGCGGTGATGTTGCGCCAGGCTTCGGCGACCGCCTGCTTGCCACCCTCAAACGGATCGGCCTCGCAATAGCGCGGCGTGACGTCGACGGTCAGCGCCAGGCCCTTCGGCCCGTCCTGCACGCGCACGACGGCGGCGTCGCCGCCCGGACGCTGCATGGTGTTGCCGAGAATGAGGTGATCGTACTGCTCCCAGACCCAGCGCTTCGAGCACATGTCCGGCGTGCCGACCAGCTTCTCCAAGGCAGCGCCGAGGCCCATCGGCGCCGGCACGTCGCGCGCATGCACGATCGGCAGCGGGGTGGAGGCGACATGCGGGCGATCATAGACCGGCGCCTCGTCGCCGAGCTCCTTGATCGGCAAATCGGCCATGACGTCGCCGCCATGCTTGACCACGAAGCGCTTGCTCGGCGTGGTATAGCCGACCACCGCGAAATCGAGGCCCCACTTCTTGAAGATCGTCTCGGCTTCCTTCTCCTTCTCGGGCTTGAGCACCATGAGCATGCGCTCCTGGCTCTCCGAGAGCATCATCTCGTAGGCGCTCATGCCGGTCTCGCGGGTCGGCACCGCGTCGAGGTCGAGGTCGACGCCGAGGTCGCCCTTGGCGCCCATCTCCACCGCCGAGCAGGTCAGGCCCGCCGCGCCCATATCCTGGATCGCGATGACGCAGCCCTTCTCCATGATCTCGAGGCAGGCTTCGAGCAGCAGCTTCTCGGCGAAGGGATCGCCGACCTGCACGGTCGGGCGCTTCTCCTCGGACTTGTCGTCGAACTCGGCCGAGGCCATCGAGGCGCCGTGTATGCCGTCGCGGCCGGTCTTGGAGCCGAGATAGACGATCGGCATGTTCACGCCGGAGGCCGCCGCATAGAAGATCTTGTCGGCATCGGCGAGGCCCACCGCCATGGCATTGACGAGGATGTTGCCGTCGTAGCGGGTGTGGAATCTCACCTGGCCGCCCACCGTCGGCACGCCGAAGGAATTGCCGTAGCCGCCGACGCCCGCCACCACGCCGGAGACGAGATGCCGCGTCTTCGGGTGCTCGGGCGCGCCGAAGCTCAGCGCATTCAGGCAGGCGATCGGGCGCGCGCCCATGGTGAAGACGTCGCGCAGGATGCCGCCGACGCCGGTGGTCGCGCCCTGGTAGGGCTCGATGTAGCTCGGGTGGTTGTGGCTCTCCATCTTGAAGACCACGGCTTGGCCGTCGCCGATGTCGATCACGCCGGCATTCTCGCCGGGGCCCTGGATCACCCAGGGCGCCTTGGTCGGCAGGCCGCGCAGATGGATGCGCGAGGATTTGTACGAGCAATGCTCGTTCCACATCGCCGAGAAGATGCCGAGCTCGGTGAAGGTCGGCTCCCGCCCGATCAGCTTCAGGATGCGCTCATACTCGTCGGGCTTGAGCCCGTGGGCGGCAACCAGTTCGGGGGTGATCTTGGGTTCATTCTTCATGGATTCGAGGCTTTCGGCGGCGGTTTGGCCGTTCTTAGGAACATCGGACGGCTTCGAAAAGCCCTTTATGGCGCATTTTCCCGCTGTCCCACGTTTTGCGCCCGGGGCCCGGCGGGAACGGGAATTGCACGGCGCGGTCGGATCGGATTTAAGGGCTGAAGACCCGCAATTGAAGGCCTATTTCCTTGCACGAATTGACCAAAGCGCCCCCGCCGCGCCGCCCCGACCTCCATGTCGCGACAGAGGGTGAATTTGTCGGCTGGCGGACCTGGATCCGCGACAGTTTTGAATCCCATGTCGGCCCGTTCTGGCACCGGATCGAGGCGGACGGCAGCGTCCGTAGCGCCTTCCGGGTCGAGAAGAAGCACCTCAACGGCTCCGGCAACGTCCATGGCGGCTGCTACATGGCCTTCGCCGACTATTCGCTGTTTGCGATCGCCACCCATGTCCTGGACAGCCGGGCGGTGACGACCAATTTCGCCTGTGAATTCCTCGACGCGGCACGCGAGGGCGAGCTGATCGAATGCACCGGCGAGGTCACCCGCGCCGGCGGCTCGCTGATCTTCCTGCGCGGCAAGATGATGTCCGGCGAGCGGCTGCTGCTGACCTTTTCCGGCACGATCAAGCGGATGAAGCGGAAGGCGCTCCCGCAGCCAAACGCATAGCTCGACGCCTTCCCTTTTCGCGCACCTCGCCCGTTGGACCAATATGAGGTAGTCGCGCGCAAGCCTGTCGCGACACATCCCTCCCTCAAGGCCCAGCATGGAAAGTCGTTCACCGCACGCCATTGGCGATTCAAAAGCCGATCGCGTGCCCGGCATTTGGTGGTTCGCCCTCGCGCTTGTTCCGCACGTTGCATCCCAACTCATGCGACTGCATCAGAACACTGCAGCGGATTGGCTCGTCTGGGACTATGCCGGCCGGATAGCTGCCCTGGCGATCCTTGCGGCGATTCCGGCAGCACGAACTCTTGCCTATCGCACGGAGAAACGTCGGATTTCCTTTCTTGAAATCGGCGTCTGGATCGCAGGAATTGTGCTGCTGGACCGCTTGGGTGAGTGGCCGCGACGTCTCTTCAATGCGACATTTCCGGCGGCCGTCATTGGCAAGTATCCGCAGCCGACCGGCTGGCTCGACGTCTTCGATCTCGTTTTTGGCCTGGCACTGGTCGCGGCCAGCGAAGAGATCATTTTCAGGCGATTGCTTCGGAATGCGTCACAGCCTTACCTGGGCGATGGGGTCTTTGCCATTCTCATGACGTCTCTGATCTTCGGCGCCTATCATTGGTGGAGCGGGATCGGAAACATCCTGCTTGCCACAACAACCGGCATCCTTTTGATGGCGATGTACCGGCGCTCAGGCGCGCTTTGGCCGGTCGTGCTCGTGCATTACCTGGTTGACCTGATCGCCTTCTCTGGCGTTTGGCGTTGAAGCGGCAATCAGCGCGACGCCGACAACTGCTTCTCCGCAATCGACAGCCATTCCGCCTGCGCCTTGCGCAGGTATTTCGGCGCGCGGCGCATCTGGATCAGCAGCTCGTTGAAGACCATGCGTGCTTCAGTGGTGCGGCCGACCATTTGCAGCAGCATGCCGTAGCGCACCCGCGCCTCGGCGCCAGGGAAATAACCGGCGAGCGCGTGATATTCCTCGAGCGCCTCGTCTAGACGTCCGACCTCGGCGAGCGCGCGGGCATAGAGCAGATGCGCGTCGGCGGAATCGAAATCCGGCCATTGCTTCTGCAGATCGTCGAGCGTCGCGAGCGCATCGGCCGGGCGGCTCGCGGCAAATTGCGCCTGCGCCTTGCGCAGCGCATAGGCAGGGTCGTGGCCCATCGGCAATTTCAGAACGTGATCGTAGTGCGCTTCCGCTTCGGCGAACCGGCCGACATTCGCGCACTCTTTCGCGGTTGGCGATGGTGTCGGTGCCGGCCAGCCGGTCGGACAGCTCGCGATAGCGCTTCTCGGGATCGAGGCGATTGGCGACGCGCTGGCGCGCCTGCCGCGCGCCGGGGCTGGAAAACCATTCGGGAATGAGCTCGACCGCGATATAGGCGATCGCGCCCATCATCGGCACCAGCAGGATGATGAAGGCCCAGGGCCGCAACCGTCCGGTTCGCGAGGCGTGATAGATCAGCGTGATATCGAGCAGCAGGACAACCAAAGCGACGGGCATGTGACATCCGGAAAGCACAACGACAGCGCCGCTTCCTGATATCGCAACCGATGCAATGAAACAACTTTGAGTTGCTTCAGCCGGCAGAAATCAGCGAACCGGAATCCGCGCCGTGATGGCGACGAGGAGTCAGTCGCCTCAAACGCTATGCAGGTTCACGAGCGTCGCGCAGCAATCCACTCGCCAGCTCTCGAAACGCGTCGACGGCCTTGTTCAGCACACTCTTGGGATCGTCGGCGGCCGCGACCCACAACGCGGCGCTGAGCGCAGCACCGTTCAGCAAGCGCCCCGCCGCTTCGACGTCGACCGGCTTCACGATTCCCTGCTCGATCAGCGCGCGGATCGTTCGCATGGTGATCTCGAGACAGGCGTTCTCGCCGGGCCATTTGGAGGGATCGCCGAGCACGGCAGGTCCATCCAGGAGCATGATGCGCTGGATCTCGGGATCGAGCGCCATTTCGATATAGGCGCTTCCCTCCGCGAGCAGGCCCAGCCACAGGCTGGGCGCCTGCTCTCGGGCGATGCGGAGCCGCTCCGCCATTTCGCCGTCGATCTGCTCGACGACGGCCCAGAGCAGCCCCTTCTTGTCTTCGAAGTTGTGATACAGCGCGCCCCGCGTCAGACCGACGGCGGCTGTGAGCTCGTCCATCGACGCGTCTGCATAGCCCTGCGTGGCAAATGCCTTGCGCGCGGCGCGGATGAGCTTGGCCCGATTTTCCGCCATGGCCGTAGCGCGCTTTCCCTTTGCCATGCCTGATCCTCTTGACATACGCCTCGTATGTGAATTACATCTCACATACGAAGCGTATCTGAACTTGCGGTGAAGCGCCACCCGTGAAGCGCCCACGTTTCTCCCACCCGTCCACCGATTGAAAGGCTCCTGCCATGTCCCAGCGAGAGGCAGTCTTCCCCGCGAACCGCCACGCGCTTTATCAAGTGCATCGCTATTCCGCGGCGATCCGCTCCGGTGACTTGCTGTTCGTGTCGGGACAGGTCGGCAGCCGCGAGGATGGCTCACCCGAGCCGGTGTTCGAGGACCAAGTCCGGCGTGCGTTCGCCAATTTGCGTGCCGTGCTCGCAGCGGCCGGATGCACATTGGACGATGTCGTCGACGTCACCACGTTCCACACCGATCCGGCGAGCCAGATCGAGACGGTGATGGCCGTTCGTACCGAGGAGATCGGCGGGCCGCCCTATCCGAACTGGACGGCCGTTGGCGTCAATTGGCTTGCGGGCTTCGACTTCGAGATCAAGGTCATCGCCCGCATTCCCGCGCTTCACTAAGCCGTCTGGGCAGCCATACGCCAGCCGCCAGCAGGCAACTCGGCCTGGCTACTTGTTGGCATGGTCTGCCAGCATCTTGCGGTACTTCTCGACGTCGCGCGTCACGAGCTTTTGCAGCACTTCGGGCGCGTGCTCGTCGCCATCGGGCGCGACGGTCGACAGGTCGGCGAAGCGCTTCTTCACCGCCTCGGTCTCCACGGCCGTGCGCGCCGCTGCATTCAGCTTGGCGATGACGGCCGGCGGCGTGCCCTTGGGCGCGAACAGGCCGTTCCAGCCCTGCGCCTCGAACTCGGGCAGGCCCGCTTCCGCCGAGGTGGGCAGGTCGGGCAACGTGGCGAGCCGCACGGTCGAGCCGACCACGAGGCCCTTCACCAGCTTCTCGTTGATCGCTTGCGAAACCGAGGCGGCCGCATCGCAGACGCCGTCGATCTGGCTGCCGACCGCGTCAGTCAGTGCCGGCGCGGCGCCGCGATAGCCGACCAGCGTCGCGTCGACGCCGGCGGCGGTGACGAAGCTCTTGCAGATCAGGTAGTTGGAGGAGCCGACGCCGGCATGGCCGAGATTGATCTTGCCCGGATTGGCCTTGGCATAGGCGATGAACTCTTTCAGGTCCTTCGCCGGAAAATCCTTGCGCAGCGCGATGATGCCGAACGTCTTCGCCACCATGGCGATCGGCACGAAGGAATCAGGCGTGAACGGCAATTTCGGATAGATAGTGTAGGTAGCGGCATTGGTGCCGGCATTGCCGATCGCAATCGTATAGCCATCGGGCTCGGCGCGGGAGGCGCGCGCCAGCGCAGTCGAGCCGCCGGCGCCGGCAACGTTCTCGATCACGATGGTCTGGCCGAGCGCAATCCCCATCTGCTCGGCCACCGCGCGAGCGATCACGTCCGAAGTGCCGCCGGCCGCGAACGGCACGATCATGGTGATGGGACGCTTGGGATAATCCTGCGCGAATGCGCAAGTCGCGACCGAAAATGTCGCGAACGCCAGCGCCGCGACCGCGGCGAGAGCACGTTTTACCACGAACGAGATCACGCGGCTTGCTCCAGATGCTGGGCGAGACCTGCGAACAGGCCGCGGCCATCGGTGCAGCCCATGATGTCTTCGACGTGGTTTTCCGGATGCGGCATCATGCCGAGCACGTTGCCTCTGTCGTTGACGATGCCGGCGATCGAATGCGCCGCACCGTTGATGTTGGCTGCCTCGTCGACCACCCCTTCTGCGGAGCAGTAGCGATAGAGCACCCGCCCCTCACCTTCGAGCCGCTTGATGGTCTCTTCGTCCGCCTCGTAATTGCCCTCGCCATGGGCGACCGGCACCCGGATCACCTGGCCGGCATTGTAGCCGCGCGTGAACGGCGTGTCGGAACGCTCGACACGCAGATGCACGTCGCGGCAGATGAATTTCAGCCGCGCATTGCGCATCAGCACGCCCGGCAAGAGGCCGGACTCGCAGAGGATCTGAAAACCGTTGCAGACGCCGAGCACGAGGCCGCCCTTGGCCGCATAGTCGCGCACCGCGTCCATGACAGGTGCGCGCGCCGCAATCGCGCCACAGCGCAGATAATCGCCATAGGAGAAGCCACCGGGCACGACCACGAGATCGGTGCCCGCAGGCAGCGAGGTCTCGGCGTGCCAGACCATCGCAGGCTCGCTGCCGGAGATCAGCCTCAACGCGCGCGCCATGTCGCGCTCACGGTTGATTCCGGGAAAGACGAGGATGGCGGCTTTCATGGCAGGGTTCCGACGCGGCTGGGAATCGAGGCTGGCCGACGGGCCAATTCGCGAACAGACATAACCATTTGACGGGGATTTTACCAGTGCTAGCGTGGCGGAGCGCCTTTGTGCACAGGCCATAGCCTCGCGATTTTAGGTCGCTCGATTCGCCCGGGATTGAAGCCATGAACGTCCCGTCGCTGCCCGCATCCCGCTCCGAACCGGTATCAGCCGAGGGCGTCGTCGCTGCCGGCGCTTATGTCGACGGCCGCAGGGTTGCCAATATCGCCATCAGCGAGGCCTCGAGCTGGCGAGCCAAGCCCGGCCATGTCGTGTGGATCGGGCTGCACGAGCCCGACATGGCGCTGCTCGGCGCGGTGCAGAAGCAGTTCGACCTGCACGACCTCGCGATCGAGGACGCCAACCACGCCCATCAGCGGCCGAAGATCGAGCAATATGGCGAGGCCCTGTTCATCGTCGCACGCACCGCGCAATTGATCGAGGGCCGCATCGCCTTCGGCGAGACCCACATCTTCATCGGCGAAGGCTATCTGGTCTCGGTGCGCCACGGCGCTTCGACTTCCTACACGCCGGTGCGCGAACGCTGCGAGAGCTGCCCGCGGGCGCTCGCGCGCGGCGAGGACTACATCCTCTATGCCATCCTCGATTTCATCGTCGACAATTATTCGCCGGTGCTGGAGAGCATCCACGAAGAGGTCGAGGCTATCGAGGACGACGTGCTCTCCAAGCCGATCAGCAAGGCGCAGATCGAGCGGCTCTACATGCTGCGCCGCGACCTGTTGCGGCTCAGGACTGCGATCGGCCCGCTGGTGGAGGTCTGCCGCCGGCTGGAGCATGACGAGCTGTCGATGGTGCGCAAGACCATGCAGCCGTTGTTCCGCGACGTCACCGACCACGTCCGCAACATCCAGGAGCGCATCGATTCCATGCGCGAGGTGCTGGCCTTCGCTTTCGAGGCGAGCCTTTTGGTCGGCCAGGCCCAGGAGACGGCGGTGTCCAAGAAGCTCGCGTCCTGGCTCGCCATCATCGCCATCCCGACCGCGCTCGCGGGCATCTACGGCATGAACTTCAAGCACATGCCGGAGCTGGAATGGGAGTACGGCTATTTCATGCTGCTCGGCGTGATGCTGACGGCCTGCGGCGCGCTGTACTGGCGCTTTCGGCGTGTCGGGTGGCTGTGAGTATGTTGTCTTGTAGCCCGGATGGAGCGAAGCGCAATCCGGGACAGTGCACCGCGGTTAGACCCGGATTTCGCTTCGCTCCATCCGGGCTACAAGGGCAGGTCTAGCTGAGCAGCTCGACCCGATAATTCTCGATCACGGTGTTCGCCAGCAGCTTGTCGGCGGCTTCCTTCAGCGCTGCTTCCGCCTTGGCCTTGTCGGCGCCGGCGAGCTCGATATCGAACACCTTGCCCTGGCGCACGCTGGCGACGCCATCGACGCCGAGCGACTTCAGCGCGCCTTCGATGGCCTTGCCTTGCGGATCGAGGATGCCCGTCTTCAGGGTAACGGTGACACGTGCCTTCACGTCGATGATCCTCTTCAGCTCTTCACCAGCACCGGGCCGGTGCCCTGGGGACGCTCGTTCTCCATGAGGATGCCGAGGCGCTTTGCGACTTCGGTATAGGCCTCCAGCAGGCCGCCGAGATCCCTGCGGAAACGATCCTTGTCGAGCTTCTCGTTCGACTTGATGTCCCACAGCCGGCAGCTGTCGGGCGAGATCTCGTCGGCGACAATGATGCGCATCATCTCGTTCTCGAACAGGCGCCCGCACTCCATCTTGAAGTCGACGAGGCGGATGCCGATGCCGAGGAAGAGGCCGGTGAGGAAGTCGTTGACGCGGATGGCGAGCGCCATGATGTCGTCGATCTCCTGCGGCGTCGCCCAGCCGAAGGCGGTGATGTGCTCTTCCGACACCATGGGGTCGTTGAGCTGGTCGTTCTTGTAGTAGAACTCGATGATCGAGCGCGGCAGCTGCGTGCCCTCCTCGATGCCGAGACGCTGCGACAGCGAGCCGGCGGCGACGTTCCGCACCACCACCTCCAGCGGCACGATCTCGACCTCGCGAATCAACTGCTCGCGCATATTGAGGCGGCGGATGAAATGAGTCGGCACCCCGATGTCGTTGAGGTGCTGAAACAGGTACTCCGAGATCCGGTTGTTGAGGACACCCTTGCCCTCGATCACCTGATGCTTTTTCGCATTGAACGCGGTGGCGTCATCCTTGAAGTGCTGGATCAGGGTACCGGGCTCGGGGCCTTCGTAAAGAACCTTTGCCTTGCCTTCATAAATGCGACGCCGACGGCTCATGGGGATGTACCGTGTTTTGTTGAAATCCATGAATTTGGTGTGCTCCGGTTGACTAGGATTACGACCCACAGCGGAGCTGCCGTGAACGGCCAGGAACCGATCCATAACCCTTTGGAAACAGAACGGGAACCAAGCCTTAGGCAACCTATCCGATTGGCTGTCCGAGCACAATCGATCCGGCCGTCCGGCACCAACTTATACCGTCTTGCCTGCGGCTTAACGGCCCGTTGTTTTGCCGATTCGTGCTATCTATCTAGGCATGCGCCGGGGCTCCCGCAACGAGGGAAGCCGGGTCCAGTCAGCAGGGAATTGGAAAAGGCATGAGCGAGTTCGACAAGCGCGAGGAAGGCTTCGAGAAGAAATTCGCCCTCGACGAGGAGCAGAAATTCAAGGCGGAGGCCCGCCGCAACCGGCTGCTCGGCCTGTGGGCAGCCGAAAAGCTCGGCATCACCGGCGACGCCGCCACGGCCTATGCCAAGGAGGTGGTCGCGGCCGATTTCGAGGAGGCCGGCGATGCCGACGTCCTGCGCAAGCTGTCGGCCGATTTCGCCGCCAAGAACGTTAACGTCACCGAGCAGGCGATTCGCGCCAAGATGAGCGAGTTGCTGGCGGTGGCCGCCGCCGAGGTGAAGGCGGGGAAGTGACACGAAGTGTCATTCCGGGGCGGTCCGTAGGACCGAACCCGGAATCTCGAGATTCCGGGTTCGATGCTTTGCATCGCCCCGGAATGACAGAGGTCTAGATCACCCCTCCTTGAAGCCATACTCCGGCACGTTGCCACTGGCGCCGTAATATTTGTACGGCAGGAACTTGCCGCTCATCGTGATCTTGACGCGGTCGCCCTTCGGATTGGCGACACGTTCGAGCGCCATGTCGAAATCGATCGCCGACATGATGCCGTCGCCGAACTCCTCCTCGATCAGCGCCTTCCAGGCCGGGCCGTTCACCATCACCATCTCGTAGAAGCGGTAGATCAGCGGGTCGGTCGGCGGCATCGGCGTGCCGGTGCCGCGCATCGGCACCTCGTTGAGCATGGCCACTTCCGCCTTCGACAGGCCGAACAGCTCGCCGGCGTTCGCGGCCTGCGGCTTGGTCAGTTTCATCTGGCCGAGGATCGCGCCGACGATCAGCACTTCGGAATAGCCGCCGATCTGCTCGCAGATGTGTTTCCAGCTCCAGCCTTTCTCGCGCTTGATGTCGAGCAGTTTTTCGGTGAGGTCTTCGCGCTTCATGTTGGCGTCTCCTTGTTAGGCACTCAGTCCGGGACTTGTCCCCGGCATCCAGGTCTGTCGTGGCTCTTCGCCGGTCGACGCGATTGTCAGCCCGGGCTTGCCGATCTGCACCACCGGCACGTTGCGCGGATCGTGATCCGGCGTTTCCGCGACGAAGGTCTTGCTGCGCGTCACCAGGAAATCGATGATGTGGTTGCGCAGCGCGTAGTACAGCGGATGGCGGTGCAGATCGGTGCGGCCGCGATCGCGCGGCAGCGGGTTCTCGACCACCTCCGCCAGCACCGCGCCGGGACCGTTGGTCATCAGAAAGATCTTGTCGGCGAGATAGATCGCCTCGTCGACGTCGTGGGTGATCATGAACGCGGTCTGCCCGGTCTCCAGGCAAATCCGCCGCACCTCGTCCTGCAGCGTGCCGCGCGTCAGCGCGTCCAGCGCCGAGAACGGCTCGTCCATCAGCATCATCTTCGGCGTGATCGACAGCGCCCGCGCGATGCCGACGCGCTGCTTCATGCCGCCCGACAGCTCCGACGGGCGCTTGTGCTCGGAGCCGGACAGGCCGACCAGATCGATGAATTGTTGCGCATGCGCCTTGATCTTGGCGCGGTCCCAGCTGCGCCATTTCGAGCTCACGGCATAGGCGACGTTGCCGAGCACCGTGCGCCAGGGCAGCAGCGCGTGGCTCTGGAAGATCACGGCGCGGTCGAGGCTGGTGCCCGAGATCGCCTGCCCGTCGACGATCACGGCGCCCTCGCTCGGCGCATCGAGCCCGGCGAGGATGTTGAGCACCGTGGTCTTGCCGCAGCCGGAATGGCCGATCACGCAAGCGAACTCGCCGCGCGCCATCGACAGCCAGAGGTTCTCGAAGATGGTGGTCGTGACGCCTCCCGCGCCAGGATAGCGCTTGGCGATGCCTTCGATCGAGATGAACTTGTCGGTCATCGCCTCTACTCCGGAAACGTGACCATGCGCGTGAAGCGCGCGAGGATCTGGTCGAGCAGCATGCCGACGATGCCGATCAGGAGGATCGCGATGATGACGTTGGTGATCGACAGATTATTCCACTCGTTCCAGACGAAATAGCCGATGCCGGTGCCGCCGACGAGCATCTCCGCTGCGACGATGACGAGCCAGGCGATGCCGATCGAGATGCGCATGCCGGTCAAAATCGTCGGCGCTGCCGCCGGCAGGATCACGGTGAAGGCGCGCCTGATAGTGCCGACTTCCAGCGTCCGCGCCACGTTGATCCATTCCTTGCGCACGGTCGCGACGCCGAACACCGTGTTGAGCAGCATCGGCCAGATCGAGCAGATGAAGATGACGAAGATGGCCGAGACCGAGGAATCCTTGATGGTGTAGAGCGCGAGCGGCATCCAGGCCAGCGGCGAGATCGGCTTCAAGACCTGGATGAACGGATCGAGTGCCTTGCTCAGCAGCGGCGACATCCCGATCAGGAAGCCGAGCGGGATCGCGACCAGCACGGCGAGCAGATAGCCGGTGCCGACACGCGCGATGGAATAGCCGAGCTGGATGCCGAGCCCCTTGTCGTTCGGCCCGTTGTCGTAGAACGGCCGCTTCAGATGCTCCCAGAGTTTTGCGCCGACATCGAGCGGCCCAGGCATCGCCGATTTGCCCTGCGTCGCCGTGAGGCCCATCAGCTTGGCGTATTCCGGGCTCATCGTCGTCACCGGCGCGGTGGAGCGCGTGGCGAGATGCCAGATACCGAGAAACGCAGCGAGCAGCACGATGGAGACGAGGCCGGCGCGAAGGCGGAGGGAGGATGTCATATTGCCCCCTCTCGTGTCCCGGGCGCGGCGCAGCACGAAGTGATGCGCCGCAGAACCGGGACCCATGGGGCCTGACTGGGTCCCGGCTCAGCGAAGCAGCACTGCGTGCTGCATCGCGTCCGGGACACGAAAGCGGCGGCAGCGCCCATCACGACGCCTTCCTGATCTTGAAGCTCGCCAGATAATCCTCCGGCTTGGCCGGATCGAAATTCTTGCCCATCACCGCGAACGACTTGTACGCACTCGCCGGCGGGGTGAGTCCCATCTCGGTCATCAGCTTCTTGGTATCTGTCGCCAGATACACCTGCTCGGCCACCGCCTTGTAATCGACGTCGCCCTTGATCTGACCCCAGCGCTTCATCTGCGTCAGCATCCACACCGCGAAAGACTGCCAGGGGAACGGATCGAAATCGACGCGCTTGGGATCGGTCTTCACCCCGCCGAGGCCGTTGGCATAGGTGCCGGTGAGGACCTGCTCCAGCACGGTAACAGGCGCGTTGATGTAGTTCGCCGGCGCGATGGCTTCGGCGATCTGCTTGCGGTTCTCGGCCTTGGAGGCATAGGCGGTGGCATCGACGATCGCCCGCGTCAGCGCCGCAAAACTGTTCGGCGCCGATGTGATGAACTCGCGGCTCGCAGCAAAGCTGCAGCAGGGATGGCCGTCCCAGATCTCCTTGGAGAGCAGGTGCATGAAGCCGACGCCGTCATAGATCGCGCGCTGGCAGATGTTGTCGGGCGCGAGGAAGCCGTCGATGTTGTCGGCGCGCAGATTCGCGACCATCTCCGGCGGCGGCACCGAGCGCAGCTGCACGTCGGTGTCGGGATCGAGACCGGCTTCCGCGAGGTAATAGCGCAAGAGATAATTGTGCATGGAATAGTCGAAGGGAATGGCGAATTTCAGACCCTTCCAGTCCTTCGGGTCGCGCTTGTCCTTGTGCTTGGTCGCCAGCACTATGCCTTGCCCGTTGATGTTCTCGATCGCGGGCACCGCGAAGGGAATGGCGTTGGCGCCAAGGCCGAGCGAGATCGCGATCGGCATCGGCGCCAGCATGTGCGCGGCGTCGTATTCCTTGTTGATGGTCTTGTCGCGGATCACGGCCCAACCAGCGGTCTTCACCACTTCGACGTTGAGGCCGTGCTTGGCGTAGAAGCCCATCGGCGCTGCCATGATGATGGGCGTCGCGCAGGTGATCGGGATGAAGCCGACCTTGAGGTCCTTCTTCTCGGGCGTGCCGGCTTGCGCGAACACCTCGGTCGCCGTCTTCAGCGGGAAGAATTGCGACAGCGCGGCAAGCGCGGTCGATGCGCCGACCGACTTCAGGAAGGCACGCCGCGCCACGTCCTGCGGAAACATCGCCCGCATCACGGCGGAGGCGACCACGCCCTCGTAACGCGTCTCTTCGCTTGCGACCGGCTCGCAATGCAGCGCCGTCGCCTGCTCGTGCTCCGCTGCGGAACGATGCTGGCCGCAAACACAGCCGGCTCGAAGCTTGCGGTCGGGATCAAACGGATTGTCGAACGTGGACATCGGCCCTCCTGCGCGTCATTGCGAGGAGCAATTACGCAAGGAGCATGCCACCGACTGTTGAGCGCACATTGCCTTGATGACGCAGCACTTTCACCGGCGCTTGGCCGCTACGAAAACTCGTGATAAACGAGATCTCGTAGTTCAATTACGAGATTTCGCAATGGCAACGGCGCCAATGCCCGTCCACGACGATGTGGCCCCCGTCATCGACCCACGCATCGCGGCCTTCGAATCCTCGGTCGAGGCGATGCTGGTGGTCGATCCCTATGCCGACCAGATCGTCGATGCCAATCCCGCCGCCTGCACCCTGCTCGGCTACGACCGAGCCCTGCTGCGGCAGACCAGGGCCAGCACGCTCCACGCCGGCGAGCTTGCCGCCCTCACCGTCTTCACCCAGGCCGTGCTGCACAAGGGCGCCTACTGGACCACGGCGCTCACCCCCCGCCACGCGACCGGGCAAGACCTCAAGCTCGAATATGCCGGCTGCCTGCTGCCGCATGACGGCCGTACGCTGCTGCTGCTGACGCTGACCGATCTCGAAGCCCGCCGCCGGCGCAATGTCGATGCCGCCGCCGAAGACCATATGCGCGGCGGCATCTCCACCTGGCAGCGGGTCGAGCGCGTGTTCCAGGACATCGAGCGCGAGAACCAGTTGATCCTGCGCGCCGCCGGCGAAGGCATCTATGGCGTCAACGCCGAAGGCAAGACCACCTTCGTCAATCCCGCGGCCGAGCGCATGCTGGGCTGGACCGCCGAGGAGCTGGTCGGCAAGGAGATCCACCCGATCGTCCACCACACCCACCACGACGGCCGCCACTATCACAACCACGACTGCCCGATCTATGCGGCGTTCCGCGACGGCGCCGTGCACCAGGTCGACGGCGAGGTGTTTTGGCGCAAGGACGGCTCGCCCGCCTGGGTCGAGTACACCTCGACGCCGATCCGCGACCGCGGCGTCGTGGTCGGCGCCGTCGTGGTGTTTCGCGACGTCAGCCAGCGCCGCGAGGCCGACGAGAAGCTGCACGCGGCTCTTGCCGAGGTCGACCGCCTGCGCGAGCGGCTCGAGCTGGAGAACGCCTATCTCCAGGAGGAAATCCGCATCGAGACCAATCCGCGCGGCATCATCGGCGGAAGCGAGGCGATCCAGAAGACGCTGCGCCAGGTCAAGCTGGTGGCGCCGACCACCGCGGCGGTGATGATCACCGGCGAATCCGGCACCGGCAAGGAGCTGATCGCGCGCGCCATCCACGAGGATTCCACCCGCAGCGACCGGCCGCTGATCCGCGTCAACTGCGCCGCGATCCCGCGCGAATTGTTCGAGAGCGAGTTCTTCGGCCATGTCCGCGGCGCCTTCACCGGCGCAACGCGCGACCGCATCGGCCGCTTCGAGCTCGCCGATGGCGGCACGCTGTTCCTCGACGAAGTCGGCGAGATCCCGCTCGAGCTGCAAGGCAAGCTGCTGCGCGTGTTGCAAGAAGGCCATTTCGAGCGTGTCGGTGAAGCGCGCACCCGGGCGGTCGACGTTCGCGTCATCGCCGCGACCAATCGCGATCTCAAGCAGGAGGTCCAGCGCGGTCGCTTTCGCGAGGACCTCTATTTCCGCCTCAACGTGTTTCCGATCGAGACCGTTCCCTTGCGCGAGCGGCGCGAGGACATTCCCCTGCTGGCCCAGCATTTCCTGACGCGCGAGAGCAAGGCGCTGAAATCGAATTTGCGCCTGTCGGAGGGCGATGCGCGGCGGCTGACCCGCTACGACTGGCCCGGCAATGTCCGCGAACTACAGAACGTGATCGAGCGCGCTGCGATCCTGTCGCAGAACGGCCGCCTGCGCATCGATCTGCCGGATACTTCAGGCGCACAAGCGCCTGGCGGCGCCGCCCGTCAGAAGGCCGACGCGCGGCCTGCGATCATGACGTCATCCGAAATGCGCGACCATGAGCGCGCCAACATCCTCGCCGCGCTCGAGGCCTGCGCCGGAAAAGTCTTCGGCCCCGGCGGCGCCGCCGAGATGCTCGACATCAAGCCGACCACGCTGGCCTCGCGGATCAAGGCGCTGGGAATTGCCCCTCGTCGGCGAGTGGGCGTGAACGGCTAGGATCGGATGCGGTCGGGATTCCGGGTGCTCCACCTCTCCCCGGCGGGGAGAGGTCGGATTGCATCTGGCGATGCGAAGCATCGTCCAGCGCAATCCGGATGAGGGGCCGCAGCACTCGGTGAGTCCGTAACCCCTCACCCGGATCGCATCTTCGATGCGATCCGACCTCTCCCTGCGGGAGAGGTGGACCGAGTTCTGCGGCCACGGCGCGCGCTCACGCCGCCTTTGTTGTGACGCCCGTCGCAACCGGCAGGCCCTGCTCGATCGGCAGCGACGGATCGCGCGACCATTCGTTCCAGGAGCCGAAGTACATCCGCACGTCCTTTACGCCGGCGTTCTTCAGAGCCAGGAACGTGTTCGAAGCGCGCGCGCCCTTGAAGCAGTAGAGATAGACCGGCGTCGTCTGCGAGATGCCGACGGTGGCGCATTCGGCCAGAATCTCGTCCTTGGACTTGAAGCGCGGGCCTTCGGCGGTCGGCTTCATCATCCGATACCATTCCAACCACACGGCGCCCGGAATGCGGCCCTTGCGCGGGCAGAAATCCTTGCCGTACGGGGACGAGCTGTCGCCGATCCACTCGTCGACGTCGCGGACGTCGAGGATCGCGATGCCGGGCTTGCCGACGGCGGCGAGCATGGTCTTGGCATCGATCAGGATTTCGCCCGCTTCCGGCACGATCGGGAACGAAGCTGCAGCCGGGGTCGGCACGTCCTGGGTCACCGGCAAGCCCGCGGCCGACCAGGCGTCGAAGCCGCCATGCAGCACCTTCACCTTGGGATAGCCGAGCATGGTGAGCAGGTAATAGCCGCGGCAGGACTGGCCGAAGCCGGAATTCATCGATTGCTCGTAGACCACCGCGGTCTCCTTGCCCGAAACGCCGGCAGCGCCAAACGCATCGGCGAATTTGGTCTTGAGCTCGGCCATGCCTTCCGGCGTCGAGGTTGCCAGGAACGTAAAGATCTCGTGCACGTTCACGGCGCCCGGCAGGTGCCCGGCCGCGTAAGCATCGGGATTGCGGGTGTCGATCACGACACACGGCTCTAGCTTCAAGAGGTCGGCGAGTTCGACGGCAGTGATCAGAACGTCAGTCATGGCAGCCTCTCCGTTGAGGTTGGTGGGTCTTCGGGTGGACTCGTGAACTCAAGAACTTGGAACTCAGAAATCGGCGAGCATCTTGCGCAGCTGCTTGGTGGCCGGCGTGACGATCGCGACGAAATAGGCCTCGCGCAGGCGTCGCTGCGCGCGGTGACTCCTAAGATAGCCGCGGGCGCCACAATGCAGCATCGCCGCATGCGCCGCCGCGACGCTGGCCTCGCCGGCGCGAAGCCGCAGCGCGATCACCTTGCGCCAGTAGGTCTCCTCCTCGTTGTAGGGATCGCGCGCCAGCGCCATGGTCTCGGCCTCGAGCTCGGCGGCGAGATCGCGAAAGTGCACCGGCTGCTGCGGCAAATAGCGGTTGATATGGCCGAGGGGATTGTCGACCTCGTCCATGATGTTGATGCAATCCTTGATCACCCCGAGCGCCAGGCCGGCCTGAAGCAGGATGAAGCCGGCACGGATCTTCTTGACGAAGGGCCCGGCGGGATCGGCCAGGATCAGCTCGTCCGGCACGAACACATCGCGGAACTGCACGCCATAAGTGCCGGTGCCGTCCATCGCGAGGAACGGCTTGCAGGGCGTCAGCGTGATCGCGGGGTCGGAGCAATCGGCCAGGAACATCACAGTGGCGGGCTCGCCACTTGCGATGCCCGGCTCGTCCTCGCGCTCGAAAATCGTACCGAAGAAATGGTCGGGACCGAGATTGGACACCCAGGGCAGCGCGCCGCGCACGATATAGCCGCCCTCGACCTTGCGCCCCTTCAGCTTGAGCTTCTCGATGCCGAAGAAGCTCTTCATGGGATTGGAGAGCCCGGTGCCGCCGAGCACGCGGCCGGTCGAGAACGCATCGCCGAAGCGCTTTGCGAGCTTCACATTGGTGGAATTCGCCGCGTACCAGACCAGCGTGTTCTGGCACCAGGCCATGAAGGCCGTCGCCCCGCAGACCTCGCCGATCGCCGCCATCGCCTGGATCGCGCAGCGCAGATCGGCGGGGCCTTCGTGCGGCACGTGGCTGCCCCACGCCCCGACCGCGCCGAACTTGCGCAGCACCTCGGCCGGATAGACCGAACCGTCGTCGATGCCGGCGGCCAACGGCGCGAGCTCTTGGCGCGCGATCCGCGCCACCTCGCCCGCAATGGACGGTGCGGGCTGATCCAGAACGTCGGCCTGCGATAAAGCCAGTGAACCCATGATCGTCTCCCGCACCCTGTCCTGATTGCCGTCTGCTAGATGCCGACCTCGAGATTGACCGGCCGGGTGAAGGTGTTGGCCACCGGCGACCACTTCTTCACATGGGCGACCAGCGCGTTGATCTCGTCCGGCGAGATGCCCTCGCATTCCATGTCGACCTTGACGCGGACATCGGTGAAGCCGACCGGCTTGTCGGAGGTGTCGCCGGTGCCCCAGACCGCGGTGATGTTGAGATCGCCTTCGAGCTCGAGCTCGAGCTTGTTGACGATCCAGCCGCGATGCACGGCGTTGGCATGCAGGCCGACGGCGAGGCAGGAGCCGAGCGCGGCGAGCGAGGCTTCGGACGGGTTGGGCGCGGTGTCGTCGCCCAAGAGAACCGGCGGCTCGTCGACGATGTAGGGCGGCAGGTTGCGGATGTAGTTGGCGTGGCGGAACTTGCCCTCCGCGACCGTCTTGCACTTCAAGGTCTTGATGACCTTCGGATTTGCCTTGCCGTTGGCAATCAGTTGCTCGAGCCCGTTCTTGTCGATGGGCGCGAGGCACCCCGTCAGCACTGTCTTCTGAACGACGGCAGTCATCAGTCTTCTCCCTGGCAGAAGTGGAAATCGGCAGGATACCGAACGGTCTGTTTCCTTGCATGGAGCGTGCCAGAGCCCGCGAAAAACAAAACGCGAAGCTTTGGAGCCGCTTAAGCCTTCCTGCCTGCGGATTGATCAGCCGCTCCTTGCTCAAAGGCGGAGCAGATGCGTGAGCGGATGCGAATCTTTTCAGCGCCGGACAGATGCGGCTTGCTGATGCGATGGAGCTGCGATTAAGTTGCAGCTATGGCAAAGACGTCATCGAAGAAGAATTCGCCCCACGCCGCTGCCGGCGACGACGAATCCGCACGCGGTCGCCTCTTGAGCGCGGCGACGCATCTGTTCTGCAAGAACGGCATCAACGCCACCGGCATCGACGCGATCATCGAGGAGGCCGGCACCGCCAAGACCACGCTCTACAAATTGTTCGGCTCCAAGACCAACCTCGTCAACGCCGTGCTGGAGAGCGAAGGCAAGCAATGGCGCGAATGGTTCATCGGCGCCATGGAGCAAGGCGGCGGCGACGCACAAGCGAAACTAACGCGCATCTTCCCCGCGCTGAAGAGCTGGTTCGCCGAAGAGCGCTTCTACGGTTGCCCCTTCATCAACGCCGTCGGCGAGCACGACAAGGATGCGAAACAATTTCGCAACATCGCGCTGAAGCACAAGAAGATCGTGCTCGGCCACATCGAGAAGCTCGCCGGCGAGCTCGGCTCAGCCGAGCCCGCAGTGCTGGCGCACCAGCTCGGCCTCATCATCGACGGCGCCATCGTCGCCGCGATGATCTCGCGCGACCCGGGCGTGGCCGATACCGCGGCCCTCACCGCAGGCGCCCTGCTCGGCCAGGCCAAGGCGAAGAAGAAGCGCGCGGCAGAGCAGTTGGAAGCGGTGTGATCTCGCCGCGATCTCGTAGATTGGGCAAAGGCGCAAAGCGCCGTGCCTTCCTATCCAGTGATCGACATCGTGGGCACGCTGCCGCCTTCGCTCTTCGAGCTTCGGCGGAGAGGCCGCCTTGCCCGTCCTACGAGATCCCGCCCGTTCGATCAGCGGCTCGCTCGCAGCGCGCCAAGCTCGAAGTCAGCGGCCGGCTTCTCGATAAAGCTCTTTGGGCAATCGGCTGCAGCCTGCTCGAACAGCTTCAACGCCTCTGTCTTGGCGCCACGCTGCAAGGCGCGCTCGCCAATATAGAAATTCGCCTCGCAGACCTGCCCCTTCCTCTTCACCGGGTCCGCATCGTCCGCAGCGCTGCGCACTTGTTCCGGCGTCATCGTGCCGAGGAAGAGATTGACGACCGGCGCGGGCCATTTCGCCGCATCGAGCTCTTTTGCAGCCTCGCTCAGCTGGCTCGGTTGGTCACTGCGCCTTGCAACAATTTCGCGCCATAAGACCGGGTAAGCATTCTTTGGATCGAGCTGGATCGCCTGGTCGAGGTCTATCAACGATTTGGCGAATGAACCGATCTGCCAAAAGAGCCTTGCACGGTGGAAATAGGCGCGCGCATCCTTGGGATCGAGTTGCACGAGTTGATCGTAATCCGCAAGCGAACGGTCGAAATCTCCCTTGGCCTTGTACGCGTTGGCGCGGAGCCCGAATGCATCCTTGTCCTTGGGGTTGAGGCGGATCGCCTCGTCATAGTCCGCCAGGGCAAGATCAAGATCCCCCTTCCACTGGTAAGCCACTCCCCTGGCGCGGAGCACAGGGCCATCCCCGGAACCGAGTACAATTGATTCACCGATGACCGACGCGGAAATCGGCTCGGCGTTCTGACCGGGAGTCTGCCGATCGCCGGCATCTCGTTGACCCTGATGTGCCAGCTGCATCACCTGGTTGTAGTCGGCAATGGCGTGATCATAATCGCCTTTTCGAGCGTAGGTGAAACCCCGGCAGCCATAGGCAGATCGGCTTTGGGGATTCAATTCGATGATTCGATCATAGTCGGCGATGGCGCGGTCGAGTTCACCGAGCTGAGCAAAAGATTCGGCTCGGAAGAAGTAGAAGTTCTCTTGCCTTGGCCTGATCTGCATCGTTCGATCGAGTTCGGCCAATGCAAGCTCTCGGTTGCCCTTAGCAAAGTAAACCCGTGCGCGACACAATTGGCCGCCGCCGGTGTGGGGACTGATCTCGGCCGCCCGATCACAATCGACCATGGCTCGAGCCGGATCCCCCTTGCGGACATGAGTGAGGCCTCGTTCGACATAGGCTATCACATTGTCAGGATGGATCAGGAGGACCTGATCATAGTCGGCGATAGCTTGGACGAAGTCGCGTCGCGCCGAATAGACGTGAGCACGTCCTATGTATGCATAGGTATTCTTCGGATCGAGCTCGATCACCTTGGCGTAATCTGACAGCGCAGCCTCAGGCTCTCGCTTTTGGAGGAATGCCGAAGCCCGCGCGATACGGGCGTTCAGATTGCCCGGATCGCGCTCGATAATCTGGCCGTAGTCCGTGATGGCCAGGTCGATCTCTTCCTTCTGGCGGTAGAACATGGCGCGGCGGAAGCGTGCCATGATCGCTCCGTGCTGGATGCCATTTGTCGACTGGATAATGGCGGTGCAGCCCGCAATGCGGTCATCAACGCTGAAACTTCCGACGGCGTTGCACTTGGCCGTCAAAGGCATTTCCGCGCGAGCACCCGATATACCGAGCAAGACCGTCAGCACGAACGCACTCACGCCTGCTGCCGCGCCGATCAACGCGCGGCCTGTCATTCCAAACATGCCGTCCCCAGCTTCATTGCTAGGAACTGCATAGCAACTAGCAGCGCCATTGCACAGCCCTCGGTTGCGGCGTGCGCAACAACGGTCCCGCCAGCGCTATGCCGATTCCGCCATCATCCCCTGCAGCCGCACCAGCTCCGCCTCAAGATCCCGCTCCACATCCACTGCCCGAATGTCGAGCACGCGATAATCCCGCGCCTCGAGCCAGCTCCGCCGTCCCGCGCGGTCGGCGGCGATGGCCTCGCCCTCGCCCGGGTTCACCAGCTCGATCGCGATCCGGTGCGGGAAGGAGACGAAGTCCGGGATGTGGCGCCCCACCGGGGTCTGGCGCTTGAACTGGCCTGCGAAGCGGCGGTCGCGGGTGAGCGCCTGCCAGAGCAACCGCTCGGCGTCGGTGGGGTTGCGGCGAAGCAGGCGGGCAAGGCCCCGCACGGTCGAGCCGCTGTCGGGAACGCCGCCGCCCTGCCCATGCTCGGCCAGCAGCGCACGCAGGCGCGTGGCCTGCTCGCCGTCGAGCACGCCGCCCTTGGCCGGACCCTTGCGGCCTTCCGCGATCGCCATGATCACGCCGTGCAGGGTGTGCATGTCCTGCTTGGTCGGCTCCATCCGGGTGAAGATGTTGCGCAGGTTCACCAGCATGGTGTCGCGCTTCTCGGCCGGGCGCAGGAACTCGACCTTGTCGAGCTCGCGCACGAGGTTGTCGAAGAAGGCCTGCATCTGGTGCTGCGAGGCGCGCTCGGAGCGCTCCGGCATTGCGTGCGGCAATTCGCCTGAAGTGGCCCGCTTGAACCATTCATAGCCGATCAGCAGCACGGCCTGGGCGAGGTTGAGCGAGGCAAAGCCCGGATTGACCGGGAAGGTGATGATGCGGTTGGAGAGCCCGACCTCCTCGTTGGTCAGGCCCCAGCGCTCGCGGCCGAACAGGATGCCGGCCATGCCGCCGGTCGCGACGTGATCTGCGATCTCGGCCACGGCGGCCTCCGGCCCGACCACGGGCTTGGCCTGGTCGTGGGGGCGTGCGGTGGTGGCGAACAAGAGGTCGAGGTCGGCGACCGCCTCTTCCACCGTGCCGAACAATTCGACCTTGCCCAGGATATGGTCGGCGCCGGCCGCCGCCCGCTGGGCGGCGATGTTGGGCCAGCCGTCCCTGGGATTGACGATGCGCAATCGGTCAAGGGCGAAGTTGCCCATGGCGCGCGCGGCCATGCCGATGTTCTCGCCGAGCTGTGGCTCGACCAGGATCACGATGGGACCGTCGAGGGAAAGGCCGGCCTTGCTCTTGTCAGTCCCCGACATCTCGCTTCGCTTTCACTCTTCGTCTTCAAGGCCTTGGCAAGGCCGATTCAGGAATTGAGTCAAGCGGCCGTCCGGACCGGGCCCGCCCTCGCGGTCTGTCGTTTGCCTGTCCTGACAAAATTCTCAAGGGAAATAACGGCTTGGATTCGACTTTTAACTCTCTTCCGAGTCCTCAGATCCGGCCCTGCGGCGGAATGGCTCCCCGCTCCCCGCCTGCGCAAGCTGGATGAGCTAAAAGTGCATAATCCCTTGGCTTTCGCCCGCCGCGTCTGGGTGCTAAGAGGCGGCGGATATTCCAGCTGGCGCGCCCAATGCGCCGTTCCCAAGAGGCTTCCCCGATCATGGCAAAAATCAAGGTATCCAATCCCGTCGTCGAGCTCGATGGCGACGAGATGACCCGGATCATCTGGCAGTACATCAAGGACAAGCTGATCAACCCGTTCCTGGATGTCGAGCTGCTCTATTTCGACCTGGGCATGGAATACCGCGACCACACCAACGATCAGGTCACCATCGATGCCGCCGAGGCGATCAAGAAGGTCGGCGTCGGCGTCAAGTGCGCCACCATCACCCCCGATGAAGCCCGGGTGAAGGAGTTCAACCTCAAGCAGATGTGGAAGTCGCCGAACGGCACCATCCGCAACATTCTCGGCGGCGTGATCTTCCGCGAGCCGATCATCTGCAAGAACGTGCCGCGCCTGGTTCCGGGCTGGACCAAGCCGATCATCATCGGCCGCCACGCCTATGGCGACCAGTACCGCGCCACCGACATCAAGTTCCCCGGCAAGGGCACCCTCTCGCTGAAGTTCGTCGGCGAGGACGGCACCGTGATCGAGAAGGAAGTGTTCAAGGCGCCCGGCGCCGGCGTCGCGATGGAGATGTACAATCTCGACGATTCCATCATCGACTTCGCCCGCGCCTCCTTCAATTACGGCCTGCTCCGTAATTACCCGGTGTACCTGTCGACCAAGAACACGATCCTCAAGGTCTATGACGGGCGCTTCAAGGACATCTTCCAGGACATCTTCGACCGCGAGTTCAAGAAGGAGTTCGACGCCAAGGGCCTGACCTACGAGCACCGCCTGATCGACGACATGGTGGCCTCGGCGCTGAAATGGTCCGGCGGCTATGTCTGGGCCTGCAAGAACTACGACGGCGACGTGCAGTCCGACACGGTCGCGCAGGGCTACGGCTCGCTCGGCCTGATGACCTCGGTGCTGCTCACCCCCGACGGCAAGACCGTCGAGGCCGAAGCCGCCCACGGCACGGTGACCCGCCACTACCGCGAGCACCAGAAGGGCAAGGAGACCTCGACCAACTCGATCGCGTCGATCTTCGCCTGGACGCGTGGCCTCGCCCACCGCGCCAAGCTCGACAACAACCCCGAGCTCGCCAAGTTCGCCAGCACGCTGGAGAAGGTTTGCGTCGACACCGTCGAGGCCGGCTACATGACCAAGGACCTCGCGCTGCTGGTCGGCGCCGACCAGCGCTGGCTTTCCACCACCGGCTTCCTCGATAAGGTCGCCGAGAACCTGACGAAAGAGCTGGCGGCGTAAGCCGGCCAGCCACGCGTCATTGCGAGCGCAGCGAAGCAATCCAGAATCCCTCCGCGGGTAAAATCTGGATTGCTTCGTCGCAAGGGCTCCTCGCAATGACGAGGCCCCGCCTTCGGAGGACGTCGACCGCTCAGCGGTCGGTGCCTTCCTTCTCCGCCTGCGCCAGCTCCGCCGCGGCGAGGTCGCCGCTGTCGGCGAGACGCGCCTTCGCGGTTTCGTGGACATGGGCGGCCAGCGTCGGCATGCGCGCGATCAAAGCGTGAAAATCCTGGGCGTCGAGCACGAGCAGCCGCGTCTTGCGCGTCGCCGTCACCGTGCCGCTGCGCTTGGTCTTGTGCAAGAGCGCGATCTCGCCGAAGAAGGTGCCGTCGGCAAGGCGCACATGCTGGTTCGGCAGCGCGATCTCGACCTCGCCGGCGGTGATGAAATACATCGACGAGGCGACATCGCCCCGCCGCACCAGGATCTCACCCTGCTCGATGGTGCGCGCGCGGAGCAGGCGCATGATGTCGGCGATCTCCGCGGCAGAGAGGTGCGAGAACAGCGGCACCCGCGCCAGCATGCCCCAGGTGACGACGAAATCGCGCCGCTTCACCTCCTCGGCGAAGGCGCTCGAGATGATCGCGACCGGCAGCGCGATCATGGCAAAGCCTGAGATGATCGCGAAAGTCGAGACGAACTTGCCGAGCGGCGTCACCGGCACGACGTCGCCATAGCCGACGGTGCCGAGCGTCACGATCGCCCACCACATCGCCTGCGGGATGGTGCCGAGCTTGTCTGGCTGCACGTCGCGCTCGATGGCGTAGAGCAGCGAGGCGAAGGTCAGCACCGCGCCGATCAGGATGACGATGCAGCCGATCAGCGCGCGCCGCTCGGCGTGCACGGCCGCGAGCAGCGAGCGCATCGCCGGCGAATAGCGGATCAGCTTGAAGAACGGCAGCACGCCGAGCGCGGCCAGCGTCGCGTGCCGGCCGGTCGCGAGCACGATTGCGGCTGGCAGGAAGGCCATGAGATCGATGATGCCGAGCGCCGAGAAGGCATAGCCCAGCCGGTCGGACAGCGCCGTTCCCTTGCGCTGGGTGTGCCCCGCCACCGTCCACAGCCGCGCCGCATATTCCAGCGCGAACACGATCACGCACAGGGCGGCGATGGCGGAGAACAGCGTGCCGAACCGCGCGTCGAGCTCCGGCACCGAGGCGAGGACCATCGCAGCGACGTTGAGCACGATGACGGCGATGATGACCTGGATGAAGCGCGACCCGACCGAATAGGCCAGGGGGTCGTGCTCCAGCAAGTCGTAGAGGCGATCCCGCAAGTCCGGATCGCGAAGCCCACGTCCTCGCGGAGCGGGGCGCATGGCGGCTACGCGCCCGCCATCGCTTTTTCGATCGCGCTCAGGGCCTCGGAGGCCTTGGCGCCGTCGGGGCCGCCGGCCTGGGCCATGTCGGGCCGGCCGCCGCCGCCCTTGCCGCCGAGCGCCTCGGAGGCGATGCGCACCAGGTTGACGGCGTTGAAGCGCGCGGTGAGGTCCTGCGTGACGCCGACCACGATTGCGGCCTTGCCGTCCTCGGTGACGCCGACGATGGCGACGACGCCCGAGCCGATCTGCTTCTTGCCGTCGTCGGCGAGGCTCTTGAGATCCTTCATCTCGATGCCTTCGACCGCACGCGCCATCAGCTTGACGCCGCCGGCCTCGCGCACGCTAGAGGCTGCGCCGTTGCCGGCAGAGGCACCGCCGCCCATCGCCAGCTTCTTGCGGGCATCGGAGAGCTCGCGCTCGAGCTTCTTGCGCTCCTCCATCAGGGCAGCGATGCGCGCCGGCACGTCGTCGAGCGAGGTGCGCAGCTCGTTCGCCGCAATCTTCGCCAGCGCCATGGTGTCGTTGGCGTGCCTGCGCGCGTAGTTGCCGGTCAGCGCCTCGATACGGCGCACGCCGGAGGCGACCGCGCTCTCGCTCGTGACCGTGATCAGGCCGATATCGCCGGTGCGCTTGACATGAGTGCCGCCGCAGAGCTCGACCGACCAGCCGAGCGCGTTGGCGCCGCGCTCGCGCGCGGTCCTGCCCATCGAGACGACGCGGACCTCGTCGCCATATTTCTCGCCGAACAGCGCGCGCGCCCCGGCCTCGCGGGCTTCATCCACGCCCATGATACGCGTGGTGACCTCGTCGTTCTCCAGCACCACGTCGTTGGCGATGTCCTCGACCCGGGAGAGCTCCTCGGCCGTGATCGGCTTCGGATGCACGAAGTCAAAGCGCAGCCGATCCGGCGCAACCATCGAGCCGCGCTGGGCAATGTGATCGCCGAGCACCTGGCGCAGCGCTTCGTGGATGATGTGGGTCGCGGAGTGATGGGCGCGGATGGTCGAGCGGCGTGCGTGATCCACCTCGAGCTGCAGCGCCGTCCCGAGCTTCACTTCGCCGCTCTCGACCGTGCCGATATGGACGAAGAGATCGCCGAGCTTCTTCTGCGTATCGGTGACGCGGACCTTGATGCCGCCCTCGCCCGAGAGCACGCCGGTGTCGCCGACCTGACCGCCCGACTCCGCGTAGAACGGCGTCTGGTTCAGCAGAAGCGCGCCGGTCTCGCCGGCCTTCAGGCTCGTGACCTCGGCGCCGTCCTTGACCAGCGCCGCGACCACGCCCTCTGCGCTCTCGGTCTCGTAGCCCAGGAATTCGGTGGCCCCTAGCTTCTCGCGCAGCGGGAACCAGATCGCCTCGGCGGCCGCCTCACCCGAGCCCTTCCAGGATTCGCGTGCCTTGGCCTTCTGGCGCTCCATCGCGTCGTTGAATGAAGCCTGATCGACGCCGATGCCGCGCGACTTCAGCGCGTCCTGCGTCAGGTCGAGCGGGAAGCCGTAGGTGTCGTACAGCGTGAAGGCGACGTCGCCGTCGAACATGTCGCCCTTCTTCAGACCGGCGCTCTTCTCGTCGAGGATGGCAAGGCCGCGCGAGAGAGTCTTGCGGAAGCGGGTCTCTTCCAGCCGCAGCGTCTCCTCGATCAGCTTTTCCGCGCGCATCAATTCCGGATAGGCCTGGCCCATCTCGCGCACCAGCGCCCAGACCAGCCGATGCATCAACGGCTCCTTGGCACCCAGCAGCTGCGCATGGCGCATCGCGCGGCGCATGATCCGGCGCAGCACATAGCCGCGGCCCTCATTCGAGGGCAGCACGCCGTCGGAGACGAGGAACGCCGAGGAGCGTAAGTGGTCGGCGATGACGCGGAACGAGGCCGCATTCTGCTCGGTCGGGCCGCTGCCGAGCGCGGACGCGGTGGCGTCGATCAGGTTCTTGAACAGGTCGGTCTCGAACACGCTCTCGACGCCCTGGAGGATGCAGGCCATGCGCTCCAGGCCCATGCCGGTGTCGATCGAGGGACGCGGCAGACCGACGCGCTCCTCCTTCGTCACCTGCTCGTATTGCATGAACACGAGATTCCAGAATTCGAGGAAGCGGTCGCCGTCCTCGTCCGGCGAGCCGGGAGGACCGCCCCAGATGTGTTCGCCGCGGTCGATGAAGATCTCCGAGCACGGGCCGCACGGCCCGGTGTCGCCCATCGCCCAGAAATTGTCCGAGGTCGGGATGCGGATGATGCGGTCGTCGGAGAAGCCGGCGATCTTCTTCCACAGCCCCGCCGCCTCGTCGTCGGTGTGGTAGACGGTGACGAGCAGCTTGTCCTTCTTCAGCCCGAACTCGGTCGTGATCAGCTTCCAGGCGAGCTCGATCGCCCGCTCCTTGAAGTAATCGCCGAACGAGAAATTGCCGAGCATCTCGAAGAAGGTGAGATGGCGCGCGGTGTAGCCGACATTGTCGAGATCGTTGTGCTTGCCGCCGGCGCGCACGCATTTCTGCGAGGTGGTGGCGCGCTGATAGGGCCGCTTCTCGACGCCGGTGAAGACGTTCTTGAACTGCACCATGCCGGCATTGGTGAACATCAACGTCGGGTCGTTGCGCGGCACGAGCGGCGAGGACGGCACGATCTCGTGGCCGTTCTCGGCAAAGAAGTTCAGAAAGGTCGACCTGATCTCGTTGACGCCGCTCATGTTCATCCAATCGGGTAGGCTTGGGCCCGCTTCTCGCCGTCCAAACCGAAAGATTAAGGCTGATATCTGCGGGCCAAAGCGCTTTTAGACAAGGCCAGCTTCGCTGTCCAGAAACTGTGCAGAGAGATCAGAGGGTTGCCGCAGCCGCGCAATCCCGTTGGATAGGACGCGCGGACGCGTTGACAGGCTTGGCTTCCCTGTGGTCTCTACCCATCTGTATCGTACGGCCACGTCGGGAGAGACCGGCTATTGGTAGCCGGCGCCGAAGGAGCAACCGCCCCGGAAACTCTCAGGCAAAAGGACCGCGTGGCTTTGACAGCATCTGGAAAGAGGCGCCGACGGGCCTGAGGCCCGGACTGCGTCCGCCGACGGGATAATACTCTCAGGCACAGCGACAGATGGGGCTTCGACTGGTGTCCATCGGGGAATCCTCCCCGGGGAACCGCCGAGGGCCCCCTAAGATGCTAGCGCACGACCAACACTCCCTGAAACGTACCCCCCTTTACGACCTCCATGTATCCCTGGGGGGCAAGATGGTGCCGTTCGCGGGCTACGACATGCCCGTGCAGTACCCCGCGGGCGTGCTGAAGGAGCACCTCCATACCCGCACCAAAGCGGGCCTGTTCGACGTCTCCCACATGGGCCAGCTCGCGCTTCGGCCGAAGTCGGGCAGGATCGAGGACGCCGCCCGCGCGCTGGAGCGGTTGGTGCCGCAGGACATCGTAGCGATCGCCGCGGGGCGGCAGCGCTACGCCCAGTTCACCAATGACGATGGCGGCATTCTCGACGACCTCATGGTGGCCAATTTCGGCGATCACCTGTTCCTGGTCGTCAACGCCGCCTGCAAGGACGCGGACGAGGCGCATCTGCGCGCGAACCTCTCAGGCGACTGCATCATCGAGCAGCTTGCCGACCGCGCGCTGATCGCGCTGCAGGGCCCGAAGGCGGAAGCTGTGCTGGCGAAATTCTGTGCAGAGGCGCCGGCCATGACATTCATGGATGCCGGCCCGCATGAGGTCGCCGGCATCAAGTGCTTCGTCTCGCGCTCCGGCTACACCGGCGAGGACGGGTTCGAGATCTCGGTTCCATCAGGCGATGCCGAACGCCTCGCCAAGATGCTGCTGGAGAATCCCGACGTGCTCCCGATTGGCCTCGGGGCCCGCGACAGCCTGCGGCTGGAAGCCGGGCTGTGCCTCTACGGCCACGACATCGACACCACGACCACGCCGGTCGAGGCTGCGCTGGAATGGTCGGTGCAGAAGAGCCGACGCACTGGCGGTGCGCGCGCCGGCGGTTTCCCCGGCGCTGCGAAGATCCTCGCCCTGCAGGTCGCCGCCATGCCCTTCGTCAAAAACACCTACAAACGCTGAGGACGAGACATGACCACGACGCTGTACACTTCCGACCATGAATGGCTCGCCATCGACGGCGATGTCGCCACGGTCGGCATCACCGACTACGCGCAACAGCAGCTCGGCGACGTCGTGTTCGTCGAATTGCCCAAGGTCGGCCGCGCGCTGAAGAAGGCCGAAGCCGCCGCCGTCGTCGAATCCGTCAAGGCCGCCTCCGACGTCTACGCGCCGATCTCCGGAGAAGTGCTCGAGACCAACGCCGAGCTCGCCGCCGAGCCAGCGCTGGTGAACTCGGATGCGCAAGGCAAAGCTTGGTTCTTCAAGATCAAGATGGCCGACAAAAGCGAGCTCGGCGGCCTCATGGATGAAGCCGCCTACAAGGCCCATACGGCTTAGGACGATGGAGCAAGCGATGACCGCGCACCGCAAATCCAACGGCGACACCGCCGCCAGTTTCGTACGCCGCCACATCGGCCCGTCGGCGCGCGACGTCACCGCTATGCTCGAAACAGTCGGCGCCAAAAGCGTCGAGGCACTGATGGCGGAGACGCTGCCGGCCTCGATCCGGCAGGCCGCCCCGCTCGATCTCGGCAAGCCGCTCAGCGAAACCGAGGCGATCGCGCATATGGCCGAGCTCGCAGGCCAGAACCAGGTCTTCACCTCCCTGATCGGCCAAGGCTATTCCGGCACCATCCTGCCCGCGGTGATCCAGCGCAACATCCTGGAGAACCCGGCCTGGTACACGGCCTATACGCCCTACCAGCCGGAGATCAGCCAGGGCCGGCTCGAAGCGCTGTTCAACTTCCAGACCATGATCTGCGATCTCACCGGGCTCGACGTCGCCAACGCCTCGCTGCTGGATGAGGCGACCGCGGCGGCTGAAGCCATGGCGCTCGCCGAGCGGCACTCGCAGGCGAAGGCAAAAGCCTTCTTCGTCGACAAGGACGTGCATCCGCAGACGCTGGCGGTGATGCGCACCCGCGCCGAGCCGCTGGGGTGGACTCTGGTCGTCGGCGATCCCCTCAGCGATCTCGACAAATCGGACGTGCTCGGCGCGCTGCTGCAATATCCGGGCTCATCCGGCGCGCTGCGCGACCTCAGGCCCGCGATCGCGGCGCTGAAGGCCAAGGGCGCGCTCGCGATCGTCGCCGCCGACCTCCTGGCGCTGACGCTGCTCGCCTCGCCCGGCGAGCTCGGGGCCGACATCGCCATCGGTTCGGCGCAGCGCTTCGGGGTGCCGATGGGCTATGGCGGACCGCACGCGGCCTATATGGCGGTGCGCGATGCGCTGAAGCGCTCGCTGCCCGGCCGCATCGTCGGCCTTTCCGTGGATTCGCGCGGTGCGCCGGCCTATCGGCTCGCGCTGCAGACCCGCGAGCAGCACATCCGCCGCGAGAAGGCGACCTCCAACATCTGCACCGCGCAGGTGCTGCTCGCCGTGATCGCGTCGATGTACGCGGTCTATCACGGCCCCGAGGGCCTGGCACAGATCGCGCGCAACGTGCATCGCCGCGCCGCCGTGCTCGCGACCGGCCTGCGCAAGCTCGGCTTTGCGCCTCAAGCCGAGAACTTCTTCGATACCCTCAGCGTCGATGCCGGCGGCAAGCGCGAGGAGATCGTAGAGCGCGCCCTGGCCGAAAAGATCAATCTCGGCCTCAGTGATGCCGCGCTTCGCATTGCGCTCGACGAGACCACGACGCCTGCGACGGTCGAAGCGGTCTGGCGCGCCTTCGGCGGCACGCTCGCTTATGCCGAAATCGACGCCGAGACGCGCGAGGCGCTGCCGGACGAATTGAAGCGCGGCACGGCCTTCCTGACCCATTCGGTCTTCCACGCGCATCGCTCGGAGACCGAGATGCTGCGCTACATGCGCAAGCTCTCGGACCGCGACCTCGCGCTCGACCGCGCCATGATCCCGCTGGGATCCTGCACCATGAAGCTGAACGCGACCACCGAGATGATGCCGCTGACTTGGCCGGAGTTTGCCACGCTGCATCCGTTCGCCCCGCGCGAGCAGGCCGAAGGCTATCACGCGCTGTTCGCGCGGCTGGAAAAATGGCTGTGCGACATCACCGGCTATGACGCGATCTCGCTGCAGCCGAACTCGGGCGCGCAGGGCGAATATGCCGGGCTGCTCGCGATCCGCGGCTATCATGCATCGCGTGGGCAAAGCCATCGCAAGATCTGCCTGATCCCCTCCTCCGCCCACGGCACCAACCCGGCTTCGGCGGCGATGGTCGGCATGGACGTGGTGGTGGTGGCTTGCGAGAAGAACGGCGACGTCGACGTCAATGATCTCCGCGCCAAGGCGGAGAAGCATGCGAACGATCTCGCCGCTGTCATGATCACCTATCCCTCGACCCACGGCGTGTTCGAGGAGCACATAAGCGAGATCTGCGACATCGTGCACGGCCATGGCGGCCAGGTGTATCTGGACGGCGCCAACCTCAATGCGCAGGTCGGCCTCTCCAGGCCCGGCGATTACGGCGCCGACGTCAGCCATCTCAATCTGCACAAGACCTTCTGCATTCCGCATGGCGGCGGCGGACCCGGCATGGGCCCGATCGGCGTCAAGGCGCATCTCGCCCCGTTCCTGCCGGGTCATCCGGTGACGCAAGCGGACGCGCCGGTCGGTCCGGTCTCGGCGGCGCCGTTCGGCTCGGCCTCGATCCTGACCATCTCCTACATCTACATCCTGATGATGGGCGGCGAAGGCTTGAAGCGCGCCACCGAGATCGCGATCCTCAACGCCAATTACATCGCAGCGCGTCTCGATCCGCATTTCCCGGTGCTCTACAAGAACGCCAAGGGCCGCGTCGCGCATGAATGCATCGTCGATCCGCGCCCGCTGAAGACCACCAGCGGCGTCACCGTCGACGACATCGCCAAGCGCCTGATCGATTACGGGTTCCACGCCCCGACCATGAGCTTCCCGGTGCCGGGCACGCTGATGATCGAGCCGACCGAGTCGGAATCCAAGGCCGAGCTGGATCGTTTTTGCGACGCCATGATCGCGATCCGGAAAGAGATCGCCGAGGTCGAGGCCGGCCGTTTCAAGATCGAGGCCTCGCCCTTGCGCCACGCCCCGCACACCGTGCACGACATCGCCGACGACGATTGGAAGCGCGCCTACACCCGCACTGAGGGTTGCTTCCCCGACGGCGTCTCGCGCACCGACAAGTATTGGTGCCCCGTCGGCCGCGTCGACAACGTCTACGGCGATCGCAACCTGGTGTGCTCCTGCCCGCCGGTCAGCGATTACGCAGAAGCTGCGGAGTAGATTTGTAGGGTGGGTTAGCCTCGGGGCTGCGCGAAGCGCAGTCCGCGAGGCGTAACCCACCACGCCTCCGTCCGCTGAACCGAACGGTGGTGGATTACGCCTTCGGCTAGTCGGGCCAACGCATCAGGCTTCCCGATCGAGTCACAAGGCTCTGGCAATGGGTGCTCGCGACTGCGAGCGCCCACGCCTGGGATTCATCGATCTTGCCCTGCAGATCAGCGAGCGCTCGCGCCTGCCAGTGCGCCCTTTCCCGTCCCAGCGGCAAGGATTCGGTTTCCGAACTAATTCCGACAAAGGGCAAGATATCGAAATCGTCTTCGAGGCGTGCCTTGAACCTGTGCCTTGCAATTGTCCGGGCACCCTCCACCGGGGACACGCTTTCGGAAAGTATGCCTTTCGCCGTCTCAACAATGATCTGGCGAGCAGCAATAACCTCGGATTGATTCCAACTCACGGCGACCCCGGTCTGAACAAATCATTCGGTGTCTCTTGTATCAGAAAACGAAACAGGCACCGAAGACGTCGGCAACTCAACGTCCTCAGTCTCGTAGGGTGGGCAAAACGGAGCGTGCCCACCGCCTTTGTGCGCGCTGAAACATGGTGGGCACGGCGCTTGCGCGCCTTTGCCCACCCTACTCACTACGAAACCTGACCTAGGGCGCAACCAACAATCGGCTTTCGCGGTCCCACCGCCACAGCCGTTCGTTGGTCAATTCAGTACCGCCCCACCATCGTTTTATGGAATTGTGCCGCCACATGTCGTCTTCGCGGGCGAGAAGTGAACGCCCGAGTTCAGTCAGCGTGACCTTCCACTCGCTCCTGCCGAAGTAGCGATCCTCATTGTCGAACGCCGGATCGCCCAGCAGGATCGGCGGCGCCGAATACGCGCCCAGTTCGAGCAAGGCGTCACACGCGTCGTTTTCGTCGAACACGTCGCGAATCCACCTTGCTTCCTCGACGATCCTCGGGTCGGTGTGCCCATCGTTCACGAAATCCAGCAAATCCATTTCGGTGGCACCGAGTCCTGTCACGCTGTCCGGAAGCTCTTCCAGCATCGCAATCAGCGCCGATCGAAGCCTCGGCAGGATCGCTAGATCCGTCATCAGCAGATCGAAACACGATTCCGGCGTTTCAGCGCGATAGGCCCGCCAGGCGCGGCCTGCCGTCACCAAATGGTTCTCGGTCACCTTGAAGGCAGGCAGTTTCCATCTCGCGACAGACTCCGGAGCATAGTTCGCAATAGTGTCGTCCGCATACACAAGGCTCAGCTTCGTGGTGATCTCCTTGTAGGGACGGAGCAGGTCCAGCAGCCAGACGAGCACGAGCTGATCGTTGGGCCGAGGATCAACCCATATTTCAATTGAGTCGAACTTCGTGCACAGCTCGAAGAAACCGATATCGCGCGTGCCGAAACCGTCGAGCGCATCGCTACAAACGTCATCGAGCCAATGATCGCCCGGATTGCAGTGCTTTTCCGATCGGCGCTCCAGCCCCCTCAAAAGCCGCTCATCGGAAGGCAGTTTCCGCCAGACAAACCGCGGATAGAACCCGAGCGCGACGTTCGCAACGCCAGACTGGCGAAGTGTATCCTCCGCACGATCGTTCGTTGCCAGAATCAAATGTGACACGATGGCCTCTCGAAATGATGCGCAATACAAGAACACTCTGAACGAAGGGGTACGCACTAATCAGGCTCGATCAGTGAGAAGGCCTCGGTGTCCCACTGCCACAGCCGGTGGTGGGTCAGGTGCGTGCCGCCCCACCAGCGATCGATTCGGTTGTGGCAGCAAAAGTGTTCATGGCCGCCAAGCACCGCTTTGCCGAACTCGGTGAGCGACAAGCGGGATTGCTTATACCGCTGGAGGCGGCTTGAATCATTGTGCATCTCCAGGGAAAACGGGCCTTCGTCCAGTCCAGCGACCCCTGGTCTCTCGCATCGCGCAAGACCATCAAGCAACGCCCCTATCTCCCAGTAACCGAAAACGCGACGCTCGTTGGACTTCTGATATCCCGGGAACACGTCAAAGGGCTGCACCCCACCCGGCGCGATCAATTCCAGGATCCGCGTTTCCGTGGCCCCGAGGCCACTGGTCACGTTTGGAAGCTCTTCGAGCAGATCAACAACGCAACGCTCGAGCTGCGGAAGCAGGCTCAAATCCGTTTCAAGCAGACCGAACCAAGCCTGCGGCGTCGGCGCACGGTAAGCTCGCCACGCGCGACCAGCCAGTTCAACGTGATCTTGCGTGGGCTTGACAATCGGCGGGTTCAGATTCGCGAGGCCCTCGGGACCGAGACCGCTCACGGCGATGTCCAGGGGACGCATCACGAGTTTGGACGCCGCCGCTCTATCGATGCCGCAATGGTCGAGGAGCAAGAGCAATAGCAATAGCGCATTTGGCTCGGGCTCCATCCACAGTTCGACCGAGTCATACTCTGAGAACAGCTCGATCAGTCCGCGCCCCTCAAGGCCCGAACTTTTGAGGCGCCAGGAGGGCGTATCGTCCAGCCAATGAAGACCTAATGGGTGGGGCGTACGTGGCGCAAAGAATGCATTGAGCTCCGCAGTGGACGGCAGCGGTCCCCTAACAAGACGGCGCTCGATCGCAATGACGAGGTCGGCAAGGCCCGCCCCCTGTATCGCACCGGCGGCGGACGAATCTGTCGTCACAATAAGCCGCGTCATCCCGTGACCTCAGGGCTTCGTCAGGACAGCGCCGTAGCGCCAGAGCCGATCGTTGGTCAGATGCGTGCCGCCCCACCAGCGATCGATCGGATTGTGACGGCTGAAATCTTCCTGATGAGCCAGGACGGCCTTGCCGAACTCGGTCAACGACAGCCGGCTGCGGAGATAAACCTTGTGCCGGGCTCCGAGATTGCCAAGGTCGATGGTGCGCAATTCGTCGCCCAGCCCCGCCACAGCTGGCTTGGGGCCGAGGGCCAAGCCTTCGAGCAAATATCCCAGTTCGACCTCACCCCACACGTAAGTGCCCCGTAGCGAGCGCAAATGGAACAGCGCATTCGTGTTCGCATACCAGGCAAGCATCTCCAGAAACCGCATCTCGGTCGCACCGAGCCCTGTCAATGGAGACGGGAGTTCTGCCAGAAGCTCGAGCAAGGCCGGCCGAAGCAGCAGCAGGGCACTCAGATCCTGGTGAAGCAGATCGATGCACGGCTCCGGGGTCGGCGCGCGGTAGGCCGACCAGGCCAATTTGGCAATCTCGAACTCTTCCGCGCCGACATCCGCGACGGGAATATGGGGCTCGGCCTCAGCAAAATCATGGTCGGGACTGAACGTCAGATCGGAATCCAGCAATCGCAGCCCGAGCTTCCGCGTCAACGCCGGACAGTTGCTCAGGTGATCGAGCAGCCAGACGAGTTGCAATTGATCGCGGACAGTCGCTCCGAACCAGAGTTCGATCTCGTCATACGGCTCGCAAAATTCGGCCAGCGACAATTTGCGCCCCTTGGCGCCTCGGGGCCAGCGGACCCAATCCGACCAATGTTCGGCATGGCCAAGCTCTGCGGTGTAGGCAGCCAAGTAAGCCGAGAGCTTTTCCGCCTGCGGGAGCGGTCCCCACTCAAATTGAAAATGGAACGGGATAACGATTTCGGCCAACCCCGATCGAGCGAGATCACTGCCGCCGCCCCAGCCAGTCAGGATTAGCCGCTTCATCGCACCACCTGATCAACTGCAACGCAAAACGAAACGGGCACCGAAGACGTCGGCAACTCAACGTCCTCAGTGCCCGCTCCTCGCGAAAAACTCTTCGCGTTAAGGCTTACTCGTCCGCCGGCTCCTCGCCGTCGGCGTCGCGCTCCGGCGTGCCGGCCAAAATCTGCTCGGCGATCAGGCCGGAGTTCTGGCGGATCGCGGTCTCGATCTTGGCGGTGATGTCGGGGTTGCCCTTCAGGAACGCCTTGGCGTTCTCGCGGCCCTGGCCGAGGCGCTGGCTGTCATAGGAGAACCAGGCACCGGACTTCTCGACGATGCCGGCCTTGACGCCGAGATCGAGGATCTCGCCCATCTTGGAGACGCCCTCGCCGTACATGATGTCGAACTCGACCTGCTTGAAGGGCGGCGCCAGCTTGTTCTTGACCACCTTGACACGGGTGGTGTTGCCGACCACCTCGTCGCGCTCCTTGATCGCACCGATGCGGCGGATGTCGAGGCGGACGGAGGCGTAGAATTTCAGCGCATTGCCGCCGGTGGTGGTTTCCGGCGAGCCATACATCACGCCGATCTTCATGCGGATCTGATTGATGAAGATCACCATGGTGTTGGACTTGTTGATCGAGGCCGTCAGCTTGCGCAGCGCCTGGCTCATCAACCGCGCCTGAAGGCCCGGCAGCGCATCGCCCATCTCGCCTTCGAGCTCGGCCTTCGGCACCAAGGCCGCGACCGAATCGACGACCAACACATCCACCGCGCCCGAGCGCACCAGGGTGTCGCAGATCTCCAGCGCCTGCTCGCCGGTGTCGGGCTGCGAGATCAGGAGCTCGTCGATGTTGACGCCGAGCTTGCGGGCATAGACCGGATCGAGCGCGTGCTCGGCGTCGATGAATGCGCAGATGCCGCCCTTCTTCTGCGCTTCCGCCACCGTATGCAGTGCCAGCGTGGTCTTGCCGGAGGATTCCGGCCCGTAAATCTCGACGATGCGTCCCTTGGGCAGGCCGCCAATGCCGAGCGCGATATCGAGCCCGAGCGAGCCGGAGGACACCGCCTCGATGTCCATGGAGCGGTCGTTCTTGCCGAGCTTCATCACCGAGCCCTTGCCGAACTGCCGCTCGATCTGGGAGAGCGCGGCGGCCAGAGCTTTACTCTTGTCCATGGAAGATCCTTCGACGATACGCAGGGCAGTTGCGGACATTGGGTCGTGCTCCTTATGGCGAGGATTCGCGTGAGGGACAAACGGTTGCGAGGCAGCTCGGCGATAAAAGCAATGTACCCTATTTGTTCCAGGTTCGCAATATGTTCTTTTGCGATTGTCTCGCCCATCAGCCAACAGAGCCGATCGAACCGGCCCCATGAACCATAGCGGTGCGCCCGGGTTATCCGGGCATGCATCGCCTGTGGTATTTCGCGGCCTTCCTCGCCGTCACCGCAACCGCGTTCGGGGCCTTGGTGGCTTTTGACAAGTTCCTGGGATGACCGGACGCCGCCTGGACGGCGGCCCTTTGGTCGATGAAGTCGACAGCGACAGACCGGCTATGCTCGATCGTCAGGCTGCCGGCTTTGCCTGCGTGCACAACTGAACAGACGCGGATCCATTTCCAGATCCTAATGCATCATCACCGCGCTGACCGTGGCCATTATCGGTGATGAGAACGCTCACCTTGCGCTCTCGCCTCCTCGCACGGAAAGAGCGCGTCATGTTCAAGCGGCGACGTTTCAAGCAGCAACTGACCCTGCAAGACCGGCTGTCGGCATCGGCGAAGCAGGTCCGCGAGCAGGCGTCCAAGCTTCCGCCGGGGGTGGAGCGGGACGCGCTGCTCAGGAAGGCCCGTCAGGCCGACGTTGCGAATCATCTGAACGATTGGGTCAAGTCGCCGGGGCTGCAGCCGCCGAAATAACCGGGGCCTCTGCCGGGTTCCTCGAAGCGAACATGACCGGCATCAACGACGCGCTGCCGGCGCGCCGTCATATTTCCGTAATCCTGCGGCACCGAACCTTTTCGCGGTCTCCGGCCTTCTGTGGGGATGGGACCGCAACTTTTGGGGACCTTCAGTCATGACGGACAACGACACGCACCACTATACGATCAGGCGAAAGCCGCTGCTGGAGGCGGCGCACGAGGAGATGGTGAAGTTCGAGCGCAAGGAGAATGAGTTCCGCAAGAAGGATCGTGAAGAGCGCGCCGCCGAGCTCCATCTTCCGCTGAACGAAATCAAGGTTCACTAGGCCGCAGGCCCGGCTTCCGGAGCGGGTCGAAGGCCCGTTCCGCGCCCCCATCGTTAGGTGGATTCCCGATCGTTATCGCTAGCCCTGCCACCGCAGCAGCGGGAACGGGTCCACGAGGTATCTAAATACTACCCGTAACCCGTTGACGGGTCGAGGAAATTCTCAGGCACCCTACGGTGCATGGGGTTGTTTTGCGACTTTTGACAGACAAGGCGCGCCGGCGCCCTCGGTGGGGAGGCCCGGCACGTCCGTTGTGTGGACGGCAGCGCCCGTTACAGCAGCGCCAGCAGAATCAAGCCTATCACCAGCACCACGAAGCCAGCCGCCGTCGCGGCGGCGAATGACCGCTCTACGTTATCCATGATGCCACCCCGCTGTCGGCGCGCCACGTTTCCCCCATGGCTGCGGCCGAACGGATGAAATCTTGCCGACGGGTGTGTCCGCAGTGGTGCGGACGGATGTCGAAATTGGGACCGGTGCGGGGCCAGTCTGCGGCCTTGCGATCGCGCACCTGCCGGCGGTCCGACTGTCAGGCTATCGTAAGCTGAGCCGGCTAGGGTCGCCGGGCTCTGGTGTTGCAGCCCAGCACCCAGCCTCCAACAACTCTCAGCCCTGCCTGGCTTTGCCCAGGCGGGGCTTTTTCATGCCTGCCGGCCGGCGCGAGGCTCCCGCTCCTCCAGGGTCAGGCGCAGCGAGAAGGCGCGGATCGCGGGCGCCGCCAATAGCACCACCGGCAGCATCGCGGCCCATGCGATCAGCCAGGACACCATCCAGTGCCGAACGAAGAGCACCGGGCTGCCTGCGGGAAAGCTGGCTACTCCCGCCGCGATCAGCGAGGTCAGGCCGGACTGGATGATGCCGAAGACGAAATGCGAGTAGCGGCGGGGAATGCCGAGCATGAGGCGCCCATGGTTGCTTGTCGGCGATCAGGCAAGCAAGGCACATGCCGTTGGTCTCCAGGCGTGGAACCACGCTGCCGGTCAGCCTCGGCCGGAGCCCAGGAACTTTGTTCATGGTCGGAGAACCACGGAGGCTCAGCGCGCCATAGTTCGGCGTCAGTCCGCGCTGGGCAGCCGCCGCATGGTGAACTCGATGTCGCCGCCGGGCAATTCGCGCCAGGTCTCGACCTCGCTCATATAGCCGGCCTTGGGGTAGCGGGCGAAGAAGGCCTGCGCCCGCTCCCGCGCCGCCGCCCGCGGCAGCGTGAAGGTCTCGCGCAGAAAGCCGTCGCCGGCGGACTGGCCGGGCTTGCCGGCCGCCTTCCGGCGCGCCATCCGCTCGGCGAGATCCCGCGGACGATCGGCCATGTCTTGCCTTCCTCTACGCAACTACACTGCACACAATGTAGGGCGCCGGCCGGATGAAGAGGAGTCCTTCCAGGAAGCGTTGTGCCGCCCCGGAACGGGTCAGTTGGCAGCCGTCCCGCTCTTGGTCTTCTTCGGCGCACTGGTTGCAGCCGACGCCTTCGGCGCCGCCGGCTGCTTCGGCTGTTCGGCGCGCATGCCGCCCCAGGGATCGCTGGAGGCCTTGGAATCCGGAATCTTCTTCAGCGTCTCCTTGTAGGCCTTCTCGCGTTCGGCCTCGGCGGCCTTCTCCTCCGGGGACTTGCTTGGGGCATCCTGCATCAAATTAATGTTGGGCATTTGCGCGGAGGCAGGTCCCGCCAGCACGGCCAGCACCGCGGCCAAACGGAAAAGCTTCATCATTCACTCCTTAAGTCGTCCATGAGGCGCTGATCGCCCCGCGCCGTGTCGTCCTTGTCAGCCCGGTCACGACCCGGACGCCGCGGGCCCGCTAGAGCCGATCCGATCTGCATGATTTGGGCGCATGCAGCCAATCGTCCCAGATCGGGCCGCATTTGGTGCACCCGCTCAACGCGAGACCGAGCAGGCCCATGCAAAAGACGAGGACACAGCGACGCAACATCATCCACCCCTACCCCAAGCGAGGCATCATATCGGGCCAAGTCAGGCATTTTCAAGCCGACGTGGCCGGCGCGAGACCGGATGACTTTGCCTCGCCGATGCGCGCACAATGCGATGAAACATCCGGCAACACAGGAGAGCGCGACAGCAATGCAAACGCAGCCAGAAGCCGAGTTCGGCCCCGCCGACGCCAGGCGCATCCTCGGCGAGGTCTTTGCGCCCTGGGTCCAGGATCTCAACCTCGCGGTCGAGCGCATCGAGCATGCGCCGCCCGCGGACGTCCCGGACTGGCAGCCCGGCGCGCTGCTGCGCATGCCGTTTTCGGAGCGGCTGTGCCGCAACGGCGGCGTGGTCTGCGGCCAGGCCCTGATGGCGCTCGCCGATACTGCGATGGTGATCGCGATCCTCGCGGCAAATCGCGGATACCGCCCCATGACCACGGTCGATCAGACCACGCATTTCATGCGCGCGATCTCCGCGTCCGACGTGCTGGCGGATGCCCGCGTGGTGCGGCTCGGGCGCACCATGAGCTTTGGCCGCGTTACGCTGCTCTCGGCCGCCGACGGCAAGCCGGCCGCGATGGTGTCGAGCGCGTTCGCGATGCTGCCGGGGTGAGCGCGCCCTGAAACCAGGAGAGCCGCGGTCGTTGGAGCGGCTCGCCGCTCCAACGTCGTAAACAAAGTCTGAAACGCCGTGCAAGTAGCGCCAGTATTGAGTTTAGTTCAACGTAATTTCTATGCACTACTTCATACGCATCGGCAGGACTGACGCGGATGATTGAGAAGCGCACATCGCAACGTCACCGTGTTTTCAAGGGCGGAAAGATCACCTTTGAAAACAATGGCATTCCTTGCACGGTGCGAAACATGTCGGCGGGCGGCGCGGCGATCGACCTCGACACTCCCGTCATGTTGCCGCAATCGGTCACGCTCTCGATCGCGTGCGACCATTTCGTAAGGCATTGTCGCACAGTTTGGCGCAGCAACAAGCGCGTGGGCCTCGCTTTCGTGCAATAGCGGTCGCGATGTGAACGAAGGTTCGCATCGCATGCACAACACGATCATGAATTGCTAGAAACGGCGACGCCGGCGCAGGCTCGCGATCGAATGCGCTCGAGCGCAGCCTTGTGGGCGGTCTCGTCTGCTTGCGCCGAGGCGGCCCTCAGAGCCAGCACGGCGGCCGCGACGACCAAGATCGTCATTATGGCAATCCCCCGCCCGTGGGGTACAAACCAACCTGCAATCGCGGAATAGCAATGTCGCGGGTTCCAGGACTTCAGCAAATCTTGATCGGCCGAGACTTCGTCGGATCGCAATCGTGCCTATCTGTTGGCCCGCAGGGGACCTTCACGGATGTTGCGGATCATTGCTCATGCGGCGCTGCTCGTTGGCGCGCTTGCACTCGATGCCTGCGGCTTTGCCGACAGCCGCGCACCGGTGCCGGAGTTCATGCGCATGAAGGAGGCCGAGCAGCCGCCGCCGGAAGCGCCGCCGGACGTCAAGCGCGTGGTGCGGGAGCAGATCGACGTCGTCTTTCTTGCGACGTCGTATCCGCGCGAGGTTCACGTCGCCCCGCCGCATCGTGAGGTGCGAGGACCGGGCTGGACCGCGTGCGTCCGCGCGCAGCTCACCTCGGCGACCGGCACGTCGCTCGGCGCCCAGACCTACATCGTGACGATCAACGGCGGCAAGGTCGTGGACCGCCGGCGCGCCGACGCCGACGACATCTGCGGGACGGAGACCTACGAGCCGATCTAGCGATCCGTCCTGACCACAAGGTTCCGGGAAAAACCTGTAGATCAGCCGGGAACGATCACCGCCTCCCCTTCTTGTTACCGCCGAGGGCAGTTTCGAGGAGGACATGATGAGGACGTTGACTATTGCGCTGTTGGCTGGCGTGGGTGCCTTGGCCGCGGCCTCGGGGGCGAAGGCTTCCGATATCTATACAAGCAGCGAATACACCAATCCGGATCTCGTGCAGCAGGTGCGACTTGTCTGCGACGATTCCGGCCGCTGCTATCGTACGCGCGGCGGTTCGCGCGTGATCGTGCGCGATTCCTACAATTACATGCCGCGCGAGCGCTATTACGAGCGCCGGACCTATCATCGCGATTGGGATGACGGCCCGCGCGCCGGCGTCGGCATTCGCGCGCCTGGCGTCAGCGTGGGCGTCGGTGTCGACGACCGCTGGTGAGCGATGAAAGCTTGATGGTCGGGACCGGGCGAGGCTATTCGCCCGGTCCCGCTGGTGTGACCGAACTTGCGGTCGTCCATGTCGACTCGCGACGTGACTTCAGGTTTCGAGCGGATCGGCCGGCGTGACGTAGCGTGCCAATGACGGCAGGTGAGCGATGAAGCGGGCGAGCACCATGCCGGCGCACATCGCCACGACGAAGATGACGGCGGAGAGCGAGCCAAATCCGAGCGCCGTCAGCGCCGGCCCCGGACAGAAGCCCACCAGCCCCCAGCCGACGCCGAAAATCGCGGGACCAGCGACGATCCTGGCATCGATGTCGCGCCGCGTCGGCAGATAGAACCGATCGGCGAAGAACGGACGCGCGCGCTTCAGGACACGGCCGAAGCCGACGAATGTCACCGCCACCGCGCCCGCCATGACGAAGGCGAGGCTTGCGTCCCATGTCCCCGCCGCAATGCCGCCGATGTCGAGGAAGTTCAGCACCTTGGCCGGGTTCGACATGCCGGAGACGATGAGGCCGAGGCCGAAGATCAGCCCGATCGCGAATTGAACGAGAATTGCCATGGCAATCAGCTCCAGTGCCGCATCACGAAGACGGTGGCCATGCCGGCGGCCATGAAGGTCATTGTCGCGATCAGCGAGCGCACCGACAGCCGCGACAAGCCGCAAACGCCATGGCCCGAGGTGCAGCCGCTGCCCCACACCGAACCGAAACCCGTCAGCAATCCGCCGACGATCAGGACGGCCGGCCCCGCAGCGATCGTCTGCTCCGGCAGACCTCCGGCGACGAGCCGAACCAGCACCGGCGCGGCGGCGAGACCTGCGACGAAGGCGAGGCGCCCGGCGAATTCGCGGTCCTCATAGGGCGGAAACAGCCGCGCGGCGATGCCGCTGACGCCGGCAATCCGCCCCGTTGCCCACATCAGCAGAACGGCGGCAAGCCCGATCATCGCGCCGCCAACGAGCGAAGCGATCGGTGTAAAAGAAGTCAAGACCATGAGCCTCCCCTGAGCGCGAGCACCCTTGCGCAGGGCGCAAATACCGTGGCCGCACTATGCCAGCACTCGGAAAGATGCGCGCATTGAGCCTGGTCAAACCGAGGCGGGACGGCCAAACGATATATTACAGCATCGCGAGCCCGGAAGCCCACGCAGTGCTGGAGGTTCTGTACCGTCTCTTCTGCGCCGGCAAGTAGGACTCTCGCCTTCGCAAGACGCGGGGAGCATGGGATGACCGACGACACCTTCATCGAGGGACCTCTCTACGAAAAGCGGAAGAAAGTCTATCCGCAGTCGGTCCATGGCCCCTTCCGCCGCATCAAATGGGCGATCCTGTGCGTCACGCTCGGGACCTATTATCTGCTGCCGTTCGTGCGCTGGAATCGCGGACCCGGCCTGCCCGACCAGGCCGTGCTGATCGACTTCCCGCACCGGCGCTTCTACTTCTTCTTCATCGAGCTGTGGCCGCAGGAGGTCTATTATTTCACTGGTCTCCTCATCATCGCGGCAATGATTCTGTTCCTGATGAACGCGGTCGCCGGCCGGCTGTGGTGCGGTTACATGTGCCCGCAGACGGTGTGGACCGACCTGTTCTACGCGGTGGAGCGTTGGGTCGAGGGCGACCGGCGCGAGCGTATGCAGGGTGACAAGCGTTACTGGACGTTCGACCACATCCGGAAGGTCGCGCTGAAACACTTTCTCTGGATCATGATCGCCTGGTGGACCGGCGGCGCCTGGGTGCTCTACTTTTCCGACGCACCGACGCTGGTGAAGGAGCTCGCGACCTTCCAGGCACCGTTCATCGCCTATCTCTGGATCGGCATTCTCACCGCCACGACCTATGTCTTTGCCGGTCATGCCCGCGAGCAGATGTGCATCTACATGTGCCCGTGGCCGCGGATCCAGGCGGCGCTGACCGACGAATGGGCGCTCAACGTCACCTATCGGCGTGACCGCGGCGAGCCGCGCATGTCGGTGAAGAAGGCGAATGCTGCCCGCGCCCACGGCGAACCCTCCGGCGACTGCGTCGACTGCCATCAATGCATCAATGTGTGCCCGACCGGCGTCGACATCCGCCACGGCATCCAGCTCGGCTGCATCCAGTGCGGCCTGTGCATCGACGCCTGCGACAACGTCATGCGCGAGATCGGCCGGCCCCAGGGCCTGATCGGCTACGACACCGAAATCAACATGCAGCGCCGGCGCGAAGGCAAGCCGCCGATCTACCGCATCATCCGTCCGCGCACGCTGATCTATGCCGCCGCCATCGCCATCGTCGGCAGCATCATGCTCTACACGCTCGCGACCCGCGCGACGATTGACGTCAACGTGCTGCACGAGCGTAATCCCCTCTTCGTCCAGCTTGCGGACGGCGGCGTGCGCAACGACTACACCGTGCGCATCCTCAACAAGGGCGCACAGCGATCGTTTGCGCTTCAAGTCTCCGGTCTGCCGGGCGCGACCATTCGCGTCGCGGGCATCGAGGCCGGCCCCGGCGGCAAGCCCATCATCGAGGTCGGGCAGGATCAAACCCGCGAGGTCAGGCTGTCGGTGCTGGTCGGGCCTGGCGACCTGCCGAAGAGCTCGCGCGACGTCGAGATCACCATCACCGACACCACCGGTGGCGGCCGCGCAAGCACCCGCGATCATTTCGTGCCGGGAGACTAGATGCTGAATGGAGTGTTAACGCTACCGCTCGAATTGCAGCGGCGTCCCAACGGTATTTTCCAATCTTTGCGCTAAGCATGGCCGGTAGCACGGGCTCAGCTCGCGTGAACGGGGACGACGGGACGTGGTTGACATCGCGCATCAGGCGGCGATCAATCCGGCATCGGCAAGGGATGTCGCGACGGCGGACGCGCCTGTCCCGCTTAGCGCCGTCGACCCCGGTCAATGGCGCGCCCTGGCGCAGCGTGCGGTCGAGCCGAACGGATATTACCTGCCCGCCTGGGAACTCGCCGTCAGCGCAAGCGCACGCGGTCGCACGGATGCCTCGGCGCTGCCCGCATTTGACGGCTCTTCGGCCCGGCTGATCGGCCTGATGCCGGTGATCTCACTCTGGCGCGCCCTCAAGATTCCCCTGCCCGCCCTGATGAGCGCGCATCCCTATGGCACGCTGTGCAGCCCGCTGCTCGACCGCGATGCTCCGCTCGAGGCGGCCGCGCTTCTGTTGCAGCAGGCCCGCGAGGCCGGCGCGCATGCGCTGGTGCTGACCGACGTCGCGCTTGATGGCACCGCCATGGCATCGCTGGAGCAGGTGCTGAAGCGCGACGGCCTGAAGCCGAGAATCCTCAGCTCCTATATCCGTGCCAGCCTCGATGCGACGCAGGATGGAGAAGCGCTGTTGCGGGAGGCGCTCGGCGCCAAGAAGCTCAAGGAGCTGCGGCGCCAGCGTCATCGTCTCGAGGAGCACGGCCCCGTCGCGTTCGAGATTGCGCGCGGCTCCGACGAGATCGGACGTGCGCTCGAAACCTTCCTGCAGCTCGAAGCCAGCGGCTGGAAGGGCAAGCGCGGCACCGCACTGGTCCAGCACGCCGGCGACGCGACCTTCATCCGCCGCGCAGTTCCGGCGCTGGCCGAGACTGCTCAGTGCGAGATCGTCACACTTCGCGCCGGCACGATTCCGGTCGCAGCCGGCATCGTGCTGCGGCATCAGGACCGCGCCTTCTTCTTCAAGCTCGGCATCGACGAGCGCTATGCTAGATATTCGCCGGGCGTGCAGCTCACGCTCGACCTCACCCGCCATCTCTGCGCCGATCCCGCCATCGCCAGCGCGGACTCGACGGCAAATGCCGACCATCCCATGATCAACCCAATCTGGCGCGGGCGTTTTGCAGTCGGTGACGTCCTGATCCCGCTGCGGCGGCACGATCCGGTCGTGGGGCTGGTCCATGCGGCGCTGACCACGCTTCGCTTCGCCCACGATACGGCGCGGAGCGTGGTTCATTTGATGCGCCGAACGCGCAAAACAGTCTAGGCCTTGTCCTCACGATTGAGGCCGCACCTTACTTTGCAAGCGGGCGTGGGCCACTATCGACGGACATTGTTCGGTGCCCGCGACACAAGAAATAGGGTCCGCCTCACACGCATGCGTTGACGAACCCGGGATTCCAGCTCGCGTTGTTTTCGGCACAGCCAGATCGCTATAGAGAAGCCCTGTATACGGGAGTATAGTGTCAGAGGGCCTGTTCCTGATCCATCTTGGGCGACTTCGGGGAGAGACACGGGCCCGCAATCCGGCACGAGAAATCTGGCGATTGATCCATCGCGCGTGAGCAAGAGATGATCATGCAGCATCCGATTCAAGCGCCCTCGGTCGCGCTCGATTCGAATGAGCGCAAGCGCCCCGAGGAGGCACTGCGCGAGAGCGAGGAGCGCTTTCGCACGTTGGTGCAATTCTCCTTCGATGTGTACTGGGAAACGGACGCGCAGCATCGCTTCATCCGCCAGGAGTTCGCTGACACACTTCCCGAGCCGCCGGTCTCCGAGATCGGCAGGACACGATGGGAGGTCCCGTATCTAGAGCCTGACGCAGATGGCTGGCGCAAGCACCGGGAGATACTCGACGCTCACCTCCCGTTTCGCGATTTCGAGCTGGCGCGGCCGACGCCCGACGGCGGCAAGCGCTATATTTCCGTCTCTGGGCTGCCCATCTTCGACAAGACCGGGAACTTCGTGGGTTACCGGGGTGTGGGACGCCACATCACCGAGCGCAAGCGCGCGGAACAGGCGCTGATCGAGAGCGAGGCCCGTTTCCGTACCTTCGTGGACCACGCGACCGATATGTTCATGCTCCACAATGAAGATGGTCGCGTTCTCGATGTGAATCGGAATGCCTGCGAAAGCCTCGGCTACAGCCGAGCCGAACTGGTTGGGGCAACTGCGACCTTGTTCGATCTGGAGATGGATGAAGTGACCTGGCGTAGCAACCGCGAGCGCCTCAAGGCCGGCGGCATCGCTACGCTCGAGAGGCGCTATTGCCGAAAGCATGGCACTGTGTTTCCCGTCGAAGTCCGCATGCGGGAATTCTGCGAAAGCGGCCAGTCACGAATCATTTGTCTGAGCCGCGACATCAGCGAACGCAAGCGAACCGCCGAGACGCTCCGCGAGATGCAGGCTGAACTAACCCACGCGAATCGCGCGGCGGCAATGGGCCAGGTCACGGCTTCGGTGACACACGAATTGAGCCAACCAATCACCGCGACGCTCTGCAACGCAGAGGCCGCACTGAACTGGCTAGGAACACAATCTCCAAATCTGGAAAAGGCACGGCAGGCGCTCGCATCCATTGTCGCAGAAGCCAGGCGAGGCAGCGAGATCATCAGCTGGGTCCGTTCCTTGATCAAGAAAGCTCCGGCGCCGAAGGAGAGCGTCGATGTCAATGGTGCAATCCTGGACGTGATCACCATGGCCCGTAGCGAGCTTCTCAAACATGATGTCTCGATCCAGACCGACCTCGCTCCGGGCTTGCCGCTCGTGAAGGGCTATCGCGTTCAGCTGCAACAGGTGGTCCTCAATTTGATCCTCAACGCGATCGAGGCAATGGACTGCCTCGACGTTGGCGGACGGGAGCTGCGGATCAGCACGGCTGCAGATGCCTCAAATCTCGTTGTTGTCGCCGTACGGGATACCGGACCCGGGCTTGACGCGGCAATCGTCGACCGCCTGTTCGAGCCCTTCTACACCACCAAGCCGGACGGGACCGGCATGGGCCTGTCGATTAGCCAATCAATCATCGAAGCGCATGGAGGACGACTTTGGACTGGTCCGAATGAACCACGGGGGGCCGTGTTTCAGTTCAGTCTGCCTTCGGAACAGGGGTGATCCTCGTCGCTTTTCTGGAGCAAGCTGCGCGACAGGAATTCACCGCCTCAAACGCACCCTCGCTATTGCGTGCCTATTTCTATCTCGAAGCGCCTACTCCGCCGCCTGTGCGTTGATCTCGGCGGAGACCTGGCGTATGGCGCGCGCGAGCAGGTTCGGATCCTGCGCGCCGGAGACGGCGTACTTTTGCGCGAAGACATAGGTCGGCACGCCGGAGATGCCCTTGTCGGCGGCTTCCTGCGCATCCGCCGAGACGCGCGCGACGTCCTCGTCGGTGGCGAGGCGCTTGCGCACGTCGTCGGCGTCGAGGCCGATGTCGGCGGCCGCCTGCACCAGCACGTTCACATCGGTGAGATCGCCGCCGTCGCGGAAATACAGCTCCATCAGGCGCTGCTTCATCTCGGGCGCCTTGCCGATCGCTTCTGCCCAGAGAATCAGGCGGTGGCAGTCGGTCGTGTTGGGCTGGCGCGCCACGAGCTCCGGCTTGTAGACGAGGCCCTCCTCGCTCGCGGCCGCGACGACGCGTCCCGCAATGCCCTTATAGGCTTCGACCGAGCCGAACTTCTGGGTCAGATACGCCTCGCGGCTGATGCCCTCGCGCGGCACCCAGGGATTGAGGAAGAAGGGACGGAAATTGAGCTTGACCGGAACGTCGGGCACCAGTGCCAGCGCGCTCTCGATGCGATGCTTGCCGATATAGCACCAGGGGCAGACCACGTCGGAGACGACGTCGATCTGGAGCGGTTTCAGCGTGCTCATGTCAGGCGCCTCCTTCGGGCACTTCGAGGGTCCGCCCCGAACATAAGCCGAACCGGGGGCGGCGCAAGGCACCCGTCCTGCATGGCTCACGACTTCACCTCTGCGGTTATTGTGACCGGTTCTCCCCGCCCCGATACTTACGGCCACGATCAAGCCCCAGGGGAGACCGCGATGAGCGCCATTTTCAAGCCGGAAGGTGATCTGTTCCGCGCCACCGAGCGTGCCGGCGGTCCGTGGTCGCCGGACATGCTGCAGGGAAGCGCCACCACCGCGCTGATGACCCGCGAGGTCGAGCGCCTCGCCGCCAAATCCGGCTTTGCGGTGCGGCGCCTGACCTTTGATCTCTGGCGCCCGGCAGGCCTGCGCCTGTTTAGAAGCGCCAGCGAGCTGCTGCGCGACGGTCGCAAGGCCAAGACGTTGCAGGTGCGGCTGATGGACGGCGACACCGAGATCGGTCGCTGCACGGCGCTGCTGACGGCGCCGAGCGGCGAGTCGCCCATCGATCCGTTCGCGAGGCCCGTGGCTCCCGACAAGGGGCCGGAGGCCGGCAGCCCGCCGCCCGCCTTCGCGCAGAAATGGAGCCGCTATTTCCAGCATGTGTCGGTGCGTCTCATCGAGGGTGCGCTGGAGAAGCCCGGCCCGGCCGCGGCCTGGATGCGGCTCGATGCGCCGCTGGTCGAGGGCGAGACGAACACGCCGCTGCTCCAGGCGGTGCAGGCCGCCGACTTCTCCAGCGGCGTCGCGCAGATCGTCGACATGCGCCAATGGACCTTCATCAACCCGGAGATCAGCCTCTATTTCTTCCGTCCGCCGGAGGGCGAATGGATATTGATCCGCGCCGCGACGCGCGTCGGCGCCCATGGCGCGGGCCTCACCACGGCGACACTGAGTGATCGCAACGGTCCGTTCGCGGAGGTCATGCAGGCCATGAGCTTCGAACGGCGCGAAGCGCAGTCTCAGGCGTCCTGAGCCGCAAGCGCAGTCAGGGCGGCCTCGGAGGCGGCATCAACAGGCATGAACATCTCGACGCGAAGCTCCTGCAGCGTCACGTCCTGCGGGGTGCCGAGGGTCAGCACTGCACCGATCAGACCAATGCCGACATCGCCCTTGCGCAGGCGCACCTCGCAGAGCGGCCCTGGCACGAAATTATCCTCGGTCGCCGCAGGAAGCTGCGGCAGCCGCATCAATTCGCGCCAGGTCGATTGCAGGGCTTCGTCAAGCGGCGCGGCCATGGCCTCATGCCGTGCCCGCGCCAGCAGCGCGGCTGCAACCATCGGCCAGTTCTCGACGAACGGCTTGAGCTCGTCGGGAGCGAGGAACATGCGCATGTGGTTGAGCGGCCGCTGCATGCGCGCAGGGCCAAGCAGCATGGTCATCAGGCGCGAGGCGGCGCGATTGGCCTGCATCACGTTCCAGCGCCGGTCGGTGACGATCGCCGGGAACGGCTCGTGGCGGAGAAGCAGAAGATCGACGGCGCGCCGCGCCTCGGCAAGCTCCGGCGCCGACAGATCGCGCTCGCCATATTGCCGTGCGAAGCCGCCGGCTTCGAGCAGCGCGTTGTGGTCGCGCAACGTCAGATCGAGCGCGGACGCGAGCTGCAGCAGGATGTCCCGGCTGGCCGCCGCCTTCCCGGTCTCGACATAGCTCAGATGCTTGACCGAGATGCCGGCCTCGAACGCCAGCTCCGCCTGGCTCAATGCGCGGCGGCTGCGCCAGCCGCGCAGGAGATCGCCGACGGGATTGGCCGGCCGCAATCGCCGGAACGCGCGTGTGTCCATCCGCCGATTATGCGAGCGCTGCTCCGTCCTGTAAACGGCGCTAGCGCAGGCGGGCGGCCATCTGCTTCAACCGCTCGGCGGTGCGCTCGTCCGCCGGAAAGAACGTCTCCAGCGCCAGCTCCGACAGGGTGATGTCGACCGGCGTGCCGAACACCATGGTGGTGGAGAAGAAGCTGAGGATCTCTCCGCCATGCCGCAGCTTGAAGGGGATCGCGACGTTGTCGCTCGACAGTGGCGCCGAGCGCGCCGGCATGGGATAGCTCTTCAGATCATTGTAGAGCTTGATCAGCTCCGGATCGGCTGTCGCCTCGCACTGCCGGTGCAGCCGCTCCAGGAGATGCCCGCACCATTCGGCGAGATTGACCGTGCGCGGCGCCAGCGCCTCGGGATGGAAGGCCAGCCTGAGCACGTTGACGGGCTGGCCGAGCAGATGCTGCGGGATGCCATCGAGCAGCGGCGCCACCATGCGGTTGGCGGAGACCAGGTTCCAGTGCCGGTCCACCGCAAGCGCCGGATTGGGCTCATGCGCTTTCAAGACGAGGTCGATCGCCTGACGGGCTGACTTCAAGGCGGGATCCTCCAGCGGGCGCTGCGGAAACGCCGGCGCGAAACCGGCCGCGACCAGCAGCACGTTGCGTTCGCGCAAGGGCACGTCGAGCCGCTCGGCGAGCCTGAGCACCATGTCGCGCGAGGGCGCGGCGCGGCCGGTCTCGACGAAACTCAAATGCCGCGCCGAGATCTCGGCTTCGCCGGCGAGATCGAGCTGGCTCATGCGGCGGCGCTGCCGCCATTCGCGCAAATGATCGCCGATATGGACCGGCTGGCTGCGTTCGGTGCGTGCGGTGGATGCATGTGCGTTCATGGTCGAAAACTAGCACGCGGATTTAGGCGCTTCCATTACCACCGAGGTAATCGAATTGGGGGACGACCGCGCGCATCTTGGGTCGCAACAGGAGATGACCATGATCGCGCTGCTGCTCTACCGGACCATCGCAGACCACGTCTTGCCCTGGGCCATGGCCTTCGCAACGCGGATGCTGGCGCGCAGCCTCAACCTGCCGGAGCCCCTGGTGCATTCGACCGGCGACTATGTCGTCGCGCAGGTCATCGCCTTCGAGCACGGCGTCGGCAGGAGCCTCTGCCCGTTCCGTCTCGCCCGCCTGCTCCGCGCCTGGTGGCGCGGTCGGCGTTGAGTTCCACCCAGCCCAACCAAGGAGACCTGAGATGATCGATGCATCCACCTTCCTGCGCCGCGCCCTCTTCGCCGACGCCATCTTCAGCGGCGTCGCCGCGCTCGGCTTCACCTTCGGCGCGAGCGCGTTCGCAGCGCTGTTCAACCTGCCCGAAGCGTTGCTGCGCGAGACCGGCCTGTTCCTGATCGCCTACACCGCCCTGGTCGGCTGGCTCGCCTCGCGGACCACGCTGGCGAAGCCGCTCGTCCTGCTGGTCGTGATCGGCAACACGGCCTGGACGGTCGGCAGCATCGCGCTGCTGCTCTCGGGCGCGGTGTCGCCGAACCTCGCCGGCGCGCTCATGGTCGTCGCGCAAGCCATCGCCACCGGCGTGTTCGCCGAGCTGCAATATGTGGGCTTGAAGAAGAGCGAGCGCGCGGTCGCGGCGTGATGGCTTCGTGCCAGCTCCGCGGCGCAGACCGGGGAACGCGAAGGCTTCGTCATATCGGATCTTACCCGGATGCATGCATGACCTCGCGTTCTCGCGGCGCATTTCGCCCGAGCTTTGCTGCCGTCTTGCGCCTTTCGTTGCCGGAGGGCGCAGGGAAGGCCGGGCGCCGGCGGCACCCGAGTCCGTGCGCAATGGGAATGCACACGGGGTGGACTACAGGTGTTGCCGGTCGCCCGGCCTTCCCTGCGCGGATGGTTTTAACGGTGTCCTTCGTGCTCTCCTCGGGGAGCGTTGCACTATTGCCCCCGTCGCCTCGCGGCCGCGATGTGCGCCCGGTTGAGCCGCCCATCACCGCGAGCCTTGACGCCAGAACCCCGGGCGTCGGGACCACACGACTTCTCCGTCCGCGGACGGCTTGGCCTCGGCGCCCGGGGCTTAGTGTGCGCACCCCAGACCATCGACCAAACCGCTGTGACCGCGCCGTGTCGTACCGCGTCGCGTGCGACTCACGGTTGCCCGCCCTGTCATCACGCAAACCGCGCCGGCGCTACCGCGTCCACCGCACCCCGGCCCGCATCTCGTGACGATCGCGAAGCGCCCCTCTGGCAGGGCCGGGATGGGCGTCGTATGCCACAAATCCGAAATTCGGAAAAGTGATATTTTTTTGCGCGGTGGGATTGACTGGATTTGGGTGTTTTGCCCGACGCCTCGCCGTTCCGTTATTGGGACGAGCCCCGCGACGAAGCAACCGAGTAGCGGCAGAATACCAATCCTTACGGGAGCTATCTCCATCTCATGATCGGTATCGTCGCAACTTCGTCCGGAGAGGCAGTTGCTTCTACCGTCACTAAGACCGTACCGAGCAGCTTTACACGCCCCCCGGCAAAAGGACGCAGTTGGTTCCATATGGTAGAAACTGCAAAACTTTCGTGCCATGGTTGTTAATGGGAGGTAACAACCATGACCGACAGATACGAGTCGCTTGCGCGACGGCGGATGCATCCGAAGCTTCGTGTCTTGGCAAACAGCGATGCGCGAGTGAACGCTGCCAAAGCTGAAATACAGGGCTGTCTCAAGGTGACCTCCACCCTCGCCGCACAGGCTCCGAGCCTCGGAGCCGCAGTTGCACCCGGGCAGATTTCCAAAGGTAAAACCGCGGTCAAAGACCTCAATACCGCCGACCGGCGCGAAAATGTCGAAGTGAATGTTTTCGTCCGGTCGACCGAGCCGGTAAGGCTCGGACCGCATGATCGCGCTCAAGGCCGGCTCGCCGCAATGCGGCTCGGGCTTGAGGAGATCGAGAACCTCGCCGGCGATGCCAATATCGTCATCATAGAGCCGGCTGAGACTTTAAAGCCGCCGCGGCCGCTCAAGGGCAGCGCGACGACCAGTACCCCGACGGCTCGCGTGGTCGCCAACGAACGCAAGAAGCATGGTGACGGTGTCGGCGTCATCATCGGGGTCATCGACGTCGAGGGATTCGATTGGGCCCATCCCGATTTCCTGGACCAGGCCGGCAAATCGAGATTCGTCAGCATCTGGGATCAGGGCGCGAAAGACGGCACGCGACCGGCTGGGTTCGATTACGGCCGCGTCATTACTTCTGCCGACATGGCTCAGGCGGTTACCGAGGCCAAGCAGGTGCATGTGTCGCCGCATGATCTCGAGCCGCAGTCGCAGATGGTCGTCGGCTCGCACGGGACGCATGTGGCCAGCATTGCGGCCGGCAATAGCGGCGTTTGCAGCAAGGCCGACATCGCAGCAGTCCTAATTTCGCTTCCGGCCGAAGACCTCGAGCGCAGAACCTCATTCTACGATTCGACGCGGCTGCTCGATGCCGTGATCTACCTGCTTGATCTCGCCGCCGGCCGACCGATCTCGATCAATATCAGCCTCGGAACCAACGGACATGCGCATGACGGCTCAAGCGCACTCGATCGATGGCTCGATGTCCTGCTCGCCGAACCCGGCCGATCGATCTGCATTGCGGCCGGCAATGCGGGCCAGGAACGACCCGAAGCTCCGGACGATCTCGGATACATGCTGGGCCGCATTCACGCCGGCTCGCGCATCGCGGCGCAGGGGCTCGATCACGAGCTTGAATGGGAAGTGGTCGGAGACCGCATCAAGGACGCTTCCGAAAACGAGATGGAGCTTTGGTACGAACCGCAGGACCGCTTCGCGATCAGCATCCGTCCGCCGGATGGGCAATGGATCGGACCGATCGCGCCGGGCGAATTTCTGGAGAACTTCCAGCTCGCCGACCGCACCATGCTGAGCATTTACAACGAGCTGCATCATCCCGCGAACGGCGCCAACTACATCGCAGTCTACTTGACGCCCTTCATGGGCGACGTCGTGGTCGGCGTGAAGGCAGGAACCTGGCTCGTGAAGCTCCACGGTCTTGTCGTCCGCGACGGCCGCTTCCACGCCTGGATCGAACGCGACGATCCGGTCGATATCGGCGACGGCGCGCACTTCTGGCCTTCGTTCTTTTCGGCGCGATCGAACGTCGATGCCTCCTCAGTGAGCGCGCTTGCTTGCGGCCAGCGCATCGTCTCGGTGGCGAATCTCCACGAGGCGCGCCGCAGCGCGCATATCACATCGAGCCAGGGGCCGACCCGCGACGGCCGGCCCAAGCCCGACATCGTGGCACCCGGCACAGACATCGTCGCCGCAAACGGTTTCGGCGATCCGGCTGAGCCGTGGATACCCATGACTGGCACCAGCATGGTGAGCCCGTATGTGGCGGGCGTGATCGGATTGATGCTCGCAGTCGAGAAGACCCTCACGGCGGCGCAGATCCTCGGCATCCTGAAAGCGACCGCGCAACCGTTGCCGGGCGGCACGTTCGAATGGGTGAACGATTGCGGCTTCGGGGTGATCATGCCGGAGGCCTGCCTCAGGGAGGCGGGACACGTCACGGCCCGGCTCGATGCGAAGGATCGTTTCAAGGGGCGCTTGTCATGAAGATCACGTTGCTGCCCTCGGAGAAGGGCGATTGCTTACTGATCGAATCCGGCGACGTCGCGATCCTCGCGGATGGCGGCATGCCCGGCTCTTACGCGGCCGAGGTGCGGCCCTTTCTCGGACGCTTCGCTGCGGCCGGTGGCGAGCTCGATCTCGTGTACGTCTCGCATGTCGACCAGGATCACATCGCCGGCGTCCTGCAGCTCCTCGAAGACATGGTCCAGTGGCGCGTGCACAAGCACAAGGTCGCGAACAATCGGCCCTCGACCAAGCCCAAGTTTGACGAGCCGCCGGTCGTCAAGCGCATCTGGCACAATTCCTTCAAGGCGCTGGTTCCGGAGAACGCAGGCGAAATCGGCACCATGCTGGCGGCGCGAGCCAACACTCTGTCGAGTTCGGGCAATCCCGCGGCGATCAAGCTCGCGGCCGCCTACAGCAACATCGCCAACTCCATTCCGGAGGCGATCAAGGTTTCGCGGCGCATTGCGGCCGATCAGCTCGACATTCCCTTGAACGGCGAGTTCAACCACCTGCTAGCCATGGTGCGCGGCAAGAACGCCATTAAGCTCAAACCTGGAAGCAAGCTGTCGATCCGCGTCATCGGGCCATTCGAGAAAGATTTGGAGATACTCCGGGATTATTGGAATGCATGGCTCAAGGACGTGAAGAACGCCAATGCGGTAAGAAGCCTGAAGGAGTGGCTTGAAACTAACCGCGCGGGTCTTCCCGCCGGGACGATCGGCCTGTCAATCGATGACGAGATCGGCCGGCGCGCGAAGGTCACGGAGCCGAATCTCGCCTCGCTCATGTTGCTGCTGGAGGAAACCAAAGCCGGCGGCGGCGTCACGCGCGCCATCATGACCGGCGACGGTCACCACGAGGACATCCTGGCCGGGCTGCAGCATCATGGTCTTCTCGCAGACGGCAAGGGACTTCACGTGGACCTGCTCAAGATCCAGCATCACGGCTCGGAGCACAACCTGGACCGAGATTTCGTCAAGCGCATCACCGCCGATCATTACGTTTTCTGCGCCAATGGGGAGCACGAGAACCCCGATCTGCGGATCATCGAGGTGCTGTTGAAGTCCCGCCTCGGCGAGGACCACGAGCTCTCGCCCAATCCCGAGGCCGACCAGTCCTTTACGGTGTGGCTCAATTGCTCGAGCCAATATCTCAAGAAGCAGATCGAAGCCAAGGAGAAAGCTGGCAAGTCGACCACGAAGCTGGAGAAATCGCTCGAGCACCTCGAGCTGGTCGAGAAGGCGCTGGCAGAAGCGAAGGCCGAGAGTGGCGGCAAGCTCAAGGTGAAAACGCTGAAGGCCAATCCGCTTGTGCTGGAGATCTGATCCCTTCGCCGCCGAGCCAATTCCGTCGCGGCGCCATACAGTCAATTGCAGGCGCTGCGATTTGGCGCCGAAGTCTCAGCGAAGCGGAAGCAACCCCGCGTTCCTCCGCGGCGAGAATCTGGATGCTTCCGCCTTCGCCAAGGCTTCGGCGGACAAGTCGCTTTCGCTCGCAATGACGAAGATGAGGCGAGAACGTCGTGCTCGGGCTGAGGGCGAGCCTAGTGGACGGCTTTGGCCCTTGCGCGAAGCCTGTCAGCTCGCGCGGCAGCAGCGCGCGCGACGACCGATGCGGGGACTACGCCTTCACGCGGCCCACCTTGCCTGCAAAATGCTTGCCGTTCAGCTTCTTCTTTTTCGCCGTGCTTTTCGCGCCCGCCTTCTTGGCCTTGCGCTCGGCCCGCGCCTTCACCTTGGCGGCTTCCGCCCTCGCCTCCGCGCGCAGCTTCTTGCGCCTCTTCTCGCAGAAATCGCACTTGCAGCCGATCGGTTTCAAGTACGCTTTGAAATAGTCGGTGCCGTAATCGTAGTTGATCTCGTCGCCCGGCTCGATGTTCTTGATGGCGCGGATATAGACCTTGCGCTCGCGCGGCCGGACGTCCGATTCCGCATTGGGGCGGCAGGAATGGTTGATGTAGCGCGCGAGGTTCTTGCGCACCGAGCCGTCGATGGTCCAGCGGCCGTTGAGCTCGAACAGATATTTGTTCTCGATCTCGTCATGTTCGGGAATCCGCGAGTCCAAGATCGGTCCGAAATAGCGGATGATCCGGGTCCCCTTCTTGATCGGCTTGGTGGCGAAGAGGCCGAGCCCGGTCTTGGAGCGGCCGACGCGATAAGGTTTGTTCGAGGTAGCTGGCATGATCTGAAGAATGAGAACGCGAACGAGGCCGCACGGCTTGAAGCGAAGCCGCTCTTGTAGAACGATTCCGCGCTGCTGTCAGGTATATCCCAACCCTGTTTGAACCTTGCCCACAATCAAGACGTCTGATGGGACGAAGTTCCCAGTCCATCAAAGCCTGTCATGAAACGTATCACAACTATAGGCTTCGCCGTGCTGATGACTTGCATAGGCCTGAGCAGCGCCGACGCTCAATCCGTGGGCAGCAGCTACACCTCGACAGCTGCAAAGGATTGCCGGCAGATCGGCAAGCCCAGCGCGCTCGACGGCAGCAGCACGCGGGTTTGTCCGGGCAAGGGCGGCCTGCTGGTGCTGGTCGCCGAGGACGATCTTCGCGAGATCGTGTCGGTCGGGCGCAGCCGCAAGGCAGCAAGCGAGGAACCGGCGGCAGCAGCCTGGTTCGCACCGTTCAATTCATCCGAGACCACCATCGAATGGCGCGCGGCCGGCGCAAAGCCGTTTGCGATCATCCAGCGCTGGCATATCGCCGACAATTCCGGTCCCGACAAGCAGGGGCGGCCGAGCACCAAGGCCATGCTGGTCGTGACCCGGCTGCCGCCGGGCCCGGTCTGCCACGTCGCCTATGTCGATGCGATCGCCAACCCGAACGCCAACGAGCTCGCGCGCAAGGCCGCCGACGATCTCGCCCGCGGCTTCTCTTGCGGCAAGGACGAGGTCAAGATCGTCGGCACGCGCGGCCGCGCCGTTGAACTCGCGACCATGCGCTAGCCTTCGCGGTTCAGCAGCCGGGTAGCTTCGCCGTCACAGGCGCCGTCAGCATGGCCTCGAGCAGCCGCTCGGCGGTCGTTCCCTCCGGCAGCCGCGCGAGGATATCCTTCAGCCGTCCGTCGAGCAGCAGCATGGTGAAGCCGTGCACCAGGGACCAGGCCCGCGCGATCGCGGCGCCCTGGTTCAGCGTCAGCGAATCGCCGCTGATCTGCTCCTGCCGCATCATGCCGACCGCATTGGCAAGTCCGGCGAAAGACGCCTCGGCCGCCTCGTGCAGCGACGGCCTCGAATAATCCAGCCGCTCGGTGCGGAACATGATGCCGTACATGCCGGGGTGGGCCTGCGCATAGGCGACGTAGGCTTTCGGCCGCGCCAGCGCGGCTTCGAGCGGCGTGGTGGCGGCATCGCAGGAAGCGGCCATTGCCACGTTGAACTGGCGGAAGCCGACGGCTGCGAGCTCGCTGAGCAGGCCCGTCAGGTCGCCGAAATGATGGGTCGGCGCGGCATGCGAGACGCCGGCCTCGCGGGCCACCGCGCGCAATGTCAGGCCGGCAAGCCCGTCGCGCTCCAGCACCCGTTCGGCGGCCTGGAGCAGCGCTTCGCGCAGCGCGCCGTGATGATACGGCGTCTCGGTCTTGGCGCTTCTCGCCCGACGCGAGGTGCGCGGTGGCGCGGTCGCGGTGGTTTTTCTCGGGGCTCGCGGGCTTCGCGCCGCTTCGCCCTTGGTGTCGATCTTGGCCATTTGCAAGCTATATGACGCAATATTGACAGTGTAAAGATTTCACTTGACGAAAGTTGCGATCGGGTTTATCCAATCTTTACGATGTAAAGATAGGGGAGGATTCGCCGTGCAGCAGGACGCCATGGCCGAGCGCCGCAACAATATCGCGCCGATCCCGTTCGAGGCCGATGCGCCCTTCCTGACGATCGTCGGCGAATTGCCGCGCGAGCTGAACGGCACGCTTTACCGCAACGGCCCCAATCCGCAGTTCGATTCGCCCGGCGCGCACTGGTTCGTCGGCGACGGGATGCTGCACGCCTTTCATCTCGAGAACGGCCGCGCCAGCTACCGCAACCGCTGGGTCCGCACGCCGAAATGGCTCGCCGAGCACGACGCCGGCCGCGCGCTGTTCGGCGGCTTCGGCCGCAAGCTGCCGGATGCGCCGGCAAATCTGACCGATGGCGGTGTCGCCAACACCAACATCATCTTCCACGCCGGCAAGCTGCTGGCGCTGGAAGAAGCGCATCTGCCGACGGAGATCGAGCCGGGCACGCTGGCGACGCGCGGCTATCACAACTACCAGGGCCGCGTCGCCGGCAGTTTCACCGCGCATCCGAAGATCGATCCCGTCACCGGCGAACTGGTGTTCTTCGGCTACAACGCGGCGGGCCCGCTGACGCCAGCCCTCTCCTACGGGTCTATCGACGCCTCCGGCAAGGCGACGCGCTTCGAGCGGTTCGAGGCGCCCTATGCCAGCATGGTGCACGACTTCATCGTCACCGCGAACCATGTGCTGTTTCCGATCCTGCCGATATCAGGCAGCATGGAGCGCGCGATGAGCGGACGACCGCCCTATGCCTGGGAGCCGGACAAGGGCGCCTATGTCGGGGTGATGAAGCGCAGCGGCACGGCCAAGGACATCGTCTGGTTTCGTGCCGAAGCCTGCTACGTCTTCCATGTCATGAATGCGTGGGAGGACGAGAGCCGCATCGTCGCCGACGTCATGCAGTTCGAGGAAGCGCCGCTGTTTCCGCATCCGGACGGCCGACCCACCGATCCCGAGAAATCGCGCGCCCGCCACTGCCGCTGGACCTTCGATCTCGCCGGGAATACCGACCGCTTCCAGCAGACCTACCTCGACGATCTCACCGGCGAATTCCCGCGCATCGACGATCGCCGCGCCGGGCTGAAGAGCCGTCACGGCTGGTACGCCTGCGCCAATCCGAAGCTGCCGATGTTCGGCGCGCTTTCGGGCATCGTCCACGTCGACGGCAACGGCAGGCGGCTCGGCCAATACCTGCTGCCGGCCGGCGACACCATCTCCGAGCCCGTTTTCGTCGAGCGATCCAAGGATGCCGCCGAAGGCGACGGCTGGCTGCTCGCCGTGGTCTGGCGCGCGCGGGAGAACCGCAGCGATCTCGCCGTGTTCAATGCCACCGACATCGAAGCCGGTCCCGCCGCCTTGGTGCAGCTCGGCCACCGCGTGCCCGACGGCTTCCACGGCAATTGGGTCGGCGCAGCGTAGCCCTCGAGGCGCGCCACTTGGCGCGAACCCGGCGCGACGAAAAAGGAGTTTTCGATGTACATGCCCTCGATCAGTGCAGGCGCTCTTGTCCTCCTCGCCCTGACCGGTACCGCACTCGCGTTCCAGATGATCCGGCTGCGACGAAGCCGCCATACCGTGTTCGACGGCGGCATCCTGCTCTGCCTCGGTCTGTTGGCTGCCGCTGCACTGCCGCTCCTGCCCTGGGCCGAATTGGCCGAGGAGGCATTGGACCAAGCTGTTGCTGCGCTTCGCATTTTGGAGGTCACCTACGTCATTTTGATGCTGTAAAGATCTTGCTTGACCTGGCATCGCCGGCGCGCTACTTATCTTTACATTGTAAAGATTGACCCGACCGAGGCGGCCCATGGCGATTTTCCTGATCCTCGCGCCCTACGGCGCCTTCGCCTTCCTGATGCTGGTCACGTCGGCCGTGCTCAGCGTGTTTGCGGCATCGGCGATCTGCCTCGCGACCGTCGCGATTGATGTCGCGCGTGGCCGCTCGGTGAAGATCCTGGCCGCGGGCTCCGCGATTGTATTCGCCGCAATCGGCCTTTACCTCGCGCTGATCGACCCCGCGCTCGGCACCCTCGGGGTCAAGCTGTCGGTCGATGTCGGAATCTTCGTCATCTCGCTGGGCTCGATGCTGCTCCGCCGTCCCTTCACGCTGCAATATGCGCTTGAAGCGGTGCCGGCCGAGACCGCGGCGATGCCCGGCTTTCTTCGCGCCAATTACATCATCACCGGCGCCTGGACCGCCGCCGCATTGTTGATGGCGGCTGCCAATCTCGTGCTGCTGTACGTCCCCGGCCTGCCGCTCTGGTCCAGCCTTGCGGTGGCCTTTGCCGCCCGCAACAGTGCGATCTACTTCACAAAGTGGTATCCCGAGTATCGCCAGATCAAGTACGGTACGCCCGCCCGCGCCCTCCCAGACGCCCGCTGAACAGGATCGACGATGAAGGACGTATTCGCCCGCCTCGCCTCCGACTTCCTCTCCGCCATCATCTTCCTGGCCATCTATCTCATCACCGACAGCATCATCCTGGCGACATCGGTGGCGATCGCCGCTGCAATCGCGCAGGTGATCTACGCCCGCCTCAAGGGGCAGGCGCTCAACTACATGACCTATGCGAGCCTTGCGCTCGTCGTCGTGCTGGGCGCGATCACGCTCCTGACCCACGATCCGCGCTTCATGCTGGCCAAACCCTCGATCGCGCATTTCGCGATCGGCCTCATCATGCTCAAGCGCGGCTGGATGCTGCGCTACATGCCGCCAATCGTCGCCGAGACCGTTCCGGAATATGTGACGGCCGCGGGCTATGCCTGGGCGGCGCTGATGTTCGTGATCGGCGCCGGGATGATCGCGGTCGCCGCCACCGGCGATCTGAAGCTGTGGGCGTTCTACATCACGGTGGTCGCGGGCGGCGCCAAGATCCTGGCCTTCGCCGTGCAGTATGTGGTGCTGCGGCTCATCGTCACCAGCCGCCGGCGCGCCGCCGCCCGCGCCTGATGGCCCGATCGCAGGGTTAGGCAGGACCTGCGAGTTGCGCTATAGGCTCGCTCGGGACGGCCGCGGATCGTCGCGGACCGCCGAGATTTGTTCGGGAGACGGGAATGGCCGTAGACGGCAACTGGAATCTGACCATGACGACGCCGATGGGCGAACAGCAGGCGATGCTGAGCCTGAAGGCCGCGGACGGCACGCTCACGGGCACGCTGGGCGCGGCAGGCAATACCGCCGAGATCTTCGACGGCATCGCCTCCGGCGACAACGTCTCCTGGAAGGTCTCGATCGACAAGCCGATGCCGCTCACGCTCGAATTCACCGGCACGGTCTCCGGCGACAGCATCAGCGGCGAGATGGGCATCGGCCCGATGGGCAGCTTCCCGTTCGCGGGCGCGCGCGCATAAAGCCCGAGCTGCACCGATGCGCGTGCTCCGCCTCCTCGCGGCAACGATCCTATGTGTTGCGACACAAGCGGCGCGCGCGGATGACACCGAACCGGCGTGGCGCGCAAGCGCGCTCGCCATGGTGCCGGCGGGCTATGTCGCCGGCCTCGCCTACCGCACCGAAGGTGCGACCGGCTATCTCGCGGTCTATCCGGCGACGTCGAACGATCCGAAGACGCCGGCCAGCGTGTTCGCCGCGCGTCAGGTCCTGGTCGTCACGCTGACGCCGGACGCGACGCGTGCGGTGTCGGCCGAGATCAAGCCACGCACCGGGCCGGATCCCGACGACGACAATGATTTCGCCAAGCTGCACGCCGAGGTGGCCGCCAAGCGCTCGACGCTGCCTGCCGGCACCGAGCCCTGCGATCTCGGCGCCTGGTCGATCGACAAGGATCCGAACGGTCTCAACGTGCGTGCCGAGCCCTCGGTGAAAGCGCGCGTGCTCGGCACCTTGCCACCGCCCTACCGGCTCAAGCTCGGCGGCGCTGAGAACACGCCCGAGGGCGGCTGGCTCACCGAATTCCGCATCATCGGTTTCAGGGACGGCTGGTTCCTGATCGAAGGCGCGAAGCCGCCGGGCAAGGATTACGAGGACGAGAAGCGATATCCGCGCAACGCGCCGAAGCCCTATGCCGGACGCGGCTGGGTCGCCTCGAACAAGGTCGGCGCGAGTTACGCCAATGGCGCTACACGGGCGGGCGGGCTGTTTCAGGCGCCCTTCATCGATGCCAAATGGATGCCGGCCCAGCGCGAGCTCGGCGGTGCGCTCGACACCGACGGCGGCCCGAAGCGCATCTTCGCCTGCAGCGGGCTCTGGGGCCTGGTCGAGAGCCACGACGGCGTGCGCGGCTGGTGGCGCGCGCTGTGCTCCAACCAGGTCACCAATTGCAGCTGACGCGCATCGAGACTTCGCCGCCAGCTCAAATCGTCATACGCGGGCTTGACCCGCGTATCCATCTTCTTCGAAGCGCGATGGATGGCCGGGTCAAGCCCGGCCATGACGGTCTCAGCCCAAATTCAGCTCCTTGAAGAAGTCGTTGCCCTTGTCGTCGATGATGATGAACGCCGGGAAATCGACGACCTCGATGCGCCAGATCGCTTCCATGCCGAGCTCGGGATATTCGAGCACCTCGACCTTCTTGATGCAGTGCTCGGCGAGGTTCGCCGCGGCGCCGCCGATCGAGCCGAGATAAAAGCCGCCGTATTTCCTGCAGGCCTCGCGCACGGCCGGCGCGCGGTTGCCCTTGGCCACCATCACCATGGAGCCGCCGGCGGCCTGGAACTGGTCGACGAAGGAATCCATGCGGCCCGCGGTGGTCGGACCGAACGCGCCGGAGGCGTAGCCTTCGGGCGTCTTGGCGGGACCGGCGTAGTAAACCGGATGGTTCTTGAAGTAGTCCGGCAGCGGCTCGCCCTTCTCCAGCCGCTCGCGCAGCTTGGCATGCGCGCTGTCGCGCGCGACGATCATGGTGCCGGTCATCGAGACCCGCGTCCTGATCGGATATTTCGAGAACGTCGCCAGAATGTCCTTCATCGGCTGGTTGAGGTCGATCTTGACGACCTCGCCGCCGAGCGACTGCTCGACCTGCGGCAGGTATTGCGCCGGATTGTGCTCGAGCTCCTCGAGATAGACGCCGTCCCTGGTGATCTTGCCGAGCACCTGGCGGTCGGCCGAGCAGGACACGCCGAGCCCGATCGGGAGCGAGGCGCCGTGGCGCGGCATGCGGATCACGCGCACGTCGTGGCAGAAGTACTTGCCGCCGAACTGCGCACCGACGCCGAGCGATTGCGTCATCTTGTGGATTTCCTTCTCCATCTCGAGGTCGCGGAAGGCGTTGCCGTCGGGCGAGCCGTGCGTCGGCAGCGCATCGAGATAGCGCGCGGAGGCAAGCTTCACCGTCTTCATGCACAGCTCGGCCGAGGTGCCACCGATCACGATGGCGAGGTGATAGGGCGGGCACGCGGCGGTGCCGAGCGTGAGGATCTTTTCCTTGAGGAACGCGAGCAGCCGGTCCTTGGTCAGCACCGAGGGCGTGGCCTGGAACAGGAAGCTCTTGTTGGCGGAGCCGCCGCCCTTGGCCATGAACATGAACTTGTAGGCGTCGTCGCCCTCGGCGTAGATCTCGCACTGCGCCGGCATGTTGTTGGCGGTGTTCTTCTCTTCAAACATCGAGAGCGGCGCGACCTGCGAGTAGCGCAGATTGCGGCGCAGGTAAGCATCGCGCGCGCCTTCCGACAGCGCCGCCTCGTCGTCGCCGTCGGTGATGACGTTGCAGCCCTTCTTGCCCATGATGATCGCGGTGCCGGTGTCCTGACACATCGGCAGCACGCCGCCCGCCGCGATATTGGCGTTCTTGAGGAAGTCCAGCGCGACGAACTTGTCGTTCGGGCTGGCCTCGCTGTCCTCCAGGATCGAGCGCAGTTGCTTCAGGTGGCCGGGGCGCAGGTAATGGTTGATGTCGCCAAAGGCCGCCTCCGACAGCGCCCGCAGCGCCTCGCGCGACACCACCAGCATGTCCTTGCCGAGCACCTTCTCGACCCTGACGCCTTCGGACGAAATCTTCTTGTAGGGCGTCTCGTCCTTGCCCAGCGGGAACAGCGGGGTGTGCTTGTAGGGCGGAACGGGCTTGGACTGGTCGGGGAAGGCGGTGGGAGCGTTCATGGGGCAAATCTCGGGGTTTTGTGGCCCTGGCGGGCCTCTCAGCATAGAAGCGTTCTAAGCTTTTTTGCCGCAAAGGGAAGCGCCCCGAAAGCCCGTTCGGCTCATGGGGAGGCCTAGACTTTGATCCTTCGCCCCGTGCAGGACGGCCAGCACCTCGATCACCTGGTCTGATTGATCGACCGCGTAGACGATGATGTAGGGAGCCTCTACAAGCTCCCGCGTCCCTTCAAGCAGACCCGGACGACCGATGTTGGGAAGGCCTGACGCGGCAAGACGCTCGATCTTCGCGAGGATGCGGCCGACTACGCGGGCCGCTGCGATGGGATTGTCCCGGGAAATCCAGTCAATAATCTCATCGAGATCACGAGCCGCCGACTCGTGAATGACGACCTTCATTCGCCGAGGCGCTGCTTGAGGCGCTCCTTGAACTCGTCGAGCGTGAGCCGCTGCGCATCCGGATCCGACCGACGGCGGCGAACCTCCTCGACCTGCTCGTCGGTCAGCCGATAGACGCTCTCGTCCTGCGACTCCATGAGCATCAGCATCTTCGCTGCGTCCTCCTGGCGTTCGGGCGGCCAGGTCAGAACGCGGTCCAATATCGCTTTTACCTGCTCCTTGCTCATGTGCTCTTTATATCACGCGCCTGCCAACAAGGAAAACCCCACCCTTGCGCTTCGCGTCCGCCGACGCTTGAATGCGCGCCCTAAGGGGCTTTTCATCATGACATTGAACTTGAACGTCCGCGGCGCGATTCTGGTCGCCGCCGCCATCACCGGCCTTGTTGCTCTCGCTTCGCCTGCCCGCGCCGATCGCTGCGACGACAGCGCCAAGGAGCTGGCGAACCAGATCGACCGTCTCAAGGTGAATTTCCGCGCCGCCAACGTCGTCTATCTCACGCACCCGGCGGCCAAGGAGCTGTCGGTCGGCTGCCGCGGCGACAAATATTCCATCGAGCTCTATGCCAAGGGCGACCGCAAGCCGAAGCCGGAGTTCTATGCCCTGGTCGGATCGACGGCGGCGATCGTCTTCACCGTGACCAAGGACGACACCACGACGGGCGCGACGCGCTGCCTGAAGCGGATGGGTCTGCTCCGCGGCGACAAGGTCACCATGCGCTACCGGCGGCTCAACATGGAATGCACCCGCACCAAGACGGAAGCGTCGATCGCGATCACCCGCGGCAAGGACGAATAGGGCGGAGCTCCTTTTTCGCTACGGACATGTGTCTCGTCCGCGCGGTGCAAACCGAGACGACGAGGGCCTCTCCCAGTCATTGCGAGGAGCCCTCGCGACGAAGTAATCCAGACTGTCTCCGTGGAGAGATCTCTGGATTGCTTCGCTCCGCTCGCAATGACGGAGTACGTGGTCAGCTGCGTCGCGCCCCGCATAGAGGGCCCACACCGCACCAATTCCCTCGCATTTTAGCGATTGGCTTGAAGGAAATTTCGCTCCTCGCAGGGCAGGCTCGGTTGTTTCCATGTGTGAGGATTTGCGGATGAAGGTTTCCACCGTTGCGCCCCCGCCGATCGCGATCGTGGTTCCGAACTACGACACGACCAAGCCGCAGGACGATCAGACCAAGGTCAAGGACGAGGATCCGACCTTCAAGCCGCAGCCGCCGGCGCCGCTGCCGCCGGGTCAGGGCACGCGGATCGATCAGCTCGCCTGATCAGGCTTGCCAAAGCCGAAGCGCCCGATCCGGTCGATCGGGCTTTTGGCGTGTCCGGCCGCATCTTTGCCGGATAGCTGGACCAGGATCGCGCGCCGTTCACCTTAGGACCTGCGCATGATCGCACGGCTGCTGTTGCAGAACACGGTGTTCGTCGTCGGCATGGGCGCGCTGCTGTTTGCGTCCGCCGGGACGCTGCATTGGCCGTCGGCGTGGGCGTTCCTCGCCACCTCCGCCCTCCTCGGCCCGCTCTGCGGCTGGTGGCTCTACCGGATCGATCCGGCGCTGCTCGCCGAACGCCTGCGGCCGGTGCTGCAAAAGGATCAGCCCGCGGCCGACAAGATGTTCATCGTCCTCTTCGTCGTCACCATGCTGGCCTGGCTTGCCGTGATGGGGCTCGACCGCCGCGTTCGATCCTCCGACATTCCGACCGCGTTGCAGGCGCTCGGCCTCGGGCTGTTCCTGGCCTCGACACTGTTCGTCATGTGGGTCTTCCGCGAGAACTCGTTCGCCGCGCCCGTGGTCAAGCTGCAAACCGAGCGCGCGCAGCACGTGATCTCGACCGGTCCCTACGCCTATGTCCGCCATCCCATGTATAGCGGCATGGTCCTGTTCTTCACCGGCGTGCCGTTGCTGCTGGGGTCGTGGTGGGGACTTGCGATGATGCCGCTCTTCATCGCCCTGTTCGCGGTCCGCATCCCGATCGAGGAGCGCACGTTGCGCGAGGGCCTGCCGGGCTATACCGATTATGCGGCGCGGGTGCGCTATCGCCTCATCCCCGGCGTCTGGTGAACGCGCCTGGCGTCCTGCACCAAACCGGCTATCGATCCAGCTCGCGATAGCGGCGGAAGATGCCCTGCTCGTTGAAGGGAATGCGGCGCTCGCTTGCGAGATAGGCCTCGATGTTGGGCCGCGCGGCGATGCGACCGTGCAGGCCGACGAGGCCCGGGACATTGTTCTCGAACGCCTTCATGCGTTTGGGGAAGGCATAACGCAGGCCCTCGACGATCTGGAACAGCGAGAGGTCGACATAGGTCGGGCGGCGACCGGTGACATAGGTGCCGCCGTTTGCGACGAGAAGCTGCTCGAAATAGCCGAGATATTTCGGCACCCGCTCGTCCCAGAACTCGGCCGTGCGCTTCTTCGCCGGCGCCTTCTGGTCCTCATAATAAAGCGAGGGCCCGAGCGGATGATGCGTATCGTGGATCTCGACGACAAAGTCCGTGATCGTGAGCTGGAGCTGGTGCACCCAGAGTCTGCCGGCTTCCGTCTTCGGCGCAAGCCCATGGCGGGCGCCGAGATAGAGCAGGATGTTGGCGGTCTGGCCGATGACGAGCTTGCCCGCTTTCAGGAATGGCGGCGCAAAGGGCGGCGTGCCCTGCTGCGCGTCCATCATCTTCATCATCGCAGCCGTCCCGCGCGGCCCGCGCGCAACATCGACGTAAGCGGCACCCGCCTCCTCCAGGGCCAATCGCACATATTCGCCGCGGCCCTGGATCTCGGGCCAGTAATAGAGCTCGTATTTCATGGGAGAGGTCCGTGAGCGTGAAGGCGACCGGACCAATGTAGCATGCGGCCGGAGGTTCCGTCAGCGTGAGGCGGAACGGCGGTTCAAGATACTCCGTCATTGCGAGCGAAAGCGACTTGTCCGCCGAAGCCTTCGGCGAAGGCGGAAGCAATCCAGACTGCCTCTGCGGAAATAGTCTGGATTGCTTCGTCGCAAGAGCTCCTCGCAATGACGGGTGAGAGAGTTACGCCTCTCTCAATTCGAAGCGAAGCAGTACAGCAGCCCGTCGCCGCCGGTGCTCTTCAGATCGGCCTGCGAGCAGCCGCCGTCGGGACCGCGCGAGGTGTGGGAGCTGTTCCATGACTTCGAAGGCTCATCATCGCGTAGGCCCTGCCGATCGGAATGACCGACGACCGCGGCGCCTTGCGTGCTCGATGTCCAGTTCTTGCAGGTCTTGTCGTCGCCCGCGGCGAAGGCGGTGCCGTCGGGCTGCGATCCCGTGAGGATGTCATGCCGGTTCGGCGTGTCGCCACGGCCGTTGATGACCTCACCCTTCTCGCTGAGCGCGGTCTGCTTGGTGAGATTGTTCGCGCCGTGCAGCTCGGCGACATCCTTGGCGATCACCGTGCCCTTGGCGTTCTGCCATGGTCCCTTGCCGATGCGATCCTTGGCGTTGATGGCCGGCTTGCCGTCGGCGGCCTGCGTCGAGAGATAGGCGCGCCAGGTCTTGGTGCCGGCGCCGGCGGCTTGTGCAAGCTTCTGACAGTGCGCGTCCGCGCCCTCGAGGCCACCGAGGTCGGCGCCCTTACCGAGGCCAGTGGAGGTCACGAAGAACGTCATGTCGGTCGACTGCGCCTGCGCTGATGGCGGCGCCAGCAAGGCCATCGCGAGTGCGAGGCCTAAGATTGTCGCAGATCTCTCGATGCGGATCATGTTGTCCTCCCGTCACAATTGTTGTCGGCCGCCTCATCTCAACCCGACGCGCGCCCGCTTATTCCGATGAGCGAGGCGAGACACTCAAAGAAAAAGGCGCCGTGCGGAAAGCACGACGCCCTGGTTTCTCACGTGGCGGGCGATCAGTTGGTCTGCTGGATCGCCGAGAGTTCCCAACCGGTGCCCGGCCGGCGGGCGAAGGTCCAGATCTCGGTCGCCTCGCCCGGCTGCTCGCTGCCGGCGACGATCGCGCCGGTGTTGCGATCCACCGTCTTGTCGGTGAGCGCAAAGCGCAGCGCCACCGTGGCGTAGTCGGTCTCGCCTTCGCGCCAGGCTTCCGCGAGGTCGCCCTGCAACAGCTTCACATTCGTGACCTTGTTGACCACGTTGCGGGCGCGGTTCTGGGCGAGGTCCTGCTCGAAGTAGGAGACCATCTCGGGCGTCGCGAGCGTATGCAGCTTGGCCACGTCCTCGTTCGACCAGGCCGCCTGGATCTCGCCGAGCAGACGCTCGAACGCCTCATAGTCATCTGGCTTGATCTCGAGCGGCGCGTTGTTGGCGCCGAAACCGAAGCCACCGAGTCCACCGCCAAGGCCACCACCAAGACCGCTGCGATAGTTCGTCTGCGGTCCGGGCGCTGCGCCGGCGTCAGCATTGGCGTAAGCCGCCCGCGGGGCGTGACGACGCTGCCACCACGACATCGCCAGCCGGACCACGAGCACCACCAGCGCGATCTGGATGATCAGGCCGAGGATCGAGGACAGGCCGCCGAGGCCGCCGAACAGGCCACCACCGAACAGCATGCCGAGCAGGCCGGCGCCGAGGAAGCCGGCCGCAAGGCCGCCCATGAACCCGCCGGCGCGGCCGAACAGGCCGCCGCGCGCGGGCGCGGAAGCGGCCGAGTTCATGCCTGCACCCGGCTGGGTGTAGGTCCGGTTGAACTGCGAGGTCGAGCCCGGCGCGGTCGTGGTCGACGGCGGCGCCGAATAGGTGCGCGAGCCGCGCGAACCCGACGACATGCCGCCACCGACGCGCGCGTCGGCGGACGAGATCGCCAGCGCGGTCGGCAGCGCAAGCGCCAGCACGACGGCGATCGTCTTGAAGAGAGTGCGGGATCGTTGCGAGAAAGTCATGTGCGTTTCCCAAATCCCCGGCATGGGGACGTGCCCCTAAGATGGTCAGACTTCCCGAAAAGTGAAGCCGGTTTCGGAACCCATGGCTGCGGCCCTCAGTCGCGGGGATGTGGCAAAAGCCCATATTTGGCGGGGGTTTGGCGAAGGTGCGCGGGCAACCGCGGTCGCCCGTTACCGGTGGGTTTGGGGCAAGAATTCCGCTTTTTCCTTGTCATTGGAGGCGCGGGAACGGCGCAGCGCCGCTTGTACCTCACCCCTGCTTCGTCATCGTCTCCTTCACCGCCGCCACCAGCTGGCTGAGCGTGAAGGGCTTTGGCAGGAAGTCGAACTGCTGGCCTTCCGGCAGGCTCTTCTCGAAGGCATCCTCGGCATAGCCGGAGACGAAGATGAACTTGATGTCGGGGTTCTTCTCGCGCATGGCCTTGAGCAGCGTCGGCCCGTCCATTTCCGGCATCACGACGTCGGAAACGACGAGATCGATCGCGCCGCTCTGCTCGTCCAGCACCTCCATGGCCTCGACGCCGTTCTCGGCCTCGACCACGGTGTAGCCGCGCGAGCGCAGGCCGCGAGCGTTCAGCGCGCGCAGGCCCTCCTCGTCCTCGACCAGCAGGATGGTGCCCTGCCCGGTGAGATCGGTGCGCGGCTTGGCCTCTGCCGCCGCGGCGGGCGCGGCTTCCTTCGCGGCACCGCTGGTCGCGCTGGCCGCAGCTGGTTGCTCGACCTGCACCTCCGGTTCGGCGATGTGGCGTGGCAGGAAGATGTGGAACGAGGTGCCCTGCCCCGGCTCGGAATCGACATAGATGAAACCGCCAGTCTGCTTGACGATGCCGTAGACGGTAGAGAGCCCGAGGCCGGTGCCCTTCCCGACCTCTTTCGTCGAGAAGAACGGTTCGAAAATCTTGTCGCGGATGTCGGCCGGGATGCCGGTGCCGGTGTCGGCGACCTCGATCCGCACATAATCTGCAGCCGGCATGCCCTTGTAGGCGAGCTTGCCCGCGTCCTCGCTGGTGACGTTGGCGGTGCGGATGATCAGCTTGCCGCCGTCGGGCATGGCGTCGCGCGCGTTCACCGCAAGATTGACGATCACCTGCTCGAACTGGGAGACGTCGACCTTCACCGGCCAGAGGTCGCGACCGTGCACGAGGTCGAGCTTGACCTTCTCGCCGATCAGCCGGCGCAGCAGCATGGTGAGATCGGACAGGGCGTCGCCGAGATCGAGCACCTGCGGCCGCAGCGTCTGTCGGCGCGAGAACGCCAGCAGCTGCCGCACCAGCGTGGCGGCGCGCGTTGCGTTCTGCTTGATCTGCATGATGTCCTGGAACGACGGGTCGGTCGGCTTGTGCGCGTTCAGCAGGAAGTCGTTCGCCATCATAATGGCGGACAGCACGTTGTTGAAGTCGTGGGCGATGCCGCCGGCGAGCTGGCCGACCGTCTCCATCTTCTGCGACTGGTTGATCTGGTTCTCCAGCGCGCGCCGCTCGGTGGTCTCGAGCATGTGCACGATGGCGGCTTCCGCCTCGGTCTCGGCCGCATCGACCGGGGTCACGAAGAACTGGCCCCAGCGTTCCCTGGTCCCTTCCAGCGCCACCTCGACCGGGGCGATGTCGGCCTTGCCTTCGGCGGCCTGGTTGATGGCCGCAATCAAGAGGTGGCGGTCGCGCGAATTGACCGCGCGGAAGATCGACTTGGAGGAGGTGTCCAGCCCCAGCGCCTGACTGAGCTTGGCGTAGCGGGCATTGGCGCGCACCACGTTGCCGGCGCGATCGACGGTCGCGATCGCCATCGGCGTGTGGTCGAAGAAGCGCATGAACCGCACTTCGGCGGCACGATCGGGGTCGCTGCGCTCGTCGCGGGCGCGGCTGATCACGAGCGTGCGCGAGGGCCCCGGCGCGCCGTCGGCGCCGAAGGCGAGCTTGTGATAGAGCCGCACCGGCATGGTCTTGCCGGTGCGCATGCGCAGGTCGATGTCGAACACCTCGGTCTTCACCTCACCCGGCACCGCCACGATCGAGGTCAAGAGCGAAGCGCCGTCGCCGGAGACGATGTCGGTGAGCTTCAGGCCGCCCGAGCCGATCTCGGCGAGGTCGTAGTCGAGCCAGTTCGCCAACGTCGCGTTGACATAGGCGAGCTCGCCGGCCGGGTTGACCGAGAAGAAGCCGCACGGGGCGTGATCGAGATATTCGATCGCGTGCTGGAGCTCCTGGAACACGTCCTCCTGGCGCTCGCGGTCGCGGGTGATGTCGGCGATCGACCACACCGCGTATTTCGCCTCGCGCTTGCCGGTGCCGAGCGGGCGCACCCGCATGCGCAGCCAGCGGCCCTGGTTGCCGTCATGGCCGGAGATACGCACCTCTTCCTGCTGCCGCTTGCCCTCGCGGGCGGCCTTGAGCAGGCGGAACACCGCTTCCGAGACGTCGGGGTTGCCGATGAAGACGCGCTCGACGGGGCGCACGTCCTGCGGGCCGGTGGCGCCGGTCAGCGTCAGATAGGCGGCATTGGAATAGACCACGTGTCCGCGCGCGTCGGTGACCGCGAGCCCGTCGAAGGCGTGATCGGAGATGCGGCCGATGATGGGATCGTCGAGATTGCGGTCGGCGAAGCGGATGATGCCGGCGGCGAAGGCGAACAGGTTGAACAGGCCGACCATCGCCAGCACCGCGAGGATGCCGAGGATATAGGGCTGCGCCTGCACGCGCCCCAGCGTCATCAGCCCGACGGCCACGGCGATGAGGCCGGCGGCCACGAGCAGCACCAGCGCAATGCTGCCCGAGCGCGGCGACGGCTCGTGCGCCGCAACGGGCTCGCGTGTGAGGTCGTGGTCGGTCTCGGCGGTCATTCTCGAGCTGGCGCAGCCTGTCGGCAGAGAATCAACGCGCCACCGGGCGCGTGGGGTCCTCCCTGCCTGAATCGGACCCTGAGGTGCAAGGGCAGCAGCGGCGAAAGGTAAGCTGATTCCCAGATTACGGCCATTTCCGGTACTTTTCGGGCATCTTATCCCCGCCCGGCACTGAATCCGCGCTTCAGGCGCATGACGTAACCGATGACTTCGGCGACGGCATGGTAGTGCTCGGTCGGGATTTCCTGGTCGATGTCCACGGTCGCGTAGAGCGCGCGGGCCAGCGGCACGTTCTCCACGATCGGGATGTCGTGCTCGCGCGCGATCTCCCGGATCTTGAAGGCGAGATTGTCGACGCCCTTGGCGACGCAGATCGGTGCGGTCATGCCGCGCTCGTAGGACAGCGCCACCGAATAGTGGGTCGGGTTGGTGATGATCACGGAGGCCTTGGGAACCGCCGCCATCATGCGCTTCTTGGCGCGCTGCTGCCGCAATTGCCGGATCTTGCCCTTGATGTGGGGGTCGCCTTCCGACTGCTTGAATTCTTCCTTGATCTCCTGGAGCGACATCTTCTGCCGCTGGAACCAGCTGCGGTACTGGAAGAAGTAATCGGCGATGGCGACGATCGCGAGCGCGGCGACCACCGCGCCGAGCAGATGGATGGTCATGCTGGTGCTGGCGCCAAGCATGGCGGCCGGATCGAGCCTGACCATCGCCTCCATGCGGTGCCGCTCCGGCCACAGGATCATGGTCATGACCACGCTGAGAGCGGCCAGCTTGCCGATGCCTTTGAGAAAATTGGCGGCCGCCTGCTTGCCGAAGATGCGTTTGAAGCCGGCGCCGGGCGAAATCTTGTTGAATTTGGGCTTCAGGGACTCGGCCGACCACACCAGCCGGTGCTGCAGCATGTTGCCGGCGATGGCCGCCAGCACCAGCATCAACAGGGGCACGCCGACCGCGGCAAGCACGGCGAGCTCGATCTGCTGCGTCAGCGCGAGCAGCGCCTTGCCGTCGGTCTTGATCATCCTGGAATTGGCGAGCAGGTTGCGCATCGGCGTCAGCAGCCCGCTGCCGACCGAGCCCGAGAAGGTGGAGACGACGAGCGTGCCGCCTGCCATCATGAACCAGGTGTTGATCTCCTGGCTCTTGGCGACGTCGCCGCGTTGAAGCGCATCGTCGAGGCGCTTTTGCGTCGGGTCTTCTGTTTGACTTTCGGGATCGTTGTCTTCCGCCATCGATCGATCCCCGTCACTTGAGCGGCATCATCTGGTGCATGACACCGATGAAATAGTCGAGAAAGGTGCCCATCATCGCGGTGAGCACCACGGCGAGCACCAGAAAGCCCGCGAAGATCGACAGCGGCACGCCGACGAAATAGACCTGCATCTGCGGCATCAGCCGCGCCAGCACGCCCAGTCCGATGTTGAAAACGAGGCCGAACACCAGGAACGGACCCGAGAGCTGCAGGCCGAGGCGGAACGCGGCGGCGAAGGCGCGCGTCGCGAGCGAAGCGATGTCGCCGCTCGACACGGTCTCGCCCGGCGAGAAGATCGTGTAGCTGTCGTTCAGCGCTGCGATCACCAGATGGTGGCTGTCGGTGGCAAACAGCAACGTCACGCCCAGCATGGTCAGGAAATTGCCGACCAGCACGCCCTGCTGACCCTGCGTCGGATCGACCGAAGTGACGAACCCGAGCCCCATCTGCTGCGCGATCACGGATCCCGCAACCTGGAGCGCCGACAACGTCACACGCGCGGTCGCGCCCAAGACGATGCCGATCGCGATCTCATGCAGCATCAAGACCAGCAGCGGCGCCAGCGAGCCCATGTCGACCTGATAGGCGTTGCGATGCAGCGGCAGGATGATGAGCGTGAGCAGCAGCGCGATCGACAGCTTGATCCGCGTCGGGATGTTGGTCTCGCCGAGGCCGGGCAGCAGCATCACCATCGCGCCGACCCGGGCGAAGGCGAGCATGAAGGAAGCGGCGAGCGCCGGCAGCAGCGAGACGTCGATGCGCATAGCCGAATGCCTCGGCTCCAACATTCGCATGCCATCGCGGCAGGCACTTTTGCGAATGTTGGAGCCAAAGAGGCATTCGCAAATATCCATAGTCGTGCGGCTATTGGATTTGACATTCGCCAACGCGACTCGTGGAGCCCCCAGGGCGAATGTCAAATCCACCGCACGACGCATTGTGCCTCAGCCACCGATGATTCGCGACGAGATCCGCAGCATGTGGGCGTGGAGCGAGTCGGCCATGAACGGCAGCGCCAGCAGCATCGTGGCAAAGATGGCGAGGATCTTCGGCACGTAGATCAGCGTCTGCTCCTGGATCTGCGTCAGTGCCTGGAACAGCGACACGATGACGCCGACCACGAGGCCGACCACCATCAGCGGTGACGACACGATCACGATGGTCCAGATCGCATCGCGCGCGACGTCGAGGGTCTCGGGTCCAGTCATTGCTTGCTGCTCACTGTTGGTTGCCGCCGCGTCAAGAAAGCGAATGGCGAGTTGCGAATGGCGAATGGAAGCTGCTCCATTCGCCATTCGCCACTCCCCGCTCAGATCGGCATCTTCATGATGTCTTCATAGGCCGCGATGACGCGGTCGCGGACCGAGACCAGCGTGGACACCGCGACATCGGTGTCGGCGACCGCCGTGACCACGTCCATCACGTTGGCCTTGCCGGCGGCCATTGCCACCGTCTGCGCGTCGGACTTGCGGCCGGATTCCATGACGCTGCCGACGGCGTCCTTCAGCAGCGCGGCGAAGGATTGCCCGCTCGGTTCGCTGCCCTTGCCGGCGCCGCTGTTCTCCAGCACGCGGGCGAGGTTGGCGTAAGCATTGGCGGCGATTGTCGGTGATGCCATGGCTCAAATGTCCTGTTCAGCTCTTGAGGATGTCGAGCGTGCGCTGGATCATCCGGCGCGTCGCACTGATGATGTTGAGGTTGGCTTCGTAGGACCGCTGCGCGTCGCGCATGTCGGTCATCTCGACCACCGAGTTCACGTTGGGATATTTGACGTTGCCGCTCGCATCCGCCGCCGGATTGTTCGGTTCGTATCTGACGCGGAAGGCGGACTGGTCGGGCTTGATCCTGCCGAGGGTGACGACCTGCGCGTCGAGCGTGCGGTCCAGCGCGGAGGAGAAGGTCGGCACCTTGCGCCGGTAGGGATCGCCGCCGGCGGTCTGCGCCGTCGAATCCGCATTCGCGATGTTCTCCGAGATCACCCGCATGCGGCCGGCCTGCGCACGCAGGCCCGAGGTCGCGATTGCCATGGAACGGGCGAAGTCGCTGCTGTCATTTGCCATGATCCGCCTCCTTCAGGCCTAACCTTTGCCGATTGCGGTCTTGAGCAGGCGCAGGCTCTTCGAATAGAGCGAGGTCGCCGCGGCGTAATCCATCTGGTTGCTGGCGGCCTTCATCATCTCCTCCTCGAGATTGACGGCATTGCCCGCAGGGCGGGTCTCGAAACCGACGTTCCTGTTCTGGTCGAAGGCGGAAGCCGCCCCCGACGGCGTCAAGTGCGAGGCGCTGGTCCGGGTCAGGGCCAAAGGCCCCATGGACCCCGTGACGGCGCCGGCCTTGTCGAGCTTGGGTTCCACCAGGTCGCGCGGCCGGAATTTCGGCGTGTCGGAATTGGAGACGTTCTCGGACAGGACGCGCTGGCGCTCCTGATGCCACTGCATCTTGGTGCGAAGCGCCGACAGCACCGGAAGGTCGTTGATGGACATCGTCGCGGTTCCCTCCGCCCGGGCGGATCCCAGGGACCGCCGCTAGGCAGAATTTGCCGCCTGTATGGTTAACAGCTGGTTAAGAACGGCGCGCGATGCATGTCCCCGGCCGAAGCCGTTTCCAGCGCCCCGCGAATCGACGGCGCGAAAAGTGGCATTAACCCCAACCGCTTGGCGAGACGTGCACAGGGCAAGAAGTCGTTTTGGATCGGGCGATTCATGGGTTATTAAGAGCTGGGGACGGCAAAACTTGCCGTGGAACGTTAAGAAATCGCAGTTTGGGGCATCGTCCGCCTGTGGTCGGCTCGACTGACCATGGGCACGAGAAAAGCGCCATTTGTCGGGGACAAGTATGCAAGGCAGCCCTATCACCTTCATCGTCGCGTTCATCGTCGTTCTGGCGTTGATCGGGGTCGCTGCATGGCTGGTTCGCCGATTCGCCGGTAGCCGCATCGGTGCCAACACCCAGCGCGGCCGGATGCCCCGCCTCGCCGTGATCGACGCCGCCGCGGTCGACGGCCGGCGCCGGCTGGTGCTGGTCCGGCGCGACAATGTCGAGCATCTGCTGATGATCGGCGGCCCGACCGACATCGTCGTCGAGCCCAACATCGTTCGCGCCGCGCCCAGCCGCGACCAGATCCCGCAACGTCCGAATGCCGCCGAACCGCCGCGTCTTGCTCCCCTGCCCGATGCCGGCGGCTGGGCCGACGAGGCGCCGCGGCCCGAGCTGCTCGATCATCCCGAGCCGCAAATGCCCGAACCGCCGCCGCGGCCCGCGCGCCCCTCCTTCGCCGACGAAGTGCGCCGGCCTGCGCCTGCGCTGGCCGAACGCCGCAGCGAGCCGGCCCTGGGGGGCTTTCCGCCGGAGCCGATCGCGCCACGTCCCGAGCGCGAACCCCGACCCGAGCCGCTGCCGCCGCGCATCGCCCGTGGCGAGCCGCCGCTGATGCCGCGTCCGCCGCGCGGCAGTGAGCCGATGAAGATGCCGCCGGTGCGGGCCGAGCGCGCCGCCGCACCACCGCCTCCTCCGCCTGCGCCGCAGCCCGTTCCGCCGCCGGCACCGGCTGCCGCGCCCTCGAGCGCCGAGCAGAATCTCGCCGAAATGGCGCAGCGTTTGGAGGCTGCCCTGCGCCGCCCGGCCGCGGAAACGGTCGCCCCTCCGGTTGCGCCGGAGCCGCCGCCCGCTTCACCGCGCGCCGCTCGCAGCGAGCCGCCGGCACCGCCCGCCGCGCCGGCGAAGCCGGCCGCGGAAAAGACCAGCTTTGAAAATCTCGAAGACGAGATGGCCTCCCTGCTCGGCCGTCCGAAGCCGTCTTCGTGAGGTTGCCGGTCCTTCCGCGTAGAGTTCTTTTCCTGTCTGTCCTGGTCGGTGCGGCTTCGCTCGCGATGCCCTCGCATGCCCAGGACATCAGCATCAATCTCGGCGGCGGCGCCGGTGGCGGCGGCGTCACGGAGCGCGCGATCCAGCTGATCGCACTGCTCACGGTGCTCTCGATCGCGCCGTCGATCCTGATCATGATGACGTCGTTCACGCGCATCGTGGTGGTGCTGTCGCTGCTGCGCACCGCGATGGGCACCGCGACCGCCCCGCCGAACTCGGTGATCATCGCGCTCGCGATGTTCCTCACCTTCTTCGTGATGGGCCCGGTGCTGCAGAAATCCTATGACGAGGGCATCCGCCCGCTCGTCGCCAACCAGATCGGTGTCGAGGATGCGCTCCAGCGCGCCTCCGTGCCCTTGCGCGGCTTCATGCAGAAGAACGTGCGCGAGAAGGACCTGAAGCTGTTCCTGGATATCTCCGGCGAGCCGCCGCCGGCCACGCCCGACGATCTCGCACTGCGCATTCTCGTCCCTGCCTTCATGATCTCCGAGCTGAAGCGCGCCTTCGAGATCGGCTTCTTGTTGTTCCTGCCCTTCCTGATCATCGACCTCGTCGTCGCCTCCGTGCTGATGTCGATGGGCATGATGATGCTGCCGCCGGCGACGATCTCGCTGCCGTTCAAGCTGATCTTCTTCGTGCTGGTCGACGGCTGGTCGCTGGTGGCGGGGAGCCTGGTGCAGAGTTACGGAGGGTGACGGCCGGGCTCGGGGATCGCATCGCAGACGCATCCTCTCCGCTCCCTCTTAATACCCACCGCCCTCTCCCCGTCATTGCGAGGAGCCCTTGCGACGAAGCAATCCAGACCGCCTCCGCGGATAATTTCCTGGATTGCTTCGCTGCGCTCGCAATGACGGCGGACCCAGCCGGTGGCTTGCCCTCACAGCCCACGGAGCGGCCGCGGCTAGATCAGCAAGGAGCCCTTGCGATGAAGCAATCCAGACTGCCTCCGCGGAAAGAGTCTGGATTGCTTCCGCCTTCGCCAAGGCTCCGGCGGACAAGTCGCTCCGCTCGCAATAACGGAGCATGTGGCGGCACCAAGCCCTATCGCGTCATCTTGATCTGCCGCACGACCGGAATCGTGGGCAAGGAGCCGGTGTGGTCGCTGGCGTCCTTGGCCGGCGGCGCGCTAGGTGCGCGCGCGGTGGCGGCGGGGAAGCGCTGCTTCATCTCGCGCAGGAAGCCGTCGAGCGTGTCGACGCTGGCAGCGAGCTTGGCGATCTCGGCGAATTCGGCGCTCGACGCTGCAGCCGGCTTGCTCGCAATGTCGAAGGCGAGACGGTCGGCGCTCTCGCTCATCAGCGGGGCGTATTTCTCGCGAAAGCGCGACAGGCCGATGGAGTCGTCGGCCAGTGCGTAGCCGACGGCGGCACGGATGATGTCGCTCTTCTCGACCGCATTGAGCGGCTTGAAGTCGCGGAAGCGCTCGCCGTAATAGAGCTCGATCTGCTCGGCGGACTCGCGCCAGCGCCGCGCCGCCCAGAAGATGTCGGAGCGCAGGCGGAGCACTTCCCGCCCGGCGACGTTGGAGACGATGTCGAGCGCGAGATCGTGACGGCCGACGTCGCTCTGCGCGCGCGCCTCCAGCAGCAGGCGCTGCTGCCTGAGCTCGCCGGAGAGATCGCTGATTCGGCTTGCCCGCAGCGCGGTGATGGCCATGTCGGGCTTGCGGTTGGCGAGATAGATCATGGCAAGGCGCGCGGCGACCTGGGCGCGCGCCGCGCCTTCGAGGCGATGATCGACCTGGTATTGCAGGAGCTCGGCGGCCTGATCGAGCAGATCGATCGAGGCGAGACGGTCGGCGAGCCGGCGGATCAGCTCGTCGCCGCGGCGGCCGATCGGCGTCAGCTCGCGGAATTCGTAGAACATCCCGAGCGCCTCGACCGGCGGCAGCTCGTCGCCCTTCGGCCCGAGGAAGATCTGCGCGAACAGCTCGGAGGCGAGATCCTGGGCCTGACGCGAGGCTTCGGCGTTCGGCTGCAGCCTGGTCGCGGTGCGCGCGGCGGTGAGCGCATCGCGGTAGCGCCCGTTCTCCGCATAGAGGCGCGACAGCATCTGCAGCGTCTTGACCTCGATCGCGTCGCCACGCCAGGTCATCGACAGCGTCTCGAGCTCGCGCAGCGCCTCTTCCTTGCCGATCTCGTCGCGCTTCTGACGCAGCGCGACTTCGAGCTGCTTGGCCTCGGCCGCAGCCGGACGGTCGTTCGAGGCGACCGCGAACTTGTAATCGTCGAGCGCGTCCTTGTCGTGGCCGAGCGCCTCGGCGAGCCGGCCGCGCAGCACGGCGAAGCCTGGCGCAGCCTCGGGCGGGACCCCGACCACCTCGATCTCGCTGCGGCGCTTGGAGGCGCCGGCATAGTCCTTCACCTCGAGCGATGCGCGCATCGCGTCCATCGTCACGATGCGCTGGATGTCGAGCGGCAGCGAGGCGATGGCGAATTCGACGTTCTTGAACTTCTCGCGCGCATCGGCCCATTTGCCCTGGCGCGCATAGGCGAGCGCCTTCCAGAGCTGGGAATCGTGGCTGTTCCCGATCGCAGGACTGGCGAGATCCTTCAATCCCTGCGCCGGCCGGCCGATCAGGATGCTGGCGATCGCATGCATGATCAGCGCGCCGCTCTCCTCCTTGTTGAGGGGATCGCTCAGCATCACGTCGGTCACGGCCTTGGCCTCGTGATACATGGCGCGCGACATGTAGAATTGCGCAAGATCGAGCCGCGGCAGCGAACGCAGCGCGGGCTCGACCGCCGAGATCGCCGTCATCAGCTCGCTCTGGCGCTCCATGAAGTTTTCCGACTGGCCCTTGCGCCAGCCTTCGGGACTGAAGATCGGGCGCACCGCGGTCGGCGCCCGTTCGGCCGAGATGTCGACCGGCGACAGCGTCAAGCCACCCTTCTTGCCGAGAATCACCTTGTCGGAGCCGACCTCGACGCCGACCTCATCGGAGTTCGGCCGGATCGCGATGCCGTGCGCGGATTCCAGCAGCGAGAGATCGACGAGGTCCTGCCGCTTGATGAAGCCGCGCACCGGCCGCTGCGCGGTGATGACATAGAGCGTGTCGCCGGCATCGGGATCGGTGAGCTTGTGCAGCAGGCCCGGATTGGCGAAGGGGATCGCGATGTTGGCGAGCGCGGGATCGGTGATGTTGCGCGACATCATCAGCGGCAGCGGCGATGCCTGGATCTTGTCGGCGAGCGTCAACATCCAGTTGGTCTCCTTGCCGACCTCCTCGCTCGTCAGCGAATAGACCAGCGGGCGCGTGAGACGAATGCGCACCGCCTGCCCCTTGTCGAGCAGGACGCGGCCGACCTCGCCGATCATCGCGCCGCCCTTGGTGCGGATCGCCTCGACATCGACGGGCTTGGGCGTATCGAACACCAGCCACACGGTGTCGCCGCGGCGGAACGCCGCCGCCGGCGTTACGATCTGAAGCGGGAACGTCACGCGCAAGCCGTCGCTGTCGCGGCGCGCATCGACGCTGGCAATCGTTGGCGCGACCGGCGCATCGGCCGGCGCAGCCTTTACGGAATCTTTGGCCGAATCCTTGGCGGCATCCTTGACCGGTTCCTTTGCCATCTCCTTGGGCGCTTCGACAGAAGCAGCCGCCGGCGCAGGCGGCGCCGGCTTCGCAGCTTCCTTGGGGGCCTCCTTGGGCCCTTCCGGAGGTTGCGCCGCTTCGGCCGCGGGAGGTACTGCCGGTTTCGGCGCTTCGGCGGGCGGCAGCGCGGCGGGCGCTTCCACCTTCACCTCGGGCTTGATGTCGATCTTGGCTTCGCGCGCGATCGTCTCGGAGGTCGGCGGCGGGATCTCGCGATGGGCGTCCTTCTTCCCGGCGGCGGGCTTTTCCGGTGCGGGCGCAGGGCTAGCTGCCGGCCCGCGAACGGCCGGCTTCATCTGCGCGATCGTCGCCTCGGGCGTTGCCGCCGACTTGCCTTTGTCGGGCTGGAAGGAGACGTCGACGACGTAGTTCTTCTCGTCGCGGAACGAATGCACGTCGGAATCGCCGATCAGCGCGATCTCGACATTGGTCTGGTCGATATCGGACTTCTGCTTGATCGAGGCGACGTTCGGCGGCGCGGCGAGGACCGCGTCCGCCAAATCGAAATTGAGATTGGCGTTGAAGACGAGCGTCAGTTTCTGCTCATTGAGCACGGAGGAGACGCCGACCCCGTCGGGCATCTCGAACACGAAGCGCACGAAAGTCGGCTGCACCGAGGCGCGCACGCGGATCGGCGGACGCTTCTTGGCCTCCGCGGCGGCGCGCTGGGCGCGCAACGCACGCTCGGCGGCGCGTGCCCGCTCGGCAAGCTCCTTGACCACGTCCATGGGCAGGCTCGGCGGCGGCCCCTTCCAGCCGTCGGGCAGCAGGTCGATGAAGGTGCGCTCGCCGGCGTTCATGGTGTTGACGGTGACGCGCCGCGCCAGCGACAGGCGGATGGCGCCGCCGTCAGGGTCGCGGCGGGCGGAGTTGACGTAGTCGGGCGCGCCTTCCGGAATGCGGTCGACGGGAACATCGACGGGTCGGTCGAAGCGGATGACGAGGATCGAGCCCGCGGTCGTCACCTCGGAGGGAACGTCCTCGCCGAGCTTGATGACGAGCCGGGCAAAGCCGCCACCGGCTGAAAACGTCGCCTCGCCCCTGATCGGATCGGCCGCCCAGCCGGGCGTCGCAAGGCCAAGCAGGAGACAGGCCGCCAGCAAGGCCGCCGCGCGGACATGGCGCGACAAGCTCCGCGCAGACGCGCGGGCTCGCGACACAAATCCAGCGGCAGCCTCTCGCGCCATTGGCGGCATTTCTTCCGGTTCGGCGGTCATGCCGGCACGGCGCCGGCGGTGCCGTCGACTGTAGTGTCTCGCCAATTAAGGACTTGTTAATGCTATATCTTGATTTGCGCTTGGAACAGCGCGCCCGTGCCCGATCGAGCGGGGGACCGATCCGCCAGTTTGAATTTGAGACGCAGGCGGTTAAGCAGTTGTTAACGGCTGCACGACGGCGCCGTCGCGGCTGGTCAGTCCCTTTGCGGCACCCCATAGCGGACAAAGTCTTCGGCGATCCCGGCCTCGATCCTTATGGCCGCCGAGATATCGCTATTGCCGCCATCTGTGTCGCCCAGCTTGAATCGGGCTACCCCGCGACCGTACAGCGCGCTCGCCAGCTTGGGCGCGTACCGTAGCGCCGCGTTGTAGTCGTCGACAGCCGCGGAGAGTTGTCCCATTTTCAGATATATCAGGGCTCGCGAATCGTATGTCGCGGCGTTGCCCGCTCCCGATCGAAGCACCATGTCGCAGTCCTCCATCGCAGCCTGCAAGGCGCCGAGGACGGCTCGGGCCCAACAGCGTCCGCTCCACGCCGCCTCCAGCTTCGGATCGAGGCGAATTGCTTCGTCATAGTCCTGCGCGGCGCGGTCGTACGCATTTCTCTTCAGGTACGCTGCCGCACGGTTGGCAAAAGCCGTGGCATAGTCGGGGTTGAGCTTCAGCGCCTGCTGAAAAGCGCCAAGAGCGAGGTCGTGCGAGCCCGTCCTCAGATAGGCCACGCCGAGGTTGTTGAAGGCTTTCGCATAATTCGGGTTGAGCCGGGTCGCTTCAAGAAAATCCTTGATCGCGCCTCCGTAGTCGGCTTTGGCGCTACGGGCATTGCCCCTGTTGTTGTGGGCGACGGCGAAGCCGTTTGCGCTTCCCTCGGCAGCATCGATAAACGCCGTGCAGGCATCGATCCGAGCTTCGGGCGAGACGCGATCTGACCCGTTACACAGTTCGATATTCTTGAGTGAGCTGCCCTTCTTCGGCGTCTGCGCCAAGCCCGACGAACCGAACAGTCCGAGGACGAGAATGAGCATCACTGCCCTGATGACACTGGCTCGTGCGGTCATTTTCACACCAGGCGTCAAATCCCAGCGAACGAAGCACTCATCCTGCTCTCTGCCGGGCCGGCCCTTACGCCGGCATCACGGCGACTTCGGCCGGCAAACGTCTCAGCACCCCCGGCAGATAATGAGCTTGCGATTGGCGCTTCGATCGGACTCCGGCGCCGCGCCTGCCGGCGGCTTCTTCAGGAGCTTGCTTTGGCCCTCTTCGATCAACGTCGAGAATTTGACTGATCCATCATCCGAAATCTCGATGTGCGGTGTCGTCCCCCGGATCCCCAACGTGGCGACGGGCGTATCGACCTTCATGTCGCCGGTCTTCGCAACATTGCCCGCAACGAAGGTGAACGTTCCCTTGGCGAGGCTGAACAGGGTCGCATTGGACTTGCCGGCCGGCTCATACACATACTGATCCAGCACAATGCGGGCGTTGCTCGATAGATTGAACGAGCTGCCGTCGCTGAAGTTTATTCCGACTCGGCTGTCGTCTCCGGTCACCACCACGTCACCAAGATATACGGGATCACCCGTCTTGGCCCGACCGGGCTCACTCGAGACATTCGCTTGAACGATCACTGCGCCCGCATGTTGGATCGTGACGGAGCCTGTGGCCACCACCACCTTCCCAATCGGTTTGGAAGACGAGCTGGCGACGGCGGGCCCGGCGGAATCGACTTGCGCTTGAGCCGCACTCGGCAAGAAATTCAAAAGCGCCAGGACCAGGCCCGCCGCCATAGCGGCTATCTTAGATCTGCACATGATCCCCCCTTTCTCGAGAGATCCTGCCGCCGTCGGCGGCTCATTTTTTGAACCCCGACGCACAGCCACAGCAAATATAATTCTTGTTTAATTTGGTTAACACGCCTAATTTATCGCGGCACTACGTAAATGCTACAAATTAAATACGTCTCGTTTGTCAATTTAATCACTTTGGCGGGAGGAATGCGCGAATGACGGTACGCGTCACCGTCGCCGTGCAATGCATCTTCTCGATAGCTTGATGATTTCGGCGGGCAAGCCTTCGGCTGCCAGCGCCCTGGATATTTGTCCCTTGGCGAGGGCCACCCGAAAAACCATGACAGCACGCCGAGCCTGTATCGATCACCCAGGCGAGGTCGAGCCATGTCAGCATCCGACATCCAGGTTGGTACCGGGCCCGCAATGGCCTTGCCCGTCCAAATCATCGGCCATATTCAGACAGTGATCGGTTGCGGCACGCTCACGCGAGCCAGCGGCATCGCCACACATGCCGTAGCTGGCGCGCCTGTCTACCGGACTGACGTGATAGAGACCGATGCCGACGGACAGATCACAGTTCGCCTCATCGACGGTACTTTCTTCAACATCTCCTGCGGCGCTCGCGTCTCGCTGAGCGCATTCGTGTTCAAGGGCGAACCACCTGCAGCCCTGTTCGACGTGGCCCGAGGAAGCTACACTTCCTCACAAGGCCGGCTGGCAGAAACCCGGCCTCTCCAGCTGAATACGCCAGTTGCAGGCATTCGTGCCCGGAGTCACGCGGGCGGCTCAGGAATGCTGACGCTTGCAGCATTGACTTTCTCGCTCGGACGAAATGCCGAAGCCGCGGACCCGGACGTCACGCTCCTGGATGACGATTCCATCACTTACAAGGACCTTGCGCATGGCGCATTCGAGCTCGTGACCAAGGAGCGGATCCCCCGGCGTATCATCGTCGAAGATCCCGGCGAGACGATCGTGCTCAAGAAGGTGGGCTCCACCATCAGTGTCAATCAGGTCACGAACACGTCCGCCCGAATGGACGAGTTGCGTGCCGCGCAACAGGACGTGCTCGCCAATCTCGAAGGACAGGGGCCGCATGGTTCAAGCACGCCTCCCTTCGTCAAATCCCAGTCACTGCAGCCGATCAATTTCATTCAGCCGGATGCGCCTGCGCTGCAGATTACGCCGAGTACGCTGCCATTCATCACTCCGGCGCCTCTTGAACCGGTACCACCGAGTCTCAGCACCGGAGCTGGGCCAACCGAGCTCGACACGGTGGTGTTTGATACATTCGCTGCAACAACAGGAACCTTCAGTGCCAGCAGCGGCACCGGTGGCGGCAAGCTGAGCTTTGGCGTCGTCGGGGCGAATTCCGGCAATACAGTCCTGGGCGGAGTGACATACGATTTGTGGAAGACGAGCCCCTATGGGGTGCTCTACGTCAACAGCACGACCGGCGCCTACAGGTTCGAGCCTGACGATGCCGCAATCAACGCACTGAAGGCGCCCACGACCGACAGCTTCGTTATCACCGCCTCCAACGGAGTTACCTCTGTCAGCCAGACCTTCACGATCGCCATCAACGGTGTCAACGACGCCGCAATCATCTCCGGCACCACGGCTGGGTCCACTATCGAGGCTGGCGGCACCGCCAACGGAACGCCTGGCATGCCGGTTGCGACCGGCACCCTCACGGACACGGACGTCGACGATCCGCCCAATACGTTCACCCCGGTGAGCTCGCCAACAGCGAGCGCCGGTGGCTACGGCACCTTCACCATGACGGCGTCCGGCGTCTGGACCTACACTCTGGACGATGCCAACCCGGCTGTGCAGAGGCTCAATGCCGGAGAAACGCTGATCGACAGCTTCACGGTGACCACGATCGGAGGCACCCCCCAGGTGGTGACGATCACCATCCAGGGAGCCAGTGATGCAGCGGTCATCTCCGGCGACACGACCGGCGCCGTCATCGAGGCTGGCGCCGTCGCCAATGCGAACCCCGGCACGCCTGTCGCGACCGGCACCCTCACCGACACCGACGTCGACACGGCCGCAAATGCATTCACGGCAGTCGTCTCGCCAACGGCGAGCGCTTCCGGCTACGGCACGTTCACCATGACGGTAGCGGGCGTGTGGACCTACACGCTCGACAACGCCAACAGCGCGGTGCAGGCGCTCAATGCCGGCGAGACACTGACCGACAGCTTTACGGTGACCACTCTGGACGGAACGGCCCAAGTGGTGACGATCACCATCCGCGGCAGCAACGATGCTGCCGTGATTTCCGGCACAACCGCCGGATCGGTGACTGAGGCCGGAGGCGTTGCCAACTCGACGCCCGGCGCGCCGCGCGCAACGGGCACGCTCGTTGCCGCCGACGTCGACAATGCATCCAATACTTTCATAGCAGTGAGTTCGCCCAAGGCGAGCACGGCCGCTTATGGTGCCTATACGATCACCGCGGCCGGCGTGTGGACCTACACACTCGACAATGCGAGCGGCGCGGTGCAGGCGCTCAATGTCGGCGATACACTCACCGACAGCTTCACTGTCACTAGCCTCGACGGCACGCCGCAGACGGTGACGATCACCATCTTCGGCAGCAACGACGCAGCCGTGATTTCCGGCACCACGACCGGCTCGGTGACCGAGGCAGGAACCTTCTCGCCCGGCGCTCCCATCGCGACCGGCACGCTGACCGATACGGACGTCGACAACGCGCCGAATACGTTCACCGCGGTCCCTTCGCCGACGGCGAGTAACGGCGGATATGGCACTTTCACGATGACCGCAGCCGGCGTATGGACTTACACCCTTGACAACAACAACAGCGTGGTTCAGGCGCTCGATGTCGGCGACACCTTGACCGACACATTCACGGTAACCTCAATCGACGGTACGCAGCAGACGGTGACCGTCGCCATTCATGGCGCCAGCGATGCAGATCCAAACGATTTTGACAACCTGGCTACCGGATCCATCGTGATAACCGATCCCCCGAACGTGTACGGAACGCCGGGCAGCGAAACCATTGCCGGCGGCGGCGACATAGGGCAGGTCATCTATGCCGGGGCCGGCAGCGATACGGTCAACGGGACCGGCAAAGCGGACGTTCTCTACAGCGGCTCCGGCAATGACACGATCAAAGGCAACGACGGCGATGACGTCATCTACGGCGGCTCGGGAAACGATACGATCAACGGCAACAACGGCAGCGACACCATAACTGGTGGATTTGGTGCGGACCAACTCACCGGCAGCAACGGGAACGACCGTTTCGCATATTTGTTCGTCGCCGATTCCAACGCAGGCCAGTTCGATACCATCACCGACTTCGCCTCGGGATCCGACAAGATCGACCTGACCGCTCTTGGCGCGCTTGGGTTTGCCATCCTGGCGTTGAGCTCCACCAGCACGACGGTGCCGGCACATACGATCGCCTGGCTCTATGACAGTGCGGCGAACGAAACCGTCGTGTACGTCAATCCAACGGACCAGACCCTGCACATCGGCGATTCCAGTCTGGTCGAAATCCATCTACAGGGGATTGCAACCATCGACGCCTCGGACTTCATCCTGGCGCCGGCGGCCGCACCTGTGATGACGGCTGCCAGCGAACTCATCGACCTCACCGCACCCCTGCAGAGTGATGCGGCTGCGGCAATGACGACCACCTCCGAGATCTCGTCCGATTCCGGAAGCGGCGACGGCACGCTCCTCGCGGACGGGAGTCCGGAAATCCAGTCAAGCCAACCGACCTACAACCTGGATTCAACCTGGGATCAGATCGGACGATCTGAATATTCCAGCCTCTCCAGTTCGGATCCGACGCAACCGACCGAAACGTCCCACACTGATGCGGTAGCACCTTCGGCCAGCGGACCGTCTACCACGTTGCAATCCGTCGCCGCACCGACGCAGGCCAGCTTTGTCTTCCACTTCACGGACTTCGACACAGCCGCGGCGGCTGGCAAGAATGGCGCGATTGAAAGTGGCCAGATGGCTGACATTGCCATCGCCGCGCTGAGTTTTGATCATATTGCCGCCGAACAGCACGCCGGCCGCGGGCTTGCGCTGGGGAACGATGCTGGACATCACGGCGTCTCGCCCCAGGAAAGCGCCGACCAGGCGGCTCATGCTCACGGACGTACCGGCGATGAAACGGCGGACACGGCGCTCAACCCAAGCCTTTCGAAGTCGTCGACCGGAGGCGCCGGCCACTCGCTTGCAAGCGAGACGCAGCAGCTCGGCGACTCATTCCGGTTCAAGGATGATGCTTCGCAGGGCTCACAGCACAGCGTGATGCCGGATCGTCTCACAGACCTTGCCGGTCATCACGACCACGCAGGAGGACTCGCGGGGTCCGAACTGTCGTTCACGCCTGAACCATCTCCGCCCGATGTTGATCCGCCTCATGGGCCAGTTGCAGCTCACGGCCACGGCTTGCACGATCTGATCGTGTAACGCCCCCGCGCCGATGGCGTCTTCAGTGTTGCTTCCCGACGCCATCGGGCGCCGAGGAGCTCGCTTCGCCAAGAGAAGATTCATCATCGTTGCCGGCCTCGCCTTCCGGCGGCGCCGCATGCTGGTGGCTCAGCGCGGACGTCCATGCGAATGTCATCGCCGCTAAGAGCAGCCGGTTGACGGCCTCGATGACGCGTTCTGCTGCGGACGAGTAGTTCATGGCCTCCTCCTGCGCTGCCGACCGCGAATGGCCGAAGCGTAGGACGGCGCCTTGAGCTCCACTGTACGCCACTTCACACCTGCGCGCGTCAACTCATCGCAGTCCCGGAGGATGCCGCCTGCCTCGGCTGCATCCGCCACGGGAGGCTGATTTTCCACGTTGACGAGTTGCTGAGCGCGCGCACTCACAACCTTCGGCTCGTTGCGGTGCGCGCGCGACTCTGAATCAAATGTGATTCTCGGCGATGCAAATCGCATTGGTTGGCTCTGGGGGGTAATCAATGAGCGGAGAAGCCGGTTGCATTGTGTGTAGCAGGGCAAGAGCAGTCGTCGCGATCGTTCCGATCGCCAGAGGATATGCCCTGAAGACATATGAGTGCCCCTGTTGCCACAGCACCCTGCAGCTCGTGACCCGCGTCTCGAAGGCGGCGCTGATCAAGCAGCAGGTCAATATCCTCGCTCGGGTGGAGCAGCAGTTGCGCCCGCCTGTTCACAGGGTGCAACAGGCCTTCGCGAATTAAGCGCACGAGGCGTTTCGCTGGGCTCCAGTCGAACCGCCGCGCGAGGCGCGCGCGGATCGAAAGCGCGCTTCGCGTCGAGACCTCAATTCGGCTTTTGCGTCGGCTTGCCGTCGATCTTGGGCAGATCGCCGGCCGAGGCGGACTGATCGCCGCCGCCATTGGCGCGGCGGGCCATCTCGACTGTCAGCCGCTCGGCGGCCTCGGAGGACATCAGTCCCAGGATGTCCGACATCTTGCGCGGCGCGATGGCCGAGGCGATCTCGATCAGCACGCCCATCTCGAGCCGGTCGAACACCCGCGCGGCGTCCTTGGGCTTCATGCCCTCGTACATGGTCACGAGGCCCTTCATGCGCTGGGCTTCGGCGGCCTTCTGCTCGGCCTGCGTTGCGGAGATGCGGGTTTCCACCGCCTTCATCTCCTCGACCTTGGTCTCGATGCGCTTCTCGGCCGATTTGAGCAGGCTTTCGCGGATGTCGATCTCGCGCTGGCGGGCCTCGATCTCCTGCCGCCTCGCCTGCAACCTTTCCAGGATCGCGCGCTCGGAGGCCGAGACCTGCGGCTGGCCTTCCTCCACCTTGACCACGGTGCCCTCGGGCTTGGTCTCGGGCGCGGCAGGCTTCGGCGCCTCCTTCGGCGCGCCATGGGTCGAACCGGTGATGATTTCCGGCTCCTCGCGGCCGGGGAAGTTCAGGTTCTCCTGCGCCCACGATTTCTTGGTCTGGTTCGGCTTGTAGTCGAAGACATAGCCGCCATTGATCGCGAGGCCCGCCACCTTCAGCGTGGCGAGGCCCGCGACGGCGACCAGGACGACCGGAATGACGCGGATGTTACGAAAGGACTTCATACCAAGGCTTCATGCGGCAAGACCCTTGGATCGTCGGCGCTCGGAGAAGGCTTCGGCGGCGGCCGCCACCGCCTTCGCGGTCGACGGCTTGGCGGCTGTGGGCGCGGCGACCGTCTCCGGATTGGTGACTGGGCGCGCGGCGATCGCGATCTTGGACAGGCGCCGCACCACGTTGTCGGCCTCGCCGAGCTGCTTGTAGAGCTGGTCCGACATCTGCGTCGCGGCGGCGAGCTGGCTGCCGAGGTTCTCGTTGACGTCGCGCACGGCGAGCTTCAGCCCGCCGATCGCGCGCTCGGCGATCTCGGTCGCAGTGATCAGCTCGGCGATGACGGCCTTCAGCGAATGCTCGTCCGCCTTCAGCCGCGTCAGGCGCCTGTTGAGCATGACGCAGTAGACGATCGTCAGCATCAGCAGGATAGCCACCAGCGTCTCGATCGCCATTCCCAGGGAGTGGTTCATGGGGCCTCCATCATCTTGTTCTGCTCGTCCACCTTCTCGAACATCGCAAGTGTCGTACTTGGCTTGCGCAAGGGTTTCGTCACGCGGATCGCGACGCGGTCGCCGACCCGCCCCATCCGCCCCTCGGTCAGCGTGACGTCGCCGCAACGCACGGTGACGTTGGCGTCGGCGCGCATGTCGAGCGGCAGCGTGTCGCCGACCTTGAGCCGCATCAGCTGCTTGAGCGGAATGTCGGCCTCGTAGAGCACGGCGTCGACGGCGATCTCGGCCTGCACGATCTCGGTGGCGAAATGGCCCTCCCAGACCGGGTCGCGGCCGAACTTTTCGCCCATGAACATCTGGAGCAGGACGCCCCGGATCGGCTCGATGGTCGCGTAAGGCAGCAGCAGCTCGATGTTGCCGCCGCGGTCTTCCATGTCGATGCGCAGGCGCACCAGGATCGCGGCGTTGGCGGGACGGCTGATCGCGGCGAAACGCGGATTGGTTTCGAGCCGGTCGATCGTGAAGGTCACCGGCGACAGCGGCCGGAACGCCTGCTCGGCGTCGGCCAGCACCACCTCGACCAGCCGCTTGACCAGCTCGGTCTCGATCGTGGTGTAGGGCCTTCCCTCGATGCGCAGCTGGCTGGTGCCGCGGCGGCCGCCGAGCAGCACGTCGATCATCGAATAGATCAGGTTGGAATCGACCGTCGCCATGCCGAAATTCTCCCACTCCTCGGCCTTGAACACGGTGAGGACGGCGGGCAGCGGGATCGAGTTCATGTAGTCGCCAAAGCGCACCGAGGTGATGCGGTCGAGCGAGACTTCGACGTTGTCGGAGGTGAAATTGCGCAGGGAGGTCGTCATCAACCGCACCAGGCGGTCGAAGACGATTTCGAGCATCGGCAAACGCTCGTAGGAGACCATCGCCGAATCGATGATCGCGCGGATGCCGGAATGGTCGTCGAGCGTGACGTCGCCGACGGTGAAGCCGAGGAGATTGTCGATCTCCTCCTGGGACAGCACCCGCTCGCCGGAGTTCTTGCCAGTGCCGAGATCGCGGCTGCCGTCCTCGACCATGGCGGCCCATTGCAGGGCCATGGTCTCCGATAGCTCGTTCTCGGCAGCAGCCTTTGCCGCCTCGGCGGGATCCTCGGAATCGAGCGAGGCCTCCCACTGGGCGGCAATTGCATCCTGGTCGACTTGGTCGTTGCCCGCCATGATCCCTAGTCCGTCATGCTCACTGGACCACGACTTCCTTGAACAGCACGGCGCTGACCTGGATCGGGGCGACCGCCGCGTTGACGCGCTTGGTCAGCTCCTCCTTGAGGCGGAAGATGCCGGCCGAACCGTTGAGGTCGGACGGGCGCAGCTCGCGCACATAGGTCTGGAAGATGTCGGTGACGCGCGGCATCGTCGGCTTGATCGCCTCGATCTGCTTCTCTTCCTTCAGTTCCAGCACGATCTTCAGCCGCAGATATTGCACGCGCTCGCCCGGCGCGCCGGCAAGGTTGACCGTCATGTCCGGGACGTCGACGAAGGCCGGCGGCTTCGGCGGCGGTGCGGCCTCGGCATGGTGCTCGTTCTCGCCTTGACGGAAGAAGAAGAACCAGGTCGCTGCACCGCCGCCGAGCACGGCGAGCACGCCGACGACCATGATGATGAGCTTGAGCTTGTTCTTCGGCGGAGCGGCTTCCGCGCCATCAGCGGCTGCGCCGCCTTCCTCGTTCTCTGCCATGGTTGCCGCGCCCGTTCATCTCTCAAAGGGGTCGAAAGAGCGAAGCCTCCTGGCAGACAATGACGCGATACGAATGCCCCAGCGCAATGCGCTCCTCTGATGCGCAAACGCTACGGTAATAATGGTTAACGGAATCTTTCGATTGGGCCTCTGCTAGGAAAAATCTGCCGGGCAAACATGGCTAACAGAACCTTTCTGCCGCCCGCTCGCGCCTCTCGAAAACGGGCAAGATATTGAAAAAACGTGATTTTTTCAATTGGCACGGCTTTCGCTGAGAAAGGGCCGAGACCGCAGGGTTTGGGAGAGCCCGACGGTCTCGGTCACGGGGTCCGCCAAGGCGCTTGGGAGAGCGAAATGGCAGATCCGCTCAGGGGAGATTTCCGATGCAGAACGCGCTTCTGATCGGCTTGTCACGGCAGATGACGTTGGAGCGGCAGATGGATGTCATCGCCAACAACGTCGCCAATGCCAACACCAACGGCTTCAAGGCCGACCATTCGCTGTTCGAGGAATATCTCAACTCGAACGCGCGTGAGGACAATTTCATCGGCCGCGACCGCCAGGTCTCCTATGTCCAGGACCGCGGCACCTTCCGCGACATCGGCCAGGGGCCGATGGAGCCGACCAACAATCCGCTCGACATTGCGATCAACGGCGGCGCCTATTTCGCGGTGCAGGCCAATGGCGGCGAGCTCTATACCCGCGATGGCAAATTCTCGCTCAACAGCACCGGCCAGCTCGTCACCGCCGACGGCAATCTCGTGCTCGGCAATGCCGGCCCGATCACCTTCCAGCCGACCGACCACGACATCAACGTCGCGCCCGACGGCACCGTCACGGTGCTCGAGGGTACGGCGAAGACCGACTCGATCCGCGGCAAGATCCGCATGGTCTCGTTCGACGATCCGGCCAAGCTGACCAAGCTCGGCGCCAATCTCTATGCCGCCGGCTCGGCAAACCAGCAGGCCGACACCAAGTCCACCTTGCAACAGGGCTACATCGAGAAGTCGAACGTGAATGCGGTCGGCGAGATGACCCGCATGGTCGAGGTGATGCGCAGCTACACCGCGATCGCCAACCTGCTGCAGCAGCAGAGCGACCTCCACAAATCGGCGATCGACAAGCTCGCCGACGTTCCGGCCTGATTAGGAGAGAACTGAGATGCAGGCGCTTCACACCGCAGCGACCGGAATGGCGGCGCAGGAACTCAACGTTCAGGTGATCTCCAACAATATCGCCAACCTCCGCACCACCGGCTTCAAGAAGCAGACCGCGGCATTCCAGGACCTGATCTACGAGCACGTCCGCCGCGTCGGCGCCCAGTCGTCGGACCAGGGCACCATCCTGCCGGTCGGCGTCGACATCGGCGGCGGCGTCAAGACCGTCGGCACGCCGCGCAGCATGACGCAAGGCACGCTGTCGCAGACCGGCAACGACCTCGATCTCGCCATCTCGGGCGAGGGCTTCTTCAAGATCCTGATGCCCGACGGCAGCTTCCAGTACACCCGCGACGGCACCTTCCAGATGGACAATCAGGGCCGCGTCGTCACCGCGCAGGGCAACCCGGTGCAGCCCACCATCACCATCCCGAACAACGCCTCGGGCATCAGCGTGAGCGAGCAGGGCCAGGTATCGGTGACGCTGCCGGGCTCGTCGACCTCCTCGATCGTCGGCCAGATCGGCATCACGCGCTTCATCAACAAGGCGGGCCTGCAGCCGGTCGGCAACAACCAGTTCACCGAGACGCCCTCGTCCGGCGCGCCGCAGGACGGCACCGCGAACTCCGAGGGCTACGGCAAGATCACGCAAGGCAGCCTCGAGCAGGCCAACGTCGACGTCGTCTCGGAGATGAGCGACCTGATCGCCGCCCAGCGCGCTTACGAGATGAACGCCAAGGTGATCAGCGCCGCCGATCAGATGATGCAATCGACCACGGCGCTGTTCCGCTGAGGTGATGACCATGATCCGCGCCACCCTCGCCACCATCTCCACCCTTCTCGCGCTGGCCTTGCCGGCAGCGGCCGCCGACGACTTCATCGCGGCGCCGACGCTGCGCGCAAGCGTCACGGTGACCTCGGACGTGGTGCGGATCGGCGATCTCATCGACAACGCCGGATCGGCCGCGCCGATCCCGGTCTACCGCTCGCCCGATCTCGGAACCACCGGCACGCTGACCGTCGGCCAGGTGCTGTCGGTGCTGCGGGCCAAGCAGGTGATCGGCGTCATGACCGGGGACATCAAGGAGGTCCAGGTCACCCGCCTCGCCCGCACGCTCGCGAGCAAGGATATCGAAAACGCGGTCGCCGCGGCGCTCGAGCGCCGCTTCGGCCTCGGAGAGGCCGCCAACATCACCATCACGTTCGACCGCAGCGTCGCCGAGATGCGGCTGGAGGCCTCCAACAGCGGCGCGCTGCAGCCGGTCGCAACCCGCTATGATGCCCGCAGCGGCCGTTTCGACATCGCCTTCGAGATCGCCAACGACGGCAACGCCGCGCCGACCAAGCTGCGCTTCACCGGCACCGCGATCGAGACGGTGGAGGTGGCCGTGCTGACCCGCGACATCGACCGTGCCGAGCTTCTGAAATCCTCCGACCTGTCGTTGGAGCGCCGGCCGAAGGCCGAGGTCGCCGGCGAGCCTGCCTCGCGCGACCGCAGCATCGGCATGCAGCTGCGTCGAGGAATGCGCGCGGGCACGCCGATCCGCGCCGCCGACCTCGTCAGGCCGGACTTCGTGGTGCGCGATCAGGCCGTCACCATCATCTACCAGGTGCCCGGCCTCTATCTCACCACGCGCGGCAAGGCGATCGAGAGCGGCGCCGAGGGCGACACCGTCAGCGTGCTCAATCTGCAGTCCAAGCGCACGCTGACCGGAATCGTCACCGGCCGCGGCCAGGTCACGGTCCAGGGCGCCAGCCAGTCCGCGCCGATGGCGCCGGCGGTCGAGCAGACCTCGTCGGTCAAGCGCGACAACGTGCCGGCGGCCGCTGCCCTAGCGCAGAGCCTGATCCAGACGCCCACGGCCGAGATCGCCCAAGCCCGGATTCCGCAAGTTCGCCTCTCGCAAGCTCCAGCCAAGTCAGAGTAGATTCATGTCCACGTTCAGTTCGGCCTCCCGCCTTCGTCGCATCGCAATCTCTGGCCTGCTGCTGGCTTCTTGCGCGCTGGGCGGCTGCTCCTCGATCGACCGCCTGTCGCAAATCGGCGAGCAGCCGAAGCTCTCGGCCATCGACAATCCGACGACGCAGCCCGGCTACAAGCCGGTGCAGATGCCGATGCCCAAGCCCGAGGTCGCCTCCTACAATCCGAACTCGCTGTGGCGCAACGGCAGCCGCGCCTTCTTCAAGGACCAGCGCGCCCGCCAGGTCGGCGATCTCCTGACCGTGACCGTGAACATCACCGACAAAGCCAACATCGAGAACGACACCTCGCGCAGCCGCACCAACAAGGAAGATTCGGGAATCACCAACTTCATCGGCGCCAGCACCATAACCCAGGCCAACAAGATCCTGCCGGGCCGCGTCCTGACCGCCGACTCGACCTCGTCGAGCGAGGGCAAAGGCAGCGTCGACCGCAAGGAAGCCCTGCAGACCAACGTCGCCGCCGTGGTGACCCAGGTGCTGCCGAACGGCAATTTGGTCGTCGAAGGCAAGCAGGAGATCCGCGTCAACTTCGAAATTCGCGAGCTGATCGTCGCCGGCATCGTGCGCCCCGAGGACATCCAGAGCGACAACACCATCGATTCCACCAAGATCGCCCAGGCCCGCATCGCCTATGGTGGCCGCGGCCAGATCACCGACGTGCAGCAGCCGCGCTACGGCCAGCAGGTCATGGACGTGCTGCTGCCCTTCTAACCTTCTCCCGAGCTCCCACATCGTGCTCGCGAAACCTAGGCGCGAACGACGATGTACGACGCGGCCTCCGGTAGCTCCCCTGCCGGAGGCCGCATGTGTTTTGCCTGCGCCGCCAAAGCGGCGCAGGCTTCTTCTAGAGCAGTTCGATCCCGCGTGCTTGCGCCCACCGCTCGAGGATCTTGCACTCCTCGGGATGCGGTAAACGGTTTGCGAACCCACGGACCTGGACCGCCCGAGCGCGTCGATCAAGCTCAATGGTCAGCAACCGATCTGGAGCACCCGCAGCGCGGCGGCGCAGCGACCAGATCGACGCATGCCCGGCGATGCACTTGGAAGCGTAGCTGGCGACGCAGTGGCGCATGCTCCGCGTCTCAGCCACGAGGTCGGCCGCGGTACGCAATTGGACCACGACGTACTCCTCCCGCTTGCCTCGAACCTTGGACGACGGGCTCCATGACCAATCCGCGATTACCGCGCCGGGCCAACTCTCATCGATGGGGCCTTCTGTCGCCCCACGCTCACGGTTTTGCGCAGCCTCCGCGCGATGGCGTGCAGCCTCGATGCGAGCGATCGCTTCGAGATCGTGATGCCATTCGCGCATTAGCCGGCCGAGCGAGGCCAGCGAGCGCCCCTTGAGGCTGAACGCCGGATCGCGCCGGTGGCAAGCTGCGAGGTAATCATGGAGATCGTCCATCTCCTCGACAGTGGTTGGATGCGCGCAGAAGAAGCGCACCACCTCACGCCAGAAGCCATGCTCCGCGCGGCGCGTCTGAGCGATCCTGGAGCGCGCGATCTGCATCGCAACGCCGGGATCGCTCGCATAGGTTCGCGCGATCGCCTGCCACATCGCAGCCTCGAAGCCGACGTTCCCCAAGGGATTGAGGAATGCATGAACCTCCTTGCGAGACAGCCACGCACTCGCACCGGCGCCGTAGAGCGAACCGCCGCCGGCCGCCACGACATACCATCGCTTACGCAACATGATCTCGTCGCGGCTCAGTCCCGTGCTGTCGATCCAGATCTGCTCCAGATGCTCGGCGACAGGATAGCGCGCAAAGAGATAGCGGGCGGCGCCAAGACGAAGGCGCGCGGCATCGCGAGTTTTCAGCTGCGGCTTCCATGCCGAAGCCTCGCGAAGCACGTCCGCCTCGAAGCCACGCCTGGCCTCTTTGATCGCGTTCTGGAAATCCGGTGGAGGACGCGTCCGCTGCGACACGTGCCGCAGCGAAAGCTCGTAGGCTTCAACCCGCGCGCGCTCGGCCTCCTGCCGGCGCTGTATCAATGACTGGGCCATTGTCGTTCAACATGATTGGATGGCTGTCAGCCGGACGCACTGAGAGCGTCGGCACGGAGCGTGTCGATCGCCACAAAGTACTCACAGCTGGTCTCCTCATGTCTGAACGCGCAGGTTGAATGGGACGGGGCTCATATACCCGTTTGCCGGCGGGCGCAAGATGCCTTTGTCGGGATGGTATCGGAAACTGCGTACTGCGAGGCAGATCGGCGACCTTATTGCAACGCTGCGACAGCTTCGTCGCGAAGGGCTCCTCGCAATGACGGTGGAGAGACTGCCCCTCACGCAGCATTCGCAACTGCGCGTATCTCCAGATGCACGCCGGTCTCCTTCTGAAGCGCGTGGATCACCGCCATCAGGTTCTCGGCCGTCGGATTGCCGCGCGGTCCGAACATCCGCATCAGGCTCTTCGGAGGACGATCCAGCACCTCGCTGAGCCGATCGAAACCGATGGTGGCATTGATGTAAGTGCGTAATGCCGTGCGGCCGTAGTCGACGTCCCCTTGCAACAGGCCCTGCATCGCCTCCAGGAACAGCGCCTCGCGAAAGGCGGGATCGCGCTCCGCCATCGCACGGACGGTGTCGCGAAAACTCCGAGTTAATGGCATCACCTTCTCCCTACCGTGCTCTTGACTTGTAATCACGCCAGCGGCGTAACGCCGTATCGATATCGTTTTGCTGTCTCTGCTTGGTGCCGCCTCCCAACAGAATAACCAGCGAATTGCCCTTCCAGCCGAAATAAACCCGGTAGCCAGGGCCACGATTGATCTTGAGTTCAGCAACCCCCTCCCCGATGGACTTGACGTTTGACTTGTTGCCATCCGCAAGCCGCTCGATCGCGACCGCAATCATCACACGTGCCTGCGGATCAAGTCGCTCAAGCCACTCGCGGAAAGGGCTATGATCGTCGACGATATATTCTTCGATCCTGATCATTTGGTACCACACACGTTACCAATTTTCAATTTCAGAATTTTCGGATTTTAGAAATTCCAGTTGACAGGCTCCGGCCACCTCATTATGTTCTCGTTTTGTTCCATTCCACAAGAGGGCGTATCGCGATCGTCACGAAGCGCGGGATGGGATGCGGTGGCCGCGACGGCGTTGGCGCGAATGGTAGCTGCAGGGCGGGAAAACCGTGAGCAGCGACAGGCGCGGTACGACACGGCGCTGACAGCGTCTTCGCATGGCCCCGACGGTGAGCGCACGCCAGCCGTGGAGGACCCAGCGAGGACGTGCGCGGACGGAGAAGTCGTGTGGTCCTGACGCCCGGGGTCTGTGCGTCAAGTCATGTGGTGATGTGGCGGCCAACCGGCGCGCGCATCGATCAGCCGCAAGGCGACGGGGGCAATAGTGCATCGCTCCCCGGGGAGAGCACGAAGGACACCGTTAAAACCATCCGCGCAGGGAAGGCCGGGCGACCGGCATCACCTGTCGTCCACCCCGTGCGCGCTTTTGAGCACACGCGGGACTTCGGGTGCCACCGGCGCCCGGCCTTCCCTGCGCCTTCTTGATCTTCAGGAGGGCGAGACGTTGCAAAGCTCGGGCGAAGCTGCCGCGAGGATGCGAAGGCTTGTCCCGCGACTTCGGTCTCGATGGAAAATGACGAAATTGTCGTCTGCCGGACGTTCATCTCTCGCCTGTCCCGGACAAGCCGCAGCGCGTCAGCGATGCGGCGCAGAGCCGGGACCGAGAAAGTTACAAGACATTGCAGCGTGGGCCCCGGCTCTGCAGCGCACCGTTCCCTGGACGATGCTTCGCATCGCCAGGCCGGCGCTGCGCTGCGTCCGGGGCACGAGATCGCAACGCCCCTCACGTAAACTCCGCCTCCACCACGCCGAGCCCGTCCAGCTCCATCCGCACCTTGTCGCCGGCCTTGAGCCACAACGTCTTGACCAGGCTGCCGGTGAGCACGAGCTGCCCTGCGTGCAGCGCCTTGCCCTCGGCGGCGAGATGGTTGGCGAGCCAGGCGAGCGCGTTGTGGGGATGGCCGAGCACGTCGGCGCCGGTGCCGTGGCTGACCTCCTCGCCGTTGACGATGGCGCGGCCCTTGACCGCCTTCAGGTCCGGCACCGACGAGCGCGGGACCGATGGACCCAGCACGCAGCCGGCGGCGAAGAAATCGTCGGCGATCAAGGTCGGCGCGCCCATCGTCTCCCATTTCACGTAGCGGTCGTCGACGATCTCGATCGCGGGGTGGTAGGCCTCGACCGCCTCGCCGACCCATTCGGCCGTGAACGGCGCCTCGCCGACGGCAAGGTCCCGCTTCAGCCGCACTGCGATCTCGCATTCGACGCCGACCCGGACATAGCTGGACGCGGCGAGCTTGGCGCCGCTGTCATGGACGCCCTTCTGGAACACGCCGCCGCCGCAGGGGTGCGGGATGCCGATATAGTCCTGCATCACTTGGCTGGTGCAGCCGATCTTGTAGCCGACGAGCGGGCCGACATGCGGCAGCAGCAGATCGTGCAGGGTGCGCTGGACCTGGTAGCCCTCGGCTTCGTCCGCAGGGGGCCGCTCCAGCTCCGCGAGCGGGGCATGATTGCGGCGCGCCAGCGCGATCGCCTTTGCGGCTTCGAGAATCTTGTCCATCGGCGCCGCCTCCCACGCTACGCAGTCGCAGGGCGGCACTTCAGCATCCCCGCTCCGGCCTGACAAGCGCAGGGGGCGTTGCACCTTCACCCCTTGACGAGGCCGAGCCGGATCAGGCTCTCGGCGGTCGCAAGGATCGCCTCCTCATTGGAGCGCGCCTGCCAGCCGAGCAGCGACCTGGCCTTGGCGCTGGTGGAATGCCTGACCTTTCCGAGCATCGGCACGACCGCCCGCAGCAGCGGAATCCGGTTCGCGGCCAGCCGCACCAGCCAATCCGGAGCCTGGAGCCGCGGAACCCGGCGCGCCCGCGGCCCGAGTTCCCGCCGCAGCACGCGCGCGATGTCGAGGATCGACATCGTCTCGCCAGAGACCGCGATGAAACGCTCGCCTTTCGCCTCCGGCGCCGTCATCGCCCGCAGGTGCAGCTTGGCGACGTCGCGGACGTCGACCACGCCGAAATAGACCCGCGGCACGGCCGGCATGGCACCGTCGAGCAACGATCTGACGATCTCGATCGAGCCGGAAAAGTCCGGCTCCAGCACGGGCCCGAAAATCGCGGCCGGGTTGATCACCGACAGCTCCAGCCCATCCCCCTCGCGCGCGACGAAGTCCCAGGCGGCTCGCTCGGCCAGCGTCTTGGACTTGACATAGGGTTGGCCGTCGACACCGGCGAGATTGGTCCATTCGGTCTCGTCGAACGGCTTGTCGCGCGGCGGATGGCCGTAGCCGATGGCGCCGAGCGACGAGGTGATGACGACCCTTTTGACCCCGGCGGCGCGCGCGGCCCGGAGCACCCGGAGCGTTCCGTCGCGGGCCGGAATGATCATCTCGTTCTCGTCCGTTGGGACGGTGGTCGAGAGCGGGGACGCCACGTGGAGAACGTAGTCGCAGCCCGCGACCACCGCCTGCCAGCCGTCGTCCCGGGACAGATCGGCGGTGACGAAGGCCATGCTCTCGGGCGCCGCCGCCCCGCCCTCGCGCAGCATGGCGAGCACATCGGCCTGACGCTCCGGCCGGCGCACCGTCGTCCGCACGGCGTGTCCGGCGGCCAGAAGTTGGAGGATGACATGGATGCCGACGAAGCCCGACCCGCCGGTGACCAGAACAGTGCTCATGACCAACATCCCCTCGTTGCACGGGCCGGCAAATTGGTTCGGTGGCCCCTGCTCAAGCACCTGTTGCCCGCGGTTAAGGAAATATTGAGCTGCTCCAGGCTTTATAGGGATGCCCGTCTTGAGACGTCGCCGCAGGCCTGATTGCAGCGATGCTTGATGCAGCTGGATCAGCGTCTCAACTTCAGAGTCGATCTCGTTGATGCGACTCGCAAAACCTCCCGCACCTGAAGTGAAGGCTGTTTCTCATCCAAACTCACGTGAGCTCGGAGCAATCCAGTCTAGCCCGTTGATCGCGATTCACTTTTCGCGATCGCGCTGTCGCGATGGCGGGCGCGACGGCAAGCCGCGGGCAAAATGCCGAGCATGGCGCGAAATGCGCCCCCGCGTCCAAAAACAAAAGAGCCGCATCTCTGCGGCTCGGACCTCATTCGTCGCGATAAACCTTCTCGCGTTTCTCGTGGCGCTCCTGTGCTTCCACCGAGAGCGTCGCGATGGGCCGGGCCTCGAGCCGCTTCAACGAGATCGGCTCGCCGGTTTCCTCGCAATAGCCGTAGGTGTTGTCCTCGATACGCTGGAGCGCGGCATCGATCTTGGCGATCAATTTGCGCTGGCGGTCGCGGGCGCGGAGTTCGATGGCACGGTCGGTTTCGGACGAGGCCCGATCGGCGAGATCGGGGTGGTTCACGTTCTCCTCCTGCAGAGCTTGCAGGGTGAGCTTGGATTCTTTGAGGATCTCATCCTTCCAGGCGAGGAGCTTCAAACGGAAGTACTCCTTCTGCCGGTCGTTCATGAAAGGCTCTTTGTCGGTCGGTCGGTAGTTTTTCAACTTTTCCAAGGGAGGCCTATCTTCTTAAGTAACGACTCGCGGACGGACCGGGGTCCGTTGAGCCGGGCCTTATATAGTGGCCTCCCGTGACAGACAATATTTCCCTCGCCACCCGGTCCTCGCCTCCAAGCCCTTGCACAGGAAGGTTTATCCTTAAGGGCTTGGAGGCGGCTCGCGGCCTCAATAGCCGACCGTGAAGCGCTGCTTCAGGTGGGCCGGCCTTTCGATCTCGTCGGCAAGCGCAATGGCGTAGTCGGCGAAGGTGATCCAGCTCTTGCCGTTCGCATCTGCGAGAAGCTGGTCGGTCCCGAGCCGGAACTTGGCCGTCCGTTCCCCCTCCACGAACAGCGCCGAGGGCGAGATGAAGGTCCAGTTCAGGTCCTTTTCCTGTCGCAGCAGGTCCAGGAAGGCCGAGCCCGCCTCCGCTTCAGCCTTGTATTGAGCCGGAAAATTGGGCGTCGTGACCAGCTTCACGCCCGGGGCAACCTCGAGGCTGCCGGCGCCGCCCACCACGAGGTAACGGCCGACCTTGGAGTCCTTCGCCGCACCGATCAGCTTGAGCGGATCGCTGGCCAGAAAGTGCACGGAACTCACGGCGACGTCGTGACCGGCCCACAGCTTGGCGAGGCCCGCCTGGTCCAGCACATCCCCCTTGGCCGGCGTGACGTTCGGCAGGGCCGCGATCTTCTCCGGGTTGCGGGCGATGGCCGTGACTGTGTGGCCGCGGCGGGACAGTTCCTTGGTGATCTCCGAACCGGCCCGGCCAGAGGCCCCGGCAACTGCGATTTTCATGGAAGGCTCCTTTGCTTCTATGGTAACTAGCGGAGACTAGATATCGCAAAGAATGCTGGTGTTAAGAGAGCACTTTGTGCTTACCTGATTACGCTGAGGTAACTGATCGCATACAACCGACACGCGGATCCCAGGCAACGGTATGGATTTCCGAGGACTGACGATGAAACCCGACGTCTACGCAGCGAACTGCCCCACCCGCCAAATCCTCGATCGCGTTGGCGACAAATGGGCGGTGCTGATCCTCTTGCTCCTGCGCGAGGAGCCGATGCGCTTCAATCAGTTGCGCCGCACGATTGAAGGCATCTCGCAGAAGATGCTGAGCCAGGTTCTCAAGTCGCTCGAGCGCGACGGCCTGATCCGGCGCCGTGCCATAGCAACCGTGCCGGTGACGGTGGAATATTCGATCACCCAGCTCGGCCTGACGCTGGCGGCGGCGGTGGATCCCTTACGCGATTGGGCCGAGCAGAATCTGAAAGACGTGCTCGCCGCCCAGCGCCGCTATGATGCGCAGCTGAAGGAAGAGGCGGCGTAAGGTGCGTTTGAAGCGAAGCGCGGCTTCGCCCCAAACGACAATCTGCCTGCCTGATTACCCCTGCCCGGCCTTCGCCAGTTCGACCTCGACCCGCAGTTCGATCTCGGAGAGCACCGCATCGAGACCCGCATCGCCGGAGGACGATTTAAGGTTCGCCGCGGCATCGCGCAGGCGCATCACGGTCGAGGCGTCGAGATTGCCGGACAACAGGCCCATCTTGAGATCGTCGAGCACGTCCAGCGCAGTCCTGCCGCGCGCGACCGAGCGCTTGCGGCGCTCGACCGGATCCTCCTCGACACCCTGCAACGCCAGCAGCGCATCGATGTTGGCGGCCGCCTTCGGTGCGGCAGCGCTCCGCGTCTCCTGCGCCGATGAGGTGTCGGGCAGCACGAAGCTGCCGGAGCCCGTCCGCTTGGCCTGACTGGCCGGCGTGCCGAGCGTGGTGCCGTTCGGTCCGTAGATGCGCATCGGAAAGAATCCGGGTGATCGATGCCTCACCTTCGCTGTCTTATGGTTAACGCTGCGTAAACGCCCCGGCAAAATCTGCCGACAAGCGGCAGTTTCGCTCCTCAGAGCGAACCAGTGCTGATACCGGTCGAAACAGATTTATTCAACCTATTCAGCCACCTACCCTCACCGCCCCGCATTGGCACAGCGCTCGCAAGGAAAGCGCCGGACCAGCTCGTCATGGGAGTGTCGTGCAAGTCCTGTCCGATTTGGGAGCACTTTCCGAGGGGCTTTGGGGAGCAGAGATGCCAGGCGTTCGTTGGGTGAGGATTGTTGGGTTGGCCTGCGCCGCGCTGTCGGCGCTTTCGCTGTCGGTCACGTCGGCGGCGGCGACCTCGCGCATCAAGGACCTCGCCAATATCGAGGGCGTGCGGCAGAACCAGCTCATCGGCTACGGCCTCGTCGTCGGCCTCAACGGCACCGGCGACACGCTCAACAACATCCCCTTCACCAAGCAGTCGCTGCAGGCGATGCTCGAGCGCATGGGCGTCAACATCCGCGGCGCCACCATCCGCACCGGCAACGTCGCCGCCGTGATGGTCACCGGCAACCTGCCGGCCTTCGCCACCCAGGGCACGCGCATGGACGTCACCGTCTCCGCGCTCGGCGATGCCAAGAATCTCCAGGGCGGCACCCTGCTGGTCACACCCCTGCTCGGCGCCGACGGCAACGTCTACGCGGTGGCGCAGGGCTCGCTCGCGATCTCCGGCTTCCAGGCCGAGGGGGAGGCAGCCAAGATCGTGCGCGGCGTCCCGACCGTGGGGCGCATCGCCAACGGCGCCATCATCGAGCGCGAGATCGAGTTCGCGCTCAACCGGCTGCCGAACGTCCGCCTGGCGCTGCGCAACGCCGACTTCACCACTGCCAAGCGCATCGCGGCCGCGGTCAACGACTATCTCGGCGTCAAGACTGCCGAACCGATCGATCCTTCGACGGTGCAGCTGTCGATCCCGCCCGAGTTCAAGGGCAACGTGGTCGCTTTCCTCACCGAGATCGAGCAGCTCCAGGTCGACCCTGATCTCGCCGCCAAGATCGTCATCGACGAGCGCAGCGGCATCATCGTGATGGGCCGCGACGTCCGCGTCGCCACCGTCGCGGTGGCACAGGGCAACCTCACGGTCACGATCTCCGAGAGCCCGCAGGTGAGCCAGCCCAATCCGCTGTCGCGCGGCCGCACGGTGGTCGCGCCGCGCAGCAGCGTCACCGTCACCGAGGACGGCAAGAAGCTGGCGCTCGTCAAGGACGGCGTCTCGCTCCAGCAGCTCGTCGACGGCCTCAACGGCCTCGGCATCGGCCCCCGTGACATGATCAGCATCCTGCAGGCGATCAAGGCCGCCGGCGCCATCGAAGCCGATATCGAGGTGATGTGATGCAGACCAGCGCGATCAACACCCCTCGCCTCGCCAACACTTCGGCCTTCTCGGTCGAGAGCCGCAACGGCCGGCCGGACTTCGAGCTCGCCGCCGCGCTGCAAAAGGTCTCGCCGCAGCAACAGGCCAAGGCGCAGAAGACCGCCACCGACTTCGAAGCGATGTTCCTCAACAGCATGTTCGCGCAGATGACCTCGGGCCTGAAGGGCGAAGGCCCGTTCGGCGATACGCCCGGCACCGGCGTGTGGCGCTCGATGCTGACCGAGCAATATTCCAAGAACTTCGCCAAGGCCGGCGGCGTCGGCGTCGCCAGCGACGTCTACCGTACCCTCATCCTGCAGCAGGCGAAAACGATCCGCACGGCATAAGGTCAAACGAGATGAACCATTTCAACGCCTCACGTCAGCCGATGGAGGCCCACCGGCGTCCGGGCAGCGCACCCGTCAGCAGCGAGGCGCGCAAGGTTGCCGAAGACCTGATGGATGCGATGAGCGCGCTGCTCGGATTGATCGAGCGCGAGACCGAGCTCGTCCGCGCCGGCAAGGTCCGTGAGGCGATGACGCTCGAGGGCAAGAAGCAGGAGCTGTCGCGCAATTACGTCGCCGCCGTCAGCCAGTTGAAGGCCAACCAGCCGCAGCTCGCGAAGTCCGCGCCTGAGCTGCTCTCGACGCTGCATCGCCACCACGATGCATTCCGCGCCATGCTCCAGGTCAATCTCACCGTGCTCGCGACCGCGCACGCGGTTTCCGAAAGCGTCGTGCGCGGCGTCAACGCCGAGATCCAGAAGCGCAACGTGCCGAACACCTATACGGCTGCCGGGCGCCGCGCAGCGCCCGGTCCGCGCCATATCACGCCGCTGGCGGTCAGCCGCTCGCTCTGAGCAGCACGAGAACAACCGACAATTTTAGGAAAAACCGCGCGGCGATGGCGTCGCGCGGTTAGGCACGTTTCCTTACCGGGTGTTCAGCCCTGGTGTTCCATGCTTGCGCGATTAGAGGGGTTGGGATTTGACTCACGTAAGGCAACCAGGAGGCTGCCATGAGTACAGATTTCAGCATCAGGCCGGTGGGGATCCCGGCCCCCGTTCAGATCGTGACGACGTCCAGCGCGGCGGCGAACGAGGCCGTGCAGACCGATCTTCCGGTGAGCCAGACGGTGGCCGCAGCCGATACCAGCGCGCCTATACGCAACGACCTGCCGAGCCACGAGAACATCTCGCGCCAGGTCGTGTTCGACCAGGCGGCCGCGTCCTTCGTCTTTCAGGTCGTCAACGACAAGACCGACACGGTGGTGAACCAGTTCCCGGACGAGGCGATGCTGCGCCGGCGCGCCTATTTCCATGCGCTGGACATGAAGTCCGAGCCCTCGCGTCCGCTCAGCACGGATCTCAGCGCCTGACGCTCACGTGGCGCGCTTGGCGACGGCGGTGTCTAGATACGTTGATCCGGTCGCAGGATCGTTGACGACGTTCTTCACTTGCGCCTGACCGGCCCGGGTTAGCGTGAATTTTGTGTTGCCGAAACGAAACGAAGAATCCTTGATCAGCACCTGCTGGTACTGTGACGTACTGCCGCTCTCGTAATGGACCTGGGCGCGAAAGCCGTCGATCTGCGAGACGGTAATCGAGAACTTCTTGCCGTCCGAATATTTGCCGGTCCATGTGCCCTGATAGAGCGTCGGGTCGACCGCGACGTACTTCGTCTTGCTGGGAATCGACATGCCGGCCGCTTTGTACGAGCTCGACAGGATGCTCAGGACGTCGGCCACGGCGTGTCTCCGCTTAGGACCTGCCGGACAGACCGGCGGCGATGTTGCGGTTGATCTCGATCAGCGGACGGAAGTGCTCGAACTTCGGAGCGAGCTGCAGAGCGGCAGTCTGGCTCAACACGAACACGCTGATATTCGCGATCTTCTGTCTGACATCGAGCGGCTGCGGATTGGTATCGCGCATCGCTTCGCTCAGGAAGATCGTCCAGAGCTTGCGGTTGAACATCAGCGCTTGCATGGTCTGCTCGCTGAGCGGATCGGCGCTGTTCATCGCGTCCTGGAGCTTGTTGGCCGCCTTGAGCAGAGTCTGTGCTTCAACGTCACGAGGAGACGCAGTGGCCGTGGCTACACGCGCATAGGCTGAAGCAGCAGAACTCGACATTGATCACCCTGGAAGTTACCTCGCCCGTGTACGGGGCTTAAGGATTTGTTTCCCAACCCTAGGCAGCAGCGCTTAAGATTTGCTTACGTGCGCGAATTGCAGGCACTCCGGATAACTACGGGGCGCGGAGTTCTTCGTCGCGAGCAAAGTTAGATTCGTGCATGCATGCTGTAAACTTGGTTCGCATTTCCGGCGTCGATCGCGGCTAACTTTGTCTTAGCGAACTTCCTCAAAGGAACGGCGGGGCATTAGCCCCGCCGCGATCTCCCGGCCAGCGGTGGTCCGGATTAGCGGAGCAGCTGCAGCACGCTCTGCTGCGACTGGTTGGCCAGCGACAGCGCGGAGACCGCAATCGACTGGCGCGTCGACAGCGCCTGGCTGTTGGCCGCTTCCTCATTGGTGTCGGCCAGCGTCAGGTTGGACGAGCCGGTCTGCAGCACGTTGATCAGGTTCTTGGAGAAGTCCTGTCGCACCTGCACGATCGAGAGATTCGAGCCGAGCGCCGAGCCTTCCGAACGCAGCGTGCTGGAGGCGGCGTTCAGGCTGGCCAGCACCTTGTTGGTGGCGCCATTGTCGATGAAGTCGACGCCGTTGACGAGGTTGCTGAGGCCAAGACCCGCCGCGTTGAACACCACGCCGTTGATGCTGAGCGTGGAAGAGCCCGTCTCGTTGAACACGAGCTTGAGCGTATCGCCGTTGAGCAGGTTGACGCCATTGAACGAGGCGTCCTGCGAGGTGGTGTCGATCTGCGCCAGGATGTTGTTGAACTGGTTGACCAGGTTGGAGCGCGCGGTCTGCGCGACGGGGTCCTGCACCGGCGGCTGGGCGGTGGTGAAGGCAACCGTGCCGGTGATCGTGCCGCCGACGACGCCGCCGGCGATCACCGAACCGAGCGTCGAGGACGCATATTCGTTGACGGTGGTGATCGTGAGCACGCCGTTGGCGTCGATCGTCGCAGTTAGATGGTTGGCCTGAAGCTGGTTGTTGAGCTGGTCGAGCGTCTTGACAGTGCCGTTGGTGCCGTCGCCGAAAGTGACGTTCACCGGCTTGCCGCCGTTGAAGGAGGTGAAGGTCAGCGTCTTGCCGGAGATGCTCCCCGCCCCCGGCGAGCGACCCGCGGTGAAGGCCGTACCGGTGCCGGTGGGACCGGTCAGGCCGAACGCCGACAGCGCGTTGCCGGTGCCGGTGATGGACAGATCCGCCGTGGTGCCGGTGCTGAGCTTGAGCGCGCCGTTGACGACGGAGGACAGGGATGAACCGCTCGCGGCGGCCACGGCGCCGGCGCTGACGACGCCAGCCCCCGAGGCCAGGTCGATCGCGTTCAGCGAGTCCTGAACGGTCGCGCCCTGGAGATAGACGACGGAGTTGCCGTTGTTGTCCGTCACGATGTTGCCGATCTTGGTCGACCCGGTCGGCGCGGCAGCGGGAACCGCCGCATTCTTGAACGTGACAGTCTTGCCGTCGACGTTAAGCGTCGAGCCGTCCTGAACCAGCGTGCCAAGCGTCGTTGGGTTGGTGAGACGCGCCTTGGTCACGTTGACGTTGCCGGAGCCGGTCGCAGTCGTCAGACCAAGCGCCTTGAGGAAGTCAGCCTTGCCGGTGATGCTGAGATCGGCGCCGGTGCCGGTGGTGAGGGTGAGCTGGCCGCCGGCGATGGCGGCGTTGGTGCCCGAGGAGTTCGACAGCGTTGCGGTGCCGCCCGCGATCGCAGCCTTCTGCACCCCGCTTGCGAGATCGATCGCATCCATCACGTCCTGGACGGTTGCGGCCGGCGAGGCGTTCGTTCCGAGATAAACAGTGGAGTTGCCATTGCCGTCGGTGACGACGTTGTTGTTCTTGCCGGAGCCGGCGGGAACGTTGGCAACCGCAGGTGCAGCCCCGGCCCTGAAGGTGATGGTTTTTCCGTCGACGATCAGCACATCGCCATCGGACGGCGCGCCGTTGGTCGCGATGGTGGTGGCGCTCGGCGTACCCAGGAGGGTGAGGCCCGGCGCAAGGCTGGCGGCGGTGCCGGCGCCGTCCGGAGCGGCATTGCCGGTTAGCGCTTGCGAGATGCCTCCAAGCGTGGTCGCGCCGGTGATCGGCGTGGTGCCGCCGGCGGTACCGTTGGTGACGACGTTGCCGGTCGCGGTCGCATAGGTGTAGCTGGTGGTGCCGCGCAGATCCGCCGGCGTCGCGCCGGGAATCGTGGTCGAGATGTTCGATTTGGTCGAGTACCCGACCGTGGTCTGCAGCGCCTGGTTTGCAATCGACTTGGCGCTGTCGATCAGCTTCGACAGCGACGTGATACCGGTGTTGGCGGCCTGCAGCACCTGCACACCATTATTGATGCCGTCGAGCAGGTTGCTGATGTCGCTCGCCCGGTTATCCAGCCCCTGCGCGGTGAAGAAGTTGGTCGGATTGTCCAGCGCCGTATTGACCTTCTTGCCTGTCGACAGACGCGACTGGGTCGTGGCGAGCAGGTCGGCCGTTGATTGCAGCGACAACAGGTTCTGACGAACTGACGCCGAGAGAACGATGTTGGACATTGGCGGTCTTCCTCTTGAACCGGATACGAATCGGGCTCGCCGATCTCAAAAGCGGGCTTTGGCTAAGTCTTAGGGGCTGTCCTTTAAAGTATGGTTAACGGCGACTTAAGGGACAGGGTTAATGCGGGGTTAGCGGCTCGCGGGCTGTCCAGACAACAAAAAAGGCGACGGGGCCGAAGCCCCGCCGCCCTATTTTGTCTCGTGATTTCAGCCGCTTATTAGCGGAGCAGCTGGAGCACGCTCTGCTGCGAGGTATTGGCCAGCGACAGCGCGGACACCGCGATCGACTGGCGGGTCGACAGTGCCTGGCTGTTGGCCGCTTCCTCGTTGGTGTCGGCCAGTGTCAGGTTGGACGAGCCGGTCTGGAGCACGTTGATCAGGTTCTTGTTGAAGTCCTGACGAACCTGCACCACCGAGAGATTCGAACCCAGGGTCGAAGCTTCCGAGCGCAGCGTGCTCGAGGCCGCATTCAGGCTGGTGAGCACGCGGTTGGTCGCGGCGTTGTCGATGAAGTCGGTGCCCTGCACCAGCGCGGCCAAGCCCAGGCCCTTCGAGTTGAAGGTCACGCCGGTGATGTTCAGGCTCGACTTGCCGGTCTCGTCGAACACCAGCTTGAGCTGGTCGCCGTTGAGCAGGTTCACGCCATTAAAGGACGAGTCGACCGAGGTCGTGTCGATCTGCGACATGATGTTGTTGTACTGCGCAACCAGGTTGGAGCGCGTGGCCTGAGCGACCGCATCGACAGTCGGCGTCGTCGCGTTGGTCCAGGTCAAGGCCGACGTGATCGTGCCGCCGATCGCGCCGCCTGCGGCAACCGAGCCGATCGTCGATGACGCGTAGTCGTTGATCACGGATACCGTGAGCAGGCCGTTGGCATCGATCGTGGCCGTCAGATTGTTGGCCTGCAGCTTGGCGTTCAACTGATCGAGCGTCTTGACTGTGCCGCCGGTGCCGTCGCCGAAGGTGACGTTGACCGCCGTGCCGCCGTTGAAGGAGGTGAAGGTCAAGGTCTTGCCGGAGACGCCGCCCGACGCAGCTGTACGGCTCGCGGTGAAGGCGGTGCCGGTGCCGGTCGAGCCGGTGAGACCGAGCGTCGACAGCGCGTTGCCGGAGCCGGTGATCGACAGGTCCGAATTGGCGCCAGTCGAGATCTTCAGCGCGCCCGCGACGATCGAAGACGCGGTCTGACCGGTCGCCGTGCTGAGGGTGGCAGCGCCCGCAGCGATCGATGCGGTCTGCACGCCGGTGGCGAGATCGATCGCGTTCAGGACGTCGGCGACGGTGCCCTTGTTCAGATAGACCGTCGAGTTGCCGTTGCCGTCGGTCACGACGTTGCCGGTGACGCCGGACCCGG
>NZ_JACCHP010000024.1 GCF_016031625.1 Bradyrhizobium agreste | reverse complement strand
ATGCGTATCGGCCGTCCATCCGCGGCAGCCTTCTTGCGCACGTCTGCAAGCCGCGCTGCCAAGGCCACCAGATCACCGCCACCAATCGTGTACCGGCTCAGCTTCTGTGAGCCCGGCAGCAACACGCCGAGCTTCCATTTCGCTTTGCTCAGTTCAAAAGCCAGGTAAACCGTGGCATGCTCCGCCGTGGCGGGTGCGTCAATGCGATCGAGCTTGATCATCTTGGTCCTCCGAGGCTGGGTGGTTTGCAATCCAATCCTAACCTCTCTTGACCACCCGCCGCCCATAGGATCTGAGGCGCGTCAGCGCCGTCTCGAAGGACGAGGCGTGCACGCAGGTGCGGCTGCAGCCTAGGGCTTGCGGCGAATCCGGTAGAGGACAAATCGCCTCGATGTCTCCAGCACCTCCAGCCGATCCGGCAGCGGATTTGCGGCCGGCGATCCCAGCACATAGAGGTAGTCGAAATCCCGGTCCCAGGTGCGGACGAATTGCGGGGCGTCCGCCGGCGGCTGGCCCATCGCGATCGCGGCAAGCAGGCTTGAGGGCACCGGACCGCCATAGGGAACGGCAATGTTGCGCACCGCCTCGCGCGGCCGCACCGGCTGCTTGCCCGTTTCCGTGAACAGGTTGGGCACGAACGCGTCGGCATAGTGCACCGCCAGCGTCGGCGCATAATACATCGGATAGGAGGTGAGGTCGGCGAAGGGCGGATCTCCGTTGTCGCCGATGCTGCCGACGAGAACGCGCGAGCCGCGGTCGATCTTCCGGAACGAGGCGATCATCGCCGCATAGTCGGCGCGGTAAGGCAGCCAGACCGCGAGCACGACGGCGAGATTGAGCAATATGATGCCGCTGATCGCAGCGAGCGCGCCCATTCGCCAAGCCCTACTCGGCAGCGACAGCGAGCAGAACGCCGGCAGGATCACGGCCGCGGCGGGAATCATGCGCAGATCGACGAACGAGGTTCCGAACAGCTTCGAGGGAATGACGAGGTAAAGCAGTGCAAAACCGATTGCGATCCACAGCCCGGCCGGGTCGAGCTTGAGGACGCCGCGCCGCGCGGCGAACAGCAGGGCGGTCATCAGCACGAGCCCAGTTACCGCCGCGATCGTCAGATTGTAGCCGTTCATGATGCGAAGCGGCCAGATCGGCTTGAATCCGACGAACCAGCTGTTGCCTTCGCTTCCGATCGCGCCTGCCGTGACATGCATGATCGCAAGCAGCGCAAGCGCCGGCACGGCCAGCGCGCCAAGCCGCGCGGCCGCGACGGCAAACGTGGTCTGCCCTTGGCGGATGCGCGACAGCTCGAAAAGGCCGAGCGTTGCGCCGTAGATGCCGAGCGAAAAGAAATGCGCCACATAGAGCGCGGCGACGAAGATCAGGTTGGCGGCGAAGCGCAGCGGCCAGGGGCCTTCGGCCAGCATCAGATAGGCGGCGATGCCCCAGAGCGCGAGGCCGAGCCCGAACTCGAAGTTCACGAAGCCCCAGCTGAACGGCAGGCAATAGAGGAAAGCGAGCGCGGCGAAGCCGGCGAGGTGGACGCGCCTCTTCCGGACTCGTTCGAGCAGAAGCGCGCCGGTGACGATCAGGACCTGGCTCAGCAGGAGAAACAGCCGCGTGGCGTTCTCGACGCTCATCAGCCGCGCCAGCTGCGGGACCAGCAGGTCCATTCCGAGGTTGGGATAGAAGGCCCAGGTCACCTCGTAATGTGGATTGGCACCCGGAGTGCCGTTCTGGCTCAGAATGTACATGCGGGCGAGGTGATTGGGATAATCGACCATCGCGGGAATGGGAGTCAGCAGCACCGGAACAAACGAGACCGCCGCCAGCAGCGCGAGAACGATGGTCGCCACGGCCCGGTCCGGGTCGGGACGCGCCGGATCTGTCAGGGTCGGCTGGCTGGAAGAAACCATTTGATGAAGTCGCTGTGGCCGAAGACGAGCGCTGGAGCAGGTCCTCACTTCGAAGGCGCCGCGATCGCGCTGTCTGCGGTGTCGCGCACGTGAATCACGGCGATGTCGTCCGCATAGATCCGCTTCCAGCCCTTGAGCTGGTCGAGGATCTGCGGGCCCGGCGCATCAGCGACCAGCAGCGTCGCGTCGATCTTGTGCTCGTCGAGCAGGCGCGGCAGCAGCTCGGGCTTCTTGCCTTCCGTCGCCTTGAAGAAGTCCATGATGAACTTCTCGCCGTAGAGCTCGGCGCGGCCGTCGACGAAAACAGGGATTTCGCGCGAGATCAGATAGCCGCCGAACTGGTAGGCGTTGAAGACGCGCTGCACCTTGCGCTGCTCGAGCAGGTCGACCGCCGCAACCGGCGTCTGCGTCATCGTGAAGCTGAAGCGGTGGTGCGCCAAATAGAGCGAGGTCGAGGTCCAGCTCGCCGCCACGATCATCAGCGCGCCGAGCGCTGTAATATAGCGGGCCGGCCAGCTTTCGGCACCGGCGGCATCGGGCGCTGCCTGCGGGAACATCTCGCCGAGCGGCTTTGCCAGCACCAGTGGCACCAGGAATGCAAATGCCTCGATGCTCCTGACGTGGCTCAGCGCGCTCCAGGTCAGGAACAGGATCAGGAAGATCCGGGGCGCCGACAGCACCAGGCCGCGATAATAGCCGAACGCGATCAGGGCGAGCAGGGCGCCTTCGAACGGGGTGAACGAGGCGAAGTTCGCCGGCATCCATTCGAGGATCAGCGTCAGCAGCTCGCCGAGGCTGAGGATGTTGGTCGCGCCCTGCAGCGTTCGCCAGCCATACGGCGTGCAGCAGCTCGCGATCAGCGCGCCAATTCCGAACAGCACCCAGCGCATGAACAGAGCAAGCCGGCGTCCCTTCTCGGCATGCTCGACCGCCTCGAGCGAGATCGGGCCGATCAGCGCGAGCCCGAGCACGAAGCCGCCATGCAGGTTCGCCCAGAGCGCCATCAGCGGCAGCCAGGTCCAGGATGGCGCGCTCCTGCGGCTCGCAGCCGCCATCAGTAGGCCGATCCACGCCACCATCACCGGCAGCGCCAGAATATGCGGCCGCGCCAGCACGTGATGGATCGACAGCAGCAGCGCCAGCATCGCGAACAGCACCGCGCGCGGGGCTTCGATATGGGCCTCGAGCAGCTGGACGAAGATTGCGAGAGTGAGCGCGACGGCGGCCGCGGTGAGGATGACAGGGCCTGCCCAGCCCCATTGTGCATGGGAGAAGGCGAACGCGACCTGCGACAGCCAGGACGTCGAGATCCACGGCGCGCCCGTCCGCGTGAAGGAGTAGAAGTCGATCATGGGCATGGCACGGTGATCGAGGATCCATTGCCCAATCTTGATCTGCCAGAACGAGTCGGAATCCTGAAGCAGCGTGTCGCCGAGGAAAAGGAAGAACAGATAGGCGCCGGCACCGACGCACAGCGGCACCAGGGCGCGCGCGCGGCCCTGCACCGCGATGCTGTTGGCGAAGGAAAGGGACATGCCGCCTCGTCGTCCTGGTTGTTCTTGCCGGTCCGGCCATGATCCGGACCCGGCGGGCTGCGTGCGCACCATCTCGTCGCGCTTCAGTCCGAGCGGGCGGCATTGGACCATGCCGGTCATAACTTCGGGTAAACCGGCCGCGCCAGATCGGCGTCATATGTCTACAATTTAACGGATTGTTTCGAACTTGGATTTACCATGGGCCAATACACGCAATCCGCCCAGTGTTTACGCAGTCGAATTAACTGCGGCGCAATTCTTTGCCTCTACGTTCCCTTCTCATGGTCGGGCGGCGCTGGGAAGCCGAAGAGACCAGATCAGTTGTAGCCTCGTGTACTCATTTGGAGCACTCTATGAAGAACCTCGTTGCGCGTTTCTTGAAGGACGAATCCGGCGCCACCGCCATCGAATACGGCCTGATCGCCGCCGGCATCGCGCTGGCGATCATCACCGTCGTCAACAACCTCGGCACCACGCTGAACGCCAAGTTCACCTCGATCTCGACCAGCCTCAAGTAAGGCTGAACGACCTGGGAATTCTGAGAGCCTCGTCTTCGACGAGGCTCTTTTCTTTTGGGCGGCCCACAACGTCATTGCGAGGGCAGCGAAGCAATCCAGACTGCCTCTGCGGAAAGATTCTGGATTGCTTCGCTGCGCGCGTAATAACGGGGAAACATCGGCGTGCCGTCACCTACGGCAGTTGCGCCTCATTCCGCGAGGCTGGGTTGCCAGACCGGCGATAGCGCAGGTGCGGCAGAGGCGGCTGCCGCGCGGCCGAGCCGTTCAACCCAAAACTTCGTCACCCAGATCGAGGCTGCGGCGAGCGCGATGCCGCCGGCGACGTCGATGAGATAGTGCGCGCCGATCGCCGGCGTCGCTGCGATCATCAACATGTTGAGCGCGGCCGCGATGCCGCCGATGCCGCGCACCGGCCACAGCGCCCACATGTAGAGCACGGCGGAGGCGGCGTGAAAGCTCGGAAACGAGACGATGCCGGAGAGGAAGAACAGATGCAGCTCGTGCAGGCTGCCGTCGCGCAGCGCGAGGATGTCGCGCAGCTGCCCGGCATACACCGCGGTGTTGATCTCGGGGAGGTGCGCGGCCGGCAATTGCAGCCCGTAATAGGTGCCGATCGCCGGCACCATTGCGGAGACCGCGATGGTGACCACGAGCGCGAGGCTCATCGCCAGCATGAACACCTGCAGCCGCACACGACGTGCCGTCAGTGTCAGCACGACGGGGACGCCGAGCAGCGGCCATTTGATCAGTCCGTAGCCGCGGGCCAGCACGTCCGCCAGCCAGGGATGGTCGTTGACGAAGCGCGCGAGCGGTTCGGGATCGAGGCCGAGCGCGCGGTCGATCGCCAGCAGCGCCTCGTCCTGGAGCGGCCAGTTCATCTTGCCCGCGACGTAGCTCAAAGGTCCGACAATGGCGCAGGTGAGAATGACCTGTCCGATCGTGCCGAGCGAGAACACCAGTTTCGGATCGGCAAGCTCGCCCTTCGTCAGCTGGTGGCCACAGGCAACGCCGACCAGGACGGCCGCGATCGCGAGCGTGATGCTGTAGGCGACGGGCTCGAGGCTCAGACCGGTTGCGGGGAGACCAACCGCCAGCAGGCCGCCCATGGCCGCGATGGGAAGCCAGTTCAGGTTGAAGAGCCGCCAGGCGGCTCGGGCGTCCGAATCGAGCATGCTGCACCGGGATGGGATCGCAGTCCGGCGGTAAGGTCGCGGACCTGCTTTAAGATGACGGTAACAATCGTGGTTAGCCGTCTATCAACCGGCTCTCGCACTTTGCGCATTTGTCGCCTGCGAGGATCTGGCGTTAAAATGCCTCACAAGGCCGCAAAACCGCTCCCACGCCACCTGCGGTGAGATATCCGCCCCACTTGATAAAACTTTGGCAAGAGTTGGTTGTCTCTCAATGTGAGAAGAATTCCAGTCCCGAAGACTGTCGAGCAGAGCATCTTAAAGCCGAAGGCGAACCCGACGAAAACGAACGGATCAGAGATGACATTCTGAGGTACGGGTGGCGCGGTTGTGCTGCACGTCACATCAAGACCGCGGGCTCTACACGGGCGGCGGCTGACCGAGATCAAGCAAAGCTCAATATTCTTCTTCGCAAGCGCTTTAAGGTAACGCCTCGTGGCCGTTGCGGAGACTAATTGGTGATATTGGCGTCGTTCCTCACGCCCTGGTCCCGATCATTGATCCCTGGTCCGGGACTTGTGGCTGTAAACACGGGATTGCCGATGTGTTAGACTTTGCCCAGCCGATCAGGGAGAAAAGCCATGACCGCCGAGTTCGATGAAGACCGCTTCAATATGGCGATCCGTAAGTTTCTGAAGCATGTCGGAGTTACATCGCAGCGTGAAATCGAGAACCTGGTCCGTAGCGGGGCGGTGAAAGGTGGCGAACTCAAACTGCGAATGACCCTGTCCGCTGAGGGGACACCGCTGGAACATGTTGTCGAGGAAACAGTCGCACTCTGACGAGGGCACACGCTGCGACCCAACCTCCGTTCAGGGTCACAAGCCGCGGTGAAGGCGAGCGCCGAACGATGACCGGTCTACCGCTGACTGCCGACTGACGCCGGGTTAAGCGTAGTTCGGCCCAGGGCAAAATCCAGAACTTCCTGGAAGCCGCAGTCGGGTTGTGGCGGCGAAAATACTGCCGGGAGGCCAGTCAGTGACGCTGACTTGCCAAATCGGTTGGCCGGGAGTGAAGCTGCTAATATTGTGGGCTTCCCAGTGAGACATTGTGCGTCACTGTTTCTCCGGGATGTCAGGGTAGAATGCAATTGCGTTGAAGCGGGACATGCCGAAATCGCCGCTTCGAGCGCGACGAGTTGCAGTAGTGCCATCGGCAGGCACGCGCTCTTAAGAGACCGGCCTTTCTTCGGTTTCGATTCACTCTCCACGAAACGTACGCGCCGCTTCTGCGGCGGCTCGTGCTGCAACTTCAGGAGAAAGCCATGAGCAACATCGATCGACGGTCAGCATTGGCAATCGGGTTGGCAGCGGCTTCGGCGGCCATGGTGAAGCCTGCCGCGGCTCAAACCACGGGCTACAAGGATGCGACGCCGTGGCCAGGTGTCGTAGTGCGTGAATATGATGGTGAGACCCCATCCATCATCCCTGGTTTTAAGACCGTCTCAATGCGAGATATAATTATGCAGCCGGGATCGAAGACCATGGGCCCCCCGATGATGAATGCCATGGTCTGCCACATCACCGAAGGGGAGCTTCGGCTCGATCAGGAAGGAAAGACCTTTACGGCCAAGAAAAATTACGTCTGGACCTGCAACAAGGATACAAAGGAACAAGCTTACAATGATGGGAACGTGGTCGCAATTATGAGGATCACGGACCTGAAGGCTTGAGGCTGGCTTCTCCGTAAGAAATCGATTGCACGTACGGATGGCGTACTCGGCCAGGCGCTGAGCGCGCTGCGATGGGCGAAGACCCGCTAGCAGCAGGCACATCGTGATCCGTGCTGGCAAAAAACTCATGGGAGGATGCGATGGCTTCGAACGGTCAAATCGACCTGAGGGGTGGAATGCTGGCCTTCGATGAGGAGACCGGACGCAAGATTGAACACTGATTACGCCCCGAACGCCTTCAGCTTTTTGCTGCTGCAGATCGTAGCCGATTACGTCCGCGGGACGGGCCAGCTCTCAACCGCCGCGGTGGCCGCCTGGGTCGCTGACATCCTCGACTGCTCACGTGCAGGAGGGCATCGCCATCTTCGCCTTGGGGCCAACAGCAGACTCCATCGAGATGACCGCGGCAGAGCGGACATGCGCTGCCCTTCAGCCGTTAGGTGATGCTTCAACCGCGCTTGGCTCTCGATACGTAACCGGCGGTGACCTCATCTTTGTGGCTGGCGAACGCAGCCAGTACTTCGGTCTTCTCGCGCTTCGGGACCTTGGCGAAATCAAGTGTCCGTCCGAGTTCAGCTGCGACCTCGTCGAATTCCGCCGGCGAGATCCGCAAGGCCCGGTGCGCCTCCTCAAGGCCAAGGGGCGTCGTCCCTGGCCTGGTGGCCTTGAACTGGAACGGCCCGCCCGAAACGTCACAGACCCAAAGTGTTCGCATGAACTTGAGGCCAGGCAAGCGTTTCAGATTCTTGGTGTGCCATTCCCTCAACTGCGGATTTTTGGACTTCTGGCCGACGATGGGGTTCTTTACGACAGCGTCGCTGAAGTGATCCACGACCGCTGCAATGGCGAAAACGCCGCCAAGTCGTTCATACAGACTTTGATCCGGAGGGGTTTGCTGGGCCTGCGCATGCGCCTGATTGGCTCCAGCCAACGCCACGGGGGCGGCTGTCAGCGCCAGGCCTGCGACCACGCTTCGTCTGCTGATGGAAGTCGAACGAGCCCTTGCCATGGGTACCTCCTTACAGGTTTCGTGAGGCATTGCGGCACCAGCATCATCCCGTCCAAACGGCCGCCGTGCGCGCGTTGCCGGGCCGGGCGGCCTCGGATTGGAAATGGTTCCGGAAAAATTTTGCTGCGAGATGCAAACCCATGCGCCGTCAGGTGACTCCCAAATGTCCGCTCCGGGTCAAAAGCAGCGGTCACAGCAAGGGCGGCGCGGCTTCCGGTCTGCCACCGATAGCCGACATCGCAACGGGGCATCCTTGTTCGGATGAGGGCCAGCAGCCGACATCAAGTTAACCCGTCCACATTTTTCGCGTTCACACCTCGGCGGATTGCATCCTTACTCTTGCTCCGAGCGAACCATCAGCCATTCATGCGTAGGCTCCAACACTCGAAAGAACTGCGGATCGTGGAGATGATAGAGGATGTGGCGGAACTCCTCTCGGATGTCCAGAAGCAAGTCCCCTAGTGGTTCGCCTTGTATTGACGGGTCGGCGAGTTTCGGAAGCTGCTCATGCAAGAATTTTCTTAGCGATATCTCAAGGTCCGAGAAGGCATGTGCCAAGGTCTCTGGCTCCTCCTGGCTGCGTACGATCACAGGAGTAGTACTCAATCGCTGTACCAAATTCCGGAAAGCCTCTTTGCTTTGTAAAAGTTCGGTCATTTGTTCATTGCCCAAGTTCAGCCCCTCGCCAGCCGTCTGGGATGCCTCAACGCATGCTTGTACTCTGATCGGGAAATGAATGGCCATGCATTGTAATCTCCAGCCTCCAGAAAGGCGGCCGCGCGTTCGTAAGAGATTGCGTTAGGTCCGTTCAGCCATCTCGTCACGATTGGTCGAGCACGTCGCTGGGGTGAGATGCCGGGAAGACGTATCTTTGGCCAGCGGTACTCAAAATTATTATCCAAAAATAGAATCCAGCGCAGCACCTCTCGGCTCCAGACGGGAGCGATGCTGTAACGCCCGATCAACCGATGCTCCTTCATGTCGCTGTACAGAAGCCACGACATGTCCGTGATCGCCGAGATCGCCGCATCCTCGTCGTTCACCGGAAGACTGCGCTCGAATTGGTCGTTGGTGATCGCTCCGGCAATCAGGCGCCTAAGGTTTCTGGAAAGCTGGTCGCGTGCTGCCCGATCTATCATCCTGCTACTCCGAGCAAGTTCGATCCGAACTGATAGAATATCTGAGTGTCTCTCAGCCCAGTATACACGGCGGTTCTTCGGCGCGGTTGCCCGCTTAGTTTAAATTTGAGAGAAATCGAGCGATGTCCGCTTCGGGTCAGAATCGGTCCCGGCATCGCTCGAATTGAACGCAAGTACGTCTCCAATCATCTCAAAGCGACGCCGGATTGGAAGGGCTACGGGCTGAAAATGACCAGCCTCACTAGCTGAGGAGGTCAAAATGACCATTACCCCAAGCACCATCCCCGCCCTCTCGAAGCACGTTCCTTGGAACAAGGGGAAGATCGTCGGCGCAAAGCCGCCGCTCCGTCCGAAGCACGTCTGGTCAATCCGAACCAAGCTCCAGGTTGAAGGCCGAATGCGCGACCTGGCACTGTTCAACGTCGCCATCGATAGCAAGCTGCGCGGCTGCGACGTCGTAGCATTGAAAGTTGATGACCTTGCGCCAGGGGATATTCGGCCGACCGTGCGACCGTCCGACAGAAGAAGACCGGCCGGCCAGTCAAATTTGAACTGACGGAATCGACCCGGCAGGCAATCGACGATTACCTGCGGGTTACGGGCAAGAAGTCAGGAGAATACCTATTCACCGGCCGGCGGCTGAGTGGACATATGTCGACCCGCCAGTATGCCCGCCTCCTATCCCACTGGATCACTGGCATAGGACTGGACCCGCACCTGTTCGGGACGCATTCCCTTCGCCGGACCAAGGCGACCTTGATCTATCGCCGAACCGGCAACCTGCGAGCCGTACAGCTCCTTCTGGGGCACACCAAGATCGAGAGCACCGTTCGATATCTTGGCATTGAGGTCGATGACGCCCTTGCGATAGCAGAACAAGTCGACGTCTGACTTCGGGGGCAGAGCAGACGCGCTCTGCGCTGCCCTCAGACGGCTCTGGGCCAAACAGCGAAGAACTCAGCTTGAGCAAATCTGGCCTGCTCTGATGTAGTAAGCGGACCTCCGGCAGACGAAGCGCCACCTCTCAGATGGGCCATCACCGGGAGTCGAAGACCTGCACAAGCTCTGTCCGGTCCACCTCAGAAAGCCGAGATCGCGCCGTTGACAATGGCCACCTGTCCGCACGACTGAGCAGATCGTCACTGCCCACGCCAGAAATCCGCAGACGGATTGGGAAATTCCGGCTCGTCTGGTTCGCTACGCTATTGATCGATAGAAGCTGGCGACCTGACCGGCGGAGTTGGTGAAGCCGTCATACCGCTCTAGCCATGAATGGCTCGCGAAGATGGCACGTTGGGCCGGGCTCTCCATCACAAAGGCCAAGCGGAAGGACCGTCGCATGCCGAATGGCACATTGATCCGATCTCTATCGATCTTGGCGAGGATGAGATCCAGAACATCTGGCTCGACGGGGTTGAAAGCGTAGGCGACGGTGGCCTTCGAGTAATCGAAGTCTTCTGCCGCACCTTGCCAGACGCCAATTCTTGGATGCGCCTGTCGCGAAACGTTGAGCTTCGCAATATCGACCAGGGCGGGCTCGTATTCGATGCCGAGAATTGACCCGACCGGATATGTCGCCGCAATCGCCAGAACGCGTCCTTTGCCACAACCTATGTCGATGAAATCGTCATCCATTGAGAGGCGGAGCCGGTCCAAGACCTCGCGGATGAGGTTGTGACGGATAGTTGCATAGTAAACGGCACCAGGCTTGTTTGTCGTTGCTATTCCGCCTGCACGAATACCGAGGCGGAAGTCTTCAACGGCATCCGTAATCTTCGAAAGGAAATGCATGGGGGCAATCTCCTCTGGGTCTCAAGCAACGATCTCCATCAATGCACGGAACAGTTTGGACCTACAAATAGACAGATATTCTGACTGATCGTCTGCTCGCCATCGAACACACCGCATTTTTCCTGCAAGCCCGCTCTACGTAGATACACGCAGGCGATTTTGCCAAGCATTCTTACACCGCCCTCCTCTTCCTGGGGTGGACCCGGGATGACGTGCGTGAGCACAACTAGTCCGCTTTACCGCCGATAGGCGGACAGCGGTGCAGACCCTCAGGAGGTCTGCCTCGGGTCAAAGGCTGCCTTTGCAGTTTCCATGGCCCTGTTCGGGTCACCTTCAGGAAGCAGACCTCGCGGCGCACTGAGTTAGCGTCCGCCACGGGCCAAGAGCTGACGCGCCGGGGACTCGCGGGCCATCTGTGCGCGTCGGCGATGGCACGCCTGGCGCAAGAGCATCATCTCGATTTCGGCCTGCGTGTTCACTGGCGCGGTTATCTCTGGCCCGAGAGCCGCGGGTCCAACTAGATGGCCCGCAAACAAAAAGTCGCGCCGACAGGAATGGGCGCGACTTTTCTCGAATAGCCAAAGACGATCAGGAATGATGCCCTCGACTATTTCTCTTTGATGACAGTCGTGCTGCTGCTACTACCAACTGTCCCTTCCTCGCAGACTTTGGTCTGCTTGATGCGATCTTCGGCTTCCACGCGGCTCTTGAAAGCCAGCGGACCGATCTGTGTTACGACCTCCTTGTCCGCCGGACGTGTCGTGGTAACGGTGCATTGGCGGTTCGGACCCTGCACGACATAGTACTCATCGGCCAGTGCCGGGGCGGCGCATCCGATGATGAATGCGCCAGCAAGAAGTAGTGGTGCCTTCATTGTCGCCTCTCTCTGTTCAAGTGCTGCCGACCGGCGCGATCGAGAAACCGTCACGTGCTACCGGGCACGCGACCGCTCCTGCTCGCTTCTGTCGGCGGCTCTGTAACTCAGTGCAGACTGCAAGAGTTCCGAACGGCCACGTCTGTGGTGAAGAGAACAAGTGAGACCCAAGGGACCGTCTCAGAATTCAATTCACGCGCCCTGGAACTCCCCCGATTGCGTGCTCGCGTCAAAATACCAGAGTGGTAGAATACAAGAATTCGCACCAAACAGGGTGCATTTGTGAGTGCTGCAAGTACCGGCGACGCGCGAGCGATGAACATCTTGCGCGAACTGCACGAGGCCGAGACGGAGCTGGTCGGCAAGGCCGTCGTCTTGACTGACGGCAAGGCTGGCACAATTGATCGCGTCTTCCTCGATGATCAGCACGGGCTTCGCATCTCGGTCGCAGGACATGAAGGTCGCTGGCCGATTTCGACGGTGAAACACATTGAGGGCTGATCGGCCGTGCGCCCGGTGGCAGCGTACCCTCCCAGCAGCGCGCGCCCGACGACCTGCGATCAATCAGTGAATGGTTGACTTCACCGGGTCTGCCGATTGATCGAGAGCTGTATTCTCCTCGGCCTCTCGCACTCGGCCTCGAAGGGCCTCGAGTTCGGCAAGCTGAGAAAGAAGCGCCTGAGCGCGCAGGCACAGGACAACGCGGTTGTACGCCCGATTACGGTTACTCATTGCACGCCCCCGATGTTTGAAGAGTTGGCTTCTTGGGTCGGTTCTCATCCCCGTATTGCAAGGGTTTTCTCACCCGGCCAGATCAAGCGAGCTGGTCGAGCTACCGACGTTGCATTCCCGGAAGTGGGACGACAGCTCAATCTCAGCCAAGTGCTCCCAGCATTCCGCGTCCGCGAGGAGTTTCCATTTGTTCATGCTGTTGTACGCGGCCTGTTGACGGCACAGCGAACCCATTGCGCGCAAGCGTCGCACCTTCTCCACTGCGAACCTCCTTCGGACTTGTTTTTCGAAAGCCATTGTTGGTCTCGGATGAAAAGTCTCGCAGATTAAAATGACGGATGATAGTCCGGTGTTTGACTGGTTTAAATGACAGCGCAATCGTCTGACTTTTCAGCGGCGTCGTGTCTTCAGAAAGCGCTTGATTGCATCCAATGCTTCGATCAAGGACGGCCGCGTTGGTCGAGGCGGCAAGCGTGGCCTGCGAGGGGGCAGCGTGATCACAACAAACAAAACGTTGATCAGTAGCCATAGCCCAAGAACCAAAAGGGTAGTCCGCACGCGAACCTCCCATAAAAATTAACTAAATATAGGGGCACCGCGCGGGACAATAATGACCGCTTTGCCTCTCACGGCAGCACAGCCAACCGATTGTCGGCCGTGCCACCATGGCTGGAATTGCATCATGCAAGAGGCCACCAACTGAGACGAGCTTTACTTGCTAATGCGGAGATACAAGCGCGGCAACGCTGAACGCCACTATGCAGGCGGCGGCTAGGGACCAGAGCGCTATGGCGATCTCTCTAGGCATGGTGCCCAACATCGTGCGCCGTACCTCGAAGCGCGTTACTTCATGAACTAAGTGCTCGTAACGACCAGGGCGATCAGCAGTGCGCCACCCACCAGCGCGATTGCAAAACAGACGCGCGCCGGGATCGAATACGTGTCGAAATGGGGTTCTCTGATGATCACGCTACGGCTCCTCCCCTGTTGGAGTGCAACCGGCTGTCTTCATGAACGGAACCAGTGAATTCCCTTTCTGGGACGGCGTCGAGTCAATTCAGTTCCGCAGTGCATTCCGGGCCAGCGGCGAAAACCACCGGGAGCCAAATAGGCAACCTCTCTGACATTCCTCCGACTGGAACTTATTTAACGTCTTTTAATTTATTTAATTCGTCGTAATTTAATGTTTGTCGCCTGACAATCGTAGGATGGACGCTATGCCCTCGGAAGACGAAGACCGGCGTGAGTTTCTCAAGACTTGCGGAAAATTCGCGGCGGTCACGCCGCCCGCCATGACTATGCTGCTTTCCACCTCCCTCACGTCAAACGCTATCGCGCACTCCGGAGGTGGAGGCGCCCGTGGTCACGAGCACCACGAGCATCATCATCATCATCACCATCACGACCGGGACTAGGCGCAAGTATCTCGAAGACAGTGAGGCCGCCCTAGAGGCGGCCTTAGTTCTTTGTCAGAGGCTTTGCCGGTTCTTCTGCCACTGCCTCGACATCAACCGGGGGAAGCTCGCCCGTGCGGTCCTTCAGGTCCGCCGCTCGCTGGATCAATCCCGACGCAAGCTGCGGGTCTTTTGTTGTTCTTGCCATACGCAGCAGCGTTGCTGCGGCCTCTCGGGCGAAGGAGGTGTAGCGCGGCACGTCTTTTTGTCCCATCGAAGCCCCCTTGGATGAGTCAGAAAGCCGGCTTGCGTTCCGGTGCATTGTACAAAAATGTACAAAGGGACAAAAAGGCCTGAAGCTCGTCGCTCCTGTAAGGGTTCCTGATTGTCCGCTCCGGGTCAAAGGCTGCCTTGGCGAGCTTGCATGGCCGTGTTCAGGTTACCCTCACGAAGCAGACCTCGCGACGCTACGAGCTCGGGTCAGCCATGGGGCCAGAAGCGGAAGTTACGTTAGCCCACTGGCTGCGGGCCGAGCTGTCGAACTTCGCCGGGGCTAAGTGCCATCAAGATTCTCTGTTGCGAACTGAATTGCTTCTGGACGGGACGTGTGCTCAGCCGCGAATGACGCTCGCTGTCGGCGGCCGACAATGTCTTGCAGGTACCGCTCTGATGGAGGCGCACAGCGCCGGTGCTAAGGACGAAGCGGGCCTGGGCCCGCCGCAACGAGCCAAAAGCGCTGCGCTTGCAGGGAAGGGGCTCGACGATATCCGTGACAAGAGGCCTCGCACGGCCGACGCCGGCTTGGCGCCCTCGTCCGCTCGCCATGGCACCCCACGCATTTCCCATCTTGTCATTCATCCTGAATAGTTGTTCAGTCCTTGCGGGGCGATTTGCATCTTTTGCGTGAGAAGCGTTCGGCCGCAGGGCGTGCGGCCGGCGTGGTGGGACAGGAAGCGCGCCATGGTTTATCGGCGGACGCATCAAGTGGTGAAGCGCCTTGCGGCGCGGCGCAGCGCTATACTGGCGGCGGCGCGGGAGGCGGCGGCGGAGGGCGGGATGGCGGCGGTGCAGATCGCGCCGGTCGCGGTCCGGGCCAATGTCGCAGCCGGTACCGTCTACCGCTATTTCCCCTCCAAGGCCGAGCTGATCTCCGAGCTCATTGCCGAGGTCTCCCGCGACGAGCTCGCGGCAATCCGAAGGGCGGCCGATGCCGCGCCGGGGCCGTCCTCGGCGCTGGCGGCGGCGGTCACCACCGTGGCAGTCCATACGCTGTCGCAGCGCAGGCTGGCCTGGGGCATCCTGGCCGAGCCGGTCGACGTCGATGTCAGCGCCTCACGCCTTGCCAGCCGGCGCGAGATCGCCGGCGAGATCGCCTCCCGGATCGACGCTGCGGTGCGCGCAGGCCACCTGCCGGCGCAGGACACCGCGCTCGCCGCCACCGCCTTGCTGGGGGCGCTGCATGAGGCTCTGGTCGGCCCGCTCGCGCCCGACAATCTCGACGATCCCGTCAAGATGCGCGATGCGGTGCAGACCGTGACGCTGCTGGCGCTGCGCGCCGTCGGCGTCATGGACGCCCGCGCCCGCGGCCTGGTGGTGCAGCAGACACTATTGCCGACGACCAAGGCGCTGGTTGGGGCGTAAAAAACGCGACGCGCGCGCGGTGGCGAGGTGATCGCGCCCGGGCCATTGCCTGAGCTTGTCTTTTCGTAAAACCCCGGCAAATCCGGCCAAGCGGCCGGCTACTGTGCATGGGGTTGTTTTTCGACTTTTTTGTTTGGCCGCCCCGGCGGGCCTCACATGTTCGCGTCGCCCTCGGGTCCGACCGAGGCGATGCGCACCATGTTGGTGGTGCCGGGGATGCCGAGCGGCACGCCGGCGACGATGATCACGCGCTGGCCGGCGCGGACGAAGCCATCGCGAAAGGCGATCTGGCCGGCGCGGCTGACCATGTCGTCCTGGTCGCGCGCGTCCTCCGCCACCACGCAATGCACGCCCCAGGCGACCGCGAGCCGGCGGCCGGCGGTGATGTTCGGCGTGATCGCCACGATCGGCGGCTTCGGCCGCTCGCGCGCCACGCGCACGGCGGTCGAGCCCGATGAGGTCCAGCAGATCAGCGCCGGCAAATCGAGTGTCTCGGCGATTTGCCGCGCGGCGTCGGCGATGGCATCGCCTGCGGTGGATTCCGGCGCCGGGCGCTGGGCGGTGATCACCGAACGGTAGGTCGGATCGCGCTCGACCTCCTCGCCGATGCGGTTCATGGTCGAGACCGCCTCGACCGGGAATTTGCCGGCCGCCGATTCCGCCGACAGCATGATGGCGTCGGCGCCCTCATAGACCGCGGTGGCGACGTCGGAGACTTCGGCGCGGGTCGGCACCGGCGACTGGATCATCGATTCCAGCATCTGGGTCGCAATCACCACCGGCTTGCCGGCGCGGCGCGCCATCCGCGTCATCTGCTTCTGCAGGCTCGGCACCCGCTCCAGCGGCAGCTCGACGCCGAGGTCGCCGCGCGCCACCATCAGCGCATCGGACGCCTCGATGATGTCGGCGAGGCGGTCGATCGCCTGCGGCTTCTCGATCTTGGCCATCACGGCGGCGCGGCCGCGGATCATCTTCTTGGCCTCGATCACGTCGTCGGCGCGCTGCACGAAGGACAGCGCGATCCAGTCGACGCCGGTGACGAGGGCGGCCTCGAGGTCGGCGCGGTCCTTGGGCGTCATCGCCGAGACCGGCAGGTCGGTGTCGGGCAGGCTGACGCCCTTGCGGTCGCTCATCTTGCCGCCGACCACGACACGCGTCACCGCATGCTCTTTCGAGGTCTCCTCCGCGATCAGCCGCACCTTGCCGTCGTCGAGCAGCAGCGCATGGCCGGGCCGCAGCGCCGCCAGGATCTCCGGATGTGGGAGATGGACGCGCGCGGCATCGCCCGGCGTCTTGTCGGAATCCAGCGTGAAGGTCTGGCCGTTCTGGAGCTGGATCGCCCCTTCGGCAAAGGAGCCCAGTCTCAGCTTCGGACCCTGCAGGTCGACCAGGATGCCGATCGGCCGGCCGTAGCTGCTCTCGACGTTGCGGATCGTCGCCACCAGCTCCCGCATCTTGTCATGCGGGGTGTGGCTCATGTTGATGCGGAACAGATCGGCGCCGGCCTCGAACAGGCGGCGGATCATCGCGAGGTCTGAGGAGGCCGGTCCCAGGGTCGCGAGAATCTTGATACGGCGAAGGCGCCTCATGGCTTATTTCCAGACGGGGGTGGCAGGCCGGGCGAGCCCGGGGGCGTAGCACCGGGCGGGCTATTGGGCAAACCCGGAACGCCGCCGGGGCCCACCGGGCCGGGCAGGCCAGGCACGCGCTGCTGCGCCGGCTGCTCGTTGGCGTCGGTCAGCTGCACCGTCCAGGCCCGCTGCTCGCCGGTGTCGACCTCGAAATAGCCGGTGCGGTCATAGCCGCGCGCCAGGCAATCCTCGGTGCCGCGGATGGTGAACTCCTTGTCGCGCGAGCACATGAAGGCCTGGCCCGACCATTCGCCGCCGCGGTCGTAGTCGATGGCATAGATGTAGTAATAGCGGGCGACCAGCGTGCCCCGCAGCAGCGTCTCGCAGGAGCGGGACGAGATGTTCCACCAGCCCTCGGTGGTCCAGCCCTCGGCGTCCTTGTAGCCGAGCGCGATCCCGACCCGGCTCGACGTGTTGTTGCAGAGGCGGAAATCGGCGGAGGCGGGGCTGGCATAGAGGCACGCCAGGGCGACCACCAGCACCGGGACCAACCGGGCGAGCAGGTAAAGCGGGGAGCGGGGAGATTCGGCAGTCATTGTCGCGGAAGCTATACCAGATCATTGACGATTTGGCGTAGGGCCGGGGGCAGCCGGGCAGTGGCCCGTTTGCGCCGCGATATGGCAAAATCTGTGACAAGACCCACCTGATCCCGTAACCCTGCCCCGAACGGACTTTTAGGGAAGACAGCCATGGCAATCGACGACAAAACCAGAACGGAGCTCGAGGCGGCCGCTTTCCGGCGCCTGGTCGAGCATCTGCGGAGCCGCACGGACGTCCAGAACATCGATCTGATGAATCTGGCCGGTTTCTGCCGCAACTGCCTCTCCAATTGGCTGAAGGACGCCGCGGACGCCCAGGGCGTCGCCTTGAGCAAGGACGAGAGCCGGGAGGCCGTCTACGGCATGCCCTACGAGACCTGGAAGGCGAAGTACCAGGGCACGGCCACGCCCGAGCAGCTCGAGGCGATGAAGAAGGTCCATCCCCACGGGCATTGAACGGCGGTGCCCTGAGTTGCACCACACAACAGCTTTCTTTGCGTCGGCGCAGGAAGGTGTGGGCGCGCTGTGGACGAGCGTGATGCTTGCTTGAACGCTGGGAGCGCCGACCCTAAGGGTCTACCCAGCACGCGCGGTGAGGATGCCGGCGTCACCTCGTTTTGCCAGTTCCATTGGGAGTACCAAGATGGCCACCTCCGCCGCCGTCCGCGACGACGAGCCCGCGACGAAATTCGCCAAGGACCAGCTCAAATCCATCATCGAGCGCATCGAGCGGCTGGAGGAAGAGAAGAAGGCGATCTCCGACGACATCCGCGACGTCTATGCCGAGAGCAAGGGCAACGGCTACGATGTCAAGGCGCTGCGCACCATCGTGCGCCTGCGCAAGCAGGATCCCAACGAGCGCGCCGAGGCCGAGACAATCCTCGAGACCTACATGCAGGCACTGGGGATGCTCTGAGGCGCCTTGCCCGGTCGGCGTTGCAGTGCACTAAGCTTGGGCAAAATCTCGGCATCTGCTAGATTGCTCGGTGAAGGGACCGAGCGATGGATGTGCCGGGACCAGAGCGCAGGCTTGCCGCGGTTCTCGCTGCCGACATGGTCGGCTTCAGCCGATTGATGGAGGTCGACGAGGCCGGCACCCTTGCGCGCCTCAAGACCCATCGTGTCGAACTCATCGATCCCGCCATTGCCAAGAATCGCGGCATCATCATCAAGACAACCGGCGACGGCATGCTCGCCGAATTCCACAGCGTCGTCGACGCCGTGCTGTGTGCCGCCGAGGTTCAGCGCCGCATGGCGCGGCGCAATGCCGACGTCCCGCCGCCGCGATGGATACAATTCCGCATCGGCATCAATCTGGGCGATGTCATCGTCGATCAAAACGACATCTTCGGTGACGGCGTCAACGTCGCGGCGCGACTGGAGGCGCTCGCCGAGCCTGGCGGAATCTGCGTTTCAGGCGCGGTGCGCGATCAGGTCGGCGACCGGCTGGACGGCGTTCAATTCGACGATCTCGGCGAGCAGACGGTCAAGAACATCGCTCGCCCGATCCGCGTCTTCCGCATTCGGCTGGCGGAGGGGCCTGCAAGCCTGCCAGACGCGACGAAGGCCATTACAACACCGGTCGTCTCGAAGAAGCCGTCCATCGCCGTGCTGCCATTCGCCAACATGAGCGGCGATCCGGAACAGGAGTTCTTTGCGGACGGCCTCACGGAAGACATTATCACCGAGCTCTCACGCTTCCACGACTTGCTCGTCATCTCGCGAAACTCAACCTTCGTCTACAAGGGCAAGGCCGTAAAGGTCCAGGACATCGGCCGTGAGTTCGGGGTCGACTATGTCATCGAGGGCAGCGTGCGGAAAGCCGGGGGGCGCGTCCGCGTCACCGTGCAGCTGATCGACGCGGAAACCGACCGCCATATCTGGGCCGAACGTTACGATCGCGAGCTCCAGGATATTTTCGCCATCCAGGACGAGATGACCCGCGCAATCGTCGCGACGTTGCCTGGTCGCGTCGAAGCGGCAGCGCATGACCGCACCAAGCGCAAGCCGACCGAGAACATGCGGGCCTATGAATGCGTGCTGGCTGCAAAGCTGCTGCATCACCGTTCAACACGCGAGGACAACGCGCAGGCGCAGATACTGCTCGACCGGGCGCTCACAATGGATCCGAATTACGCCCACGCTCACGCCTGGAAGGCGTGTGTGCTCGGCCAGTGCTGGATCTATGGCTGGTGCGCTGACCGTGACGCGACCTTCGAGCAGGTGGCTTCCGAGCTCGAGATCGCATTGGCACTCGACGACAACGATGCGGACGTGCACCGGATCCTCGCCGCGCTCAATCTGACGCGCCACGACTACGAAAAAGCCACCTATCATCAGGAGCGTGCGCTGGCCCTCAACCCGAACTACGATCTGGTCGTCGTGCAGCAGGGAGAGCTCCTGACCTGGCTGGGCCTGCCCGAGGAGGGTATCGACTGGATCAGGAAAGCGATGCGTCTCAATCCTCATCATCCCGAGCGGTTCTGGAGCCATCTCGGCCGCGCGTATTATTGCGCGGAGAAGTATGCTGAGGCCGCCGAGGCCTTCTCAAGGATCACGCGGCCCGACTATACCCACCACGCGTTCTTGGCAGCGATTTTCGCGCAGATGAACAATTCCATCGCGGCTGGCGCTCATGCCGCGGAGGTCCTGAAGCGCGAACCAGGGTTCTCGGTGGCGGCCTATCTTGCGACACTGCACTACAAGCGCGAGCTCGATCGCGAGCGTCACGAATCCGGCCTGCTCAAGGCCGGCCTGCCGGCATGATCAATGCGCGGGAGCAAGGACGGGGCAGGGGTGAAGTTTGCGTAGGCCGCAGCTCTCAGCGCAGCGCGGCGGTGCGCATGACGAACGACGTCGTCTCGAGCTTTGCGGTCGCGCTGCCCGAGAAATTGTCGCAGGACAGGCCCTGCGTCGGGTCGTCGGAGAAGCCCATCGCGATCACGGCGTTCGGCTTGACGAAATAGCCGCGCAGCGCCGCGGTATCGAGCTCGCCCATCAGCGTCACCGACATCGCGCGGCTGGCGCTCGGCGACAGCATCACGATCTTCAGCCAGATGCTCTCGCCCTTGGCCGCGGAGAGGCGGGTCGCGGTTGCGATCCTGCCGTCGATGCTCTTGCCGACCACCGTGTTGATCTCCGTCGCCTGAGCCACGCTGCGGGACGCAGCGGCGGGGCGGCCGGTGCGCGGGATCGGCGCGGAGGCGGCGACGACGTTGGCGCGGTCGACCGGAGAGGCGGCTGGCGCGTAAGCCAGGGCCTGGAAGGCTGCGTTGGACACGCTCGCGGTTGGTTGCGGATCGGTGGCGGCGGCCAGCGCCTGGCGCGCCTTCAACGCTGCGACCTGCGCCGGCGTCGCTTGCTGCGGCGTGGCCGGAACGTCATCCCAGAATCCGCGCGCATTGATGATGTCGGCCGGGGTCTCCAGCTTTCCGTCAACAGACTTGCCGGTCGCCGGCTTGTCAGCCACGGGCGCGGGCTTCGGCTTGGGCGGCGCGACGATCTGCGCATCGGCCGAGGCGAGCTGGAGGGTTGCGGCGATCTGCGGCTTGGCCCGCGGCGTCGGCACCGGCTCGGCGGGCTTGGCGGCGGCTGCGACGACGGTCGGTACCGCCGGCTTCGCGGCCGGGGCGGGGGCGCCCTCGTCATCCTCGTCGCTGGCGGCCGGAGCTGCCGGCTTGCTCTTGAACAAGGCGGCGAAGAAATTCGGCTTGCTGCCGGAATCGTCGCCGCTGCCGCGGCGCTCGATCTCGGCCTTGGCGAGCTCATAGCCTTTCAGCGGCACGCCATCGGTCGGCAGATGCACCGTCTTGCCGTCCGGGAAGACGCGGGCGAGCTGGTCATGCGTCATGCGCGGCCAGTGCCGGATGCTGCCGGTGTCGAGGTGCACGAAGGGCGAGCCGGAGGTGGGATAGAAGCCGACGCCGCCGCGCTGCAGGCGCAGGCCGGCGAAACGGATCTGCTCCAGCGGCACGCCCGGGATGTAGAAATCCATCGCATGTCCCAGCATATGCTGGCTGAAGCGCGCCACACCGGAGGAGCGGCGGCGGAGCATGGCATTGGTGGCGGGGGAGCGATAGGAGGAGATGATCTGGATCGGCTGCTTGCCGTCAACGTCGCGATAGACTTCCCAGAGGATGTCGAAGAGGCGACGGTCCATCACCGTCTCGTCCTGGGTGCGCCAGTCGCGCAGGAAGTGGTTGAGCTGCTTCAGCGCCGCTTCGTCGTAGCGCCCGTCGCGCTTGAAGGTGACCGTGAGGTCTTCGCCGGAATGGGTGTGGTGGAAGGAGAGCGTCTTGGTCTCGTTCAGCGCGGCGGCGTCATGAACCGAACCGGCGGCCGCAAGCAGCAATGCGGCCGCGAGGCCGATCCGGGATCCGGCCTTCACGCCCGCATGGGACAACGACAGCACAGCAAATTGGCGTGCGAGACCAGTCAGCACGTATGAGCCCACCCAGTCGACGAGCGTTCAAATGGACTCTCCCGCCAACCCCGTTAGCAGCGCGAAAGAGGATGAACGCTTTCTTAAAGCGAGAAGGTTAATTTGACGTTGACCTTCCCGCCCCCAAACCAAGTCAGAATACGATCCTAAGCGGTTGACTGTGGCAAAAACACGCCCGCCGCCCCAGTGCGGGTCGCAGCATGGTTAACGTGAAGCGACCCCGTCCTGGGAACGGGGCCACTGATTTCATTGCAGAATTTCAGGAACCGGGGTGTCGCACGGGCCTCAGCGGGTAAACACCCGCTGTGGACGGCGGCCGACCGGCGCCGGCGGCGCGGCCGGGGTGGGCGCCCCGAACAGCCGCTCGAAGAAGTTGGGCCCGGACGAGCCGAAGCCGCCGCCATTGTTGGCCACGGCCACCCCGGACGGCAGCGTCGTCGCCGGACGCGAATAGCTCGGCTGGGAATGCGCCACGACGGCCTCGAGGTCCTTGCCGCGGTTGTTCTTCAGGATGTTGATCATGGTCGCGTCGCGGCCATAGACGTCCTTGCGGAATTGCAGCTTGCCGGCGTCATCCACGAACGCGGTCTGATAGGTAATGTTGACCGGGATCGGGGTCGGGAATTTCAGGTCGATCTCGCTCTTGCCGTACATGCTGCGCACGCGCTCCGGCGTGTACTTCTCGTTCGGCATGGCGATGTTGAGCAGCACGGAGGCGTACTGATCCGGATTCTGCACCCGCATGCAGCCGTGGCTGAAGGCGCGCTCGTCGCGAGCGAACAAATGCTTGTCCGGCGTGTCGTGCTGATAGACCAGGAACTTGTTCGGGAAGTTGAAGCGGATGCGGCCGAGCGCATTGGCCTCGCCGGGCGGCTGCGAGATGTGCACCGAGCCGTCGCGGTTCTGCTCGAGCCTGAGCCCCATGCGCTGAAGCACGGTCGGGTCCTGCTGCAAGGCCGGCAGGTATTCGTTGTAGACGATCGACGGCGGCACGTTCCAGGTCGGATTGACCGTGATGTACTTCATCGTCTCGCTGAGCAGCGGGGTGGCATGGTTGCCCGGCTTGCCGGTCACAACGCGGGTGGTCCAGACCTGCTGGCCGCGCTGCATCACCTTCAGCGTGAAGTCGGGAATGTTGAGGATGACATAAGCATCCCCCAGCGAAGGCGCGCCGAGGTCGCGCGGCAGCCAGCGCCAGCGCTCCATGTTCACCAGCACCACGTCGATCTGCTTGTCGCGCTTGGGCGTGTTGAGCGCCTTGACCGTCTTGTCGTCGAGGATGCCGGTCGGCTTCATCTCGGCGCCGCTCTGGAATTTGCGCACGGCTTCGGCGACCGCAGCGTCGTAGCGGGTATCGCTGGCATTCTCGGTGAGGCCGAGCTTGGCGCGCAGTTGCGGCACGCGCGGATCCTCCACGACGATCTCAGCCTGCTTCTTGCCGGCTGGGGTGTATTTCAGCGCAGGGCCGTCGGCGATCTCGATCGCCGGACCGCTGCCCTGGCCGCGCAGCTCGGCGAGCTTGGCCTTCAGCTCCTTGTAGAGCTTGTGCGGCGGGTTGTAGCTGTCGAGCGCCGCGGAGGCGTCGGTCGCGGTCGTGACCTTGGCGAGCACCTCGCCGGGGTCGACCGGGTGCTCGGGATAGAGAATGTCGCCGCTGACCTGCGACCAATGCATGCGGCCGCTCTGGGCGTGGCGCGCGTAGTCGAACATGCTGGCGGTGAGCTTCAGCTCAGCATCCGCCAGCGCATCGGCGGTCGTGGCGGCGGCGAAATCCGGCACCGGATAGTCGGCGGGATTGAGACCGTCGGAGGCCGCGTCCTTGAGCCGCGCGATCACGCCCTTGGCCGCAGCAGTCAGGCTGCCGCCTTGCGTCCAGACCGGCGCGAAGTCGCGCGCGGCGTAAAACTTCTCGACGGCCGCGCGCTCGTTCTTGCGGTCGAAATGCCGCGAGGTCTTGGCGCCGATGATGTCCTTGAGCTTGTCGGCGACCGGCTGGTCGGCGGCGGGCACGTTGTTCGCGGCCTTCACGGGCTCGGCCGCCGGTGCTGCGGGAGCCGCCGGCGTGGCGGTCGCGGTGTCGGCCTTGGTAGGCTCGGCCTTTGCCGGCTCGGTCTTCGCAGTCTCGCTCTTCGGCGCTTCTGGCGCGGGTGTGGTGGCAACGTCGGACGGCTTGGTCTCGACCTTGTCCGGCGCTGGTGCGACGTCCGCCTTGGCGGAGTCCCTCGCGGCGTCCTTCGTGGAATCCTGCACCGTGGCGGTGGTGTCGAGCTTGATGTCGGCTGCAGTCGGGGGCGGGACATTTGCGGGCTCGGGGCGCGGGATCGCAGCTTCGATCGCGAGCTCGGCGGCGCTGCTGCGCGCCTGATCCTGCGCCAGGGCCGAGCTGGCGGACACCGTGAGGAAGGTCGCCGCGACCGTCATCAAGACACGGTCAAAGCCCACACGATGATTCAAACAGTCACGCATTGTGTCGCACCCCTCGGGTGAGCTGTTCCTCCGTGGAACAGCTTCGTTGTCGCCTATTGATGAGTTTCGGCTAAAACCGCGCCGGCCTCTCGAAAGTTGCACGCCTGCACGCAACGATTCTGACGCAGACGATATACAGGCCCCGATTCTGCAGCCAGCGCTACCCGGGACAACTCACCACAAACTGACTTCAAGGGAGCCTCTTGGCAACGGATTGTACGCTTCTGCCACGCGCTTTTCCTCTGTCTGTCACTTCCAAGTCACGGTTCAAACGCAGGCGAATCCCTTGCCATGCGAACGGCTTAGAGCAGTCTCGCAGCGCCGCGCGAATCCCCGTTCGCTGGGCTCAGTGCGTCTCCTCACCGCTTTTGCCGCCATGCCCGGGAACCCCGGCTTCATCGAGTTTGCGGTAGAGAGTCGAGCGGCCGATTTTGAGGCGGCGAGCCACTTCGGACATCTGGCCGCGATAGTGCGAGATCGCGAATCGGATGATCTCGTTCTCCATGTCCTCCAGCGGGCGGACATCGCCGGTCGCAGTGAGTATGGAGAGCGTTCCCACCGCGGGGAGCGGGGCGATTGGTATGTCATTACCTGACACCAGGGAGGGCGTCGCCGCCGGCTCGAGCAACAGCGGGGCGGTCGGAATATCCGTGATGGGATGCGCCTGCGAGGCGAGCAGGGGGAAGTCGCCGAGACCAAGCTGGTCCCCGTCGCTCATCACCACGGCGCGATAGACCGCGTTCTCGAGCTGGCGGATGTTGCCGGGCCAGTCGAGCTGGGCAAGGTGGGCCACCGCCTCGCCGCTGATCCCGCTGATCGGACGGTTCTCCTCGGCGGCAAAGCGCGCGATGAAATGCCTGAGCAGATGCGGGATATCCTCACGCCGCGCGCGTAGCGAGGGGATCGTCAGCGGCAGCACGTGGAGCCGATAGAACAGGTCTTCCCGGAAATGTCCCTGCTTGACCCGCTCCAGCAGCTTGCGATTGGTGGCCGAGATGATGCGGACGTCGACCTTGACCGGCTTGCGGCCGCCGACCGCTTCCACGGCTCCTTCCTGGAGTGCGCGCAGCAGCTTCACTTGCGCGGTCAGCGGCAGCTCGCTGACCTCGTCCAGAAACAGCGTGCCGCCATGCGCCTCGACAAACTTGCCCGTGTGCCGCTCGGTGGCGCCGGTGAAGGCGCCCTTCTCGTGGCCGAACAGGATGGACTCGACGAGGTTGTCGGGGATAGCGCCGCAATTGACCGCGACGAACGGCTTGGCCTTGCGTTCGCCGCTGCCATGGATGGCGCGCGCGAACATCTCCTTGCCGACGCCGGATTCGCCCTCGATCAGCACAGGGATCGCGGAGTTTGCCGCCTTCTGGGCGGCGCGCATCACGCCCGTCATCGCTTCGGCGCGGGTAATGATGTCGGAGAAGGTGAGCCGTCCTTCGCGGCTGTGACGGATGCGCTGCAATTCGCCCTTGAGTGCGGAGGTGTTGAGGGCGTTGCGCAGCGAGACCTGGAGCCGCTCGACGCCGACCGGCTTGACGACGAAATCGGCGGCGCCCGCGCGCATCGCGGAGATCACGTTGTCGATGCCGCCATGCGCGGTCTGCACGATGACGGGGACGCTCAGACCGGCTTCGCGGATCTTCGCCAATACGCCCATGCCGTCGAGGCCGGGCATCACGAGATCGAGGATGACGGCGTCGATGGCCGGCCCGTCGGGGGCGGTGAGGGCGGCAATTGCGGCGTCACCGGAGTCCACGACGACCGTCTCATAGCCGCATTTCTGCACCATGTTCTCGACCAGCCGGCGGGCTACAGCGTCGTCGTCGGCGATCAAAATACTGGCAGCCATGGTGTTCCCCGCACGCTACTACTATCTGTCTCGAATCGGGGCACTCTGGCCGAAGCCGATTAACGCACGCTTAAACCTTGATGCCCCCGCCCGCCGCCGCGATTGTTGAACACAGGTTTCCCACACAATGAATTCGCGCTCCAAGTCTGCCTCGAACAAGTCCGCCTCGAACAAGACCGCTCTCAAGAAATCCTCTCCCGGCAAGTCCGCTCTCCGTAAGCCAAGCACCAAAAAATCCGCCGCCAAGGCAAGACCCTCCGAAGCTGCGAGCAAGACCGGCAAGCTTCCGGAGTGGAACCTGGCCGACCTCTATTCCGGGATCGAGGCGCCGGAAGTGGCGCGCGATCTCGAAAAGCTGGATGCCGACTGCGTCGCCTTCGAGACGGACTACAAGGGCAAGCTGGCGACAGGGACAGCAAACGAAGATGGCGGAAAGTGGCTCGCCGAGGCGGTGCGACGCTATGAGGCAATCGACGATCTCGCCGGCCGTCTCGGCTCCTATGCCGGCCTCGTCCATGCCGGCGACAGCGTGGACCCTGCGATTTCAAAGTTTTACGGCGACGTGTCCGAGCGACTGACGGCTGCGTCCACGCATCTGTTGTTCTTCGCGCTCGAGCTCAACCGGATCGATGACGATATTTTGAATCGCGCGATGCAGGCCGCCGAGCTCGCGCATTACCGTCCCTGGATCGAGGATCTGCGCAAGGAGAAGCCGTACCAGCTCGACGACAAGCTCGAGCAGCTTTTCCTGGAGAAGGCGCAGACCAGCTATTCCGCCTTCAACCGGCTGTTCGACCAGACCATCTCCGGCCTGCGCTTCAAGGTCGGCTCCAAGGAGCTCGCGATCGAGCCGACGCTCAACCTGTTGCAGGACCGCGATGGCGCAAAGCGCAGAAGCGCGGCGGAGGCGCTGGCGAAGACCTTCAAGGCCAATGAGCGCACCTTTGCGCTGATCACCAACACGCTGGCCAAGGACAAGGACATCTCCGACCGCTGGCGCGGCTTCAAGGACGTTGCCGATTCCCGCCATCTGAACAACCGCGTCGAGCGCGAGGTCGTCGACGCGCTGGTGGCCTCGGTCCGCGCAGCCTATCCGAAACTGTCGCATCGCTATTATGCGCTGAAGGCGAAATGGTTCGGCAAGAAGCGGCTGGCCTATTGGGACCGCAACGCGCCGCTGCCTTTTGCGGCGACCGACGTCATCGCCTGGCCGGAGGCGCGCAGCATGGTGCTGTCGGCCTATCGCGGCTTTTCGCCCAAAATGGCCGATATCGCCGAGCGCTTCTTCACCGACCGCTGGATCGACGCGCCGGTGCGGCCGGGCAAGGTGCCGGGGGCGTTCTCGCATCCGACCACGCCGTCAGCGCATCCTTACGTGCTCATGAACTACCAGGGCAAACCGCGCGACGTGATGACGCTCGCGCATGAGCTCGGCCATGGCGTCCATCAGGTGCTCGCGGCAAAGAACGGTGCGCTGATGGCGCCGACGCCGCTGACGCTGGCGGAGACCGCGAGCGTGTTCGGCGAGATGCTCACGTTCAAGCGGCTATTGGCCCAGACCAAGAACGCGAAGCAGCGCCAGGCGCTGCTCGCCGGCAAGGTCGAGGACATGATCAACACCGTGGTGCGGCAGATCGCATTCTATTCCTTCGAGCGCGCGGTCCACACCGAGCGCAAGAACGGCGAGCTCACTGCGACGCGGCTCGGCGAGATCTGGCTGTCGGTGCAGGGCGAGAGCCTCGGGCCGGCGATCGAGATCAAGGCGGGCTACGAGAATTACTGGATGTACATCCCGCATTTCATCCACTCGCCGTTCTACGTCTACGCCTACGCGTTCGGCGACTGTCTGGTGAACTCGCTCTATGCGGTCTACGAGAACGCGGCCGAGGGTTTTGCCGAGCGCTATCTCGACATGCTCGCCGCCGGCGGCACCAAGCACTATTCCGAGCTGCTGCGCCCGTTCGGGTTAGACGCGAAGGACCCCAAGTTCTGGGACGGCGGGCTCAGCGTCATCGCCGGCATGATCGACGAGCTCGAGGCGATGGGCTGATGCGCCTGCACTTCAGCCCGACGGATTGGTGCCGCGGCCGAGACTGTTCGGCCCGGCCGCGGGTTCATTGACGTCGACGAAGCCCAGCATCGCACCCAAGCGCTTGGTTGCCGGCGCGTCGAAGCCGACCGCGCCCTCGAAGCTTGCGGGGTTCCGAAACGTGCCGAACAGCATGTCCCAGATCGGCAAATCGCCGTAGTTGAAGGCGTGCACGTCGCGCTGGTGGTGGATGCAGTGCGCCTCCGGGCGCTGGATGACATAGCCGAGCCATTGCGGTGTGCGCACGTTCATGTGCTGGAAATAGCCGTAGAAGGCGGCAATGTAGCCGGTCGCAGCGGCCGCCACCGGATCGAGCCCGAGCACAAGCGTCGTGACCACGGAGGCGATCACGAAGAATGCGATCGTCTCCAGGGGATGGAAGAGTGCTGCGCCCGACATATCCATGCGTTGCGGGCTGTGATGGATCTGGTGAAACAGCCGCCACATCATCGGGAAAGTATGGGCACTGCGGTGCCAGCCATAGTTGACGAGCGACAGCACGGCATAGCCGAGGGCGGCGCCGCCGATCACGCCGGTGCCGGTCAGGTCCATCAGCCGATGCCGCGCGAGCCAGGCTTCGGGAATCAGGAGCGGCGTCAGCGTCGCGAGCAGTCCCTGCACGGTCAGGAAGCAGAACCCTTTCAGCCGCCAATAGGGAATATCGGGGAATTGCCGCGCCGGAATCAGGCGTTCGATTCCCAGCATGGCGAGATAGGTCGCCGGGACCAGCAGGCCGAACAGGTCAATTGCAGACATCGTTCCCACTCCAACCTTACAGCGTAAGTCGTATCGCACGATACAGCCTTCCAGTGTAAGGTGGCAAGTGGGTTCGATTCGGCATGTCATGACCAGAAAAGCCAGGGTGAACCGGAAAGTCTCGCCGGCGCCGCGCAAGCGCCGTTCGGCGGGCGAGGCCGGCAAGGGGCTGTCGCGGGAGCGGATCGCGGCCGCCGCGATGGCGCTGATCGACCGCGACGGGCTGGGGGTGTTCTCGACGCGCCGGCTCGGCGAGGAGCTCGGCTGCGAGGCCATGAGCATCTACCATCATTTCCCGAGCAAGGCGCATTTGATGGATGCGCTCGTCGATCTCATGCTCGCGGAGGCGCAGGTTGCGATGGAGCCGCAATGGGACTGGCGCGAGCGCCTGCGCCGGGCCGCCCACGGTTTCCGCGCCATGGCGCTCAAGCACCCGGCCTTCTTCCCGTTCTTCGCGGTGCATCGGCTCAACACGCCCGCCGGTGTCGCCTATATCGACGGCATCATTGGCATCCTGCGCGAGGCCGGCTTTTCCGATCGCGCGGCGGCGATGTATTTTCGCGAGCTCGGCTATTACCTCACCGGTGCGGCGCTGGACGAGACGGCCGGCTACGCCAAGGGGCCGTCATCGCCCGAGCCGGTTTCCAATGAGGCTATCGCCGTCAGCTTCAAGCATCTTGCCGCGGCCGCGCCCTTTTTCCAGCCGGCGCATTTTCAAGCCACCTTCGAGACAGGTCTCGAAATTCTGCTCGGCGGGATCGAACGGTCGCGGGCGTCGTGACGTTCCGGATTCGCGACAATCTGGATTCCAAATGACCTGATTTGGCAGGAAACCCTGCCTCGGTGCCGTTGCCCTGTCCAAATCTTTCAGGTATCCCAGCCCGAGAATTCGGCTTTCGACTGGGGACATTCCATGGCTGACCATAGCGAAGTGGCGTACTCGACCGCCGACGGCAACGACTACGTTGCCCACGAGCAGACCTATGAGGGTTTCATCAAGCTGGTGAAATACGGCACGGCCTCGGTCGCGCTCATCGTGATCCTGATGGCGATCTTCCTCACCTGATCCATCGCCTGCCGCACCGCCAGCGCTGTCGGTGCCCATAAAATTTGCATTCAAGCCGGTTCTAAAACCGGTATCCAACGTTGCGGGAGTAACGCTAAGTTCGCGTGCGCGCTTTGTCCCGCGTCGCCGGAGGGCCTATGAAGATCGCCGTTGCCAAGGAAATCGATCCGTCGGAGCCGCGCGTTGCCGCTTCGCCTGATACGGTGAAAAAATTCAAGGCGCTCGGCGCCGAGGTCGCCGTTGAGCCGGGCGCCGGCATCAAGTCGGGCCTGCCGGATTCCGAATTCACCGTGGCCGGCGCCACCGTCGGCGCAGACGCGCTGAAGGATGCCGACATCATCATCAAGGTGAAGCGTCCCGAAGCCTCCGAGCTGTCGCAGTACAAGCGCGGTGCGCTCGTCATCGCCATCATGGATCCTTACGGCAACGAGGCCGCGCTGAAGACGATGGCCGATGCCGGCATCGCCGCCTTCGCGATGGAGCTGATGCCGCGCATCACCCGCGCGCAGGTGATGGACGTGCTGTCCTCGCAGGCCAACCTCGCCGGCTACCGTGCCGTGATCGAGGGCGCCGAGGCCTTCGGCCGCGCTTTCCCGATGATGATGACCGCAGCCGGCACCGTGCCGGCCGCAAAGGTGTTCGTGATGGGCGTCGGCGTCGCTGGCCTGCAGGCGATAGCGACCGCGCGCCGCCTCGGCGCCGTCGTGACCGCCACCGACGTGCGGCCCGCCACCAAGGAGCAGGTGGAATCGCTCGGCGCGAAATTCCTCGCGGTCGAGGACGAGGAGTTCAAGAACGCGCAGACCGCCGGCGGTTACGCCAAGGAAATGTCGAAGGAGTACCAGGCCAAGCAGGCCGCGCTCACCGCCGAGCACATCAAGAAGCAGGACATCGTCATCACCACTGCGCTGATTCCGGGCCGCCCGGCGCCGAAGCTCGTCAGTGCCGAGATGGTCAAGTCGATGAAGCCCGGCTCGGTGCTGGTCGATCTCGCCGTCGAGCGCGGCGGCAATGTCGAGGGCGCCAAACCCGGCGAGGTCGTCGACCTCGATGGCATCAAGATCGTCGGCTACACCAACGTCGCCGGCCGCGTCGCGGCCTCGGCCTCCAGCCTCTACGCCCGCAATCTGTTCGCCTTCATCGAGACCATGGTCGACAAGAAGGAGAAGAAGCTCGCCGTGAACTGGGACGACGAGCTGGTCAAGGCCACGGCGCTCACGAAGGACGGCGCCGTCATCCACCCGAACTTCCAGCCGAAGGTGTAAGGAGAGTCGCCATGGAGCATGCTGCACAACTCGTCGACCCCTTCATCTTCCGGCTGTCGATCTTCGTTCTCGCCGTCTTCGTCGGCTATTTCGTGGTGTGGTCGGTGACGCCGGCGCTGCATACGCCGCTGATGAGCGTGACCAACGCGATCTCCTCCGTGATCGTGGTCGGCGCGCTGCTCGCGGTCGGCGTCGGCATGGTCTCGAGCGGCTCGGGCTGGGCGCGCGGCTTCGGCTTCGTCGCGCTCGTCTTCGCCTGCGTGAACATTTTTGGCGGCTTCCTTGTCACCCAGCGCATGCTGGCGATGTACAAGAAGAAGTCGAAGTAAGCGGCCACCTCGGGCTGAAGGGATCAATGGGGACCTGAGATGAGCGCCAATCTCTCTGCATTCTTGTATCTCGTGGCGGGGGTGCTGTTCATCCTGTCGCTGCGCGGGCTGTCGAGCCCGGCAAGCTCGCGCCAGGGCAATCTGTTCGGCATGATCGGCATGGCGATCGCGGTCGCCACCACGCTGGCGAGCCATCCGCCGGCCGACGGCGTGGCCTGGGTGCTCGTGATCCTCGCGGTCGCGATCGGCGGCGGCATCGGCGCGGTGATCGCCCGCCGCGTGCCGATGACCTCGATGCCCGAACTGGTCGCCGCCTTCCACTCGCTGGTCGGCATGGCGGCGGTGCTGGTCGCTGCCGGCGCGTTCTACGCGCCAGAGGCGTTCGACATCGGCAAGCCCGGCGCCATTCACGCGTCGAGCCTGGTCGAGATGTCGCTCGGCGTCGCCATCGGCGCGCTGACCTTCACCGGCTCGGTGATCGCCTTCCTGAAACTGTCAGCGCGCATGAGCGGCGCGCCGATCATCCTGCCGGCCCGTCACATCATCAATATCGCTCTCGCCGTGGCGCTGGTGTTCTTCATCGTCCGTCTCGTTCTCACCGGCGGCGCGTTCGACTTCTGGATGATCACTATCATCGCGCTGGCACTCGGCGTGCTCATGATCATTCCGATCGGCGGCGCTGACATGCCGGTCGTGATCTCGATGCTGAACTCCTATTCGGGGTGGGCCGCCGCCGGCATCGGCTTCACGCTCGGCAATTCCGCGCTGATCATCACCGGCGCGCTGGTCGGATCGAGCGGCGCGATCCTGTCCTATATCATGTGCCACGCGATGAACCGGTCCTTCATCTCGGTCATCCTCGGCGGTTTCGGCGGCGAGACGGCCGCGGCCGGTGGGGCTACAGGCGAGCAGAAGCCCGCCAAGCTCGGCTCGGCGGACGATGCGGCCTTCATCATGAAGAACGCCTCCAAGGTCATCATCGTGCCCGGCTACGGCATGGCGGTGGCGCAGGCCCAGCACGCACTGCGCGAGATGGCGGACATCCTGAAGAAGGAAGGCGTCGAGGTGAAATACGCCATTCACCCGGTCGCCGGCCGCATGCCCGGCCACATGAACGTGCTGCTGGCCGAAGCCAACGTGCCCTATGACGAGGTGTTCGAGCTCGAGGACATCAACTCCGAATTCGCGCAGGCCGACATCGCCTTCGTGATCGGCGCCAACGACGTCACCAACCCGGCGGCCGAAGAGGACAAGTCCTCGCCGATCTACGGCATGCCGGTGCTCCAGGTCTGGAAGGCGGGCACGGTGATGTTCATCAAGCGATCGCTGGCCTCGGGCTATGCGGGCATCGACAATCCGCTGTTCTACCGCGACAACACCATGATGCTGCTCGGCGACGCCAAGAAGGTCACCGAGAACATCGTCAAGGCGATGTAACGCGGGAGGGACCGTGGCCATCAACAAGGAATGGCACCGGTCCCATCGCATGCCGCCCAAGGCGACGCGCGAGCAGCGCATCGCTGGCACGCTGCCCACAAGGCGGCGTGCGGCTGTCGTGACGTTCCGGCGAGCCTGCGGCCCGACGTCATGAAATTGCTGCGGAGCCAGCGCAAGCCCTAGTCTCAATCGAGGAACGGGCCGCGCAATGATGAGCATCGTCAAGTGGATCGCCATCGTGCTCGTGACCGTCTATTGCGCCGGTCTCGTCGTGCTGTACGTCCGCCAGCGCGAGATGTTGTTTCCGATCCCGCCCGTCGGCCGCACCGCACCGGATGCTGCGGGCCTTCCCGAGGCCGAAGAGCATGTCCTGACCACGTCCGATGGCGAGCAGGTCATCGTCTGGCACGTGCCCGCCAAGCCCGGTCGTTCCGTGATCCTGTACTTCCACGGCAATGGCGATTTTCTCGCCGGCCGCGTCAGCCGTTTCAAGGCGATGACTGCCGACGGCACCGGGCTCGTTGCGCTGTCCTATCGCGGCTATGGCGGCTCGAGCGGGATGCCGAGCGAACAAGGCCTGCTGCGCGACGCTGCCGCGGCCTACGCGTTCACGACCGCGCGTTATGCGGCGGAACGAATCGTCGCCTGGGGCTTTTCGCTCGGGACGGGCGTCGCGGTCGCGCTCGCCTCGGAGCATCGCATTGGAAAACTCATCCTGGAGGCGCCCTATACGTCGACGGCCGACATTGCGGCGTCATCGTTCTGGTTCGTTCCGGTCCGCCTTCTGATGCGCGATCCATTCCATTCGGTCCAGCGCATATCGCGCGTCACGGTGCCGCTGCTCGTCATGCATGGCACCAATGACCTTGTCATTTCGATTGTCTTCGGAGAGCGTCTGTTCGCACTCGCCCGCGAGCCCAAGCGGTTCGCTCGCATGGAGGGCGGCGGGCACGACAATCTCGATCAATATGGCGCGATCGAAACGGCGAGAGGCTTCATTGGCGGCTGACGGCTTGGCTCAACGGTACATTCCAGCACTCGCTGTCTCCTGCTTGACGCTTCTGCCGCAGAATGCGCTTGCGGCGACCGGGCTCGACGGTGCGGCGATGCGCTGGCCCTACGCGCTGCCCTTTGCCGGCTTGTTGCTGTCGATCGCTCTGGGGCCGCTGCTGTTCCCAAAGATCTGGCATCACCATTACGGCAGGATCACCGCTGCCTGGTCGCTGCTGGCGCTCGCTTCGCTCGTCGTCTTCGCCGGCGGCATGGCGACACTGGCGGCGCTGGTCCATGCCATGATCGCCGAATATCTCGGCTTCATCGTGCTGCTGTTCGCGCTCTATGTCGTGGCCGGCGGCATTCTTATTACGGGCGACATCAAGGGCACGCCGGCGGCGAATGTCGGCATCCTCGCGCTCGGCACGTTCGGGGCGAGCGTCGTCGGCACCACGGGTGCCGCGATGATCCTGATCCGCCCCCTGGTCCGCGCCAACCGGCTGCGGCGCCACAACACTCATGTTGTGATCTTCTTCATCATCCTGGTTGCGAATGTCGGCGGCGCGCTGAGCCCGCTTGGCGATCCCCCGCTGTACGTCGGCTTCTTGCATGGCGTTGACTTCTTCTGGACCACGCGGACCATCTGGTTGCAGACTGCGATCGTGGCCGGGCTGCTGCTTGCGATCTTCGCCGCGATCGATGTCCGGCGCTTCCGGAGCGAGCCGCCGCCCGATGACACCGGCCCCGCGCAGCCGGTCCGCATCCGCGGCATCGTCAATCTGGTGCTGATCGCGGCCATCGTCGTCAGCCTGCTCGCCTCGGCGATGTGGAAGCCCGGCATTGCGGTCGATATTCTCGGCACCAGACTGGAGCTGGAGGACGTCGTCCGCAATCTGGTGCTGCTGGCGATTGCGGCGCTGTCGGTGTGGCTGACGCCCGATGAGCACAGGCAGGCCAACGGCTTCACCTGGGAGCCGATCCGCGAGGTCGCCAAACTGTTCGCAGGGATCTTTGTCGCCATCATCCCGGTCATTGCCATGCTCAATGCCGGCCATCACGGTGCGTTCGCCTGGCTGCTGTCGGCCGTGACGGAGCCGAACGGCGCACCGCGCGAGGCCGCCTATTTCTGGTTCACCGGCCTGATGTCGGCGTTCCTCGACAATGCGCCGACATATCTGTTGTTCTTCGAGCTCGCCGGCGGCGACCCGCAGGTGCTGATGCACGAGCTCTCGGGCACGCTCGCCTCGATCTCCATGGGGGCCGTCTACATGGGAGCGCTCACCTATATCGGCAACGCGCCGAACTTCATGGTGAGCAGCATTGCCAGCGAGAATGGCATCGGGATGCCGAGCTTCTTCGGCTATTTCCTGCGCGCAGGCGCCGTGCTGATCCCGCTTTTCCTGCTGCTGACGTTCCTCCCGCTCGCCCCGATCCTGCATTGGCATTGAATCTCGCGCTTGATTTGCTACTGCTCATTCCAGCAACTGGAAGCAGTCGATGAGCGCATATCGTGCGATGCCCCGGTCGGCCTGGATCTTCCCGGCGCTGGCCGTGCTGTTGTTCGCAGCCGTCAGCGCGACGGGTTATATGTTCACGCTGTCGTTTGGCGGGCTCGCCTTCGCCGTCGTCCTCCTGGTCATCCTGTTCGGCACGGTGTTCGCCGCGGTTCATCATGCCGAAGTGATCGCAGAGCGGGTCGGCGAACCCTATGGCACGCTGGTGCTGACGCTCTCGGTGACCATCATCGAGGTCGCGCTGATCACCACGATCATGCTGGGCGACAAGCCTGCCCCGGCACTGGCCCGCGACACCGTGTTCGCCGTGGTCATGATCGTCTGCAACGGCCTGGTCGGGCTCTGCATCTTCATCGGCGGCCTGCGCTATCGCGAGCAGGGCTTTCAGCTCTCCGGCGCCAACGTCTATCTCAGCGTCCTGTTCGCGCTCGCGACCATCACGCTGATCATGCCGAACTACACCACCACCACGCCTGGGCCGGTTTATTCGGCGGTCCAGCTCGGCTTCGTCGACGTGGTCACGCTGGCGCTCTATGCGGTGTTTCTCTACACCCAGACCGTCCTGCACAAGGATTACTTCGTGCATGAACGTGCGGAGGGCGAGGGCGGGGCGGCGCATGTGTCGGCAGGGGCACTCGCGCTCACCGTGGTGCTGCTCCTGATCTCGCTTCTGGCGGTCGTGCTGCTCGCCAAGAAATTCTCGCTGGTGGTGGATGCCGTGGGCGCCAGGATCGGCGCGCCGCCGGCCTTTGCCGGCCTTTTGGTCGCGGTGCTGATCCTGATGCCCGAGGGCGTTGCGGCCGTCGCGGCGGCGCGCAGGAACGACCTCCAGAAGAGCATCAATCTCGCCCTCGGCTCCTCGCTGGCGACCATCGGCCTGACGATTCCCGCCGTCGGAGTCGCCACCTACGCGCTCGACAAGGAGCTCGAGCTCGGCCTCAGCGCCCAGGGCAGCGTGCTCTTGTTGCTGACCTTCTTCCTGAGCATGCTGACCTTCGGCACGGGCAGGACCAATGTCCTGTTCGGCCTGGTGCATATGGTGGTATTTGCCGTCTACGTGTTCATGGTTTTCGTGCCCTAGAAGGAGCTCCCAGTGCTTGCCGCCAAGTCCGAGGTCCAGATCGACAACGAAGAAGTCCGGGTGACCGAATGGCGGCTTGCCCCCGGCAGCGCGACCGGCCATCACACCCACGGAATGGACTATGTGATCGTTCCGGTCGCCGCCGGCGAAATGACCATCGTGGCCCCCAATGGCGAGCGGTCCAAGGCGCAGCTTGCCGCCGGGAAATCCTATTTCCGCAAGGCCGGCGTCCAGCATAACGTACTTAACGAAACCTCAACTGAGATCGTGTTCCTTGAAATTGAGCTGAAACGCTAGGGTCTCGCCGCCGTTTGCCATCGATCCGTCGCAGTTGATCCCTCACAATGCCCTAAAGTTCCCGCATCAGGTCGCGCGGGGAGTGGTCGGAATGCTGAAATACCTCGCAAAAATTTCGATGGATATTTTCCCCTCGGTGCTCGCGACGATCATCGGGGCTTACATCGTCAATCATTACATCAACGCCAAGCCGGCCGCCGACACCCCAGCCGCCCTGACCGCGCCTGCCCAGGCCGGCAGCGACGGCAAGCCGACCGATACCGCCAAGCTTCCCGCCCCCGGCGTCAAGGCCAAGGGCATCCCCGAGAAGAGCGTGACCGACAAGGCGGCAGCCGAGAAGCCGGCCGATCACCCGCCGGCCGCCGAGACCAAGGCTGCAGACGTGGCTCCCGCTGAGACCGGCCCACGCGGCCGTCCTTCTGCCCGCGACAAGGCCGCGGCGAAATCCGCACCGGCAGCATCCGCTCCCGTGGTTGAGGCCAATTCGGCCCCGACGGCGGCTTCCCCGGCCGCGACTCCCGACGCCAACGATCTGGCGCGTGCGGCGATCGAGCGCCTGCGCAAGTCGCCTGAGGGCAAGGCTGCCGAGGCGAGATCGTCCGAAACCAAGCCGACCGAGGCTCGCGCCCCGGATGCCAAGCCGGCCGATCGGACGGCTGAGCCTGCGGTGCGGGATGCCGCCCGCACGCCGGAGGCCCCGCGGGTCGTGAATGTGGAGCCGTCTCCGGTCCGCCCGCTGCCGCCGCCGATCAATGTCTCGACGCCGTCGCCCGAGGCCTATGGCAATGCGGGCTCCAATCCGCCCTATACGGCCTCGATCGGCAACGACGATCCGAATCGGGTGACGCCGCCGGCCGACATTCCCGTGCCGGTCATCGCGCCGCCGCTCGACCTGCGTGCCGACGCGGGCGCCGCCATGCCGCGGCCGAAGAAGACCAATGTGGCCGACGAGATGCTGTCGGGCATGAAGTCGATGTTCAACGCCGTTCTGCCCAAGAGCGCCACGCCCGACTAGAACGACTAAGGCCGCGCACCGTCAGCCGCCGACGCGGGCGAGACCGCTGCGGGCGGCTTCATCGCGTGGGCGAAGCGCAACCGCCTTGGTGTAGGACGCGGCCGCCTTGGCCTTGTCGCCCAGGCGCTCATAGGCCTGTCCGCGCGCCGTCCAGACCTGGGCATTGTGCGGATCGGCCGCGGAGGCTTCATCGAGATCGGCTGCGGCCTCCTTGACCTTGCCGAGCGCCAGATAGCTGTTGGCGCGGCCGAGCAGCGGCTCGGCCTTTTGCGGGTTGAGTCCGCTGGCGGCGCTGAAATCGGCAATCGCGAAGTCGTGCTGGTTGTTGCCCTGGTAGATCAGGGCGCGGCCATAGAGCGCCTGCGCATTGTAGGGATCGAGGCCGACCGCGCGATTGAACTCGTCGAGCGCTGCCGCGGTCTCGCCTGACTTCGCCAGGGACTGAGCCTTCGCCGTATGGGTCTGGGCTTCGGTGACGTTGCCGGCGCTCACTGCGCTCTCGGCCGGCGCGGCGGCCTTGGGGGCCTCCTGCGGCTTGTCCTTTTCCGGCATCAGCGATCCCAGATCGAACGAGCAGCCGCACAGTGCGATTCCCGTCAACGCCGCCGCGAGCGGCGGCTGCCAGATCCGGCGCCGTCGCGCAAAGCCGCGCTGAGGGAAAGGGGAGGCCATCTACGGTTCGCTCGCGCTAGAGCTTGCTCCGACAAATCCTCAAAACAATAACGCGGGCCTGGGGCCCGCGTCATCGAAAACTAAGGTCTTGCTGAATCGGTTCAGCGCGGTCCGCGCGGACCTGCACCGGGGCCGCCGCGACCGCCGCGATCACCGCCCGGGCCGGCGCCGAACACCGGCTTCGGCTTCATCGGCAGCAGGCCTTCGCGCTGCAGCTTCTTGCGGGCCAGCTTGCGTGCGCGGCGCACGGCTTCGGCCTTTTCGCGGGCCTTCTTCTCGGAGGGCTTCTCGTAATGACCGCGGAGCTTCATCTCGCGGAAAATTCCCTCGCGCTGCATCTTCTTCTTCAGCGCCTTGAGGGCTTGATCAACATTGTTATCGCGAACGAGAACCTGCACGCGGCATCCTCTTCAGGTGGATCGGATTTGAATTCTGGTAAGTCAAAGGGGATGGCGAAACGCGCAAGCCCTTAACCTTGAGCGCGCGGATGTATCAGACAAAACCGCGGATGTCCACCGGCCAAGCGGGTTTTCGAGCCAAGTTCGGCCATTAAATGCGGCAAAAATGGCCCCGTGCGGCCCCTGATCGGGTGGTTTGGCGCCGCGGACGGGCCGATCTCGGACGCTTTGCGCCGAAAATCAGGGGAGACGCGACATGGACCAGGCCGGACGCAGCCTTTGCTGTGATCCCGTCACTTGTCCAGGGGCGGCCTAACTTCGGTCACGTGCCCCATCTTGCGGCCGGGGCGCGGCGCGCCCTTGCCGTAGATGTGCACGGTCGCGCCCGGCACGCCGAGCCACTTTTCGTAATCGTTGATTTCGTCGCCAATCAGGTTGGTCATGGTGACGACCTCGCCGTGGCGCACCGGCTTGCCGAGCGGCCAGCCGGCAATGGCGCGGATGTGCTGCTCGAACTGCGAGACGGAGGCGCCGTCGAGCGTCCAGTGCCCGGAATTGTGCACGCGTGGCGCGATCTCGTTCACCAGCACCTTCGGCCCGGTGCCGTTGGCAAGAACGAACATCTCGACCGCGAGCACGCCGACATAGTCGAGCGCGGTTGCGATCTTGCTCGCAACGTTGCGCGCCTCCGCTGCGAGCGCATCAGGGATCGACGCGGGCGCACGCGATATCTTCAGGATGTGGTCGCGGTGCTCGTTCTCGGTGACGTCGAAGCACTCGACCTCGCCCGTGGCCGCGCGCGCGGCGATCACGGAGATCTCGCGCTCGTAGGGCACGAAGGCCTCCAGGATCGCCGATTTGGTGGCGAGGCTGGTCCACACTTTGGCGATGTCGTCGCCCTCGCGAATGATGGCCTGGCCCTTGCCGTCATAGCCGAAGCGGCGGGTTTTCAGCACCGCTGGAAGGCCGATCCTGGCGATCGCCTCGCGCAGCGAGGAGACGGAGGTGACGTCGGCATAGGCGGCAGTACCGATCCCGAGCTTGGTCACGAAATCCTTCTCGGCGAGCCGGTCCTGGGTGGTCTCGAGAACCTTGCGGTTGGGCAGCACCGGGCGGCGCGCGTCCAGCACCAGCGCCGCTGCCGCCGGCACGTTCTCGAATTCGTAGGTGATGACGTCGACATCATGCGCGAACAATTCGAGCGCCTCGACGTCGGCATATTCAGCGCAGGTCGCGTTCAGCACGACGTCGAAGGCCGGCGAATCCGGATCGGGTGAGAACACCTGGCAGCGCAGGCCGAGCCGCGCCGCGGCCATGGCCAGCATCCGGCCCAATTGTCCGCCGCCGAGGATTCCGATGGTGTCGCCGGGCTTCAGCTTCACTTGCCTGCTGTCCGTCACGCCTTGCCCTCCGGGCGCTCGGCGACCGCCTCGGTCTGCGCCTTGCGCCAGGCGGCGAGGCGATCCGACAGGGCCGGATCGGACAATGCGAGCACGGCGGCCGCCAGCAGCGCGGCATTGATGGCGCCGGCCTTGCCGATGGCGAGGGTGCCGACCGGGATGCCTGCGGGCATCTGCACGATCGAATAGAGCGAATCGACGCCCTTGAGCGTCTTGGATTCGACGGGAACGCCGAAGACGGGGAGTTCCGTCAGCGCCGCCGCCATGCCGGGCAGATGGGCCGCGCCACCAGCGCCGGCGATGATGACCTTGTAACCCGCGGCCTTGGCGCCCTTGGCGAATGCGAACAGCCGGTCGGGCGTGCGGTGGGCCGAGACGATGCGGCTGTCGGCAGCAATGCCGAGCGCGTCAAGCGTGTCGGCGGCGTGCCGCATCGTGTCCCAGTCCGACTGGCTTCCCATGATGATGGCGATCGGCGCGGTCATGACGTCAATTGTGCCCAGAAAAACAGAGAGATAGGCCAGATTAACGATTCCGGCCGGCGGCTCGCAAGGCGGTGGCAAGGAGAAGGGAATCCACTATCCTGTCTTGGTGAATCCCCGCAAGCCTTCATTGAGCAGGATGCCCATGAAGAAACCGAAAAGGGCGAGCCCTGCGAAGGCCAGAAAGGGCCGGAACATCAGCGCCCGCCGATCCAAAGCCGTTTCGAGTCGCGCGGCCAAACCGGCCTTGCGCAGCGTGCCGGCTGCCGATGACAAGGCGATCATCCGCGGCCTCAGGAGCAAGCTCAAGGCAGCCCTGCTGCGGATCTCGGAGCTCGAGGCGGCCGCCGACACCGATTTCCTGCTCGGGATTCCCAACCGGCGCGGTTTCGAGCGCGAGCTCGTGCGCGCCATCGCCTATATGAAGCGCTACCGCGCCAGCGGGGCGCTGGTCGTGCTCGACGTCGATCGGCTGAAGCCGATCAACGATTCCTTCGGTCATGCCGCCGGCGATGAGGTGCTCAAGGCGATCGTCGCCACGCTGACGCGACAGGTGCGCGCCTCCGACGTGGTCGGCCGGCTCGGGGGCGACGAGTTCGCGCTGCTGCTCTGGAATATCAGCGAGACCGATGCCAAGGCGAAGGCCGCGGCCTTGGAGCAGGCGATCGACGAACTGTCCTTCGTCTTTCGCAGCCAGCACGTGACCGCGGGCGCCTCGGCGGGCGTCGCCCTGCTCGGTCCGCATTCCGCGGCAGGCCGCGCCCTGGAGGAGGCGGATGCCGCCATGTATGTGCGCAAGGCGCACCGCCGGCACGAACCGCGGATCAGGCTGGTCGGCAGCGAGCGCTAGAGCGTCGCAAGATCTTCCGGCACATTGCCGAACTTGCGCAGCAGCGTCGCGTCGCCGAACTCGCCCGTCATGGGATCGCCGCTGCGGCTGAACGCGACCGCGCCGATATGGCCGGCGCCGCGCGCCAGAATCTCGGCGCGTCGCAGCGCCGCCGTCGAGGATTGACATTCCTCTGCCGCGCCTGCGACGGGTGATCCGTCGTTATCGAGCAGAAAGGGCATTGCAACGTAATAGGTCACATCCGACATGGCGTTGCTCCGATGGAGCATGATCCGGACCCGAGGAACCGCGTCAGCGCAGTGTGAAGCGGTTTTTCCGACAAGATCATGCTTGAACCAAAGCGCGACCTCTTCGCGCTTTGAAAATCAAGCGGCGCTGCTCTTGCTCCGCATGTTGCTGCGCGAGCTCTCCGGAATGCAGCCCGCGGAAATCGCCGCCTGCAATTCCTCCAGCTCGGCTTCCAGATATTCGTTGGCCATGATCAACGCCTTGATCGTGCTGCGCAGATTGCCGTCGCACATCGCGATCGCCTGATCGCAGGCTTGTTCATAATGGCTGTGGTCGAGAAGGGCGGTTGCCGACATCTGCGTTGTCCTCGTGGTCTCGTGCTCGGGCGTTCTCTGAGGTGTTGGGGCGCGCGGGAATGTTCCTCTTTTGTTCTTATTGAGTCAAGCGGATTCATCTGGTGAGCGGCGGCGAATGCCGGCTCACAGTCAGGCGATGATGTCGGGGGTAATCTGGTCTTCGATAAACGCGATGCGGTCGCGCAACAACAGCTTGCGCTTCTTCAGCCGCTGTAACCGCAACAGGTCGGGGGCGGGCGATTGATGCAACGCATCGATCGCCGCATCGAGATCTCGGTGTTCCTGCTGCAACCGGGTGAGCTCGGCTCCGAGCTCACGCTCATCTTCATTGGTCATGTCTGCGGTGGCCGAAAACCGATAGGCGTGAGATCCGGGCTATGGATGCCCTGTGGAAATTATCGTCCTTGCGCCGCGTGATCGCAAGCGATCTGCGATCCCTCGTCGCCGATCTCCCGCAACATATTTCTGCGAGGGGCTGCGGCGTTGCGCCGGCGCATTGATATCATGGATTTTTCCGGCGTGGTTCCCTTGGTCACGCTTCCTTACATATCAACTTTCAAAAATGACGCTGCGACGACGGATACCCATCGACAGGACGAATCGGTGATGTAGACTTGGGCGTCCGGATCGAATCCTAAAGGTTCAACCCTACCGAGGAGGTTTCGAATGACAATTCAGGCACATCTGGTTGAATTGGAACGGAAGCACAAACTTCTCGAAAACGAATTGCACGAAGCTCTCGTGCACCTTTCAACAGACGACCTGCAAATTGTTGAGTTGAAGCGCCGGAAGTTGATGGTCAAGGACCAGATCGAGCGTCTGAAGCAATCGGGCGACACGCTCCACTAGTAACCCCCATGACAGTGTAGAGTTGATCACGTCCTTCACGCAGGGATGATAGCATTCGTGCTCATCCCTGCTGCAAGGATGTGCTACCGGGCAAGACGTTTGCGCGGCGCTTGTTTGCACGCGTGGTCTTGACGCATCTGTCCGCGTTTCGAAACGCTCTAGATGTCTGCGAGCTCGGCGACGTGATCGGCGATCGCGAGCGAGGACGTCAGTCCCGGCGATTCGATACCGAACAGATTGATCAGGCCCGCAACGCCGTGATCGCGCGGGCCCTGCATCAAGAAATCCTGCGTGGCCACGGCCGGCGGCACGATCTTCGGGCGGATGCCGGAATAGCTCGGCATCAGCGCGCCGTCAGGCAGCGTCGGCCAGTATTTGCGGATCGCCGGATAGAAGCGCTCGGCGCGTGAGGGATCGACCTCGTAGTTGATCGTCTCGATCCATTCGACGTCAGGCCCGAAGCGCGCCTGTCCTGCCATGTCCAGCGTCAGGTGCACCCCCAAGCCGCCGGGCTCGGGCACCGGGTAGATCAGGCGCGAGAACGGCGCCTTGGCGTTGCAGCTGAAGTAGTTTCCCTTGGCGAGATAGGCCGGCGGAATCCGGTCCAGCGGCATGCCGTCGATGTTGCGCGCCACATGCGTCGCCGACAGCCCCGCGGCGTTGACGAGGAGGCTGCATTGCAGCGTCATCGGTGCCTCGCCGCCGGCATCGATCTCGATGAAGCCCGCGGCCGACTTGGCCCGGATCAGCGGGGTGTGGAACGCGAAAGCCGCGCCGGCGTCCTCGGCTTCGCCGCGCAGCGAGAGCATGTAGGCGTGGCTGTCGATGATGCCCGTCGAAGGTGACAGCAGCGCGGCGTCGCAGGCGAGCGCCGGCTCCAGCGCGCGTGCGGCCTCGCCCGAGAGCAGCTGCATGTCGAGCACGCCGTTGGCCTCGGCATGCGCCTTGATCGATTGCAGCTTCTCGGTCTCATTCGGGCTGGTCGCGACGATCAGCTTGCCGCAATTCCTGTGCGGGATGCCGCGCTCGGCGCAGTAGCGGTACAGGGCGTGCTTGCCGGCCACGCACATGCGCGCCATCCAGCTCCCGGCCCGGTAGTAGATGCCGGCATGGATCACCTCGCTGTTGCGCGAGGAGGTGACGGTGCCGATCGCCTCGGCTTCCTCGAGCACGATCACCTCGCGCCCGGCCTGGGTGAGCTTCCGGGCCACCGCGAGCCCGACCACGCCGGCTCCGATGACGACGCAATCGACCCTATCCATGGTTGTGCAGGATACCCGTTGGGAGCACCGGTGGCGCATGGCCCGGAACCGGCGGCGCAGGCGGGGCTTCCGTTAAGATGGCGTTTATCATGTCAGGGCAATTGCCGTATTTCACGTGACATTATTCTGTTGTTCCCACAGGCGTTTACCCGATCCAAACCCGCGAGGCCAGACAATCCGACGTTGAAATCGCGGGTGGCTGATGGCTGAGAAGAACTGGCACGTGGGCAGCACGCTTTCGATTGCTGTGCAGGCCCTCCTATGCCTGGCCGGTGCGGGCGCGCCTGCGCGCGCCTTTGCGGCATCGGACAGCTTTGCCGTTTCGCGCGATCTCGCCAGGCTTGATCCCGGCGTGATCTGGGAGGCCCTGATCGCCGGCATCGTGGTCTGCTCGTTCCTCGCCGCGATCGGGCTGTGGCTCCATTCCGCACTGCGCCGGTCCAGGCGCTTGCAGCTGCGGCGCAACGTTTTCATCTCCTCCGCCATGAACAATCTCAACCAGGGCGTGGTGATGACGGATGCGCAGCGCCGCATCATCTTCTGCAATGACCGCTATCTCGAGATCTATGGCCTGAGGCGATCCGACCTCCGGCCCAACATGACCGGCTACGACATCCTGAGGCTGCGCCGCGAGCGCGGAGTGCTCGGCGTCACCGACGACGAATTTTACCAGAAGGCGGCGAGCGCCAACGGCCTGATCACGGAGCTGCCCGACGGGCGTGCCATCCTGGTGAAATATTTCGTGCTGCCGAACGGTGGCTCGGTGGCGACCCATCTCGACGTCAGCGAGGAGCGCAGGCTGTCGCGGCAGCTCGCCTCCACCAAGCAATTCCTGGAATCGGTGCTCGACCATGTGCCGGCCTGCGTGGCGGCCAAGAACATCGAGGACGGCTGCTACATCTTCGCCAACAGCGCCTATGAGAAGTTCTGGGGATTGTCGCGGGACTTCGCCGTCGGCAGGAACGCGCGGGAGCTGTTCGCGCCGAGCTCGGCGGCCAGCATCGAGGCGGCCGACCAGGCGGCGCTCAATTCACCGGATGGCCAGTACCGCAACGAGTTCGAGGTGGATCGTGCCGGTGCGCGGCGCATGGTCGCCTCGATCCGGATCGTGGTCCGCAACGAGAGCAACAAGCCCGAATTTCTGCTCATCGTGTTCGAGGACATCACCGACCGCCGTTCGCTGTCGGAGGAGCTGGAGAGCACCAAGAAGTTCCTCGAGCTCGTGGTCGACAACATCCCGGTTGCGCTGATCGTGGAGCAGGTCAAGGACGGCCGCTATCTGCTCGCCAATCGCAGCGCGGAGACGATCCTCAACCGCAGGCGCGAGGAAGCCACCGGCCTGACCGCGTCCGACATCTTCAACGCCAAGGAAGCCAAGCTGATCGTCGCGCGCGACGAGGCCGCGATCAAGAAGCGCGGGATGATCACCGAGGAGCATCCGATCTCCACCAAGGACGGCCTGCGGCTGTTCCTCACCCGCCGCGCCACCGTGGTCAATGATGCCGGCGAGCCGCAATATCTGATCAAGACCCACGAGGACGTCACCGATCGCCGGCAGACCGAGTCGCGCATGGCGCACATGGCCTATCACGACGGCCTCACCGATCTGCCGAATCGCGCCGCCTTCCTGCAGGCGCTGACCCAGATGATCGAGGCTTGCGAGGGCACCGACGAGGAGTTCGCCGTGCTCTGCGTCGACCTCGACGGCCTCAAGGAGGTCAACGACGTCTTCGGCCATGCGCTCGGCGACAAGCTCCTGATCGAGGTCGCCCATCGGCTCCAGGATTCCGCGCGTGGCGGCGTGGTGGCGCGCCTGTCAGGGGACGAGTTCGGCCTGATCATCGACGGTAAGCAGCCCGAGGCCGGCCTTGCGCTGGCGCAGCAGATCGGCGAAGCCGTCGCGAAGGATTTCCAGATCGACGGCCGGCCGGTCCGCGCCGGCATCACCACGGGCATGTCGGTCTTCCCCCACAATGGCACCGATGGCGCCTCGCTGCTCGCCAATGCCGGCGCGGCGCTGTTCCGCGCCAAGCAGAAGTCGCGCGGCACGATCAGCCTCTACCAGCCCGAGATGGACCAGCAGATCCGCGACCGCCGCGTGCTGCACCAGGACCTTTCCATGGCGGTCAAGAACGGCGAGCTATCGCTCGCCTTCCAGCCGCAGGGGGCCGCGGGTCACAGCGTCGCCGAGAGCGAGATCATCGGCTTCGAGGCGCTCGCGCGCTGGCAGCATCCGGTGCGCGGCCAGGTTTCGCCGGCCGAATTCATTCCCATCGCCGAGGAGAGCGGCCTCATCGTCGAGATGGGCGAGTGGATCCTGCGCGAGGCCTGCCGCGAGGCGGCGTCCTGGCCGAAGCCGCTGCAGGTCGCGGTCAATCTGTCGCCGGCGCAGTTCATGCACGGCGACGTGGTCGGGCTCGTCCATTCGATCCTGATCGAGACGGGCCTTGCACCCGGCCGGCTCGAGCTCGAGATCACTGAAGGTGTTCTGATCGAGGATTTCGACAGGGGCCTTGCGCTGCTGCGCCGCCTGAAGGCGCTCGGCGTGCGCATCTCCATGGACGATTTCGGCAGCGGCTATTCCTCACTGAGCTACCTCCAGGCGTTCCCGTTCGACAAGATCAAGATCGACCGCGCATTCATCATCAATCTCGGCCGCAACCCGCAATCGGCGGCGATCGTGCGGGCCGTCATTGACCTGGGCCACGGCCTCGAAATGTCGATCATCGCCGAGGGCGTCGAGACGGTCGACCAGCTCGCCTTCCTCGCCAACGAAGGCTGCGACGGTGTGCAGGGCTATCTGCTCGGCAAGCCTTTGCCAATCGGCAAATATGCCGGGCTCGTCGGCCGCGCCGAAGCCATGGAGCTTGCGCTTAAGACCGGCTAGAGCGTTTTCGAGCGAAGTGGACACCGGTTCGCGTCAAGAAAACGCGTCAGAATATGAATCTCGAGCCACCGTTCCGATTTCATCGGAACGGAAATGGCTCTAGTGATGGGAGCGCTTCGCTCCCATTCGACGGCTTCATGGCGGACTACGACCTCGCGATCATCGGCGGCGGCCTGAACGGCGTCAGCATCGCCCGCGATGCGGCGGGCCGCGGCTTGCGGGTGATCCTGTTCGAGCAGGGCGATCTCGCAGGCGCGGCGTCGTCGGCCACACCGCGGCTGATCCACGGCGATCTCTCGGCGCTGGAGCGCCGTGGCTTCTGGCGTGTGCGCCGGGCCCTGGCCGAGCGCCGGACCTGGCTCCGGATCGCACCGCATCTGGTTCGGCCGATGCGTTTCGTGATTCCTGCGCATGCCGACGAGCGTCCACCCTGGCTGCTGCGCGCCGGCCTGTTGCTCTATGACGGCCTCGCGGGCCGGAGCGGCCTGCCCGGCTCGGCGACCCTCGACATCACCCATCACCCGGTCGGCAATGCGCTGAAACGCCCGTTCGGCACGGCGTTCGAATATTCGGACTGCATCGTCGACGATTCCCGCCTTGTCGTGCTCACGGCGCTGGACGCCGCCGAGCGCGGCGCGGCGATCTGGACCGGGGCACGCTGCGTGCGCGCCGACCGAACCGACATCTGGCGGCTCGCCGTGGTCGATCGCGGCCATCGCCGCTCCATCACTGCAAGGGCGTTGGCCAATACCAGTGGCGGCTGGACCTCGATCGTCGCGGAGACGGTCCTGCGCCAGCCGCAGCCCGCCGTGACGGCCGTGCAGATGAGCCAGATCATCGTGCCCAGGCTGTTCGATTCAGATAACGTCTACGTCTTCCAGAACAGCGACGGCCGGCTGATCTTCGCAAGCCCGTTCGAGCGCGCGTTCACGCTGATCGGCACGGTCACGCACGAGTTCACCGGCGATCCCGCTATCGTGGCGATGCGAGGGGCCGACGTCTCTTATCTCTGCGAAGCGGCGAGCCGCTACTTCCGCGAGCGGGTGGTCCCAACCGACGTGGTCCGGACGGTCTCCGGCGTCAATTTGAGGCTGGCGTCCGCGCGGCAACGCGAGGGCACAACCCTGTTCCACGCGCGCCGGCGCAAGGCGCCGCTGATCACGATCTTCGGCGGCGACGTCACCACCTCGCGCCGGCGCGCCGAGCGGGCGGTGACGAAGCTGACGCCGTTCTACCCGATGTCGCCGCCCTGGACCGCCGGCGCAGCGCTGCCGGGTGGAGATTTCGCCTGGGACCGTTTCGACACCGAGGTCGACCTTGCACGCGAGCGCTGGCGATTTCTGTCGGAGCCGGAAGCCCAGCGCCTGGTCGCGGCCTATGGCTCGCGATTGCCGGCCGTGCTCGGCGAAGCAAGGACACGCGAAGAGCTTGGCCCCGCCTTCGGCCCCGGACTGACCGGCGCCGAAGTGCGCTATCTCATGACCCGCGAATGGGCGCGTTTTCCGGATGACGTTCTGTGGCGGCGCTCCAAGCTGGGCCTGACCATGGCCGCGGCGGACCATGAGGCGCTGGCGGCGTTCATGGCGGGTGTGAACGATTCATCCCGAACCGGTTGAGCTAAACACGATCGGCCGCTAGCGTGCGGCGGAATCGGGGTTGGCAGGGATCATGGCGGAAGAATTGCCCGGAACGAACGTTGCGGCTGAACCGGCTGGCGGAGATGCATGTCCGGCGGCCGGCCAGCCGCTGCTGCGCATCGAGGGTGTCGCCAAGACCTTTGGCACGTTCCGCGCCGTCGACGGCGTGTCGCTCGATATCAAGGCCGGTGAGTTCTTCGCGCTGCTCGGCCCGAGCGGCTGCGGCAAGACCACGCTCTTGCGCATGCTCGCTGGCTTCGAGGCGCCGGACGAGGGGCGCATCCTGCTCGGCGGCAAGGACATCGCGCAGGCGCTGCCGCATGAGCGCCCGATCAACATGATGTTCCAGAACTATGCGCTGTTCCCGCATCTGTCGGTGCGTGACAACATCGCCTTCGGCCTGAAGCGCGCCGGCATGCCGCGTGCCGACATCGCCACGCGCGTGGCGGAGATGGTCGCGCTGGTCAAGCTCGAAGGATTGGAAAAGCGCAAGCCGGACCAGCTGTCCGGCGGTCAGCGCCAGCGCGTGGCGCTGGCCCGCGCCCTGGCGCGCCGGCCGCAGCTCCTGCTGCTCGACGAGCCTCTTGCAGCCCTCGACAAAAAGTTGCGCGAAAACACGCAGGCCGAGCTGATGGAGCTGCAGCGGCGGCTTGGCATGACCTTCATCATCGTCACCCACGACCAGGAGGAGGCGATGACGATGGCTGATAGAATCGGGGTGATGAAATCAGGCAAGCTCGCCCAGGTCGCGAGCCCCCGCGAGCTCTACGAGGCGCCGCGCTCGCGCTGGATCGCCGAGTTCGTCGGCGACGTCAATCTGTTCGACGGTGAGACCAAGTTGCGCGACGGTCATCGTCTGGTGATCGGCACGCGTGATGCGGGAACGCTGGTGGTGGCCGAGCCGCGCGAGGCCGTCGGCACTGGAAAACTGGCGGTCGCGATTCGCCCCGAGAAGGTCAAGCTGTCGCGGCGCGGCCCGGTCAGCGAGGCCGGTCGTGAGACGGCGATCAACAGCCTCGACGGCGTGATCGCCGACATCTGCTATCTCGGCGGCACCACCACCTACAAGGTGAAGCTCGACACCGGCGGGACGTTGCAGGCGTCGGTCGCCAACAGCGCGCGGCTCGACGTCGACGCCTACGGCCTGAACCAGCATGTCGTCGCCTGGTTCACGCCGGATGATTGCGTGGTGCTGCAATCATGAGCTCGCGCCGCATCTTCGCAAGGCCGGCGCGCTTCGCAGCGATCGCGCCCTATGTCTGGATGGTGCTGTTCTTCCTGGTGCCGTTCGGCTTCGTGCTCAAGATCAGCCTGTCGCAGACCGCGATTGCGCAGCCGCCCTATGAACCGGTGTTCGACCTGACGGCCGGATGGGACACACTGAAGGCGGCCTTTGCCGCGCTATCGGTCGGCAATTTCAGGCTGCTCGGCTCCGACGACATTTACGTCTTTGCCTATGTCCGCAGCCTCACCGTCGCCATCACCGCCACCGCGCTGCTGCTCCTGATCGGCTATCCCATCGCCTACGGCATGGCGCGGCTGCCGAAGCGCTGGCAGGCGGTGGCGATGGTATTGGTGATCGTGCCGTTCTGGACCTCGTTCCTGATCCGCATCTATGCCTGGATCAACATCCTTCAGCACGACGGCTTGCTGAACCAGATCCTGCTCGCGCTGCATCTGGTCAGCCAGCCCGTGGTGTGGCTCTCCACCGATACCGCGATGTATATCGGCATCGTCTATTCCTATTTGCCGTTCATGATCCTGCCGCTCTACGCGACGCTCGCCAAGATGGAGCCGGCTCTGGAAGAGGCGGCCTCCGATCTCGGCGCGCCACCCTGGCAGGTGTTCTGGCTCGTCACCTTCCCGCTGTCGCTGCCCGGCGTCGGCGCCGGTGTGCTCTTGTGCTTCATCCCGATCGTCGGCGAGTTCGTGATTCCCGACCTTCTGGCCGGCTCCAACGCGCTGATGATCGGCCAGACCCTGTGGCTCGAATTCTTCACCAACAAGGACTGGCCGGTTGCCTCCGCTGCGGCGATCGTGCTGCTGGTCGTGCTGCTGGTGCCGCTCTTGCTGTACGAGCGGCTGCAGAAGCGGCAGCTGGAACAGGGAAGATAGCGCAATGCGCAAGGTCTCCGGCCTGTCCCGCTTCAACATCGCCTCGCTGGCATTCGGGCTGGCCTTCCTCTATTTGCCGATCCTGATCCTCGTGCTCTATTCCTTCAACGCCTCGCGCCTGGTGACGGTGTGGGGCGGCTGGTCGCTGCGCTGGTATCATGAGTTCTTCAATGACCGCGCCATGATCGAGGCCGCCTGGATGAGCCTGCGGGTCGCGGTCGCCTCCGCGACCATCGCGACGTTGCTCGGCACCCTGGCAGCGGTGGCGCTGTCGCGCGGTGAACGATTTCGCGGCCGCACACTGTTCTCGGGCATGCTCTACGCCCCGCTGGTGATGCCGGAGGTGATAACGGGATTGTCGCTGCTCTTGCTGTTCGTCGCGCTGAACGCCGAGCGCGGTTTTTGGACGGTGACGATCGCCCACACCACGCTGACCATGTGCTTCGTCGCGGTGGTCGTGCAGTCGCGCCTCGGCTCGCTCGATCGCTCGCTGGAGGAGGCGGCGATGGATCTCGGCTGCGATCCGGTGCGAGCGTTCGTCGCCGTGACGCTGCCGCTGATCGCGCCGGCGATCGTCGCCGGCTGGATGCTGGCGTTCACGCTGTCGCTCGACGATCTCGTGATCGCGAGCTTCACCACCGGCCCGGGCTCGGCGACGCTGCCGATCCGCATCTATTCGGAGGTGCGGCTCGGCGTGAAGCCCGAGATCAACGCGATCTGCACGCTGGTGATCGCCCTGATCGCCGTCGTCATCGTCATCGCCTCGCTCGCCTCGAAGCTGTCGAGCTCGCAGGGCGAGAGCGCGGCGCCGCTTTAGCACAAGGTGTCATTCCGGGGCGATGCGCAGCATCGAACCCGGAATCTCGAGATTCCGGGTTCGCGCTGTGCGCGCCCCGGAATGACTGCCATCAGGACTTCACCGCACCCGCCGTGAGCCCGCCCACCATGTAGCGGCGGAAGGCGTAATAGACCGCGGCCGGCGGCAGCGCGTAGATGAAGCCGGTGGTCATCAGCAGCTCCCACGGCGAGTCGTCGGCGGCGAGGAAGTTGCCGAGCGCGACGGGGAGGGTGATCTCGCGGTCGTTCGACAGCAGCAGGAACGCGTAGAGATATTCGTTCCAGGCCAGCAGCACGGCATAGGTGCCGATCGCGACCAGCGAGGGCATCATCAGCGGCAGGTAGACCAGGCGGAAGATCTGCAGCGTGGTGGCGCCGTCCATCACCGCGGCCTCGTCCAGCTCCACCGGCAGCTTGTCCGAGGCCTGCTTCAGCACCCAGATCGCGTAGGGGCTCGCAATCGTCACCATGGCCAGGATCAGCGACCAGTGATTGTTGAGCAGGCCGTAATTGCCCATGGTGCGATACATCGGCACCGCGAGGAACGCCGCCGGAATGAAATAGGTGAACAGCGCGAGGTTCAGCACCGCGCGTCCGCCCGGCACCTTCAGCCGCGAGATCGAGAACGCGGCTGCGGTCGCGATGAGCAGCGTCAGCACGCCGACAGAGACCGCGATCAGCGTCGAATTCCAGAACTGGACGTAGAAATCGCGCAGGAAATAGTGCTGCTGCTTGAACACGATCTCGAAGTTGTGCAGCGTCGGATGGTCCGGCCACAGCTTGCCCGAGAACGCGTCCTCCTTCGGAGAGATCGCGAACAGGAACATGTGGTAGATCGGGATCATCGTCCACAGGAAGACGGGAATGCCGATCAGCAGCAGCCGCGCTTCCGTGGCGACGTCACGGAGAGAGGGGAGCTTCATCGCGACAACCGTTTCATCATGAAGTAAACCAGTGGCAGGACGAACGGCATCGCACAGACGATGGATGCCATCGCGAGCGAGAGCTGGTCGAGCCGGAGATAGCGGATGCCGAGCGTCGCCAGCACGTGTGTGAGGTCGGCAGGTCCCCCGCCGGTGAGCAGGTAGACGCTGTTGAAATCGCCCAGCGTCCAGATCATCGAGAGCAGCGTGCAGGTGACGTAGAGCGTCTGCATCGACGGCCAGGTGATGTAGCGGAATTTCTGCCACCAGCTGGCGCCGTCGACCTCCGCGGCCTCGAACAGGTCGTGTGGGATCGCGAGACGGCCGGTGATCAGGATCAGAGTCCAGAACGGCAGCGACTTCCAGATGTGCACGCCGATGGCCATGGCCAGCGCCACAGTCGGATCGTTAAGCCAATTCGGGCCGTCATCGCCGGTGAAGGAGAAGATGAGGTGGTTGACCACGCCCCATTCGGGATTGAGCATGAATCGCACCGACAGGATGGTCGGGATCGACGGCACCGCCCACGGCAGGATGAAGATCACCGAAAGCCATCTGATCCAGGTGCGCTGCTGCGCGAAGAAGCCGGACAGGAACAGCGCGATCAGCATCTTGATGTTGATGCCGATGATCAAGAAGATCAGCGTGTTGATGGCGGCGCGCGCGAAGATCGGGTCGTTGTACAGTGCGACATAGTTCGACGGGTCGCGCGCCAGCCACAGCCCGTAGCAGACGGGATAGACGACGAACGCAAGGAAGACCAGCAGATAGGGCGCGAGCAGGATGATGCCCCAGACCTGCGCCGGGGTCAGCCGCGACGACAGGGGCGGGCCGGGGATAGCCTGATCGCCAGAGAGCGTGATCGCCATTCTTTCGAAACTCTTTCAAATCTAAAACCTCTCCCCGCTTGCGGGGAGAGGTCGGATTGCCCCGGCGATGCGAAGCATCGTCCGGCGCAATCCGGGTGAGGGGGTACAGGACTCACGACGCGCACAACTCGCGGATAGAGCCCTCACCCCGACCCTCTCCCCGTAAGAACGGGGAGAGGGAGGGATGGACCTTAGCCCGCGACCTGCTTGATGCGGGCGATCAACTCGTCGACGGCCTTGTCGACGGGAACCTTCTCGCTGACCACGCGGTTCATCGCCTTCGCCCACACGTTCTCGTTGTTGAGAATCGTGAACTTCCAGTTCTTGGTGAAGTCGAACGCCGCGGTGCCGCCCTTGAACTGGGCGTAGACCGCCTTGCGGTGCTTGTCAGCCTGCCAGAACGGGCTTTCCTGGCTTTCCTTCGTCACCGGGAACCAGCGGCCGAGCGCGCCCTCGATGTAGGGACGGACGTTCTCTTCCTGCAGCAGGAAGCTGATGAACTGCTTGGCCTCGGCCTTGTTCTTGGCCGCGGTGAAGACCAGTCCGGTCTTGACATCGGAGCGGTAGCGGATGGTCGAGCCATCCGGCGCCTTCGGGAACGACGCCGTGATGATGTCCTGCTCGTAAGCCTTCTTGCCGGCCTCCCGTTGTTCCGGCGTGAGGTTCTGGTTCTGGGAATCCTCGAACCATTTCGCCGCGATCGAGATCGTGAAGTTATGGGTCATCACGATCGTCTTGTTGTGGAACGCGACGTTGTTGTCGGGATCCTTCCAGGTGGTCGAGGAGGGCGGGGTGCAGCCCTTGATGTAAGTGTCGGTATAGTCCTTCATCGCCTTGATCAGGTTCTCGCGAACCGTGGGATCGTCCACCAGTAGCTTGCCGTCGTCATCGACCAGTTTGACGTGGTAGGCGTCCATGAAGGTGTAGAACGACTGGAAGGAGTCGGTGGATTCCACGCCCATCGGCTGGCCGACGGCGTAAATGCGCTGGCCGGTCGCCTTGCGGATCGCCGGCTGCACCTTGTCGCACCAGAACGTCCAGTAGCCCGTCCAATCGTTCGGGATGTCGCTCTGCTTGAAGCCGGCCTTCTCCAGCATGTCGTTCCAGATCTGGACGTGCATGCTCTGCTGCTTCAGCGGAAAGCCGTAATAAGACTTCTTCTTGGCGACGTCGTTGTAGAGGATCGAGGCATCGAGCGTGTTCTGGACGAAACGGCCCTTGATCGGCTCCATGACGTCGGTGAGGTCCTCGAGCTTGCCCTCATAGGCCCATTTGCCCTGTACCTGCACGTCGTAGCTGTCGGAATAGGCGACGTCGGGCACGGTGCCGGCATCGAGCGCCGCGACCGTCTTCGGAATCATGTCCTGGATCGCGTACTGCGACAATTCGACCTTGATGCCGGTCTTGGCTTCAAACTTCTTGATCGTCTCGGCGAGCGCTTCGTCCTCGGACTTGTAAAAGCCCTTGACCCACCAAACCGTAATCGTCTTTTGCTGCGCAAAGGCGGGTGCCGCGGCTGCAAACAGCCCAGCTGCAGCGACCGCCAGTGTGATTGCGCCGATAACCTTGGATTTCACGTTTTTCTCCCTCAAACGGCCGGTGTTTTAACCGGTCGTATAAAACACTAGCGCATGGCCGTCATCCGATCTAGCCGCTTCTTGTCAGACCTATGTCGCGGTTGGAACGAGGCTAAGAAGATGCGAATTCGCGCATCGATCCAAAGGCCGCATCAATACACGCCAATCAATTCGCCTCGCGGTGTCTGGCCTCGTCAGCGTTTCCCTCTGGGGCGGATCGAAGCAGCATTCAAGCTCGTCTCGGCGGATCGGGAGCGTGGCCTGCCTTGCCCGCTGGTCCGAGCAGGCGAGCGCCATGCTTCGAGCAGCATCTTGAGAAACTGGCTGGCATGAGGGGACAGAGTAGCCCCGCGCCTCCGCACGATGCCGATGGTCCGCGACACTTCCGGCTCGATCAGCCGAATGGTCTGAATGATCGGATGGCCGGCCGCGGGGGTCGCGAGCTTCGGTAGCACGGCGATGCCGAGGCCCGCTTCGACCAGGCCAAGCGAACCGGAGAGGTGAGCCACTTCATAGGACCAGTTCAGCTGCAGGCCGTGTCGCGCCAGCGCGTTGTCGATCAGCGCACGATTGCCGCTGTTGCGACCGACGGTGATGACCCGGTGCGGCACGATCTCCGGCCAGCTGACCTGCTTGCGCGATGCCAGCGGATGATCATGACGGCAGGCGAGGACGAAAGGATCCTCGACCAGCTTCTCGAACTCGATTTCGGCATGCGAGGCACCGATGAAGTTGATGCCGAAATCGGCCTCGCCGCGCGCGACCGCTTCCAGTCCCTCGTTGGCGCCGATGTCGAGAATCCGGATGCGAATGCGCGGATAGGCTTCGGCAAACCGGCCGATCGCGCGCGGCAGGAAGTAGAACACCGCGGTCGGCACCGCCGCCACCGAGACCAGGCCCGAACTTCGCGCGCCGATATCTTGGATGGCGAGCACCGAGGTCTCGAACTCGTCGATGAGGCGGCGCACCTTCGGCAGGAAGTCGCGGCCCGTCATGGTGAGATTGACGTGGCGCGTCGAGCGCTCGAGCAGTGGCGCCCCGAGGCCTTCTTCCAGCTTCTGAATGCGCCGGCTGAGCGCGGGCTGGGACAGGTTCAGCGCCCGCGCGGTGCGGACGAAGCTTCCCGTCTCCGCCACGGTGATGAAGGCCTTGAGGTCGAGCAGTTCCGCGTTCATGGCACCCTCCAATTATACCGATATATGAAATAATACCTCGGATATTTGCATTTCACAAAAGAGTTTTGCCGGGCGATGCTCTGGCCGGCGCGAAGGTGTCGCCGCACGGAACAGCTCCATGAACGATCAGATTGCCATTCCCTGTGTGGTCATGCGCGGGGGTACCTCGCGCGGGCCGTTTTTCCTGGCCCGCGATCTTCCGGCAGACGCGAGGTCGCGTGACGCCGTCCTGCTGTCCGTGATGGGAGGCGGACACGACCTTGGAATCGACGGCATCGGCGGCGGCAATGCCGTCATCAACAAGGTCGCGATCGTCGGACCGGCATCGGTGCCCGGCGCCGACGTCGACTATTTGTTCGCCCAGGTGCGGGTTCGTGAAGGGATCGTCGATACCTCGCCGAACTGCGGAAACATGCTGGCGGGGGTGGGGCCATTCGCAATCGAGGCTGGCTTCGTCGCCGCCGCCGCCGATCGCACCCATGTGCGCATTCACAACGTCAACACCGGCAAGCTGATCGACGCGACGGTCGCCACCCCGGGAGGGCGGGTGACCTACGAGGGCGAGGCGCAGATCGATGGCGTGCCGGGAACGGCCGCGCCCATCGAGCTGTCGTTCCCCAACGCGGCCGGCGCACGCACCGGTCGCCTCCTGCCGACGGGACGAGCCGTCGACACGATCAACGGAATCGACGTGACCTGCCTCGATGCGGCGATGCCGGTCATGCTGGTCCGTGCGGCGGATCTGGGATGGAGCGGCCGCGAGGCCCCCTCCGACTTTGCCGACAGCAGTTTTCGTGCGCGCCTCGAGGACTTGCGGATTGAGGCTGGACGCCGGATGGGCTTTCCCAATCCCGCCTCGATGGTGATCCCGAAGCCGGTTCTGATCGCGCCCGCGAGTGGGGCGACGTTGAACGTCAGGTACTTCATGCCGCACGACTGCCATAGCGCGCTGGCGGTGACAGGCGCTGTCGCGATCGCGACCGCATGCGTCACATCAGGAACGATCGCCGCAGAGATGGCCGGAAAGCTGGCGCCGCCGGTGCCGATCACGCTGGCCCATCCCTCCGGCCAGCTCGTGGTCAGGCTCGAGCCGGGCCCGGTTGCCCGGGTGCTGCGGACAGCCCGGCGGATCTTCGAGGGCCACGTCTTCGCCCGCCGGTCACACCTACCTCATTCGGTGCTGGCGGCCTGAGTCCCGCCGCCTCCGAAGCCATTACGAAAAATCAGAGCCATGGGAGAGATGAGAATGCACAAGGAAGCGCAGGGTGGCCACGCCAACACCGAGGCGGGAAAACCCTTCTACCGGATTCTCTATGTCCAGGTGCTGATTGGCCTCGCGCTCGGTGTCCTCACCGGTCACTTCTGGCCTGAATTCGGTGCTGCGCTAAAACCCTTCGGCGACGGCTTCGTCAAGCTGGTCAAGATGATGATCGCCCCGATCGTGTTCTGCACCATCGTGAGCGGCATCACCAGCATCAGCGATTCCCGCGAGGTCGGCCGCACGCTGGTGAAATCCATGGCGCTGTTCTACCTGCTGACCGTGCTCGCATTGCTGGCCGGGCTGGTCGCCGTTTGGCTGATCCAGCCGGGTGTCGGCATGCATGTTTCCGTCAGCACGCTGGATCCGTCGGTGGCTGCGAAATTCACCAAGCAGGCCAGCGCGACCGGATTTACCGACTTCATGCTGCACATCATCCCGCATTCGTTCTTCGGAGCGTTCGCCGACGGTGAAGTGCTGCCGGTCCTGCTCATCTCCATCCTGATCGCCTTTGGCCTCAGCCGCGCCGGCGATGGGGGCGTGGTGGTGACCAAGGCGGTCGCCTCGTTCTCTCACGTGCTGTTCGTGTCCTTCGGCTTCATCATGAAGCTCGCGCCGCTCGGCGCCTTCGGGGCCATGGCGTTCACCGTGGGCCGCTACGGCATCCGCTCGATCGGCTCGCTCGGACTGCTGATCCTCACGTTCTACATCGCCTGCTCGGTTTTCGTGGTGGTCGTGCTTGGCACGCTGGCGCGACTGAACGGCTTCAGCCTGTGGAAGACCATCCGCTACTTCAAGGAAGAATTGCTGATCGTGCTCGGCACGTCGTCCTCGGAGCCGGCGCTGCCTGGCGCGCTGCGCAAGCTGGAGCAGCTCGGATGCCGCAAGGGCGTCTCGGGGCTCGTGCTGCCGATGGGCTATTCCTTCAATCTGGACGGCAGCGCGATCTATCTCACCCTGGCGTCCATCTTCATCGCGCAGGCCTGCGACATTCACCTGTCGTGGGGACAGATCGCCGCGATGCTCGGGCTGATGCTGCTGACGTCCAAAGGGGCGGCCGGCGTCACCGGCAGCGGCTTCGTCGCGCTTGTCGCGAGACTTTCGGTGATGCCGGATCTGCCCGTGACTGGCGTCGCACTGCTCGTCGGCATCGACCGCTTCATGTCGGAGGCGCGGGCGCTGACCAGCATGGTCAGCAATTGTGTGGCGTCGATCACCATTTCGCTGTGGGAGAACGCCTGCGACCGCGAGGTGTTGGCCCGTGAACTGGGCCAGGGCAGCACGCCTGCGGTCGCGACCGCGCCGACCATCGCTGTGGCACCCGTGATGCGGGAGGACAAGAGCTGGATTTCGACGACCCAATCGGCCGCGTGACGCCGCGCCGGATCTTTGCCTCAGTTGGACTTGGCGTTGTCCTTGCCGTTTTCCTTGGCGTTCTCCGCCGTCGGCGATCCGTCGGGACGCTTTCCGCCGCCCGTGATCCGCTGCTTGAGGAGATCGAGGAAGGGAGACGCCGCAGGCGACTGCCGGATCAGGCTTTCGGGATCGGGAAAGATCAGGGGATCGTCCCAGGGGCCTTGCACCATGAACGGCAATTGAAAGCCGGACGCCGTGTTGAGGCTCGCCACGCCCTTCATGTCGTATTCGCGCGCCGGCACAGAGGCGGTGCCGGTCAGCGTGATCTTGGCCGCCGGGCCCTCGATGCGGATGTCCTCGGCGGTTGCGATGCCGTCGGAGAATTTCACCGAGATCGTGAGCTTGTCGTATGGCGTCGAGCCGTTGCGGAAATTGCCGCCGCCCGACAGCGGCCGCCGCTCCAGCCGCTTCAGCAGCTGCTCGGCATTGAAGCCCGCGATCGCGCCGTTTTGCCCGGTCACGGTGGCGCTGCCGTCGAGCGACTGCACGAGGCCGAACGGGCTCGAGCCCGAAGCGAAGAGCGAGACGTTGATGTTGCCGCGGCCGGACAGCTTGTTGAGGCCGAACAGCTCGGTGGCGCAGGCCTGCAGATCCACGTCGGTGAACTGGAATTGCGCCTTGATGTCGGCGACCGTATCGGACCGCGCGATGCCGAACGAGCCTTTCGCGATCCCGCCATAGACCTGCGCCTCGCCGACCGAGAGCGCCAGCGTGCCGTTGCGTAAATTGGCGCCGATCGCGGTGCGGCCGAGCCTCGTGGGCCCGACCGTCAGCTTGGCCGCCGACAGGCGCATGTCGAGGTCGGTGGTCGACAATCCCTGGAGATCGAACAGCTGCCTGTTCCACTCGCGCGCGCCGCTCGCGAGCAGGCGGAACGTCGAGATATAAGGTGTGAAGTCGAGCGCGTCGGCGGCGAGCGTGGCCTGCAGCGTCTGCCGGCCGTTATTGGCGTAGGTCATGACGCCCTCGGCGGCATTGCCGTCGAGCTCGACATTGACATTGGTGAGCGCGATCGAGGCGCCGACGACGTTGGCGCGCGCCTTCAGCACGAAGCGGCCGAAGCCGCCGCTGCCGGGCTGTGGCTGCCCGGTCCAGCGCAGCGCGTTGCGCAAGGACGGGCTGTCCACCGTGAGCGTGCCCTCCATCATCGGGCTGGTGCGATTGGCGACGCTGCCGTCAAAGGCGAGCTTGAGCGGCGCGCTGGCGATGCGCGCCTTCAGGCCGGAGCGGTCGCCGGAGAGGGCGGCGACGAAATCGGAAAAGCTGATCGAGCCGTCGACGCGCTCGCCGCGCCAGTCGAACTGCCCGGTCGCGGCAAAGGAGCGCGAGATCGAAGGCCAGGCCAACGACAGGTCGATGTCCTCGAGCTTCTCGGTGGCATGCGTGGCAACGTCCTCGTAATCGAGCACGCCGTCCTGGATGCGGATTTCGGAGAACGAGACCTGGTTCTCGGCCCCGGGCTTCATGGTGCGTGCGATGGTCTGGATGAAGGGTGTCCAGTTGCTCTCGCCGTCCGGCTGCAGGCTGACGTGGATGCGCGGCCGCAGCAGCGTCAGGTCGGCGATCTCGAACCGTTGCAGCAACAGCGGCAGCAGCCGCAAATTCGCGGTGAGCACGTCGACCTGGAGCGCGGGAGCGCTGGTGCCGCCGCCCTTGAGGCCGACGTCACGGAAGGAGATGTAGCTCGCCGGAAGCACCGAGATGTCGATGCTGCCTGCGACATTGAGCTCGAGCCCGGTGACGTCGCGGATCTGCGCTTCGACCGCCTTGCGCAGCGCGTCGCGGTTGATGAGCCAGGAGGTCGCGATCAGGGCGATCAGCGCAATGCCGAGCAGCGCCGCGATCGGCGTCCCGAGGCGCTTCATTCCTTGGGCCATGGTCAATGGCGTGTCCTGATCGGGTTGGTCGTTGGAGCCAGAAGGGCAGGCCGCGAAAGCTTGCGTGCCGGTGCCCAGATCCTATGGTGTTAAGTGCCGCAACTTGATGGGTTTTCTTGACGCTTTCAAGGCCGCTGCACGGTTATGCCCACGGCATGGGCAGCTTCTATCACCCCGGGGCGGAGCGGAGAACCCCGTATCATTGACGGCTTCGGACGATTTCGCCTAATAATCGCCGCCAATGAGGCGCGGCGCCCGCAAGCCGAAGGTTCAGTCGAGGTTTTTTGCATGAACAAGGTCTATCCCGACGCCAAGTCGGCGCTCGACGGTATTCTAAAAGACAACATGATGATCATGTCGGGCGGTTTCGGCCTCTGCGGCATTGCCGAGGAGCTGTCGGACGCGATCCGGGATTCCGGCGTCAAGGGCCTGACCGTGGTCTCCAACAATGCCGGCGTCGACGGGATCGGCCTCAGCCGCCTGCTCGAAACCCATCAGATCAAGAAGATGATCTCGTCCTATGTCGGCGAGAACAAGCTGTTCGCCCAGCAATACCTCGCCGGCGAGCTGGAACTCGAATTCAATCCGCAGGGCACGCTGGCCGAGCGCATCCGCGCCGGCGGCGCCGGCATCCCGGCCTTCTACACCAAGACCGGCGTCGGCACGCTGATCGCCGAAGGCAAGGAAGTGAAGGAATTCGACGGCGAGAAGTACCTGATGGAGCGCGGCCTGTTCGCCGACCTCGCCATCGTGCACGCCTGGAAGGGCGACACCGCCGGCAACCTGATCTACCGCAAGACCGCGCGCAACTTTAACCCGATGATGGCGACCGCCGCGAAGATCACGGTGGCCGAGGTCGAGCATCTGGTTCCGGCCGGTGAACTCAATCCGGACCACATCCACACGCCCGGCATCTTCGTGAAGCGCATCGTCGAGGTCGGCACGGCCAAGAAGCGCATCGAATTCCGCAACACCCGCCCGCGCCCCGCCGCTTAAGCGCAACAGGAGACTCATATGGCCTGGACCCGTGAACAGATGGCCGCGCGCGCCGCGAAGGAATTGCGTGACGGCTACTACGTCAATCTCGGCATCGGCATCCCGACGCTGGTCTCGAACTACATCCCCGACGGCATGGACGTCTCCCTGCAGAGCGAAAACGGCATGCTCGGCATGGGGCCGTTTCCCTATGAGGGCGAGGAAGACGCCGATCTCATCAATGCCGGCAAGCAGACCGTGAGCGAGCTGCCCTCGACCTCGTATTTCTCGAGCGCGGATTCCTTCGGCATGATCCGCGGCGGCCACATGGATCTGTCGATCCTCGGCGCCATGCAGGTGGCCCAGAACGGCGATCTCGCCAACTGGATGATCCCCGGCAAGATGGTCAAGGGCATGGGTGGCGCGATGGATCTCGTCGCCGGCGTCAAGCGCGTCGTCGTGGTGATGGAGCATTCGGCCAAGGACGGTCCGAAGCTGCTGAAGAAGTGCAACCTGCCGCTGACCGGCGAGCGCGTGGTCGACATGGTCGTCACCGATCTTGCCGTCTTCACCATCGACAAGCACGGCACTGGCGGCATGGCGCTGATCGAACTCGCCGACGGCGTCTCGCTCGACGAGGTCAAGGCCAAGACCGAAGCCGAATTCCGCGTGGCGCTGAAGAACACGTAAGGTCGTCGTAAAGGGGCGCGCATGACGATACGGTCCGCGCGTCCCGAAGATGCCGAATTCATCGCACAAACCATCCTGTCGTCGCAGCGCGGCTACCGGCCCCGCGGCTGGTTCGACATTGCGCTCGGCTGGCCGGAAGAGCTGTGCCGTGAATTCATCGCTGCGATTGCGACCGGGCAGGCGGTGTCGATGTGGCACCATTCAAACTTCCTGATTGCTGAATGCGAAGGCCAGCCGGCCGCCGCGCTCTGCGCCGTGCCCGCGGCCGGTACCGGGCCCGCGGCATGGGCTGCGATCGAGGAGGTCGGCGCAGCGACCGGGTTGACCGTGTCAGAGCTGGAGGCGATCCGCCGACGCGGTGCCTATATCCGGAATTGCTGGGTTCAGGGCGGCGAGGGCGACTGGATGATCGAGCACGTCGCAGCCGATCCCAATTATCGCGGCCGCGGCCTGGTACAAGGCTTGATCGAATCCGCGCTGGAAAAGGGAAGGGCAGCGGGCTTCCGCCGCGCGACGATCTCATTCCTGATCGGCAACGAGCCGGCCGAGCGCGCCTACGCCAAGGCCGGCTTTGTCTTTGCGGAAGAGAAGCGCGATCCCGCGTTCGAAGCGATCGTCGGCGCGCCCGGCTTTCGCATGTTTGCGCGGACGATGTGAAACGCTGTAGCCCGCATGAGCGAAGCGATATTGGCTACGACCTCGTCGCCCGCAGCTTGCCCCATCGCGCCGAGACGCTGGCCAGCCACGACGTCTACTCGCGCACCAGGCGGAAGCCGAGATTGGCGGGCGGCACGCCCTGGGCGCAGCCGCCGGCACGGGCGTCGCGGATGAAGTCGGTGACATAGGCGCGGTGTGCACCCTCGGCGACGCGCACGCCGCAATTCACGGTCGCGCGCCCGGGATTGCCGGCGTCATCGACACGCGAGCGCACGAAGCACGTCGCGGTCCACTCCCAGACATTGCCGGCGAGGTCTTCGACGCCATGCTCGTTCGGGCCGAACTTGCCGAAGCGATAGGCCGTGGTGTCGGAGAGGTCGCGCTCGGATTCGCGCTCGTAGCGGCTGATCCAGCGCTTCGAAGGGTCGCTTGCATCGACCGGTACCCCGTCATCCCGGAATCTGGAGCCGGCGGCAAAGGCCCATTCCTCGTCGCTCGGCAGGCGGTAATGACGGCCGGTCTTGCGCGACAGCCAGCCTGCATAGGCCTCGGCGTCGTGCCAGCTCACCTGCACTGCGGGACGATCGGCGGCGATCGCCACGTCGCGATCGAGCGCGCGGCAGGCGCCATCCTGCACGCAAAGCTGATAGTCGGACGAGGCGACCTGATTTCGCATGATGCGCAGCGGCCGGGTCATCCGGATGATGCGCAGCGGCGCTTCGGCCTGCTGTCCGCCGCGGGTGAAATCGCCGGCCTCGCGATAAGAGAAGCTGCCCGCGGCGACCTCGACCAAGGCCGGCTCGCTTCCGGCGTGGCGCGTCGCCATCTCCGAGACCAGCGGCGCAACAGCCAGTGGCCCCGCAAGCCCGGCCGCACAGGCAAGTGCCAGTTTGAGCTTGAATGCGATCAGCATGGTCGTGCCCCGAAGAAGAAGGGGCCGGTTGTTCGCCGGCCCCTCTCGCTTGGTCAGTTGGTCTTGCTACCGGTCTCGAGGGCGCCTTGTGTCTGCGCCGGGATTTCCGCAGGTGCCTTCACCTGGGTCATCAGATCGTCGTTCCACCTGCCTTCGACCTTGAAGTGCGCGGTGGCGCCGAGATCGGCCGCCTCGATCAGGTTATGCGTGACATAGGCGTAGATGCCGGGCTGCTGGAACTTGTACAGCGCAGCTCCCGCCGATCCACCGCGGATGAACCAGGTCTCGAGCCCGACCTCGGGCGCGTTGCCGAACTTGCCGGTCTCCCAGACATGGTCGCCGTGGCCGCCGATCAGATGCGGACGGCTGTCGCGATTGGCCTGCGAATGCACGATCAGCACGTTCTCGCCGACCTTCGCGGTGAGCGCGTTCTTGCCGGTGAGAGCGCCGATCTTGCCGTTGAACACGACATGGGTCGGGATCAGCTTCTTCATCACCTCTTCGGTGTCGGTGAAGGCTTCGCCCGGCGATTCGTAGGACTTGAAGTTGCCCTTCTCGTCACGCGGCACGTACATGTCCTGCTCGCCGATATAGTAGACCTTGTCGTATTTCAGCGCGTGGCCCTTGCCGTCGTTCAGCCCCTCGCGTGGCAGCACCATCACGGCGCCGTTCATGCCGGAGACGACGTGCCAGGGGATCATCGGGCCGCCCGGTGCGCAGTGATAGACGAACACGCCGGTCTTGGTCGCCTTCCAGCGCAGCACGACCTGCTCGCCGGGGTTGATGAGCGTGAGCTCGCCGCCGCCGAGCGCGCCGGTCGCGGAATGGAAGTCGATGTTGTGCGGCATGGTGTTGGTCGCGGGATTGACCAGCGTCAGCTCGACGTAGTCACCCTCGTGCACGACCATGAGCGGGCCCGGCATCGAGCCGTTGAACGTCATCGCCTGGAAGGTGGTGCCCTTGTCGTCGATGACGACCTTCTTCTCCTCGACCGTCATCCTGAACTCGACGATCTTGGGGCCCTGCGTCGTGGCCTGCTCGTGCGCGTGCACGAAGGGCGGAGCGACCAGCTCCACCTTCTGACGCGGCAGCTTGAGATCGCCGGCGGCGAAAGCCGGGGTCGCCAACATCAGGGCGGTCGCGGCGGCGCTGATCAATGCGGCTCTGCGGGTGAACATCGGAAGCATCCTTCATCTGAAATGGTTTTGATGACGGAGTGCAGTGTGCGCCTGTTACGGCAAGCGTGTTTGCGCTGCGACAAGCTTCCGCCGGATTCACCTCGGCAACAGGACCTGGATTTCTCGAAGGAGCGGGATCGGCGATGCCAACTCACCGCGTCCCCAGGGGGCGATGCCGATCGAGGCCGAGCGTCAACTCGGCGGCAACTCGTTTGCATGTTCAAGCCGGATGGCGATCTCGACCGCCGCGCTCATGCGCGTGGATGAGATCGCAAGACAGGCCTTGGCGAAGGCGCTGGCAGTCAGAGCAGGTTCACGGCCAGCCAGACCAATCCCCAGATCGCCAGCGCCAGCGCGGCGAAGACGGCGGTCGCGGCAGCCAGGGCGCGCGCCGCGCCGGCGGGGGGCGGCGCGGCTGGGGCCGGCCGGAAATCGTCGAAACGCGGGATATGGCCGCGGACGTCGAGCAGGGAGAGAATGAGTTCGAGTGCGAAAAGCCTCATGGCAAACGCTCCGAATGGCCGCGATTTTCCTCACCATGGCCGGGAACCGGTGCCCGCGCTTTGCGCGAGCGCAAAGTCGCGTCCTCCGATCCGGTTTATTTGAATTCATTCCGTGATTTGCCGCGATGTCTGCGCGCGGCGGGCATTTACGAATGGGTAACTCATGAGAGCTGATCTTGCGGCGATCTACGGCGAAGAACGCCTGCCACGCTATACCAGCTATCCGACCGCACCGCATTTCACGCCCGCGATCGGTCCGGACGTTTATGCCCGCTGGCTGACGGAGCTGCCCGTGGCCGCCAGCGCATCGCTTTATCTGCACGTGCCGTTCTGCCGCGAGATGTGCTGGTACTGCGGCTGCCATACCCAGATCGTCCGCCGCGACGAGCTCATCGCCGGCTACCAGCGGACGCTGCGCAGCGAGATCGCGCTGACCGCCGAAACCATCGGCCACCGCATCAAGGTCGAGCACATCCATTTCGGCGGCGGTACGCCGACGATCATGGCGCCGGACGCGTTTGCCGAGCTGATGGCGACGATGCGCCAGGAATTCTTCGTGCTGCCCTCGGCCGAAATCGCGGTCGAGATCGATCCCCGCACATTGACCGCGGACATGGTCGAGGCGATGCGGCTCTCCGGCGTCAACCGCGCGAGCCTCGGCGTGCAGAGCTTCGATCCGGTGGTGCAGCGGGCGATCAACCGCGTGCAGAGCTTCGCGCAGACGGCATCCGTGGTCGAGATGCTCCGCGGCGCCGGGATCGAGGGGATCAACTTCGACCTGATCTACGGGTTGCCGCACCAGACCGTGGCTTCGTGCCTGGAGACGGTTAGGCGCAGCCTCGCGCTCGCGCCCAGCCGCTTCTCGGTGTTCGGCTATGCTCACGTGCCACAGTTCAAAAAGCACCAGCGCATGATCAATGAGGCCGTCTTGCCCGACGGACTTGCGCGCCACGACCAGGCCTGCGCTATTGCCAATGCGCTGAAGGAAGCCGGTTACGTGCAGATCGGGCTCGATCATTTCGCGCGGCCCGACGATGCCATGGCCGTGGCGTTCGAGCAGGGCACGCTGCGGCGCAACTTCCAGGGCTACACCACCGACCGGAGCGAAGTCCTGCTCGGCTTCGGCGCCAGCGCGATCGGGCACCTGCCGCAGGGCTATGTCCAGAACGAGGTGCAGATCGGCGCCTATGCGCAGAGCATCGCCGCCGGCCGCCTCGCCACCGCGAAGGGCTATGGCCTCACCGATGACGACCGGCTGCGCGCCGACATCATCGAACGCATCATGTGCGAGTTCGGTGCCGATCTCGGCGACATCTGCGCGCGCCACGGCGCGGAGGCCGGCGCCATGCTGAAATCGGCCTCTCGTCTGAAGCCCCTGATCTCCGACGGCGTCGTGAGGCTCGATGGCGAGCGGCTCGCCGTCGCTGGCGATTCGCGCTTCCTGGTCCGCAGCGTCGCCGCCGCGTTCGACGCGCATCTGGATCCGGGCAAGCAGCTGCACAGTCGGGCGGTGTAGCCCCCCTGTCATTCCGGGGCGCGCCTCTTGGCGCGAACCCGGAATCCATTTCATTGCACTGGTTGCTGCTCGATGGATTCCGGGTTCGCGCTGCGCGCGCCCCGGAATGACAAGCCAGCTTGCGCTCCAACAAAGAAACTCAGTCCCGCGCCGCTATCGTCGATCGGAATGGAGTTGTCCATGCCCTTCCGATCCGACGATCTGGTCGATGACATCATGCAATCGGCGCCGCACACGATCCGCGTGTTTATCGCCTTCAGGATGGCTTGTGTCGGCTGTCCGATCGCGACCTTCCACACGGTCGATGACGCCTGCCGCGAGCATGGCATCGACCGCGACACTTTCCTCGCCGCGTTGAGCGAATGCGTGCCGGCGTGAAAACGATCAGGGAATCGCGCAGGTGTGCGCGGATTCCCGGACGTGGGCGCGCTTTCGCCGTAAGCGGAAGCGCCCCTCATCCCTATCTTGAGCAGAGAGGTATCTCTTACGCCGCGCCGCTGTCGGCGCTCCGCTCCGCCAGCACGACGATCTTGTGCGGCTCACGCAGGATGATGCGCTGGCGGCCGCTCTCGACGAGGCCCTGGCTCTCCCAGCCGCTCAGGATGCGGCTGACGGTGTGCAGCGTGGTGCCCGTCATCTGTGCGATGTCCTGGCGGCTGATCGGGAAGTCGATCTCGATGCCGTGGTCGAGCTTCTTGCCGGACTGCTTGGCGAGGCGCAGCAGCGCGTGCGCGATGCGTTGCTCCACCTGTTGGGTCGACATTTCCAGGATGCGGGTGTGACTTTCCTGCAGCCGCGTGCCGACGGTCTGGAGCGTGTTGGCGGCAAGCGCCGGGAACCGCTCGACCAGCCGCGGCCAGGCCGAGGTCGGCCAGATCAGCACGACGCTGTCATCGACCGCCATCGCCGTCGCCGGATACCGCGCGGCTCCGATCGCCATCGCGAGCCCGAACGTCTCGCCGGGCGTGACATAGCGCACCACGATCTGCTCGCCGGCCGGCGTAGTCTTGGCCGCGCGGACATGGCCGTGCAGCAGCAGGAAGAAGCACTGCGCGTCCGCCCCCTGCATGGCACTGTTCTTGGGATAGCGTGCCGAGCGGGCCTCACGCAGGATCTCGTCGAGAGCTTCCGGCGTCATCCCCGCAAACAGCGGCAAATGCGCAACCAGCGATGTGTCGACCTTGGCCATTCTGCCTCCCTGACAACAGGGAGTGTGATGGCACCTGCAATCGTCAGGTAGTTTGCGTTAGCGCAAAACGAGGCGGTCCGGCGGGCAGTATTTTTCCAAGCAACGGTCTGAATTGATTGGAGTTGACCCCATGGCTGGCGCCCGATCCCGCAACTTTGCGGGCTGGCCGCTGTTTGCGAACAGCTTTCGCCCCTTTTTCCTGCTCGCCGCAGTCCAGGCGGCGCTGTCGATCCTGGCCTGGCTGCCGATGTTCTACGGCGAATTGTCGGTGAGCTCCGCATTCGCGCCGCGCGACTGGCACATCCACGAGATGCTCTATGGCTTCCTGCCCGCTGTCATCACCGGGTTCCTGTTCACCGCCATCCCGAACTGGACGGGGCGCCTGCCGATCCAGGGCGCGCCACTCGCGGCCTTGTTGACGGTCTGGCTTGCCGGGCGCGTCGCGGTGACGCTGTCGGCGAATACCGGCTGGGCGTTTGCGCTCGTCGCCGATGCCGCGTTCCTGGCATTGGTCGTTGCCGCCGCGACGCGCGAGATCATCGCGGGCGGCAACTGGCGCAACCTGCCGGTGGTGGGGCTGGTGCTGGTTCTGCTCGCCGGCAACGTCGCCTTCCATGTCGAAACGCACTACGAAGGCGCGGCCGACGTCAGCATCCGCGTCGGCATCGGCGTGGTCATTTTGCTGATCGGCTTGATCGGCGGCCGCATCATTCCGAGCTTCACCCGTAACTGGCTGGTCAAGTTCAATCCCGGCCGTCTGCCGGTGCCGTTCGGACGATTCGACGGCGCGGTGATCGGCTTGAGCGCGCTCGCGCTGATCGCATGGATCGCGGCACCGCTGAACACGGTCACCGGCGTCGCGATGGCGGTGGTTGGCGTGCTGCATCTGGTTCGGCTTGCACGCTGGGCCGGCGATCGCACCACGCGGGAGCGGCTGCTGTTGATCCTGCACGTCGGTTATGTCTTCGTGCCGCTCGGCTTCATCCTGAACGCTGTGGCCGCCTTCGGCGAGCTGCCGCCGAGCGCCGGCATCCATGCCTGGATGGCCGGTGCGGCGGGAACGATGACCCTCGCGGTGATGACCCGCGCCAGCCTCGGCCATACCGGACAGGCCCTGACGGCTTCGCCGGCGATCCAGGGAATCTATGCTGCAATCATCATCGCAGCCCTGGCCCGCGTCGCTGCCGTGGTGTTGCCCGCGTATAGCGGCGTGCTGCTGCATATCGCCGCCTGCGGCTGGATTCTCGCTTTCCTGGGATTTGCCGTCGCGTTCGGCCCGTTGCTGGCCGGCAGCGGGCGGCGGGCGCTCGCCACGATGGGCGTGCCCGCTTCGCCGACCCAGGCCTGAAGGACCGCCGAGCGTTCCGCAGCCATGGTGCCGTCGCGGCGGCGCCCCACGGAAGTCTCAATCGAACCGGTTCCTTCCCTGCCGCGTCCAACCACGATGGCGAGGCATCTCATCGCGCGCGTCCGGCTGGCGGCGCGGCGATACCGGCAGGAGGGACTTCATGCGCATCACAGCCAAATGTTTGGCAACCACCGGCCTGGTCCTGGTGACCACGGCCCTCGCACCGCCGTCATGGGCGGCCAACGTGGACGCCACGTCCATGATTGACACCGTGACCGTCTATCCCGACGGCGCCACCGTCACCCGCGTCATTGCCTTGGATCTCGCCTCCGGCGATTCGACGCTGGTGGCCAAGGATTTTCCGCTCTCGCTCGATCCATCTTCCCTCCGCGTCGAAGGCGAGGCGGGCGCCAAGCTCACCATCGGCACGATCGATGCACGCCCGCCGAAGGCCGCGCCGCCGGTCAACCTGCCCGAGCTCGACAAGCGCATCGAAGCGTTGAGGGATCAACGGGCCGATCTGCAGGGTGCGATCGACTCGGCCAATGCCCGGCGCAAGTTCGCACAGCATTTTGCTGAGGCTTCACCGGCCGGCCTCGGCGAGAAGGGCGAGGCGCGCCCGATCACCGAATGGCGCGCGGCCTTTGCCGCGGTCGCCGAGGAGGTCGCGACCGCCGACAGCGCAATTCGCGATGCTACGCGAAAACAGCGCGAGCTCGACCGCCAGATCGCGGAATTGGAAGCCGAGCGCTCGGCCAAGCCGCCGAGCAAGCTGGAAGTGCGGATCGACGTCGCCTCGGCCGCTGCGACCAAGGCGACGCTGCGCGTGACCTATGCCGTGCGCAACGCGCGCTGGGTGCCGCTCTACGACGCCCGGCTCGATACCGGCGCCAAGGATCGCAAGCCGCAGCTCGAACTGGTTCGTCGCGCCGAGGTGACGCAGTCCACCGGCGAGGACTGGTCGAACGTGACGCTCGGCGTCTCCACGACCCGCATCAGCCGCGGCGGCAGTGCCCCGGAGCTGCATTCACTGATCGCGCAATATCCACAAGTGCCGAAGCCGCTGGCAGCAGGTTCGGTCTCCGATCTGGCGCGGCCGGCGCCAACCGCCCGCCAGCGTTCGGCGCAGTTCGAGCCCATGTCCAAGGTCGCAGAGGCGACCGAGCGCGCCGACGAGCAGCAGGCTGTCGCCGAGATCGGCGACTTCCAGGCCACCTTCAAAATTCCCGGCCGCGTCAGCCTCGGCGCCGCCGAGGGGGCCAAGAGCCTGCGCATTGCGGCCATGACCGTGCCGGCCGATCTCGCCGTCCGCGCAGCGCCGGTGCTGGACCCGACCGCCTTCCTCGAAGCCAGCTTCAAGCAGAGTGACGACACGACGCTGCTGCCGGGCAAGGTCGCGATCTACCGCGACGGCACCTTCGTCGGCCGCGGCAAGATCACAGCGTCCGCCAAGGACGACATCGTGCGGCTCGGGTTCGGCGCCGACGACAAGGTCAGGATCGAGCGCGCCGTGCTCAAGCGCAACGAAGGTTCGGCCGGCCTGCTCGTGGCGACGTCGAAGACCGACGAGCGCGCGTTCAAGACCACGATCCGCAACGGGCATGATTTCCCGATTCGCGTCGCGATCGAGGATCAACTGCCGGTCAGCGAGAACGAGGACATCGTCGTCGAGATGCTGCCCTCGAGCACCCAGCCGACCGCAAGCAACATCCGCGACAAGCGCGGCGTGCTGGAATGGTCCTTCGACGCCAAGCCCGGCGAGATCAGGGACATCAACTTCGCCTGGCGCATCCGCTGGCCGAAGGACAAGAGCATGGTGATCGTCCCGGCGGGGTAGGGCGGTTGGCCTGAAGTTGAATCGAGTTCGGCCGGCAGCAGTGCTCTCTCCGTTCCCTCCCCCCTTGTGGGGAGGGGCAGGGAGGGGGGTGCCACACGGGGATTCTATCCGTCGCGCAACGGGCTCGATGCATCGCCGGTCACTGCCACCTTTTGCTGGGCTACCCCCCTCCCTAGCCCTCCCCCACAAGGGGGGAGGGAACGCACCTCTGTCGGAGCGCCAGCGAGGTCATCAGGCCTTAGGGTACCGCCCGCATCGACTGCGGCAGCACGTACGGCACGCCGTCTGTCTGCTGCACGACCGCGTCGATCTCAAACACATCCCGGATCCTCTCGCGTGTGACGACTTCGGCGCGGGGGCCGTCCGCGGCGAGCCTGCCGCCGGCCAGCACGACCAGCCGGTCGGCAAAGCGGATCGCGAGATTGAGATCGTGCAGGATGGCGATGACGGCAGTGCCATTGCCAGCGCGGCGGCGCGCCGCTTCGACGAGGTCGATCTGGTGACGCAGATCGAGGCTCGAGGTCGGCTCGTCCAGCAGCAAAAGCCCGGGGCCGTGCTCGGCCTCGCCGCAGGCGAGCTGCACCAGGACGCGGGCGAAATGGGCGCGCTGCTGCTCGCCGCCTGACAGCGTCGGCAATTGCCGCTCGCAGAAATGCGACAGGCCGACCTCGTCCAGCGCGGCGTCGACGAGCGGCTCGGCCTCGCGCAAGCTGCGCTCGCCCGCGCCCATCAGCACGATCTCCTCGACGGTGAAGGGGAAGGTGACATTGACGTGCTGGGACAGCATGGCGCGGCGCGCGGCGAGCTCGCGCGGCGTGAAGCTGCCGATGTCGCGCTGCTTGAGCCGCACCTCGCCGGCGCTCGGGCGAAGATCGCCGGAGAGCAGCCGCAGCAGCGTCGATTTGCCGGCGCCGTTCGGGCCGATGATGGCGACCATCTCGCCGGCCGCAACCGACAGGCCGACGCCATCGAGCAATGTCGCGCGGCCGGCGCGCTTGCCCAAGTGTCGTGCTTCGAGCACCGCGGTCATAGCGCGGCGAGCCCGCGCTGCCGCAGCAGGATGAAGAGAAAGACGGGTGCGCCGACGGCCGCCGTCAGGATGCCGATCGGCATCTCCGCCGGCGCGACGATGGTGCGTGCCAGCGTGTCGGCGCCGACCATCAGGATTGCGCCTGATAGCACCGAAGCCGGCAGCAGCAGGCGATGCGCCGGGCCGATCACGAGGCGGAGCAGATGCGGCACGACGATGCCGACGAAGCCGATCACGCCGCTGATCGACACCGCGACGCCGGTCATGGCCGAGATCATTACGATCGAGATCCGCTTCAGACGCTCGACGTCGACGCCGCCGTGAAAGGCGTCGGCCTCGCCGAGAACCAGCAGATCGAGACCGCGGGCGATGAAGGCGCAGGCCGCTAGTCCGGCAATGAGGACCGGCGCGAGCACGGCGGCCTTGGTCCAGGTCGCCCCGCTCATCGAGCCCAGCATCCAGAACGTGATGTCGCGCAGCTGGCGGTCGTCGGCGATGAAGACCAGGAGGCCGATGCCCGCATTGGCGATTGCCGTGATGGCGACGCCAGCGAGCAGGAAGATCGCGATCGAGGTGCGCCCTGCGCGGCTGGAGATGCCGTAGAGAATTGCGGTGGTCGCCAGCGAGCCCGCGAAGGCCGCCAGCGGCAACAGCTCGGTCTGGAGAAAGCGCAGCGCCTCGCCGAAGCGGGAATCGGTGAAGACGATCGCGCTTGCCGCTGCGAGCGCGCCGCCGCTGGAGACGCCGACCAGGGCGGGATCGGCGAGCGGGTTGCGGAACAGCCCCTGCATGATCGCGCCGGCCGCGGCAAGCAGCCCGCCGATCATCGCGGCCGCCGCGATCCGGGGGATGCGGATCGACCACAGCACGAGCTGGTCGCGGGCAGTGATGGCCGTGCTTTCGCCGGTGAGGCCCAGCGCGGCCGGCAGGCGGGAGAGCGGGATGCCGGCGGCGCCGACCGTCAGGGCGGCGATCGCGGTGACCAGCAGCACCACGAGCAGAAGCGGAATCGCGAACGATGAAGTCCGCCGTCCCGCGCTGCGTCGCGGGCTTCGCGCTTCGATCCCGACGGCCACGCTCATTGCCGGCAATTCGCCGTCGACAGCGCCGACGTGAACGCGCCGCCCTCGGCCAGGGCCGGATAGAGCTTGACCGAGAGATCGCGCGCCGCCGCCGCGGTGCGCGGCCCGAAGCCGAGCAGATAAAGCCCATCCATGGTGATGAAGCTCTTGTTGGCCGCGACCGGCGTCAGCGCAAAGCCGGGATGCGTATAGACTGCATCGGCCTGCAGCGAATCCTTGCCGCGCTCGATCGACAGCACGACATCGGGCCTTGCGGCCACGATCGCCTCGTCGCTGATGATCTTGTAGCCGTCGTAATCGTCGACCGCGTTGGCCGCGCCCGCGAGCTGGATGATCTCGTCCGCCGCGGTCTTGTGGCCCGCCACCATCGCCCGCCCGTTCTGGAGCGACATCACGAACATCACCCGCACCGGCTTCGTTACCTTGGCGCGCAGTGCACGGAGCTGCGCAAGATCGGCGGCGACGGCGGCGCTGAGACATTCGGCACGCGCATCGACGCCCATGACGTGGCCGACCAGCCTGATCTTCTCGATCAGGCCGTCCTCGGAGAAGGTTTCGGGCACCAGCACCAGCGGCACCTTCGCCGTCTCCAGGATGTCCAAGGTCTCGCGCGGGCCCGAGCCCTGAATCGCCAGGATCAGCGTCGGGTTGAGACCGAGCACGCCCTCGGCCGAGATCTGGCGCATATAGCCGACATTGGGTTTGTCGTGCAGCGCCGCCGACGGATAAAGGCTCGTGGTGTCGACGCCGACCAGCCGGCTCTCCAGCCCGAGCGCATAGAGGATCTCGGTGATGGCGCCGCCGATCGACACCGTGCGGGCAAAATCGGCAACAGTGACCTCGCGATTGCGCGCGTCATGCACGGTGATCCCCGCGGCGTGCGCAGCAGACGCGAACGCGATTCCGCCGGAGAGCAGGAGACGGGCGAGCGTGCGGCAAAATGCCATTGCAATTACTTCGTCAGGATCAGCTTGTTCTGCGAGGTCAGGCGGAGACGATAGCTGTCCTCGCCATGCGCAATGATGATCTCGCGCTCGGCGGCAAACAGCTCACGGCTGTCGATGCGGCTCCCGCGCATGGTGAGAGTTCGCGTTGTTGCAGAAGGGCTTTGTGCCGGCCCTGCCGCGCTGCCGCTGCTGTCTCCTGATGTTGCTGACATAGTCGGTGTGATGCGCTTTCGAAACTTCGAGGACCGCCCGTTTGTACAGGCGGCGCCGAGCGCATTCCAACGGTTGCAATTTACAATCGATATAAACTGTAACCTGATGTCATTGACCGTCAGAGTGTTGCCACGTAACCATTTCTGGCAGCGGGGAAACTTGCCCGCCTCTTGAGACACAGCCAGCCAGTCGCTCGCGTTGCGAGCGCACGCCAGCCAGACGACATCAAAAAATAAAGTGAAGTGCAGGCTGGGGCTGATATGGCTGACGGGGCTAGGTATTCGCGCGCCCTGATTTTGAGCGCGTCGGTGGTTTCAATGGCGGCAATGACAGCGGAGGGCAGTCTCGCGCAGACCGCATCGCCGCAGAGTGAAAGCGCGTCCTCCGAACGGCCGAAGCAGGCCAAGCGCAAGCCTGCGAAGCCGCAAGTCGCACAGCAGGCAACGCCCGACACCCTGAATGCCCGTGCCCAGGCCGGCGGCACGGCACCCGTTCAAGTGCTCGATACCATCACCGCCGCCGCAACCAAGACGAAAGAACGCGCGATCGACGCGCTCGCGCCCGTCAGCTCGATCTCGCTCGACCAGATCCAGGGCATCCAGCCGAACCGGCTGTCGGGCATTTTCTATGCGGTGCCCGGCGTGTCGTTCCAGGAGCGCGGTGACGATCCCGCAACCGTCATCAACATCCGCGGCTTGCAGGATTTCGGCCGCGTCGCTGTCGTCGTCGACGGTGCGCGGCAGAACTACCAGCGCACTGGCCACAACGCCAACGGCTCCTTCTTCCTCGATCCCGAATTGATCGGCGGCGTCGACGTCGTGCGCGGACCGACTGCCAATATCTACGGCTCCGGCGCGATCGGCGGCCTGGTCTCGTTCCGGACCAAGGACATCGACGACGTGCTGCGTCCCGGCGAGCGCTGGGGCGTCGATCTCTCCGGCTCCTACGGCTCCAACAACAATCGCGGATTGGGCTCCGTGTTCGGCGGCGTGCGCGCCACGCCCGACGTCGATATCTTCGGCGGCGCCGTTTACCGCACCCAGGGCAATTACAAGGACGGCAACGGCACCGAGATCGGCAACACCGGCAACCAGGTCGAGGCCGGGCTGATGAAGCTCACGGTGCGACCGGCCCTCGGTCACGAAGTCAAGTTCGGGGCCGTCTTCCAGGATTATCAATACGACATCGGCCAGTTCAACCGCGGTCCGACCACGAGCCCAGCTTTGATCGCCCTGAATCGTGGCTCGTCGGTTTATGCGTCCGACGCCAAGAACTACACCGGCAGCATCACCTGGAACTATTCGCTGCCGAGCGACAATCTGTTCGACTGGCACATGTCGGTCTACGGCAACCGCGTCGATAACGATCAGACTAAGACCTACCACTACGGTACGACGCCGACGGCCTATTGCAACGGCGGTCTCGGCAACAATGTCTCGGGTTGCGTCGGCGACAAGCGCGGCTATGTCCTCAACACCTATGGCATCGACGTCAACAACACGACGCGCTTCAACGTGGGCGATTGGCGCAATGCCGTCACCTGGGGCGTCGACGCCTTCCAGGATGACGTGATCACGACCGACAGCCGCGGCAATTCCAACATCACGACGCCGAGCGGCATTCGCACCGTGTCGGGCGGCTTCATCCAGTTGAAGCAGAATTACAGCACCTGGTTCGAAGCGGTGAGTGCGATCCGCTATGACCGCTACGACCTCGATTCAGGCAATACGCATGCCGGTGGCGACCGCTTCTCGCCCAAGATCACGCTCGGCGTCACGCCCGTGCCGGGCTTCCAGCCCTATGTCAGCTATGCCGAGGGCTATCGCGCCCCGTCCATCACCGAGACGGTCATCTCGGGCGCGCATGCCACCGGTGGCGGACCGGCCTTCTTCACTTGTCCAAACGGCACCGTCGGCCTGTTCTGCTTCCTGCCCAACCCGAGCCTTCGTCCCGAGGTCGGCAAGAACAAGGAAGTCGGCTTCAACCTGAAGTACGACAACATCTTCAGCGCCAACGACTCCTTCCGCGGCAAGATCAACCTGTTCCGCAACGACGTCTCGGATTACATCGACCTCGTCGCTTCGGCGCCGGTCCCGGTGCCGCCGTTCGGATCGTTCAGCCAGTACTATCAGTACCAGAATATCGCCAATGCCCGGATCGAAGGTGTCGAGGCGGAGACGATGTACGATGCCGGCAACTGGTTCATCGGCGTCGCAGGCCACTACATCAAGGGCAAGAACGTCGCCACCAATATCGGGCTCGCGACCATCACGCCGCGCAAGGTCGTCACCACCGCCGGCGTCCGCCTGCTGGATCGCACGCTGATCCTGTCGGCGCAGTGGGCGTCATATGGTCCCAACAATGATGTGCCGGCCGGCTATCTGCCCGCGACCGGCTACGAGCTGGTGAACCTGTACATGACCTACAACGCGACCAGGGACATCGTGTTCACGGCCTCGATCGACAATCTCTTGAACCAGTATTACCGGCCTTACGCCATTCCCGGCAGCTCGACCGACGGCACCACGCAGAACGACGTGCTGTGGTCGGCCCCGGGGCCGGGCAGGGTCTACAAGGCCGGCATGAAGATCCACTTTGGAGGTGCGTAAGACGCGTCGCAACACCGTCAACCTCCGCCGGGCCGCGCTGATGCTCCAGCGCGGCTTCGGCATGTTTCGTTTTGATCAGAAGGAGAGACTTTCATGTTCATCGCTATGAATCGTTTCCAGGTGAAGAAGGGCGCGGAGACCGCGTTCGAGACCGTCTGGGCCACGCGCGAATCCTATCTCGGCAGCATGCCGGGCTTCGTCGAGTTTCATCTGTTGAAGGGACCGGAGGCCGAGGACCACACGCTCTATTCGTCGCACACCACCTGGGTCGACAAGGCGGCTTTCGAGGCCTGGACGCGCTCGGAGGAATTCCGCCGCGCTCATGCGCGCGCCGACAACAAGACCGGCGAGAGCCTCTATCTCGGCCATCCCAAATTCGAGGGCTTCGAGGTGATCCAGAGCGAGCGCAAGGCCGCTGCGGCCTGAGGTGATGGCGCACGAAGGGAGCCGGACATGCTGAGCACCGACCTCGCAGATCTCAAGGCGCATATGGCCGACAATCCCGGCGCGGTGATCGAGGACGTCGCGCGCGAGCGCAACGTCACACCGCGCGCGGTGATCGAGGCGCTGCCGGCCGCCATGGTGCGCATGGGAGGCGGCGAGCATTTCGCCGCCGCCATGCAGGACATTTCGGAATGGGGCGAGGTGACGCTGATCGTGCATACGGATGATGCGATCTTCGAGTTCACCGGCGCCGTTCCGGCCGGCGAGATCGGCCGCGGCTATTTCAACCTGATGCAGCCGAAGGGCCTGCACGGTCATCTCCGCCACGAGCGCTGCGCAGGCGTCGCCTTCGTCGAGCGGCCGTTCATGGGCAAGATGTCCGCCTTCGTCGCCTTCGTGAACGCCGACGGCGGCATCATGTTCAAGGTCTTCGTCGGCCGCGACGAGACCAGGGCGCTGCGGGCGGATCAGCTGGCGCGGTTCCGGCAGCTTGCGGACCGGATTGCGCCCGCGCTCTAGCTTGCTTCAACGGGTCGGGAGATCAGGATGCAGAGCAATTCCAGGCTTCGCCATGTGATCCTAACAAGTGCGCTGGCACTGGCGCCGGCACCGGCGTTTGCGATCGACGCGGCGCTGTTGCCGCGCAATCTGTCGCCCTGGGGCATGTTCCTCGGTGCCGACATCGTCGTGAAGATCGTGATGGTCGGGCTCGCCGTCGCTTCGCTGGTGACATGGACGGTCTGGCTCGCCAAGACCATCGAGCTGCGTCGCAAGGGCTCGCTCGCCCTGCAGCGGACGCGCACCCTCGAGGGCAACGTGACGCTGGCCGAAGCATGCGCACGGACCGGGGACGCGCGCGATGCGGTCGCGCAGCTGCTCCAGTCCTGCGCCAGGGAGGCCGAGCTCTCCGGCGGCGTTCTCGACGACGGCCTGCGGGAGCGCATCGCGTTGCGGCTGGAGCGGGTCGAGGCGGCGATGTCCCGACAGATCGCGCGCGGTACCGGCGTGCTCGCGACCATCGGCGCCATCGCGCCGTTCGTCGGCCTGTTCGGCACCGTCTGGGGCATCATGAATTCGTTCATCGGCATCTCGGAGAGCCACACCACCAGTCTTGCGGTGGTCGCGCCCGGCATTGCGGAAGCCTTGCTCGCCACCGCGCTCGGTCTCGTCGCCGCGATTCCGGCGGTCGTGATCTACAATCATCTCGTCCGCGGCATCGCCAATTACCGCGCTTTGCTCGGCGACGCCTCGGCGCAGCTCATGCTGATGGTGAGCCGCCAGCGCGACCACGGCCATTTCCGTCTGGCCCGGGCGGCGGAGTAGGCCATGGCGGCCAAGCTCGGGACATCGAAGCTCGGCGCGCGCGGCGATTCCGGCGAGCTCGAGGTCACCCACGAGATCAATGTCACCCCGTTCATCGACGTCATGCTCGTGCTCCTGATCATCTTCATGGTGGCGGCGCCGCTTGCCACCGTCGACATCGGCGTCGATCTGCCGGCAACGGCGGCCGAGCCGGCACCGCGGCCCGACAAGCCGGTTTTCGTCACCGTCAAACCGGACCTTTCGATCGCGGTGGGAGAGGATGTCGTCGCTCGCGGTGTGCTCATCACCTCGCTCGATGCCGCCACCAAGGGCCGTAAGGACGAGCGCATCTATCTGCGCGCCGACAAGGCCGTCTCCTATGGCGAGTTGATGGAGGTGATGAACACCTTGCGCAACGCGGGCTATCTCAAGGTCGCCCTCGTCGGCCTCGACGGACGCAGCTGATGGCAGCGAACGCCTTCGCCTTGCCGCCCGGCGAGCGCGACGGCTTGCGCTGGGGCCTGTCGGCGGCCGCGATCGTGGCGTTGCATGTGGGGGCCGCGCTGCTTGCAATGAGCTGGCTCAGGACGCAACCCGAGCAGGGCGTCAGCCTGCCTGCGATCATGATCGACATGTCGCCGATGACATCGGCGCCGCAGCCGACGTTGGACGACGTCGCGCCGGGGCCGTTGATGCAGGAGGCGGATGCCTCGCCGCCGGAGCCGGTGCAGCAGCAGGCCGTCGAGGAGACCATTGCGCCGACGCCGCCGCAGGACAGGCCGGAGGTGGTCGCGCCGCCGGAGCAGAAGCTGGAGCCGGCGCCAACCAAGACGGAGCCGGCGAAAATCGTGCCGGTCGAGAAGCCGGCGCCGGAGAAGCCCAAGTTGGTTCGCCGCGAGGCCAGGAAGCCGTCGGATGCAATTCCGGCGCCGCGCACCAGTGCGCCGCCGCGCGCCGAGCGCGAGGCGCCGATGGCATCGGCCATGAGTGCGGGCGCGGCGGCCGCCGCGGTCGCATCCTACAACCAACGCGTCCGCGCGCATCTGATGCGCTTCCATTCATACCCGGCCGCCGGCGGCGGCCAGCGTGGCGTTGCAAGGCTCAACTTCAGCATCAGCCGCAGCGGGCAGGTGACGTCGAGCCGCCTCGCTGGTTCGTCCGGCGTCGCCGCCTTCGACACCCAGGCGATGTCCATGCTCCGCCAGGCCTCGCCGTTCCCGCCGATCCCGGATGAGATCAAGAACGGCGCGATGAGCTTCACGATCCCGGTGGAGTTTACGGTAAAGTAACCCGGCCTCTTCGTCTCTCCCGGCGTGCGGCAGGGCCACCGCATTTGAATTCAGTAGCGGTCGTCATGCCCGGGCTTGTCCCGGGCATCCACGTTCTTTGTGCTACGTGGAAAGGCGTGGATGGCCGGGACAAGCCCGGCCATGACGCTGTGGGACCGTTGGTGCCCCAACGCTCACCCTCATATGGGATAGCCCTACCGCGTACGGGGAGAGAGAGGCGAGGGCCTCCCCTTACTTCGCCTTCAGGAAATCCGCGACCTCGAGCAGCACGAATTCGTTGTCGTCAGCCTTGTTGGGATCGCGGCTGGAGGAGAACGGCAGGTTGTTGTCGTTGCCGACGATGATGTGGGTGTCGTCGACGCGATCGACGTTCTCGATAGTGAAGAACGGGAAGGTGTAGACGCCGTCGTTGAGCGGCTTCTTCGCCTTCTTGTCGGGGTCTTTGATCTTCATCAGGTCGATATAGCCGATCTTGCGCACGGGCTTGCCGACATTGGCGTCGGTCAGCTCGATCTTGTAGACGCGCTTAAACTTGGCAATGTCGGGGAAGCAGTTCTCGCCGCGCTGGCCTTGCGGGCAGGCCTTGTCGGCCGTGCCTTCGCCGTTGTCGCGCTCGATGACGAGGCCGGAGGCCTGGTCGATCATGTTGAAATCGCCGATGGCGTTGCCGTTCTGCTCGAACACATATTGCCAGTAGCGTCCGGTGAATTTCTCCGCGGCGACGTCGAACTCGAGGATGCGGGAGGCTTCCTTGTCGTCGACCTTCTCCCAGTCCTTCTTGTCGGCGTCCCACAGCGGCCCCTCGAGCAGGCCGTAGAGGAATTTTCCGTCCTTGGACGCGGCGAAGCCCTCGTAGCCCTTGGAGCGGCGGAGATTGACATTGGTGTAGGTCGCGCCCGGCGCGGCCGGCGTTCCCACCGCCCAATTGTCAGGCGAGCGCACCGGCTTGCCGTCGGCCACCGTGTCGAACACGCCGAGGATCTTGCCTGACTTGTCGGCCTTCAGGATATAGGGGCCGAACTCGTCGCCGATCCAGAAGGTATCACCGATGATCTGGAAGCCCTCGGTGTCGAAGTCGGAGCCGGTGAGGTAGCGCTTCTGCGTATCTTCATGGACGATGCGGAAGGGCACCTTCTTGTCGGGATCGTGCAGGAAGATCGTTTCCAGCCGCTCGATCTTGCCGCTGGCCCAGTCCATCTTGTAGCGGTTGAGGTACAGCATCGAATCCGGCGAGTTGGCGCGGGCGCCCATGCCGTTGTCGGTGAGGACCCAGAACGTGCCGTCGGGCATGGTCTTGATGCCGGAATGGCCCTGCAGCGGCTGGCCCTTGAACGGCAGCGACACGCCGGTTGGACGCTCGAACGACTTGCCCATGACGGTGCCGAGCGCGTCGACCCGCTTCCCGGTGGTATATTTGCCCGCCGTCTTGAGATCGGCGGGGGCATCAGCCGGCGCCTCGATGAACGTTTCGGCCGGCATCACCACGTGGCCGGCGAGCTTGGCGGGGAATTCGCCCTCGCCCTGCGCGAGCGCGGCGCTCGCGGTGAGAATGATCGTGGCGACGGTGCAAAGAAAGGTCGCGCGCATGTGCGTCTCCTGTTGGCGGACGCACGTTTTATGCGGATCGCATGTTGCAGGATTGTGAAGCCGGGCCAAAGGTCACAGCTTCGTCTACTCCTTTACCGCCCCCGTCAGCGAGGACACGTAATAATCCACGAACAGCGAGTAGAAGATCGCGACCGGCAGCGAGCCGAGCAGCGATCCCGCCATCAGCGCACCCCATTGATAGACGTCGCCGGTGACGAGCTCGGTCAGGATCGCGACCGGCACCGTCTTGTTGGCGCCGCTCTGGATGAAGGCGAGCGCGTAGATGAACTCGTTCCAGGACAGCGTGAAGGAGAAGATGCCGGCCGAGATCAGCCCGGGCACCGCGAGCGGCAGCGTGATCCGGCGCAGGATCTGCAGACGCGTGGCGCCGTCGACCAGCGCGCATTCCTCCAGCTCGTAAGGGATCGACTTGAAATAGCCGATCAGGAGCCAGGTGCAGAACGGCACCAGGAAGGTCGGATAGACCAGGATCAGGGCCAGCGGCGAGTCGAACAGGCCGAACTGCACCACGACGGTCGCGAGCGGGATGAACAGAATCGACGGCGGCACGAGATAGGCGAGATAAATGCCGAGGCCGACATAGGGACTGCCGCGGAAGCGCAGCCGCTCGATCGCGTAGGCCGCCAGCGTAGACGCGATCAGCGACAGCGTGGTCGAGCCGATGGCGACCAGCATCGTCGTCTTCAGCCATTGCGGATAGGCGGTGTTGAACAACAGGTGCTTGATATGCGCCAGCGTCGGCGATGAGATCCAGAACGGGTTGTTGTCCCGGTAGTTCATCAGCTCCGCGTTCGGCTTGAACGAGGTGATCGCCATCCAGTAGAACGGAAACAGCAGGATCAGAACGAAGCAGCCGAGCGGCAGGTAGATCATCATCAGCCGCCGCAGCCCGGAATCCCAGGCCATGGTGTCGGGCGGCGCCTTTGCGTTGGCGACGGTCGATTGCGCGACGGTGTCAGTCATTGGCCTCTCCCTGCTGCCATTTGCGGCGCGCCAGGCCGAAATAGGAGAACAGCGTCGCGAACACCAGGAACGGGATCATCGACACCGCGATCGCCGCGCCTTCGCCGAGCTCGCCGCCGGCGATGCCGCGCTGGAACGCCAGCGTCGCCAGCAGATGGGTCGAGTTCACCGGACCGCCGCGGGTGATGGCGTAGACCAGCTGGAAGTCGGTGAAGGTGAAGATGATCGAGAACGTCATGACGATGGCGAGGATCGGCATCATCATCGGGAAGGTGATGTAGCGGAAGCGCTGCCAGGCGCTGGCGCCGTCCAGCATCGCGGCCTCGTAGAGCGAGGGCGAGATGGTCTGCAGGCCCGCCAGCAGCGAGATCGCGACGAAGGGAATGCCGCGCCAGATGTTGGCGGCGATCAGAGAGAAGCGCGCCGGCCAGGGCGAGCCGAGGAAGTCGATATTGCTCGACCTCCAGTGCAGAACGTCGACCAGGAGGTAGGAGATGATCGAGAACTGCGGGTCGTAGATCCACCAGAACGCCAGCGCCGAGAGCACCGTCGGCACGATCCAGGGCAGCAGCACGATGGCGCGCAGCAGGCTCTTGAACGGGAAATGGTTGTTGAGCAGCAGGGCGAGCCAGAAGCCGAGCGCGAATTTCCCGAAGGTCGCCACGGCCGTGTAGAACACGCTGTAGAACACCGCGTTCCACCACAGGGGATCGGTGAGCAGGTACTGGAAATTCTCGAGCCCGACATAGATGCCGCGCCGGCCGATCGTGGTGTCGGTGAAGGCGAGCCAGATGCCGAGGCCGAGCGGGTAGGTCAGGAACACCGCGAGCAGCCCGAGCGCGGGCGCGAGGCACATCGCGATCAGGAACGGCTTGTAGTCGAACAGCCGCACGATCCAGTTCGGCTGCCGTTGCGCCAGTGCATGGGAGGAAAGCGTCGTCACGGACATCAGGGCGTTGTCCCGTCTAGACTATCACTACACCCGTCATTGCGAGCAAAGCGAAGCAATCCAGTCTGGTTCTGCGGTGGCAGTCTGGATTGCTTCGTCGTTTCAGTGCAAAATTGCTCTGCAATTTTGTCACGTGCTCCTCGCAATGACGACGGCTTGATCGATTTCTACCGGCCCTGCCGCCGGAAGTAGCGCTTGCAGCGCTGCTCGGCTTCGGCGGCGGCAGCCTCTGGCGTGGCTGCTCCGGTCGCAACGGCAGAGCACATCTGAATCAGCACGTAGTCCGCACTGACCGCGCCCGTCGCCGTGGAGATCGGTCCCTTATAGCCGTCGTAGTATGTGCTTTTCATCGTATCCTTGAAGATCGAGACCTTGGGGTCGCCCTTCCAAACGGCTGCTTCGGCATAGGCGGCGAGCGGCTGCGACCAATAGCCGGAGTTGGCGTTGAGCCAGGGCTCGTACTGGTCTTTTTCCAGCATGAACTGCAGAAAGGCCTTCGCCGCGTTCGGGTACTGGCTATGTTTGAACACCATGGCGTTCAGCGTCAGACCTGCCATCGGTGAGACCTTGGCCAGGCCCTTCGGCAGCAGCTGATGCTCGCTGTCGTCGGCGATCGCCTTGGTGGCCGGATCGTTCTTCAGCGAAAAATAGAGCGAGACGCCGTTGGCCGTCAGCGCGATCTCCTGCGAGGAATAGGCTCGGTTGTTGCTGACGTCGTTCCAGGACGGCGTGCCGGCGATGAAGGTCGGGTACAGCTGCTTGACCCAGTTCAGTGCGGCGATCGTCTCCTTGCTGTTGATGGTGAGGTTGCCCTCTTCGTCGAGGAGCGCGGCATTGTGCGACCACAGCGCCCAGTTGGCGAAGCCGTTGCCGTCGCCCTTGGCGTTGCCGAGCGCGAAGCCGGCCGGCTTGCCGGCCTTGTGCAGTTTCTGGCACAGGTCGACGATTCCGGCATGGTCTTCCGGCACCTTGTCGAAGCCGACCGATTGCAGGACGGACTTGCGGTAAATCAGCGGTCCCGCGGTGGCGCCGAACGGCAGCCCGATCCAGGACTCGCTCTTGTTCTTCTTGCCGTAGCGCTGCGCCAGCGGCAGCCATCCGCCATAACGCTTGCCGACATAGTCGGCAACGTCGGTGAGCTCGATCAGCTTGTCGATGTAGATATGGGGCGCGTCGGAGAAGCCGATGATGATATCGGGGCCGGCGCCGGAATTGGCTGTTACCGCGGTCTGCTGGTTGATGTCTTCCCAGCCGACGAAGTCGACCTTGACCTCGACCCCGGTGTCCTTGGTGAACTTTGCCGCATTGGCGCGGAACACGTCCTCGTCCGCCTGGACGAAGCGCACCGGGCGCAGCATGCGCAAGGACGCGCCCTTCTCGATCTCGAGCTTGGGTGCCGGGACGTCGGCAGCCTTGATGTTTGATGTTTGCGCTGCAGCACCGGTGGCCGCGAGCGTTGCAGCGGACAGGCCCAGCGCCAAGGCATCACGACGTGTGATGTCGTTCCTCATCAGTACCTCCCTATGATGTCTCCCTTCCCGGCGTTGATCACCGGTGAAGGGCCGTTTCGGTCGTAGGCGCCTCTTGCGCCGGCCGCCTAGCTGTTCGGCCCGCGATCCATGCTGACGGGTTGCCAGCGGCGGAGCGTGGTGTTCTGCAGCACTGACGGATTGACGCAGCTTACCGGCCACATGCCCTGAAGCACCAGTGACAATTCGTAGCCCACCCGGCGCTTGCGCGCTTCGTCGAACCGTGCCGAGGCCGAGGCGACATGGGCGGTCAGGGTCACGTTCTCCATGCGGAGCAGGGGATTGTTGTGCGAAGGGGGCTCTTTCTCCAGCACGTCGAGGGCGGCGTGTGCGATCCAGCCCTCCTGCAGCGCCTTGATCAGGCTCTCCTCGTCCACGGTGGCGCCGCGACCGGTGTTGATGAAGATCGAGCCTTTCTTCATCTGCCGGAAGTGCTTCTCGGTCAGCATGTGGTGCACCTCGGGCCGCGCAGGGGCATGCATCGAGACGAAGTCCGATTGCGACAGCACCTCGTTCAGCGTCGCCGGGATCACGCCGTGGTCGTACATCAACGTTTCCTGGATGAAGGGGTCGTAGGCCATCATGCGCAGGCCGAACGGCGCGGCGCGCTTCGCGACCGCACGCGCGACGCGGCCGAACGAGATGAAGCCGAGCGTCTGGCCCATCAGCCTCGGGATCTTCAAGAGCGCCGGCCGACCCTCGGCCCAGCGGCCGTCGCGCACCATGCGGTCCTGCTCGACCAGGCGGCGGAAGCCCGCGAGCAGCAGCATCATGGCGTGGTCGGCGACCTCCTCGATGAAAGTGTCGGGGATGTTGGTGACCGGAATGCCGCGGGCAGTGGCGGCCTTGACGTCGACGCTGTCGACGCCGACCGAGCCGAGCGTGATGACCTTGCAGTTCTCGAGCGCATCGATAATCGACTTGGTGATCGGGATAGCCTTGGCGTAGATCGCGTCGGCATTTTTCGCGGCGGCGATGAACCCGGTCTCGTCGGCGGGCGCCTCGACGATCTCGGCATCGATCGGATCGAGCGCCTCGCGCTCATAGGAATAATCGCTGCCGGCGACCGTGAAGCTCGCACCCTTCGGCGTCACCACCCTGTATTTCGGCATTCTCTGCTCCCGATCTGGTTTCTTGTTGTGACCCGCCTCCACGGGCGGGCCTTTGCGTCTTTTACGCGAAATCCGGGCGAGTGCGTACAATTGCCGGTTGTCCGAAGCGATGAATATTGCCGGTTTTGTCGGCGCCGTCAGGGCTTCTACGGAGACGCGTAAGGAACTTGCTAAGGTGTCGCTCCCTAAAAGTTGATTCAATTTCGATCGATTCACTCGCGTGCCCGTATCCCGTTCTTGCCGGAGCTATCCCGTGAAGTTGAGCAATCTGAAGATCGCCTCGAAGCTTGGCATTCTCGTCGGCGTCACGCTGTTCGGCCTCTGCATCTCCGGAGTTCTCGCCGGCTATCTGATGAAGCGCGAGATGGTGAATGCGCGCATCGACCAGGCCAAGGCGATTGTCGAGCTGGCGCGCAACTATGCCGCCGCGTTGAAGAAGCGCGTCGATGCCGGCGAGATGACGAAGGACGCCGCGATGGCCGAGCTTCGCCGCTACGGCAACGCGATGACCTACGACAAGGGTGCCGGCTACCTGTTCGGCACGTCCTATGACGGTCTCACCCAGCTTGCGCCCGATCCGAAGGTCATCGGCACCAACCGAATGGACGTCGTGACCAACGGCCGCAAGCTGTCGCTGGAATTGATGAACGGCGTCAAGGCCAACGGCGAGATTCTGCTTCAATACGAATACATGAAGCCCGGCCAGGAAACGCCGATCCGCAAGATCGGTTACGCCGTCGCGGTCCCCGGCTTCGACATGTATCTCGGCACCGGCGCCTATCTGGATGACATCGACGCCAAGATGGGCCCGGTCTACTGGCTGCTCGGCCTGGCGGTGCTCGGCATCGTCGTGGTTGCCGGCAGCATCGCCTGGCTGCTTGGCCGCAGCATCAGTGCTCCGCTGGCTCTGCTCGGCGCCCGCATGAAGGATCTCGCCGACGGCAAGCTCGAGGGTGATATCCCCGGCGTCGGCCGCGGCGACGAGGTCGGCGCGATGGCCGCGACCGTCCAGATCTTCAAGGACAACGCGGTCCGCATCCGCGACCTCGAGAAGACCGAGGCGGACGCCAAGGAACGCGCCGCAGCGGAACGCCGCAGCGCCATGGAGGAGATCGCCAACGACTTCGAACGCAGCGTCAACGGCATCGTCCGCTCGGTCTCCGCGGCCGCAGCCGGCATGCAGACCACGGCGCAATCGATGACGGCGACCGCCAGCGATGCCTCCTCGCGCGCGGCGACCGTCGGTGCCGCCTCGCAGAAGGCGTCCGGCAATGTCGGCACCGTTGCGGCCGCCGCCGAAGAGCTGTCGAGCTCGGTTGCGGAAATCTCGCGCCAGGTGACGCGCTCGACCGAAGTTGCGAGCCGTGCCGTCAACGATGCCGAGCGCACCAACGCCACGGTGCAGGAGCTCTCCACCGGTGCCGAGAAGATCGGCGAGGTGGTCAAGCTCATTCACTCGATCGCGGCGCAGACCAACCTGCTCGCGCTCAACGCCACCATCGAGGCGGCGCGTGCCGGCGAGTCCGGCCGCGGCTTCGCCGTGGTCGCCTCCGAGGTCAAGGCACTCGCCAACCAGACCGCGAAGGCGACCGAGGAGATCTCCGCCCAGGTCGCGGCGATGCAGACCTCGACCAGCGACGCGGTGGCGGCGATCTCCGGCATCACCCAGACGATCGCCGAGATGAGCGAGATCACCGCCGGCATTTCCGCATCGATCGAGCAGCAGGGCGAGGCGACGCGCGAGATCGCCCGCAACATCCAGTCGGTCGCGGCCGGATCCAGCGAGATCAACGCCCATATCGGCAGCGTCACCTCGGCCGCGGAAGCGACCGGCAGCGCGGCCAGCGACGTGCTCACGAACGCCCGCGAGCTGGACAACCAGTCCGGCGCGCTGCGCAATGCCGTCGATGGCTTCCTCGCCAAGGTCCGCGCGGCGTAAGACAGGTCTCGTGCCCCGGACGCAGCGCAGCGCTTCCCCGGCGATGCGAAGCATCGTCCGGTTCAGCGGTGCGCTGCAGAGCCGGGGCCCATGCTTGCTGCAGCCTGGGTCCCGGCTCTGCGATGCATCGCTGGCGCGCTGCATCTTGTCCGGGACACGAGACCGTTCTACTGCTTCTCGATCTTCGCGTTGGTGATCAGCTTCTCCCACAGCACCAGCTGCTCGTTCACGAAGGTGCCGAGCTGCTCCGGCGTGCCGGAAAAGGCGTCCATGCCAAGCGTGGCGAGCTTGGCCTTGATCTCCGGGTTCTCGATGATCTTGCGGATCTCGGTGTTGAGCCGCGTCACGATCTCCTTCGGCATGCCGGCGGGGCCGAAATAGCCCTGCCAGGACGAGATGTCGAAGTCCGGAACGCCGGCCTCCTGCATCGAGGGCAGGTGCGGCACCAGCGGTGAGCGGTCCTTGGTGGTGACGGCGAGCGCGCGCAGCGCGTTGCCGTTGACGTGGGGCAGACCGGTCAGGATGTCGACGAACATCATCGAGACGCGTCCGCCCATGACGTCGTTGAGCGCCGGCGGCGAGCTCTTGTAGGGCACGTGCAGCAGGTCGAGCCCGGCATTGTGCGCGAAGGTCGCGCCTGACACGATCGCCGCCGACGAGCCCGAGGCGTAGCTCAGCTTGCCTGGATTGGCCTTGCCGTAGGCCACCAGCTCTCCGACCGTCTTGGCCGGCACCTCGGGATTGATGACCAGCATGAAGGGCAGATCGCCGGTGCGGGCGATCGGGGTGAAATCCTTGACCGGATCGTAAGTGAGGTTCTTGAGCAGATAGGGATTGGCCGAATGAGTGGTGTTGGTCGTCACCAGCAGCGTGTAGCCGTCGGGAGCGGCCTTGGCGACATAGGTCGCGGCAAGCATGCCGTTGGCGCCCGCCTTGTTCTCGATCACGATGGGAACGCCGAGCGCCTGCGACAGGTGCTGCGAGATCAGCCGCGTCGTGGTGTCGGTGCCGCTGCCGGCCGCGAACGGCAGCACCAGCGTGATGTTGCGGCTGGGATAGGTGTCGGCGTGAGCGGTGGATGCTGCCGTGAGGCACAGCGCGGCCGCGGCGACGGTCCGCAGGTTTCGTATCAGCCCGGAAATCATGTCTGGTCGTTCCCTCTTTTTCGTTGGCGGGGAACCTAGCTTGTCTTCGCCAAGATCGGAAGACATCAGTTTCGTGCCCCGGGCGCAGTGCATCGCGCCACTCTTCGCGGCGTGATGCACTGCTGAACCGGGGCCCACGCCCGCGGCAATCTGCGTCTCGGCTCCGCGATGCATCGCTGGCGCGCTGCATCTTGTCCGGGACACGAGATCCGTCGCGCGGAATTACGTCACCGCCGAGCCGCGGCGCGAGGCAAGCACGACCCCAGCGAGCACCAGTGCGTAACCGATCAGGTGGAATGGCTGGAGCTTCTCGCCGAGCAGCAGGATCGCCATCGCCGAGCCGAACACCGGTACCAAGTGAAAGAACGGCGCCGCCCGGTTCGGCCCGATCAGCGCCACGCCGCGGTTGAAGAAGAGATAGGCGAGGGTGGAGGGAAAGATCAGGATGTAGCCCAGCGTCGCCAGCGTGATCGCGTCGAATTGCAGCACGCGGCCGCTCGCCGCCTCCCAGATCGCCGTCGGCAGCAGCATGGTCGCGCCGCAGCAGGTGGTGAAGGACAGGAAGGAGAGCTGGTGGATCTTCGGCCGGCGCGGGATGAGGGCCGAATAGAGCCCGAACGCCACCAGCGAGGAGGCGAACATGATGTCGCCCCTGTTGAAGCTGATGCTTGCCAGCGCCGCGAGGTCGCCGCGCAGGATGATGATCAGCACGCCGAGCAGCGAGATCGCGATGCCGCCGAGCTGCGCGCCGGTCAGCCGCACCCCGAACAGCACCAGCGACCACAGCGCCACGAACAGCGGACCCGCCGACTGGATTAGAAGCGCATTCAGCGCCTCGGTGTATTGCATCGCCCAGTACGAGATCGCGTTGTTGAAGGCAAAGCCGACCAGCGACAGGAACAGCATCAGGGGCAGGCTCCTGCGCAAGGCTGGCCAGTCGCGCTTCAGATGCGGCCAGGCGAACGGCAGCAGGATCAGGAACACGCCGAACCAGCGGATCGTGGTAATCGTCAGCGGCGGTACATGCGCGCCGACATGGCGCGCGATCACAATGTTGCCGGCCCAGAACAGCGAGGTCAGGCTGAGCAGCAGATAAGGCTGGTTGTTGAGCCAGCTGGCCGGACCAGCGGCCGGTGACGCGGGCGAAGCAATTGTCATGGGCGTTTACGCGAGCTTGCGCCGGATTACCGTCGTGGCACAAGTCACAGCGCCGCAATGCTACAATGCAGCCGAGCCTTGAGGAGGTGTCATTGGCGGTCAATATGTTGAACATCGAGGGCCTGGAGCGGCTCGATTCGAATGCGCCGGTGGTGATGCTGAACCTGATGCGCTTCCACGCGCGCTCGCGCGACGGCAACGGGTCGGGCCGGGAGGCATACCTGCGCTACAGCGCGATCACGGTGCCGATGATCAAGGCGCGCGGCGGCACGCTGCTCTGGACCGGTGAAGCCGAGGCGGTCGCGCTCGGTCCGCACGCGGGCAACGATTGGGACTTCGTCGCGCTGGTGCATTACCCGTCCGTCTCGGCCTTTCTCGACATGATGACCTCGGAAGCCTACGAGCGCGAAGCCGATCCGCATCGCGTCAACGGCTGCGCCGAGCACGTGATCATTGCGACGAGCGAGGCGTACAGCAAGTTCAAGCCGAAATAGCGGCGCGCTCTTCTTACCCTCCCCTGGAGGGGGAGGGTCGCTGCGCATGAAGCGAAGCGCAATGCGGAGCGGGGTGGGGTGACGGTCTCTCCGCATCAAACAGTGCCCGAACGGAGAGATCACCCCACCCCGCTCGCGCTACGCGCGATCGACCCTCCCTCTCCAGGGCAGGGCAATCGCATATGGATTTCACGAAGATTGTCCGCGGGCTTGCTCCGCCTCTCCCGCTTGCGGGAGAGGCCGACGCGCTCGCAGAGCGCGGCGGGTGAGGGCTCTCGCCACGCAGGGACGTCCTCCACAATCCTCGACAATCCCAACGCGGAGACACCCCCACCCCAGCCCTCCCCCGCAAGCGGCTCGGTGGCGCGGACTCCCCACGGGGCATCGATCACGGCCAATCCGTCAGGGCACACATCCTCTCCAGGTGGTTGGACCACGGGGAGCGCTTGGTTGCTCCCGGCGAATCGGCTCGGTTCCGGAATCCTACGCTGATCTGCGCCGGCGCCGCAGGTCACGCTCCGTTTCGCTAAGCTTCACTTCGCGAGACCCGCGGCGCATTCCAAGAACCGCACCCAAAAGGGTACAGGGAGCCCACCGCCGATGCCGCAGCATCGTGTGCGCCACATGCGATAGCCCTGCCCTCCAGGGGAGGGTGAAAGAGGCACCTGCGTGTTTGGACGAAACGGTCGCCTAAGTCGCCTGCTTCCGCGACGCGGCGAATACGCCCGCCAGCACCAATGCAAAACCGATGAAGTGGAACGCCTGCGGGTGCTCGCCCAGAAAAGCCATCGCCATGATCGAGCCGAACACCGGCACGACGTGGAAGAACGGTGCGGCGCGGTTGGCGCCGATCAGGCGCACGCCGCGATTGAAGCAGAGATAGGCGAGTGCCGAGGGGAAAACGGCGACGTAGAACAGGGTCAAGAGGTTCGGCCCGTCGAGCTTCATCACCGCCCGCGCCGACAATTCCCAGATCTCCAGCGGAATGAGACAGGCGGCGCCGCAGCCGAAGGTGAAGGCGAGGAACGAGAGGCCGTGCATCGGCGGCCGCTTCAGCGACAGCACCGAATAGAGCGCGAAGATCAGGAGCGCGACGAGGAAGATCAGGTCGCCCTTGTTGAAGTCGATGCTCGACAGCGTGGTGAAATCGCCATGCAGCAGGATTGTGAGCACGCCGCACATCGACAGCAGCACGCCGAAGGCCTGCGCCGCGGTGAGACGGATGCCGAGGATGGCCAGCGACCACAGCGCCACCAGCAGCGGCGCAGCCGACTGCAGCAGCAGCGTGTTCAGCGCCTGGGTATGCTCGAGCGCCCAATATTGCAGCGTGTTGAAGGCGCCGATGCCGGTGACCGAGAGCGTGACCATCAGCCCGAGCTTGCCGCGGATCGCCGGCCAGTCCTGCACGAGGTGCTTCCAGGCGAACGGCAGCACCAGCAGGAAGGCAAAGAACCAGCGCAGGAACGATAGCGTGACCGGGGGAATGTGGCCTGCAGCGAGCCGCCCGACGATGGCGTTGCCGGCCCAGCACAGCGCAGTGATGCTGAGCAGCAGGTAAGGCTGGTTGGCGATCCAGCTGTGGCCGGATGTTTCCGCGCGCGTGGTCTGGCCGGTGGCGGACATTGTGATTATTGGAGCCCCGCGTCGAGTGCGCCGGGCCCTCCGGCCCGGCAAGGTCCGGGCCGGCTGATCGCCCGGCAGGTCCAAAGACACGTAAAACGAGGTTGCATCAACGGGGGGCGGACGCATCGCGACCATGCTGGCGGCGAAGGCGGCCTCTCACGCTTTGGTCGAAGCGGCTGCGCCGGCCCTTAAGGGTTCGGGATTTTCCGCGGATATCAAGGGCTTGGACCCGGCTCCGGAGCCCGAAAAAGCCCCGTTCTTGCTTGCCTAGAAGGGCTGCTTCCTTTATCCGGTTGGCTGCCTTGCGTGCGGGCGGCTCCGGCTGCCGATTGGGCTGGGCGCAGGCGTGATCCCGGAAGAGTGGGCACCGGTTTTCCGCGAGGATCATGCCTCTAGAGACAGGTTGAACAGGATTACCCGCGAATGGCCAATGTTGTCGTCGTCGGCGCCCAGTGGGGCGACGAAGGGAAGGGCAAGATCGTCGACTGGTTGTCGGAGCAGGCGGATATCGTCGTCCGCTTCCAGGGCGGCCACAACGCCGGCCACACGCTGGTGATCAACGGCAAGACCTACAAGCTCGCGCTCCTGCCCTCCGGCGTGCTGCGCGAGGGCAAGCTGTCGGTGATCGGCAACGGCGTGGTGTTCGACCCCGCCGCCTTCCTCGACGAGGTCGCCAGGCTCAGGTCGCAGGGGGTCGATGTCGGTCCCGACAACCTGCGTGTCGCGGAAAACGTCACGTTGATCCTGCCGCTGCACCGCGAGCTCGATGCACACCGCGAATCCGCCAGCGCCGCGACCGCGATCGGCACCACCCGCCGCGGCATCGGCCCGGCCTATGAAGACAAGGTCGGCCGCCGCGCCATCCGCCTGATGGATCTCGCCGATCATCAGACGCTGCCGCACAAGATCGAACGCCTGCTGGCGCACCACAACGCGCTGCGCCGCGGCCTCAACCTGCCGGAATTCGACAGCGCCGTGATCCTGAAGGAGCTCATGGCGATGGCGCCCCAGCTCCTGCCCTACGCCGAGACGGTCTGGCGGCTGCTCGATATCGAGCGGCGTGCCGGCAAGCGCATGTTGTTCGAGGGCGCGCAAGGCGCGCTGCTCGACGTCGACCACGGCACCTATCCCTACGTCACCTCCTCCAACACGGTGGCGGCCCAGGCCGCGACCGGCGCCGGCCTCGGGCCGGGCGCGGTCGGCTACGTGCTCGGCCTGTGCAAGGCCTACACGACCCGCGTCGGCCAGGGCCCGTTCCCGACCGAGCAGGACAACGAGATCGGCCGCAAGATCGGCGAGCGCGGCCGCGAGTTCGGCACCAATACCGGCCGTCCGCGCCGCTGCGGCTGGTTCGACGCCGTGCTGGTCCGCCAGGCGGTCCGGACCTGCGGCATCAATGGCCTCGCGCTGACCAAGCTCGACATCCTCGACGGCTTCGATTCGATCGAGGTCTGCACCGGCTACAAGCTCGACGGCAAGGAGATCGACCATTTCCCGGCCGGCGAGGGCGCGCAGGCCCGCGTCGAGCCGATCTACGAGACCATCGAGGGCTGGAAGGAGCCGACCGCCAATGCACGGTCCTGGGCCGACCTGCCGGCGCAGGCCATCAAATATGTCCGGCGGATCGAGGAATTGGTGGGATGTCCGGTCGCGCTGCTTTCCACCAGCCCGGAACGCGAAGATACTATCCTGGTGCAAAATCCGTTTGAGGCTTAACGATATCTTACCGGGACGCGCGTATAGTTGAGTAGAAATGGCTGATTACTATCCGCTGATCGCCCGAGCTATTGCCGCCCTGGACCCCAACGCTCCCGGCGAAAGCCGTCGCGCGCTCTATGAGCGGGCGCGCACGGCCCTGATCGCGCAGCTGCGCAGCGTGCAGCCGCCGCTCTCCGAATCCGAGATCACCCGGGAACGGCTGTCGCTCGAGGAGGCCGTCCGCAAGGTCGAATCGGAGGCCGCCCAGCGGGCCCGCGAGGCCTCGCGTCCCGGTGGCGGCGCCCCCTCCGGCTCAAGTGGCGATGCCTTCCGCCGCGCCAGCACCCGTGCCACCGAGGGCAACCCGGCAGCAGTGCCGCCGCGCACGCGTCCGGCCCCGACGCCGCCGCGCGCCGACCGCCCCTCCTTCAATGTCGACGACCAGGGCGAGACCCCGCGTCCGCCACGCGC
>NZ_JACCHP010000023.1 GCF_016031625.1 Bradyrhizobium agreste | reverse complement strand
CCATCGGCAGGAAGTGGCCGACGTCGATCACCTCGGTGGCCTGGCCCTTGATCACGGCCGAGCCGAGAATGCCGGAGGAGGAGCCGCCGACCTCGATGTTGAGCCGTTCCTCGACGATGTCGATGATCTCGTCGACGACGAGGCCCATGGAGCGGCCGTCGTCGGCGAACACCAGGATCGGCTGGGCGCCCTGGCTGGCGATGGTGACGCCGTCCATGGCGACCAGCGGCATCAGCTGCTCGCGGTACTGCACCATGTAGCGGCCGTTCGAGAACTCGATCTTGTCGGCCGGCAGCTCTTCCAGGCGGGTGACGAGGCCGAGCGGAACCGCCTTGGGCTGCGACGAGCCGGCGCGGAACACCAGCAGCGAGGTGGTCTGCTCGCCACTTCCGATGTGATGGCCGGCGGCTTCGTCGCCCATGTCGTGGGCCGACGAGCCGGCGGCGCCGAGCGCCTTGGCAATGCCGTTGGGGTCGATGATCATGATCACCGCGCCATCGCCCAGAATGGTGTTGCCGGAGAACATGTCAATGTGACGCAGCTTGGTCGACATCGGCTTCACCACGATCTCTTCGGTGTGGAACACACCGTCGACGACGATGCCGAAGGTCTGGCTGCCGACCTGGGTGACCACGATGAAGCCGTTCTCGGGATCGGAGGCCGCGCCGTCGTCGATCTTCAAGAGCTTCTTGAGGTGGATCAGCGGCAGCAGCTTGTTGCGCAGGCGCAGCACCGCGGTGTCCTTGATGCGCTCGATGCGGTGCTCGGAGTTGGCGCGGGCGCGCACCAGCTCGACCACCGAGAGCTGCGGGATCGCAAAGCGGTCGCCGGCGGCTTCGACGATCAGGGCCGAGACGATGGCGAGCGTCAGCGGGATCTTGATGGTGACGGACGAGCCCTCGCCGGCCACGCTCTTGATGTCGATGGTGCCGCCGATCTGGTCGATATTGGTGCGGACCACGTCCATGCCGACGCCGCGGCCCGACACCGAGGTGATGGCGGCCGCGGTGGAGAAGCCCGGCGCGAAGATGAACTTGTGGATCTGGGCTTCGCTCATCTTCTCCAGCTCGGCCTCGGTGACGAGACCGGAGGAGAGCGCCTTGGCCTTGATCTTCTCGGTGTTGAGGCCTCTTCCGTTGTCGGCGATGCAGATGATGATGTGGCCGCCCTCGTGATAGGCGGACAGGCGAATGGTGCCCTGCTCGCCCTTGCCGCTGGCGAGGCGCTCGGCGGGGGTCTCGAGGCCATGATCGGCGGAGTTGCGCACCATGTGGGTGAGCGGGTCCTTGATCAAATCGAGCACCTGGCGGTCGAGCTCGGTGTCGGCGCCGTGCATCTCGAGCTCGATCTGCTTGCCGAGTTCGCTTGAGAGGTCGCGGACGATGCGGGGCAGCTTCTGCCAGGCATTGCCGATCGGCTGCATGCGCGTCTTCATGACGCCTTCCTGCAGCTCGGCGGTGACGTTGGAGAGGCGCTGCAACGGCACCTTGAACTCGGTGTCCTCGTTGCGGCGGGAGATCTCCAAGAGCTGGTTGCGGGTCAGGACCAGCTCGGAGACCATGGTCATCAGGTGCTCCAGCGTATCCACGTTGACGCGGATCGACTGGTTGGCGATGCGGTCGCCCTCGCCCGCGCTCTCGTCGGCCATCGACTTCTTCGGCGCGGCCTTCTCCTTGGGCGCCTTTGCGGCTTCCTTCGCAGTTTCCTTGGCAACGGGGGCTTCAATAGCCGGCGCGGGCTTGACCTCAGCCTTGACCTCGGCCTTGGCCACGGGCGCCGGCACCGGGGCTTCGATCGCGGTCTCGCGGAAGGCGCGCTCGAGCTCGTCGAGCGAGACCTCGCCCGGACGCAAGGGGCGCTCCAGGGTCTGCTCGACCAGCGTGCCCATGGTCATCGCCTTGGCGGGCGCAGCCGCCGGGGCTTCCGGCGCCAGCGGCGGCGCATCGGCAACGGGAGCGGCCGCCATGGCCGCCATGCCCTGCTCGACCATCGCCTCCAGCTTGTCGATGAGATCGCGGTCATTGCCTTCCGGCTCGGCCTCGGTCGCCTCCAGGCCTGCCAAAATCTCCTTGATGCGGTCGATCGAGGACAGGATCACCGTCACCGCCTCGGCGGTGACAGGCATGCCGTCGCGGAATTTGCCCATCAGGGTCTCGCCGGCATGCGCCAGCGCTTCCAGCCGCGGCAGGCCGAGGAAGCCGCAGGTGCCCTTGATGGTGTGGACCAGGCGGAAGATGTTATCCAGGATCTTGGCGTTGTTCGGCTCCTGCTCGAACTTCACCAATTGATTGTCCACGGTGTCCAGGCTCTCGCTGGTCTCCGTCAGAAACTCCCGCAACAGATCATCCATGAAAACAGGCCTTCATACAGGAAGGGCGCGCACGAGGCGTGATGCGCCATTTCGGAATGGGGCCAGCTTCACCGCAAAGCGTTTAATATTGGTTGAGTATGTGCAAAAGAACGGAACCAACAAAGAGATAAGGCGCTCCGGACAAGTCGAAGCGCCTCGTCAAGATTCGCTTAAGGAGCCGAGTGCGACGCGCTGTTTACGAAGCGGTAACGATGATGGCTTCGCCTTCGGGCTTCAGCGTCACGGTGAGCCCGCAGGCCTGCGCGAGCAGCCGCGTATAATAAGGCTGGATCGCATGCGCATCCGCAGCCGGCCCGCGCTCGCCGCTCAGGAGCTCGGAGATGTTCTGCGGCAGGCGCGCATTGTGTCCAGTGGCGGTGATGCGAAAGCTCATCGCCTCGCCCTCGCCGACCGGATCGACCGTCAGCATGCCGCCGCGCGGGATCGTGTGCTGGGCGACGACCAGCATGTTGAGCAGCAGCTTGACGCGGTTCTTCGGCAGCAGCAGCCGCGGCAGATTCCAGGTGATCGAGCACTTGCCGTCCTCGATGTGGCCCTTCGCCATGGTCTGGGCATCGCCGAGATCGATCTGCGCGCCGGAGGAGCCGGCCGCGCCGAAGGCAAGGCGGCAGAACTGGAGCCGGGCGGAGGCGGTCTTGGCGCTCTTGCGAATCAGGTCGAGCGCGAACTCGCGGTCCTCCGGCTTGGGATCGTCGTCGAGCACTTCGAGCCCGTTGACGATGGCGCCGACGGGGCTGATGAGATCGTGGCAGACCCGCGAGCACAACAGCGCGGCGAGTTCGAGCATATCGGGAGCAGTAGTGGTCGCGGGCGACGAAGCGTCAGACATATAATGGGGTCCTGGAGGGTTCCTGGAATTGCACGGCGCTGGACGCCGCGAATCACGCATGCTTGACGGATGCTGCGGGTTCTAACATTCGCAACCCCGCGCCAGCTAGCTTGCGATCGGTTCGGGGCCGCCATAAGAGCTGCGGGCGAATCGACCGAGAGGGCGGACTTGCCGATGAATGAGGCATGCAGGTGAGGATCATCGACGCCCAGGCCGCATCCGGATGGATGGAGCCGCTGACCGCGCTGGTGGTGAAGGCGGGCGAGGCGATCCTGGCCGTCAACCGCGCTGCCATGCGGATCGACGGCAAGCAGGATGGCTCGCCGGTGACCGAGGCTGACCTTGCCGCCGACCGCATCATCGCGGACGGGCTTGCTCAGCTCGCGGGCGACGTTCCGACGCTGTCGGAGGAGCGGACCCAGCTCGCCTCCCCGCCGTTTCAGGGCAGCTTCTTCCTGATCGATCCGCTCGATGGCACCAAGGAGTTCGTCGCCGGCCGCGACGAGTTCACCGTCAACCTCGCATTGGTGACGGACGGCGTGCCGCTGCTCGGCATCGTCTCCGCACCCGCGCTCGGCCTGCTCTGGCGCGGCATCGTCGGCCACGGCGCCGAGCGCGTGAGGTTCAACGGCGCGACGATCACAGCCGCCGAGCCGATCCGCACCCGCAAGCTGCCGACGCGGGGGGAGCCCTGGATCGCCGCGGTGAGCCGATCGCACGGCGATGCCAGAAGCGAGGCGTTCATCGCGAGCCGGCCCAATGCCGTCAGGATAACGTGCGGCTCGGCCGTGAAATTCGGCCGGATCGCGGAAGGCAGCGCCGACATCTATCCGCGTTTCGGGCCGACCTCGGAATGGGACGTCGGGGCCGGCTGCGCGGTCGTGACCGCAGCCGGCGGCAAGGTGACCGACGGCAAGGGCGGCGAGCTCCGATTCAGCCAGCGCAGCGACACCGGCTTCATCATCCCGGAGTTCATCGCCTGGGGCGACCCGCAGGCGGTAGGCTGCTACTGACCGGGCTCGTTACTGCCCGAGCGTCTCCTGCAGGGCCGGCCAGCGCTTGCCCACCTCATAGAGGAAGCGCTCGGGATCGGCGACGAAGGCGTCGCGATTGTCTTCGCGGCTGAACAAATAGAGCCGCTGCGCCACGATCGCGAAGAAATGCGGATTGGCGGCGACAATGACGCCGCGGGCGATATCGACCGGATCGTAGCCGCCGAATTGCGGTCCGTAGATCTCGGGGTGGGCAAGGAAGGAGGCGCGGTTGCCCTCGTTCCGGAAACGCCAGACCGCCCCCCAGAGGTTCGCCTCGAACTCGGCCGTGCCCTGCGCGGCCGCGCCGGTGACGAAATAGGCGACGGGGTCGAAGCCCTCGATGGCGACGCCGGTGAAGCGGTTGACGACGATCCGCTCCGTGGTGGCGGCCCCTGCCGGCCCGCCGGCACCGGAGATCCAAATGCCCGCCAGCAGGCAGAGGCGGCGGGCGATCAAGGCAATTCCGGGGCGCAAAGGGCTATCTTCCTGCCGTTGTGCCGTCATAGTTGCTGCGGATAACATCCGAGTCGAGGGGACATCCGGCGCAACCTAGAGCCGTGCCTGTTGGCGTCAGGTTAAGGAAGCGATTGGATTCGATACCAGGGGTTCTTTTATGACTTTCGCATCACGCCTTGCTGCGCTCGCGCTTGCCGGGATGATCGGCTGGATCGTGCCGGCCTCCGCCCAGCAGGCGCCCCCGCCTGACCTGCCGCCGCCGCAGCGGAGCCCCACGCCCAATACCTATGGGCCGGACGAGCTCGTCACCGCCGGCCATCGCTTCTTCGGCAACGTCTCGCGCGGGCTCGCCTCGATCATCGAGAAGGCGGTCAGCCAATGGGGCCTGCCGAACGGCTACATCCTGGGTGAGGAGGGCTCCGGGGCCTTCGTCGCCGGCCTGCGCTACGGCGAGGGCACGCTCTACACCAAAAATGCCGGCGACCTGCGCGTCTATTGGCAGGGCCCCTCGCTCGGCTTCGACTGGGGCGGCGACGGCGCCCGCACCATGACGCTGGTCTACAACCTGCCCGCCACCAACGCGATCTACCAGCGCTTCGCCGGCATCGACGGCTCGGCCTACATCATCGGCGGCTTCGGCATGACGGCGCTCACCGCCAACAACATCGTGCTGGTGCCGATCCGCTCCGGGATTGGGCTGCGCCTGGGCGCCAATATCGGCTATCTCAAGTACACCCCGCGGGCGACCTGGAACCCGTTCTAGGCGCGCGCCCTCCCCACTGCCCACCGATCAAGGTTAACGACAGGGCGGGGCTGGCTTTTTGCCGGCCCGCCATGGCATTGTCGTTGGTGAATTTTTCCTTAAGCTTGGGAGTTCTGGCCCATGGTCGAACCGATCATGTACCTGGCGATCGGTTTCCTGCTCTCGATGCTGTGCTGGCTCGCGATCGTGCCGCTGGTGCATAACCGCGCGGTGCGCCTGACCACGCGCCGGCTCGAGGCCGCCACCCCGCTGTCGATGGCCGAGATCCAGGCCGACAAGGACCAGCTCCGCGCCGAGTTCGCCATGTCGGCGCGGCGGCTCGAGATGAGTGTCGAGCAGCTCAAGAACAAGACCACGAGCCAGCTCGCCGAGCTCGGCAAGAAGAGCGACGCCATCAACCGCATGAAGATCGAACTGGGCGAGAAGAACGCCACGATCTTCGCGCTGGAAGCGCGCGAGAAGGCGATGAAGGAGCAGCTCCGCGCCACCGAGGAGGAGTTCAACGCCAAGACCGAGGCGCTGCACGCCGCCGAGATTGCGCTGGCCGACAAGCAGGCCGAGCTCGCCAAGATCAACTCCGAACTGTCCGACCGCTCGATGATGGCGGAGAGCCGCCAGGTCGAGCTGGTCGCCGTGCGCGCGCAGATCGAGGAATTGAAGCACCGCGTCGGCGATGCCGAGAAGGAATTTGCCGCCACGCAAGCGCGCCTCGCACAGGAGCGCACCGAATCCGAGACCGCCTCGCGCGAGCTCGGCGAGGCGCGCGGCCGCGTCGAGAATCTGAGCCAGCGCGTCACCGAGCTCGATCGCCAGCTCATCGTGCAGATCAAGGAGGCCGAGATGCTGTCGGGCCGCGTCGCCGATCTCGAGGGACGCCTCGCCACGCAGGGCAAGCTGCTCGCCGAGCGCGATTACGAGAACAACCAGCTGCGCCAAGCCAACGAGGCCAACGAGCGCACCATCAAGGAGCTGCGCGTCGAGATCGCGGGCCTCAGCGGCGGCAAGTCGTCGGCTGCGATGGAGCAGCTGCGCGCGGAAAAGGCCGCGCTGGAGGAGCAGCTGCGCACGGCGCGCGACGAGCGCGCCAAGCTTCAGCGCGACCTCAACGCGATCCAGCAGCAGGCGGAGAGTTCCTGGGCGACCGAGCGCATGGAGAACGCGCTGCTGCGCGAGCGCATCAACGACATCGCGGCGGAAGTAGCAAAACTCGCGATGCAGCTCGAAGGCCCGAACTCGCCGATCGAGGCGCTGCTCGCGGCCGAAGCCGGCCAGCCGCCGAAGCCGGCGCCGCGCCCGGCCAACGACGCCGCAAGCAACGGCGCTCCGGCGCCCCGCCTGCCCGAAGGCGGCGGAACGCTGGCCGAGCGCATCCGCGCGCTGCAGGCCCACGCCTCCCGCGCCCGCCAGCAGGGCGCGTAACGGCCGAAATCCGGCTTCCCTGCGAGCTGCCGAAGGTTTTCCGCCCCCGCGCCGCCTTGAAAACTTGACACCTTCCGCCCGCACTTCTAAATCGCGGGCTCCGATGTGCCGGCCGGCCGACGAGTCCGGCCGCCTGCATGATGGTCCCGGGCGCATAGCTCAGCGGGAGAGCGTTCCCTTCACACGGGAGAGGTCCAAGGTTCGATCCCTTGTGCGCCCACCACGCTTCGCCAAAAGGCTTCGCGTGGCGCAGCCAGGCCCAATGATGGCGAAGCGTGTCCGGCGTAGCTCGAAGAGCGTAGACGGACTGGGGCGTCCTGCTCCCGCTCCGTCGAAATCTCGAAAACAACCCCATGCACAGTAGGGGGGGTCAGTCGGATCAATGGGTTACGGCGTTGTCGAATCGGTCTGCCGGCGCTGCGCCCAGCGCAACGGCATCACCGGCCGTGTCCCGCCTCAGTATTTGGCGATGACGGGACCGCCCCAGCGATAGTTCAATCGCACGAGCCCGATGTCGACATCCTGGCCGATACGCTCGCTGCGCGTGAAGGCCCCGGCGGCCACGCCGCCAAAACCGCCTGCACCGGCGAACGCGATGTCGCGATGGCCGAGGAAGATGTGATCGTACTCGATACCCAGTGACCAGTTCGGGGCCAGCCCGAATTCGAGGCCGGCACCGATGACGCCGCCCCAACGTGTTTCGCTGGCTCGGTCGAATTCAAGGCCGGTGACGACGTCGTTGGTGCGGTACTTGTCGGCCACTGCCGCGCCACCGCCCTTCACGTACAGCAGCACGTTATTCCAGGCGTAGCCGACCTGCCCGGTGATCAGGCCAAACGCTTCGATGTGGGAACGGTTGCGAAGACCGGTGGGCGGGAAAAGCACCGTGCTGACGCTATCGCCCGTGAAGTCCGCCCAGTTGCCCTGGCCTTCGACGCCGAACACCCAGCTGGCAGACTGCCAGCGATATCCGATCTGCCCGCCGGCGGTGCCACCCGTGGCATCGTGGCACCCTTCCGGAACGACGATGCCAAGTCCAGGAGAGATCAGATCCCAGCACTTGCGGCTTGAGCCTCCGCCGCCATTGACGCCGATGTAGAAGCCGCTCCAATCGTAGACGGCAGCAACCATCGTTGCGGCGCCTTGGTATAGGGACGCGCCGCAAGATCGGCTGCGTTGGCGCCCGTGCAGACCAGCCCGAATGCTGCGACGGAAAGCAGCAATTTCTTCATCAGAGTCCCCCAACGAATCTCATGGTCATGCAATTGGGCTGAGTTTATCGATTTCCGAGGCGGTTGTATGTGATCGACATGCAACACTGAGGCGACTTCGCTGCGGGCGAGCCATGTCACGCTGAAGTTGGGTGGGTCGTCCAGGCGTCCGATGTGAACAAGCGGGCGTCAGAAAGCTTGTCCCGGACCGTTCGAGGAGCTTCCAAACGTTGGTTATCCAAAGCTCCGTGGTGCACCGCCGCGTTGCCAGCGACGAGAAAACCATGCCTCTTCTTCGCTAGTGAGCCATCAGAACGGGCAAATCCGCGTGCTCCATGATATAGCTGGTCGCCCCGCCGAATATCATCTGCCGCAGCCGCGTGCGGGTAAAGGCTCCTTTGATCAATAGATCGCAACCTTGAGCCCTGGCGGCATCGAGGACCGCCTCACCAGTTTCGCGCCCGTCCAGCTCAACGCTGATCGAGCTAGCCGCAATGCCATTGTATTGGAGTTGCCGAGCGATCTGACCGGCAGACGGTCCTGGCACCGCCTGGCCGCCGATCACGGTCAGGATCGATACCCTTTCGGCCAGACGAAGCAAGGGCATGGCAAATGCGTTTGCTCGCGCTTGCTCCGTACTCCCGTTCCAGTGGATCATGATGTTTGTTGCGACGCTTCTTCGTGCATTGACCGGCGCCAATAGAACGGGCCTGCCGCTCTCAAACAGCGCGGACTCGATCGCGCGGCGGTGCGGGCCGGCTGCATCAACGTCAGACCGCGCCATCACGATCAGATCGAAAGCGCGCCCATAACTTCCGACAAAGTCTTCACCCTCAGGCGCGTTCTCCAGCCAGCCGAAGCATGGCGGCTTCGACCCTGCGGCGGCTCGAGGAACATCATGCTTTTGCATGAATGCTTCGAAAAAGTTGCGCATGTCGTTCAGTTCGGCTTCGCTCTTCTCTTGATACGAGTCCAGGAGAATGCCGGTCGCCAATTCGGCGGCCGCATATTGAGGGATGCCGTACCGGAGTGGGAAACCTTCGATATAGGCGCCGGAACGTCGCGCGAGGTCTAAGGCCACAGCGAGCGTGGATGTCATCATCGGAACATTCTGAAGCGGGACCAGGAGCGTTTTCATTTTGAATCCCCGATTTTTCTGACGAAGAACCTGCTTTCAATTGGCGTCGTGTCTGCAACAGCTTCGCTTTGCGAGCCGGCAATGGTTGCCATCATGCGGCCTGCTCAAGCCTCGTATCGATCTCCTGGCGCAGCACCGCGAAGTCGATTGGTTTCGTCAATAGATCGGCGGCGCCCTTCTCCAGCGCCTTGCGCTTGGTCTCGGCATCGCCGTAGGCCGTGATCATGATGACCGGTACATCGGGACGGGCCGAGCGCACGATAGGCAGCATCTCCAGTCCGCTCATGCCGGGCATGTTGATGTCGGACAGGATCAGAATCAGCGTGGCATCCCCAATCTCGGCCGCGCGCTGCAATGCCAGGGGTGCCGAGGATACAAACTCCATCAGAAAACGGCCCGCGCGCAGATCGCGCCGAAACTGCTGGCGGAACAGCGCCTCGACATCGGGCTCGTCGTCGACCACCATGATATACACGCTCAAGTTCTGCCTCCGGTCTGCGACGGCGCTGCCCGCGTACGCGGCAGCGTAATGATGAACTCGGTATATTCGCCCGGCGCGGTATCGACCTCGATGCTGCCGCCGTGCTGCTTCACGATGATGTCGTGGCAGATTGAAAGACCAAGGCCAGTTCCTTCGCCGGCGGGCTTGGTCGTGAAGAACGGATTGAATATCTTCTCTCTGACATCGGCCGGGATGCCGGCGCCATTGTCGCGAATGCGGATCTCGACGGCGCCGCCGAGGTCTGTGGTCGTCGCGCGCAGCCTCGGCTCGAAGCCGTCACCGACGGCGTCCTTTCGCTTGCTTGCCGCGTAGAAACCGTTTGAAACCAGATTGAGGAACACCCGCGTGATTTCCTGCGGATACAGCTCGAGCGCCCCCGCAGACGGATCGAGTTTTCTTTCAAGCGCGATATTGAAGCCGGGTCTTTCAGCGCGGGCCCCGTGATAGGCCAGGTTGAGACTTTCCTCGAGGATGGCGTTGATGTCCGCCGCGCGGCGTTCGCCAGACCCTTCGCGGGAGTGCAGAAGCATGTTCTTGACAATGGAATCGGCGCGCGTTCCGTGCTGCACGATCTTTTCCAGGTTACCTTGCAGCATGTGTATCAGCGCCTCGATATCGTGCCTTTCCGCCTCGCCCAGGCCCGCTGAGCGCAGCGCGTCGCCGAGCTCGTCGGTCAGTTCGGAGGACAGCGCGGCAAAATTGTTGACGAAATTGAGCGGGTTCTTGATCTCATGCGCAATGCCGGCGGTGAGTTGCCCGAGCGAGGCCAGTTTCTCGGTCTGGATCAGCCGATCCTGCGCATTTCGCAATTCCTCGAGCGATTGCGACAGTTCCATAGTACGCTCGCGCAGTTCATTCAGCAGGCGCGCATTCTCGATCGCGATCACGCCCTGGTGTGCGAAATTGGACACGAGCTCGACCTGCTTGTCTGTGAAGGGTTTCACTTCCTGACGGAAGATCGTGATGGTGCCGATCAGCTCGTCTTCCTTCAGCATCGGCACGATGACGAGGGTCCTTGCGCCAGCAAGGTCGGCAAGCGCGCGAACGTTGGGGTCGCCTTCGATATAGGGCGGCTGCGTCCTGATGTCGTCGATGTGAACCGTCTGATGCGTCTTCTCGACGGTACCGAGCCCGCTCGCGGGATGTGGGCGAATGTGCTGGTAGAGCCGGGTATCGACATAAGCTTGCGGCGCGTTGTGCAACGCGACCGTACGAAAGCCGCCCTCCTCGTAGAGATTCATGGTGCCGAAGCCGGCGCCGCAAATTCGCGTCGCATTCTCCAGCATCTTGTGGAACACCGGCGTGAGTGCGCCCGATGAAGCGCTTATGATCTCCAGCACCTCCGACGTCGCCGTCTGCCGCTCCAGCGATTCATTCAATTGCTCGAACAGACGCACGTTGCCGATGGCGATAACAGCCTGATCGGCAAAGGTCTGCAGCAGGGTGATCTGCTTGTCGTCGAATGGGCGTACCTCCAAACGACGCAGCACGATCGCCCCCATGCTCTCGCCTTCGCGCAAGAGCGGCACACTCAAAACGGTCCGAACGTTGGAGCGCAGCGCATATTCGCGTCCCGTCGGGTATTGCTCCCCTTCGGGCCCTAGTAGGTCGTGCACATGAACGGTGCGACGATCGATAATCGCCCGGCCGCTAGGCGTTTCGCCACTGATCGATCGTCGGCTCCACACCACGGGAACCTGGCCATGGTGCGCCTGGATGACGAGATCGTCGCCATCCCTCAGAACCACCAGCGCATCATATGCCTCGCAGAGCCCGCATGCGCTTTCCACGATCGCGTTGAGCACCGGTCCGACTTCCGTCGGGGAGGAAGCGATGACCCTCAAGATATTGGCGCTGCCGGTCTGGTACGTCAGCGCCTCGGACAGATCGCGCGTCCTGGTTTGCAATTGTTCGAACAGCCGGACATTCTCGATGGCGATCACCGCCTGGTCGGCAAAGGTCTGCACGATCTCGATCTGTCGCTGGCTGAACGGGCCCGGCGCCGGCCGTGCCAAACTGAGCACCCCGATCACAACGCCCTCCCGGACGAGAGGTACGTTGAGGGTCGCGCGATAGCCGCCGATCCTCGCGAGGTCATGCCGCGTGAAGTCGGGATCGTTCATGAGATCGGCGACATGATCAATTTGACCGGTGAGCGCTGCGCGGCCGCTGGGCGTGTCGTGGCTCGGCGCAAGCGGCTGGCTCTTGCGCAGCGCGACCCATTCCGGCGGGTTGTTATGGGCGGCCTCGAGGTGCAGCAGGCCATCGCGAATGAGATAGATCGCTGCTCTGGGGTCGCCGCAGAGCCGTGCGGCCGAGCTGACAAGCGTCTCCAGAACATTGGGCAAGTCGAACGCCGAACGGCTGATCACCTTGAGCACATCGGCCGTTGCGGTCTGCTGGCGCAGCGACTCGCTGAGATCCTCAGTACGTTCGCGTAACTCCTTGAGCAACCGCGCATTCTCGATGGCGATCACGGCTTGATCGGCAAATGTGGCTGCGAGCTCGATCTGCTTTTCGGTGAAGGGCTGCACGCGCTTGCGGGCGATCACGATCGCGCCGATCGGCTCATTCTCGCGCAGGAGTGGGACACCCAGCGCCGTGCGTTGACCAGCCATCGCAATCGACGCCTGCAGGCCGTATTCGGGATCGGCAGCGACGTCGAGGATTTGCACCGGACGGCGTTCGAGGACGGCTCGACCCGTGACCGTGCCCCGGCCGGGGACAATCGGATGAGCTTGCAGAAAGGCGATGTAGTCCTCGGAAAACCCGACCGCTGCTCCGGCCTGATATTCATCGCCCTCGCGGCGCATGATGAATGCCATCTCCGCTTCGCACAGCCGTGCCGCCGAATCGACCAGCGTGTCGAGCACGGTTTGCAAATCGAAGGTCGAGCGGCTGATCACCTTCAGGACATCGGCAGTGGCGGTTTGCTGCTGGAGCGATTCGGCGAGATCGCGCGTCTTCGCCTGGACCTCATCGAACAGCCGCACATTCTCAATCGCGATCACGGCTTGATCAGCGAAAGTGGAGACCAGGTCGATCTGCTTGTCCGTGAACGAGTTCGCGGTCTTGCGGCCCAGGAACAGCACGCCGATCACTTCTCCGGACCGAAGCAGGGGTACGCCCAGAAGGGTGCGGTAACCGCCGGCCCTCTGTTGCTCGGGATAGTCATAGTCGGGATCGACCAGGACATCCGGGATCTGAACCGCCTTCCCGCACAGCAGGACGCGCCCGACGAGGCTACCGCGTCCAGCATTGAGCCGAACGCCCACCGAGACCTTGGCCCATTCGGGCGAGAAATTGTACCGAGTTGCGTGATAGTAGGAACCATCGGCGTCCTGCCGGAGGATTGCCGCCATGTCGGCCCCACACAGCGACGCCGCCGATTCCGTCAGAGTGTCGAGAACCGTTTGCAGATCGAACGCGGAGCGACTGATGACCTTCAACACATCGGCGGTCGCGGTCTGCTGCTGCAGCGATTCCCGCAAGTCGTCGGTCCGCGCCTTCACCTCGTCGAACAGCCGCACATTTTCAATGGCGATGACGGCCTGGTCGGCGAAGGTCTGCAGAAGTTGCACATGATGCGGAGCGAAGGCCCCCGGCTCGCCTCGCGTTACGCTGATCATGCCGATCACCACGCCGCCGGTCGCGAGCGGAACGAACAACATGCTGCGAAAACCGCGGGCGCGCGCGATGAACTTGATTTCGTTCGTCAGCGCTTCAGTATCGGGGGTCGGCACCACCTTGCCGGCCTCTGCCCTCGCAAAGCTCTCGAAATCGGCAATCGGACGCGGGAACATCTTCTTCAATGCTTCATCGGCGGCAGAATTCGTCGGCGTGAACGCCGCCAAGTGGGCATTGCCGTCGATGAAGCGGAATACGGTCGTCGAAAAGCCGCCGAGCAGGGCATTTGCGCGCCTCGCGATGGCATCGAATACCGGTTTCACCTCCGATGGCGAACTGGCGATGATCTTGAGAATGTCCGCGGTGGCGGTCTCGCGATCTTGTGCGGCGCGCAATTCGGCCAGGAGCCGCGCGTTCTCCTGCTGCAAATCCGCCACAACGTCCTGAGGAAGCGCGGCCATGATGAAAATCCACGTCGCCAGCCGGTTCGCGGCCGACGTCAAATCTAATCAAGAAAGCGTCGGGAATTATTCCACCATCAGGTGCTTCCGACCAGACCTACCGTGAGTTGATTTTCGATCGACTTCGCGTCAATTCGCCACCCCGCGATCGACCAAGCGGCGGCTGGCCGATTGCACCTCCCGACCCTAGCGCTCGCGGAAAGCCCGCGCGACCTGATCCAGGAGGGGTTTGGTGAAATAGGACAAGATGCTGCGATCGTAGGTCCTGGCAAAGACTTCCGCCGGCATGCCGGGCACGAGCTTGACATTGCCGAGTCGGGCCAGCTCCTCGGGCATGATCGAGACTCGTACCGTGTAGTAATTCTGACCCGTGCGTTGATCCGGCGTCACGTCGGCGGAGATGCGGCTGACCTTCCCTTCGATCTCAGGCGTCGTGCGCTGGTTGAATGCGGAGAACCGCAGGCTTGCCGGTTGGCCGACGTACAGCTGGTCGATGTCGGCCGGGGAAACCTTGGCTTCCACCATCAACAAATCGGCTTCCGGGACGATCAGCATGACGGGATCGGCCGGGCTTACCACGCCGCCGACCGTGTGGACGTTGAGTTGATGAACCACGCCGCTTTGCGGAGCGCGTATGTCAACCCGCTTCAATTGATCTTCGGCCGTCACCTTGCGCTCGATGAATTCGCCGATCTTGCCGTCAATCTCGCGCAATTCCTTCGCAACCTCGCTGCTGAGGTCTTGGTCGATCTGCAGGATCTGCAGCTCGATTTCGGTGACCTTGCCCTGGACCTGAGCCGTGGACGCCATCGATTGCGCCAGCTCGCCCTTCAGCCGGGCGGCTTCGCGCTCAAGCAGGGTAAGGCGGTTGATCTGGACCAGATTCTTGTCCCAGAGGCCGCGCACTCCGGTCAGCTCGCGCTGAATCAATTCGATTTCTTCCGCCTTGGCTTGCTGCAAAGCCGCATAGCCGCGGATTTCGTCCTCGAGCTGCGCGATCCGCTGGCGAAGCTGGGCTTTCTGGCCGCGACGCGCGTTGGCTCGCAATTCGAACAGCTTGCGTTCGCTACCGACCGCCGCAACGAATTCCGCAGAAGCATTATCGAGCAACTCCTGCGGAACGACGAGATGGTCGGCGCCGTCTCGCTCGCTGGCAAGACGCGCCTTGCGGGCGCGCATCTCATCCAGTCCCTTGCTATAGATGGCGAGCCCGGCGCGCAGGGCGGTTTCGTCGAGCCGCACCAATGTTTCACCGGCACGAACATGGTCGCCTTCGCGAACCATCAGCTCTCCAACGATACCGCCGGTGAGATGCTGGACTTTCTTGACGTTGGAATCGACGACCACGGATCCGGCGGCACTGACCGCACCCGACAGCTCGGTGGTGGCGGCCCAGCCGCCGATCCCGCCGGTCAGCCCCACCGCCAGGATCGCGCCAACAAGCAGATGATGGCGCAGGCTGCGATCTTCGCCGTATGTCGCGCTCGTCATGTGGATGCGGCCGGTTGCGGGACGACCACCTTGAACGGCGCGGCAGGCGGCCCAGCTTCCCGCCTCGCCAGCAGCGACTGCACCTCCTCCTTGGACCCGAACGCCTGCTGCCGTCCATGGGCCATCGTCATCACGAAGTCCACGGCAACCAGCGCGCTCGAACGATGTGCGACGATGACGACAACGCCGCCTCGGGCCCGGACGGCGAGGATTGCGCGCGTCAGGGCCTCCTCGCCTTCGATGTCCAGATTGGAATTGGGCTCGTCGAGCACGACCAGGAAGGGATTTCCATAGAGCGCCCGCGCCAGGGCCACGCGCTGCCTTTGTCCCGCCGACAACAATGCGCCCTGTTCGCCGATCTGGGTGTTGTATCCATCGGGCAGGCTGACGATAAGCTGGTGGACGCCGGCGGCTTCGGCTGCGGCAAGGATCTGCTCCATCGAAGCATCAGGTGCAAACCGTGCGATGTTCTCGGCGATGGTGCCCTCGAACAATTCGACGTCCTGAGGCAGGTATCCAATGTGATCCCCCAGGGCATCAGGCGACCATTGATCGAGCGATGCACCATCGAGCCGGATGACGCCGCGCGATGGCCGCCATGCGCCGACAAGGGCGCGCACCAGCGAGGATTTTCCCGAGCCGCTGGCGCCGACGATGCCAAGCCCGCTGCCTGCCTTCAGGTGAAAGCTGACATCGGCGACCAGGAGCTTTTCCGATCCAGGGGCTGCGACGGACAACTTGTCCACGACGAGCAAACGCGTCGGAGGCCGCAAAGGCAGTTTTTCGGCGGATGCCGGCAATGCCACCATGAGCCCGGCGAGGCGCCGCCAGCTTTGGGCCGCAGCGATGAAATTCTTCCAATTGCCGATCGTGACATCCACGGGTGCAAGGGCGCGGCCCGTCAGGATCGAACTGGCAATGATGATCCCGCCGGATGCCTCCTGCCGAATGACGAGATAGGCTCCAACTCCGAGCACGGCCGATTGCAGCATCATGCGCAGTATCCGTCCCGTAACCCCGAAGCCTCCGGAGATATCGTTGGCGATCCTTTGCTGCCTGCGATGAGCATCGCCCAACTTGCGCCATCGTTCCAGGAACCGGGACGACATCGACATTGCGATCAGGACTTCCGCGTTGCGACGACTGGCCTCCGCAAGGCGGTTGCGCGCAGCAGCAAAGCTCGACGCCTTCGCCACGGATTGCCGCGACAACCGGTCGGTGACCAGCGTCAACATCACCAAGACGAGCGCGCCGCCGAGGGCTGTTGCGCCAATCAGCGGATGGAACGCAAAACAGATGGCGAGGTAGAACGGCAACCAGGGCAGATCGAACAGGGCGGGAAGACCGGATCCCGACATCACCGATCGTACGGTGTCGATGTCGCGAAGCGGCTGCAGTCCGTCGCCGCCACCGCGTGTGCGAAGCGGAAGGCGAATCACCAGATCGTAGATGCGGTCGCCGATGCGCCAGTCGATCTCGTTCCCGATGCGAACCAGCATCCGGCCGCGAACCACTTCCAATGTGCCCTGAAAGACGAACAGCAGGGCCGCAATGATCGTCAGACCGGCCAGCGTCGATACGCTGCGGCCAGGCAGCACGCGATCATACACCTCCAGCATGTAGAGCGAACCGGTCAGGCTGAGGATATTGATCAATCCGCTGAAGGCCGCGATGCCCACAAGGGCCGTGCGGCACGATCGAAGGGCAGCGCGCAGCTCCGATCCTTCATCCGTGGCAACGTCTGCTTGCGTAGCCAACATCACACGCAATGACTCCGCGGCTTACGATGTGGTGATGATCTTGAATTGACCGCGCTTCACCGCAGGAGCAATGAAACTGCATCTAACTGTCGATAATTTATGACAGCCGTTTGACAGTCGCAGGGGTGCCGGCTGAAACGCCGGCACCTCCACATCGAGCGCTATCTTCGTCGGATTACCAGAGCCGTTCCCGCTCCGATGGAATCGGAGCGGGGCTCTAGATTCTTGTTTTGACGCGTTTTCTTGACGCGAACCGGTATCCACTTCGCTCGAAAACGCTCCAGTGTCAGACGAGATATTGGTGGATCAGCTGCAACTGGCCGCCTTCGACGAGCTCTCCCCCCACGCTGAAGTGAGCTTGGGTGTCGATCAGGTAGACGTTTTCGCCGGCGTTGCCGAGGATATGCGTGACGTCGATGACGCCCGATGCCTCCTCGTCCTGGGTCAAGAAGTTCGCACCTCCCGTCACGAAGCGGCTCGCGTCGTGCTGGGCAAGCTGCGTGAGCGCATCGGTCGCAGGATCGTACTGCCAGACCTTGCCAAGGTGGGCGTTGTTGCCGACGTCCTCGCAAAGGATGACCTTGCCATGGGAGTCGACCGTGATGTTGTCAAGCATCCGCTGGCCTTCGCTGCCGTTGAGCAGCAGCTTGATGGTGCCGCCGAGCTCGGGGTGCGAGGCGTCGGTGAAGTCCAGCGCCCACAGCTGGCTCGGCGCGCTGAACGCATTCGTGGTCACGAAGTAGAAGCGGTTGGGATTGAGGGTATCCCATGCGCCGTCCTCCGGTCGCAGGAAGCTCGTCACACCTAGATTTTCGCTGTCCGCGTCGATTTGCGCGCCGCTCTTGCCGCTGACATCGCCGAGATCAATCATGCTGAAGTCGGACTTCTCGTCGGCACCCAGCGGGCTGGTGTTGCTCTGAGCATTGTTCGCCGAAGCTTCAAAATCGGCTACGTGGATGCCGAGCAAATGGCCTCCGGTCAGCCCGGCCTTTTCGACGGCATTTCCGGTCGATTGTTTGGTGCCGGAATAGAAATAGACTTGGCCGTTCTGGCCGTCATCCATCATGGCGACGACGGTGCTGTCCCCGGTGTGCGCATTGGCGACCACGTTCTCGTAGGCCATGTTGCCGAGCCAGGCCAGCTCATAGCTGTTACCGTCCTGGGCACCGCCGACGACATGCGCAAAGGCGTGGCCCTCGACGCCACTCTCTTCACCGTTGAGATAGAGCCTGCCGTCGAATCCGAGGCCCGTCTGTGCATTGTAGAATGCGCCCGAATCGGCAAGGTCTGCCGAACAGAAGCGGTTGAACGTCACCGGGCTGTTGCCGGCGTTGTGGTCGACATAGGTGCCGCCCTCGTACATCCAGACGTCGTGGATGAGATCCTTGCCCGACAGGACCTGCAACGTGGTCTTGTCGATGACCCACTCCGACACGAACGCGCCGGTGCCGCCATGAGCGCGGGGAATGCCGTCCGATGAGCGAAGTTCATGGTTCATCAGCACGGTGAAGGTGCCGTCGCCATTGTCGAACGCGCCGAGGCCGTCCGGAATGCCGGCCATCTTGTAGCCGTTCACGCTGTCGCCGGTCGTCAGCACCGACTCGGTATAAACGTCAGAATTGCTGCTAAGCAGGTAGGGCGTCTGCGAGCTCGATGCGCCCTTCACCTCATTGGAAAGGATGAACTGCTCGGCGTGAAGGTCAGAAATGCGGGCATGCTCGATGATCAGCGCGTCGCCATTGCCCAGATCGATCTGAACGTTGTGGCCGATCTGGTGCGCGGAATCGATGAGCGTCTGAAAGCTTGGAATGTTGAAGTCGCGGACGTCGATACGGTCGCCGGCTTGAAGATGCTCGATCGTATCGACGCCCATGCCCTTGCGGAGCAGGAACTTATCGTTGCCCTCGTCGCCGCTGAGATGATCCCGGCCTGCGCCGCCGAGGAGCAGATCCCGGCCGTGGCCGCCGTGCAAATCATCGTTGCCGTCGCCGCCGATCAGGGCATCATTGCCGCTTTCGCCGAACAGCAAATCGTTTCCCTTGCCGCCCTCGATCCGGTCATTGCCGCGGCCGCCGAACACGATGTCATCGCCGAGGCCGGCATCGATGGTGTCGTTGCCGCCGAAACCAAGGATGATGTCACTGTGCTCCGACCCCAAGATGGTGTCGTCTGCGTCGGTTCGGAACTTGATCTTCTTGAACGGACCGATGTGGCGATGATCGCCGTGCTGATGGTGCGACATGCTTTGCTCCCTGGCTTTTGGCTTGGTACTGGCACGAATGCTCCGTTAACCAACGGCTATGACGCTGACGCGACATCGAGATGACCAGTACGCTGCCACGGCTGGACGGAGGTAGGGCCGTCGTCATTGCAGCCTCGCAATGACGGAGCAAGCTTCAGGCGGCCTTCGGCCGCCAGGCCGTGTAGAGACCGATCAGAGTCCCCATGGCGACCAGCGCGGCTGCCAGCAGCACCTGCAACTCGCCGTCGTCGGTGGGGCCGATGGACGACACCAGCCTGGTCACGATGACGAACAGAATGCCGACCGCGGCCGCGGCACCCACGCAGAGATAAGCGAGCTCGCGCGTCAGGCTGCGGCCGAGCAGTCCGAGCGCCGTGAAATACATCGCGCAGGCGTTGGGATGAACGAACAGGGCAATGCGCGCATAGCGGCCATAGGCGTCGAACAGGGACTCGCATCGGCGCAGCGCCGCATTCGAGGCCACCCGCTGCAGAAACGGCCTGAAGAAACGCGCCTGTCCATAGCTGAGAACGGCACCCAGGATGATGGCGAGCCACGCCGCGGCGAAGACCGAGCCATCCACGGCCTTCGGGTTCAGCGCCACGGACATCAGGATGAGGGCGGTGCCGGGAAAATAGCCGAAATACGGGAAGACCGCTTCCACCAGCACGCAGACGAACATGAAGGCCGGAAACCATGCCGACCCGGCCGCACCATGGACGATGGCATTCAGGTCGAACAGGCTCGTCCTGTAGAGAACGAGGTACATGCACATGGCGAGGCCAGCCAGCGCGTAGAACGGCAACGCTCCCGACAAAAACCGTCTCATCCAATCATCAAGCTTTGTTTGGCGGAGACGACGGCCTCGCGCTGTTCCGGATCATGCTTTAGGCCAATGGGCTTGATGCTGTCGAGGGCGCTCTTTGCCACGCAGCCCTCAGCTTGCGTGCCTACGCGATCGACAGAATCTCGATCTCCTGCGCGCCCGAGCCGACGACGTCGCCGACCGCTTTTCCCATCAGCGACCGCGCAACCGGCGCGACGAATGAGATCGAGCCGGCCTTGGGATCGGCTTCATCCTCGCCGACGATGCGGTAGGTCTGTACCCGGCCGTCGGCGCGGCTGAAGCTCACGGTGCTGCCGAAGGCAACCACGTCGGTCGCGACAGGATCGGGCATCACCTGCGCCGTGCGCAGGCGTTCGGTGAGATAGCGGAGATCGCGCAGGGGCACAGCCGACTGTCGGCGCTTCTCGTTGACGTCCTCGATGGCTTGCGCGGCGTCGTAGGCCGCACGCGCCTCGGCAAGCTGCGTCTGCAACGCCTTGAAACCTGCTTCCGTCACGAGATTCGGATGCGGCGAGATCGGGCGGTCCGGCAACAGCGTCTCGGACGCGGTTTCGGCGCTCTCTTCTTTGGTGAAGGCGACGCTCAATTGAAGATCCTGTCGAACTGCTTCGTTGGCGACGCCGTGTGGCGCCGACGAGCGAGACTATATCTCAAGTTCGACGAAACGGCGGAGCTTGAAGACGAGGTCCGGCACGGCCTGACGGAACCGGGTTGCGTTCTGGAAACTGGTCGAGAACGGCGCGAAGGTGAGCATCGCGTTCCAGTGCCGGTAACCATAGACCGTGACCGAGACGCCGGAGCTCGGGAAGTTGTCCAGCTTGCGCAGCTCGCCGAGCACGAGATCGGCGATCGCCTCTGCCGGCAGCAGGCGCTTGCCGTCCCGCGTGGTTGCGATTTGCGCGGGCGGCTCGGCCGGCTTGGCGACCGCCGCTGCGGCGTCGGGCGCGTTCTCGGCTTTGGCCGCGGCCGCATCGGACCCGGACGTCGCGGCCGGCTCCACGGGATCCGCCGGCACCATCGGCGGAACCTCGGCAAGCGGCGGCGGTGCAACAGGGTCTGCGCGCTTGTTGCCGCCCAGGATGCTGCTGATCATGGCCACAAGGCCGGCATCCTTCACCTCGTCACTCATCGTTCCCCCCGCCCAAACGATCGGCGGCACCACGTATAGTCACGTCGCGCCGCCTTGCGATCACTGTTTATCGAACGGGATGTACTGCTGGTACCGCTTGGGCACCGAGCTGCGGTAGCGCGCCGGCACGGTACCGGTGTCGATCGAATGATCGATCTCCTGCTGCCGGGTCATCCTCTTCTTCGCCGGCTTCTTCGACGCGCTCTTCTTGCCGTCAGCGGGCTGGCTGGACGTGTCGGTGGTCGCGCTCGGCGCTGTCGTCGTCGCAGCCGGCGCAGTGCTTGTCGCGGCAGGCGCAGCGGTTCCGCCAGCGGCTGGAGCGCCCTGCGCCAGCGCGAGCGGCGATTGCATCATGAGCACCAGCGCTGCCGTCGCAGCCAGGAAATATGATTTCTGCATCAGAACCTCCAAAATGCCTGATCCGAATGGGCCAGCGTAGGCCTCCGGCATCGATGCGTGCAAGTCTGTCGACACTAGGTCCGATCCCGCGCCGGAACTGTGGTGGGGATCACACTGCGCGAGCTCCAAGTCCGGTCTCCTCCAGCCGCGTCGCGAACCAGCGCGACAGCGCCTCGTCGACGAGGCCAGAGACATAGACTTCCGACGTCGTCACGGAATGCCTGTCCAGCACCAGCAGCAGGCCGATCCAATAGGGAAACCAGACATGGACGTCGGTCAGCGCGCGCAGCTTGTGCTGATCGTGATCGAGCGGCGTGTGATTGCTCGCCTTGCGGATTTCCACGGCGAGCAGATTGTTCGGGATCTCGCGCTGATGCACGACGACATCCGGATAGATCGACTTGCCGAGATGGTCGTCGGTCGAGATGATGGTGCCGTGCGGCAGATGCAGCGTGCGCTCGCCGAGCCGGTCGTAATTGCAATCGACCGACCAGCCCGAGAACTGCTTTTCCAGATGCACGGCGAAGCGGTGCGTGACCGCCCGCTCGCCGACATCCTTCTCGAACAGGAAATCCTCGTGGGCATAGAAGTCCCGGAGCGCCGCGATCACCTTGTTCAGCTCGGTCTGCATCGTGCCTCCGGGCTCACGGCGCTCTGTCTGTTGGCGCCCTACATCTGAACTTCGATCAGCCGCGGGCCGGGCTCGGCGACGGCCTCTGCCAGTGCCTTGTTGAACTCGTCGGCATTGGTGACGGCGCGGCCGGGCACGCCCATGCCCTTGGCCAGCGCCACGAAGTCGAGCGTCGGCCGATCGAGGCGGAGCATGTCGTTGGCGCGCTGGCCGGGCTCGCCGGCGCCGACATTGTCGAACTCGCCGCGCAGGATCTGGTAGATGCGGTTGGCGAACACGATGGTGACGATGTCGAGGTTCTCGCGCGCCTGGGTCCACAGCGATTGGATCGTGTACATGGCGCTGCCGTCGCCGACCATGGTGATCACCTTGCGGTCCGGGCAGGCGATCGCGGCACCGATCGACAGCGGCGTCGAGAAGCCGATCGAGCCGCCCATGTTCTGCAGCCAGTCGTGCGGGGCGGCCGCCGCGGTCGGCGGGAAGAAGCCGCGACCGGTGGTGAGGGATTCGTCGACCATGATCGCGTTCTCGGGGATCGCACAGGCAATGGCCTGCGCGATCGAGGCGAAGGTGAGCGCGCCGGTCGGCTTGACCAGCTCCTGCAAAGCCTGCGGCTTGACGTCCTTGGCGCTGGCCTTCACGGCGCCGGCGAGCGCCTCGAGCGCGGCGACCGAATTCTCGCCCCACGAGGTCATGCGATGCACCTCGCAGCCTTGCGGCTTGAGCATGCTCGGCTTGTTCGGATAGGCGAAGAACGCCACGGGATCGTCGGCCTCGACCAGCACGATGTGACGGAATTTTGCCAGCATCGGCAGCGCGTTCTCGATCACGTAATGGATGCGGTCGATCGAGAAACGGCCGCGGCCGCGCGCCATCTTCGGACGGAAGGTCGGGCCCATCACCGTGCAGCCGGTCTTGCCGGCGATGCGCTCGGCCAGCGCCAGACCCTGCTCGCTCAGTGCGCTGCCGGTCATCAGGAGCAGCGTGCCTTCGCCATCGCCATGGAGGATTCTTGCGGCCTGCTCCACCGCCTGGGGCGAGTAGCTGGCGCGCTGCTGCTCGACTGGGACCTCGGCGATGCCGTCGGCCTCGTTCCAGGCGGTGTCGGCGGGCAGGATCAGGGTCGCGATCTGCGGCGGCGCGCTTTTGGCGGCGGCAATCGCGGCGGCGCCGTCGGCGGCGACCGATTTGGCATCCGGGGAGGTGCGGACCCAGGACGACATTGGCCGGGCGAGGCCCTCGATGTCGGAGGTCAGGGGGGCGTTGTAGCCGATGTGGTAGACCGCGTGCTGGCCGACGATGTTGACGATGCCGGAATTGGCCTTCTTGGCATTGTGCAGATTGGCAAGGCCGTTGGCGAGGCCGGGCCCGAGATGCAGCAGGGTCGAGGCCGGCGTGCCCTTCATGCGGAAATAACCGTCGGCCGCGCCCGTCACCACGCCTTCGAACAGGCCGAGCACGCAGCGCATGCCGGGGACACGGTCGAGCGCCGCGACGAAATGCATCTCGGAAGTGCCGGGGTTGGTGAAGCAGACGTCCACCCCGCCCTTGACCATCGTCCGCACCAGGCTTTCCGCACCGTTCATTCTGTCTGCTCCCGCAACTGTCCTTTTAGTGATCCGCTCGATCAATCATTGTTCGCGCGGCCCGTCAAAGCAATAGCGGGCATTGCGGCCCTGCCCCGCGTGACGACGCGCGGATTTGGCTAACGCTTTCCAGCGAATTGTCGCAGTTGCGATTTGGTAACGTCAGTCGTCAACGATGCGACCCTCACGGGCCCGTGGCTTGCGGAAAGCGCGCAAATATGGCCTCTGGCTCTGGTTGAATCGATTTTTCTGGGGGAGACAATGATCCGGTTTTTTGCCGCACCGATGGCCGCAATGGCGCTGTTGCTGGCTGGCGCCGCCGACGCATCCGCGGCGGGGATGATAGACTTCACGGGCACCAGTTCCACCGGCTATCTCGGCAGCAGTGTGAGCCCGATTCCCCGCACCACCGTCATGTATAACGGCAGTTACGCCCCCGGCACGGTCGTGGTGAACACCGCCGAGCGGCGGCTCTATCTGGTGCTCGGCAACGGGCAGGCGCTGCGCTACGGCATCGGCGTGGGCCGCGACGGCTTCCGCTGGGGCGGGGTGCACAAGATCACCGCGAAGAAGGAATGGCCGGACTGGACGCCGCCCTCGCAGATGCTGGCGCGCCGGCCGGACCTGCCGCGCCACATGAAGGGCGGCATCGAGAATCCGCTCGGCGCCCGCGCCATGTATCTCGGCTCGACGCTGTACCGCATCCACGGCTCCAACGAGCCGGAGACCATCGGTCAGGCCGTGTCCTCGGGCTGCTTCCGCATGACCAACGACGACGTCACCGACCTCTACAACCGCGTCTCGGTCGGCACCACGGTGGTGGTGCTGAACAACTGAAGCGCAATCGTCCCCCCGCACGAGGTGCGCTCCCTCGCCCGCCTGCGGGAGAGGGTTGGGGAGAGGGTCTCTCCGCACCGGGGCAATCCCCCAGAAGAAACAACCCTCACCCACCGCCATAGCCGATGCAAAGCATCGGCGTTTTAAGAACGGCGGCCACGGGCCGCCTATGGCGACCTCTCGCGCAGGCGGGAGAGGTGGAGGAGAGCCCGACGACCGGAGAAAACCCGCAGGGCGCGTGAATTTGCGGGCTTGTGCGCGGGGCGCGAATGCGGCAGCGTCGCAGGACAATGAGCGCATCTGTCCCGCCCTCGCCCGGCCTTCGCTTCGCCCTGCTGACGCTCGTGACGCTCACCTGTGCGACTGACACCGCTACCATGGCTGCGGCCGGCGAGTTGCCCGCGATCTCCTCGCGCCAGCGCGCCGAGAAGAAGAGCTTCACCGACGCCGAGATCATCGAAGGCTTCCTGAAGACGGCATTCGGCGCCGAATACCATCTTGCCGGGCGCGTCGACCGCATCCGCAAGTTCGAGGGGCCGGTGCGCGTCTACGCCGAGAGCGACCGCGAGGATCGCAAGAAACAGCTCGCCAAGGTCGTGGCCGACATCGGCAAGCGCGTGCAGCATCTCGACATCGCCATGATCGACACCAACGAAGCGGCGAACGTGCGCGTCAAAATGGTGCGCGACCGCGATCTCTTCCGCACCATCTCGAGCTTCTACGGCGTGGACAAGGCGCGCGAGATCCGCTCCTCGCTCGATCCGCAATGCCTGTCCGGCTTCCGCAAGAACGACAATTTCGAGATCGAGCATTCCGACGTCATCCTCACCGTCGACAACGGCGATTTCACCTTCCTGGACTGCGCCTATGAGGAGCTGCTGCAATCGCTCGGGCCGATCAACGACACCACGAGCGTGCCCTGGACCATGTTCAACGACAACGTCTCGATGGGCTATTTCGACGTCTACGACCAGTACATCCTCAACCTGCTGTACGATCCCCGCATCAAGGCGGGCATGACCGTGGCCGAGGTCAAGGCCGTGCTTCCCGCCGTCCTCAAGGACGTGCGCGCCTGGGTGAAGCGGGCGAACGATCTGAAGGAGTGAGGGGGCTTACCTCCCCTGCAGAGTCCCTGACGGCAGTTAGTAGAGGTCGTCATGCCCGGGCTTGTCCCGGGCATCCACGTTCTTTGTGCTGCGTGGAAAGGCGTGGATGGCCGGGACAAGCCCGGCCATGACGCTTTGGAGGCAGCTGGTGCCCCTAGCCACATTTCATATGCGAGAGCCCTGATCCTGCCGACGGGGGTACCGGAGCGAGCTACTCGTCTCCGTCCTTCTTCCGCAGCAGATCCGTCGCAAGATCCGACAGCTTCGGCGGCGGCAAGGCCGCGAACGGCAGCGGCCGCGTCACATTGATCGCGGCCAATCCCAGCCGCGCCGTCAAGAGCCCGTTCAGCACGCCTTCACCCAGGCGCTGCGACAGCTTCGCCGCGATGCCGTGGCCGAGCATCTGCTGCACCAGGCTGTCGCTCGCGGCCATGCCACCTGTGATGGCGAGATGGGCGATGACGTGGCGGAGCAGGCGGATCATGCCGAGCGCGCCGGGACGGCCGCCATAGAGATAAGCGAGCTGGCGGATCAGGCGCAGCGCGGCGACGAACACGAACAGCACGTCGATGGCGGCGCGCGGGCTCACCGCGGTGACGATCGAGACCTTCTGCGCGGCTGAGGACACCAGCCGCCGCGCCTCGGCATCCAGCGGCGACATCAGCTCGCGCTCGGCGAGGCGGATCATGTCGGCGCCGTCGATGATCTCGCCGGCATGGCTCTCCAGCGTCGCACGGGCGCGCGCCAGCTGCGGGTTCTGGTGCGCGATCTTGAGCAGGTCCTGGACGATGACCCGGCTCTCCTTGCGGTCGTCGCTGGCCAGCACGGCCGCTGCGCGCTGGTGCAGCTTCTCGATCGTCGCCAGACGCGCCAGCCCGAACGCCTCGCGACCGATCACCACCGCGAGCGCCAGCGTGGTGACGGCGGCGAAGCCAAGTCCGACAGAGCCGAGCGTCTCGCTGCGCGCGAACAGATCCTCGACCAGATGGACGACGCCGAGCCCGGTGCCGAGCAGGGTCAATCCCGCGAGCCCCGACCAGAACAGCGTGCCCCAGGGAAAGCCGCGCCGCGCCGGGACTGCAGCTTGCACCGGCACCGGCAGCATCGCCGTGTCGGGCTCCGGCGTGATCTGGATGGTGGCGCGACCGAGACGGCCGGTCTCGTCGGCCTCGGCGACGACGACGCCGGGATCGTCGAGCCGGAACGTCGCCGGCCGTCGGGGCTTCGATCGGTCGTTCATGCGAGCTTGTCTCCGATCAGGAACTGCAAGGCACGGTCGAGGCGGATGTGTGGCAGCGCCGGCTCGTCGGCACCCTCGCGCTCGAGCTTCGGCGGGCGGAAACGCAGGAAGCGGAAATCGCTGTTCCCGGCCGCCTCCTTCGCCAGCCCGCGGAATGCATCCGTCCCATTGAACAGCGGTTCGGGATCGAGCGGCAGATCGCCCGGAAAGGTCGCAACCTCGGTGTTGCCGTCGAAGAACTCGCCCCCGGCGCTTTCGCCCGCGGCGGGTGTTCCCAGGATCGACGGCAATCTGTCGCGGCCATGCGCCACCTGCGCTTCGCGCGTGGCGCGCACGGCGGCCAGCGCCACGACGTCGATCGCCGCGCCGGTGTCTTCCGCGCGCGCAACCGCGCGCGAGACGGCGCGGCGCAGCACCGCCTCGAGCCGGTCGTGGCTGGAATGATGCAGATGATCCGCCTTGGTCGCGGCGAACAGGATGCGGTCGATGCGCGGCCGGAACAGGCTGGAGAGGATCGTGCTGCGGCCGATGTTGAAGCAGTCGAGAATGCCAGCGAGCGCGGCCTCGAGATCGTGCAGCGCCTCGGGGCCGGAGTTGAACGCGGAGAGCGCATCGGCCAGCACGATCTGACGATCGAGCCGCGCAAAATGATCGCGGAAGAACGGCCGCACCACGACGTCCTTGTAGGCCTCGAAGCGCCGCACCATCATCGCCCACAGCGATCCCTCGACCGGCTGCCCGCCAGGGGGCACGTCGAGCGGCGCAAAGGTCAGCGCCGGCGTATCGGCGAGATTGCCGGGCATCAGGAAGCGGCCGGGCGGCAGCAGGCTCATCGCAAAGCGCTCGTCGCGGCAGGCGCGCAAATAATCGGTGAAGAGCTTCGCGGCCGTCAGCGTCGCCTGCTCGTCCTCGCGCGCTTCGGGCTTGAGCGTTGCAAGATGGGCGTGCCACTCGGTCGCGAGATGCGCGCGCGCCGCCTCGCGCGACAGCGCCAGGCTCTCCGCCGACCATTGCTCGTAGCTCTTGTGGAGCAGCGGCAGGTCCAGCAGCCATTCGCCGGGATAGTCGACGATGTCGAGCGTCAGCGTGCGGTCGGCGCCGTTCGGCCGCTGGTAGTCGATCACGAGCCTGAGCTCGCTGATATCCACGGTCGAGTTCGGCCAGCGCCGTTCCTCGATCAGCGCGCGCAGATGGTTCTCATAGGCAAAGCGCGGCACCGCATCGTCCGGCTGCGGCGCCAGGTGCGCCCGCGCGATCCGGCCCGAGGCATAGGCCTCGAACACCGGAAACCGGCCGCCGCGCGTCAGCCCATGGATCAGCGCAGTGATGAATACGGTCTTACCGGCGCGCGACAGGCCGGTGACACCAAGCCGCACCGTCGGATTGAAGAAGTGCTCGCCATAGTCGATCAGCGCACGCGCCGACAGCCGCGCCTCCTCGACCATATCCTGGAAACTGAATGCCATATGAACGTGAGGAGATCTCGGGCGAGGAATACGCAAATCGGATTAGTCACAAAAGTGGCAATTGCCTGAGGAAATTCAAGCTTTCATACTTCCACCGCCTTTGTCGGCAAATCAGCCGTTTGAACGACGCGCCGGTCCCGTAACACCCATCCAGAGGGCATTGCCTCGAGCCTTTTCCGGAATGCCATGACCGTCTTCCAGTTGAAGCAGCTTGCATCCTCTTCCGTCCACGCCGCAGCCGACGCGATCGGCTGGGACTACGATCGCGCCGAGCTGATCGCCGACGGCATCGTCCATGGGATCGGCCTGCTTGCGGGCATCGTTGCCGCGACGGTGCTGGTGGTGCTGACGGCGGTTTATGCCGACGCCACCGACATCGTCGGCGTCTCAGTCTATGTCGCCGGCCTGCTCTCGATGCTGGTGCTGTCGGCGACCTATAATCTCTGGCCGGTCTCGCCGGCCAAATGGCTGCTGCGCCGCTTCGACCATTCCGCGATCTATCTCCTGATCGCGGCGACCTATACGCCGTTCATCCTGAAGCTGAAGGACAGCGTGTTCGCGCTGGTGCTGCTGGCCGGCGTCTGGTGCGTGGCCATCCTCGGCATCGTGCTGAAGCTGCTCTATCCCGGCCGGTTCGACCGCATCTCGGTCGGCATCTATCTCGCGATGGGCTGGAGCGGCATGATGCTGTACGATGCCGTGGTCAGGGCGTTGCCCACGCTGGTACTGGGCTTCATCCTTGCCGGCGGCCTGCTCTACAGCCTTGGCGTGCTCTTCCACGCCTGGCGGCGGCTGCGCTTTCAGAATGCGATCTGGCACGGCTTTGTCTTGGCCGGCGCGGCATGCCATTATACCGCGGTGCTCGACCTCGTGTTGAGCTGAGAAGTTTCCGCGAAGCGGTATAAGACGAGAGGAGACGTCGCATGCAGGTGACCGGCAAGGTCGTGGTCGTCACGGGCGGCGCAAACGGCATCGGCAAGGCGCTGTGCGAGGCCTTCCACAATGCAGGCGCGGCCAAGGTCGTGGTCGCGGACATGGATGCCGCCAATGCGAGAGCGGTCGCGGCCATGGTCGATGGGGCCGCGTTCAAATGCGACGTCGCGCAGGAAAAGGACATCGTCCACGTCATCGAGGAGACCGAGCGGCAATTCGGCCCGATCGCGCTGTTCTGCTCCAACGCCGGGATCGGCGGCGGCTTCGATCCGATGTCGGAGAATGCTGGTGGCGCTTCCGACGAGCCGTGGCAGCGCAGCTGGGCGATCCACGTCATGGCGCATGTCTACGCGGCGCGGCATCTCGTCCCCCGCATGAGGGCGCGCGGCGGCGGCTATTTCCTCAACACCATCTCGGCCGCAGGCCTGTTGTCGCAGGTCGGCAGCCCCGCCTATTCGACGACCAAGCACGCTGCGGTCGGTTTTGCCGAGAGCCTCGCAATTTCGCACAAGGCCCACAACATCAGGGTCTCGATCCTCTGCCCGCAGGGCGTCGATACCAACATGCTGCGCGCGATCCCCAAGGGCCCACAATCCGCCGACGGCGACCTGACGCCCGAGCAGGTGGCGCAAGACGTGCTCGCCGGTCTCGAGCAGGAGACGTTCCTGATCCTGCCGCACCCGCAAGTGCTCGGCTACATGCGCAAGAAGACCGAGAATTACGACCGCTGGATCGGCGGCATGGCCAAGATCCAGGCGAAGATGCGGGAAGAGTTCGGGAAGTGACCGTTAGGTCATCCCGCGGCGATGCGCAGCATCGAACCCGGGATCTCGAGATTGTCAGGTGCGCAATTGCGCACCTTAGTTCGGTCCTGCGGACCGCCCCGGAATGACGGAGTAGATTCGGGCTACATTGCATCACACCGCCGCTTCCGCCTCCTCCCCCACCCGGCTCGCTCGTAGCGCCTGCGCATAGAGCATCATGCCCTCGCGCACCGTGCGCTGCTCGGCTTCCGTCAGCGTCGCCAGCGCGCCGCGCACCTGCTGCCGGCCGAACGCATGGAGGGCCTGAAGCGTGCGCTGCCCCTTCGCCGTCAGCGACAACAGCTTGCTGCGCGCATCCGCCTCGTCCGGCGTCTCCCTGAGCTCGCCGCAATCGATCAGCTTGCGCACCAGACGGCTGACGCTGGATTTCTCCAGCCGCAGGAAAGCGCCGAGCTCGCCCGACGTCATCGGGCCGCGGATGCCGATCTCCAGGATGGTGTGGACTGCCGACGGCGGATAGCCCGAGGCCGCCACCGTCGCGTCCATGAAGCCGAGCTCGCGTACCATCAGGCGCGAGGCGGCGCGGATGTCGTCGATCAGCGAAAGCTCGGCCATCTTGACTCCGCCCACATAGTTGTATCATACAACTATATCGGCGCAACGGCGCGCGCAAGCGTTTTGGAGTGGACCATGAGCGGAGCCTTGCCAACCGGAGTGCGGATGAGCGGCAAGGTCTGCCTGGTCACGGGCGGCGGCAGCGGCATTGGCCGCGCGACGGCGCTGCGGATGGCTGCCGAAGGGGCGGACGCGGTCGTCGTCGCCGGCCGGCGCGAGGCCGAGATCGAGGCCACCGCTGCCGCGTGCCGCGAGCTCGGCACGGAGGCGATCGCGCTCAGGACCGACATCACTGAGGAAGACGAGGTCGCGCGCCTCGTCGCCACAGCCGTCGCGCGCTGCGGCCGGCTCGACGTTGCCTTCAACAATGCCGGCTTCCAGGAGCGCCGCGCGCCGCTGGAACAGCAGGGCACGGAGATCTACGACAGCGTGTTCGACACCAATGTCCGCGCGCTGTTCCTCTGCCTGCGCCATCAATTGCCTGTCATGCTGGCGCAGGGGCGCGGCAGCATCGTCGTCAACGCCTCGGTCAGCGGCGTGCGCAATCCCAATCCCGGCTTCTCGCTCTACTCGGCCTCCAAGGCTGCCGCAATCTCGCTGACACGCTCGGCGGCGATGGAGAACGCGCCGCGCGGCATCCGCATCAATGCCATCGCCCCCGGCCGCGTCGTCACCGACATGATGCTGCGCGCCGGCGTCGGCGACGTGGCGACGGTCAGCGCAGGCCTGCCGTTGCGGCGGATGGGCAGCCCGGAGGAGGTCGCCGAGGCCGTGGTGTGGCTGTCGTCGGATGCCTCATCCTATGTCGTCGGGCACGTGCTGGCGGCCGACGGGGGATTTCTGGCGTCGTGATGTCAATGCTTCTGCCCGTATAGCAGTTCGTAGCCCGGATGGAGCGAAGCGTAATCCGGGGCCGACTTGGCTTGTGGCACTATTCCCGGATTGCGCTCCGCTCCATCCGGGCTACATGCAACTCAATGCTTCTGCCCGTACAGCAGCGGCACCGCGGAATCCACGACGACCTCGACGAGACTCGTGCCCGCATACGCCATGCCGCGCTTCAGCGCTTCGCCCAGCTCGGCCGCCTTCGTCACCCGCACCGCATGGCAGCCCATGCCCTCGGCAAGCCGCACGAAATCGATCCCCGGCAGCTCGAGCCCCGGCACGTTGCGCACCTGCATCACCTGGCTGAACGAGCGCATCGCGCCGTAGCCGGAATTGTTGATGACGACGACGGTGAGCGGCAGCTTGCGCTGCGCGGCAGTCCAGAGCGCCTGGATCGAATACATCGCCGAGCCGTCGCCGATCAGGCACACCGTGCGGCTCTTCGGCTTGCCGAGCGCCATGCCGACCGCGGCCGGCAGGGAGTAGCCAAGGCCGCCGCTCGACATGGTGTAAAAACTATCTTGCCCGCGCATCGGCAGGAATTTCTGCATCGCCGGCCGGTGCGAGGGCACTTCCTCGACCAGTGACGCGCCATCCGGCATTGCCTGCGACAGTGAATGCAGCAGGTATTCGACCGGCAGCGGGTCGGCGGGTTGCGGCGCCGGCGGCAGCGTGCGGCCTTTTGGCGCCGCGCGCTTGCTCTCCGGCAGCAGATCGAGCAGCAGGCTGAGCGCCGGCTTCATCGTGGCGATGATGCTGGTGCCTGATGGCGTCACCGCGGCGGCATCCGCATCATCGGTGATCTGGAAGATGGTCGCGCCGCCGTCGAAGATCGCGGCATGACCCTCGACATGGAAGGTGAACACCGGCGCGCCGATGACGACGACGACATCGTGCTCGCGCAGCGCATCGGAGAGTTGCGCCGGCGAAGCATGCAGGAAGCCCGCAAATTGCGGATGCCGCTCGGGGAACGAGCAGCGTGCCGAGAACGGGCTGACCCAGACGCTCGCCTTGGTCTTCTCGGCGACCCGCACCATCAGATCGACCGCGCCGGCGCGATCGATTCCGGGGCCGACGACGAGCGCTGGGTGTTTGCTTGAGGCGAGCGCGGCAACCAGCGCCTTCATCGGCTCCAGCTCGGGGCCGATCTCGCGGCTCACTTTCCGCGCCTCGACCGGCGCGCAGGCATGGGCCCAGTCATCGATCGGGATCGACACGAAGGTCGGCCCGCACGGCGGCTGCATCGCGGTGTAATAGGCCCGCGCGATCGCGGCCGGTACGTCCTCAGGCCTTGCCGGCTCGACGCTGTACTTGACATAAGGCCGCGGGAATTCCGAGGCGCGCTCGGCATAGAGAAACGCCTGCAAGGGAAGGATCGAGCGCGCCTGCTGGCCCGCGGTGATCACCAGCGGGGTCTGGTTGCGATGTGCGGTGTAGATGTTGCCGAGCGCATTGCCGACGCCGGCCGCCGAATGCAAATTGACGAAGCCGGCATTGCGCGTCGCCTGCGCATAACCATCGGCCATGCCGACCGCGGAAGCTTCCTGCAGCGCCAGCACGTAGTCGATGTCGTCGGGCCAGTCGGACAGGAACGGCAGCTCGGTCGAGCCGGGGTTGCCGAACACTTTTGTGATGCCGAAGGCGCGCAGAAGATCGAGCGTCGCCTGCTTGACGGTGACGGACTTGCTGCCGGTCTTGCCGCCGGTCTTGCCGTTCTTGGCCATGGTTTCCGTCCCTGCGTGCTTGTTATTGAGGCGTCATTCCGGGGCGATGCGAAGCATCGAACCCGGAATCTCGAGATTCCGGGTTCGCCTCTTCGAGGCGCCCCGCAATGACGGAGCTACCACACCGCCGTGCCCTTCATCGTCGGCTGTCCCTCCGCGTTCGCGGTCCACAGCTCCATCCCCGTCTCGGTCTCGTTGGCGTTGACCGAGAACTCCGTGCCCTCGAACAGCGGCTGCACGCCGCGATACGAAAACTTCTTCGGCGCCTTGCCGCCACGAAGCTTGGCCGCCATCTCGACGATCAGCGCCGCCTGCAGCGGGCCGTGGAAGATCAGGCCCGGATAGCCCTCGACCTTGGTGACGTAATCGCGGTCGTAATGGATGCGGTGGCCGTTGAAGGTCAGTGCGGAATAGCGGAACAGCAGCACGGGATCGGACACGTGCGTTTCGCGATGCTGCGCCTTCGGCGGCGGAGGCGGCGCCTTGCCGCCAGCCGGCGCGCTGCCGGTCATCTCGCGATAGACGATGTCCTGCCGCTCGCGGATCGCGATGCCCCTCGGCGAGGAGATGCTGTGCTCGACCGAGACGAAGCACAGCGTACCGGTCGAGCCTGTCTTCACCTGCACATCTGCGATGCGCGATGTTCGCGTCGATTCATCGCCGACGCAGAGCGGCTGCAGGAACTCGATCTCGCCGCCGGCCCACATCCGGCGCGGCAGCGGCACCGGCGGCAGGAAACCGCCGCGGGTCGGATGCCCGTCGGGCCCCAACATCGACATCGGAAACACCGGCTGCGCCAGGCACCAGTGCGCCGTGAACGGTGCAGCGTCGCCCGCCTTGGGCTCGCCGACCTCCTGGAACAGCGTCGCGCGCAGACCCTTGACGAGCTGCGCGGTGACGATGTCGGTGGCCTCCTGGCTGCGGCCGATCCATTGCCGCAAATGATCGATGTCGAGCTTCTCGGTCATGACGCCTCGCTCTTGTTACTTCTTGGGATTTTCGCCGATCGCGGGCACGGCGCCGTAAGAGCGCGTCTCGCCGACGATTATCGGCGCCGGCGCGGGATAGCTGACGCGGCCGTTCGGCGTGTCGACCTCGATGCGGCGCAGATGCGGATGGCTGGCGAGATCGGCCATGGTATTGATCTCGGCAAAGGCGATGTCGGCGTCCGACAGCCGCTTCAAGAGCTCGTCGCGCGTCATCTTGCCGAAGATGTCGGCCACCGTCGTGTCGGTGAAGTCGCGGTTGCGCACGCGCTCGACCATGTTGGCGACGCGGGGATCGGCCGGCAGGTCCGGCTGATCCAGCACCTTCGCGCACAGCGTCTTCCACTCGCGTTCGCTCTGGATCGAGATCAGGATGTCCTTGCCGTCCCTGGAGGTGAACACGCCATAGGGAGCGATCGACGGATGCCGCAGGCCCATGCGCTTGGGCGGATTGCCGGCTTCGGCATTGAGCAGCGGCACGGTGCACCAGTCCGCCATCACGTCGAACATGGAGATGCGGATGTCGGCGCCCTTGCCGGTGCGCCCGCGCGCGATCAGCGCTTCCAGGATCGCCGCATGCGCGGTGGCGCCGGTCGCCACATCCACGATCGACATCCCGACGCGCGAGGCGCCGTCGGGATTGCCGGTGATCGAGGCGAGCCCGCTCTCGGCCTGGATCAGCAGATCATAGGCCTTGCGGTGCGCGTAAGGACCCTCGTCGCCATAGCCGGTGATCGTACAGGAAATCAGCTTGGGATAGTCCTTCAAGAGCCGCTCGCGCGAGAAGCCGAGCTTGTCCATCGAGCCCGGCTTGAGGTTCTGGATCAGCACGTCGGCGCTCGCGATCAGCTTCTCCAGCTCGGCGCGGCCTTCCTTCGTCGTGAGATCGACCACGACCGATTGCTTGCCGCGGTTGAGCCAGACGAAATAGCTGCTCTGGCCCTTGGCCGCCGCGTCATAGCCGCGGGCGAAATCTCCCTCGGGCCGCTCGATCTTGATCACCTCGGCGCCGGCATCCGCCAGGCGCGAGGAGCAGAACGGCGCCGCCACCGCCTGCTCGACAGCAATCACCCTGATCCCGTCAAGTGCTCCCATGGCGCGACCTCAGTACGAGCGCGGCATGCCGAGCACGTGCTCGGCGACGAAGGACAGCACGAGATTGGTCGAGATCGGCGCCACCTGATAGAGCCGCGTCTCGCGGAATTTGCGCTCGACGTCGTATTCCTCGGCAAAGCCGAACCCGCCATGGGTCTGGATGCAGGCATTCGCCGCCTCCCACGACGCGTCCGCCGCCAGCATCTTGGCCATGTTGGCCTCCGCGCCGCAATCGAGCCCGGCCTCGTATTTGCGCGTCGCTTCCTTCACCATCAGCTCGGCCGCGCGCATCGAGGCGTAGGCCTTGGCGATCGGAAACTGGATGCCTTGATTCTGGCCGATCGGCCGGCCGAACACGGCGCGCTCCTTGGCGTAATTCGTCGCCTTGGCGATGAACCATTTGGCGTCGCCGACGCATTCGGCCGCGATCAGGATACGCTCGGCATTCATGCCGGAGAGGATGTAGCGAAAACCCTTGCCCTCCTCGCCGATCAGATTCTCCGCCGGCACCCTCATGTCGGTGAAGAACACTTCGGTGGTGGCGTGGTTCATCATGGTGCGGATCGGGCGGATCTCGAGGCCGTTGTTCCTGGCCTCGCGCATGTCGACGATGAAAACCGACAGGCCATCGGTGCGCTTCTTGACCTGGTCCTTCGGCGTGGTGCGCGCCAACAGCACCATCAGATCGGAATGCTCGGCGCGGCTGGTCCAGATCTTCTGGCCGTTGACGACGTAGCCGTCGTTGCCGTCCTTGCGCGCGAACGTCTTCAGCGAGGAGGTATCGGTGCCGCTGGTCGGCTCGGTGACCCCGAACGCCTGCAGGCGCAACTCGCCGCTCGCGATCTTCGGCAGGTATTTCGCCTTCTGCTCGGCATTGCCGTGCCGCAGCACCGTGCCCATCGTGTACATCTGGGCATGGCAGCCGCCGCCGTTGCAGCCCGCGCGCTGGATCTCTTCCAGGATCGCGGCGGCCGCCGACAGCTTCAGGCCCGCGCCGCCATATTCTTCCGGAATCAGCACCGAGAGATAGCCGGCCTGCGTCAACGCATCGACGAACGCCTTGGGATAGGCCATCTCGCGATCGAGCTTGCGCCAATATTCGCCGGGGAACTGCGCGCAGAGCTTGGCAACGGCCTCGCGGATGTCGGCGTAATCTTCAGTGTGGTGTTCTTGGCTCATGGCGTTTCCAATTCTCAGCGGCAGTTAAGATAACGCCGGCCAACCCACGGGCGTTGTGAAAACAATGCCCGCCCCCTATGCTCATTTGTTATAGCGTATGGAGTAGCCTTCCAGGATTGGCAAGCATGGATTTCCGGCAGCTCAGGACCTTCAGTTGCGTGGCGGAGCTCGGCAGCCTGTCCAAGGCCTCCGACACCCTGCGCGTGGCGCAGCCGGCGCTCTCCCGGCAGATCAAGCTGCTGGAACACGAGCTGCGCACTGAACTCTTCACGCGCAACGGCCGCGGCATGGTGCTGACCGAGGCCGGCCGCCTGCTGCTCGCGCGCACCTCCGGCATCGTGCGGCAGATCGACCAGATCCGCGACGACATCCAGTCGGCCAAGGGGCCGCCGTCCGGCCAGGTGGTGCTTGGCCTGGTTCCGACCGTGAGCTGCGTGCTGTCGGCGCGCTTTGCACGGCGCTGCGTCGAACGATTTCCCGGCATCTCGCTGCGCATCGTCGAGAGCTACAGCGGCCATCTGGTCGAATGGCTGCATCGCGGCGAGATGGATCTCGCCATCCTCTACGGCCGGTCGGCCGACCTGCATCTCAACGTGCAGAGCCTGGGGCGCGACAACATCGTCGCGGTCGGTCCGCGCGGCTGCGGCCTGGCGCGCAAGAAGAGCGTCGACATCGGCTGGCTGCTGCGGCAGCGGCTGGTGCTGCCCTCTCATTCCCACGGTCTCCGCGCGCTGATCGAGCACGCCGCGGCCCAGCGCAAGATCAAGCTCGACGTCCAGCTGGAAGCGGATTCCTTCCGCGTGCTGACGAGCCTGGTCGAGGAGGGCCTCGGCTTCGCGCTGCTGCCGCCGTCCTCTGTCCACGGCGAGGTCGCGGACGGGCGGCTGGAAACCGCACCGGTATCCAAGCCAATGACGCGCGAGCTCATCTTTGCCTCTCCAATCGACCGCCCGGCCTCGACGGCCTCGCTCGCCATCACCGCGCTTTTGCGCGAGGAGGTCGCCGCCTGCCGCAAGGACGGCGTGTGGGACATCAAGTTGAGTTAGATGGTGTGGTAGAACAGCCGCGCGCCATCGTGCCTTCGCATCTGGCGCGAGCTGTCATGCCGGAATTTTATAGCTGGGCCGGGACGCCGACATACCGCTCTCGTGCCCCGGACGCAGCGCAGCACGCGGGACGATGCGAAGCATCGTCCGGTGTGATGCGCTGCAGAGCCGGGGCCCAAGTTGCAGCGAGTCCGTGCTTGCTGGGTCCCGGCTCTGCGCCGCATCGCCATAAGCGCGTTCACGCGCGTCTTCGGCGCGCTATGGCGCTGCGTCGCGTCCGGGACACGTGCGAACAAGATGCCGTCACTCGTAATGACGGAGAAGAGAGCCTACCCCGGAATCCGCACCGGCAGCGTCTCGTATCCCTTGATGAAGCTCGAATAGATCCGCTTGGGCTCGCCGACCACCTCGATCCGGTCGAAGCGCTTCAGCATCTCCTCCCACACGATGCGCAGCTGCAGCTCGGCGAGCCGCATGCCGACGCAGCGGTGGATGCCGAAGCCGAAGGAGAGATGCGTGCGCGGGCGCGGGCGGTCGATGATGAACTCGTCCGGCTTCTCGAACATCTCCTCGTCGCGATTGCCGGAGACGTACCACATCACGACGCGATCGCCCTTCCTGATCTGCTTGCCGCCGATCTCGGTATCGGCGAGCGCGGTGCGACGCATATGCGCTAGCGGCGTCTGCCAGCGGATCACCTCCGGCACCATGGAATCGATCAGCTCAGGGTTGGCGCGCAGCTTGTCGTATTGCTCGGGGTTCTCGTTCAGCGCCAGCACCGAGCCGGTCATGGTGTTGCGCGTAGTGTCGTTGCCGCCGACGATGAGCAGGATGATGTTGCCCATGAGGTTATCGGGGTCCATGTGGCGCGTGGCCTCGTTGTGCGCCATCAGCGACAACAAATCGTTGCGCGGCGCCGAGTTAACACGCTCGTTCCACAGCTTCGACATGTAGGCGTAGCACTCGTCCATCTCGCGGCGGCGTTCTTCGGCGGATGCGACGATGCCGCTCTTGGGCAGCGCGGTGGAGACGTCGGACCAGCGCGTCAGCTTGCGCCGCTCCTCCCAGGGGAAGTCGAACAGGGTGGCCAGCATCTGCGTGGTCAGCTCGATCGAGACGCGCTCGACGAAGTTGAAGGTCTCGTTGCGCGGCAGATTGTCGAGTACGGTCTGCGAGCGCTGGCGGATCAGCTTTGCCAGCTCGTCCAGGTGTGTCGGCGTGAACATCGGCGACACCGTCTTGCGCTGCGCCGAATGCCGGGGCTGGTCCATCGCGATGAAGCTCGGATAGTCGTAGCCTTCCGGCACGTCGCGGATCGAGATGCCGCCGAGCTTGGAGTCCGAGGAGAAGATGCCGTGATTGGTGTCGACATGCATGATGTCGTTGTATTTCACCACCGACCAATACGGCTCGATCGGCGCGTTGGTGCAGTAGTGCACCGGCTCTTCGTTGCGCAGCCGCTCGAACCAGGGCCACAGCGTGTCGTCCTGGAACAGCCTGGGCGCGCCGGGGTGGAATTGCGATAACGGCGTCGCATAGGCCTCCTCACGGGCCCTGCGCATGCGTTCGGCCTTGTCCACTTGAACCGGCGCTTGGATGTTCATCGTCGTGGCTCCAGTTGGCTTCTCACCTCTCCCGCTTGCGGGAGAGGTCGGCGCGTCCCGGGCGATGCGAAGCATCGTCCCGCGCGCCGGGTGAGGGCTTTCTCTTCTTGGGGATTGTCCCGTTGTCGAGACACCCTCTCCCCAACCCTCTCCCGCAAGCGGGAGAGGGAGTTGACTCACGCAGCAATCTTGACCGGCAGCTCTTCCAGCCCTTTGACGAAACTCGAATAGACCCGCCTGGGCTCGCCGACCACGTCAATATGGTCGAACCGCTTGAGAATCTCCTCCCAAATAATCTTGAGCTGAAGCTCGGCAAGCCGGAGGCCGACGCAACGGTGGATGCCGAAGCCGAAGGACAGGTGCGTGCGCGGGCGGGCGCGATCGATGATGAACTCGTAGGGCTTGTCGATCACCTCCTCGTCGCGGTTGCCCGAGACGTACCACATCACGACCTTGTCACCCTTCTTGATCTGCTTGCCGCGGAACTCGAAGTCGGAGAGCGCCGTGCGGCGCATATGCGCCAGCGGCGTCTGCCAGCGGATCACCTCCGGCACGAAGCTGTCGAGCAGATCGGGGTTCTCGCGCAGCTTGCGATATTGCTCCGGATGCTGGCTCAACGCGAGAAGCGAGCCCGACATGGTGTTGCGCGTGGTGTCGTTGCCGCCGACGATCAAGAGAATGAGATTGCCGAGGAAGTTCTTCGCATCCATGTCGCGCGTCGCGGCGCCATGCGCCATCATCGACAGCAGGTCGCTCTTCGGCGGCTGTTCGATGCGCTCCTTCCACAGGCGGGAGAAGTAGGCCGCGCATTCGGCGAGTTCGGCCTGCCGCTCGTCCTCGGTCGCGACCAGGCCATCGGGCCCGGGTATCGTGGTGGCGACGTCCGACCAGCGCGTCAGCTTGCGGCGATCCTCCCAGGGGAAGTCGAACAGCACCGCCAGCATCTGCGTCGTGAGCTCGATCGAGACGCGATCGACCCAGTCGAACACCTCGCCGCGGGGAAGGTTGTCCAGGCACTCGGCCGAGCGCTTGCGGATGTTGATGGCGAGATTGTCCAGGTGCGTCGGCGTGAACATCGGCGCCACGGTCTTGCGCTGGGCGGCATGGCGCGGCGGGTCCATCGCGATGAAGCTTTCGCGGCGCAGATCCGGATCGATGTCGCGGATGGTGATGCCTCCGAGCGCGGAGGCCGAGGAGAACACCGAATGGTTGGTCTCGATCTCCATGATGTCGTTGTAGCGCGTCACCGACCAATACGGCCCGAACATCGAATCCTTGCAATAGTGCACGGGATCCTCGCGGCGCAGCCGGTCGAAATAAGGCCAGAACGTATCGGTCCTGAACAACTCAGGGTCGCCTGGATCGAACTGCTCCAGCGGCAGCGACATGGCGCGCTCGCGCAATGCGTCGAGCTTGGCCGCGCTTTCGATGGTCCCATGCATGACCGTTCTCCCTCGATATGAACCGCGCGTCGTTGAATTCTGCGCTGCGGTATTTGATTTGCAATTACAGCCGGTTGTCGGCGCCGGGGCAAGGGAGAGTTTTGCCACATCCAACCTTCACGAGAGCGTCGAACGGCCGTCACGCCGCCACACGAACGTGACCTCCGACACGCCTCGCGGTGGAGAATCGTGCAAGAACCTCCCTGAAATCGAGGTAAATCGAACCCCGCCATCTTGGGGACCGACCAACCTCTGATCTATAGTTTGACCGGATCAAGACCGCATCCCGAGGTTGCCGCCGTGAACGACATGCAATGGACCCCCATCGGGTCCGAACCCTTACCTCCGCCGCTGCCGGCGACGCGGGTCGATTTCTCCGGCAGCCGCTCCGAGTTCCGCAAAACGGTCACCAAGGGTGCCATGCTCGAGCTCGTCACCTTCGGCTTCTACCGGTTCTGGCTCGTCACCGACATCCGCCGTCACCTGTGGACGCACACCGCGATCGACGGCGATGCGGCCGAATATACCGGTCGGGCCAAGGAGCTCCTGGTCGGCTTCCTATTCGCGCTCGCGATCCTGGTGCCGATCTATCTCGCCTATTTTCTTATCGGCATCGAGTTCGAGCGCTGGCAGGGCTTTGCCTCGACGCCCTTATTCATCGCCTTCTACGCTTTCGGCCAGTTCGCGATTTTTCGCGCGCGGCGCTACCGCCTGACGCGCACGGTCTGGCGCGGCGTCCGCTTCTGGATGGACGGCTCGGGCTGGGCTTACGCGTTTCGCGCCATGCTGTGGGGCTTGCTGGTGTTCCTGACGCTCGGTCTCGCGCTGCCCTGGCGCACAGCTGCGCTCGAACGCTATAAGATGCGGCACACCCATTACGGCGATCTCCGCGGCGATTTCGAAGCCGACGGCTGGACCTTCTTCAAGCGGGGCTGGTGGCTGTGGCTGCTCAGCCCAATCGCGCTCTTCATCTTCCCGCTCGCACCGTTCTTCTATGCCGAGTTCAAGGCGCGCGAATGGCGCTGGTGGCTCGACGGCATCCGCATCGGTGGCGTCAGCCTGTCCTCGAACCTGCCTCATGACGCCTTCTACGGCCTGTACTGGAAAGTGATCGGCTGGTGGATGCTGCTCACAGTCGCGTTCGCGGCCTATATGGGCGGCAGCGCCTTGCTCGTGGTCGCGCTGACCGGCGTTCCGGCCGAGGAGATCTTCGCCGGCGACAATGCGACGAAGAGCATCCCAATGGTGGTGATGATGGTAACAGGCTATTTCGCACTCGCCCTTGCCATCAACATCGTGATGCGCGTCTATCTTCAGCGCGATCTTTGGGCCAAGGTGCTGGAGACCGTCGAGGTGCACAACATCTGGGCCGCGGCGGACGTGCGCGGCAGCGGTCAGCTTGCCGGCGCGCTCGGCGAAGGCTTTGCCGACGGACTCGATGTCGCGGGATTCTGAGCTGTGAGTGACGTGTTTGCCGAGACCCCGGCGCAGCCGGTCAAGCCGACCATCTTCTTCGACGGCGTGTCGAGCCGCAGACGGCAGGTGACGCTGACCCTCGGCGATGCGCTCGAGATCGCCGAGGACGGCGCAACGCCCGTTCGCTGGACCTATGCCGACATTCGTCGCGCCGACGGTCCCCCGGGAACCCTGCGCCTGGCTGCGACGTCCGCACCGCCTCTGGCTCGGCTGGAGATCCGCGATGCGGCGCTCGCCGCGGAGGTGGCCGCCCGCTGCACGCGTCTCGACGAGCACCGGACGACGCGCAGCGGCGTCGCCAAGATCGTGGGCTGGTCGGTTGCCGCCGCCGTCTCCATCGTCTGCGTCGTCCTGTTCGGCGTGCCGCTCGCCGCCGACCGGCTCGCGCCGCTGGTGCCGAAGCCTGTCGAACGGCGCATCGGCGACGCGGCCGAGGTCCAGATGAAGACCATCTTCGGCCGCAGCGTATGCGAAGACCCCGCGGGCAAGGCCGCGTTCGCCAAGCTCGTCAACCGCCTGCGCGATGCGGCCGGCCTCGACGACACCATGACGGCCGGCGTGCTGCCGACCTCGGTGCCGAATGCCTTCGCGCTGCCCGGCGGCAAGGTGTTCGTCCTGAAGGGGCTGCTCGACAAGGCCGAGAGTCCCGACGAGCTTGCCGGCATCCTCGCCCACGAGCTCGGCCATCTCAAGCATCACGACAACATGCGCGGGCTGATCTACAATGGCGGCACCTCATTCCTGATCGGCCTGTTGTTCGGCGACATCACCGGCTCATCGGCCGTGATCTTCGCCTCGCGCAGCCTGGTCGAAGCGTCCTATTCGCGCGAAGCGGAGACCGGCGCCGACACTTTCGCGATCGAGATCATGCATGCGCTCGGCCGTTCGCCGAAGCCTGCTGCCCAATTGATGTTCCGCATCACCGGCAAGGAGGGCGGCTCCGGTCTGTCGAACATTCTCGCCAGCCATCCGCTGACCGAGGACCGCCTCGCACGCATGACGACGGAGGATCGGCCCGCCAGCGGCCCGCCGCTGCTGAGCGATAAGGAGTGGCAGGCCCTGAAGGGCATTTGCGGCAGCGGGAAGGTGTGACGGCCTACCCTAAAGCGCGATGCGAACAGGAAAAATCGTCATCGCGCTTTAGGTTTTTGTTTGAGCATGATCTTTTCGGAAAACCGCTACGCACTCTTTCCGGATCATGCTCTGGCCCGTCACTTTGCCGGCGTAGCGGGCGGATTTGATCCGGTGGTGACGTTCGGCGCCGTGTTCGGATTTGAGGTCGTGGTTTGGGGACCGACCTCGCGTCCATTGTAGAAGAAGACGGCGGCGACCACGGCGATCACGAAGATCGCGCCGATTGCCCAGCCGACCGGGCTGTTGCGGCGCGCTCTGTCGGCCCTGCGGTCGTCATCTTGATAGGTCATCGTGCTCTCCATGTTAGAGCAGGAGAACCTCGCGCGGTCGAAGCTGTTCCTAAAACGCGCAGCACTTACCGCGTCCCATAGGCGCGGTCGCCGGCATCGCCGAGGCCCGGCAGGATGAAGCCGTTCTCGTCGAGACCTTCATCCACCGCGGCCGTCCAGATGTGCACGTCCGGATGCAGGCCGCGCAGGCGCTCGAGACCTTCCGGAGCCGCAATCAGACAGGCGAGGCGAATTTCCCTGGCACCGCGCTCCTTCAGCCGATCGATGGCAGCAACAGTGGTGTTGGCGGTGGCGACCACCGGCGTCACCACGATGGCGAGGCGCTCGCTGAGATCGGAGGGCGATTTGAAGAAGTACTCCACCGCGGCAAAGCTGTGCGGCTGGCGGTAGAGGCCGATATGGGCGACGCGCGCGGTCGGCACGAGGTCCATCATGCCGTCGACGAAGGTGGTGCCGGCGCGCAGCATCGGCACGAACACCAGCTTCTTGCCGGCGATCTTGGCCGAATGCATCGTCGCCAGCGGCGTCTCGATCACGGTGTCGGTGAGCGGCAGGTCGCGCGTCACCTCGTAGCACAAAAGCATGCCGATCTCCTTGATCAGCTCGCGGAACGACTTGGTCGAGATGGACTTGTCGCGCACCAGCGTCAGCTTGTGCTGCACCAGCGGATGATCGACGATCGTGACGCCTTCCATGATCTGCCTTTCTTCCTTCTCCCCTTGTGGGAGGTGGCGCGAAGCGCCGGATGAGGGGTTGTCTCCACGAATTCAGGCGAGAGATGTGTCCGCGGAGACATACCCCTCACCCGCCTCGCGTCGCGAGGCACCCTCTCCCACAAGGGGAGAGGGTTTAGAAAACCGTGCCGTCGCTGATGACCTTGAGCGGCGGCGAGCCGTCGGGACGGCGTGTAAATGCGATGGCGCGGCCGGCCGCCCAGGTGCCGCCTTCGAGGATGCTCGCAAGCGGCAACGTCTCGGGCGTGCGGCCGAGCTTGGCGCGAACCAATTCCGCCAGCCGGTCGAGCAGCGCGACCGTCAGCGCGCGCCACTCCACGACGAGCAGCGAATCCACTTCATGCTCGCGCTCGGCGTCCGCGGCATCGCGCAGGCGCAGCACCTCATGGTCGACGAACAGGCCGCCATTGCGATATTCGGCGAGCCCGGTGAGGCCGTCGATGTCGGTCACTTCGAGGCCGGCGCGCTGGAGCGGTTCGATCAGCGAATAGCTCAGCCATTGCGACAGCTTGTGCAGCGGCACGAGGCCTGCCGTGCCGTCGTCCGCCTTGATCGCAGGATGCCGCCAGCAATCGCCGAGCGGGACGCCCGCGAGCGCGAGCCGCGACGGCCAGATCGGCCCGAGCTGGTTCAGCACCGCGGACAGAATTGCGGGCGCAGCAACAGTGCCGCCGATCGCCTGCGCCGCGATATGATCGAACAGCCCGCCCGGCCGCGGCGTATCGTGCAGGCCGAACACGTCCGCATGCTCGGAGACCTGCCTGCCCAGACGCCGCAGCAGGTCGGTGCGTCCCTCGAGGCCGAGCAGCGGATTGGCGTCGGTCACCTGAAAGGCGGACGTGAGTGAGGCAAGATGCAGTCTTTCAAGCACCTCCGCATCTGCCCTGAACGGTGCACGCGCATCGCGCGAAAACAGCCCGCGCGCGAACATGTCGAGGCTCGCGATCGCGAGCCCTTCGGAGCGGCCGATGGCTTCGCCTGTCACGGCGTCGCGATAGCGCCACGCCGCGCCGGCGCCGGCATCGAGCAGCACGCTGACGATGGCGACGTCGAACTCGGCGCGCGCCCGCGCCGCGCGATCCGGCCAGCACCCAGCATCGGCAAGCCGGGCCCAGCGGTCGACGCCGCCGAGCACGAAGTGCCGCCAGCGCGCATGAAAGGGAATGTCGAGCGTCGGATAGGCTCTACGCGTGACCGCGAGCACGGCCTCCGCGACGCCATCGATGCGGTCGAGATCGACAGTGAAATAAGTGAGCCCGCCGGCGAGGCCGAGCTCGAGCATCTGCCCGGCGCGCGCGCGCACCGCCTTTGCGGTGAGCAGCGCGCGCGCCTGCGATTCCAAAGCGTCGGCCATCGCGATCAGTATTTTTCCAGCGAACGCCCGACGACGTTCACGGACTGCTCCGGCGCGATGTCGGTGGAGTAATAGCCGGCGGCTTTCTTGGCGGCGATCTCGACATGGGCATCGGCCGGAATCAGCTCCAGCGGGATCGGCACGCGCTCGACGATGTCGATGCCTTGCGAGGTCAGCGCGTCGTATTTCATGTCGCTCATCGACAGGAAGCGATCGATGCGCTTGAGGCCGAGCCAGTGGATCGTATCCGGCATCAATTGCTGGAAGCGCGCATCCTGGACGCCGGCCACGCATTCGGTGCGCTCGAAATAGGCGGCGGCCGCATCGCCGTCCTCCTGCCGCTTGCGCGCATTGTAGACCAGGAATTTGGTGACCTCGCCGAGCGCGCGACCCTCTTTCCGGTTGTAGACGACGAGCCCGAGCCCGCCCTCCTGCGCGCCGCGCGCGGATTCCTCGATGCCGTGGATCAGATAGGGCCGGCAGGTGCAGATGTCGGAGCCGAACACGTCGGAGCCGTTGCACTCGTCATGCACGCGGCAGGTGATCCTGGTGCGATGGTCCGGCAGTTTCGTCACATCGCCGAACAGGTACACCGTGGTGCCGCCGATCGGCGGCAGGAACACCTTCATGTCTGGGCGCGTCACCAGCTCCGGGAACATGCCGGCGGTCTGCTCGAACAGCGTGCGCCGCAGCTCGGTCTCGCCGGTGCCGAAGCGCGCGGCGAGGCCCGGCAGATACCACACCGGATCGATCGCGATCTTCACCACCGAGACGCTGCCATTGGCGTGCACGACCTCGCCGTCGGCGCGCAACCGCTTTGCGGCGAGCGCGTCGCGGATCTCCGGCAGGTCGAGTCGCGCCCGCGTCACCGCGATGCTCGGGCGGATGTCCGCGCCCTCGGCGATCTCCTGGCGGAAGTTCTCGGCGACCAGATGCCCCCAGGGATCGAGCGCGACGATCTTGGTGGGATCGCTCCATTGCGGGAACGGGCCGATGGTCGCGGCCGGAAAGGTGTTGGTGAGATCGGGCCTTCGAATCGGATCAAGCGCGCCGGCGGAGACCGCGAGCGCCCGGTACATCGCATAGGACCCGCCATGGCTGCCGATCACGTTGCGGTCCCCGGCGCGCGACACCGTACCGATGACCGGCCCGCGGGCGCGCGCATCAGTGGCGCCCCAATGAATGGGAAAGGCGGCCTTCCGGCCCGGCTCCGGATGGGAGGTCAGGCGGATGTGGTCGGTACGGTTGGCACGGCTCATGTCCAGGCTCCCAAAAAGCCAACGGCCCGCCGCTCGGACGGGCCTGGCTCGCCTGCGACGCCGAACCGGCGGCGCAAGCTCAATCCAACATATTGTAGCGGCCGGCGACGACAGACAAGTTAATCGCGACAGGGCACCGGGGCCGTTCGCGGCCAAATTCCCGTCATCGATAGCCGTCGGGCCTGCCGGCATCGCCCATCACGCTCGCCGCCTTTGCCTGTGAGGCCAGTTTAAGGAATTGAAATAGTTCTATTTTTCGTGTTTTCAAGGAGGTGTTGCTTCGTTTCGTGCGGCGGACTTCAAGTTCGGCGCACCGCGCTGCCCCTGCCCCTGGAGACTGCCATGCCCGCCGCCAGCTACATCGATCCCCGCAACGGAAAGCTCTATCCCCTGGACCAGCCGCGCTGGTGCTCGGACGCGCGCACGCCGCTGCTGGTGATGCCGGGGGCCGGCATTTCGCGCGAGGACGTCGATGTCCGGACGCGGTCGCTCTGGCGCTACCGGGCGGCGCTGCCGGTCGAGATTGCAAAGCCGATCACGCTCGGCGAGGGCTGCACGCCGCTGGTCGAGCAGGACTGGGGTGATCTGCGTCCGCTGTTCAAGCTCGAATGGTTCAACCCGACCGGCAGCTTCAAGGACCGTGGCTCGGCGGTGATGCTGTCGTTCCTGCGGCAGATCGGTATCTCTGCCATTCTGGAGGATTCCTCCGGCAACGGCGGCTCGTCGATGGCGGGGTTGGGTGCGGCCGGCGGCATGCGCGTCAAGATTCTGGCGCCCGCCTCGACCTCGCCGGCGAAGATCGCGCAGGTGCGCGCCTACGGCGCGAGCGTGCAGCTCGTGGAAGGCCCGCGCGAGGAATCCGAAGCCGAGGCCATCCGCCAATCGAGCGAGACCTTCTACGCCAGCCACAATTGGCAGCCGTTCTTCCTCGAAGGCACCAAGTCGCTGGCCTACGAGATCTGGGAAGATCTCGGCTTCCGCGCGCCCGACAATGTCATCGTTCCCGTCGGCGCCGGCAGCAGTCTGCTGGGCTGCGCCTTCGGCTTCCGCGAGCTGTTGAAGGCCGGGCAGATCGCAAAGCTGCCGCGCCTGTTCGCGGCGCAGCCGCTCAATTGCTCGCCGATCGATGCAAGCTTCAAGGCCGGTGTCGATACGCCTGTCGCGCGGGAGGTGAGCAAGACCGTCGCCGAGGGCACCGCCATCAAGACTCCGCTCCGCCTGCGCGAGATCATTGCCGCACTTCGCGAGAGCGGCGGCGGCACCATCGCGCTCAGCGAGGACGAGATCGTCGCCGCGCTGCGCCGCCTCGCACGCCAGGGCCTGTTCGCCGAGCCGACCAGCGCCAGCGCGGCTGCGGCGCTCGACAAGCTCGCCGCAACCGGCGCCATCAAGGCGAACGAGACCACGGTCGCGGTTCTCACCGGCACCGGCCTCAAGGCCGCAACCACCGTCGCCGATCTCGTCCAGTAGACCGCTTACTCTCCCGCTCCAGGCTCATTGAGGGGCCTGGAGGGAAAGCGCAAGCGCCGGCCGGCATCCGCCAACACCTTCCACTGGAACAGCGGCGAGTCCTTTGGCGGCGAGAGCTGGGGGGTCCAGCCGGTGAGCTTTTCGATCGCATAGGTGTCCATCACGACGCCGCGCCAGCGGCGTTCGACCGTGGCGAGTTGCTCGCGCCTCGCCGGAATGTTCTCCCACAGCGATGCGCGGTTGTCCGGCTCGCGCCCGACATAGATGCCGGCATGGCCGTTGATCCGGTCCATGCCGGGGTCGCGGAAATCCTGGAAGCGGCCGCGCTCGTTGATCTCGATCACGGGCACGCGGCCCCGGAACAGCCAGCGCATCATGGCGTAGGTGCGATAATCCGTGGTCGCGATCCAGGTCGCGCCTGTTTCGTCGAGGGCGGCTTGGGCCCGCGCGGCGACTTGCGCGTAGCCGGCCTCGGCGCCGATCGGGTCGATCTTGCCGAGCAGATTCCAGGGCGCGGCAACGTAGTAGAGGAACACGATGATGACGAAGGCGATGCCCGAGACGATCGCTGTCCTGACCCAGAACAGCGAGGTCTCCAGCATCCGGGCGGACCATCCCTCTTTCCTCATCGTGACGAGGTTGACCGCGGTGGCGGCAAAACCGACCGGCCACATGAACATCGGCCAGGTGTCGCCGACGCGAAGCGTCAGCGACTTGAAGAAGAAGTAGACGAACGGCACCAGCACTGCCGTCGACAAAAGGATCGCGACCGGCTCGCGCGTGCGATAGCCGCGCCATGCCGTCAGCACCAGGCCCGTCAGCACCACCGGCAGCATGACGAAGCCGACCAGGCCGAATTGCAGGCCGATGTAGTCGCCGATCGTACGCAGCGAGATGCCGTAATTGGCGGTGGCGCGCACGCCCTGGAAGCGGAACGAGGCCCAGTCGTGCTGCGCATTCCAGATCAGCACCGGCGAGAACGCGGCGATCGCGACCAGGACGGCGAGATAAGGGTAAGGACTGCGCAGCCAGCGCCAGCGCCAATCCGGCACCAGCAGAAAGGCGGCAACCGCCGGCGCGAACATGATCGCGGTGAATTTCGCCAGCATCGCGAGGCCCGCGAACAGGCCGGCCGCCAGCCACCAGCGGCCGTCGCCGCTTTGCGCGAGCCGCACCAAGGACCACATCATCGCCATTGCGAACGGGATCATGGCGACATCGGGCGCGACCTTGGCCATCAACAGGCCGTAATACAGCGCGGCCTCCGGCATCAGCACCGCGAACACGATCGCGCGCGCATCATGGGTGAGGCGGCGGACGATGTCGGCGAGCAATAGCTGCGTCACCAGCATCGCGACGATACCGCCGAAGCGAACGCCGAGATTGGTGTCGCCGAAGATCGCGGTTCCGAAGCGGATCAGCCAGGCGATGCCGGGCGGATGATCGAGGAAGCTGAGCGCGGCCTCCTTGGACCAGGTCCAGTAATAGGCTTCGTCGGTGCGCAGCTCGATGGCCGAGGCGTAGACGATGCGGAGCAGCGTCATCGCGGCGATGATCGCTGCGGCAATCAGGATGAGACGGCGTTCGGCGCCGTCCGGCTTCGCAGAGATGTCGGGAGCGATCGTCACGGCCGCGCTTTTCCCCGACTTGGAAGGGGGAGTCAATGTGGGCCAAGCTCTCTCCCGCGCCGTCCCGGACAAGCGCGCCCTGAAGGCGCGCGCCGATCCGGGATGACGACGGGGTGTGAGGCGGCTTCCCAGGCGTGTGACCTCACAACCTGTCCACATCAGGAATTAAACGTTACGCTGGCTGTTCTCTTTCATGAACTGATACAATCCAACCATGGCCACCGCTCCCAGACAGATGTCAGTCGTCCGCGCCGCCGGCGTGCGGCAGGTGCGACTCGTTTGCGGCATCATCCTGTTCGCCTATGTGGTCAGTCATTTCCTCAACCACGCGCTCGGCAACATCTCGGTCGATGCCATGGAGACCGGGGTCTACTATCACACCCTGTTCTGGCAGTTCCTCCCGGTCGCGATCGTGTTCTACACGGCCGCACTCACCCATATGGGCCTCGGGCTCTACGCGCTGTATCAGCGCCGGCAGTTCCGCTGGCGAACGATCGAGCCGCTCCAGCTCGTGCTCGGCCTCAGCATACCCGTCCTCGTCATGGGCCACGTCATCGGCGTGCGGCTCGGACAGACGCTGTACGGACACCAGAAGCTCTATCCGCAGGAGCTCTATTTGTTCTTCGTCGCGACGCCGGGCCGGCTCTGGCAGATGACGATCCTGCTGCTCATTGCCTGGGTGCACGGCTGCATCGGCGTCTATTTCTGGCTTCGGCTGAAGCCGTTCTTCACGCGCGCGGCGCCCTATCTGCTCGCGGCCGCCGTGCTGATCCCGACGCTCTCGTTGCTCGGCATCTACCAGGGCGGCCGCAGCGTCGCCGCCGACAGTGACGACGGCGAATGGCGTACGCACAATCTCACCCGCCGCCAGGTCGGAACGGTTGCGGAAGGCAACACGCTCGACCGCATCGCGGGCGGTCTCACCATCGGCTATTTCGGACTGCTCGGACTGGTGCTGGCGGCGCGCGGCGCGCGTGCCTTGCGCGAACGGCGCGGCGGCATGATCGCGCTGTCCTACGGCAACGGCAAGACGGTGCGGGTCCCCAAGGGCCTGTCCGTGCTGGAGGCGAGCCTGCGCCATAACGTGCCGCATGCCAGCGTCTGTGGCGGCCGCGCCCGCTGCTCGACCTGCCGCATCCGCATCATCGGCGATCATGGCGCCTTGCCCACGCCGTCGCAGCGCGAGGCTTTCGTGCTCCACCGCGTCGGCACCGCCGATCCGTCGATCCGACTGGCCTGTCAGCTGCGCCCGACGTCGGACCTCTCCTTCTTCCAGCTCTTCACACCTCACACGCATGGAGCGGACGGGGCCACGACATCGGCCAGCATCGGCCAGGAGCGCTATCTCGTCAGCCTGTTCGTGGACATGCGCGGCTCGACGCAGCTGGCCGAGAAGCGCCTGCCGTTCGACACCGTCTTCATCGTCAACCGCTTCCTCGGCGCGGTGTCGCAGGCGGTGATCGAGAACGGCGGCCAGCCGAACCAGTTTGTCGGCGATGGCATGCTGGCGCTGTTCGGTCTCGCGGCCGACCCGCAAACCGCCTGCCGGCAGGCGATGAAGGCAGCCGCGGGAATTGCCACGCATATCGACGAGCTCAACGAACTCCTGAGCCACGATCTGCGCCAGCCGATCCGCTTCGGCATCGGCATCCACGGCGGCGAGGTGATCATCGGCGACATCGGCTATCGCGATCACATCGTCTTCACCGCGCTCGGCGATGCCGTCAACGTCGCGGCCCGTCTGCAGGACATGACCAAGACGCTGGCCTGCGAGGCGATCGTCTCGGAAGAAGTCCACCGTACCGCTGATATTGCCGAGGACGCCCTGCCGCAGCAGGAGGTCGCCATCCGCGGCCGCGACGAGCCGCTCGCGGTGCGCGTGGTGGCGAATGCGAGGGAGCTGGCGGGGCTGGTCGATCGCAGCGAGCGGGTGGCGGCGTGATGATCGAGCGGCAAGCTCGATGCGCTCCCTCCCCCGCTTGCGGGCGAGGGCTGGGGAGAGGGTGTTTCCGCAACGGGACAATCCCAGCGGAGAAAGCCCTCACCCGGCGCGCGCCGACCTCTCCCGCAAGCGGGAGAGGTCGAGCGCACGCTACCGTTACTACTCTAGTCCCCTCATCGCCACGTAACACCGGCCTGCTGCAACGCAGCGGCATGGGCTTGCTGCGAAAGCACGAATTGACTTCGTTCAAATCGTTACGACAGATGTGCGCAGGTCCGTGGTGATGACCGCGGCCGGAAGAAAAGCTCCGGGAGGAGACCACATGTTCGATCGACGCGACCTGCTCAAGGGAGCAGGCCTTGCCGCCATGGCGGCCACACTGAATTCCACCAAGGCGCTGGCCCTCGAGACCGTGACCCTGCCCTTCGCCAATGGCGAACGGCCGCTGGTGAAGTATCCGCAGAAGCGGCCGATGATCGGCCTGACCAGCCGGCCGCCGCAGCTCGAGACGCCATTTGCGGTGTTCAACGACGGCCCGATCACGCCGAACAACGCGTTCTTTGTGCGCTACCACCTCTCCGACCTGCCCTACAATCTCGACCCCGACAAGTTCACGCTGGAGGTCAAGGGCAAGGTCGACAAGCCGCTGAAATTGTCGCTGAAGGACATCCGCAAAATGAAGCCGACGGAGATCGTCGCCGTCGCGCAATGCTCCGGCAACAGTCGCGGCTTCTTCGAGCCGCGCGTCGCCGGCGGGCAGCTCGCCAACGGTGCGATGGGTTGCGCGCGCTGGCGCGGCGTGCCGCTGAAGAGCGTGCTCGAGATGGCCGGCGTGCAAAGCGGCGCCAAGCAGGTCACCTTCAACGGCATGGATGGGCCCGTCAACGACAAGACGCCGGATTTCATCAAGGCCCTCGACATCGATCACGCCAGCGACGGCGAGGTGATGCTGGCCTATGGCATGAACGGCGAGGACCTGCCGTTCCTCAATGGCTTCCCGCTGCGTCTGATCGTGCCCGGCTATTACGGCACCTACTGGGTCAAGCACCTCAACGAGATCACCGTCATCGACAACGTCTATGACGGCTTCTGGATGAAGTCGGCCTATCGCATCCCCGACACGCCGAACAACGCGGTCGAGCCGGGCACCGCGCCGAAGGCGACGATCCCGATCAACCGCTTCACCATCCGCTCCTTCATCACCAGCATCCCTGATGGCGCCAAGCTGAAGGCGGGAGCCGTGACCCTGCGCGGCATCGCGTTCGATGGCGGCAAAGGCATCAAGGAGGTCGAAGTCTCCACCGACGGCGGCAAGACCTGGGTCGGCGCCAAGCTCGGCAAGGACCTCGGCAAGTACGCCTTCCGCGAATGGAAGCTGCCGGTGAAGCTCGCGGCCGGCAGCCACGAGCTCAAGGTCCGCGCCACCGGCAATGGCGGCGAGACCCAGCCGGACGCGCCGCGCTGGAATCCGGCGGGCTATTTACGCAACGTCGTCGAAACCGTCCGCGTCAACGTGGCCTGAAGGAGACTGATCATGCAGCGCATTGCTCTCCTCGCCATCACACTCGCCGTCGCCGCATTGATGGGTTCGTCGCTTGCAGCGCCGGTGAATTACAAGACCCCCGATGAGGTCGCCGCCTTCAAGCCCGGTCCCAACCTCGAGGTCGTGCAGGGCAATTGCAGCGCCTGCCATTCGTCCGACTACGTCGCCACGCAGCCGCCGATGAAGGACAAGAGGGCGTTCTGGCAGGCCGAGGTGACCAAGATGATCAAGGTCTATGGCGCACCGATCGACGATGCCGATGTCGGCAAGATCGTCGATTATCTGGCTGCGACTTATTGAGGGCACGCGCGCACTTACCCTCCCCTGGAGGGGGAGGGTCGCTACGTATGGAGCGCAGCGCAATGCGTAGCGGGGTGGGGTGACGGTCTCTCCACATCCGACACTGCCGGTGCGGAGAGATCACCCCACCCCGCTCGCGCTGCGCGCGATCGACCCTCCCCCTCCAGGGGAGGGTAAGAACGAGCTCGCTGCTCGATCTTTTCTCTGCGGTAGATCCGTCGCGCTCCTGCCATTTGACCGCGAAACGGGCAAAACCGGCAAAAACGCCGCGAAGTTGAGCGGAATTCGGCGAAATGGCGATGTGGTTTGAGCTACCAAGCCTGCCACATTCCGCGTATCCTGTTAGGACCGAACCGGCCGGTTGGCGGGGACTGGCGGTTCGAGATCTCGGAGGAAGACCCGCGGAGAAGTCGTGATGGCTAAAGGTACGGTCAAGTGGTTCAACCCGACGAAGGGTTATGGATTTATCCAGCCTGCGTCGGGTGGCAAGGATGTGTTCGTGCATATCTCGGCAGTGCAGAAGGCCGGTCTGTCGACCCTCAACGAGGGACAGACGGTGGAATACGAAGAGATCGCAAACCGGGGCAAGACCTCCGCGGAGAACCTCAAAGTATAAGCCCGCGCAGCCTTTGCTGCCTCCCGGATTAGTCCGGGAGCGGGCCAAGAAAATTTAAGAAGACGGCCGGTGCATTCGACGACAGGCGTTGCGATTGCACAAGGATAGCTATTTTTTCCTGCGAAGACCGCTCATCGAACCACAGCAATGACAATCGCGACTGCACTTCGCTAACCCACCGGCAGCGGTGCGTCGCGCTTGATCTCCTCCATCACCGCATAGGTCCGCGTCTCGCGCACGCCCGGCATCGACAGCAGGGTCTCGCCGAGAAAGCGTCGATAGGCGGTCATGTCTGCCAGCCGCGCCTTCACGAGATAGTCGAAGCCGCCGGCAACCATGTGACACTCCAGCACTTCAGGTGCGAGCCTCACGGCCCGCGCGAACCGCTCGAAATTGTCGGGCGTGGTCTTGTCGAGCAGCACCTCGACGAACACCAGGAGTCCAAGGCCGAGCCGGTGCGGGTTGAGCCGCGCGCCATAGCCTTCGACGAAGCCCTCCCGCTGCAAGCGCTTCAGCCGCTCGCCGATCGAGGTCGGCGACAGCCCGATGCGCTCGGCGAGCTCGACATTGGCGATACGCCCATCCTCCTGCAGGATCGAGAGGATTTTCCGGTCTGTTCGATCGAGTTCCATATCTTATGTGGCAAAATGGCTAGTGCTCTTCATTTTCTAAGGCAAAGAAGCTAGATTGTCTATCGAACTACGGTAACGCGGGCCTTATCCTGGATTTCAGCCACAGGACACGCCATGCCGAACATCCCGCCGCCCTTCTCCGCGCCTTATGCTCCCGATGACGCCGAGATCGCCGCAAAGCTTTTGCCGGCCTCGCATCTCGCCCCGCCACGGGAGGCCCAGATCGACCGCACCGCGACGCGGCTGATCGAGGCGATCCGCAAGCGCGACGACCGGCTTGCAGGTAATCTTGGCGGGGTCGAGGACATGCTGCGGGAGTTCGCGCTCTCGACCAAGGAAGGGCTGGCGCTGATGATCCTGGCGGAAGCGCTGCTGCGCGTGCCGGACGCACGCACCGCCGACCAGTTCATCGAGGACAAGCTCGGCGAAGGCGACTTCATCCATCACGAGACCAAGTCCACGGCGTTCCTGGTCAACGCCTCGGCCTGGGCGCTCGGCCTGTCGGCACGGGTGATCCAGCCCGGCGAGACGCCTGACGGCACCATCGGCCGTCTGGTGAAGCGGCTGGGGGCGCCTGCCGTGCGCACCGCGACGCGCCAGGCGATGCGGCTGATGGGCAATCATTTCGTGCTGGGGGAGACCATCGAGCAGGCGCTGGAGCGCGGCCGGCCCCGCTCCGGCCAGAAGCATCGCTACTCCTTCGACATGCTCGGCGAGGGTGCGCGCACGGCGGCGGACGCGAAGCGCTATTTCGATGCCTATGCCAGCGCCATTGAGATGATCGGCAAGGCGGCAGGCCGCCATCCCCTGCCCGACCGGCCCGGCATCTCCGTCAAGCTCTCGGCGCTGCATCCGCGCTTCGAGGCGATCAGCCGCGAACGCGTGATGCGCGAACTGGTGCCGCTGCTGCTCGATCTGGCGCAACGCGCCAAGGCGCATGACCTCAACTTCACCGTCGATGCCGAGGAAGCCGACCGGCTGGAGCTGTCGCTCGACGTGATCGCGGCGACGCTCGCCGATCCCTCGCTTCAGGGATGGGACGGATTTGGCCTCGCGATCCAGGCCTATCAGAAGCGCGCCAGCGCGGTGATCGATTATGTCGATGCGCTCGCCCGCGCGCATGACCGCAAGCTGATGGTGCGCCTCGTCAAGGGCGCCTATTGGGACACCGAGATCAAGCGCGCGCAGGAGCGCGGGCTCGACGGCTATCCCGTGTTCACGCGCAAGGCGATGAGCGATCTGAACTTCGTCGCCTGCGCGACGAAGTTGCTGGCCTTGCGGCCGCGCATTTTCCCGCAATTCGCCACCCACAACGCACTGACGGTCGCGACGGTTCTGGAGCTCGCACAAGATGGCGGTGGCTTCGAGTTCCAGCGCCTGCACGGCATGGGCGAAGCCCTCTACGAGCAACTCGCAAAGGATCGTCCCGACATCGCCTACCGCACCTATGCGCCGGTCGGCAGTCATCGCGACCTGCTCGCCTATCTGGTGCGGCGGCTGTTGGAGAACGGCGCCAACTCCTCGTTCGTGGCGCAGGCCGCCGATTATCGCGTGCCGGTTTCGGCGCTGCTGCAGCGTCCCGCCGATGCCATCGGCCGGCCGCAACAGGCACCCCACGCCAAAATACCGTTGCCGGCAGATCTGTTTGCGCCGGAGCGGCGCAATTCGCGCGGCGTCGAATTCGGTGAGCGTGCCGCACTCGACCGGCTGCTGACGGACGTCAGGGGCGAGGCGGTCGATCTCAAACCTGTCGCTGATGCCACGCCGGATCAGGCCAACGCGGCGGTGACGGCAGCGCGCGCCGGCTTTGCCAGCTGGAGCCGGACGCCGGCGGGCACGCGCGCGGCGGCGCTGGAGCAGGCCGCGCATCTCCTGGAAAGCCGCGGCGCCCGTTTCATCGCGCTGTTGCAAGCCGAGGGCGGCAAGACGCTGGACGATGCGCTGTCCGAGCTGCGCGAAGCCGCCGACTTCTGCCGCTACTATGCCGCGCAGGGCCGCAAGCTGTTCGGCGTTGATGTCGCTATGCCGGGGCCGACCGGCGAGAGCAACGCGCTTAGCCTTCGCGGCCGCGGCGTGTTCGTCGCGATCTCGCCGTGGAATTTTCCGCTGGCGATCTTCCTTGGCCAGGTGACCGCGGCGCTGATGGTCGGAAACAGCGTGGTGGCAAAACCCGCCGAGCAGACGCCGCGCATCGCACGCGAGGCCGTCGCCCTGCTGCACGAGGCCGGCATCCCCACAAACGCGCTGCATCTCGTCACCGGCGACGGTCGTATCGGCGCGGTCCTCACCGCGCATCCTGATGTCGCCGGAATCGTCTTCACCGGCTCGACCGAGGTCGCGCGCCAGATCAACCGGACGCTCGCGGCCAAGGACGGGCCGATCGTGCCGCTGATCGCGGAGACCGGCGGCATCAACGCCATGATCGCGGATGCGACCGCGCTGCCCGAGCAGGTCGCCGACGATGTCGTGACCTCCGCGTTCCGTTCCGCCGGCCAGCGCTGCTCGGCGCTGCGGCTGTTGTTCGTGCAGGAGGATGTCGCCGACCGCATGATCGAGATGATCGCGGGCGCCGCGCGCGAACTCAGGATTGGAGATCCCGGAGATGTTGCGACCCACGTCGGGCCGGTGATCGACCTCGACGCCAAGCAACGCCTCGATGCGCATATCGCGCGGATGAAGCGCGAGGCGCGGCTGCACTTTGCAGGCGCCGCGCCGGATGGCTGCTTCGTCGCGCCGCATATCTTCGAGCTCAAGGAGGCCGGTCAGCTCACCGAGGAGGTGTTCGGCCCGATCCTGCATGTCGTGCGCTATCGCGCGGAGAACCTCGAACGTGTGTTGGAATCGATCGCGCGCACCGGCTACGGGCTGACCCTCGGCATCCATTCGCGCATCGACGACACGATCGAGGCGATCATCGACCGCGTCCAGGTCGGCAACATCTACGTCAATCGCAACATGATCGGCGCCGTGGTCGGCGTGCAGCCATTCGGCGGCAGCGGCCTGTCCGGAACCGGCCCCAAGGCCGGCGGCCCGCACTACCTCGCGCGCTTCGCCACCGAGCAGACCGTGACGATCAACACCGCGGCTGCCGGCGGCAATGCCGCGTTGCTTGCGGGGGAGGAGTGAGGCCCTGCGCCAGGCGCCGTTGCATCCCGGCAAAACATCGGTCTAATGCTCCCATCACCGGCCCGCGCCAATTCCAGCGCGCGGGAAACGACTGAAGCGAGGGAGCGACGCCGCGATGGAGAAGGGCATTTTTGCGGGCCTGAAGGTTCTGGACTGCGCGAGCTTCATTGCAGCGCCCGCGGCCGCGACCGTGCTGTCGGATTTCGGTGCCGACGTCATCAAGATCGAGCCGCCGGGCGCTGGCGATCCCTATCGCAACCTGCCGAACCTGCCAGGCTATCCCTCAGGCGAGCACAATTTCGCCTGGCTGCTGGAGGCGCGCAACAAGAAGAGCATCGCGCTCGACTTGTCCAAGCCGGAAGCGCAGGCCGTGCTCTACAGACTGGTGGCGGAGGCCGACGTCTTCATCACCAACATGCCGCCGCCGGTGCGCGCCAAGCTCGGCATCACCTATGACCACCTCGCCCACCTCAACGACCGGCTGATCTATGCCTCCTTCACCGGCTATGGCGAGAAGGGCGAGGAGGCCAACAAGCCCGGCTTCGACAGCAATGCCTATTGGGCGCGCTCCGGCCTGATGGATCTCGTCCGCGCCGACACCGACACCACGCCGGCGCGCTCGGTCGCGGGCATGGGCGACCATCCCTGCGCCATGGCGTTCTACGGCGCCATCGTCACCGCGCTGTATCAGCGTGAGAAGACCGGCAAGGGCTCGCATGTCGCCTCCAACCTGATGGCAAACGGGGTGTGGGCGGCGAGCGTGCTGGCGCAGGCGAAACTCTGCGGCTCCAAGTTCGGCGAGCGGCGCCCGCGCGAGCGCGCGCTGAACGCCGTCGCCAATCATTATCAGTGCAAGGACGGCCGCTGGCTGATCCTGTCGCTGCTCAACGAGGAGAAGCAGTTTCCGACGCTCGCCAAATGCCTGGGCCGGGAGGATCTGATCAACGACCCCCGCTTCGTCACCAAGGCCGACCGCCACGCCCGCTCGGTCGAGCTGATCAAGATCTTGGACGAGACCTTCGCCACGAAAGATCTCGCTGAATGGCGCAAAATCCTCGACGGCAATGGCCTTGTGTTCGGCGTCGTCGCCATCCTGGACGACATCCCCAACGACAAGCAGATGCTCGACAACGACGTGCTGGTGCCGTTTGAGAACGACACCATGCTCACCATCAACAGCCCGATCTGGATCGACGGCGCCAGGAAGGTGCAGCCGCGCAAGCCGCCGGCCGTCGGCGAGCACAGTGACGAGATTTTACGCGGGGCGGGATATGACGAGGCGGCGATCATGGCCCTGAGGTCGTCGGGGGCGGTGGGGTAGCCCCGTCGTCTCCACAAACTCCGTCATTGCGAGCGCAGCGAAGCAATCCAGAGTATCTCCGCGGATGCATTGCTGGATTGCTTCGCTGCGCTCGCAATGACGATGCCGGACTACCTAGCTATAACAATCGGCAACACACCGATGCCGCGAGGTCCCATGCCTAGCTACCGCCTGCACTACTTCCCCGAATCCGGCAACAGCTACAAGCTGGCCCTGATGCTCACGCTCTGCGGCGAGACGTTCGAGCCGGTCTGGACCGATTTTGCCGGCGGCGTCACGCGCACGGCGGAGTGGCGCAAGGCCGTGAACGAGATGGGCGAGATTCCCGTGCTCGAGATCGACGGCGTGAAGATGACGCAGACCGCGCCGCTACTCTTGAAGCTCGCCGAGCAGTACAGCCGCTTCGGCGCCGAGACGGAGGACGAGAAGTTCGAGCTGCTGCGCTGGCTGTTCTGGGACAACCACAAGCTCACCGGCTACATGGCGACCTACCGCTTCATGCGCGCCTTCACAGAGAAAAACGACCCGCAGGTGCTGAAGCATTTCCGGAGGCGGCTCGAGGACTTTCTCGGTATCCTCGACGGCCATCTTCAGCACAATGCCTTCGCGATCGGCGCAAGGCCGACGGTCGCTGACATCTCGATGATGGCCTATCTGCATTATCCGAGCGACGAGCACGGCTTCGATTTCGCGGCGAGCCATCCCGCCATCCATGCCTGGCTTGGCCGCATGGCCGCGCTGCCGGGCTGGAAGCCGGCCTACGAGCTGCTGCCCGGCAAGCGGATGACGAACTACGCGAAGTGAGGGTGCCAGCGCCGAAACCTCAGCTCCGTCATGGCCGGGCTTGTCCCGGCCATCCACGATCTTGAGCGCGGGGACGAGAACGTGGATGCCCGGGACATGCCCGGGCATGACGAAAGATAGTGCGGCCTACCTCAGCGACAGCCAGCCGAGCGTGAACAGAATGCCGCCGACGATGACGGCCACCGCGACGGCCCAGATGCTCACGCGCGCGCTGCCGATGACCTGCTTGGCTTCCTCGTTCCGCGCGATCTCGCGATTGCGCGCCTTGTTGGCGTTGCCGGTATCCGTCATGGGTCATCCAAATCGATCGAGCTTTATCTTGCCCGTGACCCTTTCCGGATCACGCGCTAACGCGTCTTGATGAAGCACATGCCGATGCGGCGCGAGGCCGTGGCAGCCTGACAGGTCAAACCGTTAGCACAGCTCCATGACGTAAAACTCCTGTCCGGCGTTCCCGATCCCGGATCTTGCAGGGAGCAATGCGCTCCCCAGCCGTCCTGATATTCGCTGCCGGCCAGCTCGCTTCTGCCGCGGGTCTGCGGCCTATCGGCAAATCCGCGTGAGAAATCGGGGCTTTTTTCGGCCGCGAACGCGGTCAGGATGTCGCGGCGGCGGAGCTGGTCGCTGAAGAAATGCGGCGAGGCCGCCACGATGGCGGCATTCGACGGTCTGTCCTCGAGCCAATCGACGCCCGGGAAATGGAAACCGCCGATGCCGCGGGTCTGGTGACAGCCGGCGCAGGTGATGTCGTTGAGACGGCGCTGGAAGCCTGCGACCGAACGGATGTTCTGCATGTCGAGGCCGCGGGCCGTCGCCTGCTTCAGCGCGCCGACCACGTCATTGTCGGTGAAGACGGGATCGCCTTGGCCCTCCCCCTGCATCAAGCCGAACTCCGGCTGCAAGGCCGATGCGTCGAGACCGACGGGGGTCGGCACCATTGCGGCCCTGGCCAGGAATTTTTCCGGGATCAGCACCGTGCCGCGATCGAACGCGCGCAAGTTCTCGGGTGCGAGCAGCCAGGCCTTGAAGTCGCGCCGCAGCGCATCGTCGGCAAGAATGCGGTCGCGGTCGATCTGGTTCTCCAGCGTCGATTCCTCGAACGTCCTGGTGGCAGCATCGTACCTGAACACCTTGAGCAGATAATCGGAGCGGAAATCGTGCAGCGCCGATTTCGGCGCGACCGAGACCTGGATGTTGGTCTCGATGCGGTCGAGCATGGCGTCGTCAGGTGGGAGGCGGTTGCCGATCAAATCTTGCCAGTCGCCATTGTCGAGCCAGCGCCGCGCGATCTCGGCGCAGCTGACCGGCTTGCCGTTCGCATCCGTCTGGCGCGCATCGCGCGCCTTCATCACGAGGTTGAACGTCATCGGCAGGCGCGTTGCGACCTTGCCACCATCCGGCCCGCGATCGAACCGCGCCAGACGAAAGATCAGCCGGATCTCGCCACAGGACTCTTGCGAGACATAGGCACGGTCCATGCGATTGACGATGCCGGCGAGCACGAAGCGCGCCTCGCGCGATGTCAGATTGACCCGATCGAACAATTGCGCGTCGAAACCCTCGCCGACGCCGATGGTCTCGCCCGGATAGGTCGCCTTGTACCAGGCGATGTAGCGGTCGAACTCCGCATCGATCGCGGGCAGAATCGCTTTCAGCTGCGGCAGCGAGGCGAACATCGCCTCGGTCGTGAGCGGGACGTCCGAACTCCGCTCCGGCGCCAAAAGACGCGAGATCGTCAGCGTGTCGTTCTGGTCGAGCTTGCGCAGCAGAGCTGGATCGGTGATCGCGGTGCCGCGCGTCAGCGCAGCGCTCTCCGCTGCGAAGAGCGAAACGACACCGCCAAGCAATGCGGCGGCAGCAACGAGAATTCGCAACGCGCGGCCCATGCCTGAGGTAACACCGCGCAAGCGTGCCTATTCAAGCAAAAAGGCGCCTCACATCGCGGTGAAGCGCCTCCTCGAAAGTCGAATATCGAAACGCTCAGCGTCCGACGATCAGCCCCCTTGAGGTGACGACCACCCAGCGGCCATCCTGGCGGCGGATCGCATCGACACGGCCGACGCCGGGGATGGGGTCGCCGGGATAGACCTCGTAGAGGCCGTCGCGGCCCTCGATCAGCGCGCCGCCGTTGCTGGCGTTGCGCAGCCGCCAACCTTCGATCGTCGGCAGACGTCCGACTTCGGTCTTGGGAGCTACGGGCGCCGGGGCCGGTGCAGCCGCCGCGGTCGCGACCTGGGTCTGGGTCGAAGCGATCGAGCCGGTGGTCTCCTTGGGCGCTGCTGTTGCGGCCTGCGCGGGCGCGGCAGGCGGCGTGGCGCGCAGCTTGTCGACGGTCTCGGACAGCTTTGCGATCCTGGCCAGCGGCTCGGCCTGCGCCTTCTCGAGCTTGTCCAGGCGGTCGTTGGCCCGGTTGAACTGGGTGAGGCCGGTCTTCGAGCTCTGCTCGACATTGGCCTTCAGTGCGACGAGATCGGCATCGATCCGCGCGACGGAGGCATCCAGCGCACTGGTGTCGGCGACCTGCACCGGAGCCGGAGCGGGTGCGGCGAAATGCATCATTCCCGCGGTCGCGAGCGCACCGCTGATCGCGCCGACGCTGGCGGCAATCGCCACCACCGCGGCCATCGCCGACAGCCGGCGCTTGCTGCCGGTCTCGCGCGGCTCGTCCGCCTTCCCATGCGGAGCGAACTCCTCGCGCTCAAAGGCGCGGTCGGAGGGCGGCATGACAATGAGCTTGCCGAGCTTCGGCTCGGGCTTGGCCTCAGCCTCAACCTTCGGCACTTCGATCCGCGGCGGCTCCACCTTCGGGGCGTCGGCCTTGACTGGATCCGGCTTGGGCGGTGCTTCGTGGTCGGGGGCGATCGAGGGCGCCTCGATACCGACGGCAGCCTCGACGGCCTGCGGCGCTGCGGCGCCGATGGCAGCGGCATCCTGGGCAGCCTGCTCGGGCATTGGTTCGCTCACGGCTCAAATACTCCAGTCTCGGTTGACCTTTTGGTAACTTTCATTGCTTGCGAAATCCTTACCTTCGGACCCGCTTACCGAAATTTTAGGAGTTCATCCGGGGCCGAATTGGGCCGGGAACATGGAACCGATGTGGCGGGCGTGAAACAATTCGTAACCGGGGGAAGATGAACGGGGTCGGAATGGCCTGTCACATCACGACCGGAGCATCCGGCAGCTCGTTCGCATGCGGCGCTTGCGGCGGGAAATGCTTTGCCAGTTCGCGCGAGACGGCCTCGATGCCGCTGATCACGCCATGTTCGAACCGGCCCGATCTGAACTCGGCCTCCATCGCGCGGCAGATCGTTTCCCAACCCTCGGCGCCGACCTTCGCATCGATGCCGCGATCGGCGATGATCTCGACGTCGCGGTCGGCAAGCAGGAGATAGATCAGAACGCCGTTGTTATGGGCGGTGTCCCAGATGCGCAAGTGAGAGAACACGTCGAGCGCGCGCTCGCGGGCCGGCTGGTTGCGAAACAGCGGACGGCCGTCGAGCGCCCCTTCGACGACGAAGCGGACCTGGCCGGAATGGGTGGCTTCGGTGCGCTTGATTGCCTGCTCGATGCGGTCGAGCACCGCTTGCGGAAAAATCTGCTTCGCGCGCCAATGATGCTGCACGAGATGTCGGGCAATGCGCTTGATGCTCATGACCGCTACCAGCTCCCCGAGGCGCCGCCGCCACCAAAACTGCCCCCGCCGCCGCTGAAGCTGCTGTCACTATCACTGCTCGACGATCCGCTGCTCCAGCCGCCCGAGGAGCCGCTCGACCACGAGCCGCCACGCGAACCGCCTGTGCCCGGCGTGATCGCCGAAAACAGATCGGCGATGAATCCGACGATGAAGCCGAGGATGCCGACAGCCGCCGCGAGCGCCGCGGAGCCGAGGATGAGCCAGGTTATTGCCGCGATGATGCCCCCGGTCACCAATGATCCGAGCAGCCGCCCCAGGATCGCGCGGAAGAACCCGCCGACGCCGATCGAGGCGAACAGCGCCACGGCGAATACCGGCGCGAGATCGTCCAGATTGTGGGCGAAGTTGACGCTGCGCGAGGGCGACGGCAGCGGCTCGCCGTCGATGACCCGCATCATGCGGTCGACGCCTGCGCTGATGCCCGCGGCGAAATCGCCGCTCCTGAACTTCGGGGTGATATCCTCGTCGATGATGCGCCGGGAGGTGACGTCGGTGAGCACGCCTTCGAGACCATAGCCGACCTCGATCCGCAAATGCCGATCGCTCTTGGCGACGACGAGGATCGCGCCGTCGTCGACCTTCTTGCGGCCGACCTTCCAGGCCTCCGCGACCCGGATCGAGAACTGCTCGATGGTCTCCGGCTGCGTGGTCGGGACGATCAGGACGGCGATCTGGCTGCCCTTGCGGTTCTCGAAATCGCGCAGCTTTTGCGTGAGCGTGGCGATGTCGCTGCTGGAGAGCGTGCCGGTCTGATCGACGACGCGGCCGGTGAGCTGGGGGACGGCGACGTCGGCGCGGGTGGGAATGACAAAGGTGAGGAGGAGTGCTGCAATGATGATCGCGCACCACACACTCGCTGTCATCGCCCGGCTCGCCGCCTTCGCTGAAGCTTCGGCGCGCCGAGCACCCGTGTGAGCCTCGGCGTAGCCTTGGCAGAGCCGGGACCGGGCGATCCAGTATTCCAGAGACGCCGGCGGGATACGGAGAAGCCGCGGCGTACTGGATTCCCCGCTTTCGCGGGGAATGACAGTGGTGGGTGGGACGCGCATCGGAGCCGAACGCGCTTACTTCGACGGCGCCGGCGCCGGATTGAAATCCACCTTCGGCGCGGTCGAGATCGCCTTCTCGTTCTCGACCGAGAAGTTCGGCTTCTCCTTGTAACCGAACGCCATCGCGGTGAGATTGGTCGGGAACGAGCGAATAGTGACGTTATACTCCTGCACCGCCTTGATGTAGCGGTTGCGCGCCACCGTGATGCGGTTCTCGGTGCCCTCGAGCTGCGACATCAGGTCCTTGAACAAGGCGTCCGACTTCAGCTGCGGATAGTTCTCGGTGACGACCAACAGGCGCGACAGCGCGCTGGAGAGCTCGCTCTGCGCGGCCTGGAATTTCTGGAACGCGGCGGGATCGTTCAACACCTCCGGCGTCGCCTGGATGCTGCCGACCTTGGCGCGCGCATTGGTGACGCCGAGCAGCACGTCCTTCTCCTGCTGGGCAAAGCCCTTCACCGAGTTGACGAGATTGGGCACGAGATCGGCGCGGCGCTGATACTGGTTCACGACCTCGGACCAATTGGCCTTGATCTGCTCGTCCTCGCTCTGGATCGCGTTGTAGCCGCAATTGGTCAGGCTCAGCGAGGCCAACGCGGCCAGCACGGTCAGGATCTTGCGCATCAAATTTCTCCCGGTGGAATCCGGCGCAAACTACCAGATTGCGCGCCCGAGACCAGCAGCCGACTGACGCAAGCCTCTTGCCTATCGCGAGCCGACATAGTCAACTCGACGAAACAATAAGACAGAGCACCAGGGGGAACGCGATGTCCTCGTTCGAGACCATCCTCGTGGAGCGGCCGGAGCCGGCGATCGTCCGTGTCGTGATGAACCGGCCCGAGGCGCGCAACGCGCAGAACCTGCAAATGACCTATGACCTCAACGCCGCCTTCGATGCGGCGGTGCAGGACGATGCGGTCAAGGTGATCATTCTCGCCGGGAACGGCCCGCACTTCTCCTCCGGCCACGACCTGCGCCCCGCCGGCAAGAACACGGCCGGCGTCGATTTTCCACCGATCGGAAATTGGGGCGGTTTTGCCGAGCCGAACGCGCACGGACGCTTCGCGCGCGAGCAGGAAATATATCTCCAGATCACCCGGCGCTGGCGCAATTTGGCAAAACCCACCATTGCCGAGGTCCACGGCAAGTGCATCGCCGGCGGCTTGATGCTGGCCTGGGCCTGCGACCTCATCGTCGCCAGCGATGATGCGCAGTTCTGCGATCCCGTCGTCACCATGGGCGTGTGCGGCGTCGAATGGTTCGTGCATCCCTGGGAGCTGGGCGCGCGCAAGGCCAAGGAGTTCCTGTTCACCGCCGACAGCTGGAGCGCCGAGGAGGCGCACCAGCTCGGCATGGTCAACCAGGTCGTGCCGCGCGCCGAGCTGTCGTCGCGGGTGCTGGAGCTGGCGCGAAGGATCGCGACAAAGCCGTCCTTCGCGCTGAAGCTGACCAAGGAGGCGGTCAACCGCTCGGTCGACGTCATGGGCCAGCCCGCCGCGATCGACCAGGCCTTTGCGCTGCACCAGCTCTGCCACGCGCACAATCTCCAGGAGTTCGGCATGATCGTCGATCCATCCGGCCTGCATCCCTCCGTGCGCAAGCCGCCGGCCGCCGCGGAGTAGACGCGATGGACCTCAATCTCAGTGACGAGCAGAAGTTGCTGCGCGAGAGCGCGGAACGCTTTGTGGCCGAAAGCTACGATGCCGAGCACCGCCGCAAGATGGCGAATGATCCGCTCGGCTTCAGCCCGGCCGTTTGGAAGCAATTCGCCGAGCTCGGCTGGCTCGCGCTGCCGCTTCCCGAGGAGTTCGGCGGGCTCGGCGGCGGCGCCGTCGACATCGGCATCCTGATGGAGGCCTTCGGCCGCGGACTGGTGTCGGAGCCCTACGTCGCAACCGTCGTGCTCGGGGCCGCGCTGATCGAAAGATGCGGCACCATCGAGCAGAAGCAGGCGAGCCTGCCCAAGGTGGCGGACGGATCACTGAAGCTTGCCTTGGCGCATTCGGAGCGCGCCGCCCGGTTCGATCTTGCCAAGGTCGCGACCAGCGCCAACAAGACCGGACAAGGCTGGCGCCTGTCCGGCAGCAAGATTGCCGTGCTCGACGGACATGCCGCCGACGAGATCATCGTCTCCGCCCACATCCACGACCATCGGGGCCCCTCGGGGCGGATCGGCCTGTTCCTGGTGCAGGCGACGACGCCGGGTCTCGTCATCAGCGACTATCCGCGTCTTGGCGGCGGACGTGCCTGCAACATCGAGCTGTGCGACGCGCGTCTGCCGGAGGACGCCCTGCTCGGCGACGGCAGCGATGCCCTGCCCGCGATCGAATGGGCGGTCGATCGCGCCATGGCGGCGCTGGGCGCCGAAGCTGTCGGCATCATGCAGACGCTGCTCGACACCACGCTAGACTACACCAAGATCCGGAAACAATTCGGCCGGCCGCTCTCGGCCAACCAGGTGATCCGCCACCGCCTCGCCGACATGGCGATGCAGGTCGACGAAGCGCGCTCGATGGCGCTGCGGGCGGCACTGAAGGCCGATAGCGCGCCGGTCGAGCGCGCCCGGGCGGCGTCGGGCGCGAAGGCGAAGATCGGCAAGTGCGCGCGCTTCGTCGGCGAGCAGTCGATCCAGCTGCACGGCGGCATGGGCGTCACCGAGGAGCTCGAGGTCGGCGCCTATTTCAAGCGCCTCGTCGCCTTCGACACGCTGTTCGGCGGCAGCGCGCACCACTATGCCCGCCACGCCGAGCTGGGCCGCAGGGCCATCTCGGCCTGACAAGGAGCGCATCATGGACCTGTCGTTCAATGCCGAGGAGCGCGCCTTCCAGGACGAGGTGCGCGGATTCATTGCCGAGAATCTCACCGAGGAAATGAAGCGCGCGACGGCGCTGACGCCATCGGTGTTCTCCGACCCTGACGTAGGCATGGCTTGGCAACGCGCGCTGCACAGCCGCGGCTGGGGTGCACCGGGCTGGCCGGTCGAATATGGCGGCCCCGACTGGACGCCGGCGCAGCGCTGGATCTTCGAGACCGAGTGTGCCCGCGCCGGCGTGCCCAACGTCAATGTGATGGGCGTGAAGATGGTCGGGCCCGTCATCATCGGCTTCGGCAGCCCCGAGCAGAAGAATTTTTACCTGCCGCGGATTCTCTCCGGCGAGGACTATTGGTGCCAGGGCTATTCCGAGCCGGGCTCCGGCTCCGATCTCTCGTCGCTGAAGACACGCGCGGTGCGCGACGGCGACGACTACATCATCAATGGCACCAAGATCTGGACCACGCACGCCCATCACGCCAACCGCATGTTCGCGCTGGTGCGCACCAGCGACGGGCCGCGGCAGCAGGACGGCATCAGCTTTATCCTGATCGACATGAAGACGCCGGGCATCACCACCCGTCCCATCCTCACCATCGGCGGCGATCACGAGGTCAACCAGGTGTTCTTCGACGACGTGCGCGTGCCCGTGGCCAATCGGGTCGGCGAGGAAGGCAAGGGCTGGACCTACGGCAAATATCTGCTCGAGTTCGAGCGCGGTGCGGGCATCGCCTCGGCCAAGCTGCGCGAAGGCCTGAAGGCGATCGCGGACCTCGCCGAGTCCGACCTCACGGGACGGGCAATCGACAGCCCCGACATCGCAACGCGGATCTCGGAGGTGGAGGTCGACATCGACGCGCTGGAGATGACGGAGCTGCGCGTGCTCTCGGCTCTCCAGACCGGCCAAAATCCCGGCGCGGTGTCGTCGATCCTGAAGCTGCGCAACAGCGAGATCCGCCAGGCCGTGACGCGGTTAGGGGCCGACGTGATCGGCCACGACGCGCTCGCCGTCGAGCCGATGCGCCCGCTCTACAAGCTCAACCATGAGCCGCCGATCCCTGAGGAGATGCTGACGGTGATGCCGGAATATCTCAACGGACGCGCCTACACGATTTTCGGTGGGACGTCAGAGATCCAGCGCGACATCATTGCGAAGATGATGCTGGGGATTTGACGACGAACCGGCGCTACATCCTCGGTGTCGTCCCCGCGAAGGCGGGGACCCATAGCCACAGGCGGAGGTGGTTATGGGGACTCGGAGTTGCCAGCTTCGCGCGACGACCACTCCCTGTGGTTATGGGTCCCGGATCGGCGCGCGCTTATGGCGCGCTTGTCCGGGACGACAGTTGAGTGTGTCGCGACAGCCAGCGCAACAAAGGGTTGCGGCTAACCCGCCTTCGCGTCCCGGATCGCCTGCCAGATCTTCTGCGGCGTCAGGGGCGTGTTCAGCTGGGTGATCCCGAGCTCGGCGAGCGCGTCCATCACGCCGTTGGTGACGCAGGGCGGGCCGCCGATGGCGCCGGATTCGCCGCAGCCCTTGGCGCCGAGCGGATTGGTGCGGCAAGGCGCGGAATCGTCCAACGTCACCACGATCGGCGGCACGTCGTCGGCGCGCGGGATGCAGTAATCCTGGTAGCTCGCGGTCAGCAGCTGGCCGTCGGCATCATACGACACGCCTTCATATAGCGCCTGGCCGATGCCTTGCGCGACGCCGCCATGGATCTGCCCTGTCACCAGCATCGGATTCACGGCAACGCCGACGTCGTCGACCGTGGTGTAGCGCACGACCTTGGAGACGCCGGTCTCGGGGTCGATCTCGACTTCGCAGATATGCGTGCCGTTCGGCCAGCTGGGACCATCGACCTCGCCTTCGGAATCGACGCTGAGCTTGGCACCGCTCTCCTTCCCGGCGAGATCGAACAGGCTGATGCGGCGGTCGGTGCCGACCACGGTGAGCATGCCGCCCTGATATTCGATGTCCTCGACCGAGGTTTCCAGCACGTTGGCCGCCTTCTCGCGCGCCTTCTGGATCAGATCGTTGGAGGAGACCGCGACCGCGGTGCCGCCGACGAACAGCGAGCGCGAGCCGACGCTGCCGAAGCCCATGGCGAGATCGGTGTCGCCCTGCACCACGTCGATCTTGTCCATGGGAATGCCGAGCGTGTCGGAGATCATCTGGGTGTAGGTGGTCTGCAGTCCCTGCCCCATCGCCATGGTGCCGGAATGCAGCACGACGCGCCCTTGCGAGGTCGCTTGCAGCGTCACCCTTTCGGTGTGGGCGCGGCCGCCGGTCCACTCGATGTAGGAGGTGAGGCCGCGGCCGTAGAGCAGGCCCTTCTTCTTCGCCGCCTTCTTGCGCGCGGCAAAGCCGTCCCAGTCGGCGAGCTTCACGGCGCGGTCGAGCATGTGCGCGAAGGCGCCGGAATCGTAGACCTGCCCGGCCGCATTGGTGTAGGGCAGCTGCGCCGGCTTGATGTAATTGGCTTTGCGGATCGCGCGCGGGTCCATGCCGATTTTTCGCGCGGCGGCGTCGAACAGTCGCTCGACGATGAAAACGGCCTCGGGCCGGCCGGCGCCACGATAGGCCCCGACCGGCGCGGTGTGGGTCATCACCGTCTTCACTTCGAAATGCACCAGCGGCAGATCGTAGACGCCGGTCTGCACGAACGGCCCGAGCACCAGCGGGATGATATTGGCCGCGCCCGAGGAATAGGCCCCGGTGCAGCCGATCGACTTGACGCGATAGGCCAGCACCTTGCCCTTCTCATCCAGCGCGAACGACGCCGTCGAGGTGAGATCGCGGCCGTGGGTGCCGCCGACGAACTCGTCAGTGCGGTCGCCGCGCCAGCGGATCTTCTTGTTCAGCTTGGTGGCGGCATAGGCGACGATGCCGTCTTCGGGATAGAGATTGGTCTTCTGGCCGAAGCCGCCGCCGATGTCGCCGACCAGCACGCGGACGCTGTCCTTCGGGCGCTTGAGCACGGCTTCCGCCAGCACGTCGCGGGTTGAGGCCGGCGTCTGCGATTGCACGTGGAGCAGGAGACGGCCGGACTTCTTGTCGATCTCGGCAATGGTCGAGCGCGGCTCCATCGCGGACGGAACGAGGCGCTGGCTGACGATATCGAGCTCGACCGTATGCGCCGCCTTGGCAAAGGCCTCGTCGACCTTGGCGGCATCGCCATAAGCCATGGCGCCGACGATGTTGTCTGGCGCCTCCGGCCACACCACGGGCGCGCCGGACTTCACCGCCTCGACGGGATCGACCACCGCGGGCTGCACGTCGTACTCGACCGCGATCGCCTCGGCCGCGCTCTGCGCCTCCACGCGCGATGACGCCACCACCGCGGCCACGGCCTCGCCGGCATAGCGCACGACCTCGTGGGCGAGCAGCCGGCGCGGCGGCACCGTCATCGGCTTGCCGTCCGGGCGCTTGAAGATGTTCAGCGTCGGGATGGTGCCGATGTCGTCCTTGACGAGATCCGCGCCGGTGTAGATTGCGGCGACGCCGGGCATCGATGCCGCGGCGCTGGTGTCGACCGAGACGATCTTCGCATGCGCATGCGGCGAACGCAGCACGTGCAGCCACAGCGCGCCGTCCGCCGGCTTGTCGTCGATGAACTGTCCCTTCCCGGTGAGCAGCCTCTGGTCTTCCAAACGCTTGACGGGCTGCCCCGCTCCGAAACGCAAATTGCCGGGAAGAATGTTCATTCCGCTGTATCCTCGAGATCCGGAAAACGACCGCGGCGGTTTTAACCGATTTTGCGCGCCAGACAACCGAGCGCCAGCGCATCTGCAATGCGCGTCAGAGCCCCTTGCAGGCGCGGATTGGATGGCTAGGACCGGTCGATATCGACGATGCTCACATTCACATCGCGGCTGTCGGAGCCGCGCTTGACCGTGAGCCGAACGGTCTTCCCGGCCCCGGTCTGCTCCAGCGCATCGGTCAGATCGGAGAGGCGGCGCACCGGCTTGCCTTCGGCCGCGGTGATGATGTCTCCGACCGCTCCCGTCGAAAAGTTGACGCCGCGAATTCCTGCCCGCTCGGCAGGGCTGCCAGGGGCCGTGCGCACCACGATCACCCCCTCGACGCCAAGCCGCGTCGCGACATCCTCGCCGGCGGCCACGATGCCGATGCCGGGCGTCGGCACCCGGCCATTGCGGATCAGCTCGGGCACGATCCGGTTCACGACGTCGACCGGCACCGCGAAGCCGATGCCGGCGTTCGATCCGGACGGCGATATGATTGCGGTCGTGACGCCGATAAGCCGGCCGGCAGAATCCAATAGCGGCCCGCCCGAATTGCCGGGGTTGATCGCGGCATCGGTCTGGATGACGTTGGCGATCTCCCGGCCGCCATGGGTCGGGAGCCGGCGCTTGAGCGCGCTGATGATGCCAGAGGTCATCGACTGATCCAGCCCGAAAGGATTGCCGATCGCGAAGGCGGATTGCCCGACTTTCAGATCGCTCGAACTGCCGAGAGCCACCGGCGGAGGCAGTTCGCGCACACTCCGGATTCGCAGGACCGCAAGATCGTAATTGGGAGCCGTGCCGACGAGATCGACTTTGGCCACCTCTCCCGACGCAAAGCGCACGGCGATCTCGCCGCCATTGGCCACGACATGATTGTTCGTCACGAGATGACCCTCGCGGTCCCAGACAAATCCCGTGCCAGAAGCGGTGCCCTGGCCTTCCTCACCCATGAGAGGATTGGCTGCCGACCTCGCCGCCACCTGGACAACCGAAGGAGACACGCGCTCGAAGATGTCGATCGTGGCCTTTTCGGCTTCGGACAGCGGTCCGCGCTGCTCGATCGCTCGCGCGGTGGGAGCGGTCCATGGCGCATGCTGGATTTTCGCGGCAGTGACCACGAGCAGCAGAGCGGCCAAAGCTGCCGCGGCAATTCCGTAGCGACGATTCATGGGCGATCACAGCAGTATGTGCTGAAGGCAACGTTCGGAATGCGATGCATACGGACCTCCGCTCACGCAGCAACGTCGCAAGCGGCTGGAAGTTTCCTGATCAAGGAAGATAGGAACGGCAGGACTTTCGGCAGGGCGTCCGAGGACATATTGCCGCGTGACAATCAGCTATGCCAACTCCCGCAACGCAGCTTCCACAATGCTGCGCTGCTCGGCCGTCAGCGCGGCCTGCGGCGGGATGGGATCGCCGACGTCGTAGCCCTGGATCGAAAGCCCGGCCTTGATGCAGGCGGCTAGGTTGAAGCGGGCGAAGGCCTCGTTGATCCGCCACAGCCGGCGCTGGAGCACTATCGCCTCGTCCCAGCGACCGGCCTTGCAGAGCTCGTAGAGCGCAACGCTCTGGCGCGGGATGATGCAGGCCGGGCCCGCCATCCAACCGCGGCCGCCGATCAGCATCACCGCCGCTGGAATGTGGGCGGAGGCGGAGAACACGCGCAAGGAATCCCCGCAGCGGTTCATGATCGAGAGCAGCCGGCCGGTGTTGGTCGAGGCATCCTTGATGTAGCCGATGCGCGGATGCTCGGCGAGGCGCGCTATGACGTCGAGAGTGAGGTCGGAGCGCTGGAATTGCGGATTGGTGTAGATGACGACGGGAATGTCCACGGCATCAGCGATGGCGCGGAAGTAGGATTCGACTTGCGCATCGGCCAGCGGGAAATACGCCTCCAGGATCGCAAGGATGCCGTCGGCCCCACACTTCTGGTAGGCCTTCGCCTGCGCCACCGCATCCGCCGTCGCGGTCGAAGCGACTCCGGCGACAACAGGCACGCGGCCCTGCGCGGCCTCGATCGTGGTCTGCACCACCGCCGTGCGTTGCGCGGCGTTGAGGTAAGCGAATTCGCCGGTCGAGCCGAGCGGCGTCAGCCCGTGCACGCCGGCGCCGATCAGGTCGTCGCAGAGTTTTGCCAGCACGTTGGTCCGCACCGTGCCGTCGGCATCCACGGGCGAGACGAGATACGGAAAGACACCGTGGAATTCGGACATGCGGCGCGGATCCCGGTCGATTGGTTTGCGGCTGACCGCTCTTACCAATGCCGGCGCCGGCGATCAAACCCTGAGCAGACGCACCCGCGTGCCCCAGGGATCGATCGCCTCCACCCCATCCGCGAGCGAAGTGACTTTCGCACCACCCCTCCGCAGCCGTTCTTCCTGCGCGGCGAGCAGCTCGGGCTTCGCCATCAGCAGCGAGAACCAGGCAAGACCGGTCGTGGAATCGTCGCGCTGGCCGGCGCCCTGGCTCTGCCAGACGTTCATGCCGAGGTGATGATGATAGCGTCCGGACGACAGAAACGCGGCGCCGTTGCGGCGGCGGGTCGGATCGAGACCGATGGTGCCGTGATAGAAGCTCTCGGCCTGCGCGAGATCGCCGACGCGCAGATGCATGTGGCCGATGCGCATTCCGTCCGGCGCCTTGGCATAATCGGCCACGCGCGTATTGGTCAGCGACAGCAGGTCGGGAATGTTGAGCTCGTCGGTCGCCATCTTCACGCTGCCCTCGCTCCATTGCCATTGCGAGGGGTCGCGGTCGGCATAGACCTCGATGCCGTTGCCTTCGGGGTCATCGAGGTAGACGGATTCGGAGACGAGGTGATCGGCAAAGCCCGACAAGGGCACGCGGTGCGAGGCGGCATGCACCAGCCAGCGCGCCAGATCCTTGCGCGTCGGCATCAGGAAGGCGGTATGGTAGAGGCCGGCGGCATTGCGCGGCTCGATCGCGGCATCGGGCCGGGCCTCCAGCACCAGCAGCGTGATGCCTGATGTGCCGAGCTTGGCTGTGGCCGCCGAGCGCTCCATCACGGTGAGGCCGATCACGTCGCGGTAATAGTCCGCGACCTTGTCGAGGTTCTTCACCCGCAACGTCACCATGCCGACCCGCATCGGCGTGCGGCTGGCATAGGTGGGGCCCCCGCCCTGCGCCGTGCCCTCGGCGCGGGCCGCGGCTGCGGCGGCCATGGCGAGCGAGGTGGCGCCGGCGAGCTGCAGCAGGGTGCGACGGGTGAGATCGATGGTCATCGGTCGGAGCTCGCTGAAATGGTTGAGGCCTTGGCGCGCAATGTCGGGCCGATTGCTACACGTTCCCGTGAGGCGCTCCCAATCACATATTCGTCGGGGGCGGCCCTACGCAGGGCGGACCATCCGCCATGTCTCCGCCATATCCTGGCCACCCGGCCAGTTTCGCGAACGCTCGCGACATCCCAGATTGAGGGCAGCTACAGGAGCCTGCCATGACCGATTCAACTCCTCTGTCTTCGCTGTCGTCCGCACTCGCAGACATTGTGGCGCGCACCGCGCCGTCCGTCGTCTCCGTGCATTCACATCGCGCTCGCGCGACCGGCTTTGCCTGGAAGCCCGGCCTCATCGTTACCGCCGATGAAGCCCTGGCCGACGAGGGCGAGGTCGAGATCGGCCTTGCCGACGGCGGCACCGCGGCCGCCACGATCGTCGGCCGCGACCATACGACCGATATCGCGCTCTTGCGCACGGAGGCCGCCATCGCGCCGGTCAAGCTCGCCGCAACCGTCCCGCCGCTGGGCGCCTTGTCGGTCGTGGTCGCGACCAACCGGGAGACACCCAGTGCGGCGCTCGGGATGGTGTCGGCATCAGGCAAGAGCTGGCGTTCCTTGCGCGGCGGCGACATCGACGCGCGGATCGAGCTCGACGTCCGCCTGCGCGAAAGCCAGCAGGGCGGCCTTGCGCTCGATGCATCGGGCGACGCTTTCGGCATGGCCGTGCTCGGACCGCGGCGCGTGCTGGTGATCCCGACCGCGACGATCGAGCGTGTCGCGCCGCAGCTCGAGGCGCGCGGCCGCATCGCGCGTGGCTATCTCGGCCTCGGGCTGCAGCCGGTGCAGCTCGACGACGGCGTCGGCGCCATGGTCATGAATGTCGACAAGACCGGGCCTTCGGCCGCGGCCGGCATCCGCCAGGGCGACGTGATCGTGGCGGTCAACGGCCAGAAGCTGTCGGGCGTGCGCGCGCTGTCGCGGACGCTGGGACCTGCGAGCGTCGGCGCGGTGGTCGACGTCGCCGTGCGCCGTGGCGGCGAGCCCGTCAGCTTCAAGGTCACAGTCGGCGAGAGGCCGGAGGCGTGAGCGAGGACAAGACCGCCGCGATCGTACTATCGCTGGAGATCGACGATCCCGCGCTCGCCGACCGCCTGGCGGCCCTGCTCGGCAATGTCGCCGGGCTTCGCCTCGCCGCGCCCGGCGAGCAGGCGGCCGCGACCATCGTCGCCCGCGATCCCCGTGTCAGTCCTGCGGACATCGCGCTGACGCAGCGCGAGCTCGACGTGCTGGCGCTGATGGCCGAGGGCGCCTCCAACAAGATGATCGCGCGCCAGCTCGGCATCTCCGTGCACACCGTGAAATTCCACGTCGGCTCGCTGCTCGACAAGCTCGACGCCACCGGTCGCACCGATGCGGTGGCGCATGCGGCACGCCGCGGTGTCATCGAGCTTTGATAGCATCAGGCCTCATGGCGTCGAGGTCGGCGGAAAGCTGAGCTCGACCTTCAGGCCGGGCACATTGTCGCGCAACGCGATCTCGGCGCCATGAAGCCGCGCGACTGCCGCGACAAGGCTGAGGCCGAGACCATTGCCCGGCGTGTAGCGGCTCTGCTCGAGCCGGTAGAAGCGCTTGAAGACATGCTCGCGCTGCTCGGCGGGAATGCCAGGACCGTCATCGGCAATCGAGATCACCGCGCCGTCACCGGCCCTGCGGCAGCTCACGATCACCTGCCCGCCCTTGCGGCCGTGCTTGATCGCGTTGTCGACGAGATTGGCGATGGCGTCGAACAAGAGGTCGCGGTCGCCGGTGATCGCGACCTCGCGGTCGCCATCGAGGCTGAGGCGCGTGGCAATTTGCTCGGCGGCGGCATCGTAGAGCTCAACCACCTCGGCGGCGATCTCGGAAAGATCAAGTGTGCGGAAGGCGCCGGTGCGGGCGCGGGTCTCGATCTCCGATATCCGCGTGATGGAGGCGAACATGCCGAGCACGGCGTCAAGATCGGCGATGGTGTCGCCGATCAGCGCCGCATCCGTCTCGCTGTTGCGCTCGTGGTGATAGGCCTTCTCCAGCCGGCCGCGCATGCGCGTCAGCGGCGTGCGCAAATCGTGCGCGACATTGTCGCTGACCTGCTTGACTTCCCCCATCAGCGTCTCGATGCGGTCGAGCATCTGGTTGAGGTTTTCGGCGACGCGATCCCACTCGTCATTGCTGCCGCGCAAGGGGATGCGCTGGTCGAGGCCTGCGAGCATGATGGCGCGGCTGGTGGCATTGATCTCTTCGATCCGCCCCACAGTGCGCCGGGTCACCAGCACGGCCGCAAGCCCGGCGAGCACCAGCAGCAGCGCGGCAACGGCGGCCATCGCGAGCTCGATCATGCCGGTGAAGCCGTCATGATCGCCGGACGTGCCGAGCCGGCTCTCCACATAGGCCAAGGTGCCGAAATAGACATACGCCATGATCGCCGCGACGATCACCCCGAACGCTGCGATCGCGATCAGCGCCAGGCGGAAGGTCGAGGAGCGAAGCGTCTTAACCAGGAGCACGGAGGCAATATCCGATGCCGCGAATGGTATGGATCAGCGGATAGGCCTGAGCATCGTCGACCTTGCGGCGGACGCGGCCGACATAGACATCGATGATGTTGGTGGACGGATCGAAATGCAGGTCCCAGACGTGCTGCAGCAGCATCGCGCGGGAGACGACGCGACCCTCGTTGCGGACGAGATATTCGAGCAGCTGGAATTCCCGCGGCAGCAGCGGGATCTTGCGGCCGCGGCGAGAGGCGCTGCGCGCGATCAGGTCGATGGCGAGATCGCCGACGCGCAGCAGCGTTTCCTTGGCGATGGTCTCGCTGCGGCGGCCGAGCGCCTCGAGCCGCGCCAGCAATTCCGTGAAGGAGAACGGCTTGACGAGGTAGTCGTCGCCGCCGGCGCGCAGGCCGCGCACACGGTCGTCGACTTCGCCGAGCGCGGAGATGATCAGGAAGGGGGCGGCAATGCCGTCGTCGCGCAGCTGGCGCATCACGCTGATGCCGTCGATATCGGGCAGCATGCGGTCGATGGTGATCACGGCATAGTCGCGGGCGGCGCCGTGGCTGAGTGCTTCGCGGCCATTGGCGGCGAGGTCGACGTCGTAGCCAGAGGTCGTCAATTCCTCGACGAGCTGGCCTGCGGTTTCCGGATCGTCCTCGACGACCAGGATGCGACGGTGACCTCCGGTCATGCAATACTCCGCGCGACAATCGCCACCAGACTATCCCGTTCCGGGGCTGGACGGAACCGCCCGGTGGCGATCGCGACAATGGTGCGGACCGGCGATGCTAGTACCAATCGTACCCGCACACATTGACCCATTGCCATCCGTAGGGCGTCCAGCTCCTGCGCCAGCAACCGTCATAGTAACTGGCGTAGATGAGCGGCGCGCCGACGAAGGCGAACCGGTGGAAGCGATGGCGGTGGAAGAAGGCATGGCGGCCGATGAACGGCCTGCCATGCCAGCCGGTGCCGGCAATCCGCGGGCCGAAGGCGGTGCGGGTCGCGAACGGCGCACCGGCAAAGCGCGGCCCGATCGCCGCGCGGGCCGCCATCGGGGAACCCGCGAAGCGGGCGCCACCGAAATGAGCCCCTCCCATGCCGCCCACTCGCATGCCCCCGCCCATGCCGCCGACATGCATGCCGCCACCGCCGAAATGCCCGCCCCCGCCGAAATGCCCGCCGCCAAAGCCGCCGTGGCCGCCACCGCCAAAACCACCGCGCGCGAGAGCGGGCGCCGCAGTCGCTAGCGTCACAGCGATTGCCGCCGCGACGAGCCCTGTGAGAAGCCTGTTCTTCATCGGAAGATCCTCCTTGCAGTGCAGCGCTAGTCCCGCTGCACGAGGAGGATCAGGAGAAGGGAATGGATCGTCCCCATCAACTTACAAATGCGCCAGTTTCTGACGCGGGTGTTAATTTGACTCGGGCTGTTACCACGATCGTGCTGTGCTCCGAACCCAACCTCTCCCCGCAAAGGGCGGGGAGAGGTTAAGGGGGTCACGCCCGCTTGCCGTTGTTCTTCTCCGCCGCGCGGCGCAGCGCTTCGGCGAGTGCGCCGCCGCCCGAGGATTCCTGCTTGCGCGGCGCGGACGAGGTCATGCGGCTTGCGTTGCGTGAATTGTTGTCGCGCTGCATGCCGGGTGCGTCCTTCTTGGGCCCGACCTCGTCGTCGAGGCGCAGCGTCAGCGAGATGCGCTTGCGGGCGACCTCGAAGTCCAGCACCTTCACCTTGACGATGTCGCCGGGCTTCACCACCTCGCGCGGGTCCTTGATGTAATTTTTGGACATCGCCGAGATGTGCACGAGGCCGTCCTGGTGCACGCCGATGTCGACGAAGGCGCCGAACGCGGCGACGTTGGTTACAGTGCCCTCGAGGATCATGCCTTTCTTGAGATCCTTGATCTCCTCGACGCCTTCCTTGAACACCGCCGCCTTGAACGCCGGGCGCGGGTCGCGGCCGGGCTTTTCCAATTCGCGCAGGATGTCGGTGACGGTCGGCAGACCGAACGTCTCGTCGACGAAGTCCTTCGGCTTCAGCGTGCGCACGACGTCGCTGTTGCCGATCAGCGCCTTGATGTCGCTCTTGGTTGCTTCGAGAATCCGGCGCACCACGGGATAGGCTTCCGGATGCACGCCGGAAGCATCGAGCGGATCCTCGCCGCCGAGGATGCGCAGGAAGCCCGCGCATTGCTCGAACGCCTTCGGCCCGAGCCGCGGCACATCCTTGAGGGCCTTGCGCGACTTGAACGGGCCGTTGGCATCGCGATGCGCCACGATGCTCTGGGCAAGGCCGGAGCCGACGCCCGACACGCGCGCCAGCAGCGGCGCGGAGGCGGTGTTGACATCGACGCCGACCGCGTTCACGCAATCCTCGACCACGGCGTCGAGCGATTTGGCGAGCTTGGCCTGGCCGAGGTCGTGCTGATACTGGCCGACGCCGATCGCCTTCGGCTCGATCTTAACGAGTTCGGCGAGCGGGTCCTGCAGGCGCCGCGCGATCGACACCGCGCCGCGCAGGGTGACGTCGAGGCCCGGCAGCTCCTCCGAGGCGAAGGCCGAGGCCGAATAGACCGATGCGCCGGCCTCCGACACCACGATCTTGTTCATCTTCAGCTCGGGCAGCCCCTTGACCAACTCGGTCGCGAGCTTGTCGGTCTCGCGCGAGGCGGTGCCGTTGCCGATCGCGATCAGCTCGACGCGGTGCTTGATTGCGAGCCGGCCGAGGGTCGCCAGCGACTCGTTCCATTGCCGCTGCGGCTCGTGCGGATAGATCGCGGTGGTGTCGACCACCTTGCCGGTGGCATCGACGACGGCAACCTTCACGCCGGTGCGGTAGCCGGGATCGAGCCCCATGGTGACGCGGGTGCCGGCGGGCGCGGCCAGCAGGAGGTCGCGCAGATTCGATGCGAACACGCGCACGGCTTCGGTCTCGGCCGAATTCCACAGCCGCATGCGCAGATCGATGTTGAGATGCACCTGGATCTTGGTGCGCCAGGCCCAGCGCACCGTGTCGATCAGCCAGCGGTCGCCGGGGCGCTTGAGGTCGGCAATGCCGAACCGCTTCATGATCTTCAATTCATAGGCGCTCGGCACGCCCGGCGGCGCCGCTTCGGCCTCGGCCTGGATTTGCAGATCGAGGATCTCCTCCTTCTCGCCGCGGAACATCGCGAGGATGCGGTGCGAGGGCAGCTTGGTCAGCGGCTCGGAGAAATCGAAATAGTCGGCGAATTTTTCGCCCTCGGTCTTCTTGCCGTCGCGCACCTTGGAGGCCATGCGCGCATTGGTCCACATCTCCTCGCGCAAGGCGCCGATCAGATCGGCATCCTCGTCGAAGCGCTCGACCAGGATGGCACGCGCGCCGTCGAGTGCGGCTGCGGCGTCAGCCACGCCCTTCTCCGCGTTGATGAAGCCTTCGGCCACGACCTTCGGATCATTGCCGGGCTCGGCCATCAGCTGATTGGCGAGCGGCTCGAGGCCGGCTTCCTTGGCGATCTCCGCCTTGGTGCGACGCTTCGGCTTGAACGGCAGGTAGATGTCTTCGAGGCGGGCCTTGCTGTCGGCGGCCATGATGGTGGCTTCAAGGGCGGCATCGAGCTTGCCCTGCTCGCGGACCGATTCGAGGATGGCCTTGCGGCGGTCTTCGAGCTCGCGCAGGTAAACCAGGCGCTCCTCCAGGGTGCGCAATTGCGCGTCGTCGAGCGCACCGGTCGCTTCCTTGCGGTAGCGGGCGATGAAGGGAACCGTGGCGCCGCCGTCGAGCAGCGTCACCGCCGCCTCGACCTGCTCGGCGCGAACCCCAAGCTCCTGCGCAATCTTCTGATTGATGTTGGCCACGCGAGATTCCCTCTATCCAAGCACGCGGGCGCAGGGGCGAACCACCGGCCGCGGGACGCCGCTTATGGACCAACCAAGGTTGATTCATCAAGGTGCGGGGCGCAACCGTCGACAGAGGATTTTTTGCGCGACCGATGCGATCTCGCCACATTCGTCGATTTGCGGCCGCGCTCTCGTGTCCCGGACGCGCTGCAGCGTGAAACGCTGCTGCGCAGAGCCGGGACCCAGAAGGCGGCACGGCATGCGGCGAGATGGGCCCCGGATCAGCAGCGCACCACTTCGTGCTGCGCTGCGTCCGGGGCACGAGACCGAGGTTCAGGCCGGTCTCTTTCCTCCTCGTCATTGCGAGCGCCGCGAAGCAATCCAGAGTCTTTCCGCGCGGGATTCTGGATTGCTTCGTCGCTTCGCTGTGCTCGCCATGACGCATCATGAGACGGCACTGTGCTTCTCCGACCTGCACTCGTAGGATGGGCAGAGCGCAGCGAAACCCATCGGGCATCCTCCTCGGGGCAATATGATGGGTTTCGCTGCGCACTACCCATCCTACGGTCGCAGACACGACTTCGCATCCTCGCGGCCCATTTCGCCCGAGCTTTGCTCACCCTCTGTCAGAGGGCGCAGGGAAGACCGGGTGCCGGCCGGGCACCCACGGTCCACTGTGCGAAGGCTTGCGCTACAAGAGGCTGCACAGCGGCATACAGGTGAAGCCAAACATCCGGCCTTCCCTGCGCAGTGGTTTTACGGCTTATGCCGTGCTCTCCCCGGGGAGCGATGCACTATTGCCCCCGTCGTCTTGCCGATAACTGACGCGCGCACCCGGTTGGGCCGCCACATCACCGCAAGACTTGACGCACAGACTCCGGGCGTCAGGACGACACGGTTTTACCGTACGCCGATCACACCGGTCGTATGCGCGAGGGTATTTCGCTCACGGTTGCCCGCCCTGCAAAACCCTTCGCGCCGGTATAACTGGCGTCCACCACAGCTCACCCCGCGTTCGTGACGATCGCGATACGCCCCTCTGACAAGGGGTGAGGTGCCGGGAGAATGCGATAAATCAGAAATTCTGTAAAGACGAATATTTTAGCACATGCGGATTGACCCGCCGATCGGGTGTTTTGCCCATCGGGCAACGCAAGATCTTGTAGGCCGGGTCAGCGGAGCGATACTCGGCCTAAAGCGGAATGGCTTTAGATTGAATCGATTATCGCGGCTTGTTCACCTCTCCCGCTTGCGGGAGAGGTCGGCGCGAAGCGCCGGGTGAGGGCTTTCTCCTCTAGGGATTGTCCCATTGCGGAAGCACCCTCTCCCCAACCCTCTCCCGCAAGCGGGAGAGGGAGCGCACCTCCGTCGTTGCGCGATCAAACCTCAATTCATCGCGCTTTAACATTCGCGCCGCTCCGGATGTCGCTTCGCTCACGGACCACTTGCACCTTGACACGCGCCCCCGTTCCACGGCTGGTAGGCTCGCCGGGCCACCGAACCAAGGACCATTCATGCGTACAACATCGGTCGGCGTCTTCAGGATCGCCACCACGGGCCCCGGCGACGTCTCCGGCCTGATGGACTTGATCGGCTCCGGCGCGATCGATCCCAAATCGATCCTCGCCGTTCTCGGCAAGACCGAGGGCAATGGCGGCGTCAACGATTTTACCCGGGAATACGCGGTGGCCGCGCTCTGCACGGCGCTGGCGCCCAAGCTCGGCCTGTCGCCGGAGGCAGTCGAGCAGCGGATCGCCTTCGTGATGTCCGGCGGCACCGAGGGCGTGCTGAGCCCGCACATCACGGTGTTCACGCGCCGCGAGGCCGAGCGGCCGGCAGGCCTGTCCGCCAAGCGCCTCAGCATCGGCATGGCGCACACGCGGGACTTCCTGCCCGAGGAGCTCGGCCGCTCCGCGCAAATCACCGAGACAGCCAAGGCCGTGCAAGCCGCGATGGCCGATGCCGGCATCAACGATCCCGCGGACGTCCATTTCGTGCAGATCAAGTGCCCGCTGCTGACCAGCGATCGCGTTGCGGCGGCAAACGCGCGCGGCAACAAGACGGCGACGACGAACGCTTACAGCTCGATGGCCTATTCGCGCGGTGCGTCCGCGTTGGGCGTTGCGGTGGCGCTCGGCGAGATCGGCTCCGACGTCGGCGATGCGGACGTGCTGCGGCGCTACGATCTCTTCTCCAGGGTGGCCTCGACCTCGTCGGGGATCGAGCTGATGCACAATGTCGTCATCGTGCTCGGCAATTCGGCGTCATCGGCAAGCGAGTGTGTGATCGGGCATGCCGTGATGGAGGATGCGATCGACGCCGCGGCGGTGGTATCGGCGTTGAACAGCGTCGGGCTCGGCGCGGCGCCGCAAACCGCCGCGGGCCGCACGCTGGTCAACATCTTCGCCAAGGCGGAGGCCTCGCCCGACGGCACCGTGCGCGGCTTCCGCCACACCATGCTCGAAGACACCGACATCAGCGCGACACGCCACGCCCGCGCAGCGGTCGGCGGCCTGATCGCAGGCCTCGCCGGGACCGGCGCGGTCTACGTGTCCGGTGGCGCCGAGCATCAGGGCCCGGCCGGCGGCGGCCCGGTTGCGGTGATCGCGCGACTGTCGGATTGAGGGAGTCCCGATCCGGGTGGCCCGACCTCTCTGCCCGGCGCAACCCTGCCCCTCGCGGCGCCTCGGTTGATTCACGCGGGCCGTTGCGAAAAAGGTGACGCCGCACCTTAAGGGGATTTGACTTCATGACTTTGCCGATGAGCTGGAATGAATGGGCGCAGCACGATGGCGTCGCGCTGGCGGCGCGCGTCCGCAAGGGCGAGCTGACGGCGAAGGACCTGGCGCGCCAGGCCGCCGCCGGCGTTGCCAAGGTCAATCCGGCGCTGTCGGGCGTGGTGGAGCTGTTCGAGGACGTGATCGCCGATCCCGCCAAGGACGGCGCCAATCTCGCGGGTCCCTTCGCCGGCCTGCCGTTCCTGATGAAGGACCTCGGGCCGACCATGAAGGGCCGGCTGCAGGAGATGGGCTCGCTCTTGATGCGCGGCAATCGCGCGAGCGCCGATACGTTCCTCACCGGCAAATTCCGCCAGGCGGGGCTCAACCTGATCGGTCGCACCACGACGCCGGAATTCGGCGTGTGCTCGTCGGCCGACAATCCCGCCATCTACGTCACCCGCAATCCCTGGAATACCGACTACACCACCTGCGGCTCGTCGGCAGGCAGCGCCGCGATGGTCGCCGCGGGCGTGGTGCCGATCGCGCATGCCACCGACGGCGGCGGCTCGATCCGCATTCCCGCCGGTGTCAACGGTAATATCGGCCTGAAGGTCTCGCGCGGCGTGTTCTCGCTGGCGCCGCACATGTCCGACCTCACCGGTCTCGTCTCGATCCAGGGCTGCCAGTCGCGCTCGGTGCGCGACACCGCCGCCTTCGTCGATCACGCGCGGGGACCCGCGCCCGGCGAGTTCATGCCGTTCTGGACCACGGCACAGCCTTATTCCGAGATGATCAAGCGCGACCCGGCAAAGCTTCGCATCGCGCTGTCTCACACCTGGGGCAATTACCCCGCGACGCCCGAGATCGCCGCCGAGCTGGAGAAGGCCGGACGCTTCCTCGAGGGCCTCGGCCATCACGTCGATTATGCGCTGCCGGAGATCGACCTGCCCGCCGCCTTCGAGGCGCAGACCACCTGCTACATCTCGAACTTCGCGGTGGTGATCTCCAACATGCTCGCCGCGCGCGGACTGGAGAAGCCGCCGCAGGATCTGATCGAACCGATGAACATCCGGATCTGGGAAGCCGGGCGCCACACCAGCTTCGCCGAGCGGGCGAAGATGCAGGGCGTGTTCAACACGACCGCGCGCCGCTTCGGCAGCTTCTTCGAGCAATGGGACGTGATCCTGACGCCGATCACTGCGCTGCCGACGCCGAAGGTCGGCACCAGGGAATACCTCACCATCTCCGACAACCCCGATGTGCGTAACTGGTTCGACAATCTCTGGCGCATCTTCGCCTTCACGCCGCTGGCCAATCTCTGCGGCATTCCGGCGATCTCGCTGCCGATGGCCGCGCAAGAGCACGGCCTGCCGCTCGGCATCCAGGCGATCGCCAAGCAGGCCAATGACGGCCTGCTCTTGCAGCTCGCCGCCCAGATCGAGCGCGCGCTCGACGGCAAGTGGAACGGCGGCAGGACCGCGAAGGTGCATGTGACGAAGACGTGAGTTAGCCTTTCTCTTTGCCCGCCAGTCGCACAATGGCCTTGTCTACGCGAAAGCGCGACACGCCGTGTTCGGCGAGCATGCGCGCCGCGGGGCTTCGCGTTTCTGGAAAGAGAGCGACGAGAGCATTGACACCGGTCACTGCGGGATTGCCCACCTCCTGAGCGTGGAGCACAGCCCGCTGGTCAACGCGCTCGAACGCCGGCGTAGGCATGGCGCTTCCGCCCTCGGCCATAAGGTGCTTGAGCTCATTGTCGAGATACTGCGTCAGCCTTTGTCTTAGCTTGCCAAGATCGGCGTCGCAGGCTTGCATGACGGTGGCGGCGTCCGCATCATCGGTCAGGGCGAGCAGCAGATGCTCGAGCGTCGCGTATTGATGGCGACGCCGGTCAGCATGATCGAGCGCCCGTCGTTTGGTGGCCACGTAATTCGCCGAAACCGGGCGCTGCGGTAGATCGAGCAACGCTTCGATCCGCTGCAGCCGCTTGATAGGATCGAGCGTCGCCAGAAGCTCGTACTTGTCCCTGATGGGCAACCTCATTCGCGTCGCCACGATATCAGCGATCTGTCCGGGATCACGGGTTTGATCAAAGAACAGCCAGATATCCGGCACCAGAATTCCGTGTGCTGCCGTGTAGTCCTGGAATCGCTGATAGATGCTTCGGATTAGATCCCGCGCATCGCGAACGGCAGTCTCGCCGATGTCAGCCGCCTCAGCCCGATAGGCAGCCCCTTCAGTGGAAAAGCTGCGCAATGCAACACGCCGAAGCCCGCGCGTCAGTACCCTGAACGTACCATCGCTGAGGGGTTCGAGCTCGAGCAGCTGGGCCACGACGCCAATATCGTAGACATCGGCAAATCGGGGGTCATCGATGGTCGCATCGCGTTGGATCGCCAGCACGACCTCGCGTCCGCCCTCAAAGGCCTGGTTCAGCGCCCGGACGGTACTGTCGCGGCCCACAAACATGGGATAGGTCGCATTGGGAAACGGAACGAGATCGCGCAGCGGAATGGCTGGATAGTGCGCCGTTGTGGTCTTCAGCTGTGCGACCGGCGCCGCCGTGTCACGCCGTTCGGCGTGAAGCAGCGCTGAGAGCGTATTCCAGTCGGCAACACCCAGCATCCTCGATACGAGTTCGAGGCTCTCGCTGTGGCTGATGGTAATGGCCTTGGTGGTCAGGGATTCGCGCAGGGTGTGCGCCATAGCCTTGGCATCGCGAAAATCGCGCATCGGTTCGTCCTCTGCATGAGCGATCCAGGTGTGTCAGGTGGTTGCGTTGCTGACCCGGTCGCTCGGGCAAAGGGGGGCCGATCAGGGCTCGATACGTTCACCATTCCACGGAGGGTGCAACCGGCAGGTCGTATCAACCTGCACGAAAGGTGGCGCAAAGAAAGTTTGCTGTCAATTGCGATCTCAGTTCTTCACCGCCGGTATCTCCTCCGCAACCGGCTGCTTCTGACCCTGCTGGTACATCGCGAGCGCCTTGTCGAGCGCTTCGCGCAGCGCCAGCGCTGCGGCGACACTGCAACGCAGATGCGCGGTCTGGACCACGTCGACCCTGACGGCGGCGCCGACCGGCATCAAAAGGTTTGCGGCGAGCTCGATCTGGATCGCGCCATTGTGGTGGCCGAAGCAGGATGCGCCGTCGAAATAGATGATCGGCGCCCGCTCGGCGCTGGAGGTGGAAATGGTGACGGGCCCCTGGGCGGTCGAGGGCGTTTCGGGGTCGGCCATGGTCGCTCCTTGCAGTTCATCGACGAACGGAGCGCCCACCATCGGCGCTTCAGCGCGCCCTGTCGAGACCAAACCGCCCCGTGCGGGGCTCATTCGGGGTTTTGCGCGAGGCCCGGCACTGGTCTAGAAGATCCCCATGAGCACCAGACCGACCACGCTTGCCTTCGAGGAACTCGCCGAGGCGATCAAGGGGCGCCGTTCCGACTACGGCCATATCAGCGGGCTCCAGCTCGACCGCTTTGCGCCCGGCGAGGCCTGGTCGAGCCTGCCCTATCGTCCCGTCTTCGTCGGCGACACCGAGACCGGCGTGCTGCACGGCGGCGTCGTCACAGCGATGCTGGACGAGAGCTGCGGCATGGCGGTGCAGCTTGCGCTCGACGGCACCCGCGCGATCGCGACCCTCGACTTGCGCATCGACTATCAGAAGCCGGCAACGCCCGGCCTCGACATCAAGGCGCATTCGGTCTGCTACCGCACCACGCGCTCGATTGCCTTCGTGCGCTCCACCGCCTATCAGGACTCCGAAGACGATCCGGTCGCGACCGCGACTGCCTGCTTCATGATCGGCGCCAACCGCACCAACATGCTCGCCGATCGCCGAATGGATGCACGCAGCATCCCCACGCTGGAGGCGCCGGAGGATCCGGACGGCTCGTTCGCGCGCAGCCCGTTCGCGCGTTGCCTCGGCATCCGCGTCAACGACGACGGCACGCTGACGATGCCGTTCTCGCCGAAGATCATCGGCAACCCGATCCTGCCTGCGATCCACGGCGGCATGACCGGGGCCTTCCTCGAGACCACCGCGATCGTCGGGGTGGCGCGCGAGCTCGGCGCCGCCGCACCGCCCAAGCCGATCGGCCTCACCGTCAACTATTTGCGCTCCGGACGCGCGCTCGACACGTTGGCCGACGTCTCGATCGTGAAGCAGGGCCGACGCATCGTAGCCTTCGAGGCGCGGGCCTGGCAGGACGATGCTTCGAAGCCGATCGCCACCGCTTTCGGTCATTTCATGCTGCGCCCGACGCCAGGACGTGACGAGGAGTAAGCGCATTTTCACTTGACGGCCGCAGTCCCGGCCCCAACGATAGCGCGCCTTTCGCCAGAGGAATTGGATTGCGGTATCCGCTCGACATCGTCGCCATGTTCGCCGCACTCTGGCTGCTGGCGTCGATGGTGCTCGACGCGTTGACGCCGAAGGAGCTGACCGCGATCCTGATCGCGGTCGCGATCGGCCCCGCGATCGTCTTCACCGCCGTGTTCTATTACCTGCGCTGCCCGCGAACGGATTTTGCAGTGATGTTCGCAGCGCTGTGGCTGATCTCCGATATCGCCATCGCCTTGATCTCGCCGAAGCAGCTGCCGCATTTCCTGATCGCGCTCGGCTTCGTGCCGGCGCTGCTGATCGGCATCGTGCTGCACTGGCACCGCTTGCAGCGCCGTCACGAGCAACTGCCCGCGCCTTTGCCGAAGCGCGGTTAGCACGGTCGCCCGGCTCAGGTCTGCGCGATCGCCCGATCGTATGCCTCGATCGTCGCTTTCGCACGCGCTGCGACATCCGCTGCCGTCATGCCGGGCTTGTAGAGGCTGGAGCCGAGCCCGAAGGCGGTCACGCCGCCCTTGATGTACTCTCCAAAGTTCTGGTCGGAGACGCCGCCGACGGCGGCGATCATCACGCCTGATGGCAACACGGCGCGGATCGCGGCGATGCCGGCGGCGCCGAGCACGCTCGCCGGAAAGAATTTCAGGCTCGACGCGCCGGATCGCGCCGCAAGCAGCGCCTCGGTCGGCGAGAACACCCCAGGCATGGTCACCATGCCGTGCTGATGCGCGCGCGCCAGCACCTCAGTGTCGACATTGGGCGAGACCATCAGCCTGCCGCCGACATCGTTGAGCCGATCGACATCCGCCGTGGTTAGGACCGTGCCGGCGCCGATCAAAACGTCTGGTGGCGCCTGCTTCACCGCCGACGCGATGGAGCGGAATGGATCGGGGGAGTTCAAGGGAATCTCGATCGCAGTCATGCCGGCCTCGATCAACACGCCGACAATGGCTTCGGTCTCCTCGGGCTTGATGCCGCGCAGGATCGCGACCAGCGGCCGCTGCATCGGCGGAAAGGGAACGCTCATCTCTCGCAGTCCTTCTAATTCGTCCAGATCGCGGCAGCCGCCATCGACAGGCCGCGGCGGACGGCTTCATCCGCATCGACCGTCTTGGCGGTCACCGACAGCGCCTCGAATGCGAGCCGATACAGCGCCGCAAGCCGCCCCGAGGCGATCAGTTGAACGCCCGCTTGCGGCACCGCGCCGGAGAGCCCCGCCGCCAGCTCGGCGCCGATCAACGTGCCCGACAGCGTCTCGCGCGCCGCGGCCGGCGAGCCGCCGAACAGAAGCTGGCGCGACCGTGCGGTGAACAGCAGGTTGGCGGCGAAGGCCGGAGCGTCGAACGCGGCCTTGACGGCCGCCTTGAAGCTCGCAACATCTTCGGCGTCATCAGCGCCGGCGACCGCGAGCGAAAGGATCGTCTCGCGCGAGACAGCGCTGAACAGCTCGCCGGTCATGAAGGTGGAAAATCGTTCGACAGTGCCGTCCTTCGCCCGCACCCATTTCGAATGCGTGCCGGGCATGCAGACCAGCGCCTCGCCTGCGGCATCGAGGCCGAGCGCGCCGAGCAATTGCGTCTCCTCGCCACGCATGACGTCCGGCGCCTTGGCATCGCGCTGGGCGATGCCGGGCAGGATACGGATATCGCGCGCCTCGCCCGGTACGCGCACGGCCTGCTTCAGGACGGCCGAGAGCCGTGCCGGCGTGTCGACATAGCCGGCCTCGACCCAGCCGGTCTTGGCCCCGGCCATGCCGCAGACGAGAACCGGCAGATGCGCGGGCGCCTGCACCGCGGCAAGATGCGCTTGCAGCACGGCGGGAAAGCCGACCTTCGCCGCCGCCAGCATGCCCTCGCCGCTGCGGCGCTCGGCCAGCACCTGGCCGGCGCGATCGACCAGCCAGAGCCGGAAGCTGCTGGTGCCCCAGTCCACCGCGACATAAGCGGGTTCGGTCATCGAAACGCGTATCCTTCGTCTCATCGGCAAGACGCCGTCCAGCGACGATGAGACGGCGATGCGCAGATCTGCTCCGGGATACCGGCTATTGCGGCCGCAAACCAGCGTTTTCTCGCGGGCACTGGGGCACGAAACCTCACCACGTGTCGATGCACGGCCGCTTCTTCGCCGTCCTCGGCCCGGGCTTCGGCACCGTGCGCAGGCCCGCCATGATCCAGCGCCGCGTCTCGGCAGGATCGATGACATTGTCGATCTCGAACACGGATGCGATCGAGACCGCTTTGCCGTTGGCATAGAGCTCGGCGACCTTGTTGCGGTAATAGGTCTCGCGCTCCTCGGGATCGGCGATCGCCTCCATCTCCTTGCGGAAGCCAAGGCGGACGTAGCCCTCCAGGCCCATTCCGCCGAACTCGCCGGTCGGCCAGGCCGCGGTAAAGAAGGAGGCATGGAAGCCGCCACCGATCATCGATTGCGCGCCGAGACCGTAGCCCTTGCGCAGCACGATGCCGAACAGCGGCACGGTGAGGCTGGCGCCGGTCACGAACATGCGCGAGACGTGGCGCACGATCGCGGTCTTCTCCGCTTCAGGGCCGACCATGAAGCCGGGCGTGTCGCACAGCGAGACAACAGGCAGATCGAAGGCGTCGCAGAGCTGGAGGAAACGCGCAGCCTTGTCGCCGGCATCGGCATCGATGGCGCCGCCGAGATGGCGCGGATTGTTGGCGATCAGGCCGAATGGTTTGCCTTCTATGCGGATCAGCGCCGTGATCATGCCGATACCGTAGTCGCGGCGCAGCTCCAGCACGGAATCCTTGTCGGCGACGAGGTCGATCACGCTGCGGATGTCGTAGACGCGCAGGCGGTTCTCGGGGATGGCGCGGCGGAGCAGGCGCTGGTCGGCGGCCTCCCAGTCCGTCACCGCGCCCTGGAAATAGGACAGGTATTTCTGCGCGACAGATGTCGCCTCTTCTTCGTCCTCGACCAGGATGTCGATGACGCCGTTCGGCGACTGGAACGAGACAGGGCCGACCTCGGCCGGATGATAGACACCGAGGCCGCCGCCCTCGATCATCGCGGGGCCGCCCATGCCGATCGAAGCGTTCTTGGTAGCAATGATGACGTCGCAGCAGCCGAGCATCGCGGCATTGCCGGCGAAGCAATAGCCGGAGACGATCCCGACGACAGGGACGAGACCCGAGAGCCGTGCGAACTGCACGAAGGACGGGCCGTCGAGGCCGGTCATGCCGAGCCGATCGGTGTCGCCGGGCCGGCCGCCACCGCCTTCGGCATAGAACACCAGCGGCACGCGCCAGTCTTCCGCGAGCGTCAGCATGCGGTCGATCTTCTTGTGGTTCATGTGGCCCTGCGTGCCCGCCAGCACGGTGTAGTCATAGGCGACGACGATGCAGCGCGCGTCTTCAGGCCCGAACCTCTCTGCATTCACCGTGGCGACGCCCATGACGAGGCCATCGGCCGGCGTGTTCTTGATGAGATCGTCGAGCCTGCGCCGGCGGCGCTGCGCCGCGATCGCGAGGCTGCCGTACTCCATGAACGAGCCGTCATCGACCAGCTGGGCGACGTTCTCGCGCGCGGTGCGCTGGTTGGTGTTGCGGCGGCGCTCGACCGCAGCGGGGCGGTTCTCGTCGAGCGTATTGGCCTGACGCGCGATCAGCTCGGCAAGGTCGGGGCGGATATGATCGAGATCGACATCGGCTTCCGCCGTCGTGCTGTCGGCCGCGACGTCGAGCGGCTCGAGATAGAGGATCGGCTCGCCATGCAGCAGCGTGACGCCGTCACCGGCAACGAGTTTTGTCACCCGCCCGCCCTGCTCGGCCATGACGAGATGCTCCATCTTCATGGACTCGATCACGGCGAGTTGCTGGCCGGGGCGGACGATCTCGCCTTCCCTCACCTGGATGGTGACGATGGTCCCTTGCAAGGGCGCCGCGACCATCACCGTGCCTTCGGGCACGACTTGCGCGACGTGCGCCTCCGCGCTGTGGCCACCGCTGCGCTCGGCTGCCGCGAAATAAAGCGGCCTGGCCGCGCCATCCGATGCTTCCACGAGCTTGGCAATGTTGCGGTCGATGAAATCGGTCGCGATGCGGTTGGTCCTGAAATCGGGATGCGCGAGCACCGCCTGAAGAAACGCGATGTTGGTGACCACGCCGTCGATCCGGAACTCGCGCAAGCTGCGCGAGGCTTTCGCGACCACGTCGTGCCAGGCCTCGCTCGGCGAGTGCACGATCACCTTGGCCAGCAGCGAATCGAAAGCGGCGCTGGTCTTGTAGCCGGCATAGCCAAAGCTATCGACGCGAACGCCGGGGCCCGACGGCGGCTCGAACACCGCGAGCACGCCGCCAGTCGGATGCGTCGCGCCGGTCTCATCCAGCGTCTCCATGTTGACGCGAAGCTGCATGGCATAGCCGCGCGGCTTCGGGATCGACGCTTGCGCAAAACCCAGCGAGGCCAGCGTGCTGCCGGCCGCGACTGCGAGCTGGGCGCGGACGAGGTCGACGCCGAGCACCTCTTCGGTCACGGTGTGCTCGACCTGGAGCCGCGGGTTGGCCTCGATGAAAGCGAAGCTGTCCTCGGCAGTGCCGTCGACCAGAAACTCGAACGTGCCGAGATTGTCGTAAGACGCTGCACCCGCCAGCTGCCTTGCCGCCTCGATGATGCGGCCGCGCAGGGCATCGCTCAAGGACGGGCTCGGCGCCACCTCGATCAGCTTCTGGTGCCGGCGCTGGATGGTGCATTCGCGTTCCCAAAGATGGGAGATCGCGCCATGGCGGTCGCCGATGATCTGGACCTCGATGTGGCGTGCCTGCCGAATCAGCCGCTCGGCATAAACGCCGTCGAAGCCAAACGCCGCCTTGGCCTCGGACTGGCAGCGCGCATAGGCTTCCGAAAGATCGGACGCGTTCTCCACCACGCGCATGCCGCGGCCGCCGCCGCCAGCCATCGCCTTGATCACGATCGCAGCATTGCTGCCGAGCGAGGCAAAGAATGCGGTGATCTCCTCCAGCGAGGACGGCCCGCTGGTGCCGGCAATGATCGGCACGCCGCAGCGCTTCGCTAGCTGACGTGCGGCAACCTTGTCGCCGAACAGTTCGAGCGCGGCCGGTTGCGGCCCGACGAAGGTCATTCCAGCGGCGGCGCAGGCCTTCGCGAAGGTCGCGTTCTCGCTGAGAAAGCCATAGCCGGGATGCACGGCATCGCACGCGGCGCTCTTGGCCGCCTTCACCACGGCCTCGACGTCGAGATAGGCCCGCGCGCCGCGGCCGGGGATCTCGATCGCTTCGTCCGCAACACGCACATGCAGCGACAGCGCATCGTCCGCAGGATGGATCGCGACCGTCGCGATGCCGGCATCGGCCGCCGCGCGGGCGATGCGGATCGCGATCTCGCCGCGATTGGCGATCAGGAGCTTCTTGAACGGCATGCGGCAGTCTCCATGCCCACGCAGCGAGGCGCGGGTCGGCAGGTTCGATGAACCTGCTTCGGCACTTTAACCGCGATCGTCAAGAGCGAGAACACCGCTCGCGAAGAGCGCTCCCGCAAGCCGGAATTTCGAGCGGGCCGCACGCGAGGGTGACGCGGCGAATTGTCCGCGCCGCGGCAGACCGCATCCGCGCCGCTACGCCGCCCGCACACCCGCAACGAAGGCGCTGACCTCGTCCTGCAGCGATTGCAGCTTCTGGGTCAGCCGACCGCTCGATTGCAGCACGAGGCCAGCGGCCTGTCCGGTCTCGGCGGTCGCATCGGTGACGCCGGAGATGTTGTGCGAGACCTGGTCGGTGCCGGAGGCCGCCTCCTGCACGCTGTGCGCGATCGCCTTCGTCGCGGCGCCCTGCTCCTCGACCGCGGCGGCGATCGACGAGGAGATCTCGTTGACTTCCATGATGGTGGCGCGGATGCTCTCGATGTTGCCGACGACCTGATTGGTCTCGGCCTGGATCGCGGTGATCTGCGCGCCGATCTCGTCGGTCGCCTTCGCGGTCTGGCTCGCCAGCGACTTCACTTCGCTCGCGACCACCGCAAAACCCTTGCCGGCTTCGCCCGCGCGCGCCGCCTCGATGGTGGCGTTGAGCGCGAGCAGATTGGTCTGCGAGGCGATCTGGTTGATGAGGTCGATGACCTCGCCGATCTTGTGCGCGGCGGCGGCAAGGCCCTGTACGGTGTCGTTGGTGCGCTGGCCGTCGGCGGCGGCCTTGTCGGCCACTGTCGCGGCCTGCGCCACGCGCTGGCTGATCTCGGCGATCGAGGCGGACAACTGGCCGGCGGCGGAGGCCACCGTCTGCACGTTGCCCGAGGCCTGCTGGCAGGCGGTGGCGACGAAGCTCGCACGGTCGCTCGCCTTGTTCGCGGTTTCCGACATGCCCTGCGCGGCCTGCTGCATCGCGCGGGCCTCGTCGAAGACGTCGCGGACGACGGCCTGGACGCTCGCCTCGAACTTGCCGGCGAGATCGGCCATGGTCTTGCGCTTCTCGTCGTCGGCCTTCTGCTTCAGCTCCTGCTGCTCGGCATGCATCCGGCTCACCGCCGCTGCATTGTCCTTGAACACGGCGAGCGCCTTGGCGAGACCGCCGACCTCGTCGCGGCGGTCGGTGTAGGGCACGTCGAAGGCGCTGTCGCCGGCGGCAAGGCGCTCGGTCAGCGCGGTGATCCGGGCCAGCGGCCGGGTGACGCTGCGGCCGATCAGGAACGAAGCGCCGAGCACCACGACCAGCACAGCGAGACAAATATAGGCGAATGTCGTCGCGTTCTGGCGGAAGGCGGCGTCGACGTCGTCGAGATAGATGCCGGTGCCGATGATCCAGCCCCAGGGCGCAAAGCCCTTCACATAGGAGATTTTCCCGACCGGCTGGTCGAAGCCGGGCTTCGGCCAGAGATAGCCGTAGAAGCCCGCACCGTGCTTGTTGACGACGTCAACGAAGCCCATGAACAGTGCATTGCCGGCGGGATCATTCATCCCGGAGAGATCCTTGCCGTCAAGCTCGGGCTTGATCGGATGCATGACCATCTTGGGGGTCATGTCGTTGATCCAGAAATACTCGACCTTGTCGTAGCGCAGGATCTTGATCTCGGCCATCGCGGCGGCCTGCGCCTGCTCGCGCGAGAGTTTTCCTTCGCTCTCGAGCTTCTGGTAATGCGCCAGGATGCCGTAGCCGACATCGACCATCTGCTGCGTCTTGGCCTGACGGTCGGCGACCATCTGCGCGCGCAGGGTCGAGAGCGCGATCGGCACCAGCGCGATCATACCGAGGAGGCTGATGCCGACAATCAGGACCAGCTTGAAACTGATGCGCGAGAAAATCATCGGTGCTCACAAGAATTGGATGGCTGATATGCCAGTTTATCCCGAGTCCCTTAGCAAATCTTTAAGCATTCGGGTTCCGGCATCCCCGCAATTGTGCGGGAGCGGGCGCAGCCCTGCTGCTCCATGGCTGCGAGGGCGAGCGACCGGCTGCTTCCGAGATACGAATTCTTCCAATCTAGAACACCTCGACATCGGCTCTGCGCGCGTTGACTTGGAGAGCCCTCTGGCTGAACGATCGGCACAGATCAACCGCGCCAGCGCTGGCGCGAGCGCAGCCGGAGGCCAGAGGCACGATGCATCGACCGACTGACACCAGGCCCCTCGACCTTCCTGCGCTGAGCGCGGCGGAGCGGCTCTTCGTCTGGGGATTTCGGGCGAAGGCACGCAGCGGAAGCGCCGTTCCGACGGCGGCCGATATCCAGCAGGTGTACGACCATTTCCGCGTCGGCGATGCCGTGCTGTCGCTGGAAGCCATCATCGAGATCTTTGCCTGCACCGCACATACCGCGATCGAGGTGCACTGCCCCACCTGTCCGCGCATGTCCGACAGCGAGCACGGAATCTTGCGCGCGATTGCCGCGGCCCAGCAGGATCGCGTCGATGTCGCGCGCGAGCAATTCGAGCGCTGGCTGCCGGCGGTCGGCGCCGATTGGGCGCTCGCGCCGGTCCAGGGGCTCGCAACGATCTTCCGCATGGCCGGCCTCATCCTGCCCGACCGGCACGCGCAGTCTTTCCAGCATGACCGGATGAGGGCGATGAAGAGCTGGTTTGTGGGCAGCGCGACACTGCATTGACGAGATCGTTCACGATCGCGGTCAACGCGCTCGCGCTGTGCTGACACCTATCCGCCCGTCCTGCCGAGCACGAGATCGATCGTGTGCCCGGCGATCTTGCGCAATTGGGGCTCGTCGCCAAAGGCACGCTCGAGCACGGCGAGACCGCGCGTCACGGTAACGATGTGCAGCGCCGCAGCCGCAGGATTGCCGTCGAACTCGCCCCGCGCCGCGGCGGCCACCAACGTGTCCTGAAGCATTGCGGTGATGCGTGAAATCAGGCGCGCAAAAGCCTGGCGCGCGTTGTCGTCGAGCCCCTCGCCTTCGGCGGCGCCGAGCTCCATCAGCCCGCGCGTCGTCGGACAGCCGCGCGGCGGCGTGCCCGAGCGAAAATTGGTGATGGTCAAATCGAAGAACGAGGTGAGGCGCTTGCGCAAGGATCCCACTGCGAGCGCCTTATGCAGTGCTGCGAGATAATCGCCCGCGTAGCGTTCATAGGCCTCCAGGAATAGTGCCTCCTTGCTGCCGAAGGCGTTGTAGAGACTCCCGCGCTGGACCGCCGCATCGCGCGCGATGTCGGACAGCGAGGTGCCGCGCACGCCCTTGCGCCAGAACTGGTCGAACGCGACGCGCAGGACCTCGTCATGATCGAACTCGCGCGGTCTCAAGCTTGGCTCCGGAAAATATTTGACACGCCGTCAAAAATGCGCTTTCTAGACATCGTGTCAAAAATTGATTGAGATTGATAGTCCGTTTTCCTCAATTGGCCGGGACCGGCGGCGTTCAAATCACCGTGCCGGTCGGGCCGCATGCAAAGGCCGCGCGATGCCTCTCCTCCACATTTCGATGCGCGCCGGCAAGTCGCAAGGCTACCGGCAGGCGATACTCGACGGACTTTACCGCGCCATGCGCGAGGCCCTGAACGTGCCCGAAGGCGACGCGTTCATGGCCATCACCGAGCATGAGCCGGCCAACTTCCGCTGCGGCAATGCCTACGGCGTCGCGCGCAGCGAAGACGCCGTGCTGATCCAGATCACCGTGTTCGCCTCGCGCACGGCCGAGCAGAAGAAGGCACTCTATCGGCGGATCGCCGATCTGCTCGGCGAAAGCCCCGGCATCCGCCCCGAGGACGTGTTCGTGAACGTGCTCGATGCCCCCAAGGAGAACTGGTCCGTCGGTCACGGCATCGCGCAGTTCGCGTGAGGCGGTCGGGCTCGGAATCGGCCGCGCCCTCTTGAGAATTGCCGGCACGCGACCGGCACCTGCAGTGGGCATCACGTGCGGACTGGTATGCGCACGGCGATGGATTGCCGGTCGAGGACTGAGATTCAGCTTCCCGCATGCGCACCGTGGCGACGGTGATAAGCGCTCGGCGTGGGCCAGGTCCAGCCCTTCAGGGTCGTTCGATCCGGCTCGAAGATTTCGATCTTGAGCGGATGGCATGCCGCGGCATCGCTGGAATGGGTTGCGCTGCAGTCCCCACCGGGACAGGCCGACAACGCGCCGAGCAGGTCGATCTCCGCGAAGAGCTCGATGAAGTCGCCGGGCCGGACCGGACTTGCCTTCATGAAATACTGGTGCGTGTCCTTGGTGAAGCCGGTGCACATGAAGACGTTGAGCACGTCGTGAACATGATGCTCCACTGCATGCGGCTCCATCTTCAGTTCCGTCGCCAGCGCACGCGACAGGTTGGAGTGACAGCAAAAATCGTAAACCGTGCCGTTCAACAGGAGATTTGTATAAGGGTCGCAGCGCGTGCCGATCACGTCGTGAATGCCGGCGCCATCCGCGTCGAAGCCGTACCAGCCAAGCGTATCGTGACTGATGGTCGCCATCGGCCGAAGATAGGGCATATTGCTCCAGAGCCGGTCACCGATGCCGACATGCGTGCCATGGAGCGCCCGCGTCTTGCCGCTGAAGAAGCGCTCGGAGAGATCGTCCGCGTTCCAGAGATTGAGGTCGCCGACCTGAGGGCCTTCGATGCTGACGATGCGGAAGAACTGGCCGCGCGCCACGCGAAAGGCGCGGGCATCGCGTGGCGGCACGATGAGCTCGTGCGTCTTGACCGCCGCACGGCGGGCTGCTTCGAGCGTGGCCATATCCGGCCCGGGCATCGTCCCGGCCGGGTAGACGATGGCCGGCTTGGCAGCGCGGCGCGCGGCGGCATCGGCGGGGGCGGGTGGGATATTTG
>NZ_JACCHP010000022.1 GCF_016031625.1 Bradyrhizobium agreste | reverse complement strand
CGTATCGGCCGTCCATCCGCGGCAGCCTTCTTGCGCACGTCTGCAAGCCGCGCTGCCAAGGCCACCAGATCACCGCCACCAATCGTGTACCGGCTCAGCTTCTGTGAGCCCGGCAGCAACACGCCGAGCTTCCATTTCGCTTTGCTCAGTTCAAAAGCCAGGTAAACCGTGGCATGCTCCGCCGTGGCGGGTGCGTCAATGCGATCGAGCTTGATCATCTTGGTCCTCCGAGGCTGGGTGGTTTGCAATCCAATCCTAACCTCTCTTGACCACCCGCCGCCCCATAGGATCTGAGGAGGCGCGTCAGCGCCGTCTCGAAGGGCGAGGCGTGCGTTCAGCTCGCCACCTTAAGTGCAACGGCCTCTGCAAAGATGTTCGCAGAGGCCGTTCCCGGTTTCGTGGCGATGTCCTGCCGTGTCAGTTGCCGGCCGGGTATGCCGCCGGGGCGGCCTGCGCCCTGTTCAGGAGGATGCCGATGTCTTCGAGCTCCTGCACCGGCTCGTCGAGGCTTTCGCCCGCCGGGATGTTGAGGCGGTATCCGACGTAACGCCTTGCCACGATCGCGTCGAAGCCGAGGCGGTCGCGGAGCTTCTTGCGCAGCTTGCTGACGTGGCTCTCGATCACGCTTTCGTCGAAGGAGGACTCGAAGATGCCGTAGACCGCGTTGAAGATCTGCGTCTTGGTGATCCACTTGCCGTGGTTGGCCACCATATATTCGAGAATGCGCAGTTCGCGGCGGGGTAGGGTGAGGGCGTGGCCCGCGATTTCGGGATCACGGCCGTTGAAGAAGACTTGGATCCTGCTCTCGCAGGGCCTCGGCAGCTCGCCCACGCGGCGGCGCGCGATCGCGGCCGTTCGGGCGAGGATCTCGCGCAGGTGGATCGGCACGTGCACGACGTCGTCCACGCCCGATTCGAACAGCTCCAGCGTGTTCTTGAGCATCTTCTGGCCGCTCATGGCGATGATGGGAGCCGAGGAGCGCTTGCGCATCGCCCGCGGCAGGCTTCCGCGGGCATCGCAATCCCCGAGGAGAAAAGCGTCCACCGCCGCCAGATCGGATTCGCTCGCAGATTGCAGCCAGTCCCAGAATTCTCCGGAGGAGAAGCCGATCGACGATACGCCTTCGCGAACGAGCCCTCCGACATAGCTGTTCGCGACGCTCTCACGATCATCAACGATAATATACATCAGTCTTTCGCCCCTGTTTCGCACTCGTTGCGGCCGGTTGGTTGTTGTGATGCCCCGGCTCGGCAACGATGCTGTTTGACGACATTCCATCCCGCGAACCGTTGTTGTGGTTTCGATATTCGCGGGCAGCCCTACGCGTTCAGTGCCTGCGTTTCGCAGGCCTGTTACTTCAACTCGATACTGAAACGCTTACTGCGTGAGGCTCGGCGGGTGTCTAACTGATCACCTCGCGGAGCAGATTGAGAAACGACCTAGAACAGTTGCGCCAAGTTGCTCATCGCGTCCGAACACTGCTGAACCGTGTCGATCTCCTCGCCAACTGGCGAGAATCACTTGAGTAGAACCGTAACGATTGCCGATTTCCGATCAAGCGTGCGGAACAAAGCGATTGCTACACGCGCTTGATGCTGTTGATTCGTTGCGGGTTGTTTCTTGATGTATTCAATCGCATCAGTTGATTTTGATGCCGAACTAATTTTGCACCGTGCTGGTCGTATAGTTCCGCATCCCCGTACAATTACAGCCATTTCGGGTGGTGTTCCGGCGCACGCACATTGATGGGTTTTCAACCCGGGATTGACCCTGGAACCCGTTTTTTCACATGCGGCAGTTCGACTCACGTCTGCGCCGCGACTCCAGCTTGATGAAATCCGGCGAGTGTGTGTCTTTCGAGTCGCACTATCGCCACGTGTATGACGTGATCGACTCATCCGACGTCGCATTACACGCGATGAAGGGCTTACGACGCGCACGTTTCAGGCAAGCTTCGGCAAATAACGTCGTCGTTCGACAGACCGAACCGAACGGAGCATTTTCATATGTCGTCCGATGGACAAGCTCGTCCCAACGCGACCACGGATGCTTCCGCGGCGGCGAAGCCGGCGCCAAGCGATACAATGGACAACGCGGCGCGGACGACCAAGCCTGCCGCGAGCGCAAAGCGCGTATCGGCCGCGGCCAGCGACGAGGCTCTCGCAAAGGAGGCACTCGAGGGCTTGAAGCGCATCCGCGCCAAGGCGCGCCTCGACAAGATGGCAATCCCGAAACCCACGCCGGCTGTGATCAAGCCGGCCGTGATCGTGGCGAAGCCGCCACCGCCTCGTCCGACATGGGTCGTGCCGCTCGCAACTCTGGCGGTCGCTGCCATGCTGGTGGTCTGCGCCTGCACCGGCGTGATCGCCTATCTCACCACGCAGCCCGCGCCGAACAACGCTGCGGCCAATGCGGAGATCAGGAATCTGCGCGAGACCGTCGCGCAACTGCGCAAGCAGGTGTCGGGCGTGTCCGAAAATCTCGACGGCTTGCGCACCGCGGTCGATCAATCCAGCAAGGTCACGAACGATCGCTTCGGCAGGTTTGCGGAGAACCTGGACCGGATCGAGCGGGTGAGCTCGTCCTCCACGGTGAAGCTCGACAAGCTCGCTCAGGCGCAGGCCCAAGTCCAGGTCCAAGCTCCCGCGCCGGCGACGGTGCAGACGCAGCCGGTGTCACCGCAAGGACCGATGATGGCCGCGGTCGCCGCGCCCGAATTCACGGGATCGGTGCCTGCCGCCGAGCGTGCGTCGGCGCCGCGCAAGACGATCAAGGGCTGGGCTGTCCGCCAAGCCTATGAGGGAATCGTGATCCTGCAAGGGCCGAACGGCGTCGTCGAAGCCGTGCTGGGGCAACAGGTGCCCGGTCTTGGCCGCATCGAAGAGATCAGGAACGAAAACGGGCGCCTGGTGGTAGAATCCAGCGGCGGCGTCATCTATTCGTCGCGCAAGGCGACGCCCTGATCGAACCGCCTTCTATTGGCGGTGATGCTCGAAGCTGGTGCATAGCAGATCGACCTCCGCCTCCGCGATCGGCGCACGAAATAAGCGGCAGCTGAACTCGACCGTCGTCTTGCTGTCGGCACTGGCGCGATCCTCCCGCAGGAAGATGCAACGCTTGCAGACGTCGGTGTGGTGCCGCTGCTCGGCGGCATCCGAGTGGTCCAGAACGTGCCGGAACGTGTCGCGGAAGCGGATCTTGACCTCGTCGTCGAGAACGGCAATCGCCTCGACGAGGACGTTGACGGGATCGCGCACCAGGAACTTCTTGCCCTGCTGGGTCACGCTCAACGTCACCGACCGCTTGTCGGTGGCCGAGCGCTTCCGCTCGAGATAACCGAGCCGCTCGAGCTCGCCGATGATGAAAGAGGCGGTGCCGCGCGTGGTGCCGACGTAGCTCGCCAGCGCCGAGGGGGTTCGGGAAAACCGGTTGGCGCGGGAGAGGAAGCGCAGCGCCATCCACTCGCGGTCGCGCAAACCGTGCTTGGTGCCTTCGAACCACAGGATGCGTGCGGCCTGCTCCAGCAGTTCAATCGATTCACGAGCCAAATTCATTTCAGTTCCAGGTCGGATAAACTTTATTCAATTGGGCCTTGGGTAGCGCAATCGGGGCGGACGAGAACGAAGCCCGCTTGCGCTCGGTCGTCCGTTGCGGGCGAGTATCGGCGCGTCGCGGGAAGAAGCCTCTGCGTTTCCGAAGATGGAACTTCCGGCCTTGGAACTAGGGTGTCACAAAGAAAGACCGGGTAAATCGCGCGGCCCAGATATTCGGAAAATTTCAATCAAATGACGGCGGTTCGCACGTGAATTGGCGATGACAAGCGATGCGCGAGCAACATGATGCGTCACCGTCGTGACTGCGATTGCTATTTGTTGCGGCAGAGCCTGTCGGGCGTGCGCACAGGTGCATCCCTTGCAGCGCCCAGGAGGCCGGCCGGCGGGGAAAGGAACCGCTTCTTTCGGTTAATGGATGTTGCTGCCAACCCGTTGGGCCGAAGAGCCCGCTGCAGCTCGCGCCCGAGATGAAGGCGCCGGTGCTCGGCCACTATGGAGGCCTGGTTCAAGAAATACGGCGTGTTGAGCTGACGCTCAATCAAGCGGGCGGCCCAAGCGGCCGCCCTTTCTCTTTCAGGAGCGTGGCCGTCTCACTTCGTCATAGCGCCGTAGACGATGTCCTGGACCTGCTCGCGGTAATACTTCCTGAGCTCACCCGGTGCCGCCGTCCCCACCACCACGACGAGACGCTCCTTGGGATCGCAGAAGAACTGCGTCCCGTAGGCGCCGTTCCAGGTGAACTCGCCGGGATTGCCCGGGACCGACGACAATCCTTCGGCCGTCCGGACCGCCACCGAAAGGCCGAAGCCGAAGCCGCCGCGATGCGGCTCGACATTGGCGACGTTATTCTTGATCTCTGGGCCGAGATGGTTCGCCGTCATGTGATGGACGGTCTTCGGACCGAGGATGCGCTGCCCGTCGAGCTCGCCGCCGTTGAGCAGCATCTGTCCGAAGCGGATGTAGTCGCCGACCGTCGCGAACGAGCAGGCGCCGCCGCAGTCGAACTTGGTTGGGGTGTCCAGGAGCTTGATGGCCTGCGGCTTGCCCGTGAGCGGATCGTTCGCGAAGGGGCGGGCAAGGCGGGGGCGCTGCGCGTCGGTCGGATGGAAGGTCGCATCCTTCATGCCGAGCGGCTGCCAGACATTGGCCGCGAGATAGTCGCCGAGCTTCTGCTCGCTCACCTTCTCGATGACTGCACCGAGCACGTCGATCGAAAAGCCGTATTCGAACGCGGTCGACGGCTGGTGCGCGAGCGGCAGCTTGGTGATGCGATCGATAAAGGCCTGGGTGTCGCCTTCGATCGCCGGCGCAGTGCCATCGGGATATTGCCGCGCCACCGGGCTCGATGAGTCCGGGCGGCCGCCATACATCAACCCCGACGTATGCCGATAGAGATCGTGGATGAAGATCGGCGAGGCCTGCGGCTCGAGCTTGAGCGAGCCGTCGGCCTGGGCAACTGCGACCTTCATATCGGCAAAGCCCGGGTAGTAATCGGACAGTTTGGCCTGGAGTGGCAGCCGTCCCTGCTCCATCAGCGTCAGGCCGGCGACCGCTGCCATCGGCTTGGTCATCGAGGCCAGCGCGAAGATCGCATCGAGCGGCATCGGCGTGCTCTTTGCCGGATCGAGCAGGCCATAGGCCTTGTAATGGACGAGCTTGCCGTCACGGGCGATGGCGACCACTGCGCCGGGCACGCGCTTGGCCGCGATCTCGCGCCCGAAGAAATCATCGAGGCGTGCAAGGCTTTGCTTCGAAAATCCGACATCGTCAGGATTGGCTTCGGGCAACGGCGCGGCGCGCGCGGCGCCGAGCGTGACGACAGCAATAGTCGCCGCGATCATGGCGATCGTCTTGTTCATTTCCATCCTCCCAAGGGGCGAGCTCGCTGTGTGGTGACTCGCTCGAAGGCTAGATCACGACCGCGCCGGCAGGAAGTCAAGCGCGGGCGAGCCATGTCTGGGAGGCATCGGAGTGCAGGAACCCTAACGTCCTTCGCCTGCGCGCCAGAGAGCGTCGAGGCCATGCCGATAGGTGGGGCAGGCCAGCGTGACGCCGAGCTCGCGTTTCAGTTTCGCATTGGCGACACGGGCGCTGCTGGCATAGAAGCTGCGGGCCATCGCCGACATCTCGGCGGTGGCGAACGCTTCTTCGGGCGGCGGCGCCACGCCCATCAGCTGCGCGGCATAGGCGATCACGTCCTGCGGCGGCGCCGGCTCGTCGTCGCAGACGTTCCAAACGCCGCCGCCCTGGTGATGAACAGCGGCCATGATCGCGCTTGCGATATCGTCGACGTGGATGCGGTTGAAGACCTGTCCCGGCTTGATGATGCGCCTCGCCGTTCCCGCGCGCAGCGTCGCCAGCGCGTTGCGGCCGGGGCCGTAGATGCCGGCAAGCCTGAGGATCGCCGCATCGCCGCCTGTTGCATCCGTCCAGGCCTGCTCCGCCGCGATCCGCATGCGCGTGCGGTCGAGCATGGCCTGCGGCGGCGTGCTCTCGTCGACCCACGCTCCGCCGTGATCACCGTACACCCCGATGGTGGAGAGATAGACGACCTTGCGGCTCCTTCCCTTGAGCACGCCCTCGAACGTCACGATGGCTGGATCGCCGATGCTGCTGGGCGGGATCGACACCAGGAGGACATCGGCGTCGCGAACCCGTTCAACCGTCTCGCGCGACGGATCGCTGCCGGAAAACGGATGCACCTCGAGGCCGGCGAGATCGTTGCGCTGCGCGGGATCGCGCACGGTGCCGGCGACATGCGAGAAGCTGCCGCCGTGCTTGCGGACGAAGTGCCGGGCGCTGTAGCCGAGGCCGAGGATGAAAAGCCGCATGCGTCTCCCGTGCAGACGAAAGTTCCCGTTCGCGCCGTCGCGCGCCGTTCGCTCATAAGAGATTTTTGGGTCCGGCAAAAGATATTGCGATTTGTCTCGCCCTCCGGCTCGGTCGATGCTCGCTTCACGCAGCAACGGAAGGGAAGCATCCATCATGCAGGCCGAAGCGTTGGTTCAGTCGCCAGCGGACGCCCCCGAACTGATCCGGCGCGCCGCCGCGCTGATCTTCGACGTCGACGGCACCCTGGCCGAAACCGAGGAGCTGCATCGGCAGGCCTTCAATCTTGCCTTCGCCCGCCACGGTCTCGACTGGCAGTGGGACCGCGCCGTCTACAAGGACCTGCTGCGGGTGACGGGCGGCAAGGAACGCATCCGCGCCTACCACAAGAGGCTCGTGACTGCTCCGCCCTTGTCGGACACGGACATCGCAGAGCTTCACCGGATCAAGACCGCGCATTATGCCGAATTGGTCGAGGCCGGCCGCTGCCCCTTACGGCGGGGCGTGACGGATTTGCTCGCTGCGGCGAGGGCGAGGGGCCAGCGGCTTGCGATTGCAACCACCACCTCGCACGGCAATATCGATGCGCTGCTGTCGCAGGCGCTGGGCAAACGTTGGGCCGCGGATTTCGATGCGATCGTCGCCGGCGATGACGTCAGGCACAAGAAGCCGGCGCCGGACGTCTATCTCGAGATCCTGGCGCGGCTGAAGCTCGGGGCGTCCGACTGCGTTGCGATCGAGGATTCCGCCAACGGCCTGATTGCGGCCTCGCGTGCCGGCATCCCGGTTCTGATCACCCGCAGCATGTTCTTCGGGGACGACGACTTCACCGGCGCGCATATCGTGCTCGACGATCTGTCGGAACTTTCGGACCCGCCAAACAAAAAAGCTGAAAAACAACCCCATGCACAGTAGATCACGCTCCCGTGATCGCCGTGCTCAGTGGACGCGGTGACTGGCTCTATCGTCCTCAGCCTGCTCGACAATCTGTGCGATCGGGCTGGACTGATGGTGCACCAGGCGCCAGTCGTCGCCGACGCGGCGAAAATGGTTGGCCGCAGCCAGCGCGGTGCCGTCGACGATCTCGATGCAGAGCACGCGGGCGCTGTCGCCGTCGACGATGGCCTGCGGCTCGGCGCAGACGATCTGCGGCCGCTGCGGGTTTTGCAGGATGTCGCGCCAGCTTCCGATCACGGTGGCGCGCCCGATGATGGCCGGCCAGCCGGGATGGATGCAGGAGATGCCGTCGTCGTCCGCCCACATCCGTTCCATGCCGGCGAAGTCGCCGGTTGAAAACGCGGCGTAAAAGGCGGCGTTGGCGGCGATGACCTTGTTGTCGTTTCCCATCACTCTCGGGTGGGGCAAGGACAGGCAAAAATCAAGCGCAACTTCTGTCGATTTCGGCTGCAGTGCAGCATTCATGACGCTGCCGCGTCGTGGTCACGCCGAAACGTGCCTTGCCACGGCCCGCCGCGCGCCGTCAGCATAGAGGCGGCCGAGCGCCGCGGTGACGGCCTCGCGCAGGCGCGGCTCGGCGCCGATCGGGCCGAACACCTTCGCCACCCCGAGCAGTGCCGGCGCGAGGCGCTCGGCAACGGGACCCGCCTCGCGCGCCAGCGCGGCGAATTCGCCGGCGAGTGGATCGCGCACGTCGATTGGCCGTCCCTGCTCGTCGACGCCGCTGACGTAGCGCATCCAGCCGGCCACCGCGAGCGCATGCGTTGCGATCGGCAAGCCCTTCGCAAGGCGATCCTGCATCGCCCCAAGCAGTCGCTGCGGCAGCTTTTGCGAGCCGTCCATGGCGATCTGCCAGGTGCGGTGATGCAGCGCCGGATTGGAAAAGCGCTTGAGCAGGGAGGCGCGATAGGCGGCGAGATCCGTGCCTGACGGCATCATCAGCGTCACCGCGGCCTCTTCCATCACCTGTGCGGCGAGGCGTGCAAAATGCGGATCCTGCATGGTGTCGGCGATGGTCTCGTAGCCGGAGAGATAGCCGAGATAGGCCAGCGCGGAATGGCTGGCGTTGAGGAGCCGCAGCTTCATCAGCTCGAACGGCTTGACGTCAGTGACGAGCTCGACACCCGCTGCGGCAAGATCCGGCCGGCCCGCGGTGAAGCGGTCCTCGACCACCCATTGCGTGAACGGCTCGGTCATCACAGGCCAGGCGTCGCGCATGCCCAGCGCCGATGCGACCGCATCGCGGTCGGCATCCGTCGTCTCCGGCACGATGCGGTCGACCATGGTCGAGGGGAAGGCGACCGTCTCGGCGATCCACTTGCCGAGGTCTTTCGAGCGCAGCGCGGCGAACTGCGTCACGATCCGCTGTACGGTGTGGCCGTTGGCGGCGAGGTTGTCACAGCACAGCACGGTGAAGGGCGAAAGACCCTGGGCCCGCCGGCGCGCCAGCGCGGCGACGATGAAGCCCGGCGCCGAGCGCGGGGCATCGACATTGTTCAGGTCGTGCACGATGTCGGGATGCCGCTCATCGAGGTCGCCGGTCTGCGGCGTGTGGCAATAGCCCTTCTCGGTGACGGTCAGCGAAACGATGCGGGTGGTAGGATCGGCCATTCGCTCGACCAGGGCTGCCGGCTTCTCGCGTGCGACGACACTGTCGAGCAGGGCGCCGATCACCCGGTGCTCGGTACCCTCGGCGGCTCGCACAGCCACTGTGTAGAGATGGTCCTGCGGGGCGAGGGCGTCGCGCGTATCCGGGCTGCGCAGGCTCGCGCCGACGATGCCCCAGGACATGCTGCCGCTCGCAAGGCAATCGTCGATGACGACGGCCTGATGGGCACGATGAAAAGCCCCCAGGCCCAAATGTACGATGCCGGGCGTGACGCGCGATCGGTCATAGGCCGGACGGCGGATGCTTGGCACCAGCCGGTCGAGATTGGCGCGGCCAAGGCAACTGGAATCAAGGCGCAGCGAACTCTGGCGCATGGACGTCTCCCCTTTGCTTTGCCCGCTGCTTGACATGGCGTCAGTATCAGGTCAATGCTCTGGTCAATTGGTAAGACCAATTTTCCAAAATTGGCGGGCCGCGGGTCTGGACAGCCCCGCGCGACCCTTCAGGGAGGACCAGCGTGCCGCTGGAAGCTGTGGAGGCGAGACGGCTCTATCGCCAGGTCGCCGATCAATTGCGAAGCCTGATCGACAGCGGCGAGTACGCGGTCGGCAGCCGCTTGCCGACCGAACGCGAGCTCGCCGAACAGCTCAAGGTGTCGAGGCCCACGGTGCGCGAAGCCCTGATTGCGCTTGAGGTCGAGGGGCGGCTGCGCATCCGCGTCGGATCCGGTATTTATGTGATCGAGCCCGCCGCCGTGGCCGCGCCCACACAAGCTACCGTCATCGAAGGCCCGTTCGAGCTCTTGCGCGCCCGCGAATTCCTGGAGAGCGCCATCGCCGAGCAGGCTGCGCGCGTGGCGACGAACGATGACGTCGCCCGCATCGACGCCTCCCTGGTCGCGATGGAGAATGTCGAGCATCCCGGCGAAGCCTCGATGGTGCACGACCGCGCATTCCACGTCGCCATCGCCGGAAGCCTCGGCAATGCCGTTCTGGTGCGCGTGGTCGGCGAGCTGTTCGACCAACGTCTCAATCCCTATTTCGCGCAGCTTGCGCACTATTTCGAGAGCCCCGGCACGTGGCGCACGGCGCTCGACGAGCATCGCGCCGTGCGCGACGCGATCGCGGCCCATGATCCCGACGCTGCGCGCGAAGCCATGCGCGTTCATCTGGCGCGATCCCAGGAGCGCTTTGCGCAGAACTTTGGCGCCGAGAACGCCGCAGCAGCGTCCTCGGGGCGGAGCCGCACCGCGCGATCCGCGACGAAGCCGGCGGCACCAAAGCGACCTTCGAAGAAGCAGGCCAAAGAACGCGCCAAGGAGCGGGCCAGGGAACGGACCAAGACCGGCAGCTCGCGGCGGCGATGAGATTGAGCGGCTCGCATCCATGCCGGGGCGGGCGAACAAGAAGCAGACTTGAACGATGGAGGAAAAGTCGATGTTGAAGAAGATGACGATTGCAGCAGTGATTTCTGCCGCCACGCTATTGGCGACGACCAGCGCCAGCCTGGCGCAGACCAAGCTCAAATGGGCCCATGTCTACGAGACCTCGGAGCCGTTCCACACGGCGTCGGTCTGGGCCGCGCAGGAGATCGCCAAGCGTACCAACGGGCGCTACCAGATCGAGGTCTATCCGGCCTCCCAGCTCGGCAAGGAAGCCGATATCAACCAGGGCCTCTCGCTCGGCTCGGTCGACATCATCATCTCCGGCTCCAGCTTCGCGGCCAAGAGCTTCGCGCCGATCGGCGTGACCTATTATCCCTACACGTTCCGCGACGCCGATCATCTGCTCGCCTACACCAAGAGCGACATCTTCAAGGAGCTGGCCAAGGGCTATGAGGACAAGAGCGGCCACCACATCGTCGCGGTGACCTATTACGGCGTGCGCCAGACCTCGTCGAACAAGCCGATCAAGACCTGCGCCGACATGAAGGGCCTGAAGATGCGCGTGCCCGACGTGCCGGCCTATCTCGCCATGCCCCGCGCCTGCGGCGCCAACACCGCGCCGATCGCGTTCGCCGAAGTCTATCTCGCGCTCCAGAACGGCACCGTCGAGGCGCAGGAGAATCCGCTGACGACGATCGAGGCCAAGAAGTTCTATGAGGTGCAGAAGCACATCGTGCTGACCGGCCACATCGTCGACCACCTCAACACCGTGATCGCCGGCGCGCTCTGGAAAAAGCTGAGCGATGAAGACAAGAAGATCTTCACCGACGTGGCGCAGGAGGCTGCTGCCAAGGCGACGGGAGAGATCAAGCAGAACGAGGCCAAGCTGGTCGCCTTCTTCAAAGACAAGGGCCTGACCGTGACCGAGGTCGACAAGAACGAGTTCCGCGACACCGTGCTGAAGAACGTCGCGTTCGAGACGTTCGGCTATCGCAAGGCGGATTGGGAGAAGATCCAGGCGGTCAAGTAGTAGTGAGTCGTCATTCCGGGATGGTCCGAAGGACCAGACCCGGAATCTCGAGATTCCGGGTTCGACGCTCGCGCGTCGCCCCGGAATGACGTCAGGAGGAGTCCCCCATGTCCACCGCCGAAATCCACCGGCAGATCACCGCGGACGAGATCGCACACACCTTCGAGGAGGAGGCGACGCCGAAGGTCGATCTCGGCGTCTACGCGCTCGAGGACTGGGTGGCGCTGGCGATATTCTGGGTGATGGCGCTCGCCGTCTTCCTGCAGTTCTTCACCCGCTACGTGCTGAACGACAGTTACGCCTGGACCGAGGAGATCGCGACCTATTGCCTGATCGGCGTGGTCTTCATCGGCTCGTCGATGTGCGTACGGCTGTCGCGGCATATCCAGGTCGACCTCGTCTATCGCTACCTGCCGCATGCCGCAGGGCGTGTGCTGTCGACGGCGATTGACCTGATCCGGATCGCCTTCTTCGGCTACGCCATCAAGCTGGTCTGGGTCTACATTAAGATCATCGGCGACGAGCAGATGACCACGATCAATCTTCCCAAGGACTACGTCTATTACGCCGTACTGCTCGGCTTCGCGCTGATGTTCGCACGCGCCGTGCAGGTGGCAATCCAGAACTGGCGGCAGGGCTATTCGGTCCTCGAACGTCCCGGTGCCTACGACGGATCGGAAGGATAAGACCATGCTGCTGTTGCTCGGAGGCTTTCTCGTCCTGATGCTGCTCGGCGTTCCCGTGGCGATCGCCATGGCCGTGTCGTCGCTGCTCTACATCCTGGTCAGCGGCGTGACGCCCGACGTCACGCTGGCGCAGCGCATGATCGCCGGTGTCGAGAGCTTTCCCCTGCTCGCGGTGCCGTTCTTCATCCTGGCCGGCAATCTCATGAACATCGCCGGCGTGACCGGGCGCATCTACAAATTCGCGGTCGCCCTGGTGGGGTGGATGCGGGGCGGCCTCGGCCACGTCAACATCATCGGCTCGGTGATCTTCTCGGGCATGTCCGGCACTGCGATCGCGGATGCAGCCGGCCTCGGCACCATCGAGATCAAGGCGATGAAGGATCACGGCTACTCCACCGAGTTCTCGGTCGGCGTCACCGCGGCCTCGGCAACGCTCGGGCCGATCATCCCGCCGTCGCTGCCCTTCGTGATCTACGGCATGATGGCGAACGTCTCGATCGGCGCGCTGTTCCTTGGCGGCGTCATTCCCGGCGTCGTGCTGACGCTGTTCATGATGGTGACCGTCACCTATTTCGCGCACAAGAACAAATGGGGAAGCGATACGCCGTTCTCCTGGCCGCAGCTCGGCTCGGCCGGCCTCGAGATCCTGATCGTGCTGTCATTCCCGATGGCGATCTGGCTGATGGTGCTCGCCGGCCTCTCGGTCAACATGGCCGTCGTGATCGGCCTCGGTACGCTGCTCCTGATCGACTGGTATTTCGATTTCTCGGCGGTGATGGCGCTGATGGCGCCGGTGATCCTGATCGGCGGCATGACGCTGGGCTGGTTCACGCCGACGGAAGCTGCGGTCGCCGCGGTGATCTGGTCGCTGTTCCTCGGCCTCGTCCGCTACCGCACCATGACGTTCCAGACCGTCGCCAAGGCGACCTTCGACACCATCGAGACCACGGCTTCGGTGCTGTTCATCGTCACCGCCGCCTCGATCTTCGCCTGGCTGCTGACGGTGTCGCAGGCGGCGCAGATGCTCTCGGACTGGATGCTCAGCATCACCCACAACAAATGGGTGTTCCTGGCGCTCGCCAATGTTCTGATCCTGTTCGTGGGATGCTTCATCGACACCACGGCGGCGATCACCATCCTGGTGCCGATCCTGCTGCCGATCGTGCTCAAGCTCGGCATCGACCCGATCCATTTCGGCCTGATCATGACGCTGAACCTGATGATCGGGCTGTTGCATCCGCCGCTCGGCATGGTGCTGTTCGTGCTCGCCCGCGTCGCAAAACTCTCGGTCGAGCGCACGACGGTGGCGATCCTGCCCTGGCTGGTGCCGCTGCTGCTCGCGCTGATCGCGATCACCTACATTCCCGACCTGACCCTCTGGCTGCCAAAATACATGGGACTCTCCAAATGACCTCGACCGCTCTCGCCGCGACCCTGTTCGGCCCCGAAGACCTGCGCATGATCGAGCATCCGCTCGACAAGCTCGCGGATGGCATGGTCCGCATCCGCTTCGGTGCCGGCGGCATCTGCGGCTCGGACATGCACTATTTCCGCCATGCCCGCACCGGCGATTTCGTGGTGAAGTCGCCGCTGGTGCTCGGCCATGAGATCTCCGGCGAGGTCGTCGAGATCGCCGGCGCTGCGGCGAACCTGAAGGTCGGTGATCGCGTCGCCGTCAACCCCTCGCGCTGGTGCGGCCATTGCATCGCCTGCCGCGAGGGCCGGCCGAACCTGTGCGAGAACATCTATTTCATGGGCTCGGCTTCGAAGACGCCGCATATGCAGGGCGGCTTCGCCAATTATTTCGACGCGATCCCGGCGCAGTGCGTGAAGATTCCCGATCACGTCTCCTACCAGGCCGCGGCGCTCGCCGAGCCGCTCGCGGTCTGCCTGCACGCCGTGGCGCGCGCCGGCAAGATCGAGGGCAAGCGCGGCATCATCTTCGGCGCCGGCCCGATCGGGCTTTTGACCATGCTTGCGGCGCGCCGCGCCGGCATGGCTGACATCACCGTCGCCGACATCGCGCCGGCGCCGCTGGCCTTTGCGACCAAGCTCGGCGCCTCCCACGTCGAGAACGTGTCGGGCGGTGAAGAGGGCCTGAAGGCACAGGCTGCCGCGCGTCCTTACGACGTCGCCTTCGAGGTCTCGGGCACGGCGGCCGGCCTTGCCAGCGCGATCGGCATCGTCAGGCGCGGCGGTGTCGTGGTGCAGATCGGCAATCTGCCGGGCGGCCAGATCCCGACGCCGTCGAACGCGGTGATGGCCAAGGAGATCGACCTGCGCGGCTCGTTCCGGTTCGGCTTCGAGTTCATGAATGCGGTGGAACTGATCGGCAACGGCAGCGTCGACGTGCTGTCGCTGGTCACCGCCGAGCGGCCGCTCTCGACCGCGCCTGATGCGCTGCGGCTGGCGCTCGACCGCTCGCAGAGCGTCAAGGTCGTGCTGACCGCGAACTGATGGGAGGCAGCGTATGATGCTGGAGGGATGGCGCTGGTACGGGCCGGATGATCCGGTCTCGCTCGATGATGTCAGGCAGGCCGGGGCGAGCCAGATCGTCTCGGCGCTGCATCAGGTGCCGATCGGGGAGGCCTGGACGCGCAAGGCGGTCGAGGAGCGCAAGAACTTCATCGAGCACGGCCAGCCCGGCCGTTCGCAGCTGACCTGGTCGGTGGTGGAATCGATTCCGATCCCTGACGACGTCAAGCGGCTCGGCGGAAGGGCGACGAAATCGATCGAGGCGTGGATCGCGAGCCTGGAAGCGGTGGCCGCCTCTGGCATCAAGATCATCTGCTACAATTTCATGCCTGTCGTCGACTGGTGCCGCACCGACCTGGAATGGGAGCTGCCGAACGGCGCCCGTGCCATGCGCTTCGACCAGGACCGCTTTGCCGCGTTCGAGCTGCATATCCTGAAACGACCGGCTGCCGTGCAGGAATATTCGCCGGAAGCGCAGGCGCGCGCGAAAAAGCTGTTCGAGCAGATGAGCCAGGCGGATGTCGATTATCTCGTCATGGTCATCGCCAGTGCGCTGCCGGGCTCGACCACGGAGCCGATGACGATTCCGCAATTCCGCGATCGTCTCGAGACGTATCGCGACATCACGCCTGAGATCCTGCGGCAGCATCTCGCGGAATTCCTCGCGCGCGTGACGCCGGTGGCCGAGCAGCTCGGTGTCTCCTTGACGCTGCACCCCGACGACCCGCCGCGGCCGCTGTTCGGCCTGCCGCGCATCGCTTCCAGCGCCGACGATTATCAGGCGCTGTTCGATGCCGTGCCGTCCAAGGCCAATGGCATCTGCTTCTGCACCGGCTCGCTCGGCGTGCGCGCGGAGAACAATCTGCCTGAAATGGCGGAGCGCTTCGGCCCGCGCATTGCCTTCGCCCATCTGCGCGCGACCAAGCGCGAGGCCGACGGGCTGTCGTTCTACGAGTCCGATCATCTCGACGGCGACGTCGACATGATCGCGGTGCTCAAGGCGCTGCTCAAGGAAAACGCGCGGCGTTCGTCGGACAAGAGAATCGTGTTCCGCCCCGATCACGGCCACCGCATGTTAGATGATCTCGCCGCCACCAAGCGCACCAATCCCGGCTACACCGCGATCGGCCGCCTGCGCGGCCTCGCCGAGCTCCGGGGCGCGATCAGGGCGATCGAGCATCGGTAGAGACGACGACCTGTCCACCCGTCATTGCGAGCGTAGCGAAGCAATCCAGAATCCCTCTGCGGAAAGACTCTGGATTGCTTCGCTGCGCTCGCAATGACGTGGAGATAGAAGGGCTTTAGTAGCACGCATTCATCGCGCCGAGCTTCGGATAGAGCCGGTCGATCGCGGCGATCTCGCTTTTCATCTGCGCGATGATCCAGTCGCGGATCTCGGCGGCGATGGGACGCATGACCCTGTTGCGCGGTGGCAGGAATTCGCAGATGCGGCGCGTGGTCGTCAGCGTGTCGGAGGCCGGCACCAGCGCGCCGGTGAGCAGCCAGTGCGAGGTGACCGTCAGCCAGCCGAGCGCGATGCCTTGGCCGAGCAGCGCGGCCTGCACCACGACGGCATAGTCGGTGAAGCTGAGCGCCTTGGCCGCGCCACGGCGCCCGGTGAGGAGTGAAGCGTAATCCGCGGCCCAGTCGCCCGGCGTCTCAGCGAGACGGATGATGGTGTTGCCCTCGGCGGGATCAGTCTCGCCGAGATAGCCGGGGCTGCACATCGGCAGCATCACTTCCTTCATCACCAACGTGCCGCCGGATGACGGCTCGTCGCGGTCGCGGAAGCGCATGCCGAGATCGACATTCTCGACCGGCCCGCGCAGCACGCCGGAGATCAGCTGGAAGCGCAGATCGACCTGTGGAAACTGTTTCTGCAGCTTGTCGATGCGCGGCATCAGCCAGTGTGTGGTGAAGGCGGAGGAGACCGACAGCGTCACCGTCTCGGTGCCCTTGCGGCGCCGCTCGATCTCGACGAGCCCGCTCTCGATGCTGCGGAAGCCTTCGAGCACGCGGCGATACAAGAGCTCGCCTTCCTCGGTGAGCACCGCGCGGCCTGCCTTTCGGTCAAACAGCCGCACGCCGAGATGCTCCTCGAACTGGCCGAGCATCCGGCTCACCGCAGGCTGCGTCACGTTCAATTCGGCGGCTGCCGCCGTGAAGCTGCCATTGCGCGCCGCTGCGTCGAAGACGAACAGGGCGTTACTGGACGGCAGCATGCGGCGCAGCTCTGGCATAACGTCATGTTATGAGCGCGGTGAGAATTTGGCAATTGCCGAGTTTTCGCAAGTCTGGTGTCATCGATATGACAGCCCAAAGATAGGGGCGCGAAGGAAGATTTGCTGCAGCGCACGGTTCGGCCGTGGCCGCACGGAATCCCTGTCTATAAAGCAGGCTTATGGCGCGCAGCGAGGCACGCCAGCTAGGGACATGGCGAGGTCGATCGTTGGACAAGCGAGCGGAAAGCGTCGAGATCAGGTCCGCCAGTAAGGCCTATGGCGCCGTTCGCGCCCTCGACGACGTTTCGCTCACTGTCGGCGCCGGCGAATTCGTCTCACTGCTCGGCCCCTCCGGCTCCGGCAAGACCACGCTGCTCGGCATTCTGGGCGGCTTCATCCTGCCGACCTCAGGCACGATTCTGTTCGGCGGCCGCGACGTCACCTATATGCCGCCGCACAAGCGCGATATCGGCGTCGTGTTCCAGAACTATGCGCTGTTTCCGCATATGAGCGTCGGCGAGAACGTCGCCTTTCCGCTGCGCGCGCGGCGCCTGCCGAAGTCCTGCTGGCCAGACAAGGTGCGCGCGGCGCTCGGCATGGTCGGCCTTGCCGGCTATGAGGAGCGTGGCATCGCCCAGCTCTCCGGCGGCCAGCGGCAGCGTGTGGCGTTGGCGCGCGCCATGATCTTCGAGCCGCGCCTGATCCTGATGGACGAGCCGCTCTCCGCGCTCGACAAGCAGCTGCGCGAATCCATGCAGATCGAGCTGCGCGCGCTGCATCGGCGCATTGGCGCCACCATAATCTACGTCACCCATGACCAGCGCGAGGCGCTGACCATGAGCGACCGCGTCGCGGTGATGAAGGACGGCAGGTTGATCCAGATCGACAAGCCTGAGCGCCTGCACGATCATCCCGCCGATTCCTTCGTCGCCAGCTTCATCGGCGAAGCCACGATGCTGCCGGTCTGCCGCGTCGATGCTTCCAGCGTCGCGCTCGGCAATTCATTGCTGCGTAGCGCCCGCGCGATTCCCTCGGGCGATGCGCTCATGCTCGCCGTGCACAGCGAAAAGCTTCTGATCGACGATGGCGCGCAGGACGCGGGCTGCAACCGGCTGACCGGGACCGTCACCGACATCGTCTACCAGGGCGAGAGCCTGCGCATCTTCCTGGCGCTCGCCGACGGCATCGCGCTCAGCCTGCGCCAGCCGAGCCATCACCTGGCCTACAGCCGCATCCCGCCGCTCGGCGGCAGCCTCACAGTCACCCTTCACCCCGAGGACACCATCGTCGTGCCGAGGGTGGAATGAAGAGGGTGGACTGAATCCAGCCTCATCCAACCGAGAGAAGAAACCAAAATGTCGACCCCAGCCGCGTTCAGCAATTTCAAGGTCCTCACCTTCGACGTCGTCGGCACCTTGATCGACTTCGAAACCGGCGTGCTCGAAGCCGTGCGCAAGATCGGAGGCAAGAAGGCGGCCGAGCTCAGCGACGAGCAAATCTTCGAGCCCTACAAGCGTGGCCGCGACAAGCATTACGAGCGCTCGAGCGAGGTGATGTTCCATGTCTATCGCCATCTCGCCACCGAACTCGGCCTGCCAGCGGACGATGCCTCCTGCGACATGTTCCAGCTCTCGGTGCTGCGCTGGGGACCGTTCCCGGATTCGGTCGAAGCGCTCAGGCGTCTGCGCACCAAATTCCGCCTGGTCGCGATGACCAACGCCGACCGCGTCGCGCTGTCCTGCTACGCGCATGCGCTCGGCAATCCCTTCGACGACACGGTCTGCGCCGACGACACCGGTGTCGCCAAACCCAATCCGGAGTTCTTCGCCTACAACAAGGGCCGCCAGTCCGCCTTCGGCTACAAGCAGTCGGACATTCTGCATGTCGCGCAGAGCCAGTATCACGACATCGGGATCGCGCGGAAGCTCGGCTACAAGGTGTGCTGGATCGAACGCCGCCAGGGCATTGACGGCTTCGGCGGCACGCCGGCCGTGGAGACGCTGACCAAGCCGGACTTTCATTATCCGACCCTGAAGGCGCTCGCCGACGCCGCGATCGGGCCGGCGGCATAACGGATGAGCTGTGGCATGACACGGGACTGGCGCGCGCTGCCATCGGTCAATTCGCTGTGGGAAGCCACGGCGGCACCGGCGCGCGCGTTTCCCGTGCTCTCGGGTGAGCAACAGGCGGATGTGGTGATCATCGGCGCCGGCTACACCGGCCTCTCCGCCGCGCACCACATCGCCAAAAGCGGGCTCAGCCCCGTCGTGCTCGAGGCCAACCGCCCCGGCTGGGGCGCGAGCGGGCGCAATGGCGGGGTGATCACGGCGAAGTTCCGCCTGTCCTTCCGCGAGATCGATGCCGTGCACGGCCGCGACATGGCACGGCGCATGTACGAGATCGCGCATGAATCGACCGACATGGTCGAGGAGCTGGTCTCCGAGTTCGGCATCACCAGCGCGAACCTTGTGCGCACCGGCCAGGTCAAGGCCGCGCACAATGAAGCGACACTCAAGGCCGCGATCGACGAGGCCAACTGGATGACGCGCGAGATGGGCTCGGCCGCGGTTCGCATTCTCGACAAGAACGGCGTGCGTGAGGAGACCGGCTCCGAGATCTTTGTCGGCGGTGTGCACAATCCTGGTTCGGGCGGCATCCATCCGCTGAACTATCTGCGCGGCCTCGCAGACGGCGTGGCGAGCCGCGGCGTTCCGATCTACCAGGAATCGCCGGTGGTGCGACTACGCAAGGAGAGCGGCGGCATCGTCGCCGAGACGCCGCAAGGCGCCGTGCGCGCCAGGCAGGCGATCATCGCCACCAACAGCTATTCGGATTTGACCGGCGCCACCGCGCATCTGCAGCGCACGCTGATCCCCTTCCGCAGCGCCATCATTGCGACCGAGCAGTTGCCGCGCAATCTCGCAGGGCGGCTGATGCCGACGGGGCGCACCTACACCGAGACCAAGCGCATGATGCGCTGGTTCCGCATGGTCGACAACCGCGTCGTCTTCGGCGGCCGCGGCGCCTTCGGCAAGCAGGATTCGCAGGCCGCGTTCGACGCCTTGCGCAAGGCGATGGTCGGCATCTTCCCCGATCTCGCCGATGTTCCGCTCGCATACAAATGGTCGGGCCTCGTCGCCATGACGCTGGACTCGGTGCCGCATATCGGCCGGCTCGACGACCGCACGCTGTTCTCGGTCGGTTACAACGGCGCTGGCGTTGCGATGTCGAGCCTGATGGGCTGCTATCTCGCCGCCTTCGTGCGCGGCGAGACGCCCGACGTCGGCCTGCTCGATGCGCGACGCTTGAAGGCGATCCCATTCTATCCGCTGCGTGAGCCCGCCGTGCGCATGGTGGCGGGCTGGTACCAGTTTCTCGATGCGATCGGTCAGTGAGATCTATTTGGAGGAGGCGAGGATGACCATGAAGCGGACTATTGGAATGGGCTGCGCGCTGCTGGGCGCAATCGGACTGACCAGTGCGGCCGATGCCGCCGAACAGATCACCTTCGTCTCGCAGGGCGGGGCCTATCAGCAGGCGCAGACGGTGGCGATCCTCGATCCCTCAGCCAAGAAGCTCGGCATCACCATCAACCAGGACTCCATTCCCGACGCCTGGCCCGCGATCAAGACCCAGGTCGGCAGCGGCAAGCCGATCTGGGATGTCGTCGACACCCCGACCGGCAACTGCCTGCGCGGCGGCGAGCAGGGGCTGATCGAGAAGCTCGACTTTTCGAAGATTCCCAACGGCGCGGCGATGCCGGAGGCCTATCGCAGTCCCTATTCGGTGTCCTACGAGTTCTATTCCAGCGTGCTGTCCTACAGCCTGAAGACCTTCCCGAAGGAGGCGCCGAACAGCTGGGCCGATTTTTGGGACGTGAAGAAATTCCCCGGCCGCCGCGCGCTGCGCAACCACCCGTTCGCGACGCTCGAAGCCGCGTTGATGGCCGACGGCGTCGCGCCCGACAAGCTCTATCCGCTCGACGTCGATCGCGCCTTCAAGAAGCTGGAGGAGATCAAGCCGCATATCACGGTGTGGTGGACCTCGGGCGCGCAGTCGGCGCAGCTGCTCAATGACGGCGAGGTCGACATGGAGATGGCCTGGAACGGCCGCGTCAGTGCCGTCGCCAAGGAGGGCGCCAAGGTCGCCTTTACCTACAACCAGGGCATCCTGCAGAGCACCTCGCTCTGCATCCTCAAGGGTGCGCCGAATCTCGCCACGGCGGTGAAGTTCCTCAACGAGGCCGTGGATCCCGTGCACCAGGCCAATCTGCCGCTGCACATCGACTATGGCCCGGGCAATCCGAACGCCTTCGAGACGGGCGTGATCAAGCCCGAGCGTGCCGCGCAATTGCCGAGCGAGCCGGCCAACGCCGCCAAGCAGGCGCTGATGTCCTACGCCTGGTGGTCCTCGCCCGCAGGCGAAGCCGCCGAGAAGCGCTGGGCATCGTTCATGCAGAAGTGAGGAGGCAGCGTTGACGACATCCGTGCCAGATCCCTCCCAGAAGCATCAGCGCCGCGAGCACGGCTTGATGCTGGCATTGGTGTCGCCGGCGCTGCTGGTGATCCTGGCTCTGATCGTGCTGCCGGTCGGCTGGCTGGCCTGGCAGTCGATCTATCATGACGGCTTCACGCTGGAGAACTATCGCCGCGTCTTCACCGAGGACGTCTACTGGCGCAGCTTTGCGCTGACCTTCGAGATCAGCCTCGCGGTCACAGTGATCGCGTTGCTGCTCGGCTATCCCGTGGCCTATCTCGCCAATTCGGTGCCCAAGGGATGGAGCATCCTCATCCTCTCGCTGGTGGTGCTGCCGTTCTGGACCAGCGTGCTGGTGCGCGCCTATGCCTGGCTGGCGCTGCTGCAGCGCAGCGGCGTGATCAACCAGTTCCTGCGCTACCTCGATGTGATCTCCGAGCCGCTCGCGTTGGTCCACAACACGTTCGGCACGGTGGTTGCGACCGTGCACATCCTGCTGCCGTTCATGGTGCTGCCGCTTTATGCCGCGATGCAGAAGATTCCGAACGACCTGATGCAGGCCGGCGCCAGTCTCGGTGCGAGCCCGTCGCTGACCTTCTTCCGCGTGTTCCTGCCGCTGTCACTGCCGGGCGTGCTCGCGGGCTGCACCATGGTGTTCGTGCTCTGCCTCGGCTTCTACATCACGCCGGAGCTGCTCGGCGGCGGGCGCACGGTCATGGTGTCCATGCTGGTGAGCCGCAATGTCGAGCTCTACAATCAATTCGGGGCGGCGAGCGCGGTCGCGGTGGTGCTGCTTCTTGGCGTGCTCGTGATCTTCTTCATCGTCAGCCGCTTCATTTCGCTCGATCGTGTGTTGGGGCAGAAATGATGCGCGCCTCGCCCGCACGGATCGCCCTCTACGTGATCAGCGCGCTGGTGCTGATCTATCTGATCCTCCCCGTTCTGATCATCGCGCCGATCTCTTTCTCCAGCGCGCGCTTTCTGACGTTCCCGCCGCCGTCCTTTTCGCTGCGCTGGTACCAGCAATATTTCTCAAATCCCGCCTGGATGCAGGCAACGCGGGTGACGCTGACGGTCGCCCTCCTCACCGTCGTGATCGCGACCCCGTTCGGGGTGGCCGCCGCCTATGCCATCAGCCAGTCGAAGCTACGGATCATGCGGTTGATCCATATGGCGCTGCTGCTGCCGCTGGTGGTTCCGATCATCATCACCGCGGTGGGTATCTTCTTCGTCTATGCCAAGATCGGCCTGGTCGCGACCATGCCCGGTCTTGTGCTGGCCAACGTGATGCTGGGGTTGCCTTATGTCGTGATTTCGGTGCTTGCGGGCCTGCAGAGCTTCGATCCGGCGCAGGAGATGGTGGCGCGCAGCCTCGGCATGAACCGGCTGCGCAGTTTCTTCGCCGTGACGCTGCCGCAGATCAAGTCCAGCGTGGTCGCCGGGGGCATCTTTGCCTTCATCTCGGCGATGGACGAGACCATCGTCGCGCTGTTCATCTCCGGCGGCCAGTACCAGCCGCTGACCAAGCGCATGTTCACCGCGCTGCGCGACGAGATCGACCCGACCATCGCCGCGATCTCGACCTTGATGACGGCGGCCTCATTCATGCTGGTGCTGCTGGCGAGCGCGCGACAGAAGCGGAGCGGGTGAGGGGAGTTATTGTCTTCCCGGCGAAAGCAAGGACTCACTACCCCAGCGAGATGTTGTTGTACGAGCCGATAGCGCCGAACCATCGCGCTTCGATGGGGCGGCATGCTCGAGCGTCATCTGCGGGTCCAGTTCATGGATCGCTGCCGCACGGGGCTGTAGTGCAAACGGCAGGGACAGGCATGACGCCTGCGCAGGCTGCGAGAAGCCTTTCGACCTTGCGCACGCTCCCGGCCTGTCTTAGGCCAGTTCCCGAACACGTGCGCATCGCCGAAGTCTCGAGGGAGCCGACATGACCATTCGCAACACCCGCACCGGGGGCCAGATCCTGATCGATCAGCTCGTCGCCCAGGGCGTCGAGCGCGTCACCTGCGTGCCGGGCGAGAGCTATCTGGCGGCGCTCGATGCACTGCATGACAGTCCGATCGACGTCGTGATCTGCCGCGCCGAAGGCGGCGCGGCGATGATGGCGGAGGCTTATGGCAAGCTCACGGGCCGGCCCGGAATCTGCTTCGTCACGCGCGGCCCGGGTGCCACCAATGCCAGCCACGGCGTCCACATCGCGATGCAGGATTCGACCCCGATGATTCTGTTCGTCGGCCAGGTCGACACCGGCATGCGCGAGCGCGAAGCGTTCCAGGAGCTCGACTACAAGGCGGTGTTCGGCTCCATGGCCAAATGGGCGGTCGAGATCGATCGTCCCGACCGCATTCCGGAGCTGGTGGCGCGCGCCTTCCGCGTCGCCATGCAGGGCCGCCCCGGTCCCGTGGTGATCGCGCTGCCGGAAAACATGCTGACCGAGACCGCGGCGGTTGCCGATGCCATGCGCATCGAGCCGGCCGTGAGCTGGCCGGCGCCGGCCGACATCGAGAAGCTCGGCGCCATGCTGGCCGGCGCCAGGGCGCCGCTCGTCATCCTCGGCGGCTCGCGCTGGACCGACGAGGCGACCAGGAGCATTGCGGGCTTCGCCGAGCGATTCGACCTGCCGGTCGCGACCTCGTTCCGCCGCGCCTCGCTGATCGATGCGGATCATTCGCACTATGCCGGCGACCTCGGCATCGGGCCGAGCCCCGGCCTCAAGGCGCGCATCGAGAATGCCGACGTCCTCCTGCTGATCGGCGGCCGCATGTCCGAGATGCCGTCCTCGTCCTATACGCTGCTCGACATTCCCAATCCGAAGCAGAGGCTGATCCATGTGCATCCGGGCTCCGAGGAGCTCGGCCGCGTCTATCAGCCGGCGCTGGCGATCCAGGCGACGCCGGCCGCCTTTGCTGGCGCCGTCGCGACGCTGAAGCCTTCGGGCACGGTGGCGTGGAAGGGCGAAGCCGCCAAGGCGCACGCCGATTATCTCGCCTGGACCGAGAAGGCGCGCGAGCTGCCGGGCAGGTTCCAGTACGGCGAGGTGATGACCTGGCTGCGCGACCGCCTGCCGAAGGACGCGATCATTTGCAACGGTGCCGGCAACTACGCCGGCTGGATCCATCGCCATCACCGCTTCCACAGCTTTGCCGCCCAGCTCGCGCCGACCTCGGGCTCGATGGGTTACGGCGTGCCGGCGGGCGTGCTGGCAAAACGGCAATATCCGGACCGCGTTGTCGTCGCCTTTGCCGGCGATGGCTGCTTCCTGATGAACGGCCAGGAATTCGCGACAGCCGTGCAGTATGACGCGCCGCTGATCGTCGTCATCATCGACAATTCGCAATACGGCACCATCCGCATGCACCAGGAGCGCGACTATCCCGGCCGCGTCGTCGGCACCCAGCTCAGGAATCCGGACTTTGCGATGTATGCGAAGGCGTTCGGCGGCCATGGCGAGCGTGTCGAGCGCACCGAAGAGTTCGCACCCGCCTTCGAGCGCGCGCTGGCTTCGGGCAAGCCGTCGATCCTCCACTGCATCATCGATCCCAGGGCGATCTCGGTCGGCAAGGATTTTGTCCCGGCGGTGAAAGCCTAGAGCGATGCCTGAAGGCCGCCACGTCGCCATCATCGGAGCCGGCGCGATCGGCGTGATCAGCGCCATCGAGGCGCTGCGCGAGGGGCATCGCGTCACGCTGATCGATCCCGGCGAGCCCGGCGGCGAACAGGCGGCGAGCTATGGCAATGCCGGCTGGCTGTCGTCACATTCGGTGATTCCGCCCGCCGAGCCCGGCGTCTGGAAGAAGGTGCCGGGCTATCTCATGAATCCGCTCGGCCCGCTCGCGATCCGCTGGTCTTACTTGCCGAAGGCGCTGCCTTGGCTGATCAAGTATCTGCTGTCGGGCTGGACCGCAGCGCGGGTCGAGACGACGGCGTTCGCGCTGCGCGATCTCCTCAAGGACGCGCCGCTGCTGCACAGGAAGCTCGCGGAAGAAGCCGGCGTCCCCGAGCTGATCGAGCGCAACGGCGTGATGCACGTGTTCACCTCGCGCGGCAATTTCGACAACGATCTCGGCTGGCGCCTGCGCAGGAAGGTCGGCGTCGAATGGCTGGAGCTCAATGCCGACGAAATGCGCCAGCGCGAGCCGGACCTGCATCCGCGCTACACCTTTGGCGTGGTGGTGGAGGAGGCCGGGCGTTGCCGCGATCCCGGCGCTTACGTTGCTGCGCTCGCCAATCATGCGATTGCCAGCGGCGCGAAGCACCTGCGTGCCAAGGCGACCGGGTTGAGGCTCAACGGCGGCAAGCTCGTCGCGGTCGTCACCGAAACCGGCGAGATCGCATGCGATGCCGCGGTGGTCGCGGCGGGTGCCCGCTCGAAGCAGCTCACCGCCTCGATCGGCGATCCCCTCCCGCTCGAGACCGAGCGCGGCTATCATGTCGTGATCGAGAATCCGGAAGCAGGCCCGCGCAGCTCGATGATGGCCTCCGACGCCAAGATGGTGGTGAACTGGACCAACAAGGGCCTGCGCGCCGCCGGCACGGTCGAGATCGCCGGCCTCGAGGCCGCGCCGAACTGGAAGCGCGCCGAGATTCTGCGCAATCACCTCGTCAGCATGTTCCCGAAACTGCCGAAGGACATTCCGGCCTCGCGCGTCAAGACCTGGTTCGGGCATCGGCCGAGCATGCCGGACGGACGGCCCTGCATCGGCTCTGCGCGCGCCTCGCGCGACATCGTCTACGCGTTCGGCCACGGCCATGTCGGCCTGGTCGGCTCGGCCCGCACCGGTCGTCTGGTCGCCCAGCTCGTGAGCGGCAAGGCGCCGGAGATTCCGCTCGCGCCGTTCGCGCCCGATCGTTTCCTCTGAGAGCGCAACCATGACCAATCCTGGCAACTCCCCCCGCATCGCTCGTGGCGGCAAGGCCATCTATGGCGCGCCGCTCGGCATCCTGATGCTGGAGGCGCGCTTTCCCCGCATTCCCGGCGACATGGGCAACGGCACGACCTGGCCATTCCCGGTGCTCTATCGCGTGGTGAGCGGCGCATCGCCCGAGAAGGTGGTGCTGAAGGGCGCGGCCGGCCTCTTGCCCGACTTCATCGATGCGGCGAAGGACCTGGTGCGGCTCGGGGCGGAGGCCATCACCACCAATTGCGGCTTCCTCTCGCTGTTCCAGAAGGAGATCGCGGCAGCCGTCGGCGTTCCCGTCGCGACCTCCTCGCTGATGCAGGTCCCGTGGGTGCAGGCGACTCTGCCGCCGGGCAAGCGCGTCGGCCTCGTCACGGTGTCGGGCTCGACCTTGACGCCGGCCCATCTCGAAGGTGCCGGCGTGCCGCTCGACACGCCGCTGGTCGGCACCGAGAACGGCAAGGAGTTCTTCCGTGTCCTGATCAAGGCCGAGAAGGACGACATGGACATAGCGCAAGCCGAGCGCGACGTGGTCGAGGCCGGCAAGGAGCTCGTCGCCAGACATCCCGATGTCGGCGCCATCGTGCTCGAATGCACCAACATGCCACCTTATGCCGCCGCGCTTCAGGCCGAGGTCGGATTGCCGGTCTACGACATCTATTCCATGATCATCTGGTTTCATGCCGGGCTGCGCCCGCGCGTCTTTGCGTGAACATGCCCGAGATCGTCCCAATGTATTGAGGGAGACCATGAAGCTATCCGGCAAGGTCGCAGCCATCACCGGCGCCGCGCGCGGCATCGGCAAGGCCTGCGCGAAGAGATTTTTGGACGACGGCGCCAAGGTCGTCATCTCCGACGTCCATGCCGAGGGCCTCGCCGCCACGGCCGCCGAGCTTGGCCGGCCGGATGCGCTGCGCACGATCGTCGGCAATGTCGCCAAGCGTGCGGACGTGGATCAGTTGCTGGCAACCGCGGTGAAGGAGTTCGGCCGGCTCGACATCATGGTCAACAATGCCGGCGTCGCCCGAAACCGCGACATCCTCGACATCACCGAAGAGGAATTCGACGAGATCATCGGCATCAATCTGAAAGGCGCGTTCTTCGGCGTGCAGGCGGCGGCGAGGCAAATGATCGCGCAAGGCGGCGGCGGGGTCATCATCAACATGTCCTCGGTGAACGCGCTGCTGGCGATCCCGGCGCTTGCGACCTACGCGATGTCGAAGGGCGGCATGAAGCAGCTGACCTCCGTCGCCGCCGTCGCGCTCGCCCCGCACAACATCCGCGTCGTCGCGGTCGGCCCGGGCACGATTTTGACCGACATGGTGGCGTCGTCGATCTACACCTCCGAGGATGCGCGCAAGACCGTGCTGTCACGCACGCCCGCGGGCCGCGGCGGCGAGCCGAGCGAGGTGGCCTCCGTCGTGGCGTTCCTGGCCAGCGACGATGCGTCCTACATCACCGGGCAGACGATCTATCCGGATGGCGGCCGGCTGGTCCTGAACTACACGGTGCCGGTGAAGGAGAAGTAGGGCCTGGCTGTCTCTCAGTCGTCATGCCCGGGCTTGACCCGCCTGCGCGGTCGAAGCCGCTTCGGCGCGGCGAAGGCCCGGGCATCCACGTCTGTCGGCAGTCTTCGCGCTACGTGGATGGCCGGGACATAGGCGAGCGGAAAGCGACGCCGTCCTTCGGACGGCTATGCCCGGCCATGACGGCGTATCCAACAGCTTCACTCCGCCGCAGCATTGATCCCGTAACCCAGCCGCTTCGAGATGGCGCCCGCACAGTCTCGCAGCGCATGTGCGATCGGGCTGTCCCAGCGCGCGTCGAACGTGCCTTCCGGGCCCATCGCGGTGATGACCAGCGCGACGTGGCCGGAATGATCGAACACCGGCGCGGAGAACGCGTTGACGCCGGGCAGGGGATCGCCGAGCGCACGGGCGAGGCCGTGCTTGCGCACCTCAGCGAGTATCTCGGCGACCTTGGCACCTTTCACGGCGCGCTTCGGGTTGTAGCCGACACCATGGCGGTCGAGGCCGCTGTCGAGCGCGGCGCTGATCGTCTTCTCCGGCAGGAACGCCGCGAAGGCGCGGCCCGTCGCGGTCTCCAGCAGCGCCATCACCGAGCCGACGCGCATCACGATGTGCACCGGCTGGGCCGGCTCTTCCAGCTGCACCACGGTCGGTCCGTGCGTGCCCCAGACCGCGAGCGAGACGGCGTGGCCGATCTGGCTCGCGAGGCCCGCGATCTTCGGGCGCGCGATGCGCACGCCGGAGAGGCGGCGCAGGCTGATCAGGCCGAGCTCCAGCGCCAGCGCGCCGATCTCGTAGCGGCCTGTGGTCTCGTCCTGCTCGATCAGGCCGATGCGGGAGAAGCTGGCGAGATAGGGATGCGCCTTGGCCGGCGTCATGCCGGCTTCGCGGGCGAGATCGCGCAGCATCATCGGCTCGCCGCTGCGGGCGAGCGCGCGGAGCAATTCGCCGCCGACCTCGATCGACTGGATGCCGCGGCTCTCTCTCTTCATGCGCCTCCGATGCGCCTGAGTCCTTGTTTGAGCATGATCTTTTCGGAAAACCGCTGCCCACTTTTCCGGATCATGCTCTACGCCGCGTCGCGCTTGGCGGCGCTGTCGGCAAGATGTCTGCCAGCAATGTAGCCGAAGGTCAGCGCCGGCCCAAGCGTGATGCCGGCACCCGGATAATTGCCGCCCATGATGCTCGCCATGTCGTTGCCGGCGGCATAGAGGCCGGGAATCACCCGGCCCTCGGCGTCGAGCGCCCGCGCGTTCGCGTCGGTGACGATGCCGGCATAGGTGCCGAGATCGCCGATCACCATCTTGATGGCGTAGAACGGCCCATTCTCGATCGGCGCCACGCAAGGATTGGGGCCGTGCAGCGCATCGCCCTGGTAGCGGTTGTAGGCCTTCGAGCCCTTGCCGAAGGCGGCATCCTGGCCTTGTGGCGCCGTCACATTGAACTGCTTGACCGTCTCGGCGAACGCCTTGGCGTCGATCCCGGCTTTCGCCGCCAGCGCTTCCAGTGTGTCGCCGCGCATGAGATAGCCCGTCTTCAAATGATGACCCAGCGGCATCGGGAAGGGCGGTACGCAGCCGAGGCCGTATTTCCGCAGCGTCTTGTGATCGCAGACCAGGAAAGCGGCGATCTCCTCGCCGGGCTTGGCCGCCTTGATCATGGCCTGGACGAAGTCGTGATAGGAATTGCCTTCATTGGCGAAACGCTTGCCGTCGCGCATCACCGCGATCACGCCTGGCTTGGCGCGATCGATGAAGTGCGGCATCACGCCCTTGGAGCCGTCCTTGCGCGTGGTCAGCGACACCGGCACCCAGGCCGCCGCGTTCGGCAGGCGGTCCTCGATGCGGCCGCCGGCGCCTTCCGCAAGGCGCAGGCCGTCGCCGGTGTTGCCCGTAGGCCCAGGCGAATAATGCTCAACGCCGGTCGGCGCATGCGGAAACATCTTCTTGCGCCGCTCGACGTCATGCGGAAAGCCGCCGCAGGCAAGCACGACGCCCTGGCGTGCGCGGACATGCACGTCGCGTCCCTCGCGCGAGACGATGGCGCCGGTCACGGTGCCGTTCTCGACCATCAGCTGCCGCACGGGCGAGGACAGCCACATCGGAATCTTCAGGTCGAGCGCGGACCTTGCGAGGCGGCCTGCGAGCGCATTGCCGTTGGTGAGCGTCATGCCGCGGCCATAGCGTAGCACGTCCATGAGATGCCGCGTCAGGCGCTTGGCGACATAGACCGCCGAGGTCAGCGACTTCGTGACGCGCATGAAGTGGATGATCTCCTTGCCGCTTCCCAGCATCATGCCGAACACGGTGAGTTCGGGCAGCGGCATGCCGAGCGATTTGATGAGATCGCCGAGCTCGCGGCCGTCGAACGGGCGCGTCACCATGGAGCGGCCGCCCTGGGCGCCGCCGGGCGCCTCAGCGTGGTAATCGGGAAAGACCAGCGGCATGTCGAAGCGCAGCGCCGTCTTGGTGGTGAAGAAATCGACCGCTTCAGGGCCGGCACTCAGGAAGGCATCGACGCGTGCCGCGTCGTAATTGTTGCCGGCCTCGTGCCGCAGATACGTGCGGGCCTGTTCCGGCGCCTCCTCGATGCCGTAAGCCTTCGCCAGCGAGGTGCCGGGAATCCAGAGCCAGCCGCCGGAGCGGGCTGTGGTGCCGCCGAAGCGCGGCTCCTTCTCGACGATCAGCACGTCGAGCCCGCGATAGCGCGCGGTGATCGCGGCCGACATGCCGGAGCAACCCGATCCGGCCACGAGCACGTCGCACTCGTAAGTCTCGATGGCGTCATGCTCGGTGCCGGTCATGTCTCACCTCACTTCTTCAGGAGCGGACATTTGGATTCGGAGACCGGGCGGAAGGCATCTTCGCCCTTCACGGTCTTGACGATGTCCAGATAATCCCACGGCTCCTTGGACTGCTCGGGCTTTTTCACCTTGGCGAGATACATGTCGCGGATGACACGGCCGTCCTCGCGCAACTTGCCGCCGTGGACGAAGATATCCTCGATCGGCAGCTCGCGCATCTTGGCCATCACCTTGGCGGAATCGTCGGTGCCGGCCGCCTTGATCGCCTTGAGATAATGCAGCACCGAGCCGTAGACGCCGGTCTGGATCATGGTCGGCATCACCTTGGTGCGCTCGTAGAACTTCTTCGACCAGGCGCGGGTGGCCTCATCCATGGCCCAGTAGGACGCCGTGGTCATATAGGTGCCCTGCGCGGCCTTCAGGCCGATGGCGTGCACGTCGGTGTCGAACATCAACAGGCCGACCAGCTTCTGGCCGCCCTGGACCAGGCCAAATTCGCCGGATTGCTTGATGGCGTTGTCGGTGTCCTGGCCGGCATTGGCGAAGGCGACCACGTCGGATTTCGAGCTCTGCGCCTGCAGCGCGAAGGAGGAGAAATCGGCGGTGTTGGTCGGATGCTTGACGCCGCCGAGCACCTTGCCGCCCATCTCGTTGATGAAGCGCGTGGCGTCCTTCTCGAGCTGCTGGCCGAAGGCGTAGTCGGCCGTGATGAAGTACCAGGACTTGCCGCCTTCCCGGATCACGGCGGAGGCCGTCACCTTCGACAGCGCATAAGTGTCGTAGGTGAAATGCACGGTGTTCGGGCTGCAAAGCTCGTCGGTCAGCGAGCTCGCGCCGGGACCGGAGAGCAGGGCGATCTTGCCGCGCTCGCGCACCATGTTGTGCACGGCGATCGCGATGCCGGAATTGGGGATGTCGACGACGGCGTCGACCTTGCCGTTGTCGAACCAGCCGCGGACGATCTGCACGCCGACGTCGGTCTTCATCTGATGGTCGGCGCTGATGATCTCGATCGGCTTGCCGAGCACGGTCGGCCCGAATTCCTCCACGGCCATCTTGGCGGCCTCGACCGAGCCCGGCCCAGAATTGTCGCGGCCCCAGCTCGACAGGTCCGTCAGCACGCCGATCCGCACCACGTCGTCGGACACTTGCGCGGTCGCCGCAGTGGTCATGGCAGCCGAAGTCATGGCCGCGAGCATGGTGCAGGCCAAGAGCCCTCTCATTGCCGTTTCCTCTCTTATTCGCCGCTTGGCGCGGCAGGATTGTTTGTGGTAGTTAGATATTAACAGATGAGTTTGTCAATAGCGAATAGCAGCTAGGCGGGATCTGCCGTTGCGGCACCCAAGGTCTCGTGTCCCGGACGCGCTGCAGCGCTCTTGCGCTGCCGCGCAGAGCCGGGACCCATGCCGCACGGACTGCTTGAGGAAAGATGGGCCCCGGCTCTGCAGCGCATCACTTCGTGCTGCGCAGCGTCCGGGGCACGAGAGCCAACAACTCCCACAGATTGCAACCGTCACAACGTTTGGCCATGATGCCTACTGGAATCGTTGGGGCGTGACATGACGACAGCAATGGGGGTCTCCGCGGCGGCGGAGAGATCGACGACGGCGCATGTGGTGTGGGCGAGTGCGCTCGGCACCGCGATCGAGTGGTACGATTTCCTGATCTACGGCACGGCGGCGGCGCTCGTCTTCAACAAGCTGTTCTTCCCGAGCTTCGATCCCTTCGTCGGCACGCTCGCGGCATTCTCGACCTATGCGGTCGGCTTCGTCGCGCGGCCGATCGGCGGCGCCATCATCGGGCATTACGGCGACCGGCTCGGCCGCAAGACCATGCTGGTTGCGACCATGATTGCGATGGGGCTCGGCACCTTCTTGATCGGGTGCCTGCCGACCTACGATCAGATCGGCGTCTGGGCGCCGATCCTGCTCGTGATCCTTCGTTTCGTTCAGGGCATCGGGCTCGGGGGCGAGTGGAGCGGCGCGGTCGTGATGGTGATCGAGCACGCCGGCAACCGCCGCGGCTTCTACGGCAGCCTGGTCCAGGTCGGCTTTCCCCTCGGCGTCGCCGCCTCCACCGGCATCTTCGGCCTGATGACGAAGCTGCCCGAGGCGGACTTCCTCAGCTGGGGCTGGCGCGTGCCGTTCCTGATCAGCATTCTGCTGGTCGGTGTCGGCTTCATCGTGCGGCTCAAGCTCGCGGAGACGCCTCACTTCAAGGAGATCGTCGAGCGCAAGGAGGTGCTGGCACAGCCGGCCCTCGAAGTGCTGCGCCGCGACTGGCGCAGCTTTCTGCTGGCGATCGGCATCACGGTGTCGGAGGTCGGGCTCGCTTATCTCCTTACCGTGTTCACGGTGGTCTACGCGACGACCAAGCTCGGCCTGCCGCGGCAGGTGATCCTGGATGCGGTGGTCTATGCCGCGATCGTCGAGTTCGCGACGCTGCCGCTGGCCGGCTGGCTGTCCGATATGTTCGGACGCAAGGCGCTGTATCTGGCCGGTGGCGTGTTCTCGGTGGCGCTGGCGTTTCCGCTGTTCTGGTTCCTCGACACCAGGGAGCCGGCGCTGATCACGCTCGCGCTCGTCGTCACGATGACGCTCACCCATGCGCTGCTGTTCGGGCCGAAGGCCGCGTTCATGCCGGAGCTGTTTCGCACCCAGGTGCGCTACAGCGGAGCTTCGCTCGGCGCCAACGTCGCGGCGGCGCTCAGCGGCGGCTTCTCGCCGCTGATTGCGGCCGCGCTGCTCGCCTGGGCCGGCTCCTATTGGGCGGTGTCGGTCTACATCGTCGCGCTGTCGATCGTCACGATCATCGCGACGCTTATGGCGCCGGAGACGGCGCGGGACTCGCTAAGATCCTGAGCGCCGGGACAGGCAAGCCGGATTTGCAGCGTTCGGAAGCACCAGGAAGTTGATCGTCGTCGGCGCGAGCCGAATCGCGCCCTGTGGTGCAGCGCGTGCCTGGAGCGGCGGCAGCCGGCCATCGTCGGTCAGCGCGAGCGTCTTGCCGTTCAACTGCACAATCGTGCCCTGCAGCCGCGCCGCGTGCAGTGTGTACCGCTCGGCGGAATCCGGCAGCGATAGCGTGCGCGACCTGCTGTATGACGTGTTGATCGCGAGCAGCGACACCGCGCCTGGTTTGGCCGGATGGCAATGCGCATAGAGATGGAGATCGCGCGGTGCAGCCTTGCCCATGTCGAGCACGATCGTTCCCATCAGCCGGCGCCAGAGCAGCGCGGCCCAATAGCTTGGCCGCGGCCTGAACGTGGTTTCCTCGAGCAGGCCGTAATCGCTGGCGGCCAGCGTGTTGTGCATTACCACCTGGACGCCGGCCTTCGCCAGGCGTCCGAGCTGGTCGAGATAGCGGAATGTGTCCAGCAAAGTCCGGTCCCATAAGCCGCCGCCGCAGGCCGCATCGGCCGTCTCGGTCAGCCAGATCGGCTTGCCCGGCTCGAATGCGTCGCGCAGCGCCCGGTAGGTCCCAAGTGTCGTATCGGTACGGCCGAGCCATTGCTCGGAAAGAGCCTGCGCCGGATCGTCGTGCCCGCCGCAGCGCGGCGAGATCGTGTTGTAATGGTGATAGGAGAACCGATCGACGCCAGGACCGGATGCGGCAAGCAGGTCCCGTGTGGTGAGCCCCGCGCCGGACGGCGATGGTGCATCGCCGGCCGAGCCCGGGCCGAGGATCAGCGTCTCCGGTGCGGCGCGCCGCATCCAATCGCGGAAGACCTTGAAGTCGCGGCCATAGGCGGCCGCGTCATAGCCCGCCGGTGCGCCGTTCGTCGCTGCGAGCGTCGGCTCGTTCATGAATTCGGCGGCGGCGAGACGGCCACCCAGTGCGCGCGTCGCCTCGACCAGCTGCTGCGCCTGATCCGGCTTCCAGATGCCGTGGGCATCGCGGTTGCCGGGACTGATCGCAAAGGAGGTGACGATCTCCGCATCGACCGCACGCGCGAACTCCACCACGCCGCGCCATTGCGCTCGGCTGAGCACCGAATTGAATCCCGGCGGCGGCTTTCCCGGCGCCTCGGAAAAGAACGTCGCATTGGCCCAGGTGCCGCTCACGCGCAGATAGGCCGGCGACAACGCCGCGGCGAGCCGGCGCAGTCGCGCATTGGCAAGATCGATCGGCGGTCGCGCGCTGTAACGATCCCGCTGGTCGAAGGCGCGTGTCGTTCGCGGATATGGCCTCCAGAACCGTCCGCCAGTCACCTCCACCATCTCGATGTTGTAGGACTGAAAGCGCGCGTCGATCGTTCCGATCGGCTTCAATCCGGCGGGCGAGATGGCGATGTCCTCGGCCTGCGCCGCAAAGGCCATTGCGGCGGCGAGCAGGGCAATCACGCCGGCCGCGCGACCAGCCTGCCGCGGTCGGGACCGTGGTCTGCGGTGTGCTGCCGCCTGGTTCGTCATGCGCGTTGCCCGGGGCCAGACGCGCCGACGCACTCTGGCCTTGTTTCGACCGCCGATTTTACCCTTATTTTACCTTGCCTTGCCGCCGAGAGCTTCCGGGCCCGGCGGACCATCGATGGGGCAAAAAAAATTTTCGTTGGCCCTCTTGAAACCGGTTTCCGGTCTTCTAAGTCGTTTTTCGCCGCGAGAGCGGTGTGCCGGATGCCAATCGGGTCCGGCACGGGCGCCGGGCAGGTCTTTTCGGACTCGTCTGAATCCCGCCTTGCGCTCCTTCGTATCCATCTTGCTCTTTGGAGGACTTGGTTATGAGGACCAGTTTTGACTTCGCGCCCCTGTGGCGATCCACCATCGGCTTCGACCATCTGGCCGACCTCGTCGACAGCACGCTGCGCCAGGCGACCGAGGACAATTATCCCCCCTATAACATCGAGCGCTCCGGCGAAGACCACTACCGGATCAGTCTTGCGGTGGCAGGCTTCGGTGTCAACGACATCACCGTGACGGCCGAGCAGAACGCGCTCACCATCGAGGGCAAGAAGCCCGAGACTGCCGCGCGCGAATATCTGTACCAGGGCATCGCCGCGCGTCCGTTCCGGCGCGTGTTCAACCTCGCCGACTATGTCCAGGTGAAGCAGGCCTCGTTCCAGGACGGGCTCCTGATCATCGACCTCGTCCGCGAGGTTCCGGAAGCCATGAAGCCGCGCCGCATTGCGATCACGGGCGGCGCTCCTGCGGCATCGCAGATCGAGCAGAAGAAGGCAGCCTGAGCGCTCGATCGAAAAGGTGGCGGAACGCGGCGCGCGGATGCGCGGGCCGCGCTCCCGATGCATGAAGGAGAGTCCCATGGCTTTTCGTGATCTCATTCCCTGGTCGAAAAACCAGGAGCTTGCGCCGGCGCGCGACAATTTCGATCCGTTCCTGACGCTTCACCGCGAGATGAACCGTCTGTTCGACGATGTCTTCCGCGGCTTCGGCGGGACCGGCCTGTCGCCGCTGATGGAGGGTCGTTTCGGCTGGCCGAAGGTCGAGCTCAGCGAGACCGACAAGACGCTGACCGTCTCGGCCGAACTTCCCGGCCTGACGGAGCAGGACGTCCAGGTCGAGATCGCCAATGGCGTCCTCACCGTCCGCGGCGAGAAGAAGGCAGAGCGCAGCGGCGAAGGCAGGTTCTTCACCGAGCGCTATTACGGAGCCTTCGAGCGGCAGATTCCGCTGGAGGGTGTCGAGGAGGACAAGGCCGAGGCGTCGTTCACGAACGGCGTCCTGACCGTGTCGCTGCCGAAATCGGAGAAGGCGCGCGAAGGCGTCAAGCGCATCGCGATCAATACGCATTAACGTCAAACGGGGCGGCGGCGATGTGGCGCCGCCGTCTCATCGTCAACGAGCCGTCCCCCTGGAAAGGAGCATGTGGGAGACCCACCGATGACCAACGTGAATACCAGTTCCGGCACGCTCAATCCGCTGTTTCATCCTGCCGCCCACTACGACTCGCCTGCCGACGTCCTGAATGCCGAGGAGCTCTCGTCGCCCGAGAAGCGCGTCATCCTGTCGTCCTGGGCATCGGACATGTACGCGGTCGAATCCTGTCCCGCCTTGCGCGAGATTCCCGGCATGAGCCACACCGTCCGGCTCGCCGACATTCTCGCCGCCTTGCGCAAGCTCGACGCCGACAACGACAATGACGACCCGCCGCGGGGCGGCGGCGTGCCGATGCGGTTGCGGCGGCCATGGGCCGCCGCAGAAGGGCAGGCGGCATGATGTTCACGCCCGCCGTACTCGCCCTCGTGCTGCTCGGCCAGGCCGCGGCAGCCTGGGCGGTCCCGTTTCTGGCCCTGCAGGGCATGATCGTCGCGTCAGGCGACGAAGGCTGAAGCCACGATTTCGACGATCCCCACAACACAACGCGGCAGGGTGACGATGATGAATGCTGTGCGTCTCTTGTTCCTGGCCTTGCTGATGATGACGCTCACGGCATCGCAGCCTGCCGCCGGCCAGATTCCGGATCTGAAGACCGGCGGCCCGGTGCCGACCCTGGCGCCGCTGGTGCGCCAGGTGACGCCGGCCGTGGTCAACATCTCCGTGCACGGCCGCGTGCGTGAGGACAACCCGCTCTATCGCGATCCGCTGTTTCGCGAATTCTTCGACGTTCCCCGGCAGATCGAGAAGGAGGTCAATGCGACCGGCTCCGGTGTCATCGTCGACGCCCAGCGCGGCTATGTGCTGACCAACAATCACGTGGTCGAGGGCACCTCCGCCGTTCAGATCACGACCAAGGACGGCCGGCAGTTTTCGGCCAAGGTCATCGGCCGCGATCCGCCAACGGACGTCGCGTTGCTCCAGGTCCAGAACCCGGTCGGGCTCAAGGCGCTTCCCTTCGGCGACAGCGACGGGCTCGATGTCGGCGACTTCGTGCTCGCGATCGGCAATCCCTTCGGCCTCGGCCAGACCGTGACCTCAGGGCTCGTCAGCGCGCTGGGTCGCACCGGCCTCGGCAAGCAGGGCTATGAGGATTTCATCCAGACCGACGCGGCGATCAATCCCGGCAATTCCGGCGGCGCGCTGGTCAGCCTGCGCGGCGAGCTCGTCGGCATCAACTCGGCGATCATCTCGCCGGCGGGGGGCAACGTCGGCATCGGCTTTGCCATTCCGGTCAACATGGCGCGCAAGGTGATGGAGCAGATCATCGTGAGCGGCCGCGTCGAGCGCGGCCGCATCGGCATTTCGCTGAAGGACCTGCATCCCACGGTCAACAAGGGATTGAATCAGGGCGCCGTCATCGCCGAGATCGCGGCGGATTCGCCCGCAGAGAGGGCGGGCCTGCGCAAGGGTGACATCGTCACCGGTGCCGATGACCGCCCGATCCGCACGGCCGCCCAGCTCCGCAACACGATCGGACTGGCGCGGATCGGCGAGGACGTGAAGCTCACGCTGCTGCGCAACGGTGCGCCGTTCACCGCCACGGTGAGAGTGGCGCCCGCAACCGAACCGAGCAGCGCGCTCGCAGGCCCCAATCGCCTCGTCCGCTGAAACGAATGCGGGACGAACCGCGGAAGCTGTCTCCACAGCGTCATGGCCGGGCTTGTCCCGGCCATCCACGCCTTTCCACGCAGCACAAAGAACGTGGATGCCCGGGACGAGCCCGGGCATGACGACCTCTGCAAAATTCAAATGCGATTGCCCTGAGGGCACGCGACGCGTGATCTCCCAGCTCAGGCCGCGCGGTGATCCCATCCGCCCTGCAGGTCCCGGATCAGCCGCCGCTCGCGTTCGATGCGCTGGCGATAGAGCTCGCGCTCATGCTCGCTCTTGGCGCTGGCAAGAAGCAGCTCGTAATGGCCGATGACCTTCTCGCTGCCGCGGATGAGCAGGTCGCGCTGGCTGTTCATTGCGCCATCCCCATTGCGCCAGCCGGCGTTTCGGCGGCGCGGAAGCCGACGGGAAAGGTCGTGGCGGCCAAGTCATCGAGCGCCGATCGCTCTTCCGCAAGTCGTCTCTCGATGAATTGGCGCTCCAGCTGCGATAACCTGGTCTTCAGCAGGCGCCGATAGCGGTGGATGTTGTTGCGGTGCGCACGGATGCGGGCCAGATTCTCATCGAGCATCGTCGTCTCTCCAGACGGTCGCGTTAGATCCTTTGGTTGTGCGAGGACGAGAAGGTCTCTTCTCGGCGAAAAAAAATAGGCAGAGGTTGAACGGTGTCAAGATGTCGGCGCGCCGGTCCTTTTTGCTGGCCCTGAAGATCGATGATCGGCCGATCGGACTGTCCGGATGGTCGGGTTCCGTCAGCGATTGCCTTCTGTTGGCCGGCAAGCGAACCTCGTGTGGCCATATTTGAGCAGGAGTGATCCTTCGCGAGGGAGGCGCTCCGATGACCAAGGCACTGATCACTGCTGTCGTAATGTTGGCCTGCGTACCCGCGAGCGCGCTCGCGCAAGAGCGCGCGGGCGATGCTGCGCTCGGCGCGGTCTCGGGTGCGGTGGTGCTGGGCCCGGTCGGCGCGGTCGCCGGAGCCTTGATCGGCTACACGGCCGGACCCTCGATCGCCCGTTCCTGGGGCCTGAGAGGCTCGCAGTCGGCAAGGCACCGGCAGCCGCCGCCGCGTCGCGCCGCCGCGACCGGCAGCCCGTCGCGCACGCGCGAGGCGATGGCTGCCAACGGCCAGATGAGAGCTGCCGGCAATCCGGCCCCGCCGATCCAGGCTCCGCCGGTTCAGGCCGCGCCTGCCGCGCCGGCGCAATCCCCGGCACCACCCGTTCAGGCATTCGACTGAAGCCGGCAGCTTCGGGCGGCAGCCGGCCCGAAGCGTCTTGCGTCCCGCCCTAGGTCTGGCCGAGAATCTTCTTCGCCGCGCGAAGGTGCGGCTTGTCGATCATCTGGCCGTCGAGCCGCAGTGTGCCGGAATTGGGATTGCTCGCGAACGCCGCGATCACCTTCTCCGCCCAGGCGCGCTCGGCCTCCGTCGGCGCGAAGGCCGCGTTGACGATGTCGACATGCTTTGGGTGGATCAGGGCCTTGGCCGAAAAGCCGTCGCGCCGCGCCGCGCGCGTCTCCTGCTCGAGGCCGGCGAGATTGTCGATGTCGGTGTAAACCGTATCGATCGGCGCGACCTCCGCCGCAGCCGCCGCCATCAGGCAGAGATCGCGCGCCAGCCGATAGGGGCTGTGGAATACGCCGCCGCTCGCCTTCTCGGTGGCGCCGAGCGAGGCGGAGAGATCCTCCGCGCCCCACATGAGCCCGGCGAGGCGAGGCGAGCAGCCCTTGTAGCTGCCGAGCCCGAAAATCGAGCCGGCGGTCTCCGTCGCGACGCAGACGATGCGGGTCGAACTGATCGCGATGCCGGCTGCGGCTTCCAAGGCCTCGAGCCAGGTCGCGACCTGCCGCACGTCGTCGCCGCCTTGCGATTTCGGCAGCACGATGCCGTCAGGCCTGCCCGGCATCACCGCGGCGAGATCGGCCAGCGTCAGGCCGGTGTCGAGCGCATTGACGCGGACATAGAGCTGATGCGGGCCGGGGCGGCTCTTCAGCATCGAGAGCGTGTGCCCGCGCGCCTCCGCCTTCTTCTCGGTGACGATGGAATCCTCGAGATCGATGATCAGCGCGTCGGCCCTGCCTTCGCTCGCCTTCTCGAATTTGCGCGGGGAATCGCCCGGCACGAACAACATCGAACGCATCAGACCGGCCTCTTGTGCATCATCGCCATGCGGCGGCATTTGCCGACGATCTCGTCGTTCTGGTTCAGGGCATGATGCTCGAACTCGACGATGCCAGCCCTGGGCCGCGATCTGGATTCCCGCACCGAGAGCACCTTCGTCGTGGCCCGCAACGTGTCGCCATGGAAGACCGGCCTTGGAAAGGTGACGTCGGTCATGCCGAGATTGGCGACGGTGGTGCCCAAGGTCGTATCATAGACCGTCATGCCGATCATGATGCCGAGGGTGTAAAGGCTGTTGAAAATGCGCTGGCCGAACTCGGTCTTCTCGGCGAAATGCGCGTCGATGTGCAGCGGCTGCGGATTGAGCGTCAGCAGGCTGAACATGGTGTTGTCCATCTCCGTGACTGTCCGGGTCAGCGGATGCCTGAACTCCTGGCCCACGGAAAAGTCCTCGAAATAAAGTCCGGCCATCGCGGTTTCCTCCCTGCGAAATAACGGCGCGCTTCGCACATCGCGCCGCATGACCCCATGCATGGTAGGCACACTTCGCGGGCAAATTCACGTATCTGCATGCAATTTTTCGAGCTAAAGAACGCTTGGCGAAGGGAGATCAAGACCATGGATTTCGCGCTCACCGATCAGCAGGAAGCCATTCGCGACGCCATCGCCAAGATCTGCGAAGGCTTTCCCGACGCCTATTGGCTGAAGAAGGACCACGACGGCGGCTTCCCGCACGACTTCCACAAGGCGCTGGCGGATGCCGGCTGGCTCGGCATCTGCGTGCCGGAAGAGTATGGCGGCTCTGGGCTCGGCATCACGGAAGCTGCGATCATGATGCGCACCATCGCCGAGTCGGGCGCCGGCATGTCCGGTGCCTCGGCGGTGCACATCAACGTGTTCGGGCTGAACCCCGTCGTCGTGTTCGGCACCGAGGAGCAGCGCAGGCGCATGCTGCCGCCGATGGTCGAGGGCCGCGAGAAGGCGTGCTTCGCCGTCACCGAGCCAAACACCGGCCTCAACACCACCCAGCTCAAGACCCGTGCGGTCGCCAAGAACGACCGCTACATCGTCAATGGCCAGAAGGTGTGGATCTCGACCGCGCAGGTCGCGCACAAGATTTTGCTGCTGGCGCGTACCACGCCGCTGGAAGAGGTGCGCTCGCCCACCCACGGTCTCAGCCTGTTCTACACCGATTTCGACCGCAACAGGATCAAGGTCCACGAGATCGAGAAGATGGGCCGCAAGATCGTCGATTCCAACGAGCTGTTCTTCGAGGACTTCGAGATCCCGATGGAGGATCGCATCGGCGAGGAAGGCAAAGGCTTCGAGTACATCCTCGAAGGCATGAATCCGGAGCGCATTCTGATCGCGGCCGAGGCGGTCGGCCTCGGCAAGCTCGCGCTGTCGCGCGCGACCGAATACGCCAAGACGCGCGTCGTGTTCAACCGCCCGATCGGCAAGAACCAGGGCATCCAGCATCCGCTCGCGGTGAACTGGGTCGAGCTCGAGGCGGCCTGGCTGATGGTGATGTCGGCGGCCTGGCAATACGACAAGGGCATGCCCTGCGGCGCGGCCGCCAATGCCGCAAAATATCTGGCGGGGGAAGCGGGCTTCTCGGCCTGCGAGCAGGCGGTGATGACCCATGGCGGCTTCGGCTACGCCAAGGAATTCCACGTCGAGCGCTATTTGCGCGAGGTGCTGATCCCGCGCATCGCGCCGGTCAGCCCGCAGCTTGCGCTCAGCTTCATCGCGGAAAAGGTGCTGGGGCTTGCGAAGTCGTACTGAACGGGTCTATTCGCCGGCGATCCGCTCCATCGCCATGACGCGAAGCCTGGCGCGCTGGATCTTCACGCCGTTGGCGCTGTCGGTGACGGGAAAGGCGTCCACGACATAGATCCGCGCCGGCACCTTGTAACCGGCAAGCCGCTCGCGCAGACGCGCGATCAGCGTCTCCTGTCGCGGTGGCTCGCCTGCCGGGATCACGAAGGCGACGCAGCGCGCCTGGCCCTTGAGATCGACTGCAACGACCTGGGCATCGGCGACGCCGGCGCAGGATTTGAGTTCGTCCTCGATCTCCCCGGGTGCGACCAGGAAGCCGCCGAGGCGCATCGCATCGCCGGCGCGGGTCTCGTAGACGAAGGAGCCGTCGCCGCGCAGCCGGCCGATGTCGCCGGTGCGGAAGAACCCGTCGGCGGTGATCGCCTCGCGCGTCGCCTCCGGGTTGTTGAAATAGCCGAGGAAGCGCGAGGGTGCGCTGATCTCGATCTCGCCGGAGACGAGGCTTCCGGCGAGCTCGCCCGTCTCGAGGTCGCGCACGCGGACTTTCGCCTCCGGCGACATCGGCCAGCCGCCGCCCTCGATCCGATCGGCGAAGGCATCGCTAGCGCGGCCGATCGAGAACAGCGCCTGCACCTCGCTCGAACCGTAGAGGCCATACAGCTTCATGCCGCGCGCTTCGGCCTCCGCCGCCAGCTCGCGCCAGCCGGGCTGGAACGCGGCGAAGCCGCAGAGTTCGAGATGCGGAAACGGCCGCGGCGCATCGGTGAGGCCGAGGATGCGCCGGAACATCTCGTCCGAACCGAAGCAATGCGTGATCCGTTGCGTGCTGAGGATCTGCAGCGCCGGCGCAGCCTCGAAGGCATCGAGCACATGAATGGTCGCACCGGCCGCGAGGAAGCCGAGCAGGCTCGTCATGCCGAACGTGCCGCAGAACGGCAGCATCGCCAGCAGGGAATGACGCCGGGGATCGAGTCGGAGCGCGTGGGCGACGGAGGCGGCGTGCGTCGCCCGCGTCGCTTGCGAATGCGCGACCAGCTTCGGCCCCTTGGTGGTGCCCGACGTGGTGTATAGCAGCACGGGCAGGTCGACGTCATCTGGAATCGGCGGAGCCAGGGGGTAGGGCGTCTCGAACGCATCGAACCGCACGCAGGGCCAACGCGCGGCGATCGCATCGGCGCCGACCACGGCAAGCCGTTGCAGCGCGGGCACCTCGGCCTCGGCGACATCGGCGAGGATGGCGGCAAAGTCGATCCCGCGGAATGCCGCCTCGACCACCATGAGCTTGGCGCCTGATAGTTTGAGCAGGTGCGCGACTTCCGCGCTGCGGTAGCGCGTATTGACGGCGGCGACGACCGTGCCGAGCCGTGCGGCGGCGAACAGCAGTGCGAGCCATTCGACCCGGTTGACCAGCCAGACCGCGACGACGTCGCCCTTGCCGATGCCTTGCGCCGCGAGCCAGGCGGCGGTCTGCTCGATCTTCGCCGAGAATTCCGCGCGAGAGACGGCCTTGCCGTCAAATACCAGGACAGGATCGGCGGCGTTCTTAATCCGGAGCAGCGATTGCAGCGAAACGTCGTTGGCGCTCATGGCTATCGGACTAACCCGGTCGCGCAAGCCTGTCTACTTGGTGCCGAACATCCGGTCGCCGGCGTCGCCCAGTCCAGGCACGATATAGCCGTGGTCGTTGAGCCGCTCGTCGATCGCGGCGGTCCAGATCGGCACGTCGGAATGCTCGCTCTGGAACTGGGCGATGCCTTCGGGCGCGGCCAGGAGGCAGACGAAGCGGATATCGCGGGCGCCGCGCGCCTTGAGCAGCGAGGCGCCGGCGCAGGCCGAGTTGCCGGTCGCCAGCATCGGATCCATCAGGATCACGGTGCGGTCGGACAGGTCTTGCGGCGCCTTGAAGTAATATTCCACGGCCTGCAGCGTCTCGGGGTCGCGGTAGAGCCCGATATGGGCGATGCGCGCGGAAGGCATCAAGGCGAGCATGCCGTCGAGGAAGCCGACGCCGGCGCGCAGGATCGGCGCCAGCGTGAGCTTCTTGCCGGCGATCTTGGGCGCCCGCATCGGCGCGATCGGCGTCTCGATCTCGACCAGCTCCAGCGGCAGATCGCGCGTCACCTCGTAGCAGAGCAGCATCCCGATCTCGTTCAGGATCTCGCGAAAGCTCTTGGTCGAGCGATCCTTCTCCCGCATCAGGGAGAGCTTGTGCTGGACCAGGGGGTGGGCGACGACGTTGACGTTGCTGGTGCTCATGAAACCGCTCTACACGGTTCCGTGAAACTGCGCCAGATGAGCCAGGCCTTTTCCGCGGGATAGCCGGCCTCAACCGGGCATCGCGACCGCGCTGCGCGTTCGGTTGCTTGCCTCGTAGGCAGCCATGGTCAGCTCGCGATCGATCGCTGCTCGCATGGCGTCCATGGCACCCTGGCGCAGGCGCCGCTTTGCAATGGCATGCGACGGCTTGTGGATGGCGCGCAGGCCGGTGATGATCGTCTCGATCGTGGTGTCGACCATCTCCGGCGCAACCACGTGGTCGAGAAAGCCGGCTGCCTGCGCCTCTTCGGGCTCGCACATCTCGCCCAGCGTGGCGGTCCGGCTGAGCCAGGCCGGATGCAGCCGGCTGCGCGCGAGCGGGCCGTGTCGGAGGCCGGCCGCAAGGCCTATGCGGCGCGGCTGTCGATCCTGCGTGACAAGCTGGTCGCCGACGGGTTTGCCAGGCCGCGGGCGGAGGGGCTGGCCGCAGCGGCCGCCCGATCGAGGTTACCGCATCGGAGCTGGCGCGACTGATCGAGGCGGAGGTGAGGAGCTGACTCTGAGCCTGTATCCGCGTCATTTCGAGCACAGAGACGAAGTCCAGAGTCCCTCTTCCGAAAGATTCTGGATTGCATCGCTTCGCTCGCAATGGAGGAGAAAACCTAACCTGCCTTCCTGTGCCGTGCCGTTGACCGATGTGTTTTCCTCGTCGCGCGGTGCCGCCCGGTCGCGCGTCGTGCGTGGGACTTCGCCGCCGTCTTCTTCCCGCCGCGTCCCTTCAGGCTCTGCTTCAGTGCGTCCATCAGGCTGATGACGTTGCTCGGTCGCTCCTCGGGCTCCGGCAGCTCGATCTTCTTGCCGCTCGCCTTGCGCTTCACCAGGGCCTTCAACGCGTCCTCGTATTCGTCCTTGAACTTGCTGGGGTCGAAATGCGCCGCCTTGGTTTGCAGGATGTGGCCGGCGAGCTCGACCATGTCCTTGGTAATCTTCGGGCTCTTGATGTCATCGAAGAACTGGTCCTCCTCGCGCAGCTCGTAAGGGAAGCGCAGCGTGGTGCCGAGCAGGCCCTTGCCGAGCGGCTCGATCGCCATGACGTGCTCGCGGTTGGTCAGTACGATCTTGGCAAGCGCGACGCGCTCCTCGTCCTTCATGGCGTCGCGGATCACCGCGAACGCATCGACCGCCGCCTTGCCGTCGGGGGCGATGTAATAGGGATGGTTGAGATAGCGCTGATCGATCTCATCGCGCGGCACGAAGCTCTCGATGTCGATGGTATGGTTGCTCTCGATCTGGACCGCCTCGAGCTCCTCCGGCTCGATCTCGACATACTTGCCCTTGCGCAGCTCGTAGCCGCGGCCCTTCTGGTCGCTCTCGACGACGTCACCGGTCTCCGAATCGATCATCTGCTGCTTGAGCCGGTTCCCGGTCTCGCGGTTGATCAGGTGAAACCGCGTCTTCTCGGCTGCGGTGGTCGCCGGATAAAGCACGACCGGGCAACTGACCAGCGACAGCTTCAACGTTCCCTTCCAATAGGCGCGCGGGGCCATTCCATTCTCCAGCGTTTTCAAGGCGTTTTGGAACCCCAACCGTCCCATGGGGTTTTGGTTCCGGGCGGGACTTTCGCCGTGATAGGCTTCAAGTGCCGAACGAGAAGCGGGACCGGTCGTGCTGCAGAAACTCTCCACCTACCGACAGAAGCGGGACTTCGAGAAGACGCCGGAGCCATCGGGCAGGACCGCCGTGGCGCCATCGAAGCAGCGGCGCTTCGTGATCCAGAAGCATGATGCGACCCGGTTGCACTACGATCTCAGGCTCGAATTCGACGGCGTGTTCAAGTCCTGGGCGGTGACGAAGGGGCCTTCGCTCGATCCCCATGACAAGCGGCTGGCGGTCGAGGTCGAGGACCATCCGCTCGATTATGGCGATTTCGAAGGCACGATCCCCGAAGGCCAGTACGGCGGCGGCACCGTGATGCTGTGGGATCGCGGCACCTGGGAATCGGACGATCCGGAAGCCGGCTTCAAGAAGGGCGACCTGAAGTTCACGCTCCATGGCGACAAGCTGCAGGGAAGCTGGGTCCTGGTCCGGATGCGCAACCGCGGCGGCGAGAAGCGGACCAACTGGCTCCTGATCAAGCATCGCGACGAAGATGCTCGCGAAGGCGCGGACAACGACATTCTCGAGCAGGACAAGTCGGTCGCCTCGGGCCGCACGATGGAGCAGATCGCCGCGGGCAAGGGCCGCGCGCCGAAGCCGTTCATGCTGGCCAAAGGCACGAAGGGCAAGGCCGACGCAGTCTGGCAGTCCAATCGCGCCGAGGAGACGAAAGGGCGCACGGTGAAGCCGGCGCCGCGCACCGCGTTGAAAGCCGGCAAGGCGGCGAAAAAGACCGCGACGAACGCCAAGACGGTGTCGGAGATGCCGGATTTCGTCGCGCCGCAGCTCTGCACGCTGGTCGAGCGGCCGCCGGCGGATGAAGGCTGGTGCCACGAGATCAAGTTCGATGGCTATCGCGTCCAGCTCCGGGTCGAGGACGGCGAGGCGACGCTGAAGACGCGCAAGGGTCTCGACTGGACGAGCAAGTTCGCCTCCATCGCCGAGGAAGCCGCCGCGCTGCCGGACCTGATGATCGACGGCGAGATCGTCGCGCTGGACCATAACGGCGCGCCGAACTTCTCCTCGCTGCAAGCGGCGCTGTCCGATGGCAAGACAGACGACCTGATCTTCTTCGCCTTCGATCTGCTGTTCGCCGAGAACAAGGATTACCGCCGCCTGCCGCTCAGCGAACGCAAGGCCCGGCTGAAGGAGCTGCTGGACCAGCGCAAGCGGAAATCGGCCCAGATCCGCTATGTCGAGCATTTCGAGAGCGGCGGCGATGCCGTGCTGCAATCGGCCTGCAAGCTCGAGCTCGAAGGTGTGGTGTCGAAGAAGCTGAACGCGCCGTATCGTTCGGGCCGCACCGAGAGCTGGGTCAAGTCGAAATGCCGCGCCGGCCACGAGGTGGTGATCGGCGGCTACAAGACCACCAACGGCAAATTCCGCTCGCTGATGGCAGGCGTGCAGCGCGGCGATCACCTTGCCTTCGTCGGCATGGTCGGCACCGGCTTTGGCGCAGACAAGGTCAAGCGCATCATGCCTGCGCTGAAGGCGATCGAGGCCAAGCAAAGCCCGTTCGGCGGCAAGAATGCGCCGAAGAAGACGCGGGACGTGCACTGGCTGAAGCCGGAGCTCGTCGCCGAGATCGAGTTCGCGGGCTTCACCACCGACGGCAATATTCGCCAGGCGGCGTTCAAGGGCTTGCGGCAGGACAAGCCGGCCGAGGAGGTCGAGGCCGAGACGCCCGTCGACACCGAGCTCGCCGAGCCCCGGACCAAGGCGGCGCGCACGAAGGCGGGCGGGCGATCGAAGCAGGCCGCTCAAAATGCCGAGGTCATGGGTGTCGTCATCTCCAAGCCGGACAAGGAGCTCTGGCCCGATGACGGTGATGGTGGCGTTGTCACCAAGCTGGACCTTGCCCGCTACCTCGAAGCCGTCGGCGAATGGATGATCGTGCATCTCAAGGGCCGGCCGTGCTCGCTGATCCGCGCGCCCGACGGCATCAAGGGCGAGTGCTTCTTCCAGCGCCATGCGATGCAGGGAACGTCGAACCTTCTTGAGCTCGCCCGGGTCTCCGGCGACCGCAAGCCCTATCTTCAAATCGACCGGATCGAAGGGCTCGCCGCGGTGGCGCAGATCGGCGGCGTCGAGCTGCATCCCTGGAATTGCGCGCCCTATGCCTATGACACACCGGGCCGGCTGGTGTTCGATCTCGATCCCGCGCCCGACGTGGAATTCGCCGATGTCGTCGAGGCGGCCAAGGAGATGCGGCAGCGGCTCGCTGATATCGGCATGGACGGCTTCTGCAAGACCACGGGCGGCAAGGGCCTTCATGTCGTGGTGCCGCTGCTCCATGGCGCGCGCGACAAGGTGAGCTGGAAGGAGGCCAAGGCCTTTGCGCAAGGCGTCTGCCAGTGGATGGCCGACGACGATCCCGAACGCTATCTGCTCAACATGTCGAAGAAGCTGCGCAGGGGAAAGATCTTCCTGGATTATCTGCGCAACGACCGCATGTCGACGGCGGTGGCCCCGCTGTCGCCGCGGGCGCGCGCCGGGGCCACAGTGTCGATGCCGCTGACCTGGGCGCAGGTGAAGAGCGATCTCGATCCCAAGCGCTATACGCTGCGCACCGTGCCGGCCCTGCTGGCGCGATCGAAGGCGTGGGAGGGTTACGACGATGCCGCCGCATCGATCAAGGCGGCGATGAAGAAGCTGGCGGGGAAGGTGAAGTAGGCACTTGCCAAAACGTCATTCCGGGCTGCGCGATAGCGCAGGCCCGGAATCCAGAGGTTATGCGGCGCGAGATTCCGGGTTCGCACTCACGCGCGCCCCGGATTGACCGCCTGACTAGATCCTACCCATCAGCAGCAGGATCAGCAGAATGACGATGAGGAGCCCGAGGCCGCCGCCGCCGTAATAGCCGGTGCCGTAGAACGGCCCGCCGCCGATGCCGCTGAAGCCGCCGAGCAGGGCGATGATCAAGATGATCAGAATGATCGTGCCGATTGACATGCGAATCTCCTCCAGCCCTTTCCTGAAAGGGTCGTTTGCACCTGTCCCGTGTGCGGGGGCAACTTGCCGCAGGTTTGTTAGTTCCGGCACGGGCGGACGTCACAGGGCCCATCCGTATGGAACCTTTATCCGTTTCGCTGGCATGATTATGTGAGGAACAGCCAACCACGGGGCCGGACCATGTCAGCGCCGCTCGTCGTTTCAATCCCGCATCGTCTTGGCCGCGAGGAGGCGGCGCGCCGGCTCAAGACGGGGCTCGGCCGCGCCGCGGCGAGCATTCCCGTGATCCAGGTCGAGGAGGAACGCTGGAGCGGCGACACTCTGGCCTTCCGCATCCGCGCGCTTGGCCAGGTTGCGACCGGGCAGGTCTATGTCGGCGACGATCAGGTCCGGGTCGAGGTGGTGCTGCCCTGGCTGTTGCAGCGCTTTGCCGAGATGGCGCAGGCCACGATCAGGAAGCGCGGCCAATTGCTGCTGACCAAGGACGGGGGCAAGTAACTTCAGGCGCGCACGCGTTGGCGCGGCGCCCTGACGGCATTCGCGGTTCGGGCCGCGATGACCGAGGCAGGACAGTCGCGGAAGGCCTGCGCGGGCGGCAAGTCGTTGCCCGCAAGGCCCGGCATGGTGTAGCCCGTGATGTCGACGGTGGCGTCAATAGCTTCCAGTGCAGGCCATTCCCGGCCGGCTTGGGTGAACGGCGCGAAATGGCGCCCGACCACGACGATCGCGGCTGCGCGGCCATGACGACGCGCAAAGGCGATGATGTGGTCGGCATGGGCGCCCCGTACCTCCAGCGGCTGGTAATCGCCCTGCGCGAAGACGTCGGGCAGCTCGTTGCGCAGCTCGAGCAGATGACGGGTCCAGGCCAGCTTGAGCTTGCCGTCCGGCCAGCTCTCGATCAGGCCGCTCCAGTCCGGCGCTTCCAATAATGTCAGCGCCGCGCGGCGCGCGGCGAAGTCGACCGGGCGGCGGTTGTCGGGATCGACCAGCGACAGGTCCCAGAATTCGGTGCCTTGATAGAAGTCCGGCACGCCCGGCAGCGTCGCCTTGAGCGTGAGCTGGCTCAGCGAGTTCAACGTGCCGAGCAGCGCGACGCGTCGCGCCAGCGTCTGCAACGCCTGAAGGAATTCCGCGGACCGATCCGGGTCGAGGATCTTCGCGATGAAGTCGTGGATGCCGTTCTCATAGGATTCATGCGGGTTGAGCCAGCTCGTCTCCTCCTTGCCTTCGCGCGCGGCCTTGAGGGCATAGGCCTGGATGCGCTCGACGAAGGCGGCATCGGCCGGCGCCTCAATCGGCCAGACGCCGAGCAGGGTCTGGTAGAGCATGTATTCGAACGTTGCCGACGGCGCGCGGAAATTGCCGTGGAGCGTGAGATGCGGTGCATTCAGCACTTTCCAGCGTGCCACCGCGCTGGTCCATTCTCCGGGAATCTCGCTGAGCGCCGCGATGCGCGTGCGCGCGTCCTCCCCGCGCTTGGTGTCGTGGGTGGCGGTTGCCGTCATGCCTTGCGGCCATTCCCTGGCGCGGGCCTGCATGGCCTGGTGGAAGGCGGGAATGGTGAGGCCGGTGCTGGCGGGGTCGCCGCCGACCTCGTTCAGCGCCAGCAGCCGGTGGAATTGATAGAACGCGGTATCCTCCAGCGACTTCGCCATCATCGGGCCGGTGAATTGCTGCACCTTCAGCGCGAAGCGGCGCACGCGCGGGGCGCTGTGCGGCGGACGGCCGGGCTTGAGCAGATCCATGGTCAGGGCATCGCGCAGGAAGTCGAAGATGCCTTCGTCGGCGGCGAACCAGTCGCGGCGGGCGCGCGCGATGGTGTCGTCGATCAGCTTGCGGTCCGATGCAGTCGGGCCGCTGTGTGTCAGGTAGGTGCGATAGACCGGAAAATGCAGCACATAGAGCTCGAGCGCCTGCCGCAGGCTGTCGGCCGAGAAGTCGCGCGTCGAATAATGGCCGTTGGCGATGCGCGCAAGCAGGCGCGTCAGCACGGTGAACTCGCTGGTGAGCAACGTCTCCAGCACGCGCCGCTTGGCGTCCTTGACGTAAGGCACAAGCCGCGGCGGCCGGTTGCTGATCTGCCGCCAGGTCTCGTCCAGTGCCTCCAGCCCCTTGGGCTCGATCAGCACGTGGGTGATGACGTTCATCCACTCGTAGCCGGTGGTGCCCTGCACGCCTGCGAAATGCGGCAGGCGCTCGTGCTCGCACAGAATTTTTTCGATCACGGTATAGAACGGCTTGGTGTTGCCTTGGGCGGTGTTGCTTTGGGCGTCGCGCACCAGCCGGCGCAGCCGCTGGCAATATTGGGCAGGGTCGCGCAGGCCGTCGATGTGATCGAGCCGGATGCCCTGCAATTTGCCGTCGGCGATGAGCTGCTTCACCAGCCGGTGCGTGGCGGCAAATGTGCTCGCGTCCTCGACGCGCAGGCCGGCGAGGCCGTTGACGTCGAAGAAGCGGCGATAATTGATGTCGCTGGAAGCAAGTCGCCAGTGCCCGAGCTTGTAGTGCTGGCGCTCCAGGAGATGATGCAGCGTCAGCGTCTGTGCCGGGCGGTCCTTGCCGGCGCGATAGGCAGCCAGGCCGCGATTGATGATGTCGGCGGCGCCTGCGATCTCCTTGAGCTCGGCCTTGAAGCCGGGAGCTTCCTTGCGATTGGGGCGCCGCAACCCCGTGTAGCGGGTCGCGAGCGACAGCAGGCGCTTGCCGGGCTCCGTTTCCGCCGCGTCCGCTTCCTTGACGACCATCCGCAGCACCTCGCCATAGCGCTCCGGCACGATGGGCAGGCGGTGCTCGAAATACCACGCCGCGAAGCTTCCTTCGTCCCCGTCGTATCGCAGCTCGATGTCGCCGCGCTCCAGCGCCTCGCCGTAGGACGAGCCGAGGATCGGCAGCAGCACGCCGCCGCGGGCGCGGTAGGCCAGCTGGTCCCAGTCGATGTCGAAGGAGGCGGCGTGCGGCGAGGCTTGGCCCCATTCCAGCACGTCGAGCCACCAGGGATTGTCGGCAAAATGCACGCCGACATGGTTGGGGACGAAATCGATGATGAGCCCGAGATCGTGCTGCTGGAGCGCATCGCTCAGCCGGGTAAAGCCGGCCTCGCCGCCGAGCTCGGGATTGAACTGGCCGTGATCGACCGTGTCGTAGCCATGCGTCGAGCCTTTGCGGGCCTTCATCACCGGCGAGGCGTAGAGATGCGTGATGCCCAGCGCCTTGAGATAAGGAACGACCGCGGCGGCCTTGTCGAAGTCGAAATCCGCGGTGAGCTGGAGCCGGTAGGTCGCGAGCGGAACGGCGGGAGGCATTCTAACCTCCGAGGCGCCAGGCCACCGACCAGGGCGCGAGCCGCTCGCCGGCTCCGCCGGCCCAGATCGGCGTGCCCGCGCTGACGCTGGAGGTGATCTCGTGATCCGACAGATTGGCGACAAGGCGCAACGTCGTGCCGTCGCCCATGCGCCAATGTGCGGTGAGGAGGCCGTTGTCGGCCGCCTCGGCATCACCGAAGCTTGCGCCCTTCAGCCGCGGCACGATCTGCTTGCGACGGACGCCGAGCAACTCCCGCACCAGCGCGAGCCGCGCATCCTGTTGCGGCGTGCGGCCGGTCCAGTCGAGCACGGCCGATTCCAGCGTTGCCGGATCGAGCGGATCGGGCACCTCGTCCCCGTATTTCTCGTAAGCCCAGGCATATTCCCGCTTCCGGCCGTTGCGCACGGCGTCGGCGAGTCCGCCCTGGAAATCGCAGAAGAACGGGAAGGGGACCGTCGAGCCCCATTCCTCGCCCTGAAACAGCATCGGCACCATCGGCGCGAGCAGGGTGACCGCCAGCGCGGCCTCAATCTGCTTTGGCGATGCCAGACTTTCCAGCCGCTCGCCCAGCGGGCGATTGCCGATCTGGTCGTGGTTCTGCAGGAAATTGACGAAGGTCGCCGGCGGCAGTTGCCCGCTCGGCTCGCCGCGCGGCTTCTTGCCCCAGAATTCCGAGATCTCGCCCTGATAGACGAAGCCGGAGGCGAGCGCGCGCGCCAGATCCATGCGCGGTGTCTGGTAGTCGCCATAGTAACCGGAATGTTCGCCGGTCAGCATCACGTGCCAGACGTGATGATAATCGTCGTTCCACTGCCCGCGATATTTGCCGTTCGGCGGCTCCTGCGCGGCATCGAGCAGGCTGGCGCGGTTGTCGCCGTTTTCCAGCACGAGATGGATGTGGCGTCCCGTGGCCTTGGCGAACTCGCCGGCGGCGACGCTGAGGTCCTGCAGCATGGACTGCTCGCCGGAGATCGCCATGATGTGATTGGCGGCGTCCAGCCTGAGCCCGTCGACGCGGTAGTCGCCGAGCCAGCACAGCGCGTTCTCGACCGCGAAAGCTCGCACCTGCGGCACGCGATAATCGATCGCACTGCCCCACGGCGTGTGCGCATCGGTGAAGAAGGTCGGCGCGTAGCGGCCGAGGTAGTTTCCTTCCGGGCCGAAATGATTGTAGACGACGTCGAGGAACACCATCAGCCCGCGCAGATGCGCCTCGTCGATCAGCGTCTTCAGGTCTTCGGGCCGGCCATAGGCGCTGTCCGGTGCATACCACAGCACGCCGTCATAGCCCCAGCCGCGACGTCCTGCGAAATCGGCGAGCGGCATCAATTCCAGCGCAGTGATGCCGGTCGCGGCGAGATGATCGAGCTTGTCGATCATGGCGCGGTAGGTGCCCTCGGAAGTGAAGGTGCCGACGTGGGTTTCGATCAGCACCGTCTCTTCCCAGGGACGGCCGCGCCAATCGCGCGCGCGCCAGACGAAGGCATCGTGATCGATCACTTCGCTCGGGCCGAACACGTCGTCGGGCTGGAAGGCCGAAGCGGGATCCGGCACGTCGATGTCGTCGTCGATCCTGAACTTGTATTTGCTGCCGGCGGTGAGGCCGGCAATCTCGGCGACGTACCAGCCGCCCTGCCGGCGCTGCATCGCGTGCCTGCGGTCGAGCAGCAGATCGACGCGCCGCGCGCCCGGCGCCCACAGCCGGAACGACACGCCGTCCTTGGTCGGCTTCGCCCCGAAGGATGGCCTCATAGCGCGCCTGCGAAGGCGAGCACGGAACGCGGCGGCGCCTTGCTGTCGCTCCCGGGCAGGAAGTCGATCGTATTCAGCTTGGCATCGGTCGTGTTCAGGATCTGCTGCCAGCTTTTGTATTCGGTCATTTTGGGCAATTTGAATGCGATCTCTTCGGGAGCGGCGTTCAGTACGATAAAGATCGCGGCCCCACCCGGTTCCATCGGGCCCATCACATAGGAGAGAAATCGCCCATCCGGGAATGTCCAGTCGCTCTCCGTCATCTCGTTGCCTTCAGGCGTCAGCCATAGCGCGCCGTAGGAGACGCCGTCCTTGGGCCGGCCGTCGAGCCAGCGATGGCTGCGCAGCTGCGAGAAACGGCGGCGGATGTCGGCGAGATGGGCGACGAAGTCGATCATGTCGTCGCCGTCCTTGCCGAGATTGTCCCAGCCGACCCAGCCGACCTCGTTGTCCTGGCAATAGGCGTTGTTGTTGCCGGATTGCGAGTTGCCGACCTCGTCGCCGGCGAGGATCAGCGGAACGCCCTGCGCCAGCATCAGGCAGGCCAGCACGTTCTTGCGCAGCTGGCGGCGCAGGCTGATGATGCTCGGATCGTCGGTCGGACCCTCGACACCGCAATTGTTGCTGTGATTGTCGTTGGAGCCGTCGCGATTGTCCTCGCCGTTGGCCTCGTTGTGCTTCTCGTTGTAGCTGAAGAGGTCGGCGAGCGTGAAGCCGTCGTGGACGGTGATGTGGTTGATGCTGGCGCGCGGCCGCCGTCCGTCGTGATTGAACAGATCGGACGACGCGGTCATGCGGCTCGAGATGTCGCCGATCAGGCTGCCTTCGCCGCTCCAATAGCGGCGCATGGCGCTGCGATAGCGGTCGTTCCATTCCGACCATTGCGAAGGGAAGGCGCCGACCTGGTAACCGCCGAGGCCGAGGTCCCACGGCTCGGCGACGAGCTTGACGGTTGCCAGCACCGGATCCTGCCGCACCGCGGTCAGGAACGAGCTGCCGCGATCGAAGCCGTTCGGCCCGCGCGCCAGCGTGGTGGCGAGATCGAAGCGGAAGCCGTCGACGTGGCAGACCTCGACCCAGTAGCGCAGGGAATCCATCACCATCTGCAGCACGCGCGGATGGGTGAGGTTCACCGAGGAGCCGCAGCCGGTGAAGTCGTCGTAATAGCGGGGGTTCTCGCGGTTGAGCCAGTAATAGGAGGCGTTGTCGATGCCGCGATAGCACAGCGTCGGACCGAGATGATTGCCCTCGGCGGTGTGGTTGTAGACGACGTCGAGCATCACCTCGATGCCGGCATCGTGCAGCCGCGCCACCGTGGTGCGGAACGAATCGAGCGCGTTGTCCTGGGCGTAACGCGGTTCCGGCGCGAAGAAGGACAGCGTGTTGTAGCCCCAGTAATTGGCGAGCTTCTTCTCCACCAGGATGCGGTCGTCGACGAAGCTGTGGATCGGCAACAGCTCGACCGTGGTGACGCCGAGCTTCTTGAGATGCTCGATCATCGCGGGCGAGGACAGGCCGCCATAGGTGCCGCGCAGATTCGGCGGCACGTCCTCGCGCTTCTGGGTAAGGCCCTTGACGTGGGCCTCATAGATGATGGTGTCTTCCCAGGAGATATTGGGCCGGATTTCGCGGCGGCCCCAGTTGAAGGTCTCGTCGACGACCACGGCTTTGGGCATGCCGCGCGCATTGTCGCGCCGATCGAAGGATAGGTCCTCGCGCGGGCTTCCGGTGCGATAGGCGAAATGCGCATCGCTCCAGACCAGGCGCCCGGCGAGCCGCTTGGCATAGGGGTCGAGCAGCAGCTTGTTGGCATTGAAGCGATGGCCGTGCTCGGGCTCGTAGGGGCCGTGCACGCGAAAACCGTAGAGCTGGCCCGGCGAGACGTCGTTGAGATAGCCGTGCCAGACGTCCTCGGTCTTCTCGGGCAGTTCGATGCGCTCGAGCTCGCGGCGGCCTTGCGCGTCGAACAGGCAGAGCTCGACCTTCTGCGCATTGGCGGAGAACAGCGCGAAATTGGTGCCGCGTCCGTCCCAGCTTGCGCCGAGCCGTGCAGGCGATCCGGCAGTCAGGCGCATCGATCAGCTTTCCGGAACGAGGAAGATCGCCGCGAGCGGCGGAATGGTGAGGCGGAGCTCGCCGCGCTCGGCCTGGACTTCGCCGATGTTGCCGACATTGCTGCCGCCGTAATGGGCGGAATCGGAGTTGAGCACTTCCTTCCACTTGCCGCCGAAGGGCACACGAACGCGATAGTTCTGGTAGACGTTCGGCGAGAAGTTGACGATGACGACACACCGCGCGTTCTCGTCGAATCCCTTGCGCATCCAGGCGAATACGTTGCGGTTGGCATCATCCGTGATCAGCCATTCGAAGCCGGCCTGCTCGCAATCCATCTGGTGCAGCGCCGGCACCGCGCGATAGAGCCGGTTGAGGTCGCGGATCAAGGCCTGGACCCCGGAATGGACCTTGTATTCGAGCAGGTGCCAGTCGAGCGACTGGTCGTGATTCCATTCGCGGCTCTGCGCGATCTCGGCGCCCATGAACAACAGCTTCTTGCCGGGATGGCCGAACATGAAGCTGTAATAGGCGCGCAAATTCGCGAAGCGCTGCCACTCGTCGCCAGGCATGCGGCCGAGGATCGAGCGCTTGCCGTGCACGACCTCGTCATGCGACAGCGGCAGGATGAAGTTCTCCGAGAACGCGTAGTGCAGGCCGAACAGGATCTCGCCGTGGTGGTGCTTGCGGTAGATCGGATCCTTGCTGATGTAGCTCAGCGTGTCGTGCATCCAGCCCATGTTCCACTTGTAGCCGAAGCCGAGACCGCCGAACTCGACCGGGCGCGATACCTGGGGCCAGGCGGTGGACTCCTCGGCCGCTGTGGTCGCCTGCGGGAAACGGGCGAACACTTCCGTGTTGAAGCGGCGCAGGAAGTTGATCGCCTCGATGTTCTCGCGGCCGCCATATTGGTTCGGGATCCAGGCACCGGGCGGCCGGCTGTAGTCGAGATAGAGCATGGACGCGACCGCATCGACGCGCAGGCCGTCGATCGCATAACGCTCCATCCAGAACAGCGCATTCGACACCAGGAAGTTCGTCACTTCGGTGCGGCCGTAATTGTAGATCAGCGTGCCCCAGTCGAGGTGGCGGCCCTGGAGCGGATTGGCGTGCTCGTAGAGCGCGGTGCCGTCGAAATGGCCGAGCCCGTGCGGATCGTCGGGGAAGTGACCCGGCACCCAGTCGAGCAGCACGCCGATGCCTTCGCGGTGGCAGGCATCGATCAGGGCGGCAAAATCCTCAGGGCTGCCGAAGCGGCTGGTCGGCGCATAGAGGCCGGTCGGCTGATAGCCCCAGGAGCCGTCGAAGGGATGCTCGCTCACGGGCAGGAATTCGAGATGGGTGAAGCCCATGTCGCGGGCATAGGCCGGCAGCTGCTCGGCCAGCTCGCGATAGGTCAGCCATTCATTGTGGCCCTTGCGCCGCCACGAGCCGAGATGGACCTCGTAGATCGACATCGGCGCCGACAATGCGTTGATGCCTTCGGGCGCCGGGCGCGGCCGCGGCAGACGCGCCTCGTCGAACACGATCGAAGCCGTCTTCGGCCGCAGCTCGCTGGCAAATGCCAGCGGATCGGATTTCAGCGGCAGCAGATGACCGTGTGGTCCGGCGATTTCGAACTTGTAGTGATCGCCGGCCTTCGCATGCGGGATGAACAATTCCCAATAGCCGTTGCCGCGCACCCGCATCGGATGGCGCCGGCCGTCCCAGAAGTTGAAGTCGCCGACCACGGAGACGCGCCGCGCATTCGGCGCCAGCACCACGAAGCCGATGCCGTTGACGCCCTCGAGCCGCATCGGATGCGCGCCGAGCTTGTCGTAGAGGCGCTGATGGGTGCCTTCGCCGAGCAAATAGAGGTCGAAATCGGTCAGGATCGGCGGAAAACGGTAGGCATCCTCGAACTCGACGACATTGTTGCCGAACTTCGCGCGCAGCTGGTAGTGCTTCGAGCCGTTGGGCAGGGCGCCAATGAACAGGCCGGCATCGTGGACGCGGTCGAGCGCAGCGACCTCGCCATGGTCGCCGACCGCCTCGACATTGCTGGCTTCGGGCAGAAATGCCCGCACGACGCTTTTGCCGCCCTCGGGATGCAGCCCGAGATAGTGGAAGGGGTCGGAGTGGCGGCCTTCGATGATCGCGTAGGCTTCGGCAGGCAGTTTACGCATGGGCTTCGCTCTCGGCACTTGACAGAATGCGAAGCAGTCCGGTCAGCGGCGCATGCAGCCCCTCAGGCCGGTGGGACAGCTCGTACTCTACGTCGTGGAACGCTCGATCCAGCAGGAAAAATCTCAACAGGCCTTCCGCGCAGGACCGATCGTCCGGCCACAGCCTTCGGTCGGTCATGGCTTCGCGGTAGGCGGACAGGAAGGTCGCGGTGGCGCGCTCGCGCCATTCGTCGAGGGCGGCCGCGAGCCGGTCCTGCTCGTCGGAAGCGCCCGTGAGCGCGCGGCTCAGCGCCGCGTTGACGGAAAGGTCGATCGAATGGATCAGGCCGGCGACGTCGCGCGCGGCTGGCGCCCTGCGGCGCTTGTTGGCCAGCGGCACGCGCGGATCGCCGTCGAAGTCGATGATGAAGATATCGTCCTTCACGATCAGAGTTTGCCCGAGCCGGAAGTCGCCATGATGACGGATGTTCAACCCGCCGATGTCGGATGGCAAGAGCGCATTCAGGCCGCCGAACAGGCTGCCGCGTGCCGCGACCAGCCGGTCGATCAGCGGCCGGTCCGCCTCCCGCAGCCCGTCGCGGCTGTCGGCCAGCCGCTCGAGAACCCGCTCGGCACGCATCTTGAAGTCGGAGAGCCAGATCCTGATCTGGGCGGCGTCGATCGGCACGGGGGCGAGGTCGTCGGGCGTTGCCGCGGCGAGCGCGACGTGCAGCTCGGCGAGGCGCCGGCCGATCTGCGCGATGAAATGCAGATACGGCGCCTGCTCCTGGGTTTCGCGCGGCATCTCGTCGGCTGGCGCCAGGCGCTGCTCATCGACGTAGCGATCGAGATACCCCGTCGTCACGGTCCAGCCGTCGCCCTGGTTCTCGACATAGGCGTGGAGCACGCCGAGCGCGCTGCGCTGGTTGCCGTCGACGACCTCGACGCTGCCGAGCAGCGCCGGCGTGTTGGAAAAGCGCGCGACCTCCGTGAGATAGTGGCCGATCTCGATCTCGGGACTGATGCCGCTCTCGAGCCGGCGATAGATCTTGGCGACGTACTGATTGTCGACCAGTGCGGTGCTGTTCGACTGCTCGATGGCGCGGATGCGCTCGGGCTCCTTGATGGTGTAGTCGGCGAACCGGCTGGTCGCCTTGAACTCCAGCCGCAGATTGTTCTCTTCCACCACCAGGTTCTGCGACAGGTTGCGCAGGAACAGGCCGATGAAGATCTGGTCGGTCGCAACGTCCAGCAACGTGCCTTCGCGCGCGCCCTGGCGCACGGCGGCCAGCGCCTTGGGGTTGAAGCGCTCGCGGTCGAAGCGCACCCATTCGATCTGCAGCGGCATCACGTAACGTGTCGTGGCGTCGTCCTGCCTGGTCTCGAAGAATGCGATCCAGGGCCTGTTGTCGCCGATGTCGCAGAACGGCACCGCCGAGGTCAGCACGGTCTTGATCTGCTTGGGATTGTGCTCGGGATACCAGCGCGTCCGCGACAGGAAGCCCGGCAGCACGTCGCGCTCGAACACGCCGCGCTCGCGCGCGAGCGAGACCCAGTTCGAGTTCACCGGCACGACCAGCGTCTCGAATTCCGGCACCGCGCGCGGCACCACCGGCTCGGACTTGTCGCGCTCCAGAAGCTGGAACCAGTAGAAGCCATAGGGCCCCAGCGTGATCATGTAGGGCAATTCGCCGATCGCGGGAAAGCGCGTGCGGCCGAGCATCTCCTGCGGGATGCGGTCTTTCCACGCCGACAGGTCGAGCTCGGTGGCCTGTGCGGCGCGCGAGAGATTGGCGACGCAGAGGATCACCTCGTCGCGATATTGCCGGACATAGGCGAGCACGGCGCGATTGGCCGGGCGGATGAAGGTCATGCTGCCGCGGCCGAAGGCAAGCGTCGATTTGCGCACCGAGATCAGCCGCTTGGTGGCGCTGAGCAGCGAGGACAGGCTGCGCGACTGCGCCTCGACGTTGACGGATTCATAGCCGTAGACGGGATCCATGATCAGCGGCGCATAGAGGCGGGCCGGGTCGCAGCGCGAGAAGCCGCCGTTGCGGTCCGGGCTCCATTGCATCGGCGTGCGGACGCCGTTGCGGTCGCCGAGATAGATGTTGTCGCCCATCCCGATCTCGTCGCCGTAATAGATGATCGGCGTGCCGGGGAAGGACAGCAGCAGCGAGTTCATCAGCTCGATCTTGCGCCGATCGTTGTCCATCAGCGGCGCAAGGCGGCGGCGGATGCCGACATTGATGCGCGCGCGGGGATCGTTGGCGTAGGTGGTCCAGAGATAGTCGCGCTCGACGTCGGTGACCATCTCCAGCGTCAGTTCGTCGTGATTGCGCAGGAACAGCGCCCATTGGCAGCTCGCCGGGATGTCCGGCGTTTGGCGCAGGATGTCGGTGATCGGGAAGCGGTCTTCCTGGGCGATCGCCATGTAGATGCGCGGCATCAAGGGGAAATGGTAAGCCATGTGGCACTCGTCGCCACGGCCGAAATATTCCTGCACGTCCTCCGGCCATTGATTGGCCTCGGCCAGCAGCAGCTTGCCCTTGGAATACGCATCCAGCTCCTGGCGCAGGCGCTTGATGATCGCGTGGGTCTCGGGCAGGTTTTCGTTCGAGGTGCCCTCGCGCTCGCACAGATAGGGAATGGCATCGAGCCGGAAGCCGTCGACACCGGCATCGAGCCAGCGCTTCATCACCTGGATGATGGCGCTGACCACACGCGGATTGTCGAAATTCAGGTCCGGCTGGTGCGAGAAGAAGCGGTGCCAGTAGAACGCGCCGGCCTCCGGGTCCCAGGTCCAGTTCGACTTCTCCGTGTCGGTGAAGATGATGCGGGTGCCCTGGTATTTCTGGTCGGTGTCGCTCCAGACATACCAGTTGCGCGCGCTCGAGCCCGGATGGCTGCGGCGCGCGCGCTTGAACCATTTGTGCTGGTCGGAGGTGTGGTTGACGACGAGCTCGGTGATGACGCGCAGGCCCCGCTTCTGCGCTTCCTGGATGAAGCGCTTGAAATCCTTCATCGTCCCGAAATCGGGATTGACCGAGCCGTAATCGGCGATGTCGTAGCCGTCGTCACGGCCGGGCGAAGGGTAGAACGGCAGCAGCCACAGCGCGGTGACGCCGAGCTCCTGGAGGTAAGGCAGGCGCTCGGTCAGTCCGGCGAAGTCGCCGATGCCGTCATTGTTGCTGTCGGCGAAGGCTTTGACGTGGAGCTGGTAGATGATGGCGTCCTTGTACCAGAGCTCATCCACGACCTCGGCAGCGTCAGCCTTCTTGGTGTCGACGGAAGACAGAACATTCATGGCGTGAACCCCTACGCCAGGCAGCGGAACAGAAGTGCCGGATCGCGGTCGGGATCGATACGCAACTTGATGCCGCCCCATTCGATGCGGGATTGTTCTCCGGTGAGGAGGTTTTCGAGTGTCGTCACATGGTGACGCCGTCCGCCGGCGTCAACGGTGAGATCGCCGAGCGGCAGCCAGCATTCACGGACCTGGCGCGAGAGCGCGATCACGACGACGACTGTGTTGGCGGGATCGGCCGCCTCCTTGGCGAAGGCGATCGTCTCGCCGTCCTCCACGGCGAGAAAGCGCAAGTTCGCGGTCTGCCGCAGTGCCGCGTTCTCGTTGCGGATGCGGTTGAGCGCGCCGATGTAGGGTTTGATGTTGCCCGGGCTGTCCCAGTCGCGCTGCCGGATCTGGTACTTCTCGGAATCCAGATATTCTTCGCGGCCGGGAATGGCGCCATGCTCCAGCAGCTCGAATCCGCTGTAGATGCCGTAATTGCCTGACAGCGTCGCCGCCAGCGCGATCCGCGACTTGAAGGCCCAGGCCTCTCCGCTCTGCAGGTGATAGGGCAACAGGTCAGGCGTGTTGACGAACATGTTCGGACGGTAGAAATCGCGTTCGGGATGGCGCGTCAGCTCGCCGAGATATTGCTCCAGCTCCCACTTTTCCGTGCGCCAGGGAAAGTACGTGAAGGACTGCGAAAAGCCGAGCTTCGCGAGGCCCTTCATCAGCTTTGGCCGTGCATAGGTCTTGGAGAACAGGATCACGTCGGGATGGCGGCGGCGGATGTCGCGGATCAGCCACTCCCAGAACGCGAGCGGCGCGGTGTCGTGATTGTCGATCGCGAAGATGGTCACGCCCTTGTCGATCCAGAACAGCATGGCATCGCGAAACGCGTTCCACAGCCCGACGCGATCGACCGAATTGAAATCGGGGATGACGATGTCGGAATAGGGGCCGTCCGCCGTCCGCACCGAACGGTCGGGCCGCCATTTGAACCATTCCGGATGCTGCGTCAGCCAGGGATGATCCGGCGAGCACTGCACCGCGAAGTCCAGCGCAAGCTCGAGCCCGTATTCGAGACAGGTGGCAACCAATGCGCGGAAGTCCTCGATCGTGCCGAGCTCCGGATGCAGCGCATCGTGGCCTCCCTCGGCCGCGCCGATCGCATAGGGCGAGCCGGGATCGCCTTCACGGGCCACGGGCGCGTTGTTGCGGCCCTTGCGGCTGGTCTTTCCGATCGGGTGGATCGGCGTGAAGTAGAGCACGTCAAAGCCCATCGAGGCGATGTCGGGCACGCGCGCGATGCAGTCGCGCAGCGTGCCATGCCGGCCCGGCCATGCGCCCTGGCTGCGCGGCATCATCTGATACCAGGTGCTGAAGCGGGCCTTGTCGCGGTCCGCGATCAGCGGGAAGAATGGCGAACTCGTCAGGTCCGGCCGCGACTGGCTCTCGGCCATGGCTTCGCCGAGCTCGGTTGCGAGCAGCGAGGTGATGTCGCCGTTCCTCAAATAGTCCTCGCACTGCCTGATGATGATCGCTGCGGCGTCCTGCCGCGCGCCATGCGCCTTGGTCAAAAGGCCGGCGCCCTCGATCGCATCGAGGCTGACATCGGCCCCGGTGCGCCGCTTTCGCGCGACGGCGTGCGACCAGGTGGCAAACTCGTCGGTCCAGGCTTCGATCGCGTAGACATATTGGCCGGGCTCGGGGGGCGTGAACGCGCCGGACCAGCGGTCATTGCCGTGATGGGTCATCGGCTCGCTCCGCCATTCGCGCTCCTGCTCTCCTCGCCAGACCAGCGCAGCTGATATCACGGCCTCGCCATCGCGGTAGATATCGGCCCAGACCTCGACCGGCTCGCCCGCGATCCGCTTCACGGCGAAACGGCCTCCGTCGATCGCGGGATAAACGTCCTCGATCAGGAAAGCGCTGCCGGCCGCGGCACTTTCGACAGTTTGAATTGTCTTGTTCACGGTGATGCCATTGACAAGAAAGCAGGAGCCCGTTTCCCTTGTCGGGAACCCACGCTTGGTACCATGATAGAAAGCCGCTTGTGTGTCATTGGTTCCCTCGGGAACGGCAAGCGCAGTTTGCGAGTTACCCCTGACTAACCTCTTCCGCGATCTCGTTAATATCGATGCCCTTGGCCAAACAATGGCCTGCAAGCTGCGTGCCGAATGGATCTTTTAGCTCAAGCCCGGACCAAGGGCGTTCAATCCGAATTCATCGATGCCCTCGGCAAGCTGCGGGTCACCGCGCCCGAGGCCCTCAAGTCCATCCTCGACGCCCTGCCGGAGAAGCGGGTCTATCGCTTCGTCAACGGGCCGGTCGTGGTGCGGGCGCTCGGACACCCGCGCACGGAATTGGCGTCGGTTGGCGCGCCGCCCCTGCAGTGGAAAATCGTCGGCAATGGCAATGTGATCGCGGCAGGCGACACGCGAGAGCCCGTGATCGCCTGGCCCGCGGGCCTGGCGCTCGGGTATCACCGCCTGACGCTCACCGATGCCGGAGGTGCGAGCGAAGACGTGCCGATGATCGTGGCGCCCGAGCGCTGCTTCGGCGGCGATTTCGACCGCGGCTGGCTGCTCGCCGTGCAGCTCTACAGCGTCCGCTCCGACCGCAATTGGGGCATTGGCGATTTCACCGATCTCGCCGGCCTCGTCCGGCTCGCCAAGCAGCTCGGGGCCGACGGCGTCGGGCTCAATCCGCTGCATGTCCTGTTCGACGATCACCCGGCCGATTGCAGCCCCTATTCGCCGAACAGCCGGCTTTTCCTCAACCCGCTCTATATCGACGTCGAGGCGATTCCTGAATTCTCGGCCGATCTCGTGCCCGACGCGGCCGCGACCGCCGCCCGTCTGCGCGAGGGAGATCGCGTTCCTTATGCCGACGTGGCGGCGCTGAAATGGCTGGGTCTGCGCGCTGCCTTTAACAGCTTCGTGACAAGCGCGAGCGGGGCGCGTCGCAAGGCGTTCGACGCCTTCCGTGCCGCCCGTGCGCCGCTGTTGTCCCGCTTTGCCTGTTTCGAGGTGCTGCGGCATCGTTTCACCGGACCCTGGTGGGAATGGCCGGCGGAATGGCAGCAGCCGGACGCGACGAAATGCGCCGAGCTGCGCAACGGCCCGGACAGGCGCGAGGTCGAGTTCGTCGAATTCGTGCAATGGACGGCCGACAGCCAGCTGCATGCGGCCAAGGAGCTCGCCGGCCAGCTCGGCATGCGCGTCGGGCTCTATCTGGACGTTGCCGTCGGCGTGCAGTCCAACGGCTTCGATGCCTGGAACGAGCAGACGGCGATTTCCCGGCATCTCGCCGTCGGCGCGCCGCCCGACGTGCTCAACACGATCGGCCAGGACTGGGGCCTTGCCGGCTTCAACGCCGGCGGGTTGGAAGCGCAGTCCTTCATCCCGTTCGCCGACATGCTCGCGGCCTCGATGCGCCATGCCGGTGCGATCAGGCTCGATCACGTGCTCGGGCTGAAGCGGCTCTATCTCGTGCCGCGCGGCTTCAAGCCCGACAACGGCGCCTATGTGCAGATGCCGTTCGAGGCGCTGCTGGCCGCCGTGGCGCGCGAGAGCGCGGCCCATAAATGCGTCGTGATCGGCGAGGACCTCGGCACCGTGCCGGAAGGTTTCCGCGAGATGATGCAGGATTTCGGCATCTGGTCCTATCTCGTCATGATGTTCGAGCGCGACGATGCCGGCCATTTCCGCAATGTCGACCATTACCGGCCCAATGCACTGGTGACGCTGAACACGCATGACCTCTCGACCTATGCCGGCTGGCGCTCCTTCAGCGATCTCAAGATGAAGCGCTCGCTCGGGCTCGATCCCGGCGAGAACGACCAGGCGCGCTGGGATGCGCTCGGCAGACTCGACGAGATCCTTGGCCAGAATGGCATCAACGCCAACGATGTCTATTCTGTGCTCGCGTTCCTTTCACGCACGCCTTCTCGGCTGCTCGCGGTGTCGCTGGAGGACCTGCTGGGCGTGGTCGACCAGCCCAACATCCCCGGCACGATCGACGAGCATCCGAACTGGCGGCAGCGCCTTCCGGTCGCGCTCGACAAGATCGCCTCCAGGATCGATCTCGCAGCCTTGAAGGCTGCGACACGGGAACGTTCATTGCCCGGCGGGAATTGAACAGCCGGGCGTTGCTAGGCTCGCACGACATTGTCTCAGAGGATCGAGGACTATGCGCTGATCGGCGATTGCGAGACCGCGGCGCTGGTCGGGCGCAACGGCTCGATCGACTGGCTGTGTTGGCCTGCCTTCGATTCCGACGCCTGCTTTGCCGCCATTCTCGGCACGAACAAGAACGGGCGCTGGCTGATCGCACCGTGCGAGGACGCGACCCGCATCTCGCGGCGTTATCTCGGCAATACCCTCATCCTCGAAACGCGCTGTGAGACGAAGAGCGGCACGGTTGCGCTGATCGACTTCATGCCGCCGCGCGGCAAGGCGTCGGACATCGTGCGGCTGGTGCGCGGCATCGAGGGCACCGTGAAGATGCGGATGGAGCTCGTCATCCGCTTCGGCTTCGGCGCCGACGTTCCCTGGGTGCGGCGGATCGATCACTCCCTGATGGCCATCGCCGGCCAGGACATGACGGTGCTGCGCACGCCGGTCGAAACCCGCGGCGAGGACCTGACAACGGTCTCCGACTTCGAGGTGAAGGCCGGCGAGACGGTGCCCTTCGTGCTGACCTACGGCCCCTCGCATATCGAGCCGCCCGCACCGATCGATCCCGAGCTCGCGCTCCAGGAGACCGAAACATTCTGGCGGGATTGGTGCGGCCACTGCACCCGCGACGGCGACTACCAGGACCTCATCCTGCGCTCGCTGATCACGCTGAAGGCGCTGACCTTCGCTCCGACCGGCGGCATCGTCGCGGCGCCCACCACGTCCTTGCCGGAAAAGCTCGGTGGCAGCAGGAACTGGGACTACCGCTTCTGCTGGCTGCGCGATGCCACCTTCACGCTGCTGGCGCTGATGAACTCGGGCTATACCGAGGAAGCCTCGGCCTGGCACAATTGGCTGCTGCGCGCGGCCGCCGGCTCACCGGCGAACATGCAGATCATGTACGGCATCTGGGGCCAGCGGCGGCTCTTGGAATGGGAAGCGGGGTGGCTCGGCGGCTACGAGGGTGCGCAGCCAGTGCGGGTCGGCAACGCCGCCCATGCGCAGCTCCAGCTCGACGTCTATGGCGAGTTGATCGACGCTTTCCACCAGTCGCGCATGGCCAAGCTCAAGCTGGACGAAGAGAGCTGGGCGCTGGAATGTGCCGTGCTCAATCATCTGGCCGAAGTCTGGGACCGGCCCGATCACGGCATCTGGGAGCGGCGCGGCCAGCCCAAGCACTACGTGTTCTCCAAGGTCATGACCTGGGTCGCGTTCGACCGCGGCATCAAGAGCGCCGAGACCTTCGGCTTCAAGGCGCCGCTCCTGCACTGGCGCACCTTGCGCGATGCGATCCATCGCGACGTCTGCAACAGGGGCTTTGACGCGGAGGTGGGCGCCTTCGTCGAATCCTACGGCTCGAAACTGCTCGATGCCAGCGTGCTGCTGCTGCCGGCCGTCGGTTTCCTGCCGGCATCGGATCCGCGCATCTGCGGCACCATCGCCGCTGTCGAGAGATGCCTGATGCAGGACGGCTTCGTGCTGCGGCACGACCCGCGCGAATTGCCTCCGGGACAGCCGCCGCTCGAAGGCGCGTTCCTGGCCTGCAGCCTCTGGCTCGCCGATGCCCATGTGCTGTCCGGCAATCTCGACAAGGCGCAGGAATTGCTCGACCGCGTGGTGGGCGTCGCGAACGATGTCGGGCTGCTCGCCGAGGAATACGATCCCGTGGCCCGCCGCCAGACCGGCAACTTCCCGCAGGCCCTGACCCACATCGCGCTGATCAACACGGCGCATAATCTGTCGGCAGCAAGACAGATGAGCGAGAAGCCGGCGATCCAGCGGTCGAAGCAGTAGCGAGAGCCGTCGGCTCTTTTGCCTCCACGAGGCCGGTGCGCTCCTCTCCCGCTTGCGGGGGAGGGCTGGGGTGGGGGTGTCTCCGCTGGGCGAGAACCCCCAAGAGGCGAGAACCCTCACCCGCCGCGCGGGACGATGCTTCGCATCGCCCGGGACGCGGCGACCTCTCCCGCAAGCGGGAGAGGTGACACGACTGGCAGCCCGTCTAGCCCACCCCGTTCCGCGTCAGGATCATCTCCATCGCCTCGGCAAAACCGTCCTGCTCGTTGCTTGCAGTGACATGCGTCGCCTCGTCCTTGACGTTGTCGGCGGCGTTGCCCATGGCGATCGAGGTGCCGCTGACGTGGAACATCGCGAGATCGTTCTGCATGTCGCCGATGGTGGCGACCGCATCGTTTGAGATGCCGAGCCGCTTGGCCATGGCCTCGACGAACGTGCCCTTGTTGAAGCCGGGTGGGGTGATGTCGAGATAATAGGTTTGCGAGCGCACCGCGGTGGCCTCACTGCCGAGCGCCTCCTGCATCGCCTTCTCGCACGCGGCGAGCATTGCCGCATCGGCGCTGGCGCCGACGATCTTACAGGCGCTCGCAAGGTACGGCGAAAAGTCGCTCACGATGGTCGGGTCGGCGCGGATCGTGTGCTGCTCGTGCGCGACGTAGCTTCCGCTTGGATTGTCGATCAGCCATTGGTCGGTGGTGAACAGCCAGACGTCGGCGCCGTAGTCGCGCAGGATCCGCAAGGAGCGCTGGGCCGCGCGCGCGGGAATCAGGTGCTGCTCGACCGGCCGCATCTCGGGATCGACGATCGAGGAGCCGTTGAAGGGGCCGACCGGCAGCCACAGCGCCAGCGGCTCGATCAAAAAGCGCATGCCGATCGCCGGGCGGCTGGAGGTGATGGTGAAGCCGATTCCGGCCTGGTGCAGCCGCTGCACGGCGGACCGCGCGCGGTCGGTCAGCGTCTTGTCCTTGGTCAGCAATGTGCCGTCGACGTCGGAGACCACGAGTAAGATTTTCGTCATGGCAGAACCTTTGGCATGACGCCGCCCAGTTTCAGCTGCCGCACGATGCCGTCCACGATCGCCTCGACGGTTTCGTCGATCGAGACGGTGATGACCTGCTCGCTCGCCTCCGGCGGCTCCAGCGTCTCGAACTGGCTGGCGAGCAGTCCGGGCGGCATGAAATGTCCCTTGCGCTGCGCGAGCCGCTCGGCGATCAGCTCTTTCGTGCCTTTCAGGAATACGAAGCGGACGTCATCGCGCCCACGCAGCAGCACGTCGCGATATGCGTGCTTCAGGGCCGAGCAGGCAATGATGACGTGCTCGCCGCGTCCGCAGACCCGTGCGATCTCGTCCGCGATGGCATTCAGCCATGGCCAGCGATCGTCGTCGGTGAGGGGATGTCCGGCCCGCATCTTCTCGACATTGCTGGCCGGATGGAAGCTGTCGCCGTCCTCGAAGCGCCAGCCGAGCCGCTCGCCGAGCGCCTTCGCAACCGTGCTCTTGCCGGAGCCCGACACGCCCATCACGATCAATGCACAAGGTGCGTCAGCGCGGCCCACGAATTTCCTCCGGAAGCGCGGCCTTGTCGACCAGCCAGACGGTCTCGCCGTTCGAGCGCGCGCGTAAGGCCGGCAGATTCTCGCCATTGACGAGGCGCGTCAAGATCGGCCGCTTGTCCTGCCCGGCAATCTCGAACAGCATTTCTCGGCAGGAGGCCAACGCAGGCAGGGTAAGCGAGACCCGCGGCACGAACGGCGCAACGTTCGCTTTGGGGACGCCGACGACCCAGCGTCGGGTCTCTTCGATTTCGGGAAAGCCGGGAAACAGCGAGGCGGTGTGGCCGTCCGGCCCCGCGCCCATCAGGACGAGATCGAACAGCGGACGCGCCGGATCGATCTGGTCTCTCCCATAGAAGGCCTTTAGCTCACGCGCATAGGCTTCCGCAGCGGCATCGGGACTTACGGCCATGGTCGGGATCGGATGGATATGGCCGGCGGGCGCATGGCGATCGAGAAAGGTTGCGCGCGCGACCGCCATGTTGTTCAGCGGATCGCTTTCGGGCACGAAGCGCTCGTCGCCGATGAACCAGTGCACGCGATCCCACGGAATCCTGCTGCGCCAGGCCTCGCTACCGAGCAACTGATACAGCTTCCTCGGGCTGGAGCCGCCGGTGAGGCAGATCGCGATCCGGCCGGGATTGGCCGCGATCCGCGCCAGCACGCGTTCGGCCGCGACGCGGGCGAGAGCTTCGGCATCGGCCTCGACGATCAGCTTCGGCTGCTCAGCCAGAGCCATCACGAGTACTTCCGCCAGCTTCGCCCGTCACGCCGGAGCAGCTCGTCGGCGCAGGCAGGGCCGTCGCTGCCGGCTTCATAGGTTTCGATGCCGTTGCTGCCCGCGCTCTTCCAGGCGTCCAGGAAGGGCTGCACGGCCTGCCATCCGGCCTCGATGCCGTCGGCGCGCTGGAACAGAATGTTGTCGCCGATCATGCAGTCGTAGATCAGCGTCTCATAGCCGGTCGAGGGATCGGCGCGGAAATAGTCGCCGTAGCGGAACTTCATCTCGACGCCGTCGATGGTGACGCTCGGCCCCGGAATCTTGGCGTTGAACTGGAGTTCGATGGTCTCGGTCGGTGCGATGCCGATGGTGAGGAAGTTCTGCGAGAGCCGGTCGACCGCCGTGCCTGAGAACATCGACAACGGCGCCTGCTTGAACTTGATCGCGACTTCGGTGCGCTTGTGGCCGAGCGCCTTGCCGGTGCGCAAATAGAAGGGCACGCCGGCCCAGCGCCAATTGTCGATCATCAGCTTGAGCGCGACAAAGGTCTCGGTGGTGCTATCCGGTTTGACGTCCGCGGTCTTGCGATAGTCCGCGATCTCGTCGTCGCCGATGCGGCCGGCGAGATATTGCGCGCGCACCGAATTCCTCAGCGCCTCTTCCCGGCTGGGCTGCTGGATCGATGTCAGCACGTCCGCCTTCTCGGAGCGCACGGAGTGCGCATCGAAGCGGGCGGGCGGCTCCATCGCGACCAGCGACATCAGCTGGAACAGGTGGTTCGGCACCATGTCGCGCAGCGCGCCCGTGGCGTCGTAGAAGCCGCCGCGGTGGCCGACACCGAGCTTCTCTTCCACGGTGATCTGGATGTGGTCGATGTGGTTGCGATTCCAGATCGGCTCGAACATGCCGTTGGCAAAGCGCAGCACCAGGATGTTCTGCACCGTTTCCTTGCCGAGGTAATGATCGATCCGGTAGATCTGGTGCTCGTCCATGATCTTCAGCAGCTCGGCATTCAGCGCGCGGGCCGAGGCGAGGTCCGTGCCGAACGGCTTTTCGATCACGAGCCGCCGCCAGGCGCCGTTCTCCTTCATCATGCCGGTGCGGCCGAGCTCCCGGGCGGTCGGTGCGAACGCGGCTGGCGGCGTTGCCAGATAGAACAGCCGGTTGCCGCCGGTGTCCTGCGCGCATTCCAGCGAATCCAGATGCTGGTGCAGGCGGTCGAAGGAGGGCGGATCCTTTGCGTCGGCCTCGACGAAGGTCACGCATTCCAAAAGCTTCTTGGCGATGTCGTCGTCCACCGGGCGCGTCGCGAATTGCCGCAAGCCCTTCAGCAGGCTGTCGCGCAGCTCCTCATCCGACTGGCCCCTGCGGGCTACGCCGACGACGCAGAATTTTTCCGGCAACAGATGCTCGGCCGCCAGATTGTAGAGCGAGGGCATCACCAGGCGATGGGTGAGGTCGCCGGTGACGCCGAAGATGACGAAGGCGCAATTTTCCGGCTTGCGCTTTGGCTGCGGATCTTTTGTCACGAATTATCGGCCTTCGCTTGGTTTACTCGTTACTTTGGCTTCGCCGCGCCCGGCTCCTTGTGCCCGCCGAACCCTGCACGCATCGCGGACAGAATTTTTTCGGCGAAGGTGTGTTCCTTGCGGGAACGGAAACGTGTGTAGAGCGCCGCGGTCAGGACCTCGGCCGGCACGGCCTCGTCGATCGCGGCATTCACGGTCCAGCGGCCTTCGCCGGAATCCTCCACGAAGCCGGAATATTCGGCGAGCTGCGGACTGTCGGCGAGCGCGGTCGAGGTGAGGTCGAGCAGCCAGGATGGAATCACGCTGCCGCGCCGCCACACTTCGGCGATGTCGGCGAGATCGAAATCGTAGCGATGATCCGCCGGCAAGGCGTCGATATTGGCGTTCTTGAGGATGTCGAAACCTTCGGCATAGGCCTGCATCAGGCCGTACTCGATGCCGTTGTGGATCATCTTGACGAAGTGGCCGGCGCCGACGGGGCCGGCGTGAATGTAGCCTTGCTCGATGCGGGGATCGCGGCCCTCGCGCCCTGGCGTGCGCGGAATGTCGCCGGCGCCCGGCGCAAGCGCAGCAAAGATCGGATCGAGCCGGTCGACCACCTGCTTCTCGCCGCCGATCATCATGCAGTAACCGCGGTCCAGGCCCCAGACGCCGCCGGACGTGCCGACGTCGACATAATGGATGCCGCGCGCCTTCAGCGCCTTGCCGCGGCGCACGTCGTCCTGCCAGAAGGTGTTGCCGCCGTCGATGATGACGTCGCCTTCCTGCATCACGCCGGCGATCGTCTCGATCGTGGTCTCGGTGATGCGTCCCGCCGGCAGCATCACCCAGGCCGTGCGCGGCCGCTCCAGCTGGGCGACGAACTCTTCCAGCGTCGCCGAGCCGACCGCGCCGTCCGCGGCAAGGCTGGCGACGGCTTTGGCGTCCTTGTCGTAGACCACCGTCGAGTGCCCGTGGAGCATCAGGCGGCGAACGATGTTGCCGCCCATTCGGCCGAGGCCGATCATGCCGAGTTGCATCTGCATTCTTCCTTTAGTTCAGCGCCTCGTTGAGCGCTGCATTGAGCGCGGCGAGGCCTTTCTTGAGCCCGCCCTTCAGGTGCACGCGCAGCGCACGCCGGCCGCGTTCCGTCAGCACGTCGAAATCGCCACGCGCCTGCGCCGCCTTGATCACGCCGAAGCTCGCCTTCTGGCCCGGCACAGGCAGGTCCTTGGCATCGTCGGTGGTGATCTGGAGGAACACGCCGCTGTCGGGCCCGCCCTTGTAGGCCTGTCCCGTCGAATGCAGGAAGCGCGGGCCGAACTGGGCGCAAGTCGCAACATGCCGCTTCTCGCGCACTTCGAGCCGCATGGCCTGGAGCGCGTCGATCGTGGCCTTGTCGCGCGCGACGTAGCCGAGCAGGGCGAAGTAGTCTCCGTCGCTGGATCGCGACAGATGCGCCTTCAGCCAGGAGCCGAGATCGCCATTGGCGCCGGCGGCGCGCAGCGCCGTGGCATTGGCCTCGTCGGTGTAGAGATCGGCTTCCCTGGTGCTGACCACCGGCTCTTCTGCCGGCAGCTTGCCGGTCTTCTCGAACGCGGCGGTGAGCTCGCGGGTCTTGATCTTGGCCGCTTCCACGTCCGGCTGGTCGAACGGGTTGATGCCGAGAATGCTGCCGGCCACGGCGGTTGCCATCTCGAAGCGGAAGAACTCCTGGCCGAGATGGTCGATCGATTTCATGGCGATGCGCACCACGGGATGGCCGGCCGCCTCGATCGCGGCAAGCTTGGAGTCATGGGCGGCGTCCGCCTCGCCTTCGATGCGGATGTCGATGAAGAAGCGGTCGTTGCCGTAAACGGAGGGATCGCCCAGCGGCTCGCCCTCGATCGGGATCAGGCCCTTACCCTCTTTGCCGGTCGATTCCGCGATCAGCTGCTCGGCCCAGGCGCCGAAATCGGCGATCTTCTTCGACGCCAGGATCGTCACCTTGTCGCGGCCTTCGAGCCCCGCGAGACCCATGGCGAGGCCGAGCTGCACGCCCGGGTTTTCGGACGGCGGCACATCCGGGCCGCAGGAGCGGGCCATCGCCAGCGCATGCTTGATGAAGCTCTTGACGTCGATGCCCGCGGTCGCGGCCGGCACCAGCCCGAACGGCGAGAGCACCGAATAGCGTCCGCCGATCGAGGGCTCGCCGTGGAAGATGCGGGCGTAATGAAGGCTCTTCGCCGCCTTCTCCAGCGACGAGCCGGGATCGGTCACCGCGATGAAGCGGTGGCCGGTCTTCACCTTCGCACCGACCGCCTTGGCGACCTGCTCGTGGAAATAGTCCTTCATCGCGTTCGGCTCGGTCGTGCCGCCGGACTTGCTGGAGACGATGAAGACGGTGTTGGCGATGTCGATCTTCGCCTCCATCGCCCGCACCTGCGCCGGGTCGGTGGAGTCGAGCACGTGCAGCTTGGGGAAGCCGGGCTTCTTGCCGAAGGTCTCGGCCAGCACCTCGGGGCCGAGGCTGGAGCCACCCATGCCGAGCACGACGGCGTCGGAGAATTTCTGGCCCTTCACGCGGCCCGCATAGTCCTCGTAATCGGCAATGTCGGCCTGTTGCGGGCTGTCGAGCCAGCCCAGCCATTTGTCCTCGTCCGCGCCGGTCCAGACCGACTTGTCACGCTGCCACAACCTGCGGATCGTGGCCGACGCCCGCCACTCCTCCGTGGTCTTGGCCAGCGCCTTGCCGAGCCCGTCGCCCAGCGAGAGCTGCTGGCGGTCGAGTGCGGGCCCGAGCACAACCGCGCGCTTGTGGGCGACGGCGCCGTAGAGCTTGTCGGCGGCATCGGCAAACAGCTTGACGCCGTCCTTGACCAGCTCCTCGGTGATGGCATCGAGCGAGATGCCGGAGCGCTCCAGCTCCTCCAGCACGCGCCTCGCGTCCTCGACGTTCTCTTCCAAGCTGTCGCGCAGCTTGCCGTGGTCGCGGAACGCGTCCAGCGTCGCCGGCGGCATGGTGTTGATGGTGTCGGGGCCGATCAGCTCCTCGACATAGAGCACGTCGCTGTAGTCCTTGTTCTTGGTGCCGGTCGATGCCCACAGCATGCGCTGCGGCTTGGCGCCCTTGGCGGCGAGCTTGTCCCAGCGGGCCCCAGAGAACAGGCGCTTGTAGTCCTGATAGGCGACCTTGGCGTTGGCGATCGCGACCTTGCCCTTGAGCGCGGCGAGCCGCTCCTTCTCGGACGGATCGTTGGCGCGGGCGATCTTCTCGTCCAGCTGCTTGTCGACCACCGAATCGATCCGGCTGACGAAGAAGCTGGCGACGCTGGCCACGTGCGAGGGATCGCCGCCGCCCGCGACGTAGGTCTCGAGGCCCGCGATGTAGGCCTCGGCCACCTCGAGATAGACGGCCTTGGAGAACAGGAGCGTGATGTTGATGCTGATGCCCTCGCTGATCAGCTGCTCGATCGCCGGCAGGCCCTCCGGCGTCGCCGGCACCTTCACCATCAGGTTCTTGCGACCGACGTCCTTCCAGAGCCGCCGCGCCTCCGCGATCGTGCCTGATGTGTCCATGGCGAGATAGGGCGAGACCTCCAGGCTGACATAGCCGTCGCCGCCCTTGAGGCGGTCATAGACCGGGCGCAGCACGTCGGCGGCGTTCTGGATGTCCTCGATCGCGACGGCCTCGAACAGGTCGGCCACGGTGCGGTCGCCGCGCTTCAGCGCCTTGCCGATCGGGGCGTCATATTCGTCCGAGCTGCCGATCGCCTTCTCGAAGATCGACGGGTTGGAGGTGACGCCCTTGACGCCGTCGGTGTCGATCAGCCGCTTCAGGTCGCCCTTGGCGATGAAGCCGCGGGCCAGGAAGTCGAGCCAGACCGCCTGTCCGTGCTTTTCCAGTTCTTTGACGGGATTCATGATGCTTATTTATCTCCAAGCCTGCGGACGAGGGTTTTCGCGAAGGTCCTGACGCGCTATCCTCTAGCTTACATGCACCCGGGAGGGAACCAATCAAGGGTGTGGGAGTCATACCCTCCAGTGTAACTCCGTCGCGATCATGGCGATCCAGGCGGGCAGGGGTGCTATGTTGCGTAAAAGTGGCGACGTTGCAGACGTTGCTAAGACGCATGGCTTCGCTCGAGCGCGGTTGCATCGTGGCTCGACCGTGAAGGGCCGCGCCGGGGGAAGAACATGCAAGTCGATAAGGATCTGGCTGTCGCCGACAGCCAGCCATCGGTTATACCGGTGAGTATCGACGCATCGTGCGATCTCGAAATCCACCGCTGCGTCACGCAGCCGCGTTATGCCGGCCTCGTCGTGTTTGGCCTGATGACCGCCTGGCTGATCTGGATGCTTCCCAGCGAACGAGGAGCGGTGGCGCTCGTCACCCTCTACGGCATCCCCGATCTTCGCATTGGCAAAGAAATTTTTTCTCTGGGAGTCGATCGCGGAGATTTCGGCTGAAGAACGCCGCGGCCGCAAGGCGATCATGCTCACGCCGTCGCCGGCCCTGCAGCGCCAGCTGTCCGCCATCCCCGCGCCGGCTCGCCACCTGCAGGATGGCCATATCGCCATCAGCGCGGAGGGCTTGGCGATCTGATTTTGAGACATTGCTGCGCGCCTGTCGCGACTTCCACGCGACCGCCGGCGCACACACCGCATTGCAGCAGGAAGATGAACGGGGGCGGCAAGGCTTCGCCGTACGAGTGTCATAAGATCGCCGCTCCCGGATCGCTATGCTGCATTGCCGGATGGGGCCATCCCCGGGAACGCCCGGATGTGGCGACCAAGTGACATTTTCTGGAAATGAGCCAAAATAGACGGAGATTCGCACAAATTACAGGCAGGTGCCTGTTCGTAACTCATGGAGTGCCTACGTTGTGCGTTGCGTGGAGTTGGCACCCGGGTGTCCAATGATCGTCATGTGCTCACGCTGATTCGAAACGGCCTGAGGAACGGTCCGGTAACTGCTTTCGTTTCAGCTTGTAGCGGAACTCACGCGGAGAGGGATCATGTACAACGATTCTCTATTCAACGCTTTCGCTCGGTCGTTCGAGGCGAGAAGCCAGCACGACATGTCGATGGCGGAATATCTGGAATCGTGTCGAAGCGATCCCATGAAATACGCGAACGCGGCCGAACGACTACTTGCAGCGATCGGTGAGCCCCAGACGATTGACACGGCCAAGGACCCACGCCTTGGCCGTATTTTTTTGAACCGCACCATCCGAACCTATCCGGCCTTCGCCGGCTTCTACGGCATGGAAGAAACCATCGAGCGCATCGTCGGTTTCTTCCGCCACGCGGCGCAAGGTCTCGAAGAACGCAAGCAGATCCTCTACCTGCTCGGTCCGGTCGGCGGCGGTAAGTCCTCGCTCGCCGAGCGGCTGAAGTCGCTGATGGAAGTGCAGCCGATCTACGTGCTCAAGGCGGGCGACGAGCTCTCGCCCGTGTTCGAGAGCCCGCTCAGCCTGTTCGATCCCGATCATCTCGGGCCGATGCTGGAAGAGAAGTATGGCATTCCGCGCCGGCGCCTCACCGGCCTGATGAGCCCGTGGTGCTACAAGCGGCTCGAGGCCTTCGGTGGCGACATCTCGCAATTCCGTGTCGCCAAGATCCAGCCGTCGCGACTGCGCCAGATCGCGGTCTCCAAGACCGAGCCTGGTGACGAGAACAACCAGGACATCTCGTCGCTGGTCGGCAAGGTCGATATCCGCAAGCTCGAGACCTACGCGCAGAACGATCCCGATGCCTACAGCTACTCGGGCGGCCTCAATCGCGCCAATCAGGGCATCCTTGAATTCGTCGAGATGTTCAAGGCGCCGATCAAGATGCTGCACCCGTTGCTGACCGCAACCCAGGAAGGCAATTATATCGGCACCGAGAACATCGGCGCGATCCCGTTCACCGGCATCATCCTGGCGCACTCGAACGAAGCCGAGTGGGCGAGCTTCAAGGCCAACAAGAACAACGAAGCCTTCATCGACCGCATCTGCGTCATCAAGGTGCCCTACTGCCTCAGGGTCACCGAGGAGCAGAAGATCTACGAGAAGCTGATCCAGGGCTCCGAGCTCGCCTCGGCTCCTTGCGCGCCGTCGACGCTGGAGACGCTGGCGCGGTTCTCGGTGATGTCGCGCCTGCGCAAGCACGAGAATTCGACGGTGTTCGCCAAGATGCGGGTCTATGACGGCGAGAGCCTGAAGGAATCCGATCCGAAGGCGCGCAGCGTCCAGGAATATCGCGATGCCGCCGGCGTCGACGAGGGCATGGACGGTGCCTCCACCCGCTTCGCCTTCAAGGTCCTGGCTGCGACCTTCAACCACGATCCGCAGGAGGTCGCCGCCGACGCCGTGCACCTGATGTACGCGCTGGAACAGGCGATCCGCCGCGAGCAGCTTCCGGAGGAAACCGAGAAACGCTATCTCGAATTCATCAAGGCGGAGCTGGCACCGCGCTACGCCGAGTTCATCGGCAACGAGATCCAGAAGGCCTATCTGGAATCCTACTCGGATTATGGCCAGAACCTGTTCGATCGCTACGTCGATTATGCCGACGCCTGGATCGAGGACCAGGACTTCAAGGATCCCGACACCGGCCAGCTGCTCGATCGCGAGCTTTTGAACCAGGAGCTGACGAAAATCGAGAAGCCGGCGGGCATCGCCAACCCCAAGGACTTCCGCAACGAGGTCGTCAAATTCTCGTTACGGGCGCGGGCCCAGAACGGCGGCAAGAACCCGACCTGGACCTCCTACGAGAAGATTCGCGATGTGATCGAAAAGCGGATATTCTCCCAGGTCGAGGACCTGCTTCCGGTCATCTCCTTCGGGTCGAAGAAGGACGGCGAGACGGAGAAGAAGCACGGCGAGTTCGTCGCACGCATGGTGGAGCGCGGCTACACCGAGCGTCAGGTTCGCCGGCTCGTCGAATGGTACATGCGCGTGAAGCAGGCCGGTTGAGGCGGGATGGGAGGCGAATGGTAAAGTGCCCATTCACATTATTGACAGGCGCCTGAATCCAGGCGGCAAGAGTCTTGAGAACCGCCAGCGGTTCTTGCGTCGGGCCAAATCCCTGGTGCAGGGCGCCGTCAAGAAGACCTCGCAGGAACGCGACATCAAGGACGTCCTGGAGGGTGGTGAGGTCACGATCCCGCTCGACGGCATGCACGAGCCGCGCTTCCGCCGTGAAGGCGGCACGCGCGACATGGTCCTGCCCGGCAACAAGAAGTTCATCGAAGGCGACTATCTCCAGCGCTCCGGCCAGGGCAGCGCGAAGGATTCCGGCCCCGGCGAAGGCGACAGCGAGGACGCCTTCCGCTTCGTGCTGAGCCGTGACGAGTTCGTCGATCTGTTCCTCGACGATCTCGAGCTTCCGGATCTCGCCAAGCGCAAGATCGCGCAGACCGAGAGCGAAGGCATCCAGCGCGCCGGCTACACCATGACCGGCTCGCCCGCCAACATCTCGGTGAGCCGGACGGTGAAGCTGGCGCTCGCCCGCCGCATCGCGCTCAAGCGTCCGCGCAAGGACGAGATCGAAGAGCTGGAAGCCGCGATCGAAGCATGCACCGACGAGGACGAGCGTGCGGCTCTCGTGGCCCGGCTCGAAACCCTGAAGGCGAAGTCGAAGCGCATCCCCTTCATCGATCCGCTCGACATCCGCTACCGGCGCTTCGAGACGGTGCCGAAGCCCGTCGCGCAGGCGGTGATGTTCTGTCTGATGGACGTCTCCGGCTCGATGTCCGAGCACATGAAGGATCTGGCGAAGCGCTTCTACATGCTGCTCTACGTCTTCCTGAAGCGGCGCTACAAGCACGTCGAGATCGTCTTCATCCGCCACACCGATCGCGCCGAGGAGGTCGACGAGCAGACCTTCTTCTACGGTCCGGCCTCGGGCGGCACGCTGGTCTCCAGCGCGCTGCAGGCGATGCACGAGATCGTGCGCGAGCGCTTCAACCCGTCGGACTGGAACATCTACGCCGCGCAAGCTTCCGACGGCGACAATTCCTATTCCGACGGCGAGCTCACGGGGCTCCTGCTGACCGAGAAGATCCTGCCGGTCTGCCAGTTCTTCGCCTATCTCGAGGTCGGTGAGGCCGGCGGCAGCGCCTTCGATCTCTCCGACTCTTCGCTCTGGAGCCTCTACGAACGCCTGCGCAGCAGCGGCGCGCCGCTCTCGATGCGCAAGGTCTCGGAGCGCAGCGAGATCTTTCCGGTATTCCACGACCTGTTCCAGCGCCGCGACACTGCCAAGGAGAAGGCCGCTCCATGACGGAACGTTTGTTCGAAGGCGCCGATTGGGATTTTCACACCTTGCAGCGCATCACCGATGCCTGCGAGGAGGTGGCGTTGAAGGATCTCGGCCTCGACGTCTATCCGAACCAGATCGAGGTCATCACCGCCGAGCAGATGCTGGACGCCTATTCGTCGGTCGGCATGCCCTTGTTCTACAAGCACTGGTCGTTCGGCAAGCACTTCGCATTCCATGAGGCGTCCTACCGCAAGGGCCTGATGGGGCTCGCCTACGAGATCGTCATCAACTCCTCGCCCTGCATCTCCTATCTGATGGAGGAGAACACGGCGACGATGCAGACGCTGGTGATCGCGCACGCCGCCTTCGGCCACAACCATTTCTTCAAGAACAATTATCTGTTCAAGCAGTGGACCGATGCCGACGGCATCCTGGACTATCTCGACTTCGCCAAGAATTACGTTATGCAGTGCGAGGAGCGCTACGGCCGCATCGAGGTCGAGCGCACGCTCGACGCCGCGCACGCGCTGATGTCGCACGGCATCGACCGTTACCCCGGCAAGAAGAAGCTCGACCTGCGCGCCGAGGAGAAGCGGGCAGGGCGCCGCCGCCAGCACGAGGAGGAGGTCTTCAACGATCTCTGGCGCACGGTGCCGAAGGGTGCCGCCAAGAGCCGGTCCACCCTGAGCATCGAGCGCCGCCGCAAGCTGCTCGGCCTGCCGCAGGAGAATTTGCTCTATTTCCTGGAGAAGAGCGCGCCGCGGCTGGCGCCCTGGCAGCGCGAGCTGCTCCGCATCGTCCGCCACATCGCGCAATATTTCTATCCGCAGAGCCAGACCAAGGTCATGAACGAGGGGACGGCGACCTACGTCCATTATCGCATCATGACCAGGCTGCACGAGCAGGGTCGCATCAGCGACGGCAACTTCCTCGAGTTTCTGGGGTCGCACACCAACGTGGTGTTCCAGCCCGAATTCGACGACCCGCGCTTCTCCGGCTTCAACCCCTATGCCCTGGGCTTCGCGGTGATGCAGGACATCGAGCGCATCGTCGCCAATCCGGCAGACGAGGACCGCGAGTGGTTCCCGGACATCGCCGGCAAGGGCGACGTCATGGGCGTGCTGCGCGATGTCTGGGCCAATTACCGCGATGAAAGCTTCATTGGCCAATTCCTGAGCCCCAGATTGATGCGGCACTTCCGCATGTTCCACCTGCACGACGATCCCGAGGAGCGCGCCGGCATCCGCGTCGATGCCATCCACGACGAGCGCGGCTTCCGCCGCGTTCGCCGCGAGCTGGCGCGGCAGCACGATGTCGGCTTCATCGACGCCAATATCGAGGTGGTCGACGTCGATCTCTCCGGCGACCGCCGGCTGATCCTGCATCACCACGTCATCAAGGGCTCGCAGCTCAACGAGACCGACGCCAAGCGCGTGCTGCAGCACCTCGCCGATCTCTGGACCTACGACGTCGCGCTGATCGAGGTCGACGCCAACGACAAGGTTTTGCGCGAATACGTCGTCAGCCCGCGCCCGATTCCCGCCGCGGTGGCGTGAGGGCGGAGGGCACGTCGAGCGCTTGAACTTGGGAGCCCCGAGTGGCGCATCGGCGGCGGTGCGTTCCCTCCCCCCTTGTGGGGGAGGGCTAGGGAGAGGGGTGGCCCAGCAAAAGGTGCCCGTTATTGACGGTGCACCGAGGCGTGCGTGAAGGAAAGAATCCCCGTGCGGCACCCCCCTCCCTGACCCTCCCCCACAAGGGGGGAGGGAACGGAGAGAGCTTCGCTGCCGCCTACACGATCTTCAGCTCATCACGCTTTTCTTTTTGGCCGGCTTCGCCTTGCTCGCATTCAGCTCCACTGCCGCGCGGATCAGCGCCTTGAACGCCTTCTCATTGATCCTCTCGCCCTCGCGGATATCGATCGCGCGGCGCACATTGCCGTCCAGGCTGGAGTTGAAGAGACAAGCGGGATCCGCCAGCGCCGCGCCCTTGGCGAAGGTCAGCTTCACCACCTCCTTGTAGGTCTCGCCGGTGCAGATGATGCCATCATGCTCCCACACGGGAACGCCGCGCCATTTCCATTCCTCGACGACGTCAGGATCGGCTTCCCTGATCAGGCCGCGCACGCGCGCGAGCATCTCGCCGCGCCAGTCGCCGAGCTGCTTGATCCGGCCGTCGATCAGCTTTGATGGCGAGGCGGTGCCTGCGTCCTTCGCGCTGCTCTTCGTTGCCGTCACGGGCTTCTTCATCATGGCCTCGTTCACGCCTTGCTGTGGCCGCGATAAGGCAGCGCGAACAGATAGAGGCCGGTCGCGAGCAGCGGAATCAGCGGCACGAGCGCCAGGAAGCCGATCCACATCGCCTGGACCTGCATCGTCATCGCCACGATGTTGGCGATGACGGCGAGCGTGAAAGCCATCGACAGCCAGCGATGAATTTGCCGAATCCACATCTGCGTGCTCATTGGGACCTCCTGTTGGATTGATCGAAATGGACGCCGGCGGAGCTAGCCGGCTCGCGCCAGCACCTCGTCCAGCTTGGCCAGGAACTGCTTCCAGCCGGCATGCGCGCCGCCGAACGCCTGCTTCTGCGTCGGGCGGAAGCCCGCCTGCTCGACGCGCAGATGCGTGCCCGCGCTCGTCGGCGTCAGCGTGAAGGTGACGATGCTCTTCAGATCGAAGGCGGCGTCCTCGTGCGAGAAATTCCAGGTGTAGGCCAGCGTCTTCTGCGGTTCGATGGTGAGCACCTCGCAGTCCAGCACGCCGCCCCATTCGCCGCGCAGGTTGAAGCGATGGCCGACGGCCGGCTTGAAGTCGTTCTTCATCAGCCATTCCTCGATCAGATGCGGCTGCGTCAGCGCGCGCCAGAGCCGCTCGGTCGGAAAGGCAAATTCGCGCTCGATGACGACGGAGCGCGTCTCGGCGGGTTGGTTCATTGGTCCATCCTCTTCAGGAGATCGTCGAGGGCATCGAGCCTGTTCTGCCAGAACCCGGCCATCTGGCCGGTCCAGTCGATCAGCGGATTGAGCGCACCGGGCTGCGCGCTGTAATGGGTCTGGCGTCCTTCATGCCGGTCACGCACGAGCCCCGCCTGCTTCAAGGCGCCGAGATGCTTCGACACCGCCGGCTGGGACACGCCGGATCGCGCCGTCAGCGCCCCGACCGTCTGCTCCCCCTCGCGGCACAGCCGCTCGAAGATCGCCCGCCGGGTGGGATCGGCGAGGGTCCTGAACAGGAGGTCGGGGGTGGAGGGCATGCGCGATCCATAACTGCGAAGTTATGGATTAATTCATAACTTCGGAGTTATGGTTGAGTCAAGTCCGATGGAAATAGGGGCGAGGAGGGAGCCGCGGGCTCCTCTAACCTCTCCAGCTTGCGGGAGAGGTCGGCGCCTGCGGGCGATGCGAAGATCGTCCCGCGCGCCGGGTGAGGGCTCTTTCCTCTGGGAGATTGTCCCATTGCCGAGACACCCTCTCCCCAACACTCCCCCGCAGGCGGGGGAGAGAGCGCACCTGGCGCGCGGCCAGCTCCTAAGGACGCAAATACAAATACCCCTGCGATTGCAGCTCGGCCAAGCGCACCACGCCGCCTCTTTCCGCGCTGACGAACCCCGGCAGCAGCTCGTCGAGCGTCACGTTCTGCGCCTTCATCGTGTTGCCGCAGGCCGCGAGCTCGACGCCGCCTTTGGAGAAATCGCCGACGCGCTTGCTGACGTCGGGGCTGGCCTGGGCCCAGTGAAACGCCTTCAGCGCCGGGCCGTGGATCACCAGCGCGAGCGTCACATGCTCGGGGCCGCCGACGCCGTCGATGTGGTTCTGGATGTTGCCGAGCACGAAATTGACCTTCTCGGCATCGCTGAGGTGATAGACCACCTTGAGCTTGTTCGATGGCGCGTCGGTCGCGGCTTGTGCACGCGAGGCGCCGAGCGCTGCACCCAGCGCCGAGACGGCGCTCCACAACATGTTCCGGCGGTTCATGGCGATCTCCTCGACGAAGCCCCGAATGTGCCGAAGGCATATCACTTGTGGCGCAGCGCCGCGAGTTCCTTGCGGTCGGTCACCAGCGAAGCGCACTCGCTGTCGTCGGTGCGGTCGAGGCGGAAGATCTTGTCGTCGGCGCCGGCCGTCAGCGAATGCTCGGCATCGTCGTCCGGCTTGTTGTTCTGCCAAACGCGGACGCGTTCGAGCCGGACGATCGCCGACTTGTCGTCCCTGGAGAGCGCAACGCCGATGCCGCCGCCCTCGCAGTCGACGCCGCAGCCGAGGCGCACCTCGTCGCCGCTCCTGGTGAACACGGCGTGATTGCACGAGCCGCTGGAATCGAAATCGCCGCTGCGGTGACGGTATTTGAAGCCGAGGCGGAAGGAGTTGTGGAGCTGCTTGTCCTCCTTGTCGAACTCCGCGGAGATCAGCAGCTTCATCGCGGCAACCTTCTGCTTCGGATGCCGCGCCAGATGGTCGGCATCGTAGCGGCGGACGAAGCAGGCATAGGCCTTGTCGCCGGGAGTCCCCGCATACATACGCGTATTGAAGGTCTCTGCCTCGGCCTTGCTGGCCTCGCGAATATCATCGCCGTCCTCGGCCCGGGCAGTGCCGATCAATGCAGCCAGGACAAGGGGAAGGGCAAGCGGAAGGACAAGGGCAAGCTTCATGATCGCACCGAGCGCCTGATGGCCATTGGCCCGCCATGCGCGGGCCGGTCTGGCGATTGGTCGCAGGCGAAGTGGAGCGCGTTCAACCCTCGCACGTCGCGCGAGGTCGGGCTGAGGCCACGCCGGGCCTTAGTCACCACTGCGATCAAGAAGGTTCAATGGATGCGACGACTTGATTCCTGGGAACCCGGCGCCGGTGCGTGCTGCGACATTGTCTCGGTTCGTCAATGTGGTAGCCTTCACAGACGACCGCCTTTGGCTGTCGTAGGCTGGGGCCGCCTTGCAAGTTTGTGGAGTCCCCCGCATGGGCGAAATTCGCAACTTCAGACCCGGAAATCACGATGAGCCGCCGCCGCACAGCGGAATGCCTCGTCGTCTCGCCGCGATCATTGTCGGTGACATCGCCTCCTACAGCCGGTTGATGCAGGCCGACGAGGAAGGCACGCACGCCCGTGTGAAGCGGATCGAGCGCGACATCATCCAGCCCAGCATTATCGAGCACCATGGAAGTCTGGTGAAGACGACCGGCGACGGTTTCATCGCCGTTTTCGACAGTCCCGTGGAAGCCGTTCGATGCAGCATCGTCATCCAGCAGAATCTCGTCGGTCGCAATGCCTCGATTCCCAAGCATTCCCGGCTCGAATATCGGATCGGCGTCAATCTCGGTGACGTCATCGTGGAGCCGGACGACATCTATGGTGACGGCGTCAACATTGCCACGCGTATCGAGGGCATCGCGGAGCCGGGGCAGGTCTATATATCCGGCGCGATCTACGAGCAGATCAAGCACAAGATCGTGTGCGGTTATGAGTCGCTAGGCGACCGCAAGGTCAAGAACATCACCGATCCCGTGCGCGTCTATCGCGTGCTGCCGGATGCAGATGCCGTCGGGCGGACCAGAAGCCGGCGCGAGAACGCGCTGATCTTTTCCCTGGCCATCACGCTGCTTGCCATCGCCGCCGGCGCACTCTGGTATTTGCTGGCACAGCCTCAGGGCAGAGTGGATGAGCGGGTCGCGGCTCCCGCCGCTTCTCCGGCGCCATCCCCGGTCCCGCAATCTCCGCCGCGGGAAGCCGCGACGCAGGCGCCCCAACCATCGCCCTCATTGGCTTCGGCGCCTGCATCGCCGGCGCCGGCGCCCAGCCCGTCCGCGACACCGGTGCGCGAGCCCGAAATGGTCGCCATTCGCGGCGGCAGCTTCGCGATGGGAAGCAACGACGATCCGACCGAACGACCCGTCCACCAGGTCACGATCAAGCCGTTCTCGATCGGAAAATATCCGGTGACGGTGCAGGAGTGGAACGAATGCGCTGCCGCCAAGGCATGCGGATTCACGGCCACCGGCAAGGACGATGCCCCGGTCAGCAATGTGAGCTGGACCGATGCGCAGCAATATGTCGCCTGGCTCGCGCAAGCGACGAAGAAGCCCTACCGGCTTCCGAGCGAAGCCGAATGGGAATATGCGGCGCGCGGCGGAACGCAGACCAAATACTGGTGGGGCGACAAGCTCCGGCCGGGCATGGCCGGGTGCAAGGATTGCGGTGATCTTGCGGCCGAGCAGCCGGCCAAGGTCGGCAGCTTCAAGCCCAATCCATTCGGGCTCTACGACATGGGCGGCGCCATCGATCAGTGGGTCGAGGACTGCTGGCACAGGACCTATCAGGGTGCGCCGAGCGACGGCTCGGCGTGGAGCAGCGCGGACTGCAGCTCTCATGTCCTGCGATCGGGCTCCTGGAAGAACGATTCAAGATATGTCCGGCCGTCAAACCGCGATGGTTACGACACCAATGTTCGTTACCCCACGCATGGATTCCGTGTCGCGCTCAGTCCGTAAGTGCTGGAGTAGATTTGATGAAGATCATGTCCGGTGTCGCGCTGGCGGCCGCGATCGCATTGCTCCCGGGCGCGGCCTACGCACAGGGCAAGACCGCGCCCAAGGACGCCAAGCTCTATTTCATCACGCCGTATGACGGCCAGAAAGTTCGCGGTGGATTCTGGGTCCGGTTCGGCTTGCGCAACATGGGCGTGACGCATGCCGGCGATGACTACCAGAACGCCGGTCATCACCATCTGCTGGTCGACGTCAACGATCCCATCGATCCCAAGGAGCCGATCCCGCAGGACAAGTCGCACCTGCATTTCGGCGCCGGGCAGACCGAAACCATGCTGGACCTTCTGCCGGGAACTCACACCCTGCAGCTGGTGCTCGGCGACGCCAAGCACTATCCGTTCGTACCGCCGATCGTGTCGGAGAAGATCACAATACGCGTCAAGCCGCTTGCTTCAGCGCGGAGTAAATGATCACCGCAGGCTGGCGTTGATCTTGTCCAGCACCGCGGAGCCCGGGCAGAGCGCATCCGCTTCCAGCGCGTTGAGCGGCGTCTCGACCGTGTTGAGGTGCTCGTGCAGGTCTTCGGCATCAGGGTCGACGTACAGAAGCCCGGTGACGATCTGCCCCTTGGCGGCGTGCCTTGCGAGGAAGGTCTGGGCGCCCAGCCGGTCGTGCGGATCGTAGTCCGCTTCGATCTTGCGCAGCGCGATCTTGCTGCCGTCGTGCTGCTCGACCACCTGCACCGTGCCGGGCGCATAGTCCACTGCAATGGGATCGCGCCCGACCAGCACGTCGAGCCGGTTCACGGCATCGTTGTGCTCGCGCACATAGTCGAAACTCTTGGTCGAGCCGGCGTGGTTGTTGAAGGCGATGCAGGGGCTGATGACGTCGATGAAGGAGGCGCCCTTGTGGCCGATCGCGGCTGCGATCAGCGGCACCAGCTGGCTTTTGTCGCCGGAGAACGAGCGCGCGACGAAGGTTGCGCCGAGCTGCAGCGCGATGGCGACGAGGTCGATCGCATTGTCGGTGTTGGTGACGCCCTTCTTGCTCTTCGAGCCGCGGTCGGCGGTGGCCGAAAACTGACCCTTGGTCAGGCCGTAGACGCCGTTGTTTTCGACGATATAGGTCATGTTGACGCCGCGCCGGATCGAATGCGCGAACTGGCCAAAACCGATCGAGGCGGAATCGCCATCGCCCGAGACGCCGAGATAGATCAGGTCGCGGTTGGCGAGATTGGCGCCCGTCAGCACGGATGGCATGCGGCCGTGCACGGAATTGAAGCCGTGCGAATTGCCGAGGAAATAGTCCGGCGTCTTCGACGAGCAGCCGATGCCGGAGATTTTTGCTACCCGATGCGGCTCGATCGAGAGCTCGTAGCAGGCCTCGATGATCGAGGCCGTGATCGAATCGTGGCCGCAGCCCGCGCACAGCGTCGAGATCTTGCCCTCGTAATCGCGATGCGTGTAGCCGAGCGCGTTCTTCTTCAGCCCGGGATGATGGAATTTCGGCTTTGCGATGTAGGTCATGAAAGCACCTGCGATCCCAGGGCCGTCATGGCCGGGCTTGACCCGGCCATCCACGTCTTGGCCGAGAAAAAGAAAGGCGTGGATGCCCGGATCAAGTCCGGGCATGACGACGGAGAGAGCAACGAGTAGGTCATGATACGGCCTTGCGGAGCGGGGTCACCTTCAGGTGGTCCTGGTGGTCGCCAATGGCTTTTGCGATGAATCGGGCCGTGATCGGGGTGCCGTCGTAATGCACGATCGGCACGAGCCGAACGGGATCGATGCCGTTCTCGTTGACGATGAGCTGGCGCAGCTGGCTGTCGCGGTTCTGCTCGACCACGTAGACGAAGTCGTGCTCGGCGAGGAAGCTCGCGACACTGGAGTGGAACGGGAAGGCGCGGATGCGCAGGCGATCGAGCTGATGCCCGCGCGCTTCCAACAGGCCGATCGCTTCATCCATCGCCGGCGAGGTCGAGCCGAAATAGATCACGCCATATTTGGTCGGCCGCTCCGCGTTGGCCTGGAGCGGCCGCGGCACCAGGTCCTGCGCAGTCTCGAACTTGCGCACCAGGCGCTGCATGTTGTCGGCGTAGACGGTGCCCTCCTCGGAGTAGCGCGCATAGCGGTCGCGCGACGTGCCGCGGGTGAAGTAGGAGCCCTTGGTCGGATGCGTGCCGGGATAGGTGCGGTAGGGAATGCCGTCGCCGTCGACGTCGAGATAGCGGCCGAAGTCGCGGCCTTCCTCCAGCATCTCCGCCGTCATGATCTTGCCGCGGTCGTATTGCCTTGCATCGTCCCACTTCAGCGGGCGGCAGAGCCGGTGGTTCATGCCGATGTCGAGGTCGAGCATCAGGAAGATCGTGGTCTGCAGCCGCTCGGCGAGATCGAACGCGGCAGCCGCGAACTCGAACGCCTCGGCCGGGTCCTCCGGGAACAGCAGCACATGCTTGGTGTCGCCATGCGAGGCATAGGCGCAGGCGATGATGTCGCATTGCTGGGTGCGGGTCGGCATGCCCGTGGAGGGGCCGGCGCGCTGGATGTTCATGATCACGGCCGGGATCTCGGCAAAGTACGAGAGGCCGATGAACTCGGTCATCAGCGAAATGCCGGGACCGGATGTCGCGGTGAAGGCGCGCGCGCCGTTCCAGGAGGCGCCGATGACGATGCCGATCGAGGCGAGCTCGTCCTCGCCCTGCACGATCGCGTATTTCGCCTTGCCGGTTTCAGGATCGTGCCGGTACTTCTTGCAATGGGCGGTGAAGGCCTCCGCCACCGAGGATGACGGCGTGATCGGATACCACGCGCAGACGGTGGCACCGCCATAGACGGCGCCGAGCGCCGCGGCGCTGTTGCCCTCGATGAAGATGCGGTCGCCGACCTTGTCGGATTTCTTCACGCGAAGCCCGATCGGGCATTTCAGGTTCTGCAGCGCCCAGTCGCGGCCGAGATGCAGCGCATGGACGTTGGAGGAGAGCAGCTTCTCCTTGCCCTTGTACTGCTCGCCGATCAGCTGCTCGATCAGCTTGGGGTCCATGTCGAGCAGTGCGCTGAGCGCGCCCAAATAAATGATGTTCTTGAACAGCTGGCGCTGCCGCGGATCGGTATAGGTCGAGTTGGTGATCGCGGTCAGCGGCACGCCGATCACGGTGATGTCGTCGCGGAATTTGGTCGACGGCATCGGCTTGGTGGAATCGTAGAACAGGTAGCCACCCGGCTCGATGCCGGCGACGTCCTTGTCCCAGGTCTGCGGGTTCATCGCCACCATCATGTCGACGCCGCCGCGGGCGCCGAGATGGCCGGCTTCCGTCACGCGCACCTCGTACCAGGTCGGCAGGCCCTGGATGTTGGAGGGGAAGATGTTGCGCGGGGACACCGGCACGCCGTGGCGCAGGATCGCGCGCGCGAACATCTCGTTGGCGCTGGCCGAGCCCGAGCCGTTGACGTTGGCGAAGCGGACGACGAAGTCGTTTACGCTGCTGATCGGCTTTTTGTCGGACATGTCGAACCCGCGTGAGTCATCTCGATGAAGTATTTCTGCATGTCCCAGGCGCCGGTGGGACAGCGCTCGGCGCACAGCCCGCAATGCAGGCAGACGTCCTCGTCCTTTACCATCACGCGCCCGGTCTTCAGATCCGAGGAGACGTAGAGGTCCTGGTCCGGATGCAGCGAAGGCGCCTTCAGGCGCTGGCGCAGATCGCTTTCCTCGCCGTTATCAGTGAAGGTGATGCAATCCATCGGACAGATGTCGGCGCAGGCGTCGCACTCGATGCAGAGCGAGGTCGAGAACACGGTCTGCACGTCGCAGTTCAGGCAGCGATGGGCTTCGCCGAGCGCGAGCTTGACGTCATAGCCGAGCTCGACCTCGGCGCGGATGTCCTTCAGCGCAACGACCTTGTCGCGATGCGGCACCTTGTAGCGCTTGTCGGGCGAGATGTCGTTGTCGTAGCTCCATTCGTGGATGCCCATCTTCTGCGAGGAGATTTGCACCTCCGGCAGCGGCCGTTCGTCGATCGCCTCGCCCGAGAGCATCTTGTGGATCGACAGCGCGGCGTCATGGCCGTGCGCGACCGCCCAGATGATGTTCTTCGGGCCGAACGCGGCGTCGCCGCCGAAGAAGACTTTCGGGTTGGTCGAGGCGAAGGTCTTCGGATCGACCTTGGGCATGTGCCATTTGTCGAACTCGATGCCGCAATCCTGCTCGATCCAGGGGAAGGCGTTCTCCTGGCCGACCGCGACCAGCACGTCGTCGCAGGGAATGGTCTGATCGGGATCGCCCGAAGGCACCAGATTGCGACGGCCCTTGGCGTCGTATTCGGCTTTGACGTGCTGGAAGGTGACACCGATCAGCTTGCCGGCGACATGCCTGAATGCCACCGGGACCATGTAGTTGAGGATCGGGATGTCCTCGTGGATCGCGTCTTCCTTCTCCCAGGGCGAGGCCTTCATCTCGTCGAAGCCGGAACGCACGACCACCGTGACTTTCTCGCCGCCGAGCCGGCGTGCGGTGCGGCAGCAGTCCATCGCGGTGTTGCCTCCGCCGAGCACGATGACGCGCTTGCCGATCTTGTCGACATGGCCGAACGACACGTTGGCCAGCCATTCGATGCCGATATGAATGTTGCTAGCTGCCTCTTTCCGGCCGGGAATGTCGAGCTCGCGGCCGCGCGGCGCGCCGGAGCCGACGAAGATCGCGTCGTATTTCTCGGCGAGCAGCGCCTTCATGCTGTCGATGCGGTGACCGCCTTTGAACTCGACGCCGAGGTTCAGGATGTAACCGGTCTCCTCGTCGATGACGGAATTGGGCAGGCGGAATTTCGGGATCTGCGTGCGCATCATGCCGCCGGCTTCGGGATCGGCATCGAACACGGTGCAGTGATAGCCAAGCGGCGCGAGATCGCGCGCCACCGTCAGCGAAGCGGGACCGCCGCCGACCAGCGCGACGCGCTTGCCGTTCTTCGGACCGGGCTTCGGCAGCCGCTGCCTGATGTCGTCCTTGAAGTCGGCGGCGACGCGCTTGAGGCGGCAGATCGCAACAGGGTTTTCCTCGACCCGTCCGCGCCGGCACGCCGGCTCGCATGGACGATCGCACGTGCGTCCCAAAATTCCGGGAAACACGTTCGACTTCCAATTGATCATGTAGGCGTCGCTGTAGCGGCCTTGGGCGATCAGTCGGATGTATTCGGGAACCGGAGTGTGCGCAGGACAGGCCCATTGGCAATCGACCACTTTGTGAAAGTAGTCGGGGGCCGCGATATCGGTCGGTTTCATTCCTACCCTGTCCGCGCAGGCCCAAAGACCCCGCGGCCTTTTTCGTTGAGCTTGGCGAGCGCTTAACGCGCTTCGATCTGGTTTCTGAATGACGTCATTGGGTTAGCTTATTAGAACCGTTCCGAAGTACAACGGCAAATTTGCGCGAGTCCCCGCTTTCATGGGAGCTACGCGCAGACAGCATTAATGACCGCACGCGATGCGGGTGCGCTGCAACAATGTGCAACGCAGCTTACGCCGGCACACGCTGCAGCTCGGCAATCAGCACCTTGATCTTGGACAGATTGGCGCGGTGATGCGGAAACGAAGCAAAGACGTTAATGGCTGGCAGCCCCGATTCCGGGAGCAGCTCGGCGAGCTTGCCGGATGCGATGTCCTCGCGCGCCAGAAAGGAGGGCAGGATGGCAACGCCCGCGCCTTCCAGTGTCATGGACCGCACCGCCATCATGTCGCTGGCGATGATGCGCGGCGAGATCTCGATCTCGATCAGATCGCCTGACCATTCGAACCGCCATCTGCTGCGCGGCGCATAGGTGCGCAGCACGATGCTGCTGTGATCGACGAGGTCCTGAGGCCGCTCGATCGGTTTGTGCTTCGCCACATATTCTGGCGCGGCGCAGACATGCAGCGTGTAACGGTCGATACGTTGCGAGACCAGGCCCGTCTGCGTCGGCTCAGCGTTGCGGATGGCGAGGTCAAAGCCCTCCTCGAGGATGTCCGCATAGCGATCTGACAGGTCGAGCTCGAAGCGCAAACGCGGATAGCGTTGTGCCAGCACTGCGACCCGCGGCAGCACCATGGTGCGGCCGTAGGCTGTCGGCATGGTGACACGCAGCACGCCTTCCGGCTCGGAGCCTTCGGACTGCACGCGACCCTCAGCGTCTGCAAGCCGCGTCAGCACGTCGCGCAGGTTGCTTGCGAAGGCGAGGCCAGCCTCGGTCAGGGTGATGCGACGGGTGGTACGCTCGACCAGGCGTTTGCCGAGTCGCGTTTCCAGCGCGGAGATTCGGCGGCTGATGGTGGATTGTGTGACGCCGAGCTCGCGCGCCGCTGCGCCGAAGCCGCCGCGGTCGACAACGGCGAGAAAGGCCTCGGCCTCCGAAAAGCTGGCTCTATTCATGCGTCCTGCGGATTTATGATATCGACACTATATCATATTCATCCGCCGACGGACATAATAACCCAGTGCAGTCGCTCATCTTCGAGGCTGCATCACATGACGCCCGTCACCCAAGCCATTCTGGAGCGCCGCTCGGCGCGCGCTTTCCTGAGCCGGCCGGTCCCCGCCGGCTTGATCCGTGAAATTCTCGACATCGCCCGCCGCACCGCCTCCAGCAGCAACATGCAGCCTTGGCGCCTTGCCGTGATGGCCGGTCCCGACCTCGACGCGCTGCGGGGTGCAGTGCGCCAGAGCCTTGCGGCAAATCCCGCCGCTGAAGGCTCCGAGTACAAGATCTATGCGACCAACCTGAAGGATCCCTACAATCGCCGCCGCATCAAATGCGCCGAGGATCTTTACGGCACCATCGGCATTCCCCGCGAGAACAAGACGGCGCGGCTGATGCAGTTTGCGCGTAACTTCGATTTTTACGGCGCGCCTGTCGGCATGATCCTGTCGATCGACCGCAGCATGGAGCACGGGCAGTGGGCCGACGTCGGGATGTTCCTGCAGTCGATCCTGCTGCTCGCCCACGAACGCGGTCTTGCGGCCTGTCCGCAGGCGGCATGGGCGGCAATGCACAGGACGGTGCGTGCGCACCTTTCCCTGCCGGAAGAATTCATCGTGTTCTGCGGCGTCTCGCTCGGCTATGCCGATCCGTCGCAACCGATCAACAGCCTCGTCACCGAGCGCGCGGCGCTGGAGGAGATCGCGGAGCTGCGCGGATTTGCGCCGGACGCTGCCATGACGGCGTGACCGCGCTAGCCGGGCGGGTCATTCTTCGCGAGGTCCCACATCAGGCAATAGGTGCCGACGGAGATGGGCAGCGGGAAGGGCGCCGCAGCCGGGCCGGTGAAGCGCTCGGCGATGACGGCGGAGACCGCATTGACATGCGTGCCGTCGATCAGCACGAACCAGTCGCGCGCACCCTCGTTGCGCGCCGCCGGAATTCCCGCGGTCGCGCCCGACAATTCCGGCTCGCTTTCCAGTAGATGCATCGAGATGATGCCATCGCACCTCTCCGGCACGAGCTTCTCTTGCAGTGCATCACGCCAGGACGCGGCATTATCAGGCGTCGGCCGCAGCCGCACCATGCCGAGCGCAGCCCCGCGTCCGGTGCCCTTGCTGACGGTGATGCGCGCGACCACGCGCAGCATGTCCTTGAAGCGCGCCATGGTCTGCCGCGACCAGTCGGTCGGGTTCGCGAGGCGCGCCTTGTAGGCGGGACTGTCGAGCACCTCTAGCGCCGCGGTCGAATACAGGCACAGATATTTGGGATTGGCAGCATGCGCGACATAGCGCCGCGCTTCGAGAAACCCGTCGATCGCGACGCGCTCTTCCAGATGCTCGCGATCGTACCAGCGGTTGAAATCGGCCTCATCGGCTGCGTCGATGTTCATCGACGTCAGCAGCATGCCCTTTCCGGCGAGCGGCATTGTTCTTGTCCTCTCATCGCCCGATCTTCGACGCGAGGTCCGCGATCGACTTCATGACCGCGTCCCTCACGCCGCCATCATAGAGCGAATGCCCGGCTTCTTCCACGATGCGAAGCTCGGAACCGGGCCAGACCTTCGCAAGGGCCTGGGATGTCGCGGGAGGACACAAGAGATCATAGCGACCCTGCACGATAATGCCGGGAATGCCGGCGAGTCTGCCCGCATTCTGCAGCAGCTGGTCGGCGGTCATGAAGCTGTCGTTGATGAAATAATGCGCTTCCATGAACGGGGTTGCCGGCAACGTGCGCCAGACGTTCAGCGCGGCGAGGTCGAGCCGCGTCCGTGCGGGCTTGTGCTCGGACAAGATGCGCTCGGTGTCGTGCCAGGCCTTCGCCGCCGGGCCATGCACGGCAGGGTCGGCATCGAGGATGCGGCGCCAATAGGCGTCCACCGGCCGCTCGCGCTCGTCGGGCGGCAGCACGCTGAGGAAATCCTCGTACAGCGCCGGATGGAATTGCGACAGGCGCGAGGTGAAGGCCGTCTCGACCTCGGCCCGCGTGCCGAGAAACGTCGCGCGCAGCGCAATCCCCGAGACGCGCTCGGGATGCGCCTCGGCGTAAGCCAGCGCCAGCGTCGCGCCCCAGGAGCCGCCGACCACCATCCAGCGTTCGAAGCCGAACATTTCGCGGATCCTTTCCATGTCCCCGATCAGGTGCGCAATGGTGTTGTGCTCGCGCGATCCCTTGGGCCGGCTGCGGCCGCAGCCGCGCTGGTCGAACAGCACGGCGCAGAAGCGGTCGGGATCGAACAGCCGGCGATGGTCGGGCTGGCAGCCGCTGCCGGGGCCGCCGTGCAGATAGACCGCAGGGATGCCGTCGCTGCGGCCGACACTCTCGACATAGAGTTCATGGCCGTCGCCGACATCGATCAGGTCGGAGGTCAGCGGCGCAAAGGGATCGGCGCGTTTGACGGAAGCGGCCGCGTCGGCGTCAGGTCCCATTCTCGGATTCCAGGGTGCCGCCGGCGAAGTTGCGGTAGACGAAACGGCTGGTCTCGCCCTCGGCCTCGGCTTCGGCCTGCTTGAAGATCGTCTCGTGCAGCGGCGACAGCGCGCAGGCCGGGTCGGTGTTGGCGGCGTCCCCGGTCAGCGCGAAGGCCTGGCAGCGGCAGCCGCCGAAATCGATCTCGCGGAACTCGCAAGTCCTGCACGGCTCCTTCATCCAGCCGGTGCCGCGATAGCGGTTGAAGGCCTCCGAGTTCTGCCAGATCCAGGCGATCGAATGGTTGGAGCGCACGGATTCGAAATCGAGCCCGGTGATGCTCTCGGCGGCATGGCAGGGCAGTACCTTGCCGGCGGGCGAGATGTTGAAGAACTGCCGGCCCCAGCCGCCCATGCATTTCTTCGGCCGCAGCGCGTAGTAGTCAGGCACGACATAGTCGATCGTCAGCCGGCCCTTCAGCCGCTCGCGCGCCTCCTCGACGATGGCCGTGCATTCCTCTAACTGCGCCACGGTCGGCATCAAGGCGGCGCGGTTCTTCAGCGCCCAGCCGTAATATTGCACATTGGCGACCTCGAGCCGGTCGGCGTCGAGATCGAGCGCCATCTGGATGACCTCGGGCAGCTGATGCAGGTTCTGCCGGTGCATCACCGCGTTCACGGTGAGCGGCAGGTCGAGCTCGCGCGTCCATTTCGCGACATCGAGCTTCTTGCGGTGGCCGCCCTTGTAGCCGGCGACGCGATCGGCGAGACCTTCCTCGATGCCCTGGAAGGATATCTGCACATGGCAGAGCCCGGCATCTGCGAGATCGCTGAGCTTCTCGCGCGTCAGCAGTACGGCGGACGTGATGAGATTGGTATAGAGCCCGGCGTCGCTGGCATGCTTGACCAGCTCGACGAGATCTTTCCGCGCCGTCGGCTCCCCGCCGGAAAAATGCACCTGGAGCACGCCGATCTCGGCGAGCTCGCTCAGCACCTTCTTCCACTCGTCCGTCGTCAGCTCCTTGCCCGAACGGTCGAGCTCGACCGGGTTGGAGCAATAGGGACATTGCAGCGGACAGCGATGCGTGATCTCGAGCAGCACCGCGAGCGGGATGCCGAACGTCTCGGCCGTCGAGCGCTGCTTCTCCAGCACCGCGAGACTGTCGCTGGGCGGGATGGTCACGTCGCTCATGACGTCTTCTCCCTGATCTCGGTAAGAAAGCCCTTGTCGGCGAGATCCTGCAGCATGGCGATGACGTCGGCCAGGATCGCCTCGCGCGGCGCGGCATATTTGGCGGCGAGCTGATCGGCGACCTCGCCAATATTGCGCTCGCCATTGCAGAGCTGCAAGACCTCCACCGCGATCTCGTCCGGCGCCAGCACGCGCTCCGGCGCCAGGATCACCCAGACCTTGCGGGTCTCGTCATACTTGAGCTTGGCATGCCGCGGCAGCACGGGGCGGCTCGCCTCGCTGACGCTGATGTGACGCGGCCCGGCCATCGCTCTTCCTCTTCAGCTCGCCTTCCTAGTTTCTTTGGGCACGAACGCGCCCGGCGGAATGTGGCCCTCGACATAGGCGTGCTGCAGCGCATCCAGCTGCACCCATAGCACGTTGGTCTTGAAGATCAGCGCATTGCAGACCTGCGCGCGCTGCTCCGGCGTTGTGGCGTGCGTCTTGACGTATTGAAGCGCGAAATTGGCATCGCGCGGCGCCTGGGTCAGGCGACGCTTGAAGTAGCTCATGATGTCGGGGTTGACGAAGTCGTAGTGCTCCAGCATGCCGGCGATGCGCTCTTCATGCAGGTTGGGCGCGAACAGCTCGGTCAGCGAGGAGGCGATCGCCTCCAGCGGGCTTTTTTCGCGGCAGTAATGCACATAAGCTTCGACGGCGAAGCGCGTCGCCGGCAAGATGCCTTCGGTGGATTCCACGTAAGCGGTGTCGAGCCCGAGGCCTTCGGTCAGCTTGATCCAGCGCTCGATGCCGCCTTCGCTGCCGACATCGCCGTCATGGTCCTCGATGCGATGGCGCCATTCCAGGCGCGTGGCGCGGTCGCGAAAGCGGGAGATCACCACCGCGTCCTTGATCGGGATCGTGCTCTGGTAATAGTAGCGATTGAGCGCCCAGGCCTGCACCTGGCCCTTGTTCAGCTTGCCTCCATGCAGCAGCTTATGAAACGGATGCAGGCTGTGATAGCGCGTGGCGCCAATGTGGCGCAGCGCCGCCTCCAGCTCCTCGGCCGAGTTGAGCCGGATGTCCCTGCCGATCGAGAGTGCGGTCATTCCAGTCAGTGATGCGGCGTTCACAGCACGATCTCCGTTCCATCCGCGGGTATCTGCCAGCCCGCCTCCTCAGTGATCTTGCGCTCGGGCGAGCCGGGCAGCAGCGCCGGATTCGAGTTATTGATATGCAGAAACAGCTTCCTGTCGATATTCAGGTCGGCCAGCCGCGCGATGGCGCCGTCCTCCCCGGACATCGCGACATGGCCCATGCTCTTGCCGGTCTTGTGGCCGAGGCCGGCCCTGATCATCTCGTCGTCGCGCCAGACCGTACCGTCGAAGAACACCAGTGAAGCGCCGTCGATCTCGGCCTTGAGCGCGTCGGTCACTTCGGCGCAGGCGGCGATGAAATAGAAGAACTTGCCGGTGGCCTTGTCGGTGATCTTCAGGCCCAGCGTATCGCCGTCGCCGCTCTCGCCGCCCGGATGCACCTTGCCTTCGAGATACCAGGCCGACTTGCCCGGCACGGCAAAGGGCAGCACCTCGAGCCCTGAGCGCGTGCCGTCCGGCAGCCGCGGCTCGAACGGCTCGCGGGTTGCGATCGGCTGGCGTCGCACGTTTTTCTCGTTCAGCACGTTGAAGATGCTGTTGCTGGCAAGGATCGCCAGCACCTTCTCGTGCGCATAGACCGTGAAGGGCGAGCCTTCGCGCATCGACAAGAGGCCGGCCACGGCATCGACTTCGCTGTTGGTCAAGATCACGCCCGCAATCGGCGTGTGGCGCAGCGCGCCCGTCCTGGGGTGCAGCTGCGGCGTGGCATTCAATTGCTGGCGGAGATCGGGAGAGGCGTTGATCAGGAACCAATGCTCGCCGTCGCCGCTGAAGGCGACCGAGGCCTGGGTTCGATGAAGCTCATGTCCATTCGCACGAGCCGCGCGGCAGCCTTCGCAGCCGCAATTCCACTGCGGAACTCCGCCGCCGGCCCCGGCGCCCAGGACGACGACGCGAAGCATGATCCGTCTCCTGGAGGCGAATTGGCGAGGTGGATCTCAGGCCGAGACAGTTTCGGACGAGGTTTCTGTCTGCCGGAAACCTATCGTGGCCGAAAGAACCACCTGCGCAAAACGCGATCTCACCAGCCGCTTACTTGCGGGTGGCGCTCACATACATGTTGATTTCCATGCCGCAGGGCACTTCGACGATCTTCGGGGCTTTCCAGGCCATTTGGCTCTCCATTTTCGCGAATTCGGACGCGTCCGTCCGCAGATAAATTAGTGCGGGCGGCAAAGTTCGCCAGTGAAATTTTCCCGACCTAGGTAGTAGGCTGGGGGGAATTGTTGCGCTGCAAAGATGGCGCATTGCGGCCGCAAAGACGAGCGGGTCAGATCCGCAAAATTGCCGATAGGTCGTGATCCCTGTCGGGATAAACCAGTTGTGAGTATGGACCGGCTTCTCATCGGACGACCCCATTGGATCAGGCATGCCCAGATATTTCTTCAACACCCGCATCGGCGACGAACTAATCGTGGATCCTGACGGCGAGGACCTGCGCAACCCGGATCGCGCCTGGGAGGTTGCGCGCCAGATGATCCTCGAGGTCGTAAAGTCGGAAGGAACCCAGCCGGCGCTGCTGGAAGCCGTCATCGAGGTCACCGACGCCGACGGCGAGATCGTGCTGGAGTTTCCCTTCACCGAGGCGCTGCTCGATATGCCGGATCAGTCCGCGACGAGGCATTAGCATCCTCAGTTTGTCTTCGTCATTCCGGGGCGATGCGAAGCATCGAACCCGGAATCTCGAGATTCCGGGTCTGGTCCTTCGGACCATCCCGGAATGACGAGCGACAATTTTGCCCCGCGAAATCCGCATGGCTTTGCCGCGTTCCCGGCGCTAAAAGACGCCGGTCATACGGAGCAACCCATGCAAGATCTCTGGCGCCTGTCGGCCGCCGACCTCGCCACCCTCGTCAGGTCCAAAAAGGTGTCCGCCAGGGAGGCCGCCAAGGCCGGTCTCGCGCGGCTCGATGCCGTCAATCCCCAGCTCAACGCGGTGATCGATCACCGGCCGGAGGACGTGCTCGAGCAAGCCGATGCCGTCGATGCCGCCATTGCCAGGGGTGAGGACCCCGGCGTCCTCGCCGGCGTGCCCGTTACCATCAAGGCCAATGTCGACCAGGAAGGCTTTGCCACCACCAACGGCCTCAAGCTCCAGCGCGACCTGATCGCGCGCGAGGACAATCCGGTGGTCGCCAATTTCCGCAAAGCCGGCGCCATTCTGCTCGGCCGCACCAATTGCCCGGCCTTCTCCTATCGCTGGTTCACCACCAATCTCATCCACGGCGACACCAAGAACCCCCGCGACGCTTCGCTGACGCCGGGCGGCTCCTCCGGCGGCGCCGGCTCGGCGGTCGCGGCCGGCATCGGCCACATCGCCCATGGCACCGACATCGCCGGCTCGATCCGCTATCCCGCCTATGCCTGCGGCGTGCACGGCCTGCGCCCGACGCTCGGCCGCATTCCCGCCTTCAACCCCGCGCTGCCTGAGCGGCCGATCGGACCGCAGATCATGGCGGTCTCCGGCCCGCTGGCGCGCACCGTCGACGATCTCAGGATTTCGCTCGAGGCGATGTCGGCCCGCGACATCCGCGATCCCTGGTTCGCCCCGGTGCCGCTGCAGGGACCGACCCGCGACAAGCGCGCCGCACTCTGCCTCAATCCGGGCGGCCTTGCCACCGCGCCGGAGGTAAAGGCCGCGGTGAGCGATGCCGGCAAGCGGCTGGAGCGCGCCGGCTGGACCGTCGATGTGATCGAGGACACGCCGCCGATGCGCGAGGCGGTCGAGTGGCAGATCAAGCTCTGGCTCGGCGACGGCTATGAGGCGCAACTTGAGATGGCCGAGCGCGAGGGCGATCCCGGCGCGCTGGCGTGCCTGCGCGGCAACCGCAATCGAGTTACGCCGATGGATCAGGCCAATTACGCCAAGGCGCTGACTCGGCGCGCGACGCTGACGCGCGAATGGATGCTGTTCTTCGAAAAATATGCCGTGCTGCTGACGCCGGTCTCCGGCGAATTGCCGTTCCCGGACCATCTCGACCGCAAGGACGAGGACTCCTTCAAGCGCGTTTGGGAAGCGCAGCTGCCGCAGATCGCGATTCCCTTCATGGGACTGCCGGGCCTCGTCGTCTCCACCGGTCTCGTTGGCAAGGCGCCGGTCGGCGTGCACATCGTCTCGGGCCGCTATCGCGAGGATCTGTGCCTGCTCGCGGGCGAAGCGATCGAGGCCGGCGGCGTGCCGCCGTCGCCGATCGATCCCGTGGGCTAGCGATGACCGATATCTACGACTTCAAGGCCAACTCGCTCGCCGGCGAGGAGGTGCCGATGCGGCGTTTCGAGGGGCAGGTGCTCTTGATCGTCAACACCGCGAGCAAATGCGGCTTCACGCCGCAATATCGCGGCCTCGAGGAGCTCTATCGCGACCTCGCCCCGCGCGGCTTCTCGGTGCTCGGCTTTCCCTGCAACCAGTTCGGCGCGCAGGAGCCGGGGCAGGCAAGCGAGATCCAGGAATTCTGCTCGACCCAGTACGACGTCACCTTTCCCCTGTTCGAGAAGATCGACGTCAACGGGCCGAAGGCGCATCCGTTGTATGAGTACCTGAAACGCCAGCAATCCGGACTTCTCGGCGCCGCCATCAAATGGAATTTCACCAAATTCCTGGTGGACCGTAAGGGGCGCGTGGTCGCGCGCTACGCGCCGACCGCGCGGCCCGAAGGATTGCGCAATCAAATCGAAACATTGTTGTGAGCGAGACAATCATGAGCGACGAATTTCCGGACCGCCTGTCGGTCGACCCGAACAGCCCCTATTACAACGCGGAGATCCTGGCGCGCGACGTCGGCATCCGCTTCAAGGGCATCGAGAAGACCAATGTCGAGGAGTACTGCATCAGCGAAGGCTGGGTCCGCGTCACCGCCGGCAACGCCAAGGACCGTTACGGCAACCCGCTGACCATCAAGGTGCACGGCCCGGTCGAGCCGTATTTCAGGGATAAGAAATAGGCGCCTTTCGCCCCACACTCTGTCGTCA
>NZ_JACCHP010000021.1 GCF_016031625.1 Bradyrhizobium agreste | reverse complement strand
GCGATGAAATTGGCCAACACCGCATCGCATGCGCAAGACGCTTCGCCGTTCGTCGTCGCGCAGGCCCAGCCGCAAGACACGGGCCCTGACGGAAAACCGAAGCAGCCGCCGAAGGGACCGCCGGCAGCCGCGCCGCCTGCCGCTCCCGCGCGCCCCGCGGCTCCGCCGCCGGCGGGGGAGCTGCAGGCGGATGAGGCGGTGCAGCCGCCGGCGGCGGAGCCGCGGGGCGCGCGGGAGCGGCAGGCGGCGCGGCTGCCGGCGGTCCCTTCGGCGGCTGCTTCGGTTTTCCGTCAGGGCCCGTGTCTTGCGGCTGGGCCTGCGCGACGACGAACGGCGAAGCGTCTTGCGCATGCGATGCGGTGTTGGCCAATTGCATCGCGGTCAGAGCCGTCGTCGCAAGCAGCACGAAACGAAGGTTGGTCATGATGGTGAACTTCCCCGGAAGGTTCTTTGTCGAAGTGTCGTGATGAACGGCTACGCGTTAGGCCGCATTGTGGCGGGCGATGCAATCGCCGCGCGATTTATTTCTGCACGCAAATCATCTCACTATGGCAACGTTCATTGCGCATTCAGACGCTGGTTGCAATCGCCTCGCACGTGATGCTCCTCCTCATGGATGATCCTGCGGTGAAGTTGCGTCCGTCGCAGGATTGGGCGTGAGCGGACCGTTCGGTCCGCGTCGTGGAATTTCTTCGGGCATATGGCCGGGCAGTTCATCCGGCCGCGGTGTCTCGCCGGGCTCGTGCATTGGCGGCGTGATATCGGGTTGCGGATTGCCTGGCGGGATCCCAGGAGGCGGTTCGGTCGGAGTCCCCGGGGTTGCCGGCGGAATCTCAGGCGGCTCGATCGGCATCGGCACCTTCGTGATCGATTATCCAGAAGGACGATAACGATGATGCCGTGCCGATGTTCCCTTTAGGCGTGGCGTGGAACGCGCCTTATTCGGGTGCGTGGCAGACTGCCTCGATGTTGTGGCCATCAGGATCGAGCACAAACGCTCCGTAATAGTTCGCATGATAATGCGGGCGGATGCCGGGCGGGCCGTTGTCGCGGCCACCGGCCGCCATGGCTGCCTTGTAGAACGCGTCCACCGTCGCGCGGTCCTTGGCCGCGATCGCAATATGCACCGGCTTGTTCATGGCGCCTTCCGCGCCGAACCAGAAGTCCGGCTTGCCGTCAGCACCGAATCCTGCGGCGGCAGCGTGACCGGTCTGCTCGGCCGTGACTTCCATGATCAGGCCGTAACCGAGCGGCGCTAGCGCTTTGGCGTAGAACGCTTTGGCGCGCTCATAGTCGGAGACGGAGAAACCCAGATGGTCGATCATCGTAACCTCCCTCGTTCGTCCATGTCAGCGGGACAGGAACGTATTGCTTCGCGTCTTGCGTGCGATGGTAAAGCCGCGCTCGACCATGTCGGCAATACAATCCTGCTGCCATTCGTTTTGTGACAGATGCTCGATCACCACCGCACGCGGCCACAGCGATTGCGGCGCGTCGCGGAAGAAGCCGATCAGCACGCGGTCCTCAAAGCCCTCGACGTCGATCTTGAGCGAATCGACCTGACCGACGCCGGCCTCCTCCAGAATACGCACCAGGCGCAGCGACGGCACCTTGATGGCCTCGGCACTGGCCGTGCCGGTGACGACGTGGGTGGCGCCGAGGTTGCCGCCGCCGCTCTCGATCATCAGCTCGCCGTCGCGCTCGCCCGCGGCGGCCTGCACCAGGCGCACCTGCGGCGCTTTCGACGCGGCGTGGTTGAACGAGAGCCGTCCGAAGGTCAGCGGATGCGGCTCGATCGCCACCACTTTTCCGGATGGCCCGACCTGCCGCGCCATCACCAGCGCAAAGGTGCCGACGTTGGCGCCGACGTCGACGAACGTGCCGCCCGCAGGCGTGTGCTGGCGCAGGAAGTCGAGCTCGTCGAGATTGTAGTCGGGATTGAACAACGCGCCGCGCTCGGTCGCGCTGCCCTGGTGATGGAAGCGGAACGAGGCGCCCTGATATTGCACGTCGACCGGCCCGCTGCGCAGCAGATTGACCAGCCGCGACATCCACGGCCGGAATGCGCCGCGCTTCAGCCCCGACGCTTGCGCGAGGCGGATGATTGCAGCCTGCGCCGCATTGGGCGCGAACGCGCCGAACGGCGCGGACGAAGGGGCATTGTCGGACGTCAAGCAGCAGATCCTCGTTGCAGCGGCGCATGCATAGCCGGTTTTACCCGGGACTCCAACGCTCCATCATCGGTGTCGTCCCGGGGCGCAAAGCGAGCCCGGGACCCATAGCCCCAGGGAGTGGTGTGATCCGACACGCCCAGTCCGAGTCTTCGTCAAACTCCTTCCTGTGGGTATGGGTCCCGGATCTGCGCGCGCTTGGGGCGCGCTTGTCCGGGTCGACGGAGAGAGCCTTACGCCGCCTTCTTTGGCGCCTTGCGGTGCCTCAAGAACCGCCCGAGCAGCTTGCGCCTGCCCTTGCGCGGAATCAGGTCGACATCGCTGACGAGCTTGGCGCCGCCCTTGCGCCGCTCCAGCACGATCTTGCGGCTGTGGAAAGCCTCCAGCTCGGCGCGATGCGCGACGCTGACGATGGTCGCCTTCGGCAGCGCCTCGGTGATGATCTTCATCATCTTGTCCTGGCTCTTCTCGTCGAGCGCCGAGGTCGCTTCATCGAGCACGACGATATCGGGGCTGTGCAGCAGCAGCCGCGCGAAGGCGAGGCGCTGCTTCTCGCCGCCCGACAGCGTCTGGTCCCACGGGCCCTCCTCCTCGATCTTCTCCTTGAGATGGTCGAGGCCGACCTTGTGCAGGACTTCCCCGATCTCCTCGATGGTCCAATCCTCCGCGGCCCCGGGATAGGCGACGGCGCGGCGCAGCGATCCGGTGGGCACGTAGGGACGCTGCGGCAGCATGAACAGCCGCCGGTCGGGATGGAAATTGACGCTGCCGTCGCCCCATGGCCATAGCCCGGCAATGGCGCGCACCAGCGTGCTCTTGCCGGTGCCGGATTCGCCGGCGACCAGCAGCCGCTCGCCCGGTTCGATCACCACCGCTGTCTCGCCGACCACTGCGGTGCCATCATCGAGCGTGACGGAGAGGTCGCGCAGCTCCAGTATCGCCTCGTTGTGCGTCTCGCCGAGCTTGATGCGGCCGATGCCGTCGCCCTGCTCGGCGCGCTCGAGGCCGTCGAGCGACATCATCAGCGAGGCGATCCGGCGCGCACAGGCGTTCCAGTCGGCCAGCCGCGGATAATTGTCGACCAGCCAGCCGAACGCGCTCTGCACGATGGTGAAGGCAGAGGCCGCCTGCATCACCTGCCCCAGCGTCATGCTGCCGTCGAGGAATTTTGGCGCGCAAAGCAGGAGCGGCACGACCGGTGCGACAAGGCTCGATCCTTGCGACACCAGCGTGGTGCGCATGTGCTGGCCGGCGAGTCGCGCCCATTGCCGCAGCACGCGGGTAAAATTGCGGTCGATGCCGTCGCGCTCCTCCTGCTCGCCGCCGAGCAGTGCGATGCTCTCGCCGTTCTCGCGCACGCGTGTCAGCGTGTAGCGGAACTCGGCCTCGGCCTGGTTCTTGTCCTCGGAGACCTGTACGAAGCGCCGGCCGATCGTCATGATCGAGCCCGAAGCGATCGCGGCGTAGAGCATCGCGGCGATCACGAGGAAGCCGGGAATGGTCACCGACGAGCCGCCGAACGTCACGGTGAGAGCGCCGCCGATGGTCCAGAGCACGACGATGAAGGTCACGGCCGACAGCAGTGCGGACGTCACGCCGGCGAGGAAATCGACCGGCGCGTCGGTCGCAATGCGCAGATCCTCCGCGATTCGGTATTCCGGATTCTTGTGGTCGCCGCCGACGAGATTGAGCTGGTAATAGCGACCGTTCTTGAGCCACCGCGTCAGCACGCTCGCGGTCAGCCAGGCCCGCCAGCGCCGCTGGATGCCCATGCGCGCGAACACCTGGGCGACGCCGAGCACGATGCTGCCGATCGCGAGCGGGAAGAACATCGCGGTGAAATGGAGGACGCTCGTCGCGTCGCGCTGCTCGATCGCGTCGAAGATCGCGCGATTCCAGACATTGATGCCGTATTGAAAGCAGACGGTGAGAACGATCAGCAGGCCGAGGCCGATCGAGAGCGGCCAGGCGAGGCGGTCGCCGTTGCGGCCCCAGAAGCCGCGGGCGCTGATCCAGAATCGCGTCAGCAGATAATCCTTGCGGACCTGCTCGGCTTCCTCGGGTGACAGTTCGGGGTCGGGTTCGACCAGCTCGGGCGGCGGCGGCGTCACGTCGTCGCCGTTCTCGCCTTGGATGTCGATGATGGGCGGCTTCTTGCCCTGTTCGCGCGTCGCAGCCGGCTTGTACATGGGCAGACAACGCGAAGGGAACTCGGCCGGTTCCTGCGAGGTTCCGCCGGCCCTATTCGGCGGCGCCGTCCCTAACGCGTCGGATCCGCGCCGCCCGATGCAGAACGCGCGACAATTCCTCGATCGAATAAGGCTTTTGCACCAGGTCGCAGCCGCCGGTACCCTCCTGCGACAGCACCTGGCTGTAGCCGGTGGTCAGCACGACCGGCACGCCGATGCCGCGCTCGCGGATCGCCTGCGCCAGATCGAGCCCGGTCATCCCGGGCATCACCACGTCCGAGAACACGACGTCGAAGCGGTCGGCGTCGACGACGAGCTCGGCGAGCGCGTCGGTTGCGTTGTCGACCAGAGTGATGCTGTAGCCGAGCTGGGTAAGGCCATCGGCGGCGAAATTCGCCAGCTCGATATTGTCCTCGACGATCAGCACCGACATGCCGCTGCCGGCCACCGCCGGCGCCGTGTTGGGGGCTTGGCGCTGGGGCAGCAGGTCGGGCGGCACGCGCGGCAGATAGAGCGAGAAGGTGCTGCCGTGCCCCACCTCGCTCGCCACGGTCACTTCGCCGCCGGACTGTCGGGCGAAGCCGAACACCTGGGACAGCCCGAGGCCGGTGCCGTGGCCGACCGGCTTGGTGGTGAAGAACGGCTCGAAGATGCGACCGAGCCGGGCGGCGGGAATGCCGACGCCGGTATCGCTGACGGTTACGCGGACGAAGCCGTGGTCTGCCATGCCCGGGCTGGCCGAAAGCTGCACCAGCGCGTCCGGAACGGTCGTCGTGGCCTCGACCCTGAAAACGACTCGTCCTTGGCCCCGCATGGCATCGCGCGCATTGGTCGCCATGTTGATCAACGCCGTCTCGAACTGGCTGGCATCGGCATTGACGAGGCACGGCTCCGCCGGCAGCTGCATGACGATCTCGATCGCGGGGCCCAGCAGCGTGGCGAGCATGTCGTGCAGCGACTGCACCCGCGCGCCGACGTCGAACACCTCCGGCTTGAGGGTCTGGCGCCGCGCAAAGGCGAGCAGCTGCGAGGTCAGCTTGGCCGCACGCGCCACCGAATCCGCAATGGCCGTGATGTAGCGCTGTCGCCGCTCCTCCGTCAGCTGCGGACGGTTCAAGAGATCGACCGAAGCGCGGATCACCGTCAGGAGGTTGTTGAAGTCGTGCGCCACGCCCCCGGTGAGCTGGCCGAGCGCTTCCAGGCGCTGGCTGTGCTTGAGCGCCTCCTCGGCCTCGCGCCGCTTTGCAGCTTCGGCCTGAAGGTGCTGGGTGCGCCGCAGAGCGAGCGCCAGCAACAGGAACAGCAGCGCGGTGGCGGGGATGCCGAACACCAGATGCTGGCCGATGGTGGCGAGCCAGCGTGCGCGGATCGCCGAGGTCTCCAGCCCGGCGCTGACATAGATCGGATATTCGGCGACGCGCCGGTAGGCGATGCGCCGCTCGATGCCGTCCGAAGGCCAGGCGACGGTGATGAGGCCGTGCTCGGGCCGGGTCGCGATCTTCTGGCCCACCGGTCCGGTCGGATCGAGCCGAAGCTCGTGGTCGAGCCGGGGAAAATGCGCGAGCATTGCGCCGTCGGTGCGGCCCATCGCGAAGAAGCTGCCGGGATCGGTACCGATCCTGGCATAGAAGCTTTCGAAATATTCCGGCAGCACGGAGGCCTGGATCACGCCGATGAAGCGGCCGTCTTCGGACTCGCGGCGGCGGCTGACGCCGAAGAAGCGGGCGCCCTGATAGGGCGGCCGCGGCGTCAGGGCCGTGCCGATGAACGTGCCGATGCTCTGGTCGACATGGGCATAGAAGTAGTCGCGGTCGGCAAAGCTCAGGTCGGGCGGCGGCGAGACCAGGCTGTTGACCAGCGCCTTTCCGTTCGCATCGAAGATCCAGGCCGATTTGAGCTGCGGCAGCGAATCGCTCAGCCGCTTCAGCCGGCGATGCAGCGTCGGCTCCCGGTCGCGGATGACGTCGTCGGGCAGGCCGCGCACGACCTCGTTGAGCTCGGCGAGGCTGCGGTCGATGGTCTCGAATACCTTGAGCGCGTGCTCATGCGCGACGTCGACCGTCCGCTCGATCTCGCGGTCGGCGGTATCGTTGGTCGATGTGTAGGAGATCGCGGCGGCGACTGCGAACAGCCCAATCGGCAGCGCCAGGGATGCCGCCATCATCCACTGCAACAGCCTCAGCGAGTTGCGTTGCGCCCTCTGCACAGTCGCTCCGTCCCTGACCGGAGCTTAACTGAATCCCGCGCAAGGAAGGAAGCAGCTTGTGCTGGAACCGCTGGTTGCGAGCCGAAAACTTGCGCGTCGAGCGGGTCAGAGGAAATTCTGCTCGAATTGACGGCAAATGCAGGACACCCCGGCCGGTTTGGCCGGTATAGGTGAACAATATAGTTCTTACCTTTTTGGGTCAAAACTACAGCATTTACAGTAAAGCAGTTCTTCTAGCGGGAATTTAAAGTTCTTACAGGATAGCCACTTCCGCGTACTCGGCAATGGCGAATTGGCATAATGGAAGATTGTCGTGCAAGAGTTCAAGCCTGTCCGGCACCGGCATCTTCTCTTTCAAGCCTTCGCGACTTCGTTGACGCTATCCAATGGCCTCGGAAGGCGGGGGGTAAGGGGCGAACGACACAAATGACCCGCCGTCGACGTCACTCCTCCGGCTCAGAGCGAGCCGCTTTGACCTGGCCAGTTCCGCTCGCCATATATGGGAGACAGTTGGAGCGAACAATGAAGAAGCTTTTCACCTGTGTGGCGGCCTTGGGTTGCCTGGTCGCCTTCCACTCTGTCGCGCAAGCCCGCTCCGTATTCGACGGCTCCTGGGACCTCATTTTCGTGACGCAAAGAGGACCTTGCGACGCGACTTATAATTTCACCGTCAACATCACGGACGGAATAGTGACACATCCGAATTTAGTCAGGTTCAGAGGCCACGTTGCGCGTTCCGGCGCAGTTCGGGCCTCGGTGACAGTTCAGGACAAATTCGCCTCCGGTTCAGGCCGGCTCTCGCGCAATTCCGGCCGCGGGACGTGGAGCGGTCACTCAGGAAATGCGCACTGTTCAGGCTATTGGACCGCACAGCGCAATTGAGGGCGCTGAGTCTAGACCGGAGGTGGGTCGCAGGGAGCAGAGGATGCTCGCGGATTGCCTATGGCCCTTGTCGATAGAAACCAACCGGCGGTGTAGTTGACAATGTTACGAAGCTCTCTGCGAAGCGCCAAAGTGCGCGGATGTACGGCGTCGCGCTTTGCCCCTGAACAGACTAGTGAATGTTGTCGATAACGCATTTGGGGAAATTGCCTTCACCGGTCCGTCATTGCTGTGCGTGGTCTCGCCATGCGTGCGCGGCGTCTAACGCCGCTTCCCAATAAGACGACGGCGGCATCCGTTGCTCACGTAAAATTACCGCCAAATGCCGTATAGAAGCTAACGCATCCGCACGATGTGGGTCATCGTGCTGCGCGGGCCTAAGATCTTGCAGTAGATTGTTGAGCAGTATTGTTGCTCGATCTTCGCAGGTTTCTCGCGCTTCTTGTAATGTCAGCAGTGCGTAACGCGCCTCTACATACTGACTCATTATCGTCGCCTGCATTCACCAACATTCACAGAAACCGAAAAGTCTTACCTCTGCGCGAGTAACGTCTATCACCTATCTCACAAGATGTCGCAGATGGCGGCAACGGTTGCTGCCCGGCAGAAACCCTACTTCGCAGGCAATTCGCGTTACCATGAGCCGCCCGGCATTCGGCCTTTCGTCCCATGCGCTCCGCCTTCTGCTGAGCCAAGAGCACTTGTGCTCGCAAGTGTTCCAGCTCGGCAAGTTGAACGGCGAGCGCTTCAAGGCGGTCGTGAAGCACCACAACGTCGTACGCGCGGCCGTAGCGCATTGCCACCCCCTCTTCGCTCATGATTTGGCCCGCCACTGGACCGGCGGGAAAACTTCGCAATTTCGGCGCCGGCGCGCACTTACATACAGCAAGGTGCATCGCATCAAAGCAGATCGACAGATTGTTCCAGCTCGCAAGCGTCAACGATATGGGCCGCCCTTGACCGCCTCTCGCGGCCCAACAGCACCCTTCGCGCACGCATCTGCCGTGAGAGACCCACCCCCACCGTCCCCGCTTTGTCACTGTTGCAAACTGCGTCGAGAATCATCGGCTCCTGGTCAAAAGTGTCAGCAAAGCGAGGCGTAAGGAGTCGTAAGAAGAACTCGGGAAAAAATCGCAAGTACCTTAGCAACCGACTCGAAATGCAGATGTTCTCCGGAAGCTGGGGATACGCTGAGCAACAGAAACAACAAAAGGAGTGAGCAGATGACGGCAATGTATGAACTAAATGACCGCGAGCTTGACGACGTGGCTGCTGGCCAGCTGTCGAGCAACCCGATCATCGCACAAGGCGGTCTCATCAATGTCGGCGTGAACGCCGTCGTGCAGGCGGCCGACGTGCTTAGCCACAATTCGTTTCTCAACAACAACCACACCGATGTTGCGATCGCCGTTCTTGGAACAGCAATCGCATAAGTAAGGGCCGGGCCCGCCTGTTGTGAATGCGGCGGGCCCGATCCACTTTCACGCGAGAGTTGGCACGATGGAAACCCGGCCTTCTCTGTTTCGCGAAGAGGCGGTCGCCTTTCAGCAAGACAATCGCGGTGCCGGCCACGTCGCCGCACTGCAGCCGCTTTCCACAAAGGTCATCAGCTGGTTTGTCTCCGCCGCCTTTGGCGTCCTCGTCGCTTTCCTTTTGGTGGGTCAATACGCGCGAAAGGAAACGGTCGCCGGCTATCTTACCCCGACCTTCGGAACGGCCAAGATCTTCGTGCCGCAACAGCCCACACTGATTCAGCAAGGCACGATCAAGGACATCCACGTCAGGGAAGGGCAGCTCGTCGCCGAGGGCGATCCGCTCTTGACGGTTGAAACCAGTCAAATCGCGGTCAATGGCCAGGATGTTAACGCGACCATGCTGGAGAGCCTGATCTCCCAACAGGAGCGTCTGAACAAGCAGATTGAGGCAGAGCAGGAACGAGGCAGTTCCGAGCGCGAGCGTCTCGCGGCGCTCATTCGCGGTCTTGAAAGCGAGGTTGCGGCGCTCCATTCGCAGACGAAGAGCCAAAGCGAACGCATTGCAATTTCCGAGCAGTTCGTTGCTGCGGGGACCGATCTCCGGGGCAAAGGTTATATGGCGGATCTCGAGTTGAAGCGGCGGCAGCTTGCGGTGCTCGAGCAGCGCCAGAACCTGGATGCACTTGGCCAGCAGCTCGCCGCACGACAGAACCAAATGACGGAGACCACTTATGCTCTTCGACAGCTTCCGATCGCGACGGCGGAGAAGATTCAGGCTCTGCGGAATGAACTCTCGCTTACAGAGCAGCGCGCAGCTGAGATCAACGGAAGGCGCGCTTACGTTCTCCGAGCGCCTACGTCAGGCCGGATTTCGACAGTCCAGGCCACCGTAGGCCAATTCGCGGATCCGCGGCGTTTACAAATGGAAATTATCCCGGCGGAAAGTGCGCTGCGTGCGGAGCTGTTGGTGCCGACCCGAGCGGCCGGATTCATAAGGCCGGGGCTCGAAGTGCGGATCCTCTATGACGCATTCCCCTATCAGCAGTTCGGGACGTATACGGGCCGGGTCATGCAGGTCTCGCAAACCATCCTCACGGGTGCCGATGCCTCTGGGCCGATCGCGCCTAAGGAGCCGGTCTACAAGGTCTCGGCCGCGCTCGATCGGGCGGATATCGACGCTTATGGCAAAAGGATACCTCTTCAGGCTGACATGTTACTGCGAGCTGACATTCTCCTCGAGAAACGCTCGTTGATGCAGTGGCTCCTCGATCCTCTGCTTAGGCTCAGGAGATAGGTGTGACCGGTCTGCTGAATCTTACACGCCAGCGCCACCTGCCGGTGATTCAGCAAACAGAGGCTGCCGAGTGCGGGCTGGCGTGCCTGGCCATGGTCGCGTCTTATCACGGGCACCGGATCGACCTGAACACGCTTCGACGCCGTCACCCAGTGTCGCTGAAAGGCGTGACATTGCGCGGCCTCATCCAACTCGCGACCAATCTGAAGTTCGCGTGTCGGCCCCTGCGCTTCGAGCTCGACAACCTCCACCAGCTTCGGCTCCCCGCTATCGCGCATTGGGACTTGAATCACTTCGTCGTATTGAAAACGGTCACCCGCAGAGGCGTCACCATTCACGATCCAGCTTCTGGCCGAAGGTTCTTACCGCTTGCAGAAGCCTCAAAGCACTTAACGGGTGTCGCATTGGAAATGTTTCCATCCGACGCCTTTATTCCCCGGGACGAGAGAGCGCGGCTTCCATTCTCGACCTTCCTGGGACAGCTGCGCGGCACGACGCACGCCCTTGTACAGATTTTGATCCTGTCGCTGATCCTCGAAGCATTCGTGATCGTCAGTCCCTTCTACCTGCAGCTGACCGTGGATGAGGTCGTCGCTAGAGGCGACGCCGATTTCTTGGCCGTACTCGCGCTTGGGTTCTTCCTCCTCACGGCCATCAAGGTAGCTGCCAAAGCGATGCGGTCCACCATTCTGCTGATCGTGCAAAATGCATTGCATTTCCAGATCGGAATCCGGCTGTTCCGTCATCTCATCCGCTTGCCGATCAGCTATTTCGAAAAACGCCACATCGGGGACGTGGTATCCCGGTTCGCCTCGATCGAACCTATTCGGAACACTCTGGCGGAGGGCATGATCGCTGCCGCCATAGACGGGGTGATGGCGATCGCCACGCTCGCGATGATCTTCCTTTACGCCACGCAGCTGGCGCTGGTCGTTATAGCTGCGTTCGTGCTCTATGCGGCCCTGCGCCTTGGCCTATATTGGCTATTGCGCGAGCGCAATTTGGCCGTGATCGAGGCGAAGGCGCAGGAAAGCTCGAATTTCATCGAGACCGTCAGGGCCATCCAGAGCGTGAAGCTCTTCAATCGTGAAAGCGATCGCGAATCGCAATGGGTCAATCGCTACGCCGATGTGGTGAGCGCCAATGTTCACCTCGGCCGCACCAAGATCGCATTCACGACGATCAATGATGCGCTGTTCGGGATCGAGTACGTCCTAACCATCTATCTCGCGGTACGGCTGGCACTTGATGGGAGTCTCACGGTCGGGATGATCTTCGCATTCATGAGCTACAAACAACAGTTTACTGACAAGGCCGTGCAAATTGTCGAAAAGGCGCTGGATTTCCGACTTCTCGAACTGCACCTTGAGCGGTTGGCTGACATCGCGCTGAGCCCAGTCGAACGAGGTCTCGACGAGCCGTTGACCTACACACGGCAAATATCGGGCGGGATAGAACTACGGAGCGTCTGTTTCCGCTATGCTGAAACTGAACCTTTGGTGCTCGAAGACATCAGCTTGGCAATCGAGCCTGGGCAGTTCGTCACCATTACGGGACCGTCCGGTGGGGGGAAGACGACACTCATCAAGATAATGCTGGGCCTTTTGGAACCCACCAGCGGAGAGGTCCTCGTCGACGGCGCCCCACTCTCGGCCATCGGCCCCGGCGCCTATCGCGAGCAGGTCGGCGCTGTGATGCAGGAAGACTTGCTGCTTTCGGGTTCGATAGCCGATAACATTTGCTTTTTCGACCCATCCTTCGATCAAGAGCGCATGATTGCGTGCGCGCAAATGGCTGGCATTCACGACGAGATCGTGGCCATGCCGATGGCCTACAACAGCTTGATTGGAGATATGGGCAGCTCCCTCTCGGGCGGTCAGAAACAGCGCGTCCTGCTTGCGCGAGCACTCTACCGACAACCCCGAATACTGTTCTTGGATGAGGGCACGGCGCATCTCGATATCGAGAAGGAAAGGTACATTAACGAGGGATTGAAGCACCTCAAGATGACGAGAATCAATGTCGCTCACAGGCCGGATATTAGCAGTGGAGCTGACCGGGTCCTCCACATCGCCAAGTCTGTCACTCACGTTTCGCGTAAACAGGAATCGAGCGACATCGGTCGCTGTCCATCACGAGGCTCTGGGAGGAGAAGAAAAAAACCGAACACCCCCCCGCCAACGCGCGATACTTCTACAAGGGCGCAGGGAGTTACAAATCTAAGCAGCCCTGCAATATCAGCTTCTGGTCAGAAGGCGAAGAGCGATACGCGGGTCGAAGCGTCAGCCAAGCCCAAACCGGACTCGCCTGAGACGCTAAAGAACTAGCGCGAATAATCTCCAACGGATTTCGATGGGCATCTCTTGAATTCAGGAAGGTTCTGGAAGGCCAATCTATTCCCCTTGCGGCCGGGCGCTGGCCTGGTTCCGTCCTCACCAGCTAATTGCAAGAGCCAAACAAACATGGCCCCAGCTTCGGGGGGCAATGGGCGGGTGAAGCTGGGGCCAGACGGGGATTGCCCTTGGGGAAGGGCAATGGGAAAACTTCGCAACGGGCAGAGCGTTCCGCGCCTGCTGTCTCCGGCTTGTCAGCGATCGCCGTCAGGCCTGCCGTTGGGGCTGCCGTCACCGCCGCCATTGCCAAAGCCGTTGTTGCCACGCACCAAGCGGCCGCCGGATTGGGCGATAGCCGTGCTGGCGAGGGACGTGGATAGCAATGCTGTGATGGTTGGAGGCGTCACGACGGCAAACTTGCCGCAGGTCTTCAGGAATTCGCGCCGATCGTCCTCTTCTCGTTCGATCATCGCATCCTCCGCAACGAATTAACTGTATTATAATGACGATTTAATAATTAATCAAGCAAACCGTTCAATCACGAAGTGTGACAGAGCCGCTTGGCAGGAGCCTCTTACCGATGAATTCATCCGCAGCCTTTCCCTCAATCACGGGGAAACGGACGAACTGCCTCCGGAGAAAGGAGCGCGAAGCAGAAGGCCCCTGAAGCCGCCGTCCAGATCGATCATGGATTAACTCGCCTGGCTTGGTGCCACCGGAGGCGCTGCCGATGTTATCGAGCGCTAAAGCCGGGGCGGAAGGGGGACTTCGCCTCAGATCTGCCGTTCGACCAACTTCAGCTTGAGCTCGGCGATGGCTTCGGCCGGGTTGAGGCCCTTCGGACAGGCCTTGGCACAGTTCATGATGGTGTGGCAGCGATAGAGCCGGAACGGGTCCTCGAGATTGTCGAGCCGCTCGCCGGTCGCCTCATCCCGGGAATCCGAGACCCAGCGGTTGGCCTGGAGCAGCGCGGCGGGGCCGAGATAGCGGTCGCTGTTCCACCAATAGCTCGGGCAGGAGGTCGAGCAGCAGGCGCAGAGGATGCACTCGTAGAGGCCGTCGAGCTTCTCGCGGTCCTCGTGGCTCTGGCGCCATTCCTTCTGCGGCGTCGGCGAGGTCGTCTTCAGCCAGGGTTCGACCGAGGCGTACTGCGCGTAGAAGTTGGTGAGATCGGGGACGAGGTCCTTCACCACCGGCTGATGCGGCAGCGGGTTGATCTTCACCGCGCCGTCCTTCACGTCGTGCATCGACTTGGTGCAGGCCAGCGTGTTCTGGCCGTCGATGTTCATGGCGCAGGAGCCGCAGACGCCTTCGCGGCAGGAGCGGCGGAAGGTCAGCGAGGGGTCGATGTGGTTCTTGATCCAGATCAGGCCGTCCAGCACCATCGGACCGCAATCATTGGTGTCGACGTAATAGGTGTCGACGCTCGGATTCTTGCCGTCGTCCGGATTCCAGCGATAGACCTTGAACTCGCGCAGCTCGGTCGCGCCCGCGGGCTTCGGCCAGGTCTTGCCGCCGGTGATCTTGGAGTTCTTCGGAAGTGCGAATTCAACCATTTCGATAGGGCCTTCGCTGTTCGATCAATACACGCGCGCCTTCGGCGGGATGTACTGCACGTCGTTGGTCATGGTGTAGTTGTGAACCGGGCGGTAGTCGATCCTGACCTTGCCGGCGTCATCCAGCCAGGCCAGCGTGTGCTTCATCCAGTTCTGGTCGTCGCGTTCGGAGAAGTCCTCGCGGGCATGCGCGCCGCGGCTCTCGGTGCGGTTGGCGGCCGAGTTCATCGTCACCACCGCCTGCGAGATCAGGTTGTCGAACTCCAGCGTCTCGACGAGGTCCGAATTCCACACCAGCGAGCGGTCGGAGACGGCGATGTCGGTGATGCCGCTGTGCACCTTCGCGATCAGGTTCTGGCCTTCGCTCAAGACTTCGCCGGTGCGGAACACCGCGCAATTGTTCTGCATCACGTGCTGCATGCCTTCGCGCAGCTTCGCGGTCGGCGTGCCGCCGGAGGCGTAGCGGTAATGGTCGAGGCGGCCTAGCGCCATCTCGGCCGAGTTCGCCGGCAGTTCGGGCTGCTTGGCGTTGGGCGTGAGCTTTTCGGCGAGGCGGAGCGCTGCGGCGCGGCCGAACACGACGAGGTCGATCAGCGAGTTGGAGCCGAGGCGGTTGGCGCCGTGCACGGAGACGCACGCGGCTTCGCCGATCGCCATCAGGCCGGGGATCACCGCGTTGTCGTCGCCGTCCTTCTTGGTCAGCACCTCGCCGTGATAGTTCGTGGGGATGCCGCCCATGTTGTAATGCACAGTCGGCACGATCGGGATCGGCTCGCGCGTCACGTCGACATTGGCGAAGATCTTGGCCGATTCCGAGATGCCCGGCAGGCGCTCGGCGAGCACCGCAGGATCGAGATGGTCGAGATGCAGGAAGATATGGTCCTTCTTCTTGCCGACGCCGCGTCCCTCGCGGATCTCGATGGTCATTGCGCGTGAAACGACGTCGCGCGAGGCGAGGTCCTTCGCCGACGGCGCATAGCGCTCCATGAAGCGCTCGCCCTCGGAATTGACGAGATAGCCGCCTTCGCCGCGCGCACCCTCGGTGACGAGACAGCCCGAGCCGTAGATGCCGGTCGGGTGGAACTGGACGAACTCCATGTCCTGCATCGGCAGGCCGGCGCGCAGCACCATGCCGCCGCCGTCGCCGGTGCAGGTGTGCGCCGAGGTGCAGGAGGCATAGGCGCGGCCGTAGCCGCCGGTGGCCAGGATCGTGGTCTGGGCGCGGAAGCGATGCAGCGTGCCGTCGTCGAGCTTGAGCGCGATGACGCCGCGACAGGTGCCCTGGTCGTCCATGATCAAGTCGATGGCGAAGAACTCGATGAAGAACTCGGCCGCGTGGCGCAGCGACTGGCCGTACATCGTGTGCAGCATGGCGTGGCCGGTGCGGTCGGCGGCGGCGCAGGTGCGCTGCGCCTGGGCCTTGCCGAACTCGGTGGTCATGCCGCCGAACGGACGCTGGTAGATCTTGCCGTCCTCGGTGCGCGAGAACGGCACGCCCCAATGCTCGAGCTCGTAGACCGCGTCGGGCGCGTTGCGCACCATGTATTCGATCGCGTCCTGGTCCCCGAGCCAGTCCGACCCCTTCACGGTGTCGTACATGTGCCAGCGCCAGTCGTCCTTGTGCATGTTGCCGAGCGAAGCGGAGATGCCGCCCTGCGCCGCGACCGTGTGCGAGCGCGTCGGAAACACCTTGGTGATGCAGGCGGTGCGAAGGCCGGCTTCGCTGCAGCCGACCACGGCGCGCAGGCCGGCGCCGCCGGCGCCGACCACAACGACGTCATAGGTGTGGTCTTCGATCGGATAGGCTTTTCCGTTGGTGGCGGGAGCGCCGTTGCCCTTGCCATTCGTCTCAGCGGCCATGGGTTACACTCCGGAAGAAAGCTTCAGGATCGCGTAGGTCGAGGCGAGCGCCACGGCGACCGAGAAGAAATTGTTGAGCATGATCGCGGTGAGCTTCAGCTTCTCGTTATGGACGTAGTCCTCGATCACCACCTGCATGCCGATCTTCATGTGCCAGGCGCTGGCGAAGATGAAGAGGAGCAGGATCACCGCAACGGGGATGGAGCTCAGGGTCTGCGCCGCGTAGACCTGGTTGCGGCCGAGCAGCATCATGATGATCACCAGCGCGGGGATCATCAGCAGCGTCATGGCGACGCCGGTGATGCGCTGGCGCCAGAAATCGGTCGTGCCGGAATGCGCGGCGCCGAGATTGCGGACGCGCCCGAGCGGGGTGCGCATCGAGGGACGCTTCGGAGAGCCGTGGGATTCGTCGAAGCTCATCGGCCGCCTCCGTTCGCATAGGCGATGATCCAGATCAGCAGCGTCAGCGCGATGCCGCCGATCAGGGCGCCCCAGGTCAGCGCTTCGCGCTCATTGGCCTTGAAGCCGTAGCCGAGATCCCAGACGAAATGCCGGATGCCGCTGAGCATATGGTGCATCAAGGCCCAGGTGTAGCCGAACACGATCAGCCGGCCGATGATGCTGCCGGAGAAGGCCTGGACATGGGCATAGGCCGCCGGGCCTGAGGCCGCGGCAACCAGCCACCAGACCAGCAGCAGGGTTCCGACATAGAGGGCGAGACCGGTGGCGCGATGGAGGATGGACAAAGCCATCGTCAGCGTCCAGCGATAGGTTTGGATGTGCGGCGAAAGCGGTCGTTCGATCCGTGCGGTCATGGGCGGCTTTGATGTTTGTTGCGGCCCAGCATGGGGCGCGCGGGGATCGCGAAAGGTGGGCTCTATTTACGGAGTCGATTTGGCCTGCGCAATCACCAAATCGCCATAAACCGAACCTCGGTTCAGCCCTATGGCCTTGATGAACCAAGGCCAATCAGGGTCTTGGTATACCAGCATATCGGTCGGCCAGCGAATGTAAGAATCTAAATTCATCTCTTGGGCGCGGGCGTTACGGCGCATTGAAATCACTATTGGAACGCCTCTAAGCCGCCGCGAGCCCCGTGGTCGCAACGTGCGAGGGGACGATGCCGAGGGTGAACAGCCGGACCGCCGGCTCGCCGTGGCTTTTGGGCATGCGCACCGGTTCCCACGCCGCGAGCGGATATGCGCGCCCTGCATTCCCCCTCAGCCGGGCCGTGCGATGTGTCGACCGGCTGGATCGGATCGCCTACAGCTGCCGATGCGGCCGCTCCGAACGTGCATATCGGACGGGCAGACCGGGCGCCGCGCAGGTCTGGGGTGATTGCAGATCTTGATATCAGGGAGATCATCGAGCTCGCGCTGCTGTTGATCGCAACCGGCGCGCTCTCAGGATTCCTGGCCGGCGTGTTCGGCATCGGCGGCGGCGCTATACTCGTGCCGGTGTTCTACGAATGCTTCCGGATCGCCGGTGTGCCGCTGGAGGTGCGGATGCCGCTCTGCGTCGGCACCTCGCTTGCCGTGATCATTCCGACCTCGATCCGCTCGTTCCAGGCACACTACAAGCGCGGCGCGGTCGACATGGCGATCCTGCGGGTCTGGTGGTTGCCGATCCTGCTCGGCGTCATCGCCGGCAGCGTGGTCGCGCGCTTTGCCCCGGAGCGGCTGTTCAAGATCGTGTTCGTCGCTACTGCGTGGTCAGCCGCGGTCCGGCTGATCTTCGCGCGCGAGACCTGGAAGCTCGGCGATGATCTGCCGAAAGGCCCGTTGATGCGCGTCTACGGCTTCTGTGTCGGCATTCTCTCGACCCTGATGGGCATCGGCGGCGGCCTGTTCTCGAACCTGCTGATGACCTTCTACAGCCGTCCCATTCATCAGGCGGTCGCGACTTCGTCGGTGCTCGCGGTGCTGATCTCGATCCCCGGCGCACTCGGCTACATCTATGCCGGCTGGCCCGCCGCGGCGAACTATCCGGGCGTCGCCGCGCTGCAAATCCCGTTCACCCTCGGCTACGTCTCGCTGATCGGCGCCGTGCTGGTGATGCCGATGAGCCTCGTCACCGCGCCGCTGGGCGTGCGAGCCGCTCATGCAATGTCCAAGCGCAGGCTGGAGATCGCGTTCGGGTGCTATCTGTTGATCGTGGGCAGCCGGTTTGTGCTGAGCCTGGCGGGTGGACAGTAGGAGGCGCTGCGAGCGCCGGCGTCGTAGGGTAGGTTAGCGGAGCGTAACCCACCGCTTCTATCTCCGCAGAAAGTAAAGAGGTGGGTTACGCTCCGCTAACCCACCTACGAACTACTCCTTCAGTCGCACCTCGCTGTGGAACCATGATCGGAGATCGCCGATGCCTTCGATGTGATCGGAATCGGAAAGCACCTTCAATCGGGCAGCAATCACTTCGCCTTCGATCTGCAATCCAAGCTCTTTGCAGCGATCCAACACATAGGTGACCATCATCGCGGTTTTCCGCCATGTCGGCCTCATGACCGAGAAAATAATCTCGTCGAGTTGCGCTTCGGTCATCGACGCCGGGAGTTGCACCTCATCCCACGTGAGTTCGCAGATATATCTTAGCGGTTCTCGATCGGATTTTGGCGGCTCCAGATCCGGGTACTGGTCGTAAATTGGCTGGAGCAGCTCTTCCTCTAAGGCGACAACGATTTCCTCAAGCCAATCTCCGAGCTCGATCCGCTCAGCCTTGCCAAGTGCCGCGATGCTCATTCGGGTCTGGTCGAGTGCCCTGTAAGCATCGAGAAGATGATCGTTGATCCGGACAGCCTGCTCGCGCTTCATGCATCTCCCCAGCCCTGGAGCATTTGCCTCTTATTTCTTCGCGTAAATATCCTTGTACGTCTCGCGCAAAATGTTCTTCTGCACCTTGCCCATGGTGTTGCGCGGCAGCTCGTCGACCACGAAGACGCGCTTCGGCATCTTGAATTTCGCGAGGCGTCCTTCGAGGCCCTTCAGCACGGCCGCTTCATCGATGCTCGCGCCGGCCTGGCGCACGAGCACCGCGGTGACGCCCTCGCCGAAATCGGCATGCGGCACGCCGATCACGGCGGACTCCACCACGCCGGGCATGGCGTCGATCTCGCTCTCGATTTCCTTCGGGTACACGTTGAAGCCGCCGGAGATGACCAGATCCTTGCCGCGGCCGAGAATGTGCACGTAACCCTTCGCATCGATCTTGCCGAGATCGCCGGTGATAAAAAAACCGTCGGGCCGGAATTCGGCCTTGGTCTTCTCCGGCATGCGCCAATAGCCCTTGAAGACGTTCGGTCCCTTCACCTCGATCATGCCGATCTCGTCGCGCGGCAGCTCCTTCCCTGTCTCGGGATCAGTCACGCGCACAGAGACGCCCGGCAGCGGGAAGCCGACGGCGCCGGGCACGCGCTCGCCGTCGTAGGGGTTCGAGGTGTTCATGTTGGTTTCGGTCATGCCGTAGCGCTCGAGCACGGCATGGCCCGTGCGCGCCGACCATTCGCGATGGGTCTCGGCGAGCAGCGGCGCCGAGCCCGAGATGAACAGCCGCATGTGCTTCGTCGTCTCATGCGACAGCGCGGGGTTCTGCAGCAGGCGGGTGTAGAAGGTCGGCACGCCCATCAGCACCGTCGCGCGTGCCATCAGCTTGATGATCAAGTCCGGATCGAGCTTCGGCAGGAAGATCATCGAGGCGCGCGCGAACAGCGTCACGTTGGTTGCCACGAACAGGCCGTGGGTGTGGTAGATCGGCAGCGCGTGGATCAGGACGTCCTTGTCGGTGAAGCGCCAATAGTCGACGAGCGAGAGCGAGTTGGACGCCAGATTGTCATGCGTCAGCATCGCGCCCTTGGAGCGGCCGGTGGTGCCCGAGGTGTAGAGGATCGCGGCGAGATCGTCGTTTGCACGCGGCACCGTCGTGAAGTCGCGGCTCGCTCTGTCGGCGGCCTCGGTCAGCGAGCCTTTGCCGTCAGCCCCGAGCGTCTCGACCTTCGCCTTCACCTTGCCTGCGATCGGGGCGAGCCCTTCCGCCTTGGAGGGATCGCAGACCACGAGCGACGGCTCGGCATCGCCGATGAAGTAGTCGAGCTCGTTCAGCGTATAGGCTGTGTTCAGCGGCAGATAGACCGCGCCCGCGCGCACCGTGCCGAGATAGAGGACGATGTTGGCAACCGACTTCTCCACCTGCACCGCGACGCGGTCGCCGGGCTTCACGCCGCGCGCGACCAGCACGTTCGCCATTTGCCCAGCGCGCGCGATCAGGTCGCCATAGCTGATACGGGCGCCGTCATGCGTCTCGATCGCGAGCCGTGTCGGATCGGCGATGCCGTCGAACAGGCGGGAAAACAGGTTGGCGTTGGCAGCTTGGTTCATGCAACATTCCTCGCCGGCTTGAGGCCGGTCAAAACCGAGGGCTGAATTAGCAAAAACCGCCCCGATGAAGCAACGGAGACAGTTTGCATGTCAAGAAACGGGAAACGCGTGGCCTGGGTCACGGGCGGTGGCAGCGGGATCGGGGAGGCCGGCGCCGAGGCGTTGGCTGCCGAGGGCTGGATGGTGGTGGTCTCGGGCCGGCGGCAGTCAGCCCTCGATGCCGTGGTGGCGAACATTACCAGGGACGGCGGGGCGGCCGAGGCCATTGCACTCGACGTCTCCAATGCGGCCGCAGCCCAGCAGGTGGCCGACCAGATCGTCGCAAAGCACGGCCGCATCGACCTGCTCGTCAATAATGCCGGCAGCAATGTTCCCAAGCGCAGCTGGAAGGACATGGAGCTGGAGGGCTGGGACAAACTGGTCGAGGTCAATCTCAACGGCGTGCTTTATTGCATGCGCGCCGTGCTGCCGACGATGCGCAAGCAGCAGGACGGTTCCATCATCAACGTCTCGTCCTGGGCCGGCCGTCACGTCTCGAAGATGCCGGGCCCGGCATACACCACCACCAAGCACGCGGTGCTGGCGCTGACCCATTCCTTCAACATGGACGAATGTGTCAACGGCCTGCGCGCCTGCTGCCTGATGCCGGGCGAGGTGGCGACGCCGATCCTGAAGCTGCGTCCGGTGGTGCCGAGCGAAGCCGAGCAGGCGAAGATGCTGCAGCCCGAAGACCTCGGCCGCACCATCGCCTTCATCGCGAGCATGCCGGCCAGAGTCTGCATCAACGAAGTGCTGATCAGCCCGACGCATAATCGCGGGTTCATTCAGACACCGAACAACAGGGATTGATGGCCCCTAGCCGTGGGGCTCGTCATTGCGAGCCAACGGGTCCGCGCATAGCGCGGCCCGATGACAGCTCTCCGCGAGGCAATCCAGGAATGCGTCCGCGAAGACAGTCTGGATTGCTTCGTCGCAAGGGCTCCTCGCAATGACAGCGGACGGACCACACGAACATCCCCGCCGATAGTTTCACCCATCACAAAGAATTTTTTCCCGAAACCGCCCCGCAAACCCTCGCGTAGTTCGGTCCAACGACGGCACTGCTGCATCACCCTCAACTGTCGCAGGCGCCGTTGTTGCCCCAGCTCAACGCCGGCTCTCGCCGGTCTCAATTCAATCGGGAGACTCTCTCATGTCGAAGCGCATTGCCTATCTCGCTGCCGCCGCCTTCAGCGCCCTGGCCCTCACCGCGACCGCCGTCGCGCCCGTCAGTGCCGAGGAAAAGACCGTGATGGTCGGCGGCGCCGCGATGTATCCGTCCAAGAACATCGTCCAGAACGCGGTCAACTCCAAGGACCACACCACGCTGGTGGCGGCGGTGAAGGCGGCCGGCCTGGTGCCGACGCTCGAAGGCAAGGGCCCGTTCACGGTGTTCGCGCCGACCAACGCCGCCTTCGGCAAGCTGCCGGCCGGCACCGTCGACAATCTGGTCAAGCCCGAGAACAAGGCGACGCTGACCAAGATCCTCACCTACCACGTCGTGCCCGGCAAGCTCGAGGCCTCCGACCTCACCGACGGCAAGAAGCTGAAGACCGCGGAAGGCGAGGAGCTGACGGTCAAGAAAATGGACGGCAAGGTCTGGATCGTCGACGCCAAGGGCGGCACCTCCATGGTGACGATCTCCAACGTCAATCAGTCGAACGGCGTGATCCATGTGGTCGACACCGTGCTGATGCCGGCGACGTAACACCGCGCGATCCTGTTTCATCCCCGAACAGGATGGTTTCAGACCGCGAGCCGGGGAGACCCGGCTCGCTTTTTTGTGACCATAATAGCCTGACGGCATCGATTCGATGGCCGACGGGTGTAACGAAAGCCGATGCACCGGCGTATAATCGCTGTCACACGACCTCAGAATGGAACCCGCCATGGCGAGCCTCACAGTCACCGACGAGCAGGTCAGGGCCACCAAGTCCAAAGTGATCCAGCCGGCCTGGGTGCGGGTCATGCATTGGATCAACGCCCTTGCCATGATCCTGATGATCCTGTCGGGCTGGCAGATCTACAATGCCTCGCCGCTGTTCGACTTCAGATTCCCGCGCGAATACACGCTGGGTGGCTGGCTCGGCGGCGGCCTGCTCTGGCACTTCGCCGCGATGTGGCTGCTGATGATCAATGGCCTTGCCTATCTCGTCACCGGCTTTGCCACCGGCCGCTTCCGCAAGAAGCTGCTGCCGATCACGCCGGCGGGCGTGCTGCACGACGTCAGGGCTGCGCTGACCTTCAAGCTCGGCCATGACGATCTCACCGTCTACAATTACGTGCAGCGCCTGCTCTATGCCGGCATCATCGTGGTCGGCGTGTTGATCGTGCTGTCCGGCCTCGGCATGTGGAAGCCGGTCCAGCTCTATTATCTCGTGATGCTGTTCGGCGACTATCCGACCGCGCGCTATGTCCACTTCTTCTGCATGGCCGCGATCTGCGCCTTCCTCGTCATCCACGTCCTGCTCGCGCTCTTGGTGCCGAAGAGCCTGCGCGCGATGATCATTGGCCGCTGATTAGGAGAATTGTCATGGCCAAACGTCCTTTCCTGATCCCCGGCGTCGACAAACGATTGCTGATCAAGGACTCCATCAAGACGATGCCTGACGTCACCCGCCGCCGCTTCATCGCGGGCGGCGCCAGCTTGGGCGCGCTGACGCTGCTCACCGGCTGTGACGTCGTCGACTCCTCGTCGGCCGAGGAGATGCTGAAGAGCGTCTCGAAATTCAACGACGCGGTGCAGGCCTTCATCTTCAATCCCGACGCGCTGGCGCCGACCTTTCCCGAAAGCGCAATCACGAAGCCGTTCCCGTTCAACGCCTATTACGATCTCGACGACGCGCCCGACATCTCGGCCGCGGATTGGAAGCTCGAGGTGCGCGGCCTCGTCGACAACAAGAAGTCCTGGACGCTGGACGAGCTCCACAAGCTGCCCCAGGTCACGCAGATCACGCGTCACATCTGCGTCGAGGGCTGGAGCGCGATCGGCAGCTGGACCGGCACGCCCTTGCGCGATTTTCTCAAGCTGATCGGCGCCGACACGCGGGCCAAATACGTCTGGTTCCAGTGCGCCGACAAGGACGGCTACAACTCGCCCTTGGACATGCGTAGCGCGCTGCATCCGCAGACGCAAATGACGTTCAAATACGCAAACGAAATCCTCCCGCGCGCCTACGGCTTCCCGATGAAGATCCGCGTGCCGACCAAGCTCGGCTTCAAGAACCCGAAATACGTGGTCTCGATGGAAGTCACCAACGACTACAAGGGCGGCTATTGGGAAGATCAGGGGTACAATTCGTTCAGTGGGAGCTGAGAGGGCGAATAGCGAATGGGGAGTAGCGAGTAGGGAGCAATGAAGCCTATCCAGGCTCAATTCGCCATTCGCTATTCACCATTCGCCCTTCCGGCCACCTTCCTCTGGCACAACGCCGCAACCGCCCCCAGCGCCAATAGCGCCGCCGACACATTCAGCGCGTAGCTCAGGCTTCCGAGCGCATCCGTGATCGCGCCGACCACGATCGGCCCGAGCGTCTGGCCGACGCCGAACGAGATCGTCATCGCCGCGATCGCGGTCGGCCACACCTGCGGCGGATAATTGAAGCGCACGAAGGCGGTGGTCGAGCCGACCACGGCGAAGAAGGCGACGCCGAACACGACCGCCGAGATCGCGAGCCAGGCCGGCGAATGCCCGAGCATCGGCAGCGCTGCGCCGGCTGCGTTGGTGCCGAGGATGATGGCGGTGGCAAGTCCGCCGCGATCGAGTGCCAGCACGCCGCGCCAGGCCCAGGGCGTCACGAACGCGGATAGGCCAATCAGGCCCCAGAACGCAGCCTGCGCCATGGCCCCGCCGCCGCCGTCGCGCACATAGGCGATCATGAAGGTCATGTAGGCGATGTAGCCGGCGCCGAACAGGAAGTAGCCGGCGAGATAAATCAACACGGGGAGGATCGCGAACGAGCCGTGACCGCCTTCCGAAAAGCGGACACTGCTCTCGATGCGGATCAGGAACAGCGGGATCGTCATCGCGACTGACAGCAGCGTCAGCGCCCACCACACGATCCACCATGAACCGGAGCCGAAATATTGCAGCGTGAACGGGGCGATCAGCCCCGAGGACAGAATGCCGATGCCGGGTCCGGCATAGAACAAGCTCAGCAGGAAATTGGCGCGTTCGGGCCGCGATTGGGCGATGGTGGCGGCCAGCGCGCCGCCGGCGACGAAACCGGCCGCCGCACCCAGGCCCAGCACCAGGCGCGCCAGGCTCAGCGCGACGAAATTCCCCGTCAGCGCGCAGGTGGCGAGCGCGACGACGCAGGCGACGGTTCCACCGCGGATCGCGGCCGCCCAGCCGACGCGCTGGATCAGGCGGGACGCCAGCAGCGCGCCCACGAGATAGCCGACGGCGTTGATCGTGTTCATGAAACCGGCCGCCGAGTAGGACCAGCCGAGGGTCTCCCGCATGTCGGGGAGCACCAGCGCATAGGCAAAGCGGCCGATGCCGAGCCCGACGGTGGCGGCGAGCGACAGGATCAGGATCAGCCGTGCGGGATGTGCGTAGGACGGGGCGCGGTCGGGGGCGTGCAAGGGAATACTCCGGCCTGTCCAGTGTGGCAGGCCCCGCCCGCCTTGCACAGCCGCACCCCGGCAATGGTGTCTTGCCAAGCGCGCAACGCCGCTCTAGCACTCCGGCCGACCGTCATTCCGGGGCGCGCGAAGCGCGAGCCCGGAATCCATTTCCCCGCTTGCGCTGTGGCCCGATGGATTCCGGGCTCGCTCGCTTTGCTCGCGACCCGGAATGACGAGAGAGGATCGAAAAGGACACGACCATGGCGACCCACAAACTGCTGCTGCTCCCCGGCGACGGTATCGGCCCCGAGGTGATGGGCGAGGTGAAGCGGCTGATCGACTGGCTCAATTCGGCCGGGATCGCCAGGTTCGAGACCGACACCGGGCTCGTCGGCGGCTCCGCCTATGACGCGCACAAGGTGTCGATCTCTGAAGGCGACATGGCCAAGGCCAAGGACGCCGACGCCGTGATCTTCGGCGCGGTCGGCGGCCCGAAGTGGGATGCCGTGCCTTACGAGGTGCGCCCGGAAGCCGGCCTCTTGCGCCTGCGCAAGGATCTTGCGCTGTTTGCCAACCTCCGTCCCGCCGTGTGCTATCCGGCGCTGGCGGATGCCTCGAGCCTGAAGCGCGAGGCGGTCGAGGGCCTCGACATCGTCATCGTGCGCGAGCTCACCGGCGGCGTCTATTTCGGCGAGCCCAAGACCATCACCGATCTCGGCAACGGCCAGAAGCGCGCCATCGATACCCAGGTCTACGACACCTATGAGATCGAGCGCATCGGCCGCGTCGCCTTCGAGCTTGCCAGGAAGCGCAGGAACAAGGTGACGTCGATGGAGAAGCGCAACGTCATGAAGTCGGGCGTGCTCTGGAACGAAGTCATGACCCAGGTCCACAAGCGCGAATATCCCGACGTCACGCTCGAGCATCAGCTCGCCGATTCCGGCGGCATGATGCTGGTGAAATGGCCGAAGCAGTTCGACGTCATCGTCACGGACAATCTGTTCGGCGACATGCTCTCCGACATCGCGGCGATGCTCACCGGCTCGCTCGGCATGCTGCCCTCGGCCTCGCTCGGCGAGGTCGACGTCAAGACCAAGAAGCGCAAGGCGCTGTACGAGCCCGTGCACGGTTCGGCCCCCGATATCGCCGGCAAGGGCCTCGCCAATCCGATCGCGATGATCTCGTCGTTCGGCATGGCGCTGCGCTATTCCTTCGACATGGGCGAGCTCGCCGACAAGGTCGACCAGGCCATCGCCGCCGTGCTGGCCAGCGGCCTGCGCACCGCCGACATCAAGTCGGAAGGCACCACCTCGGCCTCGACCACGCAGATGGGCGAAGCGATCCTGAAGGAATTGCAGAAGCTGCACGCGTAAGGCGGCAGAATCGTAGCCCGGATGGAGCGTAGCGAAATCCGGGTTCGCCCTGCGGATAGATCTTCCCGGATTACGCTTCGCTCCATCCGGGCTACGGCACTCGGAGCTGTCTCATGGATGCATCCCGCCCCAAGATCGCGGAAACCGTCATCCATGAGACGGTGCGCCTGCGCGAGGCGCAGATCGGGCGCCGCTGCGAGGTGCTCGCGGACACGCGCATCGAATATGCCTCGCTCGGCGACTATTCCTATCTCGGCGAGAATTGCGACGTCGCCGATGCCGTGATCGGCAAGTTCACGGCAATCGCCAATTCGGTGCGGATCGGCGCACCGAACCACCCGATGGGCCGTCCGTCCCAGCACCGCTTCACCTATGTCCCCGAATATTACGAGGCGGGCGCGACGCGCGACCGCGACTTTTTCGCAGGTAGGCGCGGCGACCGGGTGATCGTCGGCAACGACGTCTGGATCGGCCACGCCGCCATCCTGCTGCCGGGCGTGAGCGTCGGCGACGGCGCGGTGATCGCCGCCGGCGCGGTCGTCAGCCGCGATGTCGAGCCCTATACCATCGTTGGCGGCGTTCCCGCCCGTCCGATCCGCAAGCGCTTCGACGATTCCGTTGCGGCAAGCCTGCGCCGCATCGCCTGGTGGGATTGGCCGGATGCGCTGATCTTCGAGCGCCTCGCTGATTTCCGCTCCGAGGCCATCGAAGAATTTTGCCGGCGTTACGATCCGGCCGCGAACGCGTGAGGCGAAGGCATCTCGTGAAAAACAAAAATGGCCGAGCGTAAGCCCGGCCATTTTGATTCGGATCGCTCCCCGCCTCAGTACAGCGGGAAGTTCTGCGGATAGCCGCCGACATCCTGCGGAGGCGAGAGCGGCTGGCGGTCGATCGGACGGTTGAGGTTCTCGCGGGCGAAGGACGGATAGCCCACCGCCGGCGGGAAGGCGTAGTCGGTGAACTTGCGGTCGCCCGGATTGACCTCGGTGCCGCCGTCGAGCCAGGAGCGCTTGCTCACATAGATGCGGGTGCGGCCCTGCTGGTAGATCGCGTTGGGACCGCTCGGGCCGTAATAGGGCCGACCGCGCTCGTCATAGCGCTGCTTGGTCCGGGTTTCGGCGGAAGCCGGGGTCGCGAACGCGATGGCAATTGCGGCGCCCGCCGCAAGCAATGTCGCCAGTTTGTTCGCGGCAGAAAATTTCAAGCTCATCACGTCCCCTTCAGGCGGCAGGCCGCCAGTCGATTTCACCCCATACTAGCCCGGCCGGGGCGGACGCAACTAGGTCAATTGGGTCACACCAGCTCGGAATAATCGAGCGCGCCGGCAAAAGTTGCATGCAAACCAGCCACTTGAGCTTGATGCAGAATCCTTGATGCAGGTCAAAGCGCTCCGCGCAATTGCGCGTTCGCGGCGCCCAGCAGCCAGTCCGGCGAACCCTTCAGGTCGCAGCCACGGCGCCTGAGCTCGGCATGGGCGAACAATTCCGCCAGCCTGGGCTCGTTGCCCGAGGCCAGCAGTGTCAGCCGGTTCAAAGTGCAGGCGATCGCCGCGCGGCGGGCGGGCAAACTGTCGCCCTGGCAGGAGAAGCCGGAGATCTGCAAGCCCGGCTCCTCGTAGCGCTTGAGATAGCCGAGGCAGGCCCGCGTCCCCTCCGCCGCGCCGACCGGCCGGAACAGGGCAACGGGGCCGAATTTGGTGTCGATCAGGCCGGCCTGCTCGAACGGGGCATCTGTACCCAAACCCATCCGATCGGCCAGACCCGCGGCCGCCGGCCGTGTCACGTCGAATTCGGCGCCTTGGCGGTAGATCTCGAGTTCGGCCACCGGCTTGTCCGCCATGTCGGTCCAGCGCAGCACGTCCCTGCGGCCGCCTTCGGGATGCCGAAGGATGGTGTAAGAGGCTGGTTTCTCTGACGAATCGGTCCGACTAACGGCGAAGGCCGGGTGCGAGCGGTCGGCGATGCTCCAGCCCGGTCCGTCCGCGGGACCATCGCCCCGGAGGTCAGGCAGCTGTCCGAGGCCTGCGAGGGCGAGGATGGCAAACAGGGCGAGCGCCCCCACATAGGCGATCAGATGCGCCAGCGTGCCGACCACCTCGTCGGCGACGGCCAAGAGCGTCAGCTGGATCTGGGTAGGGCTAACGGCCGTGCTGGCCTCAGGCGACTGCATCCACGGCCTTCAGGCAGGGTCCCACGTTGTCTTGAGGCCGGTTCTCGCATAGAAGCGCTGCTCTTCCTGTTTAAGCGTCAGCTTCGGGAACGGGCTTTTTCATCGGAGAGTGAACGATGGGTTACAAAGTCGCAGTCGTCGGCGCGACCGGCAATGTCGGTCGGGAAATGCTCAACATCCTGGATGAGCGCAAATTTCCCGCGGACGAGGTTGTGGCCCTGGCCTCACGCCGCAGCGTCGGCGTCGAGGTCTCCTACGGCGACCGCACCCTGAAGGTCAAAGCGCTCGAGCATTACGACTTCTCCGACGTCGACATCTGCCTGATGTCAGCGGGGGGAGCGGTGTCGAAGGAATGGTCGCCGAAGATCGGCGCCGCCGGCGCTGTGGTGATCGACAATTCCTCGGCCTGGCGCATGGATCCGGATGTGCCGCTGATCGTGCCCGAGGTGAATGCGGCCGCGACCGAAGGCTTCAAGAAGAAGAACATCATCGCCAACCCGAACTGCTCGACCGCGCAGCTCGTCGTCGCGCTCAAGCCGTTGCACGACAAGGCGACGATCAAGCGCGTCGTGGTCTCGACCTATCAGTCGGTATCGGGCGCCGGCAAGGACGCGATGGACGAATTGTTCTCGCAGACCAAGGCCGTCTACACCAACGACGAACTGGTCGCGAAGAAATTCCCCAAGCGCATCGCCTTCAACGTCATCCCCCACATCGACGTCTTCATGGAGGACGGCTACACCAAGGAAGAGTGGAAGATGATGGCGGAGACCAAGAAGATCCTGGATCCCAAGATCAAGCTCTCCGCCACCTGCGTGCGCGTGCCCGTGTTCGTCGGCCATTCCGAGGCCGTCAACATCGAGTTCGAGAATCCGATCAGTGCGGACGATGCGCGCGAGATCCTGCGCAAGGCGCCGGGCTGCCTCGTGATCGACAAGCAGGAGCCCGGCGGCTACGCGACACCCTACGAGGCGGCCGGCGAGGACGCGACTTACATCAGCCGCATCCGCGAGGACGCGACGGTGGAGAACGGCCTCGTGCTCTGGTGCGTGTCCGATAACTTACGCAAGGGCGCCGCCCTCAACGCGATCCAGATCGCGGAAGTTTTGATCAACCGCAAGCTGATCACCGCGAAGCAGAAGGCGGCGTGAACGGCGCTTACATCGGCCGGACTTCGACCACGTCAGGCACGAAGTGCCGGAGCAGGTTCTGGATGCCGTGCTGGAGCGTCGCCGTCGATGACGGGCAGCCGGAGCAGGCGCCCTTCATGTTGAGATAGACGATACCGTCCTTGAAGCCGCGAAAGGTGATGTCGCCGCCGTCATTGGCGACGGCGGGCCGCACGCGAGTCTCGATCAGGTCCTTGATCACGTCGACGGTCTCGGCGTCGGCCTCGTCGAAGAACTCGTCCTGGTCGTCGAGATCGGCCTCGCTCGTGACCGTGCCGTCGGCAAGCAGCGGCGCCCCCGACATGTAGTGCTCCATGATGGCCCCGAGGATCGCCGGCTTGAGCTGCTGCCATTCGCCGCTCGCTTTGGTCACGGTGATGAAGTCCGATCCGTAGAACACGCCGGTGACGCCCGGCACGTCGAACAGCTTTTCGGCGAGCGGAGAACGCGCCGCCGATTCGCGGCTCGCAAACTCCATCGGGCCGCCATCGACTACGACGCGGCCGGGAATGAACTTCAGCGTGGCGGGATTGGGGGTGGCTTCGGTTTGAATGAACATGGGTTTCTCCAGACGTCGCCGGTTCAAGGCCGGCGCGTGCTCTATCCCCTAGCAGATGGCGATGGGGAACGCACGGTCAAGGGGTCGGAACGGCGTTCTGGTGTCATTTCAGCGGGTTAGCGGCCTTCTTACTTACCCTCCCCTGGAGGGCCCTGGAGGGGGAGGGTCGATCGCGCGCAGCGCGAGCGGGGCGGGGTGATCTCTCCACACGGGCACTGTTGGATGAGGAGAGACCGTCACCCCACCCCGTCTCTCATCTTGGCTGCGTTCAGATGTGAGCCGACCCTCCCCCCTCCAGGGTCCCTCCAGGGGAGGGTAAGAGGCACCGCCGCTACGACAGCGAATCCACGCTCTGGTCGCTCAGCGCGCCCGAGATGATCGTCACCGGCACCGGGAACGTGCCGAGCGCATTTGCGAGCAGCGTGACCAGAGGTCCCGGCCCTTCCGCGCCGGGATTGGCGGCGAGCACCAGCATGGCGATATCGGGGTCCTCGTCGATCACAGCGAGCAGCTGCTCCAACGCCTCACCTTCGCGGATCACCCGTTCCGGCGTGATCGCGGCGATGCCGTTGGCTCTGCCCGCGGCGCGGTCGAGCGCGGCCTCGGCAGCTTCCTGCGCCTCGGCGCGCATGATGTCGGCGACGCCGAGCCATTCCTGGCTCTGCTGCTCCGGCTCGATGATGCGCAGCATGACCACGCCGCCGCCGGCGCGGATCGCCCAGCGGGCGGCGTAATAGACGGCGCGATCCCATTCGGCGCTGTCGTCGACGATGACGAGGCATTTGGGCTTGTGACCCGGCTCGTAGCAAAGTCGCTTGCTGGTCATGCATGTCCCGGATTGTGCACGGGAAGCATGCTGCCACACTCCCGCAATGTTTGGGAGAGGCGAAGCGGCCGGCGCCATGGCGCCAGCCGGTCTTGCGATGACGCCTTAGCGCCGGCGGATGAAGCCGACGATGTCCTTGGAGAGCTTCATGGTCTCGTCGGCGATCGCGCGCGCCCGGTCGGATCCCTCGTTCAGAATCGCGTCGATATGGCCGGGATCGGCGACGAGGCGCTTCATCTCGCCGGCGATTGGCGCGAGTTTTGTCACGCACAGCTCCGCCAGCGCGTTCTTGAAGCTGGAGAACTGGCCGCCGCCGAAATCGCGCAGCACCTCCGCCTTGGAACGGCCGGAGAGCGCCGCGAAGATGCCGACGAGATTGTCGGCCTCGGGCCGCGCGTCCAGGCCCTTCTCTTCCGTCGGCAGCGGCTCCGGATCGGTCTTCGCCTTGCGGATCTTCTGCGCGATGGTGTCGGCATCGTCGGTGAGATTGATGCGCGAATTGTCGGAGGCGTCCGACTTCGACATCTTCTTGGTGCCGTCGCGCAGGCTCATCACGCGCGTCGCCGGACCCGTGATCAGGGGTTCCGGCAGCGGGAAGAACAGCCCGTCATTGGTGCCCTGCGCGCGGATCGAGTCGCCGAAGTCGTTGTTGAACTTCTGCGCGATGTCGCGCGAGAGCTCGAGATGCTGCTTCTGGTCCTCGCCCACGGGAACGTGGGTGGCGCGGTAGAGCAGAATGTCGGCGGCCATCAGCACGGGATAGTCGTACAGTCCGACCGAGGCATTCTCGCGATTCTTGCCGGCCTTCTCCTTGAACTGGGTCATGCGGTCGAGCCAGCCGGTGCGCGCGACGCAGTTGAAGATCCAGGCGAGCTCGGCATGACCGGAGACCTGGCTCTGGTTGAACACGATGTGCTTCTTCGGATCGATGCCGGCGGCGATGAACGCGGCGGTCACCTCGCGGGTGTTGCGCGCGAGCTCGACCGGCCCGCCCCAGACGTCCACCCCTTGCGTGATCGCATGCATGTCGACGACGCAATAGATGCAATTGTGGGTTTCCTGCATCTTCACGAAGTTGACGATGGCGCCGAGGTAATTGCCGAGGTGCAGATTGCCCGTCGGCTGGACGCCCGAAAAGACCCGTTCAACGAATGGCATGGTCAGCCTTCCCATAGGTATTCGGTCGTCGTTTCCAACAGCGGCGCTGCCCCGTCAAGGGCAATTCCACCACTCCCCTTGGGAGAGGTGAAGAGCCTCCGCGCGAGCGCGCTAACGTGCCGGTCGTTTGAGCACGTTAACCGCCTCGCGCCAGGAGGCGGCCCCGAGGATCTGCAGCAGCAGGCCGTAGACGGCGATCCCGGCCGCGATCTGCACACCCAGCACGAGGAATTTAACCAAGCTATGGGTCTCGGCCGGCACCAATCCCGCGGTCAGCCAGAGCAGGGCGCCCATGGCGATCGCGGCCAGCACGATCCGCGGCAATCGCTTGCGGGCGCCGGCGTCAATCGAGAACCCGAACTCGCGCGCGCCCTTTCGGAGCAGCGAGAGCGCGCTGCTCCAGGCGCCGGCCGCGATGCTCGCCGCGATCCCGCTCGCGCCGAAGAAATGTCCGAGCAGAACTGCCAGCGCGACCGCAACCACAACACCTTCGGCGGTGGCCTTGAGTGGCGTCATCGTGTCGCTGCGGGCGTAGAACGCCGGTGACAGCGCCTTGATCAGCACATGCGCCGGTAGCCCCAGCGCCAGCCACATCAGCGCGTGCGCGGTCGCCGCGCTGTCCGCCGCGCCGAACGCACCATGCTCGAACAATAGCCGCACGATCGGCTCGGCCAAGACGATCAGGCCGAGGGTGGCCGGCAGCGCCAGCCCGGCCGCAAGCTCCAGCGCGCGGGATTCGGCATGTGCCACCGCGTCGCGATCGGAGCTAGCGACGGCGCGCGTCAGCTCCGGCACCAGCACCGTGCCCATGGCGACGCCGACGATGCCGAGCGGCAGCTCGATCAGGCGGTTGGCGAAATAGAGCCAGGACACCGCGGACGGCATCGCGGATGCGATGATCGCGCCGGCCACCATCAGCCATTGCGGACCCGAGCTTGCGATCATGCCGGGGACCGCCTTGGCGAAGAAGCCGCGCATCTCCTTGTCGAGGCTGACGCGCAGCGGTGTCGCAAGGCGCGCGCTTCGCTGCGACAGCAGCATCAAGAGTTGCAGCAGGCCGGCGAGACCAACGGTCGCCGCCAGGATCCATGCGGCGAAGCCGGCGTCTGCGCGTCCGACGAGCAGCATCGCGATCGCGGCGATCAGCGCAATGTTGAACAGCAGCGGCGAGAATGCCGTCAGCGCGAAGCGTCCCTGCGCATTGAGCAATCCCATCAGCACGGTGACGGGACCGGCGAAGGCGAGATAGGGCAGCATCAGCCGCGCGTTCTGAACCGCGAGATCGAGCGTGCCGCTGCCGAGGAATCCCGGCGCGATGACCGTCATGATCAACGGCATCAACAATGCGATCAGGAGCGAGATCGCGATCAGGGCCGCGCTGACCGTGCCGAGCACACGCCCGGCGAACGCCGCGGCTTCCGCCACCCCGTCGCGGTCCCGCACCCGCAGCCAGGCCGGGATCAGCGCCGCGTTCAGCGCGCCCTCGCTGAGCAGCCGCCGCACCACGTTGACGAGCTGGAACGCCGCCAGAAACGCGTCCGCCACGGCGCCGGTGCCGAGCAGCGCCGCAATCAGGGAATCGCGGGCAAAACCCAGGAGGCGCGAGGCCAGCGTTCCCGTCGAGACGGTCAGGAAGGAGCGGATCATTACTCTCGAAAACACCGTTGCTTGCCCGCCGAGGCCCGGTCGTGATAGGCCGCGAGCTTGGATTTCAGGCCGACAGGAAGCGGATTTCCGTATAGATCGCAATCCGGCAAACAGGATCAAGGTGAATGGCTGACGTGAAAGACGTGAAATACGACGTTCTCGGCATCGGCAACGCGCTGTTCGACGTGCTGGTTCGGACCGACGAGGCCTTTCTGGCCAAGCATGGCATGACCAAGGGCAGCATGTCGCTGATCGACGAGGCGCGCGCGGCCGCCATCTACAAGGATATGGGTCCGGCCACGGAAGTCTCGGGCGGCTCGGCCGCCAACACCATCGTCGGCATCGGAAGCCTGGGGGCACGTGCCGCCTACGTCGGCAAGGTCAAGGACGACCAGATCGGCAAGCTCTACGTGCACGACATCCGCGCCGCCGGCGTTGCCTTCAACACGCCCGCCGCGACGGAGGGCCCCGCCACCGGCTGCTCCTACATCCTGGTCACCGGCGACGGCGAGCGCACCATGAACACCTATCTCGGCGCGGCGCAGGACCTGTCGCCCGCGGACATCGATCCGGCCGAGATTGCGGGCGCTGGCATCGTCTATCTCGAAGGCTATCTCTGGGACCCCAAGAACGCCAAGGAAGCCTTCGTCAAGGCGGCCAAGATTGCCCATGACGCCAAGCGCAAGGTGGCGCTGACGCTGTCGGATTCCTTCTGCGTCGACCGCTATCGCGACGAGTTTCTCTCGTTGATGCGGGGTGGCACCGTCGACATCGTGTTCGCCAACGAGTCCGAGCTGCACTCGCTCTACATGACCTCGGACTTCGACACCGCGCTGAAGCAGCTGCGCAACGACGTCAATCTCGGCGTAGTCACCCGCAGCGAGAAGGGTTGCATGGTGGTGTCGTCGGAAGACGCCGTCGCGGCGCCGGCCTTCCCGGTGGAGAAGGTGGTCGACACCACCGGCGCCGGCGACCTGTTCGCCGCCGGCTTCCTCTACGGCCTCGCGCGCAATCTCGGCTACAAGCAGTGCGGCGAACTCGGCGCGCTCGCTGCCGCCGAGATCATCCAGCACATCGGCGCGCGGCCCCAGGTGTCGCTGAAGGAGCTCGCCGACCAGCGCGGGTTGACGGCGTAGCTCTTACCCTCCCCTGGAGGAGGAGGGTCGATCGCGCGCAGCGCGAGCGGGGTGGGGTGACGGTCTCTCGGCGCATTCAGTGCGCCTGAGATTTCTGCACCCCTCGAAACCGCATCGCTTCGCGATTTAGATCTTCGCCGCGGCTTCACCCCACCTCGGTTCGCATGCCGCTTCGCCGCATGCGAAGGGGAGGATGGGAGTTCGCGTCGTAGCTCTTACCCTCCCCTGGAGGGGGAGGGTCGATCGCGCGCAGCGCGAGCGGGGTGGGGTGACGGTCTCTCGGCGCATTCAGTGCGCCTGAGATTTCAGCACTCCTCGAAACCGCATCGCTTCATTAGATAGACCTTTGCCGCGGCGTCACCCCACCTCGGTTCGCATGCCGCTTCGCCGCACGCGAACCGATCCTCCCCCTCCAGGGGAGGATGGGAGTTCGCGTCTCGGCCGTCGCTCTACCGCGATACGGCTGAGGACGTGAGAGCCATGCGCCCGCTCACGCCGCCTTCTGCCCGCTTCCGGCAGCATCGAGCCCGGCATAAACGCCGCGCTCGAAGCCAGCGAACGCCTCCAGGCATTTCGCATCCGCGAACGGCAGCAGCTGCATCAGGATCACGCCGGTGACGTCGCGCGCCGGGTCGATCCAGTAATAGGTGTTGGCGAGGCCGGCCCAGGCGAGGCTGCCCGCGCTGCGGCCTTCCGCGGTCTTTTGCGTGTTGATCATGAAGCTGAGGCCCCACTTCTTCACCTGCTCCGGATAGAGATCGACGTCGTTGGTGTACATCGGCGCCGCCGTCGTCATCTTGCCCATCGCAAGATCGCCGATGTGGTTCTGTCCCATCGTCGCGACCGTCTCGGCTTTCAGCACCTGGTTGCCGTTGCCGCGGCCCTTGTTGAGGATCATCTGGGTGAACTTGATGTAGTCGGCCGCCGTCGAATAGAGCCCGCCGCCGCCCATGTGGAATTCCGGCTCCTGCTCCAGCTCGAATGGAATGGAAGCCAGCTGGCCGTCCTCGCCGCGGGCATGCATGCCGACCAGGCGCTTGCGCATGTCGTCGCTGATCTTGAAAGCGGTGTCGCGCATGCCGAGCGGGGCGAACAGATTGTCGCGCAGGTACGCGTCGAGCCGCTTGCCGCTGGCGGCCTCCACGGCTTTGCCGACGAAATCGATGTTGGTGCCATATTCCCAGCGCGTGCCGGGGTCGGACATGATCGGCGTCTTCAAGGCCGCGTTCTGGCAGGTAGTGATGGCGGGAATGCCGTTCTTGTCCAGATAGACCGCGAGATCGCCGTTCCACATATTGTAGCAGAAGCCGGCGGTGTGGGTCATGAGCTGGCGCAGCGTGATCGGTCCCTTGGCCGGCCGCAGCTTCGCCTCGCCCTTGGCATCAAAGCCTTCGAGCACTTGCGGATTGGCGAGATCGGGCAAGATATCGCCGATCGGCGCATCCAGCGACAGCTTGCCCTGCTCGACCAGCTGCATCGCGCCCGCTGTCGTCACCGCCTTCGTCATCGACGCGATCCAGAATACGCTGTCGAGTGTCATCGCATCGGGCTTGGACAGATCGCGCTTGCCGAACGCGCCCTGATACAGCACGTCGTGACCGCTGGCCGCGATGGCGACGACGCCCGGAATCTCCCTGGTCTCGCTCTTCTGACGCAGAATCTCGTCGATCTGGGCTTGGCTTTGCATGGCGTTTCCTCGGGTTTGATTATTGTTGGAAGCGATTGATTGTCTTCCCGCATGCCGGGCGCGACAAGCGCATCCATGCGCCTGCGTCGGTCGCGATGTCGTGACTTGACGGCGTTGGTCCCAGGCACGACGACAACGGGAATGAACCGCGGCGCTCTGTCACAATCTGCGGTGGATTGCCGTCCTTCGCCCTCACCCTGGATGGGCTCAAGGCGATATGGTTCGTGAGTTTCGGACGCTTGAAACATTTCGTGAGCTGCCGCGTTCAGCGCCCGGTCCGGTTCATGGGCCGATCAAGATTGATGCAAATGTTGCCGGCCGTGGATGGGCGGCGAGGGGGGACATCAGATGATTTCGACCTGGAGCGAATGGAAGCGCTATCCCCGTCCCGGACGGGGCGAGAACCTGGAGGCGCCGATTTCGCCGGGCATTTACGAGGTCCGCATCGCCGGCACCGGCGCGCTCTATTCCTTCGGCGCGGTCGATAATCTGGCGCAGGCGCTGGCGCTGCTGCCGGTCGGCTCGAAGTCATGGTTCGGCCGTCGCGACACTTCCCAGGTTCCCGATCTCGAATACCGGACCTGCGCGACCTCCACGAAGGCGGACGCCAAGGCCGCAGCCGAGCGCATGATCGGCCGCCGCGAGACCTATATGAGCGGCGCGGCCTGACCGTTCCTTGATCGCGGGGCCAACCTCTCCCCGTCGGGAGAGGTGAGTAACCTGAGGCTCCCGGCTTACTCCCAGCAGATGTGCGTTGTGGGGCGGTGCATTGGGCATCGCTTGCTCCTATATTTCGGGCCGATCCGATCGCCCCAGGGAGTACGCCATGACACCGACCGCCGCCGCACGCGCCCCGCAAGCCACTGCCACCCTGCGCGACCGGTTGAAGGACCCGTCGTTGCTGAAGGAGGCCTGCTACATCGACGGCGCCTGGGTCGGCACGCCGGTCTTCGCCGTCAACAATCCCGCCACCGGCATCGAGCTGGCAAAAGTGCCGCAGCTTGGTGCTGACGACACCACCAGGGCGGTTGAAGCCGCCGAGCGCGCGTTTCCGGGCTGGGCCAAGCACACGGCCAAGCAGCGCTCCAACATCCTGCGCAAATGGTTCGAGCTGATCACCGCCAACCGCGAGGATCTCGCGCTGATCCTCACCTCCGAGCAGGGCAAGCCGCTCACCGAGGCGCTCGGCGAGGTCGATATCGGCGCCGCCTATATCGAGTTCTTTGCCGAAGAAGCGCGCCGCGTCTATGGCGAGACCATCCCGACGCAGCGCGCCGATGCGCGCCTGCTCGCCATCAAGCAGCCGATCGGCGTCTGCGGCGCGATCACGCCGTGGAATTTCCCGAATTCGATGATCACGCGCAAAGTGTCTCCGGCGCTCGCGGCCGGCTGCACCGTGGTGCTCAAGCCCGCCAACGAGACGCCGCTGTCGGCGCTGGCGCTGGCCGTGCTCGCCGAAAGGGCCGGCATCCCCAAGGGCGTGCTCAACATCATCACGGGTGACGCACCGCCGATCGGCAAGGTGCTGTGCGAGCATCCGGCGGTGCGCTTCGTCGGCTTCACCGGCTCGACCGCCGTCGGCAAGATCCTCTATCAGCAGGCCTCGGTCGGCGTGAAGCGGCTCGGCCTCGAGCTCGGCGGCAATGCGCCCTTCATCGTGTTCGACGACGCCGACATCGATGCGGCCGTCGAAGGCGCGATCGTCTCGAAATACCGCAACATGGGCCAGACCTGCGTCTGCGCCAACCGCATCTACGCCCAGGACAGGATCTACGACGAGTTCGTGCAGAAGCTGTCGAAGAAGGTCGCCGCGATGAAGATCGGCGACGGCACCGAGAGTGGCGTCACGCAGGGCCCGCTGATCAACATGAAGGCGGTCGACAAGGTCGAGCGCCACATTGCGGATGCCGTCAAGCGCGGCGCCAAGATCGTCACCGGCGGCAAGCGGAGCGAGCTCGGCCGCTCCTTCTTCGAGCCGACGGTGCTGGCCGACGTCAAGCCGGACTCGCTGGTGTCGCAAGAGGAGACCTTCGGCCCGCTCGCGCCCGTGATCCGCTTCAAGGACGAGGCCGACGTCATCGCGATGTGCAACGCCTCGCCGTTCGGCCTCGCCTCGTACTTCTATTCCCGCGATATCGGCCGCGTCTGGCGCGTCGCCGAGGCGCTGGAATCAGGCATGGTCGGCGTCAACACCGGCCTCATCACCACCGAGGTCGCCCCCTTCGGCGGCGTCAAGGAAAGCGGCTTGGGGCGCGAAGGCTCGCGTCACGGCATGGAAGAATATGTCGAGATCAAATACGTGATGATGGCGGGGGTGTAGGCTTGGTCTTGTAGCCCGGATTGCGCTTCGCTCCATCCGGGCTACGCGCTCGTCACCGCCGCAGCACCGCGATCGTCTTGTTCGCAAACGTCAGCCGCTCGGCCATGACCGACACGAAATAGGTCAGCAGCTTGTGGCTGAGCGCGGAATCCTCGACCTTGATCGCGTCGAACTGGTGCCTGTTGAGAACGTAGAGCACGCTGTCGATTTCGGCCTGGATCGTTGCGCTGCGCGGCGTGTGCGATACCAGGCCCATCTCGCCGATCGTGGTATAACGCCCGAGGCTGCGCACGCGCGTGCTGCGATCGTCTTCTGCGGGCACCATCACCCCCACGCGTCCCTCGAGGATGAAATGCATGGAATCGGCGGGATCGCCGGCCTGCACGATGACCTCGCCCGCTTCGACCTCGAGACGCTGGCAGCGGCGGATCAGTTCGTCGGCGTCCTCCTCGCTGTCGAGTATCCCCGTGAACCAGTCGCGCAGGCTGGCTTCTTCTCGCACCAGACCCTGATGCTGCGAGATGATCTCGTTCTCGCACCATTCCAGCGCATGATCGAGCTCGGGAATGATGATGACGCCCTCGCCGATGAAATCGCTGGAGCGCAGCACCTTCTCGGCCGCGGCCGACAAGTGCACCAGGATCAGCTCGACGCCCAGATCGGCCGCGATCCGCTTGATCTGGGCGAAACTGTAGGCGGCCGATGAGTCGACGCCCGTAACGAGTTTGAAGTCGAACAGCAGATAGCGGCACTCTGGACGCTGTTGAAGCAGGCGCTTGACGTGCTGGTAGAGCCGGTTGGCGGAGCCGAAGAACAGATAGCTCTGCAGATTGAGCCCCTGGATCTTGCCGCCATGGGCCAGCAGCACCTCCTGGTCGTCACGCGAGCGGTCCAGCGAGGAGCGGTATTCCGATCCGTCGAAGCTGTACTTGACCGATTCCACCCGCGCCGCGCTGAACGCAAAGGTCGCGCAGCCGATGATGACGCCGATCAGGATGCCCGGCACGAAGCCCCAAATGACGATGATCGCGATGATGGCAATCAGCGAGAGATATTCGAGCTTCGAAAGCCGCCTGCGCGATTCGATGATCCATTTGTGCAGCTGGTCTGCGCCGAGATAGAGCAGCAATCCGCCAAGCACGAATTTCGGGATCAAGCCGAGCAGTGCCGGCGCGATCACGAGCATCAGCAGAGACAAGGCCGCAACGGTGAGGCCGGACAGGCGGCCGCGGCCGCCGACGGAGAAATTCAGGATCGAGCGGCTGACCGAGATGCAGCCGGCATAGCCGCCGAGCAGGCCCGTCAGCATGTTCGCCGCGCCGGTGACGTTCAGCTCGCGCTCCAGGTTGGCCTCGCGATGCACCGCCACCTCGATGCCGGTGGTGTTGAACAGTGTGCTCGATGCCGTGACGAAGATCACGGCTGCGAGATTGCCAAGCAAGTCCGGTATTGCGAACCAGGGATACTGGACCAGACCGTCAGTGTGCCAGGGAACCGCAAAGGAAGCGGCCGGCAGCGCTGAGAAGGTCCATCCGAGCGCGCGCGCTTGCTCCGGCGAGATGCCGGAAATCGAGAACGCCAGATGCGCCGCGAGCACGCCGCCGACCAGGATGATCGGCAGTCCGAACGGATTACGCGAACGATGCCAGGTCAGGTATAGCACCAGGGCCATGGCGCAGGCCGCGCCCAGCTCCGAGAGCGCGACCCCGTTGGCTAAGCGCGTCAGCGTGTCGAGCTGCACGGGATGATCCGTGATCACCCGGATTGCGCCCATGACGATCAGCAATCCGGTGGCGCCGAGAAAGCCGCCGACGACGGGATAGGGCACGTAGCGAATGGCACGGCCCATCCGGGTCAGGCCCAATCCGCACAAGACGGCGCCGGTCAGGAGGGTGGACAGGCAGAGGGTGATCAGCACGGGTGAGAGCAGCGGCATCGACGGGTCGATCGCCGCAATGCGTTCGACCAACGAGGCTGCCAGGATACCGGTCACCGCTGCGGTCGAACTATCCGGCGCGGCAATTGCGAAGGGCAGGGAGCTGCCGAGCGCGATGACGGCCGCAAGCACCGCGGAGCTGATGAAGGTCGCCGCGATTCCGTAGGACAGATAGGGCGATAGAGGGCCGGCGAAGATCAGCAGCGAATAGGACAGACCGAAAGTGACGGTCAGGACGCTGGCGGCACTTCCCCCTAATATATCATTCAACGCACGCTTGATCGCCGGACTGAAGCGGGGAGCCGGACTGAAAACAATTGCTGGATCGGTCACGCCGTTGCGCTCGCCCCTGAAAAGTCCGTCCTAGAGCATGATCCGGAAAAGTGTGTAGCGGTTTTCCGAAAAGATCATGCTCAACAATAACCTAAAGCGCAATGACGATTCATCCTAATCGCATCGCGCTTTAGACGACTACCGGCTTAACGCAACAGGATTCTTGTAACTATGAAATATCCGACACTTTTGCGGTGAGGACCGAGCCTAAATCTTCAGCTCTTTCCCCGTCACGCGTCGATACGCTTCCAGATATCGCTTGCTGGTCGCGTCCACCACGCTGGCCGGCAGCGGCGGCGGCGGGGCGTCGCCGTTCCAGCGGCCGGCGCGGCGCTCGACGTCGAGATAGTCGCGCAAGGGTTGCTTGTCGAAGCTCGCCTGCGGCTGGCCCGGCTTGTAGGCGTCCACGGCCCAGAAGCGCGAGGAATCCGGCGTCATCACCTCGTCGATCAGGATGATGCGGCCGTCCTTGTCGCGGCCGAACTCGAACTTGGTGTCGGCGATGATGATGCCCTGCTCGCGCGCCAGCTCCTCGCCGAGCGTGTAGATCGCGCGCGTCATGCTTTCCAGCGTGTAGGCGACCTCGTCGCCGACCACCGCGCGCATCTTCGCGATGGTGATGTTCTCGTCATGGCCGCTCTCGGCCTTGGTTGCCGGGCTGAAGATCGCCGGCTCCAGCTTCTCGCTCTCGACAAGGCCTGGCTTCAGCTTCTCGCCCGCGAGCGTGCCGCTCGCGGCATATTCCTTCCAGGCGGAGCCTGAGAGATAGCCGCGGATCACGCATTCGATCGGAAACACAGTGGTGCGTTTGCACAGCATGGCGCGGCCGAGGATCTGGTCGCGATGAGCCTTCAGTGCCGGCACGGCCGCAACGATCTCGTCGGTGTCCGCGCTGATCATGTGATGCGGCACCACGCCTTCCAGCTCATTGAACCAGAACGCGCTGATCTGCGTCAGCACCGCGCCCTTCATCGGGATGGTTTCGCCCATCACCACGTCGAAGGCGCTGATGCGGTCGGTGGTGACGAGCAGCAGGCGGTCATCGTCGACGGCATAGATATCGCGCACCTTGCCGCGTCCGATCTTGGGGAGCGGCAGGTCGCTGGAGAGCATGGTGGTCATCGGCAAAGCCTTCGCACAGGGAATCCAGCCGCATTCGGTTGCGCGGCCGGACACCGGATTAGCCTATTCCGGCAGCGGAATGAACTCGTGTTCCTGCGGAACTGGCGCGAAGCGGCCGGTTTTCCAGTCCTGCTTGGCCTGCTCGATCCGTTCCTTGCTGGATGAGACGAAATTCCACCAGATGTGGCGCGGGCCTTCCAGCGCATCGCCGCCGAGAAACATCATCCGCGTGGCTTGAAGCGCCTTCACGGTGATGCGGTCGCCAGGCCGGAAGATCAGCAGGCGCGGCCCCTCATAGCGCTCGTTCGCGATCTCGACCTCGCCATCGACCACGTAGATCGCGCGCTCCTCGTGATCGGGATCGAGCGGCACGCTCGCGCCTGCGGCCGCCGTGACCTCGGTGTAGAACCAGGGCGAGACCATCGACACCGGCGAGGTGATGCCGAAGGTCGAGCCCGCGATCACCCGCGCGGTGAAGTCGCGCTCGGAGATCATCGGCAGGTCGCCCGCCGCATAGTGCTGGAACGACGGCGCGATCTCTTCGGAGCCCGCAGGCAGCGCGATCCAGCTTTGCAGGCCGAGCATCTTCTGGCCCGAGGCGCGCTGCGCATCCGGCGTGCGCTCGGAATGCGCGATGCCCCGTCCGGCCGTCATCAGGTTCATCGCGCCGGGCTCGATCTGCTGCACGTTGCCCGCGCTGTCGCGATGCATGATCGCGCCGTCGAACAGATAGGTGACGGTGGCGAGCCCGATATGCGGATGCGGCCGCACGTCCATGCCCTTGCCGGAGACGAACTGCACGGGACCGAAATGATCGAAGAAGATGAAGGGCCCGACCATCTGCCGCTTGCCGTGCGGCAGTGCCCGCCGCACCGCGAACCCATCACCGAGATCGCGCGTGCGCGGCACGATGACGAGATCGAGCGCATCGCAGGACATGGGATCGCCGAGCACGGGATCGTTGTCGGGCATCCAGCTCATGACGGGCTCCTTTTGGCTGTTGGACGCGACGGTAGCAGAATTTCGCATCGCCGTCGCGGCAAAGCTCCGCTAACCCTTGCATGCAGATGGACCTTGAAAAAACGAGCGCAACGAATGATGTTCGGCGGCCTTTAACCGCAACTGTTCGACCCAGCCGATGACCTTTGCCGCAACCGAGCTCGCCTTTCGCGCTGCCAGCGTCGCGCTGCTGCTGGTGCTGGCGGCGTCATTGCTCTCCGAGTTCCGCAATGTGCTGGCGGCCCGCCTCGGCGTGGCCTTCGCGCTCGGCTCGGCGGCGCATGCCGCGAGCTATTCCATCGGCGTGTCGTCGCTCGTTCCGGCCTGGCACGCGCCGCTGATTGCGCTGTCGACCGGCAACATCGTCGTGTTCTGGCTGTTCACGCGCGCGCTGTTCGACGACGAATTTCGGTTGCGCTGGTGGCATGGTTTGATCTGGGCCGCGGTGACCGCCTTCAGCTTGATCGGATGTCTCTGGATTGCGCCCGGCGGCAACGCGCGGTTCTCCGTAACTATAGTGAACCTGATCGTGCTCGGCTTCATCGTGCTCGCAGTGGCGCAGACGATCCGATCGTGGTCCGCCGATCTGGTGGAGCGTCGCCGCCGCCTCCGCCTCTTCATCGTCTGCGCCGCCGCGCTCTATGGCGGGCTGAATGCGGTGCTCCAGATCCTCATTGCCGGGAGCGCGGGCGATATCGCCAATACGATCAATACGGGCGTGCTCGCCTGCATCGTTGCCGCGATCGCCTGTGCAATGCTGCGCGTCGATGGCGCCGATCTGTTTCCGGTTGCGCCAGAGCCCGCACCGGCGCTCGCGCCGCTCCAGCCTGTGGCCGAGGATGCCGACCAGAAACTCATCGACGCCTTGATGCACCTGATGGCGGACGAGCGGATCTATCGCCAGGAGAACATCACCATCGGCGTGCTCGCGACCCGGCTCAAGATTCCCGAATATAGGCTGCGACGGCTGATCAACCAGCGGCTCGGCTATCGCAATTTCAACGTGTTCCTGAACAACCACCGCATCGAGGAAGCCAAGGCCGCGCTCGCCGACCCCAGCCAGGCCGAGGTCCCCGTCATCACCATCGCCATGGACGCCGGCTTCCAGTCACTCGGCCCCTTCAACCGCGCCTTCAAGGCGGTTACTGGCGTGACGCCGACGGAATACCGGCGGCTCAAGGTGAACGCGGCCTAATTTCAAGCTGCTGTAATTACAGCATTATTTCGAAATCGACCAGCTCGGTCCGAGTTCGGCTAGACCGTCTTTCGAATCCGGCGAGCTCGCCTGCAGCTTCTCCCGCTTCCTTGCGGCAAGCGCCCCTTTCAGGAGAAAGCAAGTGACTCGCCGCCGCAAGATCGCCCTCCTCACCGCCACCATCGCCACTGCCGGCCTCGCGCTCGGCGCGGCCCGGGCCCGCGACGTGCCGAAGGTCGCGACCGGCTTCGTCGCCGACATCCTGTGCGCCGAGACGTTCGTTTCCGGCCTCGATCCCAGGCGCAACTTTGCCGAGACCACCGACACCATGCCCGGAGCGAGCCTGATCAGCTGGGCGATGGACTACACGGTCGACCGCGCGCGCAAGGATGTCACGGTGACGCTGTTCGGCCTCGGCCGTAGCCTCGCCGTCTATCGCGAGGGCCTCGGCTGCACGCTCGAGCACGGCGCTGGCATCCTCCCCGTCGAGCTGCCGCCCGACGACAAGCGGCCCGCATTGCTGCCCGAGACCGCCGGCCCCGCGATCGTGCCGCCGCAAAGCCCCGCGCTCGCCGCCGCGCTCGACCGGGCCTTCGCCGAGCCCGCGCAGCCGCCTTACCGCCGCACCCGCGCCATCGTCGTGATGAAGGCCGGCCGTGTCGTCGCCGAGCGCTACGCCGACGGCATCGGCCCCGAAACGCCGCTGCTCGGCTTCTCCATGACGAAGTCGGTGATCTCCGGCCTGATCGGCGTGCTGGTGCGCCAGGGCAAGCTGCAGCTCAACGGCCCCGCGCCGGTCGCGGCCTGGAAGGATCCTGACGATCCGCGCCATGCCATCACCGTCGACCAGCTGCTGCGTCACACGGCGGGCCTTGCGCTCGGCAGCTCGCTGCAGGCCTCGCTCGGCTCCGCCTTCGAGCCGGTCAACCGGATGAAATTCGCCGAGAAGGACATGGCCGCCTATGCCGAGAGCATGCCGCTTCAGACCGCGCCCGGCACCGCGTGGAATTATCACGACGGCAACATCCTCATTCTCTCGTATCTGATCCGCGACGCAGTCGGCGGCACACCGGAGGACGCGCTGCGCTTTGCGCGCCGCGAATTGTTCGCCCCGCTCGGCATGCGCCATGTCGTGCTCCAGCTCGACGGCGCCGGCACGATCGAAGGGTCGAGCGAGATGCTCGCCTCCGCGCGCGACTGGGCGCGCTTCGGCCAGCTCTATCTCGATGACGGCGTCGCCGGCGGCAAGCGCATCCTGCCGGAAGGGTGGGTGACCTATTCGGCGACGGCCACGCCGAATGCGTGGGTCGGCATCGGCGCCGGCTTCTGGACCAACCAGGGCGACAGCTTTGGCGCAAACTTTCGCGTGGCGCACGGCTGGCCGCGCGATGCCTTCTTCGCCAAGGGCACGATCGGGCAGTACACCATCGTGATCCCGTCGGAGCAACTGGTGATCGTGCGCCTGGGACGCTCGCCGAACGCACCGCCGCAAGCCGACGGCGTGTTCGATCTCGTGCGCGATGTGGTGGCCGCAACGCGCGAGAGGGGGAAGATGGCGGGGGCGGATTGAGGTCTTTTCTTACCCTCCCCTGGAGGGGGAGGGTCGATCGCGCGCAGCGCGAGCGGGGTGGGGTGACAGTCTCTCCGCGATGAGCAGTGCCTGAGTGGAGAGATCACCCCACCCCGTCACGCAATCTCGCTTCGCTCGATCGCATGCCGACCCTCCCCCTCCAGGGGAGGGTAAGCAAGCGCCGCGGTGAACTTACTTACCTTCCCAATTCCGTCGCCTGCGCCACGCGATCGAACCGCTCCAGCGTCATGATCGCATCGGCAAACTTCTCCGCGCGCGCGTTCAGCACCGGGCGGGCCAATGTCAGGAATTTCTGCTGCATCGCCTGCGTATCCGGGAAAGAATTCGGCTCCCCGGACGGATCGGCGTAGAGCCGCTCGTGCACGCCGTCGTCCGTGGTGATGCTGACGCGGGCGCCGAAGGGGTGGCTGCGGCCGATCTCGAGGCGATCGTCCTGCACCACGTCGAACTTGTCGGCGAGCGCGTCGATGGCGGCATCGCCCAACCGGTTGTAATCGTCCCAGCCGAACGAACCCTGGTCGAGCGCGAGCGCGCCGGTGAAGAACATCGAGAACTGGCCGCCGACGATCGAGCGCGGGTGGCGCTTGGTCGCGGCATCGCCGGTCAGCGTGATGCCGTTGCGGTGCAGGCCGATCTCGACACGCTTGACCTGGTCCGGCGTCAGATTGTGCTCGCGCCGCATCGCGATCAGCGCGTCGATCGCCGCATGGGTGTAGCGGCAGCTCGGATAAGGCTTCACGCCGATCTTCATCGTCTCATAGGTCTTACCGAGCTCGGCCACCGCCTTGTCCGGGTGCGCATCGTCGGTATAGCCGGCGAGCAGGCCGTGCTTGCCTTCGATGGATTCGGTCGCGCCGACGAAATCGTTGCGCGCCAGCGTCGCGGCGATCACGCCATTCATCGCGGCGGCGCCGACCTGGTAGCGCTTGTTCCAGGCGCCGTTTACCAGAAATTGCAGCGAGCCCGCGGCCTGGCTGCCGGAGACGCCGAACGCGGCGATCAGCTGCTTCTCGGACAGGCCGAACAGCTTGCCGGCGGCCGCGGCCGCACCATAGGTGCCGGCCGTCGCGGTCGGGTGGAAGCCGCGCGCATAATGCGAGGTCGGGTCGAGCGCATTGCCGAGCCGGCAGCACACCTCATAGCCAGCCACGATCGCCGTCAGCACGTCGCGCCCGGAGGCACCCACCATCTCGCCGACGGCAAAGGCGGCCGGCACCACCGGGGCGCTCGGATGCAGCGAGGAATCGGCATGGGTGTCGTCGAAATCGAGCGAGTGGCCGAGCGCGCCGTTGAGGAGCGCTGCCACCGCCGGCGTCCAGGTCTTGGCATCGCCGAACACGGTGGACTCGCCCCTGGTGTCGAGCGCCAGCGCCTCCAGCATCTTCAGCATCGACGGGGTCGATTCCGCCTCGCGCCGTGCCCGAATTGCGCTACCCAGGAAGTCCAGCGTCAGCACCTTGGCGCGCTCCAGCACCTCTGCCGGAATATCCTGGTATTTCAGATTGAAGACATAGGCGGCGAGCGTTGCGGTTTCGTGAGCCATCGTGTTTCCTCGTTTTGGCGCGCAAGTTAGGCGGGCTGATTTGGCCTTTCAAGCGGCCTTGCGGGGGCGGGGATCAGCCATGCTTTTGCTTAGGCGAAGAGGATCGGGATATTCCGTATGACGCGCGCAAGGCAGCTGTTCGAGCAGGTTCGAGCGCGGCGGACGCAATTGGGGCTCGCGATCCGGGTCACGGTCGCCGCGACCGCGGCCTATGCGATCGCGACTGCGCTGCATCTCTTGCTGCCGCTCTGGGCTGTGCTGACCTCGCTGATCGTGACCCAGATGAGCGTCGGCCGCTCGCTGAAGGCGACGCGCGACTACATGCTCGGCACCATCGGCGGCGCGATTTATGGCGGCGCCATCGCGATCCTGATTCCCTATTCCAGCGAGGCGGGCCTGCTCGGCCTGCTGGTCCTCTCCGTCGCCCCGCTCGCCTTCATCGCCGCGATCAATCCGAGCCTCAGCGCCGCCACGGTGACGGCCGTGATCGTGCTGCTGGTTCCGACCATGCATCATTCCGATCCCATGACCTCGGCGATCGACCGGGTCAGCGAGGTCGGTGTCGGCGCGGTCACGGGATTGCTGGTCTCCTTCCTGGTGCTGCCGTCGCCCGCGGTGCGGCAGATCCGCGCCAGCGCGGCGGTTCTGCTCGAGCTGATCGCCGATGCCCTCGCCGAGCTGCTCGCAGGCCTCACGCGCGGCCGCGACAACGACGCGCTGCACCGGATCCAGGACGGCATCGGCAATGCGATGGTCAATCTGAATGCGATCGGCTCCGAAGCCGAGCGCGAGCGCGCGGCGCGCCTGTCGAGCGGCCCGGATACCGGTCCATTGCTGCGAACGATCCTGCGGCTGCGCCACGATGTCGTGATGATCGGCCGTGCCACCGTGGTGCCGCTGCCGGTCGAGGTGCAGCTGCGGCTGGCAGCGCCCCTGACGGAAGTCTCGACCGTGATCGCGCGCTTCCTGCGCTCGGCCGCGGGCGCCTTGCGCGAAGGGGCCGGCGCGCCGCCGATCCATCCCGTGCATGTCGCGCTCCAGCACTACGCCGAGGCGGTCGCGTCCGTCCGTCGGGACGGCCTGATCCGAGGCCACCCCAGCGACACCGCCGAGCGCTTCTTCGCGCTCGGCTTCTCCCTGGAGCAGATGCACCAGAATCTCGGCGATCTCGATCGCGTCGTCGGCGAATGGTCGGAGGCGGCGGCCGACAAGTCGGTGCGCGTTGCCGAGTGAGTTGAGCGCATCCTCGGTGACTCGTTTCGACAGCAATGCATACGTCGCGCGGCTCAGCCGTGAGCGCTGCCTGCGTGTTCTGACGCTGCACGCACAAGGTTCCATCGGGTCATGTTGCTGACGCAATCTCTGTCTTAATCGGCGGGAAGCTAAACACGACGTGAGGACCACTCCGGTTCACACAACGGTTCCGTAGCCAGGGGCTGGCTCGAATCCGCAAAACGATCGGCGCAAGTTGATGAACGTTGCTGCGTTCGCTTGACCACGTTTGCGGTTCTGGAACCGGGCAATCTAAAAAATCACAGGACTTATGATGCTATTCCGCTCGAGCGCCGCAATTTGCGGCGCCCTGCTTGCGCTCGCCATTTCCGCTGCCGTTGCTCGAAGTGAAACGCGTGGGGATCACTCAAGTGCCGTCGTCGATGCCGCCTCCAGCGACGCGATTATTGGCGCGGCGTCCACCTATAATCCGTTCAAGCCCGGCAAGGAGGAGGGCGGTCCGAAGACGGCCTCCGGCGAGCGTTATGATCCCTCTGCCTGGACGGCTGCCATCAAGACGAGTCTGCGCCGGAAATTTGGTGGGGTCGAATTTGGCGCGAGGCCGAAATATGCTCTCGTCGAGGCCGTGGGCAAGAAGGTCATCGTCAAGATAAACGACGTGGGACCACTAAGACCTGGGCGCATCATCGACCTCAATGAGCGGACGATGCGCCATTTCGATCCAAGCATGGACCGCGGTGTCATTCCTGACGTGAAAGTCAGTCCGCTCGCAGGGGACAATTGGACTCCAGGGCCGGTGGGCTGAACACTGCGTGTTCGCTCAATGTCGGCCCGCACAATTCATCGGGCCGGCTCCACGATCCGTCCCATCATGTTGCGGACCACGAGCTTGTGGAAGGGCATGATCAGCGCGAGATAGGTCCGGCCGAGCAAATTGTGCGTGCGCACCAGCGTGGTCGAGGTCACCTGCCGGCTCGCGGCATCGCCGGACACGTCGACGACGATGCGGAAGTCGAGGTGCAAATCATCGAAGCCTGCGACCAGCTGCTCCGGTGTCTCGCTCAGCACCGGAAACAGGCCGATCATGCCGCCTGGGGCCGGCGCGCCCTCGCCCGATGTCTTTAGCCCGAACGGCCTCACCAGAATGTTGCGCAGGCGCAGCAGCGCGTCGATCCAGCGCGGCCCGTGCAGCACCATCCTGGTGCAGGCTTCGCGGGCATTCACCGCCGCGGTGCCGATCTCCACGCGAAACGCATCGGCGAACTGCGCGCCGGCGAGCAGCGTGCTCGCATCGATCTCAGGCGCGACTTCGTGGACCGTTGCTCTCATCCCGCCAGTTTGCGCGCCAGCATCCGGAAGCGCAAGATCAGGAGCCCGGCATAGACGAATGTACCGATCGAGAACCCGATCCAGACGCCGACCGCGCCCAGTCCCGTGTGGAATGCCAGCATCCAGCCGATGGGAAAGGCGACGCCCCAATAGCCGATCGCGGCGAACAGCAGGGTCATTCGGGTGTCGTTGAGGCCACGCAGCGCGCCGCCCACGATGGTCTGGAGGCCGTCGGCGACGAAGAAGCTCGCGCCGACCAGCAGCAATGTCGCCGTCAGCTCGACCGTTGCCGCGCTGGCCTCGCTATGGCCGAAGAACAGCCGTCCGAGCTCGTAGCGGCCGATCACGATCGCGATCGTCAGCGCGGAGACCAGCGCGAGGCCGAGCGTGGCTGCGACGAGCCCCGCGCGCTTCACCGCCGCCGGATCATTGCGGCCGAAGGCATGACCGACCCGCACCGTTGCCGCCATGCCGATGCCGAGCGGCACCATGAAGAGCACGGCGGTGACCTGGAGCGCGATCTGATGCGCGGCAATCGCGGCGGTCGAGATCAAGCCCATCAGCAGCGCCGCCGAGGAGAACAGGCCGTATTCCAGCAGCAGCGAGAACGAGATCGGCGCGCCGATCACGATCAGCTGGCGCATCAAGGGCCAGTCGATCCGCCAGAGGCGGGCGAGCGGACGATAGTCGGCGAACGGCTCGCGCAACCCGGCAATCGCGAGCGCGGCGAGGAAAGTGCCGAGATTGACCAGCGTGGTCGCAAGCCCCGCGCCGAACAGGCCGAGCTCGGGCAGGCCGAACAGGCCGTGGATCAGCGCATAGACCAGCGCGGCATTGACCGGGATCGCCGCCAGCGTGATCCATAGCGGGGCCTGCGGCCGGTTCACCGCGCTCATCATGCCGCGCAGCGCGATGAATCCGAGCGCCGGCGCGATGCCCCAGGCAAGGCCATTCAGATAGTGCTGCGCCAGCGCGGCCGCTCGCGGCATTTGACCGAGCGCGAGCAGGATCTGCTCGCCATAGAGCGGCGAGGCCATCATCGGCAGCGAGATCAGCAGGGCGGCCCACAGCCCGACGCGCAACGAGCGGCGAATGCGCCTGACGTCGCCGGCACCGAACGCCTGCGCCGCCAGCGGCGACACTGCGGACGTCAATCCGAGACCGAAAGTGAAGCTGACGAAATAGACCGTGTGGGCCAGCGCCGCCGCGGCCACCGCCTCCTCGCCGAGCCGCCCGATCATCGCGAGATCGGTCGTGATCATCGCGATCTGCCCGAGCTGGGTCAGCATCATCGGTACGGCGAGCCGCAGTGTCTCGACGAATTCCACGGCAAGGTGGTTCTGCGGCACGCCGGCTTGCGGCTGCGCATGATGTTGGACGGTGTCGAGCATGGCGGCTCAATAGCACAGCCGCGCGTCGAAAACATGGCCCACGTGTCCCGGACGCGCGAAGCGCGAGCCGGGACCCAGAAGCCGTGCGTTCAGCCCCAAGTAATGGGCCCCGGCTCAGCAGCGCATCACTGACGTGCTGCGCTGCGTCCGGGGCACGAGGCCATTATCAGGAGGAGAGGCGGAAGCTACCCCTTCCTCTCCGGCACGCGCTTGATCCTGGCCCCCAGCGCGTTCAGCCGCTCCTCGATGCGCTCATAGCCGCGCTCGATCTGGTCGGCGTTGTTGATGGTCGAAGTGCCCTCGGCGCAGACGGCGGCCAGCAGCATCGCCATGCCGGCGCGGATGTCGGGCGAGGTCATCGTCGCGCCGTGCAGGCGGCTGGGGCCGGCGATGATGGCGCGGTGCGGGTCGCACAGCACGATGCGCGCGCCCATTGCGATCAGCTTGTCGACGAAGAACATCCTGGATTCGAACATCTTCTCGAACATCAGGATCACGCCCTCGCATTGCGTGGCGGTGACGATCGCGATCGACATCAGGTCGGCGGGGAAGGCCGGCCAGGGCTGGTCCTCCAGCTTGGGCACATGGCCGCCGAAATCGTCCTGGATCTTCAATGTCTGATTGGATGGCACGATGAGGTCGTCGCCCTCGATCCGGCAGACGATGCCGAGCCGCTCGAAGCCCATGCGGATCGAGCGCAGATGCTCGACGCCCGCGCGCGCGATGCGCAAGGGCGAGCGCGTCACGGCGGCAAGCCCGATCAGCGAGCCGACCTCGATATGGTCGGGCTGGATCCGGTACGTCGTCCCGCCGAGCGTCGCCTGGCCATGGATGATCATGTTGTTGGTGCCGATGCCTTCGATCCTGGCGCCGAGCGCGACCAGGAAATTGGCGAGGTCCTGCACATGCGGCTCGGAGGCCGCGTTGCGCAAATGGGTGACGCCGTCGGCGGCGACCGCCGCGACCAGCGCATTTTCGGTCGCGGTGACGCTCGGCTCGTCCAGGAACACGTCGGCGCCCGCGAGCTTGGGCGCGCGGAATTCGAGCCGGTCGGTCGCGGTGACCTTGGCGCCGAGCTGCTCCAGCGCCAGCACGTGCGTGTCCAGCCGCCGGCGCCCAATGACGTCGCCGCCCGGCGGCGGGAGCATCACCTCGCCGCAGCGGGCGAGCAGGGGTCCGGCGAGCAGGATCGAGGCGCGAATGCGCACGCACAGCTCGGGATCGAGGTCGGCGGCGCGGATGCTCTTGGCGTGAATGTGAAGCGTGTTGCGTGCGGACCATTCGGCCGACGCGCCGACCGAGCGGACCAGCTCGACCAGCGTCTCGGTGTCGCGGATCCGCGGCACGTTCTCCAGCACGACCGGATGCTCGGTCAAGAGCGCGGCGGCGATGATCGGCAGCGCCGAGTTCTTGTTGCCGGACGGCTCGATCGAGCCCGAGAGCCGCTGACCGCCCTCGACGATGTATTGGATGGGCGCCACGGGGTTCTCGCTGTCCTGGTGAGTGGGAGGCCTGTTTCGGGCGGAAACTACAGAGATTTGAGCGCGGGAGCAATTGTACTGGGCCGTGGTTCGTGCCCGGTCCGTGTAGCCCAGGCGAGGCCGCCAATCCCTCATGGTGAGGAGCGCGGAACGCGCGTCTCGAACCATGCAGGCCCCGATGTCGCCCGTGGTTATCCTGCGAGACGCCCGCTTTCGCAGGCTCCGCAGGATGAGGACGGGAGCTTGTCGCAAGCGAACCTCAAAACAGCCCGATGATATTCCCCACCACGTAGAGGACCGCGATCAGGATCAGGAGGCCCATCATCAAGAAGGAGATTTCGATGGCGATAGCGCCGGTGCCGAGTGTGGCGGCGACAGCAGCAAGGAGCCGTTCCTCCCGGAAGATGAGGGAGAGTACCGAGAACAGGATGGCGAGCAGGCCGAGCGAGATCGCAGTGACCGACGCAATTTCGTTCCAGCTTCGTCCAGCCGACTTCTCAGGCCTCGGAGCCTGATACTCCACGCCCTTCAGCTTCGCGACGATGCGGTCCTTGATGCGATGGCCGGTGTCGACGATCACCTTGTCCGCCGACGGCGGCGGAAACACGATCGGCACGACCCAATGCGGCAGCACCGCCGCCATCAGCGCCAGCACGCCGACAATGCTGCCGATGATGCCGAGGCGGCGTGAGGGCGCGGCGGAGCGGGTCGTTGCGGAGCCGGTCATGACGCGAGGCTTCCCGGCCGGAATGGGCCAACGGGTTCATGCCGTTTCGTCGCGATGGCGGGTGGGGAGGTTCAGGGCACGTGCACCCACGTCGTCATGGCCGGGCTTGACCCGGCCGTCCACGTCTTGCTTCGCCGCAAAAAGAACGTGGATGCCCGGGACAAGCCCGGGCATGACGACCGTCCTAAAGCCATCCGGCCTCAAATATCGATCGTCGCGCTCAGCGAATGTTCCTGGATGAAATCGCGGCGCGGCTCGACCACGTCGCCCATCAGCTTGGTGAAGATGTCGTCGGCCTCGTCGGCCTCCTTGACCTTCACCTGCAGGAGCGAGCGCGCGTCGGTGTCGAGCGTGGTCTCCCAGAGCTGCTCCGGATTCATCTCGCCGAGACCTTTGTAGCGCTGCAGGCTGATGCCCTTGCGGCCCGCGTCGGTCACGGCCTCGAACAGGTCGACCGGGCCGTGGACCACGTGCTCGGTGTCCTTGCGCCGCAGCTTGCCGGAGCGGGCGTAAACGTCCTGGAGCTTGGTCGTGTATTCGTCGAGCTTGCGGGCCTCGGCCGAGCCGAGCAGCGCGTCATCGATGACAGCCGCTTCCTTGACGCCGCGCACGGTGCGCTCGAACAGGAAGCCCTGGCCCTCGACGAATTGTCCGACCCAGCCGCGCTCGACCTCCTCGGCCTGGTTGTCGAGCCGGCTCGCGATGTATTGCGCGGCGGCCGCCGCCTTCTCGGGATCGCCGTAGATCTCCTTGTTCAGCACGCCGGTGATGGCGGCCTGCTCGACCACCTTGCGGTTATAGCGGCTGTGCAGATTGCGCAGGATGCTGCGAACGACACGGGCATCGTCGACCAGCGCGCGCAAGTCGCGCCCGGAGCGGTCGCCGCCGGTGCCGGGAATGTACACGCAGTCATCCAGCCCGGCGTCGATCAGATAGTCTTCCAGCGCCCGCTCGTCCTTCAGGTACTGCTCGGACTTGCCTTTGCTGACCTTATAGAGCGGCGGCTGGGCGATGTAGAGATAGCCGCCGTCGATGATGTCGGGCATCTGCCGGTAGAAGAAGGTCAGGAGCAGCGTGCGGATGTGAGCGCCGTCGACGTCGGCGTCCGTCATCACGATGATCTTGTGATAGCGCAACTTCTCGACCGAGAATTCGTCGCCGATGCCGGTGCCGAGCGCGGTGATCAGCGTGCCGATCTGCTCACTCTTCAACATCGTGTCGGGACGGACCCGTTCCACGTTGAGGATCTTGCCGCGCAGCGGCAGCACCGCCTGGAACTCGCGGTTGCGGCCCTGCTTGGCGCTGCCGCCTGCCGAGTCGCCCTCGACGATGAAGAGCTCGGACTTGGCCGGATCCTTTTCCTGGCAGTCGGCGAGCTTGCCCGGCAGCGAGGACACCGAGAGCGGGCTCTTGCGCGTCAGCTCGCGCGCCTTGCGCGCAGCTTCACGGGCTGCCGCGGCCTGGATCACCTTGCCGACGATCATCTTGGCTTCGCTCGGGTGCTCCTCGAACCAGGCCTGGAGCGCCTCGTTGAGGACGTTCTCCACCGCCGGGCGCACTTCCGAGGACACCAGCTTGTCCTTGGTCTGCGACGAGAATTTCGGATCGGGCACCTTCACCGAGAGAACGGCGGTGAGACCTTCGCGGCAATCGTCGCCGGTCAGCGCGATCTTTTCCTTCTTGGCGTTGGCCTCGGCATAGCCGTTGACCTGACGCGTCAGCGCGCCGCGGAAGCCGGCGAGGTGGGTGCCGCCGTCACGCTGCGGGATGTTGTTGGTGAAGCACAGCACGTTCTCGTGGTAGCTGTCGTTCCACCACAGCGCCGCCTCGACGCCGATGCCGTTGGCTTCCGAACGTACCATGATCGGCGCCGGCACCAGGGCCTTCTTGTTGCGGTCGAGATATTTGACGAACTCCTCGACGCCGCCGGAATAGTGCATCTCCTCGCGCTTCTCGACCGCGTGGCGCATGTCGGAGAGCACGATATTGACGCCGGAATTGAGGAAGGCGAGCTCGCGCAGGCGATGCTCGAGCGTGGCGAAGTCGTATTCGACGTTCTTGAAGGTCTCGGTGGAGGCCAGGAACGTCACTTCGGTGCCGCGCTTGCCGGGGGCATCGCCGACGACCTTCAGCGGTGCGACGGCATCGCCGTGGGCGAACTCGATATAGTGCTCCTTGTTGTCGCGCCAGATGCGAAGCATCAGCTTGCTCGACAGCGCGTTGACGACGGAGACGCCGACGCCGTGCAGGCCGCCGGAGACCTTGTAGGAGTTCTGGTCGAACTTTCCGCCCGCGTGCAGCTGGGTCATGATGACCTCGGCCGCCGAGATGCCCTCGCCCTTGTGGATGTCGACGGGAATGCCGCGGCCGTCGTCGCGCACGGTGACGGAATTGTCGGGATTGAGGATGACGTCGACGCGCGTGGCATGGCCGGCGAGCGCCTCGTCGATGGCGTTGTCGACGACCTCGTAGACCATGTGGTGCAGGCCCGAGCCGTCGTCGGTGTCGCCGATATACATGCCCGGACGCTTGCGGACGGCATCGAGTCCCTTGAGCACGCGGATCGATTCCGCGCCGTAATCGCTCGCGTTAGAGGGCTCGTTTTCGGCAGCGTGCTGCCGAGCAGGTTCTGTCATGAGAGGCCTTCGAGATGTCGCCCGAATCAGCGGCGCAAAGGCGCTGATTTGCGGGGCCATTTGTGCCATGAAAGACCGCTTGCGCCTAGCGCAAAGTATCTCCCGGCAACCCTTTGAGCAGATAGGGTTTTTCGGCCGGTTTTCAAGGCTTTTGAAGGGCGTTTTCGGGCGCTGCAAAAAGCGCGATTCGAGGGCAGTTTTTCAGCCGCGGAAGGCGTGGATTTTGCGGCTCCGGACAGAGTTTGTTCCGAGCCGTCCGGACACCTCGCTGGGCTTTGGGACTCAATACAGCTGCAGCGGTGGCCACGCCTCGCCGTTGCGCCCGACCGTGAGCTCCCAGGTGTCGCCGGCTGCGACCGCGAGCGTGTTCGTTCTGGCCGCATGGCCCGGCATGCTCAGTCCATAGATGTATGTGCCGGGCACGAGGTCCAGCGCGACGGCGTTGGCGCCGGCAGGGCGCGGGATGGTCCGCTGGTTGATCGTGAGCACGGCTTCGTTCTCGCCGATATTGCTGAACACCAGCTTGGCCTGGCCCGCCTCAGGCAGGACGTTGGCGCGGGTTGCGGCCTGCGCATTCTTCTGCACGAGCTGCACCGCGGTGCTGCCCTCCTTGCGATCGAGCTCCAGCGCTGCCGGCCCGATCGGGGAGATGAAGGCAAGGCGCGCGTGATCGGCGCTGACCATCGCCTCTTCCTGCTGCTCCTGCCAGCCGAGCTTTGGAAGCTCGGTGCGATAGAATGCGAGCACGTCGCCGAGCGCCGCAGGTAAGCGCGCCTCTAGCCTGGTCCGGAGCGGCGCTTCGATGCCGGGCATCACGGTGGTGTGGATCCCCCGATAGAGGTAGCGGGTCGGTGCGGGGAGCCTCGCCGCGGGGTCCAGCGTCAGCGCGGCTGAGAACAGCGGCGGCAGGTTCGACACGAAGGCGCCGGCGCTCGCCGCGAGCAGGCAGCTTGCGAGCAGAGCAAGGCCGCACGCAACAAGTTGCCATCGTGCCGGAGCTTGCGTCCCACGCCCCACACTCGCCATGCTCATGCTCCAAGAATATCGCGCCAGTTGTGAAATCCTGCGCGATGGCCGCCTCTTGCAGCCACAAGCAGCTAGTCGTGGCCGCAAACGAGCGGGTTCAATGCGGCGGCCTAGCTGCGGGCCGAGACTCGTCCGCTCTCGACGTCAAACACTTCGCCCCCTGCGCCGATCTCGGCGAAGGCGGCAGGATCCGCACCGGTCAGCCACACCTGCGCGCCGAGCGTCTTCAGCTCGTCGAACAGCGCCGCCCGGCGGTTCGGATCGAGATGCGCGACCACCTCGTCGAGCAGCAGCAGCGGCACGATGCCGGTCATCTCGGCGACCAGGCTCGCATGCGCCAGCACGAGGCCGATCAGCAGCGCCTTCTGCTCGCCGGTCGAGGCATCGCGCGCCGGCATGCTCTTCGGCGCATAGACGACCTGGAGGTCCGTGAGATGCGGGCCGTCGGTGGTGCGGCCGGCGATCGCATCGCGCGGGCGGTTGTCGCGCAGGATCTGGCGGTAGCGGTCCTCGACCGAGGTCGCGGTCTCCGTCAGCAGCGCATTCTCCATCCAGCCGTCGAGCGCGATTTGCGCGGACGGAAATGCGGATCCTTGCGCGCGCGCATTCAGCATGCCGGTGAGCCTTGCCGCGGTCTGGCCGCGCGTGGCCGCCACCGCGACCGCGAGCTCGGCCGTCTCGCGCTCGATCGCGTCGCACCAATGATCGTCGTAATTGCGCGTCTCCAAGAGGCGGTTGCGCGAGCGCAAGGAGCGCTCGAGCGCGTTGATGCGGCTGGAATGTTCGCTGTCGATGGCGAGCACTAGGCGGTCGAAGAAGCGCCGGCGCTCCGAGGCAGGCCCCATGAACAGCCCGTCCATGGCCGGCGTCAGCCACACCATGCGGATATGGTCGCCGAAGGCGCTGGCCGAGCCCACCGGCTCGCGGTCGATGCGGCAGCGCCGGGTGACCGCGGCGTCCGCGCGCGGCGCATCGATGCCGGTGCCGAGCGTGGCCAGCCCCAGCGCCCCCTCGACCTGCGCCGACACCGCCCAGGAGCCGTCGCCCTGATTGTCGGCGACATCCTCCAGCGTCGCCCGGCGCAGGCCGCGGCCCGGCGACAGGAAGGAGATCGCCTCGATGCAATTGGTCTTGCCCGCCCCGTTCGGCCCGACCAGCGCCACCAGGTCAGCCGTCGTCTCGAGCCCCGCCGCCCGGTAATTGCGAAAATGCGTCAGCGTCAGGCGATGAATGCGGGAGGGGGTCATCGATCATTCGTCATGGAGGCGTTTCTTCCCCTCTCCCCTGTGGGAGAGGGTGGCGCCTCACGAACTGAGGCGACGGGTGAGGGGTATCTTACCGCCCGGCAAGCTTTGCAAGGATATCCTCCAGCACAGAGGTAGGCTGCTGAAGTACGTCATTGTTCCAGTAGCGGGCAATTGAGAAACCCTGAGCAGAAAGAACGGCGTCTCTAATTGCGTCACGCCGCGACTCCGCATGCTGACTGCCGTCAATCTCAATCCCGAGACGGTTCTCGAAACAGACGAAATCGAGAATGTAGTTCTCAAGCGGGACCTGTCGGCGAAACTTGTACGCCGCCAGTCGGCGATCCCTCAGCAATCGCCACATCGCAGCTTCCGCGTCCGTCGGCTCGTGTCGCATTTTCTTGGCGAACTGGCGAAGATGCCTGGCCGTTGGCCGATGGTGCGGATCTTGCGGCATCGGCGTTCATTCCGAATGTCGTTGACGCGCGGTGCTTTCACCCTCTCCCCTTGCGGGAGAGGGTGCCGACGCGTAGCGGCGGCGGGTGAGGGGTTGTCTCCACAGTGAAGGTGCGGCGAGAGGACCCCTCACCCGAGTGAGGTTGTGGCTGCTAGCGGAGCTGCCCTCTCCCGCAAGGGGAGAGGGCGCAGCAACGGGCATCGCGTTTGGCACAAGAAGCGGGGTGCGCTGGCGAGGGAACACGCCCCTCACACCCGCATCGGCATCAGCACGTACAGCGCGCTCTTGTCGTCGCGGTCCTGCACCAGGGTCGGCGAGCCGGGGTCGGCGAGGCGGAGCGTTGCGACGTCGCCTTCGATCTGGGCGGCGATATCGAGCAGATAGCGGGAGTTGAAGCCGATATCGAGCGCGTCGGAGGCGTATTCGACCTCGAGCTCTTCGGTGGCGCTGCCGGAATCCGGGTTGGTCACCGAGAGCACCAGCTTGCCCGCCGACAGCGACAGCTTGACCGCGCGGCCGCGCTCGCTCGAAATCGTCGAGACGCGGTCGACCGCGTTCTCGAAATCCTTCTTGTCGACGACGAGCTCCTTGTCGTTGTTCTGCGGAATGACGCGGCCGTAATCGGGGAAGGTGCCGTCGATCAGCTTCGAGGTCAGCACGACGTTGCCGATGGTGAAGCGGATCTTGGCCTGCGACAGCTCGATCGTCATCTCGGCCTCGGTGTCCTCGATCAGGCGCTGCACCTCGCCGACGGTCTTGCGCGGTACGATCACGCCGGGCATGCCCTCGGCGCCCTTGGGCTGCACCAGGTCGAGCTGGGCGAGGCGATGCCCGTCGGTGGCGACACCGCGCAAGGTGGCGGCCTTGGGCGTGCCGGCGGCATGCAGATAGATGCCGTTGAGGTAGTAGCGCGTCTCTTCGGTCGAGATCGCGAACTGGGTGCGGTCGATCAGCCGCTTGACGTCCTTGGCGGCGAGCGAGAACGAATGCGACATGTCGCCGGCCGCCAGGTCCGGGAAATCGTTCTCGGGGAGCGTCTGCAGCGTGAAGCGCGAGCGGCCGGCGCGGATCGCGAGCACGGCGCGGTCGCCGTCGGCTTCCAGCACGATCTGCGAGCCGTCCGGCAGCTTGCGCACGATGTCGTAGAACATGTGCGCCGGCACGGTGGTGGAGCCGGCGGTCGCGGTTTCCGCCGGCAGCGTCTCGGTCACTTCGAGGTCGAGGTCGGTCGCCTTCAGCGACAATTTCGCGTTCTCGGCGCGCACCAGCACGTTGCCGAGGATCGGGATCGTGTTGCGGCGCTCGACCACGCGGTGGACATGGCCCAGCGACTTCAGCAATTGCGCGCGTTCGACCGTAACCTTCATTGCACTACTCGCCCGATCCCTTAGGAAAACACAGCGTTGAGAAGGCCGGGCGGCGGGACGCGCGCCACGGCACCGAAGACCCCGCAAGGCCGGATCATTCCTGCCGATATGACCAAAGCCGTCTGGGTCGTGCAAGGTGCCGCGGATGCCCCGCGGATTCAAGGGATGGGGGCCAGTTCCCCACGATTTACCGGGAGAAACTGCGCCCAGGCACAGGTGCACTCCCTCGCCCCGTTCTTACGGGGAGAGGGCTGGGGTGAGGGGCCTCTCTCCGCGGGTGAACCTGCCGGTTGGACCTGTACCCCCTCACCCGGAATCCGCGCTGCGCGCGCATTCCGACCTCTCCCCGCAAGCGGGGAGAGGTAAAGGAGCCGGGGGTGAAGAGAAGCAATAGGCCTTTATTCCTGAAGCTGGCGCTTCAGCGATTCCACTTCCTCCGACAGCGCGGTGTCCTTGGAGACCAGCGCCTCGATCTTGCGCACCGCGTGCAGCACGGTGGTGTGGTCGCGTCCGCCGAAGCGGCGGCCGATCTCGGGCAGCGAGCGCAGGGTCAGCGTCTTGGCCAAATACATCGCCACCTGGCGCGGGCGGACCACGTTGGCGGTGCGGCGCGAGGACAAGAGGTCGGAGCGGCTGACATTATACTGCCGTGCCACCACGCGCTGGATGTCCTCGATCTTGATCCGCTTCGGCTCCTGCGGCCGCACCAGGTCGCGCACCTCGTGCTCGGCCATCTCCAGCGTCACCGGCCGGTTGTTGAGCTTGGAATGCGCGAGCAGGCGGTTGATCGCGCCTTCGAGGTCGCGGCCGTTATGGGTGATGGTGCGCGCCAGATAATGCAGCACCTCCTCGGGCACCTCGAAAGTCGCATGATGGGCGCGGGCCGCCGCGACGCGCGACTTCAGGATGCCGTGGCGCAGCTCCTCGCCGAGCGATCCCATCTCGACCACGAGCCCGCCGGCGAGCCGCGAGCGCACGCGGTCGTCCAGGCTTTCCAGATCGGACGGCGGACGGTCAGCCGCGATCACGACCTGGCGGCCGGCATCGATCAGCGCGTTCAGCGTGTGACAGAACTCGGCCTGGGTCGACTTGCCCTGCAGGAACTGGAGATCGTCGATGACCAGCACGTCGATGCCGCGCAGCGCTTCCTTGAAGGCCAGCGCCGTCTGCGTCTTCAGCGCGGCGACGAAGCCGTACATGAATTTCTCGGCCGTGAGATACAGCACCTTGCGCTCGTTGCCGGAATTGCCGGCCCAGGTCACGGCCTGGAGCAGATGCGTCTTGCCGAGGCCGACGCCGGCATGGATGTAGAGCGGGTTGAACATCACGGGGTCGCCGCGACGCCCTTCGGCGACCTGGCGCGCGGCCGCATGGGCCAGCGTGTTGGAGCGGCCGACGACGAAGCTCGCGAAAGTCAGGCGCGGATCGAGCGGTGAGCCGCCGAGCGCGTCATGACTGGCGGAGACCGGCGCGGTCGCGGTCGAACGCAATTCCGGCGCCGGCGCGCGGCGCGCCTCGACCGGCGCGGGCACTTCCTTCGGCTGCGCGGAGGGGCGGACAGCGGACCGCACCGTGAGGTCGATGCGATGCACTTCCGGCATCTCGGCCTGCCAGCACGACAGCACGCGCTCGGCGTAATGGGCCTGGATCCAGCTTTTCAGGAATCGCGTCGGCACCGACAGCCGCACGCTCTCGTCCTGCACGCCTTCCAGATCCATGCGTGCAAACCAGCTCGTGTAGACGTCCTCGCCAACACTCGAGCGCAGCCGACCCTTCACGCGTGACCAGCGATCCTGTTCCATTGTCATCGTCTGAAAACTTCTCTTGAGAGATATGGTTGCGTTTGTGAGCGCCATGCAGGGTTCCTGCCACCGTCCCTGAAGTGGCGCGACCTCGAGCGAGTCCATCGTCAGGCATGGCTCGACCGTTCGGCGCGAACGCCGCGGGTCAGATCAGCGATGTCGGAGATGGAGGGGTCGCGAGGTCAGCGCGTACTCGGCGCTCCGTCACACGCGGGAGGCTGGAAATCCGACGGAGCAGAAACGGCATCGTTCGAAGAAAAGGAAACGTGCTGCAATACCGCGTTGAGTCCGTAAGACATGATACCTCCCCGTCCTGCCGTGATCGCCCACGACAAGGTCCTGCGTGTCCGAAAGACAACCGCGCCGTACTCCTGTCGCGGATGCCTGCCCAATGTACTGGTCGCCAGTTCGACGTCGCCACCTTTGCGTGCCGGGGTAGCTTTGCGATGTCTCTCATTTGCGCTTGGCGCGAGCGAGATGATCCCGCTTGGAGACATTCAGGCAATGAGCTACCATTCCCATATTGCTATGGGTTTTGTACCGACATCACTTGTTGAAGCGTCGCCTACGTGCACACCGCCGCCGATTTGCACGCTCGCCCCGTTTCCTAAACCGCGCTGGTCTGAAGATCGTGGGCGCCGCTGACTGGGTTAAGGAATACACTAAGCGGAAAGACTCGCAACGAAATTGATTCACACTTGAGCCGTCAAAAAACTTGACCTCGGTTAACGCCGCGCACGAGTTGTTCACAGGCTCCGAAGCAAGTTTTTGAATCCGTGCACAGAATCGAGAAGGCCGCGCGTCATGTGACAATTCTCGTTCAGCGCCAAATTTTTTTTATAAATTCGTCATGCGCCCGACGTGCGGGCGAATTTTCCAAATGCTTGTCGCTGCTATGTTGATAAGTGATTATCGAGTCATCGCTTTTCGAGACTCGTTTTGCAGGGTAACTCCACATTCACACGCGTTCCGGTGAATCTACGGTGTGCAGAACTCTCGTCGGCCACCGATTCAATTCGCGCCCGCCGCACAGGGGTTTTTGCAACGCGGTGAAGTTTCCGCTGTTGCCGAACATCGGCAGGTAGAACTACCGAACGAAGACCAACGCAGACGATGCAAAACGTCCAAGCGGCGCGTGAGCCTCGCGCGCTTGCGTGATTATGACAGCCAACAAAAAAGCCCGGCGCGAGGCCGGGCTTTTTGACGCGCTGACCGGATCGACCGATCAGGCGATGTCGCTAAAGATCACTTCGCGAGCTTGGCGATCTGCGCGGTGAGGCGCGAGACTTTGCGGCTGGCGTTGTTCTTGTGAATGATGTTGCGCTGGGCGGCGCGCATCAAGGCGGGCTCGGCAGTCGCGAGTGCCTTCACGGCAGCGGCGCGATCGCCGCTCTTGATGGCTTCCTCGACAGTGCGCACGGCGCCACGCATCTGGGTGCGGCGCGACTTGTTGACGGCGGTGCGGCGGGCGATCTTGCGCGTCGCTTTCTTGGCGGAAGTGGTATTGGCCATGGTCTCAATGTCCTTTGCGGGTACCGGTCGCGTCTTGGTCGGGTAGCGCCGGCTTGCTTGACCGCGTAATCGACGCTCGGATTTAGGGTGTTCGGTTGCTGGGCCGTTCCCGGAACATGACCGCCTTGCGGCTGTCTCTGAGGCTCCAAGGTGTCTTCAAGAGAAAGTCCTGAAGCCCAGGGTGCCTGCAACTGCTCAAAGAACAGCGGCGGCGGGATTGCGCCCACCGCCAGTTGGCGCCCTTATAGAGAGGGTCTTTCGCACCGTCAACGCTTTCGGGGGTGGAAACGCGCCTTTGGCAGCCGGGATTTGTGCCGTAACGCCCTGAAGAGGTTGAATTTCTGCCGTCGCCCGGCTATTGGCTGGCATCGTTCCGCAAGGTCGTCCGCTCGGACGACCATCGTAGGTGAGGCATGATCCGCGGCTTTTTCCGACTGATTGGGCTGTTGCTGCTCGCCGGCGGGTTCATCTTCATGGTCTATGACGGCGCCCGCTGGGTGGCCGACCAGACCCTCAAATTCACCCGCTTCGGCCAGTTCTGGAACGACATCAATCAGGCCAGCCAATCCGCCTTCCGCACCTGGGTCGAGGCCAAGGCGCCCTGGCTCTGGACCTCGGTGATCCGCCTGGTGCTGGAGCAGCCGGTCTTTGCCGTCCTCGGCATTCTGGGCATCCTCCTGATGATCCTGTTCCGCCCGCGCAAGCCCTTGATCGGCTATTCCCGGGATTGAGGTCGGCGTGAGCGCGTAAGTTCGCCGCAAGCAAGGTGTCGCTTACCCTCCCCTGGAGGGGGAGGGTCGGTTCACATTGAGCGCAGCGAAATGTGAGCCGGGGTGGGGTGACGGTCTCTCCACATCCAACACTGCCCGTGTGGAGAGATCACCCCACCCCGCTCGCACTTCGTGCGATCGACCCTCCCCCTCCAGGGGAGGGTAAGACACTCAACGCTTTATTAACCATAACCGGTGCATCACTGGAGCTGTCTCGTTGCGAGGATGGGTCCGGTGCCGGTTGCACGCGCGTTTCGATGGTCGAACTTGGCGTCCTTGGCAGCGTCCGCCGCGCTCGCCCTGGGCGGCTGCATGCAGACCGCAACCCCCGTCGCGATGGTGCAGCCTCGTCCCGATCTCGATGCCATGGCCTATGGCCAGCCCTATAATGCGCCGCAGCCGGTCGTCGTCGCCAGCAACGGCGGCGGTGCCATCGCGGCGTTCAGCAATTCCTTTGCCGCCTCGCCGGCGCCGATGCCGGTCGGCTACGCCGCGCCGATGGCGGTGCGCAGCGGCGCCTCCTACCATCTCGATGCCGGCGACAAGCTTCGCGTCGTGGTCTACGGCCAGGAAGGTCTCACCAACAGCTATGCGATCGATGCTGGCGGCTCCATCACCATGCCGCTGATCGGCGCGGTGCCGGCCCGCGGCCGCACCACGGCAGGGCTGGCTGGCGAGATCGCCGCACGCCTGCGCAACGGCTATATCCGCGAGCCTTCGGTGGCGGTCGAGATCGAGACCTATCGTCCGTTCTTCATCCTCGGCGAGGTCCTCGCGCCCGGCCAATATCCTTACGTGCCGAACATGACGGTCGAGAGCGCGGTCGCCATCGCCGGCGGTTTCTCGCCGCGCGCCAAGCGCGACCTCGTCACCGTCACGCACAGCGAGAGCGGCGGCGCCATGCGCGCCGTGGTGCCGCTCGGCACGCCGCTCGCGCCCGGCGACACTGTGTTCGTCGGCGAGCGCTGGTTCTAGATTTCAGTCCAAACCTCTCCTCGTCATTCCGGGGCGCGCGTAGCGCGAACCCGGTATCCATTCATCGACCGGCTCTGACGCCCGATGGATTCCGGGCTCGACGCTGACGCGTCGCCCCGGAATGACGGAAGGCGAGAGCGCCATTCCTATTTCAAATGCTTCGCGAAGAACGCCATGCTGCGCGGCCAGGCGATGTCGGCGCTGGCCTTGTCGTAGCTGGCGCGCTCGTCGCAATGGAAGCCGTGCTGGGCGCCCGGATAGATATGAACTTCGACCTCGGGCCGCTTGGCCCTGATGGTCTCGACGTCGGCGAGCGGAATGCCGGCATCCTTCTCGCCGAAATGCAGCTGGGTCGGCACCTTCGGCGTCTCGTCGGCGAAGCGCACGACGGCGCCGCCGTAATAGCCGATCGCAGCCTTCAGGCCGGTCAATCGCGTCGCCGCGACGAAAGCGATGCTGCCGCCTAAGCAAAAGCCGATGATGCCCACGGGCCCGATGCTCTTCACCGCATCGATCGCAGCTTGCGTGTCGCGCAGCATCGCGGCCCAGTCCGGATTGGCCACGAACTTGCGCGCTTCCGCGATCTCGTCGGGCGAATAGCCCGACTGGAAGTTCGGCGCCGTCCGGTCGAAGATCGACGGCGCGATCGCGACATAACCTTCCCCGGCCAGGCGGTCGCAAACCGAGCGGATGTGGTGATTGACCCCAAAGATCTCCTGGATCACCACCACCGCGCCCTTCGGCACACCGGCAGGGTCAGCGCGATAGGCGCCGAGCTGGAAATTGTCCGAGGCCGTCAGCTTGATGTCTTGTCCCACGCGGGTTGTCCTTCTTGGTTGCTATTTGATTGGGAATTCTGCTCGCTCCACAAACTCGTCATGCCCGGGCTTGTCCCGGGCATCCACGTTCTTGGTGCCGCCCGAAAGATCGTATGGCCGGGACAAGCCCGGCCATGACGATGTTGGCAATATCAGCGCTTGACGGCGTAGATCCGATCACTTTGCGTCACGAAGAACTGCCCTCACTCCCACATCCAGTTCTCGCCGTAATCCTCCGTCCACCCCGCCAGCCGGCCGTGGCGGAATTGCAGGAACAGGCGGTGGCGGTAGGGGATCAGGCGGCTGCCGCCAATGTTGCGCAACGCGAGGTAGATCTCGTGGCCGGGACGGCCCCGCACATATTGCAGCGGCTGCCCGAGCGCGCGTGCGGTCTGTTCGGCATCCATGCCGAAGGCGAGCGGAATGTTGTTCGACAATGTCATGACGAAGGGCTGCCGCGGCGGCACGGCGCCGATCGGCTCGGCCTGCGCGGATAGCGACAGCAACATCGTGCCCGCAGCCAGCATCATCAGCTTCATCGCCTATGTCCCTGCTCGATCGGCCTATGCCGGCAAGTTCTTCAGGAAAGGCACGACCGCGTCAACAAAAGCCTCGGGCTGATCGATGTTGACGGCGTGTCCGGCCGCGGGGATCACGACCTTTTGTGCGCCGGGGATTTTTGCGGCCATGTAATCGGACGCGGCGAGGAACGGGGTGTCGTCGGCGCCGATCACGATCAGGCTGGGCACTCTGATCTCGGGCAGCAGCTCCATCACGCGCGCATCGCGCTGGGTCAGCATGCCGCGCGCGGCAAGGGCCAGTCCCCTGGCGTTGCGATGGTTCGCGGTGGCGCGCTCGCGCGTCGCCGATTTCAGGACATCGAGGCCTTCGCGCTCGAGCCGGTCGGCGGTGGCGAGCGCCCGCGCGTTCCAGGCTTCGCGCGCATCGTCCTTCCTGAAGCCGGGGCCGGTGTCGATGATCAGCAGCGCGCGGGCCCGCTCCGGATGTGCGCGATAGAACGCGAGCGACATGTAGCCGCCGAGCGAGAGCCCGCCGATGATGGCGCGCTCCGCGCCGACCGCATCGAGGATCGCCGCCATGTCGCCGACCGTGAGGTCTTCGCTATAGGCCTTGGGATCGTCAGGGTAATCGGACTGGCCGTGGCCGCGCATGTCCCACAAGATAAGCGTGTGATCCTTCGCCAGCGCGTCGACCTGTCCATGCCACATCGCCGATGTCGAGGAATAGCCATGCGTGAGCAGCAGCGGCGGCCCGTTGCCATGAACTTCGTAGTAGACGTTGACGCCGTCCCGGTTAACCTTCGGCATTGTTTCCTGCCCTTTTTTTCTCGCCGCTCGCTCGGTGCTTCACCCTCCCCTGGAGGGGGAGGGTCGGCTCACATGAAGCGTAGCGACATGTGAGACGGGGTGGGGTGACGGTCTCTCCGCGTCCAACAGTGTCCGTGCGGAGAGATCACCCCACCCCGCTCGCGCTGCGCGCGATCGACCCTCCCCCTCCAGGGGAGGGTTGAGGGTTTCCGTGTGGCGGCACTCTAGCTCGCCAAGTTACCTCGAAGAAACTGCCTGAATGCGATGGCACGCATGCCGGAGGCACGCGCTGTTGTGTCCAGTGGCTGCGTCGCCGCCCCTGGCGCGGCGCACAACGGGAGGATGTGCTGGTCGTTTTTTCGACTCGTTCCAAATTGCATTTGCCTCCGCGCCGGAACGCGATCATTCTCGCCGGCAAGGCTGACGCCAGCCCGGTGGGCGTCCGCCATTCAAGTTGCCGCCGTAAGCGGCTTCATGCACCGGCAGGGGAAGACGCCTATGCCAACTCTCACCATCAACGGGCGGAGTCTGTCCGTGGATGCGGCGAACGACACGCCGCTCCTCTGGGCGATCCGCGAGCAATTGCAGATGACCGGCACCAAGTTCGGCTGCGGTGCCGGGCTGTGCGGTGCCTGCACCGTGCACGTCAACGGCGAGGCCGTGCGCTCGTGCCAGACCATGGTCGGTGACGTCGCCGGCAAGAAGATCACCACCATCGAAGGCCTCTCGGCCAAGGGCGATCACCCCTTGCAGAAGGCCTGGATCGCCGAGCAGGTACCGCAATGCGGCTATTGCCAGTCCGGCCAGATCATGCAGGCGGCCTCGCTGCTCGCCAAGAATCCCAATCCGACCAAGGAAGAGGTGGTCGCCCATATGGACGGCAATCTCTGCCGCTGCATGACCTATTCGCGGATCCAGAAGGCGATCATGCGCGCCGCATCCGAGATGCGCACCGCCTCGGCCACCTCGAGCGAGCGGAGGCCCACATGAACGAGCATGTGAAGAACGTGACACCTGAGACGACGGATCTCAGCCGCCGCTCCTTCCTCGTCGGCACCGCCGCGACCGGCCTCGTGCTCGGCTATGCCGGCGTGCCCGGCATCGAGACGGCAGCCGCCGCGGCGCCCGCCAGTTTCGAGCCGAGCGTGTGGTATGCGATCTCGCCGGACGGTCTCGTCACCGTGACCTGCGGCAAGGCCGACATGGGCCAGCACATCGCCTCCACCATGGCGCAGATCGTCTGCGAGGAATTGGGCGCGAAATGGAGCGACATGCGCGTGCAGCTCGCCTCCAACGATCCCAAGTTCAACGATCCCGTGCTGGGCGCGCAGATCACCGGCGGCAGCTGGTCGACCATGATGAACTTCGACGCCATGAGCCGGGCCGGTGCGGCCGGGCGGATCGCATTGACCGAAGGTGCTGCCGCCGCCATGGGCGTGCCGGCATCGGAGCTGGTGGTGCGCGATTCCATGATCGTGCATCCGAAATCGAAGAAGCAGATGTCGTTCGCCGATGTCGTGAAAAGCGGCAAGGCGACGAAAACCTTCACGCCCGACGAGCTCAAGGCGATCAAGCTGAAGACGCCGGACCAATACACCATGATCGGCGTCTCGGTGCCGCAGCTCGACATCCCCTCCAAGACCAACGGCACGGCCAAGTACGGCATCGACGTGATGCTGCCGGGCATGGCCTATGGCGCGATCGTCACGCCGCCGGTGCGCTTCGGCGCCACGGTGAAATCGGTCGACGACAGCGCGGCAAAGAAGGTGCCGGGCTTCATCAAGGCCGTCACGCTCGACGACAAGACCGGCACGACGTCGGGCTGGGTCGTCGCCGTCGCCAGCACCTATGCCAACGCCAAGAAGGCGGCACAGGCGCTGAAGATCGCCTATGATTCGGGCCCGAATGCGAAGCTGTCGAGCCAGGCGCTGCTCGACGAGGCCAAGCGGCTGCAGGGCCTGGAGGATTCCGGCCAGTTCTTCGTCAAGGACGGCGATCCCAATGCGGCCTTCGGCTCGGCGGCCAAGGTGCTGGAGGCGGAATACACCACCAGCATCAACATCCACGCGCCGCTGGAGCCGATGAACGCCACTGCGGAGTTCAAGGGCGACATCCTGCACATCTATTCCGGCAACCAGTTCGCGACGCGCTCCGGCGCGATCGCGGCGGGCGCGGCCGGGATCGATCCGAAGTTCGTGGTCATGCACCAGATGTGGCTGGGCGGCGGCTTCGGCCGGCGTCTCGATGCCGACATGATGATTCCGGCCGTGCAGGCGGCCAAGGCGGTCGGCAAGCCCGTGAAGGTGATCTATTCGCGCGAGAACGACATGACGATGGATTTCTCGCGGCCGCTCACCTACCAGAAGGTCAAGGCCGGCGTGGACGGCGATGGCAAGCTGATCGCGATCAGCCACGACGTGGTCTCGGCCTGGCCGACCGCGCGCTGGGGAATTCCCGATTTCCTGACGCCTTCGGTCGACAAGAAGGGCCCGCTCGATTCCTTCACGGTGAACGGGGCGGACTTCTTCTACACCGTGCCCAACCATTATGTGCGCGCGATCAAGAACGAGCTCGCGCACAACGCCACGCCCTCCGGCCAGCTTCGCTCGGTGGCGCCCGGCTGGACCTTCTGGGCCGTCGAAAGCATGATCGACGAAATCGCGGCGGCGACGGGCAAGGATCCCGCGCAGTTCCGCATCTCGCTGCTCGACGGCGCCGGCAAGAACGACGGCGGCGCGCAGCGCTTGCGCAACACGCTGCTCGCCGCGATGGGACTGTCGGGCTACGGCACTAAGCAATTGCCGAAAGGCGAGGGCATGGGCGTCGCCTGCGTGTCGTCGCAGGAGCGCGCGACCGCGAGCTGGACGGCGTGCGTGGCTCACGTCGCCGTCGCGCCGTCGGGGGAGGTGACCGTGAAGAAGCTCACGGTCGCTACCGACGTCGGCACGCAGGTGCATCCCGACAACATCCGCGCCCAGGTCGAGGGTGCGGCGCTGTGGGGCCTGTCGCTGGCGATGTACGAGAAGGCGACGCTGACGGACGGTGGCATCGAGCAGACCAATTTCGACAGCTACACGCCCTTGCGCATGAGCCAGACGCCCGAAGTCGCGGTTGCCGTGATCGCCAATGGCGAGAAGGCCACCGGCGTCGGCGAGCCGGCGGTCACCGTGGTCGCGCCGGCCATCGGCAACGCCATCTTCAATGCCAGCGGCGCCCGCGTCCGGGCCCTGCCGATCACGGCGGAGGCCGTGAAGGCGAGCATGAAGGCGTAAGCCGAGCCGCGATTGCCAAATGAGCCGATCCGCCGGAGGGGAAACCTCCGGCGGATTTGCTTAGGATCCTTTCTCTCCGCACGCCGTCATGCCCGGGCTTGTCCCGGGCATCCACGTTCTTCGCGGGCGGGGGACCAAGGCCGTGGATGGCCGGGACAAGCCCGGCCATGACGAAGAAAATTCCCCTTATTGATCAATGCCCGTTCTACTGTGCATGGGGTTGTTTTCGCCGGTTTTGAAGTTCCCCTCCCCGAACCCGATCCCTAAAATTGCGTGCAATTCCCCAAGCCTCCATTGAGCACGCATCTTAAGGGCCAAGGAACCTGATCCGGCTTAGGCTGACAGGCCAATACGCCCGAGGTCCCGGTACTTGTGGGGAAGCCATGAACGCCTCAGCCAAACCCGCCGCCAAACGCCGGCTTCTGCTCGCCTCCGATCGGAGTGACGGCAGCAGCGAGCTCGCCAGCATCTTGAAGGCGGTCGGCGACGTCTCCACAGTGAAGACGGAGGAGATCCCCGCCCAGCCGTCGCGCGATCTCTCCGGGCTCGTGGTCGACATCAACCTGCGCTCGCCCGAGAGCGTGCAGCGGGTCCGCAACAAGCTGCGCGGCGATGCCTATCGTTCGATGCCGCGGCTGTTCGTGCTCGCGGACGCCCTGCATCACGGCACCATGCAGGCCTGGGCGCTCGGTGCGACCGACACCATCTCACGGCCGCTCCAGGCCGAGGCCATCCTGCAGCGCATCCGTGCCGCCTTCCCGGACACCGCGGCCTATGACGCGACCGATCGCGGCAAGACGCTCAACCGCGGCGTCGAGGCGGCGCATGCGGTGCTGACCAAGATGTTCGAGAAGCTGCCGCTCGGCGTGCCCCTGACCTTCGACGACGTCATCGCCGCCGAGAGCAAGATCCTGAAGGCGATCAAGCATTCCTCGCTGCGCGAATGGCTCACCACGGTCGGCTGTCATCATGTCGGCAGCTATCGCCATTGCCTGTTCGTCACCGGCTTCGCCGTCGCCTTCGCCCAGCATCTCGGCATGCGCGAGGACGACCAGCGCCGTCTGACCCGCGCCGCGCTGCTGCACGACGTCGGCAAGGCCTTCGTTCCGGCCTGGCTGCTCGACAAGCCGGGCAAGCTCACCGACGAGGAGATGGCCCAGGTCCGCCAGCATCCGCGCCGCGGCTACGAGGCGCTCGCCGCCCAAGGCGGCTTCCCGCCGGAGATGCTGGACGTGGTGCTGCATCACCACGAATTCCTCGACGGCTCCGGCTATCCGAACGGCCTGTCGTCGAACCAGATCAGCGACATCGTGCGCCTGACGACGATCGTCGACATCTACGCCGCGCTCGTCGAGAAGCGCGCCTACCGCATGCCCTTCACCCATTCGCGTGCGTTCACGATGATGGAAGGCATGGGCGGCAAGCTCGACCAGCAGCTGCTGCAGGCGTTCCGCCCGGTGGCGCTGGGGTCGTTCTAGGCAATCTAGTCCGTCATTCCGGGGCGATGCGAAGCATCGAACCCGGAAATCTCGAGATTCCGGGTTCAACGCTGCGCGTTGCCCCGGAATGACGTGACGTCTTCTTACCCCACCATCTTCCGCAATTCCGCCTTCGCCACCTTCTCCAGCGTCGAGCGCGGCATGTCGTCGACGAACCTGAACTCGCGCGGCAGCTTGAAGTCGGCGAGGCCCTTGCGGCAGGCTTCCATCACGCGATCCTGCAGGTCGGGCGCAGCACCCGCGACGCCGCCCTGCGGGATGATGAAGACCACCGGCACCTCGTCCAGCATCGGATGCTTCTTGGCCACCACCGCGGCCTCGCGCACGCCCGGCACGAGCGCGATCACCTGCTCGATCTCGGAGGCCGCAACGTTCTCGCCGCCCACCTTCAGCATGTCCTTGGCGCGGTCGCCGAACTTGATGAAGCCGTTCTGAAGCCGCTCGACACGGTCGCCGGTGAGGAAGAAGCCGTGCTCGTCAAAACTCTCGCGCGTCGCCCTCTCGTTGTGCAGGTACTCGGCGAACAGCGACAGGCCCCGGATGCCCTTGATCGCGAGATTGCCGGTGTCGCCGACCTCCGTCGGCCGTCCGTCATCGTCGGTGATGCGGATCTGATATTCGGGCGCGGCGCGGCCGATCGACATCGGGATGTTGGGCTGATCGACCTCGCCGACGATGCCGTGGGTGATGGTCTCGGTCATGCCCCACCAGCCGATCGTCTTGACGCCGAAGGCGGCAAAGGCCGGCGGCTCGTTGATTGCGGTGCCCCACAGGCGGAACTTGTGGTCCTTCGGGATCTCCTGCTCGAGCAGCGCCTTCATGCAGAACGGGATTGTCGAGGTCCAGGTCGCGCCATGCTCGCGCGCGACGCCCCAGAATCTGCTCGCGGAGAACCGCGGCTGGATCACGCAAGTGGCTCCGACCCACAGCGTCGCCAGCATGGAATAGGCCAGCGCATTGGTGTGGAACAGCGGCAAGTAGGCCTGGTGCACGTCGGCGGCGTGAAGGTCCTCGTGCGCGGCGTTGATCTTGGCGCCCCACAGCGCGTTGGCATGGGTCCACAGCACCGCCTTCGGCCGCGACGTCGTGCCCGAGGTGTATTGCACGCTGCATGGCGCCAGCGGATCGGTAGCGCGCCGGGGACGATCGGCGCTGTCGGCGAACAGCGATTCGAAGCTGTCGCCGCGCGAGACGCCGCGCGCGGGCGCCGCGCCCGCATCGTGCGAGGTCACCGCCAGCCAGCTCATGTTGCGGCAGTTCTGCGCGACGACTTCCGCATAGGTCGGCTGCGTGATCGCGGCGACCGCGCCGCAATGATCGGCGAAATACGCGATCTCGGCCGGCGCCGAGCGCGTGTTGGTGGTGACCGCGACGGCCCCGAGCTCGACGCAGGCGAACCAGGCCAGCATCGCCTCGATGCAATTGTCGAGATGGATGAGAACATATTCGCCCGGCTTGATGCCGCGCCTGGCGAGGCCGGCCGCGAGCGCGCCGACCCGCTCGTGAAACTCGCCGTAGCTCCAGCGCCGCGCCGGCGCGTCGAACGGCGCCCAGATCAGGAACGGATGATCGCGCCGGACCTCGGCGCGCAGCTTGAGCAGCCAGGGCACGTCGAGCCCATCGAACGGGCCCACGATTCCGGCTGTGGTCTGTTGAACTGGCATGGCTCCTCCCGGTGCAGCCTGCATCCTGCTGGCGGCTGTCTTGTGATGATTGCGTCTTCCTGCCATCGGACGACGCGGGACGCAAATCGGGGGGCGAATCTCTCTCTGTTGTCATTCCGGGATGGTCCGAAGGACCAGACTCGGAATCTCGAGATTCCGGGTTCGGTGCTGCGCACCGCCCCGGAATGACGAGTCTAGTTTTCGTACGACGAGATCTCGATCAGGCTGCCATCGGGATCCCGGCAATAGACCGAGCGCAGCGTGCCGCGGGCGCCTTGCCTCGGGCCCGGGCCTTCCTCGATCGCGACGCCATGTGCCCGCAAATGCGCCACCACCTCGTCCGGCGTGGCCGAAGTGAGAAAGCACAGGTCTTCGCTGCCCGCGGTCGGATGGTCCGCGGTGAACCACTCCGTCTTGTCGGCATCGCGTTGCCGGACGTTGATCCTCTGGTTACCGAATTCAAGGAAAGTCCGCGGCGCTTTGCCGCCGCCGGGATCGAACACCTTGACATCCATGCCGAGAATCTTGCCGTACCACGCAGCACTTGCCGCGACGTCGCTGACATTGATCACGAGATGATCCAGGGCATGAACCTTGACCGTCATGTCTCATCCTTTCGTCGTGATGTGCCCCGCGCACTTTCCGCACTCGGCAAGCTTTGTTACAACCGCAGCGACCCGGCCTTCAAGCCATCCGACCTTCAAGAACAACACTGGGAGAACCCTTGAGATGATCACTCGCCGTACCGCGCTGGGCCTGCTCGCCGCCAGTCCGCTTGCAGCCACCCCGCTGTCGAAGGCCCTTGCCGCCGATTATCCGGCCCGTCCGGTGAAATGGGTGGTGGGCTATCCGCCGGGCGGCGCCACCGACATCCTGGCACGGCTGATCGGCCAGCGGCTGTCGGAAAAGCTCGGCCAGCAATTCGTGATCGAGAACAAGCCGGGTGCCGGGAACAACATCGCGACCGAATCGGTCATCAATGCCGAGCCCGACGGCTACACGCTGCAGCTGGTCAATCCGGCCAACTACATCAACGCCTCGCTCTACGCCAATTTGAAGTTCAACTTCGTGCGCGACATCGCGCCGATCGCCTCGTTCCAGCGCGTGCCGAACGTGATGACCGTCAACAAGGACGTGCCGGCCAAGAACGTCGCCGAGTTCATCGAATACGTGAAGGCCAATCCCGGCAAGGTAAACATGGCCTCGTCCGGCAACGGCACCTCGGTGCATCTGTCCGGCGAGATGTTCATGGCCATGACCGGCTGCAAGATGCAACACGTGCCCTATCGCGGCGCCGCGCCCGCGATCACCGACATGCTCGCCGGCCAGGTGCAGGTGATCTTCGACAACATGCCCTCGATCATCCAGCACATCCGCTCCGGCAGCCTGCGCGCCATCGGCGTCACCACCACGGAACGGTCGCCGCAGCTGCCCGACGTGCAGCCGATCGCCGACACCGTCAAGGGCTATGAGGCGAGCGCGCTGTTCGGCATGGGCGCGCCGAAGAACACGCCGAAGGAAATCATCGCCAAGCTCAACGCCGAGGTCAACGCGGTGATCAAGGAGCCCGACATGGCCAAGCGCCTGGTCGAACTCGGCGGCGAGCCGCGGCCCCAGACCCCCGAGGCGTTCGGCGAGGAGATCAAGGCCGAGACCGAGAAGTGGAAGAAGGTCGTCGAGTTCGCCGGCCTGAAGGTCGAGTAGAAATCTCGTGATGACGAGGGAGAGAGCCCTGCCGTTCGGCAGGGCTTTTTTCTTGGCTGCGTCCAGCAACAGATCACGCAGTCGTGCGGATCCGCACCTGCGGGTTCCGGCTTGACGTCGTCGCGCTCGCGTCTATACTAAACCACATGGTTAAGTATCAGGACGAGACGCTGGACCGGACTTTTGCGGCGCTGTCAGACCCGACGCGGCGTGCCTTGCTGGCGCGCCTCGGCGAGCAGGACGGCCTGTCGGTGAGCGAGCTGGCGGCGCCGTTTCCGGTGTCGCTGCCGGCGATCATGAAACATCTCGACGTGCTCACGGACGCCGGGCTGATCGTGCGCGAGAAGACCGGGCGCACGGTCGCATGCCGGTTGACAGCGCAGCCGATGGAGCAGGCGATGAACTGGCTCAATCGCTATGCGCAGTTCTGGTCCCACAATCTCGATCGCCTCGCCGCCTTCGTGGAGGAAGAGACATGGCCAACGCAGCCGCCAACGCCGCCGAACACCCGGCAGAACGTCCAAGCCTCACGCTCACGCGCCGGCTCCGCGCGCCGCCGCAAAAGGTCTACGCCGCCTGGACGCAAGCCGCGCAGCTAGCGCAATGGTTCGGGCCGCCGAACATGAAGCCGGCTTCGCTTCAAGCCGAACTCGACGTTCGCGTCGGCGGCCGGTTTCGCATCAGCTTCACCCGCGACGACGGTGAATATTTCGAGGCCGGCGGCCGCTATCGCGAGGTGATGCCGAACGAGCTGCTCGTCTTCACCTGGGCCTGGCATTCGACGCCGGAGCGTGAATCGCTGGTGACGATCTCGCTGAAGCCGGATGGCGCCGGCACCCTGATGATCTTCCATCACGCCCAGTTCTTCGACGAGACCGCGCGCGACAACCACCAGCGCGGCTGGAGCTCGTTCTTCGACAAGCTCGATGCTTTCGTCGCCTGACCCCAAGGGAGAACGCCATGCAGCAACATCAGATCGTCTCGCGCGAGCAATGGATCATCGCGCGCAAGGCCCTTCTGGCTCACGAGAAGGAGTTGACGCAGGCCCGCGAACGGCTCGCCGAGGAGCGGCGCGGGCTTCCCTGGGTCAAGGTCGACAAGACGTACGAATTTGAAGGGCCGAACGGCATCGTGTCGATGGGCGACCTGTTCAAGGGCCGGCCGCAGCTCATCGTGCAGCACGTGATGTTCGCGCCTGACTGGGACGCGGCCTGCAAGAGCTGCTCGTTCTGGGCCGACGGGTTCGAGCGCATGGTGCCGCACCTGGCCGCGCGCGACACCGCCATGGTTGCGGTCTCGCTGGCCCCAAGCGCAAAGCTCGAGGCTTTCAAGAAGCGGATGGGTTGGACCTTCGACTGGGTTTCCTCAGGCCGCAACGATTTCAACCGCGATTACGGCGTGACGTTCTCGCCCGAGGAGGTCGCGACCGGCAAGCCGATGTACAATTTCGGCACCACGCCGATCTACGGCCCCGAGCTGCCCGGCATCAGCGTGTTCTACCGCGACGAGGCCGGCGCGATCTTCCACACCTATTCCTGCTTCGCCCGCGGCCTCGATATGATGAACGCCGCCTATCAATATCTCGATCTCACCCCGCTCGGCCGTCACGAGGAAGGCCTGCCCTATCCAATGGATTGGGTCCGCCTGCGCGACCAGTACGAGCCGCAGCCGGCGAAGGCGGCGTGCTGTCACGGGTGAGGGAGCGGGCCGCGCCGCGAACTCTACTCTGTCACCGTCACCCTGAGGTGCCGGAGCGAAGCGGAGGCCTCGAAGGGCGGCGGCCCAGCTGCATCCGGGCCGATTCATCCTTCGAGGCTCACACTGCGTTGCAGTGTGAGCGCCTCAGGATAACGGAGTTGGTTGCATCGCTTTCCTACCGCTTCGCGTCCGCCTGTTCCGCCGCATTGCACGAGATCAGCATCGTGTACGGCCGGGCGTTGGCGGCGATGTCGGTGGTCTTGAGCTCGCTCTTCGGCTCGGCGGTCTGATAAGGCACGACGGAATTGTCGAGGAAGTCGCGCAGCACGCCGGTCTTGATGGCGAAGTTGATATTTTCAGGGATGTTGCCGGTCGCCACGGCAATGCGCAAGGCTGGGATCTTTCCGGTGACCACGCCCACGACCTGACCGGTGCCGTCGAACAGCGGCCCGCCGCTGTTGCCGGGCTGCACGGGTGCGCTGATCTGCAGGAAGCGCGAGTCGTTGCGCATGCCGCTGAGCGAGCTCACGATGCCGGTGGTCACGCTGAAGTCCGAGGTCAGGATGCCATGATAGGGAAAGCCGATCGCGACGACGGAATCGCCGGAGCGGATCGAGCGGTCGCGGATCCGGGCAAAGTCCTTGAAGGTCGTCGTCGATGGCGCCTGCAGCAAAGCGAGATCGTTGTTGGCGTCGCTCGAGACGACGCGCAGCACCATTGCGGTCTCGCCGGTGAGATTGCCCTTGATGTCGCCGACGCAGCCGTCGATCACATGGTGATTGGTGACGATGTGCCCGCCCGTGCTGACGACGAATCCGGTGCCGCTCCTGCCTCGGGCCGGTTTGCCGCCGGCCGGCGGTGTCGCCTGCTTCTCCGCCGCCGCTGCCGGCTTGGCCGCAATCTTGGTGAAATCGCCCGCCTTGTCGAGCCCGTCGACTTTCACCTTGCTCACGCAATTGGTCAATGCCGCGATCACCGGCCCAGTCGATGTCAGATCGAAATTCAGAACGGCGCGGCCGGCAGTTGCCACCATGAGGCTCGCCTTCTGAAACGTCCGCACGACATTGAGCGGCATGACCGCCGTGAGCATGTTGGACTGATACGCCGTCGCGTACAGCCTGGCTTGCTCCTGCCCGTCAAAGGTCACGTCGATCGCGGCGCTCTCGCCCTTGTTGAAGCGGTAGCTCGGACTCGCAAAGGCGAGCAACCAGGTGCCGGCGGCATTTTTGCTCACTACCAGGATGACGCCGTTTGCATAGGGCGTCGTCGCCGCGCAATGGGAGAAGGCGCCCGTCTCGTCATTGCTGAAGGCGCCGCCGACCCAGTTGCCGACATTGACGGTGCCGAACGGCCCCGCCGCATTCGCCGCGACCGCACTCGCCTGCAACACGAACGCAACGACCAACGACCTCAACCACATACCAGCCCCCGGAAAACACGCCTGGATCCATCCTATCCGCGAGGGTAGGTGAGACGCAACCGTCAGTTGTCCGCTTTCGTCGTCCGGCTGCCCGCAGCAGTTCGGGCTTGCATTTACTTTGCGGTGCCATATACTTTACAATACAAAGTAACTGGGCCTGTGGTCCCGCAATTCCCGGGTGGAACGAGGTTTTGGCGTTGCCGATGCGCGATCTCGACAAGGCGCTGGCCGACATCGTGACGATCCGCAGCCAGATCGCGGCGGGCACCGCCTTCCGCGGCTACGGCCCGGCGACGATGGTGGCGACCGGCGCTGTTGCGCTCATCACCGCCGTACTGCAATTCTGGTTGCTGGATGATCCGACCGGCGAGCCGCTCGGTTTCTTCATCGGCTGGTTCATCGCCGCCGCGCTCTCGGGGCTGATCATCGGCGTCGAGATGCGCGCGCGGTCGCGACGTCATCATTCCGGTCTCGCCGACGCGATGATTCACCAGGCGGTCGAGCAGTTCCTGCCGGCGGGCGTTGCCGGAATTCTGTTCGCGGTGGTGATGTGGAAGTTCGCGAGCGAGACGCTGTGGCTGCTGCCGGGCCTGTGGCAGATCCTGGTGTCGCTCGGCATCTTCGCCTCGGTCCGCTCGCTGCCGCGCACCGTCGCGCTCGCCGGCGCCTGGTATTTCGTGTCCGGCTTCGCGGTCGTGGTGCTCGCGAGCCGAACCCACACGCTGTCGCCATGGACCATGGGCCTGCCCTTCGTGATCGGGCAATCGTTGATGGCGGCCATTCTGCATTTCGCGTCCGGAGACAACGATGTCGAAGATTGACAGCGCGCCCTTCTCCTATGAAGGGCTCGACCGCGTGATCCACGAGAAGGCGAGGCTCGGGCTGCTGACCTCGCTGATGGCGCATCCCAAGGGGCTGGCATTCGGCGATCTCAAGCAGCTCTGCGGCCTCACCGACGGCAATCTCAGCCGGCACCTTGCCGTGCTGCAGGAGGCCGGCCTCGTCGAGGTGACCAAGGGCTACGAGGGCAATCGCCCGCACACCACCTGCCGCCTCACCAAGGCCGGCCGCCGCCGCTTCCTCGATTATCTCGCCGTGCTCGAGCGGCTGGTGCGCGACGCGGCGAAGGCCGCCGGCCGCGAGGCGCCGCCGCTCGGCCGCCTCGGTGTCGCCTCGACCTGATCCTCCCCTTTTTTGACCGGAGACTTTGCAATGCAAAGTGACATCACGTCCCGTAACGAGAAGCTTCATGTCGGCATCATCATGGACGGCAACGGCCGCTGGGCGACGCGGCGTGGCCTGTCGCGCGTGCGCGGCCACGAGGCCGGCGTCGAGGCCATCCGCCGCATCGTCGAGGCCGCGCCCAAGCAGGGCATCGGTACGCTGACGCTTTACGCCTTCTCCACCGACAATTGGCGGCGGCCGAAGGCCGAGGTCGCGGCGTTGATGACCTTGCTGCGCTTCTACCTCGCCAACGAAGTTCAGAGCCTCGTCAAGAACGGCGTGCGCCTCTCCGTCATCGGCCGCCGCGACCGCCTGCCCGACGGCATCGCCGCCGCGATCGCGCGCGCCGAGGCGGCTACCGCCGATGGCCGCACGCTGCACGTGCGCATCGCCGTCGATTATTCCGCGCGCGACGCCATCCTCAATGCCGCCGCGAAGGCGGCCGCGCTGACCAGCCTGACCCGCGAAGCCTTCTCGCAGCTGGTCACTGGCGAGGCTGGCCTTCGCGACGTCGACCTCATCATCCGCACCTCCGGCGAGAAGCGGCTGTCGGACTTCCTGCTTTGGGAAGGCGCCTATGCCGAGCTGCACTTCACCGAGCGGATGTGGCCCGAATTCGATGCCGGCGATCTTGCCGAGGCGCTCGCCGCCTTCCATGGCCGCGAGCGCCGCTTTGGCGGCCTCCAGGCCATCCTGCCAGGCGACGTGCCCTCGCTCTCCCGGGTGTGACGCGCCTCGCGCGCCAGCCGGCCCCCGCTGATTGCCGCCCGGCATGGATCGTGCTCTAGTCGTCCGGCGTTGGGTATCCCCTCGCGACAGGAGCTTTCGCACATGCGTGCAGTCCTCGATTATTGCACAGGCGGAACGGAGCGGCAGCTGGCCGCCGGCACGATCATCGTCGCCGAGGGAGGCACCTCCGGCCATCTCTACGTGCTGATCCAAGGCAGGCTCGAGGTGCTCAAGGGCGAGATGGTGGTCGCCACCGTGACCGAGCCCGGCGCGGTGCTGGGTGAGATGTCCGTGCTGCTGGGCCAGCCGCACACCGCCACCGTGCGGGCCTGCTCCGACGCCATCGTCTACGAATTCGAGGATGCCGCCTCGTTCCTCGAGAAGGAGCCGGGCGTGGCGCTGCTGATCGCAAAAATGCTGGCGCAGCGGCTCAACGTCGCCAACACCTATCTCGCCGATCTCAAACGGCAATATTCCGACCACGGCACGCATCTGGCCATGGTCGGCGAGGTGCTGCAGAGCATGATCAACCTGCCGCCGCTTGAGGTTTCGCCAGGCTCGGATCGGCAATCCGATCCAAGAATGTGAGCCAGTCGGGCGGCGCCTCGATGGGGGCAGCGGGCCGCCGCAGCGGCGCATTGAGGTCGATCCACTGCGCCTCGCCGGCCGCGAGCCAGAATGCCTTGTCGGCATCGAGATCGAGCACGATGCAGGTCGGGGGACGGCCGGGTTGCAGGCCCGTGTTGAAGACCCAGGTCTGGCCCAGCCGGTCGAACCACGATCCATTGCTGATGAAGGGCGATTGATGCACATGGCCCGAGATCACCATCGACGGCTGGTATTGCATGATCCACTGCACCAGCTCGACGTCGCCGAAGAAGCGCTTGCCGCCCCAGCTCGTCGGTGAATCCGCCGGCGGCGCATGATGCGCCCAGATCCAGCGCGGCGGCCGGACGGCCGCGGCGTCGCGCAATTGCTCGACGAGGCGTTGCTTGACCTGGGGTCCGTCCCACCACGGGCACACCGTGAAAAGGGTATCGCCGACGGTGAGGCTGTCGCCGTCGCAGGCGATGCCGAGCTCGCGCACCTCCGAGATCCAGCGCGAAATCTTCTCGCCTTCGGCGTTGCGCTCGTCGAGATCGTGATTGCCGGAGCAGAGGATCACGCGGGTCGTCGCGGCCAGCAGCGCGAGGTACTTTTTCACCACCACGATCTGGGCGCGGAAATCCACCATCGAGCCGATGTCGAGCGCGTCGCCGGCGAAGATCACGAGGTCGAATCGCGGCGCCGCGCTGACCAGCCAGTCGAGCTGAGGCAGCGAATAGTGCAGGTCGGCCACGACCAGGCAGCGCATGGAAAATCCGACGGCCAGAGATCAAAATGTCAGGGAATTCCAAAACGGCATAAAGCAAGAAGCAGACCAGCCCGGCCGGCCCTTTGCGTCAATCCTATGAGCGACAGCATGCTGCGCCCCGTCGCAGAGCGCAAGGCGGCAATGCGGGCTGGACCGGATCGCCGAATTCTGATGTCGTGGCTCATCCTCGAGAGCGCGTGTCCACATGACCCCCTTCAAGACCATTCGCGCCCGCGCCGAGAAGCGCAAGGGCGGGCCCAAGGCGCTGGAAAAATTGATGCCGGCCAGGCCGGACCTCAAGCGGCTGGCCAAGCTTGGCGACGACCGTATCCTCGCCGAAATGACCAAGCGGGTGTTCTGCGCCGGCTTTGCCTGGAGCGTGATCGATTCCAAATGGGACGGCTTCGAACAGGCCTTCCTGCATTTCCTGCCCGCCAAGCTCAGCTTCCAGCCCGAAGACTATTGGGAGGGCCTGCTCCGCGACGCACGCATCGTGCGCAACGGTGCCAAGATCATGTCGGTGCGCGACAACGCCGTGTTCGTCCAGGAGATCGCGAAGGAGCACGGCAGCTTCGGCAAGTTTCTGGCGAAATGGCCGTCGTCCGACGAGATCGGCCTGCTCGATCTCCTCAACAAGCGCGGCAGCCGGCTCGGCGGCAACACCGGCCAGATGCTGCTGCGCTTCGTCGGCTGGGACGGTTTCGTGACGTCCAAGGACGTCGTGGCCTGCCTGCGCGATGCGGGTCTCGACATCGCCGAGGAGGTCAAGTCGAAGGGCGATCTCGCCAAGGTGCAGGCGCAGTTCAACGCCTGGGCCGAGGAGACCGGCCTGCCGTACACATATCTGTCACGTATCTGCGCGCTGTCCGTCGGCGAGAACAGGAGCGAGTAGATCGCGCCGCCCCTGCGTATAGGATGTTGCAATCGGCCTGGCCGCACGCAAGAATATGAGAAGCGCAGAAAGCCGCGAGAGCGCTGGCCTTCTGATCGACGATGATGCTTGGCGCGCCGATCGAGCCCCGAGCGAATGTCGGAGGCCGCCATGGTGATGTTCAATTTCAGGAAGCTCACGACAACCGGCTTTGACGAAGACGCGCTGACAACTAGCACGGCCGACGAGCTGGTTTTCAATTTCGGTTCGCTGACGACGAGCGGCGATCTCGCCAACGGGATATCCGCCAACGCGGACCGTGTCATGATCGACAACTTCGGCCGGATCACCACGAGCGGGCTCGGCGCGGCTGGTATCGTCGTGCTCGGCGATGACGCACAGATCCGCAATTTCGGGTCGGTGATCACGCAAGGCGGCTCGTTCGATCCGGATCCGAACGTGGACGGGGACGAAGTCACCTCGGACGCGATCATCGTGTTCGGCGACCGGTTCGTGATGATCAACGATGGTACATTGCGCGTGCACGGTGACTTTGCTTCCGGCATGTCCGGGATCGGTGCCGACGGCACGATGATCAACCATGGCCGCATCGACAGTTCTGCATTCGCATCCGTCGTGATGGCCGGGTTTGGCGACCGGATTCACGCGATCAATGCAGGCGATGTGGTGTTCAGTGGCGATGAGGCCGTCGCGATGCTGCTGTTCGGTGAAGGGGCTCGAACGCTCAACACCGGCAGGGTGATCATGAACGGCGACGGCAATGCAGGGATCGGTGCTGCGGCGTCGGGCGCTGAGGTTACGAATCGAGGGCTGATCGAAATCAACGGCGACGAATCGACGGCGATGGCCGGATTTGGCCGCGGTCATCACCTGGAGAATTTCGGACGGCTGGTCGTGCATGGCGATCTCGCTTTCGGAATGGCCTCTGCCGGACGCGATCTCGAGCTGGTCAATGCCGGAACCATCGTCACCGAAGGCGATGTCGCCATCGGCGTCGCTCTCGGCGTGAACAGGTTCGGTTTTCGTTCGATGCAGGACGGCGATTTCGAGAACAAGGGGGTGATCCATACTCACGGCGATGGCTCTGCCGGTGTGATCCTCGGCGGCACCGGGTCGCACTTCGTCAACAGCGGCAATATTGCGACGGATGGTGGCGCAGCTGCCAGCCCGACGCTGGGTAACATCCATGCCGCTGGCGTCTTGGTGTCCGGCGTCGATGTGCTGGTCGAGAACAGGTCGGATGGCGCGATCCGGAGCAGTGATCCTGCCTCCGCCGCCGTCGAGCTCAACGCCATGATCCGCCCGGGGCTATCCAACGCCGAGACGTCATCGCGCCTCGACAATGCAGGCCTGATCAAGGCAGCGGGGACCGCAATTCTCGGCGGCGATGGGCGCGAGACGGTGGTCAATCATGGCAGCATCGTCGGCGACGTCGTGCTCGGCGACGGTGCCGACACGTTCGTCCTCGGTTCACATGGCCATCTCGCTGGAAAGCTCTATCTCGGCGGCGGCAATGATCTCGTGCGCATCGAAAGGGACGCAGGCTCGATGCGCGTCGCCGATTTTGCCGCGGGCACCACAAGCGGCGATGCCGTCGATCTCTCGGCCTATTTCTCCAGCTTCGACCAGGTGATGGCGCATAGTCGCCAGGCGGGAAGCGACGTCGTCGTCGAACTCGGTCACGATCGCTTGGTGCTGGAGCATGTTCAGCTCGCCGCCCTGAACGGCGGCGATTTCGTACTGACCTGAGCACGGCGGTGTGAAGCCGGCATGGCGACGAGCCGGAACGAATGGTTCAATGATGTGCATCCTGTGGCGCTTCCGTGCCCTTGCCGCGGCCGATGAAACTTCCGATCACGAAATACATTTTTCAGGAACATTTGTCCGCAGCACCTGTTCGGGACTCTGAGCCAGGCGCACAAGGGCGCAGGGAATGCTCGCTCCCGCCCGGCTCGATGACAACCGGATCCAGCAACGGAGCAGCTCATGAAGCTCACATCTGAACAGGTGAAGCAGACCGTCAACCAGCTCGGCGCTCAGGTGCTGCCCGACGAACATCCGGCGATGCCGCAGCTCAACAGCATGTTCGGCGAGCACACCTTCTTCGTCGACGAGATGGGCCTCAAGGTCCTCGAGCCCACGGGATCGCTTGGCAGCGACCGCCAGAGCGGCGAGGTCGTCAGCCTCGCCGATTGGGGCGATTCCGACCTGACGCGCCTGATGGCGCACGAGCCCGAGCCGACCGGCGTGATCGTGGTGTTCGAGCACGTGCGGCATTGAGCGGCGCGAGCGCGATCGATCTCCAACGGTGGCGGGTCGGCGGATCCGCCACCGATCGTCGCGCTCGGTGCGCCTTGTCGTCGAAGATAGCTCGGGCCGCGTTCAGATGCCCAGCGTCAGCTGCGGCTCCGACTCGCCGGCGGCATGAAGCGACGACAGCGAAACCCCCAGCAGCCTGACGCGCTTGGGCAGCGGCATCTCGGCTTCGAGCAGGCCGCAGGCCAGCCGTTCCAGGTCGTCGCGTCCGGCAACGGCCGCCGCGACCGATCGGCTGCGCGTGATGATCTCGAAATCGGCGAACTTGATCTTCAGAGTGACCGTGCGGCCGCGATTGCCGGCCGCCTCGCAATGCCGCCACACCTTGTCGACGAGCGGCCTGAGCTCGGCGACCAGCGCGTCGAACGCGTCGAGGTCGGTCGAGAACGTGTTCTCCGCGCCGACGGATTTGCGGATCCGGTTGGCGCGCACGGGGCGTTCGTCGACGCCGCGCGAGATCCAATAATAGTACGCGCCCGACTTGCCGAAATTCGCGTTCATGAACTCCAGCGATTGGTTGCGGATGTCGCGGCCGGTGAACAGGCCGAGCGCGTTCATCTTCGCAGCCGTCGCCGGACCGATGCCGTGGAATTTGCCGACCGGCAGCGTCTCGACGAAGGCCGGCCCCATCTCCGGCGAGATCACGAACTGGCCGTTGGGCTTGCGATGATCGGACGCGAGCTTGGCCAAGAACTTGTTGTAGGAGATGCCGGCCGACGCGGTGAGGCCGGTCTCGGCCTTGATCTTCGCGCGGATCTTCAGCGCGATGTCCCGCGCCAGCGGGATGCCTTGCAGGTTCTCCGTGACGTCGAGATAGGCCTCGTCCAGCGACAGCGGCTCGATGACGGGCGTGTGCTCGGCAAAGATGTCGCGGATTTGCCTGGAGATCGCCTTGTAGACCTCGAAGCGCGGCCTGACAAAGATCAGGTCGGGACATTGCCGCTTCGCCGTCACCGACGGCATGGCCGAGCGCACGCCGAACCTGCGCGCCTCGTAGCTCGCAGCCGCAACGACGCCGCGTTCCGCGGAGCCGCCGACCGCGACCGGCTTGCCGCGCAGCTCCGGATTGTCGCGCTGCTCCACCGACGCATAGAACGCATCCATGTCGATGTGGATGATCTTGCGCACGGCCGCGGCTGCGCCAGGCATCGTGTCGGATTCGCTCATGGCGAGATGATACAATTGCGCGAGAAGAAGCGCGAGGTGCCAGATGCTTCCGTCGATCTGGCGGCTGAATTGAGCTGCACAATCGCGGCAGGCTCTCAGGCTTGTGACGAGAGGCGCTCGTCAGTTCCGTTCAGTCGGGATGGTTTCGTCTCGGCCGCGATCCCTATGGAGGGGTGGAGGCTCTCCCTTGCCACGGATGAACTCAAGGAGCTGGTTTGAGGCTCCGTCGCCAACTCGTTGCGCACCCGCGACTGTGAGGTGATTGACGTCCCAATAGAGCCAGAGACCGTCCATCGCGGTCGGACACTCGGCTTCTCCGCACAGATAGCGTTCTGGATAGAGCAGAAAGACCTGGTCCGGATAACGGCTCCGGATCTCCTCGAGCATCGCATAGAACTCGCGATTGTCGGCCTGCACGCGGTCGAGGGGCACAGCAGGACAGGCCTTGCTTGCTGCGTGCCAGAGGGGTCCCGGTGCGAAGCGGGACATCGCGCTGCGGCAGCCCGGCTCGACTCCGGGTGCTATGATCAGGAAGCGCCGTCCGCTGCCGCCCAGCTCATGGATCGTGTTCTCGATGCCAGCCCGCCAGACCTGCAGGGCCGATGCATTGACCTCCGGCGCGAGCTCGTTGCGGATCGCATTGCCGTAAGTCATCCAGGATTGACTGAGCACGATTGCGGCCTGGTTCTGCCTGATCGCGGCGAGATAGGTATCGCGCTGGCGTTTGCAATCCTGCGAGCCGTCGAAAGCGATTCGCACGAGGCCGACGAGCAACGGACAACCTTCGGCCGTATAGGCCTCTCCCCGGACGGCGGCGCGCTTTGCCGCCGGGTCCAGCGCTGCGACATAATGCTCGGCGAAGGAGTCGCCAAGCACTTGCACGCCAACGCGGTCGCTCAACGACCCGAAGGCACATTTGGATTGTGCGCTCTTGGCGCACGGCCAGAAGCCGAATCGCTGCAGATCGGCGACCTCGCGGGCCTGTGCCGGGAGCCGCCATGGCCAGCCATCTTGGCGGTTGGCCACAAATGCAACAATCGCGAGCGAGACGATCGTCGCGGCGGCGGGGCCGGCGACTCGCAGCAGTGACGAGCGACGCTCGCGATACGGCTTTTCGATCAGCCGATACATCAGCGCAGCCAGCATTATCGCAAGGGCGATGATCAGCACTTTCACCACAACCGACTTGGCGTCATCGCCCATGATATAGTTTGCGTAGACGATCAGGGGCCAGTGCACGAGGTAGAGCGAGTAGGACACCAGCCCGATCCCCGCAGTCAGCGGATTGGTCAGGACAGGCGAAAGGACGTGACGCTCGCCCGCCAAGATCACGCAGGCTGCACCCAGGCATGGGATGAGGGCTGTCGCACCAGGGAACGAAGTCGCATTGTCGAAGCTGACAACCGCGTAAGCGATCAAAGTGAATCCGGCGGCAGCCAACAGCGAGCGCGCTCCGGCCGGGAAGGTCAGCCTCTGCTCCGCAAAGATGACCAGCGATCCGATCGCAAATTCGAAGGCGCGGCAGGTCGGCAGGTAGAAAGCACCCGAGCTGTCGGTTGCGAGTGTCGCTTGCGCGACGCCAAGCGAAAGAATTGCGCTGCCAAGAATGAGCAAAGGCAGTGCGCGGCCGAGCAATCTGCGTCCCAGCAGAATGAACACGGGCCAAAACAGATAGAATTGCTCCTCGACGGCCAGCGACCAGAAGTGAAGCACGGGGCTGGGATCGGCCGAGTTGGCAAAATAAGCGTGGCTGCCGCGCCAGAAGTAGAAATTCGAGACCGATCCGAGCGTTGCCACGACGTCTTGAGCCAGGCCCTTGAAAAGCTCTGGAGAGAACCAGAGGCCACCGACGGCCAAAATGCCGACAATGGTGACGATCGCTGCGGGAAAGAGGCGTCGGATGCGGCGCTCGTAAAATCGCTGGATTGAAAATTCTCCGCGATCAGCCTCGCTGAGAATGATCCGAGAGATCAGATAGCCGGACACGACGAAAAACAGGTCGACCCCGACAAAGCCACCGCTGAACGGCGGAACGTCCAAGTGATAGAAGAATACGCTGAAGACGGCGATCGCTCGGAGCCCGTCAATGTCGCGTCGATGGGATAGCTTTGTAATCAAGTGCTGAATCCATTGGCGGCGGTTCGTCGGACTGCGGATTCGCGCGCACCCGCTCGCCTTTAGCGAGCCCGCATGAATTCTTCAACCGCAGAACGGGCTGAGTTCTCCCCCAATCGGCCTCGCCCCAGTCAAGCCGTCTCCGTCAGAAACGGCAATCCATCCGATGCTGCTGCGAAAAGGCGCAGGACCTTAACATGGTGCTCGGCGCGTCGCTTCCGCATTGACGAACGAACTTTGGAAAGACCTCTGAAATACAGCTGCGCGACCGCAAGCTCTCGGTCTAGGTTCGCTGCCGAGCCGAGGGTTGGCGAGAAACAGGAATTTCTAGCGATCTAGTCAACGACTGGCGCACCCGACACGATTCGAACGTGTGACCTTTGCCTTCGGAGGGCAACGCTCTATCCAGCTGAGCTACGGGTGCAGTTGCAGGTTCATTTAGCCGATTGGCGCGGGGCGGGCAACCGCTTCTCGCTGGAGCGCTTCTTCAAGCCGTTTTGCGCCTGACCGGGGCCGGAACCGGCTTGCCGCCGCAGGCGGCGAATTCGGCCAGCACCCGTTCGGCGCAGATGACGCGGTTGCGGCCGAGGCGTTTGGCGGCATAGAGCGCCTCGTCGGCAGCGCCGAGCAGCCGGTCCGGGCCGCCGTCGGTCCCATCAGGAATATGGCTGGCGACACCGACGCTGAGGGTGACGTGGTCGCCGGCGCCCGCAGCGCCATGGGCGATCGCCAAGGCCATCACGGCGCTGCGGATCCCCTCGGCCACCATGCAGGCGCCGTCGCAATCCAAGTCCGGCAGGATCAGCGCAAACTCCTCGCCGCCATAGCGGCTGGCGAGGTCGAGCGGGCGCACCGCGTGCCGGCTGACGACGGCCGCGACCGCGCGCAGGCACTCGTCGCCGCTCTGGTGGCCGTGCTGGTCGTTGAACAGCTTGAAATGGTCGACGTCGACGAACAGCAGCGCCAGCGGTTTCTGCGTGCGCTGGGCGCGGGCCCACTCGCCGAGCAGCATCTGGTCGAAGGCGCGGCGGTTCGACAGGCCGGTGAGCCCGTCCTTGGTGGCGAGCTCCTTCAGCGCCATCTCGGCGCGCTTCTGGTCGGTGAGGTCGCGCAGCGTCTCCACCACCGCGATCAGGTTGCCGGCCTCGTCGTGGATCGGGCCGGCATCGATGGCGAGATAGAGCTGGCTGCCGAGCTTGGGCATCACGCACCAGTTCTCCGCGGAGAAGCCGAGCCCGTTGTGGCCGCGCGCGGCATATTCCGGATAGTACTGCGGCAGCTGCTCGGGCCGGTCGAGCGCGACGAGGTCGGCAAGGCAAGGGCGCTTCGTCTCGTAGAATGCCTGCCAGTGCTTGCTGGTGCCGATCACCTCCGAGGCGGCGACCCCGGTCAGCCGCTCGCAAGCCCTGTTCCAGATCACGACGCGGCGCTTCGGGTCGATCACGAAGGTCGGCACCACCAGGTGCTGCATCAGCCGTACCGCGTAGGAATCGGCGACGTCGATGCTCTTGCGCGACTTCGCCATCACGCGACCGCCGCCACGGGCAGGGCCCCGGGCAAGCCATCGCCGGGACCGAACAGCTTGCGCACCTCGCTGGCCGGCTTCGGCGCGCTGAACAGGTAGCCCTGCATCTGCGTACAGCCGAGCGCGCGCAGCATGTCGCGCTGCGCCGCGGTCTCGACGCCCTCGGCGACCGTGGTCATGCTGCTGGCGGCCGCGATGTTGACCACGGCCTGCACGATGACGGGCGAGCCCGTGGCCTGGGCGATGTCGACGACGAAGCAGCGGTCGATCTTGATCTTGTCGAACGGGAAGCGCTTCAGATAGCTCAGCGAGGAATAGCCGGTGCCGAAGTCGTCGAGCGCGATGCGCACGCCGATGGATCGCAGCTGGTGCAGGATCGAGAGCGCCGCCTCGTCGTCGCGGATCAGCACGGCCTCGGTGATCTCGAGCTCGAGCCGCCGCGGGTCCAGCCCGGAGGCGGCGAGCGCGCCGGCAATCCGCAGCGCCAGGGTGTCGCATTTCAGTTGAACCGGCGAGACGTTGACGGCGACGCGCACATGCGCCGGCCAGGTCGCCGCCTCGTTGCAGGCCATGCGCAGCACCCAGTCGCCGAGCTCGTTGATCAGGCCGGTGTCCTCGGCGACCGGAATGAACTCGGCCGGCGACACCATGCCGCGCTCGGGATGGCGCCAGCGCAGCAGCGCCTCGCAGCCGGACACTTCGTTGGTGCGCAGGTCGACCAGCGGCTGATAGTGAATCTCGAAGCCGCCGTTCACCAGGGTCTGGCGCAAATCCTGCTCCATGCTGAGGCGCGCCTTGGCGCTGGCATCCATCGCCGGCTCGAAGAAACGGTGGGTGCGGCGGCCCTCGGCCTTGGCGCCGTACATCGCGAGGTCGGCGTTCTTGATCAGCTGGTCGAGATCGGCGCCGTCCTGCGGCGCCAGCGCAATGCCGATGCTGGCATCGGTCGAGAGCTGGTGGCCGAGGCAATGATACGGCTGGCGGATCGCCTGGTAGATCCTCGTCACGAAGGACAGCACGTCAGCGGGGGACTGAATCCCGGTCTGAATCACCGCGAACTCGTCGCCGCCGAGCCGCGCGATCAGGTCGCCCTGCTTCAGGCAGCCGCGGAGACGGCCCGCGATCGCCTTCAACAGCTCGTCGCCGACATGGTGGCCGAGTGAATCGTTGATGCCCTTGAACTCGTCGACGTCGATATAGAGCAGCGCGAACTGGCAGCCGTCGGCGACCTTCGCCAGCTCGCGTGCGATCTGCTCGCAGAACAGCGTGCGGTTCGGCAGGTCGGTGAGGGAGTCGTAGTGCGCAAGGTACGCGATCTTCTCGTTTGCCAGCCGGCGCTCGGTGACGTCTTCGACGACGTTGATGATGTAGCGGACCTCGTCGGCATGATCGCGGATGCCGATGCGCTTCGACGTGAGATAGCGCGGTCCCATTCTCGGCATGTCCCAGGGGTGTTCATCGAGGAAGACGCCATCGGGACACCGCAACACCTTGTCGTCCTCGGCTGCGACCATCTCGGCAATTTCCGAAGGAAACGCATCGTTCGCAGTCCTGCCGACGATCTCCTCGCTCGACATGCCGAAGCGGGACTCGGCCACTTGGTTGACCAGCAGGTAGCGGCGGGTGCGCGCGTCCTTGACCGTGATCTGCGTTGGAATGTGATCGATGATCTGGCGCAGGAACGTGCGATTGCGGTCGCGATCCTGCTCGAGGCGCCGCCGCTCGGTGACGTCTTCCATGGTCGCGACCCAACCGCCCTCGGCCAGAGGCTTGCTGACGATGTGAATCGTGCGTCCGTCCGGAATCTCCATCTCGGTCGAGCATCCCTTGCCCTCGGCAATGCTGCGCAGAACCGGATCGCCGTACTCACGCAGGTTGCCATCGTAGGTCCCGGTGGCCTTCCGGTGCTGCAGCAGGTCGTAGAAATGGCAACCCGGCTTCACCACCTCGGTCGATAGGTCAAACATTTCTATGTACCGCCGGTTGCAGAGCACGAGCCGGTCCGACGAGTCGTAAAGCACGAGGCCTTGTGTCATGTTGTTCAAGGCGGTATCGAGCCGCCGTCGCTCCGCTTCCAGCTGCTCTTGCGCCGCGCGGTTCTGCCGGCCGATCTGGCGGATGATCAGATAGAGGATCAGCGCGATCACGGCGGCCGAGAAGCCTGCCGTAGCGACCAGGAAGCCGGTCTGCTGCCGCCAGTCCGCGAGCGCAGCCGACATGGTGTTGGTCGCGACGATGATCAGGGGAAAATGATTCAGGGACGCGGCCGAGCCGAGCCGCTCCTCGTCGTCGAGCGGACTCCTGACGCGGAGCGTGTGCTGACCGCCCTTGGTCAGCACCTTCTGCATCAGCGGCGCATTCTTGAAGCTTCGTCCGATCAATTCTTCGATATGCGGATAGCGCGCCAGCATCTTGCCTTCGCGATCGAACAGCGAGATCGCCGTGCCCTCGGCAAGCGCGACGGATGCGAAATATTGCTGGTAGCTGTCGGGGTTGATCCGTCGGACCATTACGCCCAGGAAGGCACCGTCGGCCCCGTTCAGCCGGCGCGCGACGATCGTGGTCCATTTGTCGAGGATGAAGCTGCGGACGGATTCCAGGATGACCGGCTCGGCCGTCGGATCGGATTTGAACGTCTGGAAGTAAGCGCGCGAGGAGACGTTGATCTTGGGCGGCGGCTGGGTCCGCGACCAGTTGATCAGCTCGCCGTCGGCGTCGTAGATCGCGATGTCGCCGAGATAGGACACGGAGCTGATCTTGCTGCGCAGCATCTGGTTCGTCGCGAGCCCGGAGATGCGCTCGCGGAACATCGCGGGCGAGGCGATCTCCGGCAGGTTCATCTGCCCGATCACATCGCCGGCGACGACGTTGGAATCTTCAAATTGCTGATCAAAGTGCCGCGCGATCAGCTGCACCGTGTTTTCCAGCTCGCGCTCGCGGTTGGCGAGGGCCCGCTCGCGGAATTCGCCGACGGCCATGGCGGTGACGGTGAAGATGCCCGCGACCAGCAACACGCCGCACAGGGTCAGCCACAGCACCGGCCCGCGCCGAAGCGCTGCCTCCCAGCCGTTCTTCACGGCTAGGGACGTTACGGCTGCAATCCCTGACAAGACCTGGCGCATTCCCCCCTCCCTGGAAGGGCAGGAATACACCACACAAATGGCCTAAACCTTAGGAAAGCCAGTTACCTGGACATTAATCCCATTGCGTGAGCGCACCCATGCAACGAACCCCTGCGCTGCACCATTAATCTTCGCTTAATGCGAGGCGCCCTCGCTCTTGCCGCCGCCATGGCGCAGCCGCCCGACCACGCCGGTCGGGAAGAAATAGACGCTGGCGATGAACAGCAGCCCGAGCCACAGCAGCCAGCGGTCGGGATGCAACAGCCCAGGCAGCAGCGGCAGGCCGGCTTCGTCCGCCGCCTTGGAAGCGACGCCCATCAGCGACTGCAGATAGTTCTGCGCGAGGATGAAGATGGTGGCGCCGATGATCGCGCCGTAGATCGTGCCCATGCCGCCGATCACCACCATCAGCAGGATGTCGAGCATGATCGAGAAGCTCAGCGATGTGTCGGGGCCGGCATAGCGCAGCCACAGCGCGTTCAGGATGCCGGCGCTGGCGGCGACGAGGGCGGCGAGGCAGTTGGCATAGGTCAGGTGGAAGACGGTGCGGAAGCCGAGCGCCTCGGCGCGAAAGCGGTTCTCGCGGATCGCCTGCAGCACGCGTCCGAACGGCGAGTTCACCACGCGCAGCAGAGCGAGGATCATCAGGCCCGAGATCGCGAACACCAGGTAGAAGGTCAGGATGCGGCCGTTGATCTCGAAGCCGAACAGGTTCTTGGAGATCAGCACCGTGCCGGGGCGCAGCAGCTCCGGCAGCTGGAAGCTGCGGCCGTCCTCGCCACCGGTCAGCCAGGACAGCTGCGAGGCCAGCACCTGGAAGGCGGAGGCGACCGCGAGCGTGATCATGGCGAAGAAGATCGCCGCGACCCGCAGCGAGAACAGCCCGATGGCGAGCGCGAGCAGCGCCGCGAGCGGCAGGCCGGTGACGATGCCGGTGGCGACCGCGGCCCAATTCGGACCCATGCCGTAAAGCGCGATCGCGATGGCGTAGCTGCCGATGCCGTAGAACATGGTGTGGGCGAACGACACCGAGCCGGTATAGCCGAGCAACAGGTCGTACGAGGCGACCAGCGCGGCGAACACGCAGATCTTGGCCGCGACGTTCAGCGCCTTGGCGCCCGGAAACAGGAATGGGGTCGCCGCCAGCGCCAGGATGATGACGACGAGAAGGAGCGTGAGGACGCGGCTGCGCGGCGGGTCGCCCGAGAGGATCATCATCGGCTGGTCACCGCATAGAGGCCGCGCGGCCGCCACATCAGAATGGCGACCATCAGCAGGATGTTGGAGACGAGGGCGAGCTTCGGCACCAGGAAGCCGCCGTAATTGGCGACCATGGCGACCAGGATCGCGCCGATGAAGCAGCCGCCGATCGATCCTAGCCCGCCGATGATGACGACGATGAAGATCAGCACGGTGAGGTCGTCGCTCATGGAGGCGTGGACCTGCTCGCGATAGAGCGCCCACATCACGCCGCCGAGGCCGGCCAGCGCCGATCCCGTCATGAACACGCCGAGAAACAGGCGGCGGATGCGATAGCCGAGCGCCTCCACCATCTCGCGGCTCTCGACGCCGGCGCGGATCAAGAGGCCGAGCTTGGTGCGGTTGAGCACGAGCTGGATCGCGATGAAGACGCCGAGTCCGATCAGCATCGCCAGCACGCGGTACTTGGCGATCGCGACGTCGCCGATGATGAAGGAGCCGCGCAGCGAGGCCGGCAGCGGCATCGGGATGATCTGCGGTCCCCATAGCGCATAGAGCGTCTGCTCGGCGACGATCAGGCCGCCGGTCGTCATCAGGATCTGCTTCAAGTGCTGGCCGTAGACCGGGAGGATCAGCACGCGCTCGACGACGAGGCCGAGCGCGCCCGATACCGCCATCGACAGCAGCGCGGCCGGAGCCAGCACCGCAAGGTTCGTCCAGAGCGAATCGGCCTGGATGGACGCCGCGAACGGCGCCAACACCAGGGTCGCGACATAGGCACCGACCGCGATGAAGGCGCCATGGCCGAAATTGAGCACGTCCATCAGGCCGAACACCAGCGTGAGCCCTGAGGCCATGATGAAGATCATCATGCCCATGGCGAGGCTCGCGACGGTCAGGGTCAGCCAGGACGAGGTCGATCCGATCAGCGGGATCATCAGCAGCGCGAGCGCCACCGGAAGCAGGATCGGCGCGAGATCGCGCTTCGGCTTCGGCAGCGGATCGGTTGCGGCAAGGTCTGTCACTGATGCGCCTCCAGGCTCAGGCCGAGCAGCCGCTCCTGCAGCGGCACGTCGGCGGCGAGCGCCGCCATCTCGCCGCGATGAACGATGGTGCCGTTGTCCATCACCAGCACGTTGTCGCCGAGCTCGCGGGCAGCAAAGAAATTCTGTTCGACCAGGAGGATCGTCGCGCCCTTGCGCTTGATCTCCTTCAGGCACTCGATCAGCGCCATCACGATGGCGGGCGCGAGGCCCTTGGTCGGCTCGTCGATCAGGAGCAGCTTGCGCGGCTCGACGATGGCGCGGGCGATCGACAGCATCTGCTTCTGCCCGCCCGAGAGGCTTCCCGCGCGCGACAGCCAGAAGCGGCGCAGCGCCGGGAAGAAACCGAAGATCCAATCCAGCTGCTTGTCGTCGAGCGGCGCGTCGCGCGCCGCCAGCACCAGGTTCTCCTTGACCGTGAGGTCGGAGAACACCGCCATGCTCTCCGGCACGTAGCCGACGCCGCGCCGCGCGATGTCGGGCGTCGCAAGGCTCTCGATGCGCTCCCCTGCCAGCGTGATCTCGCCCCTCGAGGCCTGCCACAGCCCCATGATGGTGCGCAGTGTCGTGGTCTTGCCGGCGCCGTTGCGGCCGAGCAGCATCGTGACCTGTCCTTGGGGGACGGCGAGATCGATGCCCTGCAGGATGTGATAGCGGCCGATATGGGTGTGCACGCCGGAGAGCTCGAGGAGATCGGTCATGCTGCGCTCCCTGCGGCGGTCGCTGCAGCATTCTTGGGCGCAACGCCGAGATAGGCTTCCTGTACGATCGGCGAGGCGATCACCTCGGCAGGCACGCCGTCCGCTACCAGCTGCCCGTTATGCAGCACGATGATGCGGTCCGCGAGCGAGCGCACCACGTCCATCTTGTGCTCGACCAAGAGGATGATCTTGCTCCTGTCCTGCTTGAGCTGCGCGATCAGGTTGAGGACAACAGGCACCTCGTCGATGCTCATGCCGGCGGTCGGCTCGTCGAACATGAACACCTTTGGCTCCAGCGCGATCATCAGCGCCACTTCGAGCTTGCGCTGATCGCCATGCGACAGCGCGGTAGCAGTGACGCCGCGGCGATTGCCGAGCGCGACCTGGTCGAGAATGGCGTCGGCGCGCGCGATCAGGTCGCGGCGCACCATCCAGGGCCGCAGCATGTCGTAATGCGTGCCATTCGCCGCCTGCACCGCCAGGCGGACATTCTCTTCCACGGTGAGATTCGGAAACAGATTGGTGAGCTGGAACGCGCGTCCGAGACCCGCGCGGGTCCGCATCGGTGCGGAATGCTCGGTGATGTCGGCGCCGTCGAACAGGATGCTGCCGCCAGATGCCCGGAGTTGGCCCGAGATCAGATTGAAATAAGTAGTCTTGCCGGCGCCGTTCGGCCCGACGATGGCGGTGAGCTCGCCCGGGCGAAACGTGCAGGAGACATTGTTGACCGCGACGTGGCCGCCGAAGCGGATGGTGAGGTCGCGGGTTTCGAGGGTGAGCGGCATGTTCGTAAGGTGTCTCGGCGGGGTGATACACCTCTCCCCGAAGGGGAGAGGTCGATTTGCGCAGCAAATCGGGTGAGGGGGCTCGGGTCCCACGAGAGGGCGGTACCCCTCACCCGGCGCTTCGCGCCGACCTCTCCCTATGGGAGAGGTGACCAACTCACCGCTTGTTGCGGACGGGAACGTCCATGTCCTCGATCTTCAGCTCGCGCACCGGCTCGAGCACGGCCCAGGCGACGTTCGGATCGACCTTGACCTTGAAGTGATACATGCTCTGCAGCGCCTGATGGTCCTCTTTGCGGAACACCATCTTGCCCTTCGGCGTATCGAACTCCAGGCCCTCCATCGCACTGATCAGCTTCTCGGTGTCGGTCGATTTCGCCTTGGTGACGGCGGCGACGACGGACATCGCGGCGGCAAAGCCGCCCGCGGTGAAGAAGTCCGGCGGCGCGTTGAAGCGCTTCTGGTGCTCGGCGACCAGCCAGTCGTTCACCGGGTTCTTCGGGATCTCGTAGAAGTAATAGGTCGCGCCTTCCATGCCGGGCAAACCCTTGTAGGCCGCGAGCGCCGGCAGGATATTGCCGCCGGTGGACAGCTCGATGCCGTAGCGCTTCGGATCCATGTCCTGGAGCTTGGCCAGCGGATTGCCGGCGCCGGCCCAGATCACCCAGATCACCTTGCGGCCCGGCTTGTCCTTCAGCGCATCGAACAGGCGCTGGCCGACCGCAGTGAAGTCGGTGGTCGAGGTCGGGGCATATTCTTCCGCCGCGAGCGTCGCGCCGGTCTTGGCGAGAGCCTCCTTGAAGGCGGCGACGCCGTCGCGGCCGAAGGCGTAGTCCTGCGCCAGCGTCGCCACGGTGACGCCCTGCTTGCCGATCGCGACCGCGTTGGAGATCGCGTCCTGCGAGGAGTTGCGCGCGGTGCGGAAGATGTAGCGATTCCACTTCTCGCCGGTAATCTGGTCCGCGACCGCGGGCTCGACGATCAGGATCTTCTTGTTTTCCTCGGCAACGGGAAGGATGGCGAGCGCCGCGGCCGAGGACGTCGTGCCGATCGCGATGTCGGCCTTGTCGTCCTGATAGGCCTCCGAGAGCGCCGCCTTGGCCAGGTCCGGCTTGCCCTGGTCGTCCTTGGTGATGATGACGATCTTGCGGCCGTCGAGCGTCATGCTGCCCTTGGTGGCGTACTCGAAGCCCATCTTCAGTCCGGTCTCGGTCTGCTTGGCGTAGGCTTCGAGCGGACCGGTCTTGCCGTGGATCAGCGCGATCTTGAGATCGTCGGCGAGCGCGGAGGTGCCCGCACCGAGCGCAAGGATGGTTGTTGTTATAATGAGTGATCGACGCACGATGGTCCCTCCTGATCTAAAAGTTTCTGCCAACAGCGATTTGCACAACGTTACGAACATTGCAATTAAACCTTCCGGCGGAGTGCGCTTGCGCGTGAGCATGTATCATTTTTGAGCCTGGCTCGCTGCGTGCGCCGCGCCGGCCTCGACCTGGCGCCAGTCCGACTGGGCCTCCTCCGCGCTTTCGAAGATGTGCGGCGCGACGCCGCGCTTCTCCAGGGCTTCGCCGAGCTTGATGCGCAGGAAGCCCGACGTGGTGTAGCGCGACACGCCGGAATAGAAGCGGTCGACGAGGCTGCGCACCATCGCCGAATAATCGTCCATCAGCTCCGGCAGGATGGAAAAATTGTCATAATTGACGATGGCGTAGACCCGGCGTCCGAGCGGCGCCAGGCGGGCCTCGACGATGGCAGCGATGGTGTCGATCTCCGCCTTGCTGCGCAGCGGATAGCGCTCGAGATTGACGAAGAACAGGTTCTGCTGCTCGTCCAGCGTGAAGCGCTGGTCGAGCGGAATAGTGAGCAGGCGCTCGCGCAGCTCCATCAGCCCGTCGCCGAAGATGCGCGCATCCATCAGGGCGGGATCGCGCGGGATCATCGGCTTGAAGTCCATCAGGCGCAGGATGGCGCGCTCGATGTCGATGCCGGGCGCGACCTCGATGAGCTCGAGCCCGCCCGGGCGGAGCTCGAACACGCAGCGCTCGGTGACGTAAAGGGTGCGCTGCTTGCGCGCGGCGGCAAACGGGCCGCTGAAGGTGACGTGCTCGACGCGATCGACGAACTTGCGCGACTTGGCCTCGTCGAGAATGGCGAGCTTGCCGTCCTTCACCGCGATGCGCTGCTTGCCGGCGCCGAAGGTGCCGACGAAGACGACTTCCTTGGCATTCTGGCTGATGTTGATGAAGCCGCCGGCCCCGGCAAGCTTCGGTCCGAACTTGCTGACGTTGAGGTTGCCGGCGCGATCGACCTGGGCGAGGCCGAGGAAGGCGGCATCGAGGCCGCCGCCGTCGTAGAAGTCGAACTGATAGGGCTGGTCGATCACCGCCTGCGTGTTGATCGCCGCCCCGAAATCGATGCCGCTCGCGGGGATGCCGCCGATCACGCCGGGCTCCGCCGTCAGCGTGATGAGATCGATGATGCGCTCTTCGTTGGCAACCGAGGCGATTCCTTCCGGCATGCCGATGCCGAGATTGACGACGCTGTTGGCCTTCAGTTCCAGCGCGGCGCGCCGGGCGATGATCTTGCGCTCGCTGATCGGCATCACCGGCAGGGAGGCGGCGCGGACGCGGATCTCGCTCGAGAACGCCGGATTGTATTGCGTGCCGAACGTCTGCCAGTGGTTCTCGGGCCTCGACACCACGACGCAGTCGACGAGGATGCCGGGAATCTTGACCTGGCGCGGATTGAGGCTGCCGGCCTCGGCGACGCGCTCGACCTGGGCGATGACGATGCCGCCGGAATTATGCGCGGCCATGGCGATGGCGAGCGCCTCCAGCGTCAGGGCCTCCTTCTCCATGGTGAGATTGCCGTCGGGATCGCCGGTGGTGGCGCGGATGATCCCGACATCGATCGGGAAGGTCTTGTAAAGCAGACACTCCTCGCCGCGCAGCGTGATCAGCTCCACCATATCCTCGGTGGTGCGGGCGTTCAGCTTGCCGCCGCCGTGCCGGGGGTCGACGAAGGTGCCCATGCCGACGCGGGTGATATGGCCAGGTCGGTGCGCGGCGATGTCGCGGAACAGGTGCGTGATGACGCCCTGCGGCAGGTTATAGGCCTCGATCTGGTTCGCGATCGCGAGCTGCTGCAGTTTCGGCGCAAGGCCCCAATGCCCGCCGATCACGCGCCGCACCAGGCCTTCATGTCCGAAATGATTGAGGCCGCGCTGCTTGCCGTCGCCCTGGCCGGCCGCATAGACCAGCGTCAGATTGCGCGGCTTGCCTTGGGTGTAGGGCGCATCGCCCTCGTGGGAGAGATACAGCTCCTCCAGCGCGATCGCGATCTCCTCGGCAAAGCCGATGCCGACGAAGCCGCCGGTCGCCACCGTGTCGCCGTCGCGAATCAGCATGACGGCTTCATTCGCCGAGACGACCTTGCCCTTCTCGGAGTTGCGCAAGTAAGGCAGAGCTGGATGATGGCTCACGGCGTTCCTCCCGTTCCCTCGACCGCATGCCGTTGTTGTCGTTGATCTTATCGCGGGGAGCAGGCCTGGAATAGGTCGCGCCCCGCGACAAGGGGCATCAGGACTACATTATCTTGCGCGTTTCGGTGGCGAAATAGACCGAGACGACGGTGATCAGCGCCAGCGCGATCATATAGAGCGAGATCGGCCAGGTCGCCGGCGCATAGGCCGTCATCAATCCCGTCGCGATCAGCGGCGACAGCGCCCCCGCGAAGATCGAGGCGAGGTTGTAGCCGAGCGAGACGCCGCTATAGCGCACCTTGGTGCCGAACAGCTCCGACAGGAAGCTCGCCTGCGGCCCGTACATCGCGGCATGGCCGACGGCAAGGCCGAGCACGATCGCGATCCAGGCGTATTGCGGGTTCTTGGTCGCGAGCAGCATGAACAGCGGGAACGACATTAGCGCCGAGAATACCGCGCCGAAGATGTAGATCGGCCGCCGCCCGAGCCGGTCGGAGAGCGCGCCGAAGGCGGGGATGGTGAAGGTCTCGATCGCCGCGCCGATCAAGACGCCGTTAAGCATGTCCTGCTTGTTCATGCCGAGCGATTGCGTGGCATAGGCGAGCACGAAGGTCGCGTAGATGTAGAAGAAGCCGTTCTCGGCGAAGCGCGCGCCCATCGCGAGCAGGATGTTCTTCGGGTACATCCTGATCGCCTCGAGGATCGGCATCTTCACCTCCTGCTTGGTATCCTTGACCTTCTGGAACTCCGGCGATTCCGCGATGGTGAAGCGGATCCATAGCCCGACCAGCACCAGCGCGATCGAGAACAGGAACGGGATGCGCCAGCCCCAGGCGTAGAGCTGCGCGTCGGTCAGCACCGCCGACACCACGGAGAACACCAGCGTGCCGAGCACGAGGCCGAGCGGGGCGCCGAGTTGCGGCCAGCTGCCGTAGAAACCCTTCTTGTCCGCGGGTGCATGCTCGAACGCCATCAGCACCGCGCCGCCCCATTCGCCCCCTAAGCCGAAGCCCTGGATCAGGCGGCAGGTTACGAGCAGGATCGCAGCCCAGATGCCGGCGGTCTCGTAGGTCGGCAGGAAGCCGATCGCCGCGGTCGCCGCGCCCATGATCAGCAGCGTCAGATAGAGCATGGTCTTGCGGCCGATCTTGTCGCCGTAATGCCCGAACACGACGCCGCCGAGCGGCCGCGCGACGAAGCCGAGCGCGTAGGTTGCGAAGGCCAGCAGCGTTCCCATCATGGGGTCGAAGGTCGGAAAGAACAGCTTGTTGAAGATCAGCGCGGCGGCGGTGCCGTAGAGGAAGAAGTCGTACCACTCGATCGCCGTGCCGATCAGGCTCGCTGTGGCGACCGTGACGTGCGAGGGCTGTCTCGTCTGCAGCTGATGGACCGAGATCGCATCACTCATCTTGCGTCCTCCCTGGTTTGAGAATGCGCATGTGCAGCATGCGTCATTGTGCAAAGCGAAGAGCAAGCTCCGCGCCAGATGCCACAGGCTTGCGCAAAATGGCTGAAAACCCAGCAGATTCAGCCACGGCATCGGCAAAGCGCGGCCAGGCCGTGTGTCCGGAATCCGAGACTCCGAACATTATCAGTCTCGAAACTCAGACGGAGGCGGGTCCCGAGGCGAGGCCGAACTTGGCGAGCTTCTTGTAGAAGGTCGCGCGCGAGATCTGCAGCATCCTGGCGGCCTCGGTGATCTGGCCGTTGCTGGCGGCGAGCGCCTGTTCGAGCGTGTGCTTCTCGAACTCGGCCTCGGCTTCGGCATAGGGCACCACCATTCCGGCCGGGCGCTCGGGCGGTGCAAGCCTGACTTCGGTGCCGATAGGGAGGATGCGGGCGAAATCCTCGCCGGTCAGCCGCCCGGAATCGCTGAGGATCAGCGCACGCTCGAGGATATTGCGGAGCTCGCGAACATTGCCCGGCCAATCATAACGGGCGAGCGCGGCGAGCGCGCTCGGCGTGATCTTCGCCTTGACGTAATCGCCCGACGCGCTGATGTCGTCGAGCAACCGGGCGCAGATGTCGGGGAGATCGTCGAGGCACTGACGCAGCGGCGGCAGGTCGACCGAGAGCACGTTGAGGCGGTAGTAGAGATCGGCGCGAAATGCGCCGTCGCTGACGCGCTTGCGCAGGTCGACATTGGTCGCGGCGATGACGCGCACGTCGACCCTGGTGATCTTGTCCGAGCCGAGCGGCTCGATCTCGCGCTCCTGCAGCACGCGCAGCAGCTTGGCCTGCAATTGCAGCGGCATCTCGCCGATCTCGTCGAGGAACAGCGTGCCGCCGTCGGCAATGCGGAATTTGCCCTCGCGTCCCCGGCGGTCGGCGCCGGTATAGGCGCCCGGCGCGGTGCCGAAGAACTCCGACTCGATCAGCGTCTCGGGGATGGCGGCGACGTTGACGCTGACGAACGGCTTCTCGGCGCGCGCGGAGGCGTTGTGGATCGCCTGCGCCAGCATCTCCTTTCCCGTCCCGGTCTCGCCGGTGAGCAGGACCGTGACGCTCTGCCGCGCGGCGCGGCGTGCGAGCTCCTTGGCCCGCGCGATGGCAGGCGTCGTGCCGACGAAATCGGCGAAGGTGAAGCGCGCCGCGCGGGCGTTGGACAATTGCCGCCGCGCCAGCCGCAGATCGCTCTCGAGCTGGGCGACACGGGCGAGCAGGGGTTTCAGACTTTCGAGATGATCATAGAGCACGAAGCCGATCGCGCCGATCACCATCCCGTTCTCGTCCTCGATCGGCATGCGGGTGACGACGAGCTGCTCGCCGCCGAGCTCCATGATGTCGAGCAGGATCGGCTCGCCGGTCTCGGCCACCTTCCGCATCAGGCTGTTCGGGATGACCTCCTCGATCGGCCGGCCGATCGCCTCGCTGGCATGGTCGAGGCCGAGGGCTGCAAGATATTTCTCGTTGACGTAGACGACGCGCCCGCCGCGATCGATCGCAATCGCGCCCTCGCAGAGCTTCTCCAGCCGCTCGAACAGCGTCTCCATCGCGCGCGCACGGAGATAGGCGGGATCGCTGATCGAGGAGGAGGCGGCAGGCATGAGATACCTCGGGGAGGTCTCCCTGTGTATTAGCAAAAGTGCAGCGATTTCAAAGGGGGAAATGGGGCTGAAGCCAGCTCAGCAGTTGCTATCGTCCCGGCGCGCGAAGCGAACCCGGGACCCATACCCCCAGGGAGCAATTTGGCGAAGACTCGGAGTGGGAGCGTCGCTCAGCAACTGCGCCCTGTGGTTATGGGTCCTCAGATGCGCAATTGCGCATCATAGCTCGCGCTTTGCGCGCCCCGGGACGACATTGAGATTGGAGCGGCGCCTTCGCCCCTACCGCCGGTACCCGCTCGCCCGCGAATAGCCCTGGCGGTTCTGTTGCGCCGGGCGGGTTGCCACGCTGACCCGCGCCTCGCTCGAGGCGGGCGTTGCGAGCTTCAGCTCCTCCAGGAAGATCGGCCGGGAGAAGTAATAGCCCTGGGCGTAGCGGATCTTGGTGGCGGCCTGCAGATAGGCCAGCTCCTCGTAGGATTCGAGGCCTTCGGCGATCACCGTGATGCCGAGCGCCTCGCCTAAGGATTCGATCGCGCGCAGGATGCCCTGGCTGCGCGGGCGCTTATGGATGTCGGTAATGAAGGAGCGGTCGATCTTGATCTCGTCGGCGGTGATGTCGGCCAGCGCCGAGAGCGAGGAATAGCCGGTGCCGAAATCGTCGATGGAGATGCCGACGCCGAGCTTGCGGAACATGGGCAGAATCTCGGCCTGAAAATGATTCTTCGCGACGAAAGCATCTTCCGTCACCTCGATCATGAACCGCTGCGGAAAGCCGGTCTGCTCCAGCGCCTGCGCAAAGCTGCGCATGAATTCGGGATTGCCGGCCTGCCTGGCGGCGACGTTGATGCTGATGGTCGCTTCCGGGCCGAACGTGTCGTTGATCAGGTCGATCGACTTGACGATCTCGGTGAGCACGAGATGGGTCAGCTCGTCGATCAGACCGAGCTCGCCGGCAAGATTGATGAACGAGCCGGGCGCCTGGATCACGCCCTCGTCGTCGCGCAGGCGCACCAAGGCCTCGATGCCCTTCACCGCCTGGGTGCGGATGTCGACCTTGGACTGGAAGGCGCAGCAGAAGCGCTTTTCCAGGATGGCGAGCCGCAGCGACTGCTCGACCTTCATCCGCGCCTGTGCCTCGCGCTCCATGCTGGCATCGAAGAAGGCGGCAAGTCCCTTGCCGTTGTTCTTGATGCGGTACATGGCGATGTCCGCATTCTGCCGCAGCGTCTCGAAGCTGCGTCCATGGTCGGGATAGAGGCTGATGCCGACCGAAGTCGAGGCGAACACTTCCGAATGGTCGATGAAGAACGGCGCGGTCAGCCGCTCCAGCGTCGATTGCATGAATTCGGCGACTTCCTCCTGGCTCTGGATCGGTGACAGCAGCAGCAGGAATTCGTCGCCGGATATGCGCGAGAGCATGTCGGAATCGCGCAAGTCCCGTCCGAGCCGCTTCGACAGCTCGACCAGCAGCGCGTCGCCCACGGCGTGGCCGTAATAGTCGTTGATGTGCTTGAAATTGTCGACGTCGAGAAAGGCCAGCGCAAAGCGTTCGCCGCCGCGGTCGCGCGCGAGCAGGGCATTGGCGCGGTGCTCGATCACGCGGCGCGAGGGCAGCCCGGTCAGCTCGTCGAAATAGGCCGAGCGGAACAGCTGGTCCTCGAAATTCTTCTGCTCGGTGATGTCTGAGGATGCCGAGATCAGAAGCTCGCGTCCGTCGAGACGAACGGGGCGATGGGTCGTGAGCAGCACCTTTCGCGCAGCGCCGACGTGAAGCGCTTCCTCGGTCACGACCGGCTGCCCGTCGCTCAGGGCCTGGCGGCAGGCTTCGCGCCGCGGCGTCAGATCGGGTGAAGGACGGCTGCCATCCAGGCCGAGCTGCGCGGCGGCGGCATCGTTGACCAGCAGCAGCTCGCCATGCGCGTCCTGCACGGTGAGGCCGGCCGGCAGCATTCTAACGATTTCCTTGAGAAAACCGAGCTCGGCTTCAGTCGCGCCGGAATATTGATTGTCGTTCATAGAAGTCATGAATCTTGTTGTTTCAGCGCGCCTTTGCAATGGGCGCGATCTTGCGCGGTTCCCTCTTAAGCTTGGTTAAGGGGTCGGGCGAAATACGGGGGTGTTTTGGAGAAAACTTGCGGCGATCCGACGCGCGCGGGCGATCGTCATTAACGGAGCGTCAACGCCGCATGAAAAACTGCGATCAGAGTGCTTTTGAGTCTGACGCAGGATGAGACGTGGCTATGGGCACCGACTGTCTCCACAGCGTCATGGCCGGGCTTGTCCCGGCCATCCACGCCTTTCACGCGGCACAAAGAACGTGGATGCCCGGGACAAGCCCGGGCATGACGACTTCTGCAATATTCAAATGCGATTGCCCTGCCCGCAAGCGGGGGAGGGAGCGCACCTTCCACGTTGCGACACTTGAGCCTTACCGCTCGTCGCTTCGTGGAATTCGACACTGCATGATGCAATGCAGCCCGGTTTTCAGATACGAGATCTCGGTTTTGCCGTCGAAAGCCGACAGTGCCGATTTCAAGAGCTGGGTGCCGAAGCCGGGCTCTGACACCTTGTCGACGCTCGGTCCTTCGGTTTCGTCCCAGGTGATCGTCAGGCGGTCGTCGGTGATGGTCCATGACACCTGCAACAGACCGCGCGGCGCGGAGAATGCGCCGTACTTGCCTGCATTGGTGGCAAGCTCGTGAAACATCAATGACAGCGTGACCGCGAGCTTGGCCGGCAGGAACAGTCGCTCGCCGTTGAGCGTGAAGCGGACATGGCCGTAAGGCCCGAGCTCTGAGATTAGCAGGTCGCGGATGTCGCAGCCGGCCTTGTCGATCCGCGAAATCAAATCATCGGTTGCGGCCAGCGAGCGCAGCCGCGGATCGACCCGCGCCCAGACCTGCGGCTGGTCGTGCAACACCTGGTGCACCACGGCGTGCACCGTCGACAGCTTGTTCTTCAGCCGATGCTGGAGCTCCTCAACCAGCAGCTTGCGATAATCTTCTTCCTCGATCAGGCGTCTGGAAATTCGGCGCTGCTCGGCCAGCATGGTGCGATAGTGCTCGACACCCCAGATGGTGATCGCGCACACGGCCCAGTAAAGCGCCAGCAGGACAAACCGCGCGCGATCGGCAAAAGCATCGCCGAAATTCAGGACGACGCCGAGCATGCCGCCGACGAGCGCTGTCACGATGCCGATGCGGAACCCGCCCAGGGCCGCCGCAAAGAACACGGCCGGGAAGTACGGCGTGAAATAGATGTCGGGACGAACCTGAGCGAGGCCCCAGCGGACCAGGGTCGAGAGCAGCAGGCAGACCACCGCAAAGCCGATGCTCAGACCGAGCGGGGGCGGCGCTGCACCCTGCCAGCCCTTGCGGAACTCCTCGATCAGCTTCCTCATGCGCTGCCCGGTTGCGATAGGCGCTCGACGAACGAGCGGCCCGCGAGGATGTTACGCATGCCGCCAGTAGAAGCATAGCTTGCCTTGTCGGAAGCGGGCAGGAATAGTGACCGCTGCGGCGACGGCGGCGGCCGGCATTCGCCATTTGGCATCAAATCACTCGAAAACAGGAACATTCCATGGGCAGGCTGGACGGCAAGGTTGCGGTGATCACGGGGGCGACGAGCGGCATCGGATTGCGCACTGCGGAAGTCTTCGTTGCCGAAGGTGCCAAAATTGTGATTGCAGGCCGGCGCGTACCGGAAGGCGAGGCGCTGGCGAAGCAGCTCGGGGATAGTTGCGTCTTCCAGCAGACCGACGTCACCGTCGAAGCGCAGATGCAGGCGCTGATCGCGCTCGCGGTCGACAAGTTCGGCAGGATCGATTGCCTGTTCAACAACGCCGGCGGGCCGGCACAGACCGGCGGCATCGAGAGCCTCGAGGTCGAGCGGTTCGATGCGGCGATGGCGACGCTGGTGCGCAGCGTCATGCTCGGCATGAAGCACGCCGCGCCCTACATGAAGAAGCAGGGCGGGGGCAGCATCATCAACAATGGCAGCATTGCCGGCCGCCTCGCCGGCTTCTCGTCGTCGATGGTCTATAGCGCGGCCAAGGCGGCGGTGATCCACCTCACCAAATGCGTGGCCATGGAGCTCGGCGAATCCAACGTCCGCGTCAATTCGATCTCGCCCGGCGCGATCGCGACCGGCATCTTCGGCAAGGCGCTGGGGCTCTCGACCGATGCCGCCGAGAAGACGCCGGCGGTGATGCGCGAGGTCTACAAGACCGCGCAGCCGATTCCGCGCGCCGGCCTCCCCGAAGACATCGCCCATGCCGCAGTGTTCCTGGCCAGCGACGAATCCAGCTTCGTCAACGGCCACGACCTCGTCGTCGACGGCGCCATGACCGGCGGCCGCAACTGGAGCCAGCAGCAGCAGGGTTATGTGGCCTTGCGCAAGGCGTTCGACCAGGGGGCGTAGGAGCAGGTCTCGTGCCCCGGACGCAGCGCGGCGCCCCTTCGGCGACGCGCTGCAGAGCCGGGGCCCATCTCTCCAAGCAGCACGTGTGGTAAGATTCTGGGTCCCGGCTCGCGCTTCGCGCGTCCGGGACACGAGAGCTCAGCGCTAAACCGCCCTCACTCGCACCCGCAATCCGTCCCGCGGCTTCGGGATCGGCCACATCTGCCAGTCCGGCTTGTAGCCCGGCGCGAGCGACACCTCGATGTTCTCCAGGAAATGCCGCGCGAAGCATTTCGCCTGCATGTAGGCGAAGTGCAGGCCGAGGCACATATGCGCGCCGCCGCCGAACGGCACGAAGGCGAAGCGGTGGCGGCCGCGCTGCGCGTCCTCGGTGAAGCGCAGGGGATCGAAGCGGTCCGGCTCCGGCCAGATCTCCTTCATGTGGTGGGTATAGAGCGGATTGATGCCGACCGCGGTGCCGGCGGGGATGGCAAAACCCTTGAAGCTGAAATCGCGCATCGCGCGGCGCGGCATCGACGGCACCGGCGGCTTGAGCCGCAGCGCTTCCTTGAACGCCATCTCGGTCAGCGGCATCTTCTCGAGAGCGTCGAAGCTGGTCGGCGCGCCGGAGGCGAGGCCGAGCGCGAGCACCTCGGCGCGCAAGCGATCCTGCCAGTCCGGATTGGCGGCGAGCTCGCCGATGAAGGAGGTCAGCGACGAGGTCAGCGTGTCGTGCGCGGCCATCATCAGGAAGCTCATATGGTCGATGATGTCCTGGTCCGACAGCAGCGCGCCGTCCTCATGGGTGGCGCGGCAGAGCTGCGAGAACAGATCGTCGCCACCATGATTGCCGCGCCGCAGCGGAATCTGCTCGCGGAAATAGGCGATGATGCGCTTGCGTCCCTTCACGCCTCGCGCCATCTGGGTGCCGGGCAGGGGGCGGCGGACCGGGGTGACGGCGGCGGCCACCATGTCGATGAAGGCGCGGTTGATCTCGTCGACCTCGGGCCCGATATCGGCGCCGAGGAACGAGGCCGCGGCGAGATCGAGCGTGAGCTGCTTCATCGCCGGATACAGCTGCATCTCGCCCGCCTTCGCCTTCCACTGCGCGACGCGCGCGGAAATGCCGCGGTCGAGATCGCCGAGATAGGACTTCATCGGCCCGGACTTGAACGCGACCGAGAGCGCCTTGCGATGCAGGCGATGCTCCTCGAAATCCAGTAGCATCAATCCACGCGGAAACAACAGCCCCAGCACCTTGTCCCAGCCATGGGTCGAGGAGAACAGCTTCTGCTGGTCGAACAGCACGAGCTCGTTGGCCTCGGGCCCGAGCAGCACGACATTGGTCTCGCCGAAAAAATGCGTGCGGTAGACCAGGCCGTATCTGGCGCCGTTCGCTTCGATATGGCCCTTGGGATCGGCGAGCACCTGAAAGGTCTTGCCGATGATCGGCCAGCCTTCGTCACCGGGAATGTGGGTCAGCTCGTTGCGCCTGGGCGGCGTGAACGGAAGCGCAGGGGCGGCCACATTCTGCATCGACATGACGATTGCTCCGGTTGCGGGCCTGGCGAGCATAGCACGATACTGGAACGATGGCTCGGCGGGGGCCGTGCAGGTTATCACAGCGGAGATCGTCATCCCCGCCTAGTGCGCAATTGCGCACGGGGGCGGGGATCCATAACCACAGGAAGCAGTTGTGCGCGAAGCTCCCACTCCGAGTCTCCGCCAAACTCCTCCCTGTGGGTATGGGTCCCGGATCTGCGCGCGCTTGGGGCGCGCTTGTCCGGGACGACGATGGAGATTGGCTTCGCGCCCTACCGCTTCGCCGCTTCCTTCTGCAGATCCGGCGCGTTGACGGCGGGGATGGCGACGCGGCCGGGGCCGGTCACCTTCAGCGCCTCGGCGGCCTTCTCGTTCTCCATGATCTTGGCCATCACGGCCTGGCCCGCACGCTCGAAGATCGCACGGTTCTCGATCACGAATTTTTGCGACCTGCGCAGCCCGTCGATATAGCCGTTGATCTCCGGCACGACGTAGCGCGCCACCATGTCCCAGCTCCGCCGCGTATTTTCCGGATTGGCCCAGTCGTGCACGAAGCCGATGATGGCGCCGACGCCGCCGGAGACCTGCATCACGTTCTTGATGGTCTTGACGAGATCGTCGGGCGTGCCGATCGTGGACGCGGCCCCCTCGACGAAGGCGGTTTTGTCGACGGCCTCGTCGGGCGATGAGAACGCGGTGAGGCCAGGCCGCTGCAGCGTGCCGACATTATACTCGTTGTGCCAGCGCATCAGCCCGGCGCCTGCCTCACGGCGGGCCTGTTCACGCGTTTCGGCGATGTGCCAGGTCAGCAGCACGCGCCAGTCGGCGCGGCGCACCGTGGTGCCGTGCTTCTTGGCGGCATCCTCGGCGAACTGCCATTGCTGCTGCAGCGACATCAGGCCCTGCGTCGTCATCGAGCCCAGCGAGATGATGCCGATGCCGTATTTGCCGGCCAGCGTCATGCCGGAGGGCGAGATCTGCGAAGCCACCACGAACGGCATCTCCTCCTGCAAGGGCAGGATCTGCAGCGCGGCGTCGTTCATGGTGAACCAGTCGCTTCTGGCGGTGACGCGCTCGCCGTTGAAGAGGCGGCGGATGATGCCGATTGCCTCGTCCTGGCGGTCGCGCTGCGTCATCGGATCGATGCCGAGCGTGTGCGCATCGGAGGCGAGCGCGCCCGGTCCGGAGCCGAAGATGGCGCGGCCGCCGGTCATATGGTCGAGCTGCACCATGCGCTGCGCAACGTTGAAGGGATGATGATAGGGCAGCGACACCACGCCGGTGCCGAGTTTGATGCGCTTGGTGCGCTCGCCGGCCGCGGCCAGGAACATCTCGGGCGAGGCGATCATCTCCCAGCCCGAGGAATGATGCTCACCGCACCAGAACTCGTCATAGCCGAGCGCATCCAGCTGCTCGACCAGGTCGAGATCGCGCCGGAACTGCAGCATCGGATGCTCCCCGATCGGGTGATGCGGGGCAAGAAAGGCTCCGAACTTCAGGCGCGCCATGGCGTTCTCTCCGGCTGAATTTTCTGTTTGTTGGCCGTGTCAGGCTACGTGCCTGACGGCACGAACGCAATCATGCGATGTCCCGCGCGGTGGAATGCAGGCATGCGTCGTTGCGAGCAGATGTTGCGTATTCCTCGCCCGCGTCGCGCTTCGTCACGATAACGACACGGCTGCACGATTGGGCCGGTCCGTTCATTCGCGTTCGACACCTGGGTGTCGAACGCTTCACAATCAGCACGCGCAGAATGCCTCGCCTCGCTCGCGCTGTTTGTGACATTCGTCATAATCGGCGCCGCATTTCCGGCGCGGATGCGCCGCGCATCGGCACGAGATCGAGGCATTGCGGTTAATAGTGCGGATTCCTGCGGATTTCCTGCGAATTCATCGAGATTGACAGCGCACGGTCTTTTTATTTTGCGTCGCAGCAACTATCTGGTTGAGCTCGACGTTAAACGTCGCCCACCAGGAAATTGCCGTGTCCTTAGCCAGAAATATCGACCTCTTGAGACGTCTGCCCCGCCTGGACGGACTGCGCTTGCCCGAGCCCGGCCGCGGTGCAGATGGATTCAGCCCGCTGCAGGAGGTCACGGACTTCGGCGACAATCCCGGCGCCTTGCGCATGTTCGCGTTCGTGCCGGCGCAATTGCAGCGGCCGCGCGCGCTGGTCGTCGTGCTGCATGGCTGCGGGCAGACCGCGGCCGCTTACGACCTCGGCGCGGGCTGGTCGACGCTCGCGCAGCATTACGGCTTTGCGCTGTTGATGCCCGAGCAGCAGCGCAGCAACAATGCCAACACCTGCTTCAACTGGTTCAATCCCGAGGACACCGCGCGGGACTCTGGCGAGCCGCGTTCGATCCGCGCCATGATCGCGCACATGGTGAAGACCCATCGCATCGATCCCGGGCGCGTCTTCATCACCGGCCTGTCGGCGGGCGGCGGCATGACCTCGGTGATGCTCGCGACCTATCCGGAGATCTTCGCGGCCGGCGCGATCATTGCCGGGCTGCCTTACGGCATCGCCTCCAATCTGCGCGAGGCGCTCGACGGCATGTTTCATTCCCCGGCGCGTCCCGCACGCGAGCTCGGCGATCTCGTGCGCAGCGCCTCCGATCATCGCGGGCCCTGGCCGAGGGTCTCGGTGTGGCACGGCAGCGCCGACCGCACCGTCAATCCCGGCAATGCCAACGAGATCGTTAAGCAATGGCTCGACCTGCATGGCCTTCCCGACGTGCCGATGGCGGAGACCAATGTCGACGGCTATCCGCGCCAGGCCTGGTGGGACAAGGACGGCGAGACGCTGGTCGAGTCCTATGCCATCACCGACATGGCGCACGGCACGCCGCTCGGGCTCGCCGACAACGATCGGCGCTACGGCATCGAAGGCGCCTTCCTGATCGAGGCAGGCATCTCCTCGTCCTACCACATCGCGAAGTTCTTCGGCCTCACCGGCTGGATTGCGGACGCTGCGACGACGAAGGCGGACGCCAAGCCTGTCGTGAAGTCCGCCACGAAGCCTGCCGCAAAACCGGCGCTCTCGCCCGCACCGCATCTCGCCCGCTCGATCCGCGCCGCGGTCGCCGCGGAGCCGGCCAAACCGCCGCGCGAGAAGGCGCGCGGCTTCGACCTCGGCCAGATCATCACGCGCGCGCTCACGGCCGCGGGGCTGATGAAGTAGCCCCGCCGTCGTTTCAGCTCCGCGACAAAGCTACCCCGTCTGATCGATCACCTCGATCGGCGTCACCGTCACCTCGCCGCCCGAGACCTTCCGCGTCATCTCCTGATAGTGCTTGAAGAAGTCGCGCGATTGCAGCGTCTTTTGCGCGGCATCGTCGGCGACGCTGGCGAAGTGGAGATAGCTGCCGTCGTCGCGATGCTTCAGGCAGCGATAGCCGATCCTCCCCTTCAGCTCCGCATCGGCGTCGATCGCCCTGATGAAGCGGCCGATCTCCCGGTGCCATTCCTCCGTCGTGCCGTTCCTGAACTGGTATCTGATCATGAAGTGCTTCATGTGACGCTCCTTGCTTCGTGTGCGTCATCATCTGCGCGCTCGATACGATCCTGCAAGTACGGACAAAATTGATAGTATGGACTTTTTCGCCGTTGCTCCTATCCTCATCGCATAGCGTTTTCGAGCGAAGTGGATACCGGTTCGCGTCAAGAAAACGCGTCAAAACAAGAATCTTCCACATGGAGGAAACGACATGGCGAAGACGTCCCCCGCGCGCACCTGTCCGGTTGCGGCGTTTCAGAAGATGATCAGCGGCAAATACAAGCTGCGCATCGTCTGGGATCTCAAGGACGGCCCGCGCCGCTACGGCGAGATCAGAAGCGGCCTGCTGCGCGGCGCGTCAGGCAGCGCCGAGATCACCCCGCGCGTGCTCAGCCGCGAATTGAAGGCACTGACGATGAGCGGCCTGATCGACCGCAAGGATTTTGGCGAGGTCCCGCCCAAGGTCGAGTATCGCCTCACACGCAAGGGCAAGAGTTTTGTGCCCGTCGTCGCCGCCATTCGCGAATGGGGCGAGCGTAATCTCAGCGAGACGGCGGCGCTCGCAGACGCCGCCGAATAGATACACCTACATCTCGCCGGTGATGAACGGATTGGTCATCCGCTCCTGGCCGATGCTCGAGCCGGCGCCGTGGCCGCAGATGAAGCCGACGTCGTCGCCGAGCGGCAGCAGTTTCGTCAGAATCGAGTTGATCAGCGTGGCGTGACTGCCGCCGGGCAGGTCGGTGCGTCCGACCGAGCCGGCGAACAGGACGTCGCCGACATGGGCAAACCGCAGATCGTTGTTGAAGAACACCACGCTGCCGGGCGAATGACCCGGACAATGCAGGACGTCGAACTGCAAGCCGCCGATCGACACGCTGTCGCCCTCGTCGAGCCAGCGGTCCGGCGTGAAATCGCGTCCTCCGGTCATGCCGAAGCGCGCGCCGCTTGCCACGACATTGTCGAGCAGGAACTTGTCTGCGACATGCGGCCCCTCGATCGGCACGTTGAGCGCATCGCGCAGCTCGGCCGCGCCGCCGACGTGGTCAATATGGCCATGGGTCAGCCAGATCTTCTCCACGGTGACGCCGGTTTGCTTGATCGCATCCAGAATCTTCGGCACGTCGCCGCCGGGATCGATCACCACGGCCTTCTTGGAAGGCTCGTCCCAGATGATGGTGCAGTTCTGCTCGAACAGCGTCACGGGAACGATGATCGCGCCCGCCTTGGCTTTGGTGTCGTTTTGCTCGGTCATGGCCTCACAATGCCGATTTTTGCCGGGCCGCCAAGCAAAGATTCGCCCCCGCGCCGGGGAACAACTGTCACACGGCCGTCCCAATTGGCCGGCCAATTTGAACCGGGGCGTTGCTGTCGCGTTCTCCCGCGCAAGGCGGCAGATTTTGGGGTCTTCGGCATGGCTCACGACAACGAGAATTGGTGGCGCGACGGCGTCTTCTATCAGATCTATCCGCGCTCGTTTCAGGACTCGAACGGGGACGGCGTCGGCGATCTCGCCGGCATCCTCAAGCGGCTGCCTTACGTCAAATCGCTCGGCGTCGATGCGATCTGGCTGTCGCCGATCTTTCCCTCGCCGATGGCGGATTTCGGCTACGACATCTCGGACTATGTCGGCATCGAGCCGCTGTTCGGCACCATGGCGGATTTCGATGCATTGCTCGCGGCCGCCCATGACAACGGCCTGAAGCTGATCCTCGACCTCGTGCCGAACCACACCTCCGACCAGCACCCCTGGTTCGTCGAAAGCCGGTCCTCGCGCGACAATCCCAAGCGCGATTGGTACATCTGGCGCGATCCGGCGCCAGGCGGCGGCGTGCCGAACAATTGGCTGTCCGAATTCGGCGGCAGCGCGTGGGCTTTCGACGAGACCACGGGGCAATATTACTACCACGCCTTCCTCGCCCAGCAGCCGGATCTGAACTGGCGCAATCCCGACGTCCGCGCCGCGATCTGCGACGTGATGCGGTTCTGGCTGGACAAGGGCGTCGACGGCTTTCGCGTCGACGTGATCTGGCACCTGATCAAGGACGCCGAATTCCGCGACAACCCGGCCAACCCGCATTACGTCGAGGGCCGCCCGCCGAACGAGAGGATCCTGACGCAATATTCCACCGACCAGCCGGAGGTGCACGACGTCATCGCCGAGATGCGGCGCGTCACCGATTCCTATGGCGCGCGCGTCCTGATCGGCGAGATCTATCTGCCGCTGCACCGGCTCATGGCCTATTACGGCAACGACCTCACCGGCGCGCAGATGCCGTTCAACTTCGCGCTGCTCTCGACCTTCTGGAGCGCCCGCTCGATCGAGAAGATCATCGAGGACTACGAGAAGGCGCTGCCGCGCGGTGCCTGGCCCAATTGGGTGCTCGGCAATCACGATCGCCCCCGCGTCGCGAGCCGCGTCGGGCCCGAGCAGGCCCGAGTCGCGGCGATGCTGCTGCTGACGCTGCGCGGCACGCCGACGCTCTACTACGGCGACGAGATCGGCATGCACCAGCTTGCGATCGCGCCGGAGGACGTGCGCGATCCCTTCGAGAAGAACGTGCCTGGCATCGGCGTTGGCCGCGACGGCTGCCGCACGCCGATGCAGTGGGATTCCTCGAATTTCGCCGGCTTCTCCGAGGTCAGGCCGTGGTTGCCGCTGCCGGAGGACCACATCCGCGAGAATGTCGCCAATCTCGAATCTGATGCGCGCTCGATTCTGTGCCTCTACAGGCGCCTGATCGGCTTGCGGAAGAGCTGTCCCCCGCTGGTCGCAGGCGATTATCATCCGATCGCCGCGCAAGGCGATCTCCTGATCTACCGCCGCGAGGCCGGCGGCAAGGCCGTGATCGTGGCGCTCAATCTCGGCCCCGATCCGGTCGCGGTGACCACCAGCGCGATCCGGTTCGGCAGCAGCATCCTGCTGTCGACGTTCCTGGATCGCGAAGGTGAGGAGATCGAAGGCGTGCTGAACCTGCGCGGCAATGAGGGCGTGGTGGTGGCGCCGCCGTAAACTATCGTCCCGGACAAGCGCAGCGCGACGACGAAAGGGATGCCCACCGCTATCTCCTCGTCATTGCGAGGAGCCCTTGCGACGAAGCAATCCAGAGTCTTTCCGTGGAAAGATTCTGGATTGCTTCGCTGCGCTCGCAATGACGATTGTTGAGGCGGCGGGGCAGACCCGACATTTCGAGCTAGCTCGGATGCTTCTTCCGGCCTACGGCGTCGTCGTCGATGTCGCTCCGCTTCAACAGATAATCCAGCCCGCCGACCCGGTACCAGCGGTAGCCGTACGGCTCCAGCACGACGCGATGCTGGCCGCGTTTGTCGGCGTGGCTGTGGTCCTCCGCGAGCAGGTTGATCAGGAGCTTCCCGGCATCGCCGGGCAGTCCGGCCGAGAACGCGACCTCGCGCGGCTTCTCGTCGAGATTGTGCACGAACAGCACCGAATTGTTGCGCCAGTCGTAGCGCATGATGAACACGGCGGGATCGCGCACGGCAATGACGGTAAAATCGCCCCAGCCGACCTCAGGGACCTCCTTGCGCATGCGGACGATGCGCTCGGTCCAGTTCAGCATGGAATTCGGATCGCGCCGCTGTTTTGCGACGTTGACGTGCGGAAAGCCGTAAGGGCCCTTGTCGATGACCGGGCATGCCGGCTTGTCGCTCTTGGTGAAGCCGCCATGCGGCTCGGTCGACCATTGCATCGGCGTGCGCGCGCAATTGCGCTCGGGCAGCGAGAGATCGTCGCCCATCGCGATCTCGTCGCCGTAGCGGATCACGGGCGTCCCCGGCAACGTGCACATCAGGCTGTAGGCGAGCTCGAGCCGCCTGCGATCGCCGCCCAGCATCGGCGCGAGCCGCCGGCGGATGCCGCGGTCGTAGAGCTGCATGTCCTTGTCGGGGCCGAATGCCTTGAACACCGTTTCGCGCTGTGACTGGGTCAGGCGTCCGAGATCGAGCTCGTCGTGATTGCGCAGGAACAGGCCCCATTGCGCCGTCGCCGGCCGCGGCTTGGTCGCCTTCAGCGCCTTCGCCAGGGGGCGCGAGTCGGCGGATGCCAGCGCATAGAACAGGTGCTGGTTGACCTGGAAGTTGAACATCATGTGCATGCGGTCGGCGTCGCGACCGAAATATTCCATGTCGGTCTTCGGCAGCACATTGGCTTCGGCGAGGATGATAGCGTCGCCCTGCCGCCATTGCAGGAATTCGCGGAAGGCGCGCAGCATGTCGTATTGCTCGACCGGCTTCTTCACCTTCGCGCCCTTGGTCGCGATCACGAAGGGTACGGCGTCCATGCGGAAGCCGGAGACGCCGAGCTGGATCCAGAAGCCCATGATCTTCAGGATCTCGGCCTGCACATGCGGGTTCGAGGTGTTGAGATCCGGCTGGAAATCGTAGAAGCGATGGAAGTAATAGGCGCCCGATTCCTTGTCGCGCGTCCAGGTCGATTTCTGCACGCCGGGGAACACCATGCCCTTATTGGCGCCGGCCGGCTTCTTGTCCGACCACACGTACCAGTCGCGATAGGGCGAGCTCTTGTTGCGCCGCGCTTCCTTGAACCAGTGGTGCTGGTCCGAGGTGTGATTGACGACGAGGTCGATGATGACGCGGATGCCGCGCTGCTTGCAGCCATGGGCGAATTCGACGAAGTCGCCGAGCGTGCCGTAGCGCGGATCGACGCTGTAATAGTCGGCGATGTCGTAGCCGTCGTCGCGGCCGGGCGAGGTCTGGAACGGCATCAGCCAGATCGTGGTGATGCCGAGCCCGTGCAGGTAATCGAGCCGCCGCAACAGGCCCTTGAAATCGCCGACACCGTCGCCGTCGGCGTCCATGTAGGAGCCGACGGACAGGCAATAGATCACACCGTTCTTGTACCAGAGATCGTCGATCATGCGCGGGCGGCCTGGATGGTTCCGCCCGGGTGCGGCGGCTGCGTGATAAGTGTTGACGGCGAGAGCGGCCGGGCTCGCGCCAAGTGGCGCGCCCCGGAATGACGGGTGGGAGACAGTGTCGGCCATTGATGGAATCGGCTATCCTCCCGCCATGGACAACACCGCCCGCATCACCCTCGTGCCGCCGCCGGATCGCCGCCAGTCGGAGACGGCGCTGGCCATCGCCCGCGGCACCGCGCGTCTGTTGCGCTCGCTCGGCTTCTCCTGCATCAGCGAATTGCCGCTGCCGTCGGGCCGGCGTGCCGATCTCGTCGCGCTGAACGAGCGCGGCGAGATCTGGATCGTCGAGATCAAGTCGTCGGTCGAGGATTTGCGCGCCGATCAGAAATGGCACGAATACCGCGCCCATTGCGACCGGCTGTTCTTCGCCTTCACGCAGGATCTGCCGTGCGAGATCTTCCCCGATGACACCGGCCTGATCGTCGCCGACGCCTACGGCGCGCACCTGCATTGCGAGGCCCCCGAGCACAAGCTCGCCGCCGCCACGCGCAAGCAGATGACGGTGCGGTTCGCGATGGCCGCGGCCTTGCGGATCAACCGCCTGGTCGATCCGCAGGGCCACGCGGATTTTTGGGAGTAGGATGCTCCCGTGTCCCGGAGGCGCTGCAGCGTGAAACGCTGCCGCGCAGAGCCGGGACCCAGTCCGTAGGATGGGTGTAGAGCGAAGCGAAACCCAGTGCGCGGCGCGAATGAGGTGGGTTTCGCTTCGCTCTACCCACCCTACGACACCGTTACCTCGGCGCGCGCTTGGCCAGGATCCGCTGCAGCGTGCGCCGGTGCATGTTGAGCCGGCGCGCGGTTTCCGAGACGTTGCGGTTGCACATCTCGTAGATGCGCTGGATGTGCTCCCAGCGGACGCGGTCGGCCGACATCGGGTTGGCCGGCAGCTCGGATTTGTCCGTGTTGGTCGAGAGCAGCGCGGCGACGACGTCGTCGGCATCCGCGGGCTTGGAGAGATAGTCGATCGCGCCCATCTTCACCGCGGTGACCGCAGTGGCGATGTTGCCGTAGCCGGTCAGCACGATCGCGCGCGCATCCGGCCGCTTCTTCTTCAGCGCCGAGACGACGTCGAGGCCGTTGCCGTCGCCGAGCCGCAAATCCACCACCGCGAAGGCGGGCGCCGATTTGCCGATCTGCGCCAGTCCGTCCGAGACCGTGTCGCATGACGTCACCGAAAAGCCGCGGCTCTCCATGGCCCGCGACAAACGCTCCAGAAACGGCTTGTCGTCTTCAACGATGAGCAGCGAGCGGTCGGTCTGTTCGTTCAGTTCGGCAATGGCGTTCAAGGTTGTGTCCTCTCTCCAGCGCATTGACATATGGCGCCGTATCGGGGCGGTGCCAAGGCGGCAAATCGTCGATCCGCCCCGTCGTGCGACGCAAGGTCGCGGTCTCAAGCGCGATGAATTGCCATCGCGCTCGCGATTCTTGTTTTCAGCATGATCCTATCGGAAAACCGCAGAACACTTTTCCGGGATCATGCCTATTCTATTGTTTCTTCGCGCGTCTCGATAGCCTCAAAACGCTGTCTCGGCCATGTGATCTGAACCACCGCACCATGGTCCGGAAAGATCCGGTTGGTAAACGAGACCTTGGCGCCGGTGCGCTCCAGCAAGGTGCGCGCGATGAACACGCCGAGACCGAGTCCGCGCCGTTCGGCGCCGCCATCATCCTGGGGGCGTCGCCGCGACAGATAGGGCTCGCCGATCCGGTTGAGGATGTCGGGTGGAATGCCCGGTCCATCGTCGGAGATCACGAGCTCGATATGGTCCTTGTTCCACCAGGCGTTCACCTCGACGGTGGTGCGGGCGAAATCGACCGCGTTCTCGACGATGTTGCCGATGCCGTAGAGGATCGCGGGATTGCGCGAGCCGACCGGCTCGGCCACTGCTGCCACCGCGATCCGCACCTTGATCTCGACGCCGAAATCGCGGTGCGGCGCCACCACCTCCTCGATCAGCTCCGACAGCTTCATGCGGTCGAACGGCGCGCCGGTGGGGGAGAGCTGGGTGATCTTGCTGAGGATGTCGCGGCAGCGCTGGGCCTGCTCGCGCAAGGTCTTCAGGTCGGCGGCGATGCTTGGGTCCTTCACCGTCTTGTCCAGCTCGCGCGAGATCAGGAAGATGGTTGCGAGCGGCGTGCCGAGCTCGTGCGCGGCCGCGGCAGCAAGGCCGTCGAGCTGGGTCAGATGCTGCTCGCGCGTCAGCACCAGCTCGGTCGCGGCCAGCGCGTCTGCGAGCTTGCGCGCCTCCTCGGTCACCTGGAAGGAGTAGAGGCTGGTGACGCCGATCGCGAGCGCGATCGAGAGCCAGACCCCGACGAGATAGATCGGCGGCAGCACCAGGGGGTCGTCGGAATCCCACGGCAACGGGAAATGGAAGAAGAACAGGACCGACGCGCAGGCCACCGCGAGCAGGCCGAGGCCGAAGGTGAAACGGGCCGGCAGCGCCGTGGCCGAGATCAGCACGGGTGCGAGGAACAGGAACGAGAACGGGTTCTGCAGTCCGCCGGTGAAGAATAACAGGCCCGCCAGCTCGACAATGTTCAGCGCGAGCAGGCCGGCCGCCTGCATCGGCTCCAGCCGCTGCATCGGATTGGCCGCGGTCTGGAGTGCGAGGTTGAGCGCCGCCGACAGGGCGATGATGCTGACGCAGGGAACGATCTCGACGTTGAACTCCAGCCCCTGTGCCACGATGAAGATCGCGGCGAGTTGCCCCAGCACCGCCAGCCAGCGCAGCCGCAGGATCGTGTCCAGCCGGATATGCCGCTGCGCGTGGCGGAAGTCGGAATCGGCAATTTCGGTCATATCGGCCAATGTGGCGGCGCCTTCCAAGGTCACGAACGCTGGGCTGACGGAACCGCCCGGTGAGGGCCCTTACATCGAGCCTTGCGCTCGCCGATGCAATAGCAGAAGAACGGCCAGCATGACCGAGAATGGCAAGGCTTCAAGTCGGCCGACTGTCGCGGATCGAGGTTCGTCCGCGGCAATTGCCGTCGATCGCCTCGTCAAGGTCTACAAGCAGACCCGCGCCGTCGACGACATCTCGTTTACGCTGCCCCGCGGCAGCATCACCGGGCTGCTCGGCGGCAACGGCGCCGGCAAGACCACGACCATCGCGATGATCATGGGCCTGGTGCTGCCGACCTCCGGCCGCGTGCAGGTGCTCGGTCATGAGATGCCGGACGAGAGCGCATCCGTGCTGGGGCGGATGAATTTCGAGAGCCCCTATGTCGACATGCCGATGCGGCTCACGGTGCGGCAGAACCTCACCGTGTTCGGCAAGCTCTATGCGGTGAAGAACCTCGCTGACCGCATTGCGAGGCTCGCCGCAGATCTCGACCTCGGCGACTTCATCGACCGTGCCAACGGCAAGCTCTCCGCCGGGCAGAAGACCCGCGTGGCGCTGGCGAAGGCGCTGATCAACCAGCCCGAGCTACTGCTCCTGGACGAGCCGACCGCCTCGCTCGATCCTGATACCGCCGATTGGGTGCGGGCGCATCTGGAGCAGTATCGCCGGGACCACAACGCCACCATTCTCCTGGCCTCGCACAACATGCTCGAGGTCGAGCGGCTCTGCGACCGCGTCATCATTATGAAGCGCGGCCGCATCGAGGACGACGATACGCCCGAGTCGATCATGGCCCGCTACAACCGCACCACGCTGGAGGAGGTGTTCCTGGACGTCGCGCGCGGCCGGGCCAACGGCGCGAAGGAGGCGGTGCGGTGAGGGGGCTCTCGTGTCTCCGCAGTCATTCCGGGGCGCGCGGAGCGCGAGCCCGGAATCCATTTCGCGACGTTTGCTGCGGGCCGATGGATTCCGGGCTCGATGCTACGCATCGCCCCGGAATGACGACTCCTTTCACGATGAAGGAGCTGCCATGACCGAGCTCGCCCTCCACCGCGGCATCTCGCTCCATCGCATCGGCGCGATGATCCTGCGCTATTGGTATCTCTTGCTGTCGTCCTGGCCGCGGCTGCTCGAGCTGCTCTATTGGCCGGCGCTGCAGGTCATCACCTGGGGCTTTCTGCAGCTCTACATCGCGGAGAACGCCAATTTCTTCGCGCGCGCCGGCGGCACGCTGATCGGCGCCGTCATCCTCTGGGACATCCTGTTCCGCGGCCAGCTCGGCTTCTCCATCTCGTTCCTGGAGGAGATGTGGGCGCGCAACCTCGGCAATCTCATGATGAGCCCCTTGAGGCCGATCGAGTTTCTGCTGGCGCTGATGGTCATGAGCCTGATCCGGCTTGCGATCGGGATCATTCCGATGACCCTGCTCGCCCTGTTCCTGTTTCACTTCAACGTCTATGCGCTCGGCCTGCCGCTGATCGCGTTCTTCTGCAATCTGATCTTCACGAGCTGGTCGGTCGGCATCTTCGTCTCGGGCCTCGTGGTGCGTAACGGCCTCGGCGCCGAGAGCATCGTCTGGACCTTGATGTTCGCGATCCTGCCGCTCGCCTGCGTCTACTATCCCGTCAGCGTGTTGCCGGTCTGGCTGCAATACGTCGCCTGGGCATTGCCGCCGACCTATGCCTTCGAGGGAATGCGCGCGCTGCTGATCGAGAAGACCTTCAGGACCGATCTGATGCTGGAGGCGTTGATGATCAACGCGGGTCTCTTGGCTGCATCTTTTGGGGCATTCCTTGCCCTTTTGCGCAGCGCAAAGCGGCACGGCTCGCTGCTGTCGGGCGGCGAATAATGTCACTTTCCCGTGGATTCACGCTGATTTGGTCTTTTCGGGCACGTAGATGTACGGAACCATGCATTGACGCAATATTGCGCATTCGGCAGTATGCTGCGATGCGAAGAGGATTATAATATGCCTATTGGTGAGTTTGGCGGCGCGCCGCCCCTGGCGGCAGAAGGCAGTCCGGTCCTGACGACGCCGATGTACTGGATGTACGAGATGGCGCACGCCTCTCTCAATCCGGCTCGTGCGGTCACCGACGCGACCAAGCTGCTGTTTCAGAATCCCCTCAATCCCTGGTCGCGCACCGAGGTCGGCAAGTCGGTCGCCGCGGCCTGCGAATTGTTCGAGCGCACCACGCGCCGCTACGGCAAGCCGGAATGGGGCCTCAACGACACCGAGGTCAACGGCATCCGCGTCCCCGTCGAGATCCGCTCGGTCTGGGAAAAGCCCTTTTGCAAGCTGCTCTACTTCGACCGCAAGTTCACCCGTCCGCTGCGCAGCCCGCAGCCGCGCGTGCTGATCGTGGCGCCGATGTCCGGCCATTATGCGACGCTGCTGCGCGGCACGGTCGAAGCCTTCCTGCCGGCGCATGAGGTCTACATCACCGACTGGGCCGATGCCCGCATGGTGCCCTTGAGCGAAGGCCGCTTCGATCTCGACGATTACATCGACTATGTCATCGAGATGCTGCATGTGCTCGGCGGCAACACCCACGTGATGGCGGTGTGCCAGCCCTCCGTCCCCGTCGTCGCGGCCGTCTCCATCATGGAAGCGCGGCGCGATCCGTTCGTGCCGACCTCGATGACGCTGATGGGCGGCCCGATCGACACCCGCCGCAATCCGACCGCGGTGAACGACCTCGCCCAGGAGCGCGGCATCGACTGGTTCCGCAACCACGTCATCACCAAGGTGCCGTTCCCGCATCCGGGCATGATGCGCGACGTCTATCCGGGATTCTTGCAGCTCAACGGCTTCATCAGCATGAATCTCGACCGGCACATGGATGCGCACAAGCAGCTGTTTGCCCATCTGGTGAAGGGTGACGGCGACCTCGCCGACAAGCATCGCGACTTCTACGACGAATATCTCGCGGTGATGGATCTGCCGGCCGAGTATTACCTGCAGACCGTCGACACCGTGTTCGTGAAGCACGCGCTGCCGAAGGGCGAGATGACCCATCGCGGAACCCGCGTCGATCCCTCCAAGGTCAAGCGCGTCGCGTTGATGACGGTCGAAGGCGAGAACGACGACATTTCCGGTCTCGGTCAGACCGAAGCGACGCATGCATTGTGCAGCGCGATTCCCGATCATCGCCGTGTTCATTACGTCCAGAAGGGCGTCGGACATTACGGCGTGTTCAACGGATCGCGTTTCAAGTCGGAGATCATGCCGCGGATTCACGACTTCATGGTTTCGGCTGCGAATCCTGCTTCGTTGCGGGCGCTTGCGGCTGAATAACCCTGAATTTCGGCTTTCCCGTCGAAATTTCGGCCTCTGCCGGGGCCTCCGGCAGGGGCAAGTTCCCGCCAGATTCGCGGTATTTAGGTAGTTTTATAGGAGTGAGTCTGCCCTCACCCTTTGGGGGTGTCGCATGCATCCAGCGGGGGCGAAAATTGATGGTTCCAACCCCAGTCTGTAGGGTCTCCCGGACGCCTGACCGCTGTATATTGGGCAAATGATTTGTTTTTGCGCCGAGCGCTTTCCCTGGCGGCGGTTATGGCAGAATCCGGGCGCTCTCCTGCCCCCCGGACTGACAGACATGGCCACACGCGCACTCCTTTATCGTCGGCCCCACGAACCAAAGACCCTCGTCATCACCCACGGATCGCAATTCTTTGCGATTCGACTGAGAAGACACCGCCGCGCGCGCCGCTACACGCTCAGAATTCATCCGAGCGACCGCGAAGCCATCCTCACCATGCCGCCGCGCGGCACGCTCGCCGAAGCCAAAGACTTCGCACAGCGTCACGGTGCGTGGATCGCTGCGCGTCTCGGCCGCTTGCCGAAGGCCGCACCCTTCCAGCCGGGCACGGTGATACCGCTGCGCGGCACGCCGCATCGCATCGTCCATCGCGCCGGTCAGCGCGGCACGGTGTGGACCGAGGTGCGCGACAGCGGTGAGCGCATTCTCTGCGTCGCCGGCGGCCTCGAGCATGTCGACCGCCGCGTCAGCGATTTCCTCAAGCGCGAGGCGCGCCGCGACCTGCAGCGCTCGGCGGAGGTCTACGCTGCCGAGCTCGGGGTCAGGGTCAAGCGGCTCTCGATCCGCGATCAGTCCAGCCGCTGGGGCTCCTGCACCTCGGCCGGCTCGCTGTCGTTCTCCTGGCGCCTGATCCTCGCCCCGCCCTTTGTGCTCGACTACCTCGCCGCGCACGAGGTCGCCCATCTCGTCGAGATGAACCACTCGCCGCGCTTCTGGCGCGTCTGCGGCAAAGTCTGCCCGTCGATGGAGCGCGCCAAGAAGTGGCTCGACACCTGCGGCAACGATCTGCACCGGTACGGTGTCGAGGATTAGGACGGCGCTACCAATCCATCTCCGTCGTCCCGGACAAGCGCAGCGAAGCGGAGCGCAGATCCGGGACCCATAACCACAGAGAGAGGTTTTGGCGAAGACTCGGGGTTACGAGTTGCGTGCCGAAGCTCCTTTCTGTGGTTATGGATCCCCGCCTTCGCGGGGATGACACCCAGGGTGAGGCGAGAGCTTGCCGACTACTCCCTCCAGGAGGGAATGACACCCGAGTTCGTGCTTCAACCGTCCGTGCCGCCCGCACAAGCCGTTGATTTTGCTATCGTCGGCTACTGTGCATGGGGTTGTTTTCGCAGTTTTTGTTTCGAGACCCCGACTGGCCGCAGCCTGCGCTCACCGATTCCCGCCAAACAGCCGATCCATGAGCCAGCCATCGAGTCCGGCGGCGGCCTCGGGGCGCACATTGGCGCGCGTCGGAGGCGGCGGGCGATAGCCGCCCGCGTTCGCTTGTGGCGGTGCGCCGGGCGTCGGCGGCGACACCTGCGCGGCCGCCTGCGCGAGGTTCGATAGGCCCCAGCCGCTAGGGGAGCTCGGCAAGGCTGCCACCGGCACGCCCTCGTGTGCGGCCTTCATGAAGCGCGACCAGACTTCGACCGGCAGGCCACCGCCGGTCGCCTTCTTGGTCGGCGAGTTGTCGTCGTTGCCGAGCCAGACGCCGGTGACGAGGCTCGCGGTGTAGCCGATGAACCAGGCGTCGCGATAATCCTGGCTGGTGCCGGTCTTGCCGGCCGCCGGCCAGCCCGGGATCTCCGCCTTCTTGGCGGTGCCCGATATCAGCGTCTCCCGCATCATCGCATTCATCATGCCGACATAGCGGGGGTCGATGACCTGATTGCGCTCCTCCGGCTGGCGCATGTAGAGCAGCTTGCCGCCGAGCGTCCTGATCCGCGTGACGACATGCGGCGCCACTGCGAGGCCGCCATTGGCGAACGGCGCATAGGCGCCGACCAGCTCGACCACGGAGACTTCCGACGTGCCGAGCGCGATCGAGGCGTTGGGCTCGAGCTTGGAGGAGATGCCGAGCCGGTGCGCGGTGCGCACCACGTTCTTCGGCCCGACCTCGAGGCCGAGGCGGATGGCGACGGTGTTGAGCGACATCGCCAGCGCCTGGGTCAGCGTCACCGCGCCGAAATATTCGTGGGTGTAGTTCTCAGGTCTCCAGCCCTTGACCTCGATCGGCGCGTCCTGGCGCATCGTGTCCGGCGTCAGCCCCTGCTCGAGCGCGGTCAGGTACACGAACGGCTTGAATGAGGAGCCCGGCTGGCGCTTGGCCGTGACCGCGCGATTATACTGGCTCTCGGAATAGTTCCGCCCGCCGACCATGGCGCGCACCGCGCCGTCGGGCGTCATCGCGACCAGCGCGCCCTGGCTGACGTTGAACTTCACGCTCTTGGCCGCGAGCTCGTCGATGATGGCGGCTTCCGCCACGCTCTGCAGCTTCGGATCGATGGTGGTCTCGACCTTGATGCTCTCGTCGATCTGCCCGACCAGATCGTCCAGCACCTCGCCGATCCAGTCGGCGACGTAGTTCACCGTGCCGGCGCCGGCCGGCTTCACGTTGTAGGAGGGATGGCCGATCGAGGCCTTCGCCTGCGCGTCGGTGATGAATTTCGCGTCCGCCATCGTCGCGAGCACTACTTGCGCCCGCGCTTCGGCGCCTTCGGGGTTGCGGTTCGGCGCAAGGCGGGACGGCGACTTGACAAGGCCCGCCAGCATCGCGGCTTCCGCGACCGTCACGGTCTTCGCCGACTTGCCGAAATATTTCTGCGCCGCCGCCTCGACGCCGTAGGCGCCCGAGCCGAAATAGACGCGGTTGAGGTAAAGCTCCAGGATCTCGTCCTTGGAATGCTTGCGCTCCAGCCAGATCGCGAGCTCCGCCTCCTGCAGCTTGCGCTGCATGGTGCGCTCCTGGGTCAGGAACAGGTTTTTCGCGAGCTGCTGCGTCAGGGTCGAGCCGCCCTGCGAGACGCCGCGATGAAGCACGTTGGTGACGAGGGCGCGCAGGATGCCGACCGGGTCGATGCCGAAATGCGAATAGAAGCGGCGGTCTTCGATGGCGATGAACGCCTTCGGCAGGTAAGGCGGCAAATCCTTCAGCGCGACATTGGCCCCGGCCATCTCGCCGCGCTGCGCCAGAAGGCTGCCGTCGATGCCGACGATCTGGATCGTCGGCGGGCGCTTGGGGATTTCCAGCGACTGGATCGGCGGCAGATGCGCACCGACATAGATCACGACGCCGATCACGGCGATGACGCCCCACAGGCTCAGCACCGCGCCCCAATAGACCAGGCGGCCGAGGCCGGCACCGAAGCGCGACTTCGACCGCCGCTTGGCGCCGCTGCGGCTGGCTGGCGCTTTGCGCTCGCGCGGCGGCTCGTCGCCGGCACCCTCGCCCTTGCGCTTGGCGGTTGGTTTGGCGGATTTCTTCGGCTTGTCGTCGCCGCCGGGAACGCGGTCTGCCGGGGTGAGGCGCAGATCGGCGAGCGCCGCGGGCAAGCCGAACAGCGGCTCCTTCCGCGCACCCTTTTTCTTTCCCCACGCCATACGCAAAACGCCCGGTCAGCCCGCCCCGCCGAGACGCTAGCGGTCGCTGTTTAAGGCCGGGTTACCCCGGCGTTAACGCGCGATTAGGAGATGCGGCATTCGCCGGCCGCAGTTCCGCTTCCGGGATGCCGGAGCTAGGATCGCGCGTGTCAATAAAAAGAGGGAGCGCCATGGGCCATATCGATCCGACCAAGGAGATCTTCGCGCAATTCCGGGAGAACGATCGCCCGGGCCCGATCCACATGCTCAACCTGGTGCGCCTGCGCAAGGAGGCGGCCTATCCTGACGGCCGCAAGGCCAGCGGCGCGGAAGCCTATGCGGCCTATGGCCGCGACAGCGGCCCGGTGTTCGAACGTCTCGGCGGCCGCATCGTCTGGCAGGGCAAATTCGAGCTGATGCTGATCGGTCCGCAGGAGGAACGCTGGGACCATTGCTTCATCGCCGAATATCCGAGCGTCGCCGCCTTCGTCGAGATGATCCGCGACCCCGTCTATCGTGAGGCGGTGAAGCACCGCCAGGCCGCGGTGGAGGATTCGCGGCTGATCCGGCACGCCGTGCTGCCGGTCGGGAAGAACTTTGGGGAGATACCGACCTGAATGTCATGCGGCGAATCTCTCGCCATCGTCATGGCCGGGCTTGACCCGGCCATCCACGACTTCCCTTTGGCCAAGAACGTGGATGCCCGGGACGAGCCCGGGCATGACGTCGCAGAGGCAGAAGCCCCCTAGCCCGAGGGGCCCGTGTCCTCGATGATCGGTCCGAACAGCTCCCAGCGTTCGCCGTTGAACTTCATCATCTGCATCTGCTTGTTGACGCGATAATCGTTGGGGCCCGTGTTGATCTTGATGCCGGGCAGCGCCAGGCTCGGTACGTAGCCCTTGATATTGGCGGCCTGCTTCATGACGTTCTCGCGCGTCAGATCGTCGCCGCATTGCTTCAAGACCTGCACCAGCAGCTCGGCGACCGAATAGGCGTAGGTGTTGACGGTGTTGAGCTTGTCACCTTCGGGGAAATATTTGTCCATGAAGGCGAAGAAGGCCTTCACGCCCGGATCGTCCTTCCACTGGGGATCGCCCGGATCCTTGCCGTAGTTGGTCGAGATGATGCCCTTGGAGATGTCGAGGCCGGCCGGCTTCAGCGTCGCCGACACCGGGCTCGCGTTGATGTCGAGGATGTGCACGGGTGTCCAGCCGAGATCGGCGAGCTTCTTGATCGCCTGTGCCGCGAATTTCGGCGTCGAGGCGTCATAGAACAGATCAACCCCCATCGACTTCAGCTTGACCACCTGCGAGTCGACGGTCGGGTCGGTCACCTCGTAGGAGACCTCGCCGACGATCATGCTGGCGGCCTTGTCGCCGAGACCGCTCTTGAGGCCGGCCAGATAGTCGCGGCCCATGTCGTCGTTCTGGTAGAGCACGCCGATCTTGGCGTTGGGATGATTGGCGAGAATGTATTTCGCGTAGATCCGCCCCTCGGACACGTAATTGGGATTGTAGGCGATGGTCCAGGGATAGTTCTGCGGATCGTTGAAGCGCGCGGCGCCGGTCGAGGCCAGCAGCTGAGGGATCTTCTTGCCGTTGAGGTACTTCTGCACGGCGGCGTTCGCGGCTGTGCCGATCAGCTGGAACGTGAACAGCACTTCGTCGCCTTCGACGAGCTTGCGCACCTGTTCCACGGTCTTCGGCGGCGAATAGGCGTCGTCATATTGGATCAGGTTGATCTTGCGACCGTTGATGCCGCCCTGATCGTTGATCATCTTGAAGTACGCGGCCTGGGTCTTGCCGATATTGGCATAGACCGAATAGGCGCCGGAGAACGGCACGGTCTGGCCGATCTTGATCTCGGTGTCGCTTGCGCCGGTGTCGTATTTCTTCTGGGCGAGGGCCTGGCTGGTCGAGACTGCGACGGCGAACGCCGCCGTGGCAGCTAAGAAGGCTCTGCGATTGTTCATGTTGGTTCGTTCCTCCTGACGGAATTTTCGGCCGATGGTCTTTCTCCGTTGATTGCAACGGTCGCCATCGCTGCCGAAGATTGTGGAGGAAGGTTCGCCGCAGCGCAAGGATCGCGGCGCTGTGCTGGTGCGTCTCAGGCGAGAAACATCGCAATCAGCGCGATTGCCGCCGGCAGTGCCTGTAAGGTGAGCTCCCCAAAGCATCAGCTTTCGGGTGGACGTTAGCACGACCGCCATGGCAAGTGCGATCGACGTGTTTCGACCGCCTGGTGTCGCATGCCTGTCCGATCAACCAAGATGCCTGAACGCTTCGGCCTCGATCGCCTGGCGACGCCGATCGGGATCGCGCTGCTGGTCACCGATGCCGAGGGCAGGCTGCGGGCGCTCGACTGGCATGATTACGAGCAGCGGATGCGCGAGCTGTTGCGCCTGCATTATGGGACCGTCGATCTCAGCGATCGGCCGGCGCCGGCAGAGATGCGCACCGCGCTGTCGGCCTATTTCGAAGGCGAGCTCGGCCAGCTCTCCGGCATCGCCTGGCGCACCGCCGGCACGCCGTTCCAGCAGAAGGTCTGGACCGCGCTCGCACAAATTCCCGTCGGCACCACGCTGAGTTACGGCGCGCTCGCCGCAAAGATCGGCATGCCCAAGGCGATTCGCGCCGTCGGCCACGCCAACGGCTCCAACCCGATCAGCGTGGTGCTGCCCTGTCACCGCCTGATCGGCGCGAATGGCTCGCTGGTGAAATACGGCGGCGGCCTCGCGCGCAAGCGCTGGCTATTGCGGCACGAGGGCGTGGAGGTGTGAAGGGCTAAAGCGCCAACCTCACCACTCGTCATTCCGGGGCGCGCGTAGTGCGAACCCGGAATCCATTTGTCCGCGTAACCGGTGGCTCGATGGATTCTCAGGTGCGCAATTGCGCACCTGAGTTCGCCGCTGCGCGGCGCCCCGGAATGACGAGAAGCTCAAGCCGCCGGCTGCACTGCCTTGTCGCCGGCCATCACATGGGTCAGCGCGCTCTTGATCGCGGCCTGGCGCGTCGGCGCATTGATCTGTGCGCCCAGGAGGTCGGTGACGTAGAACACGTCGCGTGCGCGCTCGCCGAAGGTCGCGACATGGGCCGAGGCGATGTTGAGATTGAGCTTGGAGATCGCGGTGGTCAGCTCGTAGAGCAGGCCGGGCCGGTCGAGCCCGGAGACCTCGATCACGGTGTAGCGATCGGACCATTGGTTGTTGATGGTCACCTCCGGCTCGAGCACGAAGGGCTTTGCCTTGCTGCGCACGGTGCGCCGCGCCACCACTTCGGGCAGGCGCAGCTTGCCCTCCAGCACGTCCTCGATCATCTCGCCGATGCGCGTGGCGCGCCGGCCCTCGTCCTCGTCGCGGTCGTATTCGCGCGAGATCGAGATCGTGTCGAGCGCACGGCCGTCGGTCGTGGTGTAGATCTGGGCGTCGACGATGTTGGCGCCGGCCGAGGCGCAGGCGCCGGCGATGATCGACAGCAGCCAGGGATGGTCGGCGGCGAAGATCGTCAGCTCGGTGACGCCGCGCACCTCGTCGAAACCGACATTGATCGCCAGCTTGTGGCCGGCCTGCTCGCTGGAGCGGACGAAACGGGCATGCCGGATCTTGCGCGGCAGCTCGACCTTGAGCCAGTAGGCCGGATAGTGCCGGCCAATATAGGCGTCGAGCTCGTCCTTCGGCCATTCGGCGAACGCCATGCGGAATTCGGCGTGCGCGGCGGCGAGCCGCTTGCCGCGGTCGACTTCCGAGAAGCCGCCGGTCAGCACCGGCTCGGTCTCGTAGTACAGCGAGCGCAAGAGCTGCGCCTTCCAGCCGTTCCACACGCCCGGCCCGACGCCGCGGATGTCGGCGGTGGTCAGGATGGTCAGCAGCTTCATCTGCTCGACCGACTGCACCACGGCAGCGAAGTTCTCGATGGTCTTGCGATCGGAGAGGTCGCGCGACTGCGCGACCGTGGACATCGTCAGGTGCTCCTCGATCAGCCAGGCCACGAGCTCGGTGTCACCAGGGCTGAAGCCGAGCCGGGGACAGAGCCGCCGCGCCACCTTGGCGCCGGCGATGGAGTGATCCTCGGGCCGGCCCTTGGCGACGTCGTGCAGCAGCGTCGCGATGTAGATCACCGCGCGATGCTCGGGCCGGATCTTGCGGAACAGGTCGCTCGCCAGCGCGAACTCCTCGATGCCGCCGCGCTCGATGTCCTGCAGGAAGCCGATGCAGCGGATCAGGTGCTCGTCGACGGTGTAGTGATGATACATGTTGAACTGCATCATCGAGACGATCTTGCCGAAGGCACGGATGAAATGACCGAGCACGCCGGTCTCGTTCATCCGCCGCAGCACGATCTCGGCATTGTCGGAGGTCAGGATCTCCATGAACAGCCGGTTGGCCTCGGGATTTTCGCGCAAGCCGGCGTTGATCAAGCCGAGCGAGCGCGTCACGTCGCGCATCGCGTCCGGATGGAAGGCGAGGTTGTTCTTCTGCGCGAGGCGGAAGATGCGGATCAGGTTGACCGGGTCGTGCTTGAACACGTCGGGCGCGGCGATATTGATGCGGTTGTTGTCGACGATGAAGTCGTCGCTGTCGGGGACGCGCCGCTTCACCGCGGTCGGTCGCAGCCGCGCCATCATCCGGCTCAGCACCGGCGCGGGCTTGGCCTGCTGGTCCTCGAGCTTGGCGCAGAGGATGGCGGTGAGGTTGCCGACTTCCTTGGCGACCAGGAAGTAATGCTTCATGAAGCGCTCGACGTCCTGCATGCCGGGATGCGAGGTGTAGCCGAGACGGATCGCGATCTCGCGCTGGAGATCGAAGGACAGGCGCTCCTCGGCGCGGTTGCAATAGAAGTGCAGATTGCAGCGCACCGACCAGAGGAAATCGGCGCAGCGGCGGAAGGTGCGATATTCCTGCGCGTCGAACACGCCGCGCCCGACCAGCTCGTGGGTATCGCGCACGCGGTAGACGTATTTGGCGATCCAGAACAGCGTGTGCAGGTCGCGCAAGGCCCCCTTGCCGTCCTTGACGTTGGGCTCGACCAGATAGCGCGATTGGCCGCCGCGGCGGTGGCGCTCCTCGCGCTCGGCGAGCTTTGCGGTGACGAATTCGGACGCGGTGCCCTGCACCACTTCCTTGTCGAAGCGCTCGACCAGCTCCTCATAGAGCGGCTTGTCGCCGGTGAGGAACCGCGTCTCCAGGATCGCAGTGCGGATCGTCATGTCGCCGCGCGCCTGCCGGATCGATTCGTCGACCGATCGCGTGGCGTGACCGACCTTCAGCCCCATGTCCCAGAGGCAATAAAGGATCGCTTCGGCGACCTGCTCGCCCCAGGCGGTCTGCTTGTAGGGCAGGATGAATAGCAGATCGATGTCCGATTCCGGCGCCATCAGGCCGCGGCCGTAGCCGCCGGTCGCCACCACCGCCATGCGCTCGGCGCCGCTCGGGATCGGCGAGCGGTAGAGATGGCGCGTCGCGGCCGAATACAGGATGCGGATGATCTCGTCCTGCACGTGGCACAGCCGCTCGGCGCAGCGGCGGCCGTGGCGGTCCTTCAACAGGATCGCCTGTGCGGCGGCGCGCGCCGCGATCAGCTCCGCCTTGAGCAATTGCGCCATCGCCGTGCGGAACGCGTCCTCGCGCCCCTCGTGCTTCTCGGCGAGCGCATCGACCGCCGCGGTGATCCGCGCAGTATCGAAGCGCTCGTCCACCTGTGGCTTTTGCTCAGTCGCGACGCTGTCCATGTCTCACCGGATATAAGAGGTGACAGGCGCTGTCACGAGACATTCGCAACGGGACGACCGGCGAGTTTCGCCACGCAGATGAATCGGCCCCGACCCCCGTATCGGCGGCCCGGGTAACGTCATGAATGTGCTCAGATTTTTCTCTTGGATCCCGGCTGCTCATGACTGCCTCCACCAATCATGGGCTGACACCAAACCAATAGCCCTCTATACCGCTCGTCGATATCCCCCGGGAGAGAACAAGATGGACGCCGCAGAGCTGCGCCAGATGCAGGCCCCGATCAAGGAGCGCTACAAGACCGATCCCAAGGCTGCGCTGATCACGCTGAAGGCCAAGGGCTCCACCGACAGCGACGGTATCGCCTGCAAGGTCGAGACCGGCCGCGCCATCGCAACGGCCGGCCTCCACCCTGCCACCGGCGGCTCCGGCCTCGAGCTCTGCTCCGGCGACATGCTGCTCGAAGCCCTGGTCGCCTGTGCCGGCGTCACGCTGAAATCGGTCGCGACCGCGATCGAGGTGCCCTTGAAGACCGGCAACGTCTATGCCGAGGGCGATCTCGATTTCCGCGGCACGCTCGGCATCGACAAGGAGGCCCCAGTGGGTTTTGCCGAAATTCGCCTGCGCTTCGAGGTCGACACGTCAGCGCCGCAGGACAAGCTCGATCTGCTGCTCAAGCTCACCGAGCGATATTGCGTGGTCTACCAGACCATCAAGAACGGCCCGAAGGTTTCGGTGTCGATGCAGCGGATGTGACTCTCTTACCCTCCCCTGGAGGGCTCCGGGACGAGCGTAGCTCGCCCGTGGTCAATCGCGCGCAGCGCGAGCGGGGTGGGGTGATCTCTCCACTCGGGCGCCGTATCCGTCGAGAGACTGTCACCCACCCCGTTTCATATTTCGCTGCGCTCAATATGAGCCGACCCTCCCCCTCCAGGGCCCTCCAGGGGAGGGTAAGAAGAAAAAATGTCCCTCGACCTCCTCTTCCTCCTCTTCCTGCTCCTGCGCATGGCGATCGCGGCGGCGTTCGTGGTGACGGCGTCGATCATCACCGAACGCTCCGGACCGGTGATCGGCGCGCTGATCGCGACCCTGCCGGTCTCGGCCGGGCCGTCCTACGTCTTTCTTGCGATCGATCATGACGCCACGTTCATCGCGCAGGGCGCGCTCGCCAGCCTGCCGGTCAATGCGGCGACGATCTTCATGTGCCTCACCTACGTTGTGCTGTCGCAGCGGCACACTCTCGTGGTGAGTTGCGGAAGCGCTTTCGCGGTATGGATCGGGATGGCCTCGATCATCCGCCAGTTCGACTGGTCGCTCACGGCGGGGCTTGCCGCCAACCTGATCGCATTCGGCATCTGCATTCCACTGCTCGCGCGCTATCGCCATGTGAAGATGCCGCTGGTGTCGCGCCGCTGGTACGATGTGCCGATGCGCGCGGCGCTGGTTGCGACCCTCGTCGCCATCGTGGTTTCGACATCGAGCTGGGTCGGCCCGCGCATCAGCGGCATCATCGCGCTCTTTCCCGTGGTGTTCTCCAGCATCATGGTGATCCTGCATCCGCGCATCGGTGGACCGCCGACCGCCGCCGTGCTCGCCAACTCCGCCTGGGGCCTGCTCGGGTTTGGCATGGCGATTGCGGTGCTGCATCTCGGCGCCGCAAACCTTGGCTCCCCGATCGGCCTCAGCATGGGACTTGCCACCTGCATCGTGTGGAATCTGACGTTGTGGTGGCTGGGGCGGAGGAAGAAAGTCGTGCCGGCGAAGTAGCTTGCAGTCATTCCGGGCGATGCGCAGCATCGAACTATGGTGCGCAATTGCGCACCTGAGAATCTCGAGATTCCCCGGTGCGCAATTGCGCACCTGAGGTCTGGTCCTTCGGACCATCCCGGAATGACGGTCTCATCTACGATTTCGGCAGCTTTGCCTTCAGCGCGTACAGCGCGTCGAGCGCCTCGCGCGGCGACATCTCGTCGGGTTGCAGCGCCTTCACCGCTTCCATCAACTGCTCGGCCTCGCTCGGCGGCGCGGCTTCAGTGGCGGCGCGCGTGGGCACCGCGAACAGCGGCAGATCGTCGACGAGCGCTCGCGCGGTCTGGCCGCGGTCCTGCGCCTCCAGCTTCGACAGCACCGATTTGGCGCGCGTGATCACCGCCGGCGGCAGGCCCGCGAGTTTCGCCACCTGGATGCCGTAGGAGCGGTCGGCCGAGCCCGGCAGCACCTCGTGCAGGAACACGACGTTGCCCTGCCATTCCTTCACCCGCACCGTGGCGTTGAACATGCGCGGCAGTTTTGCCGCGAGCGCGGTCAGCTCGTGATAATGCGTCGCGAACAAGGTGCGGCAGCGGTTGCTCTCGTGCAGATGTTCGATCGCGGCCCATGCAATGGAGAGGCCATCGAAGGTCGCGGTGCCGCGGCCGATCTCGTCGAGAATGACGAGCGAGCGCTCGCCGGCCTGGTTCAGGATCGCCGCGGTCTCGACCATTTCCACCATGAAGGTGGAGCGGCCGCGGGCGAGATCGTCGGCTGCGCCGACGCGCGAGAACAGGCGGTCGACGATGCCGATGCGCGCGCGCGTGGCCGGCACGAAGCTGCCGATCTGGGCCATCAAGGCGATCAGCGCGTTCTGGCGCAGGAAGGTCGATTTACCGGCCATGTTGGGACCGGTCAGCAGCCAGAGCTGACCTGACTTCTGCGCCGGCGCGGGGGACAGGTCGCAGGCATTGGCGATGAACGGCTCGCCGTTGCGCTTGAGCGCCTGCTCGACCACGGGATGGCGGCCGGCCTCGATGGCAAAGCTGAGCGAACCGTCGACCTCGGGCCGCACATAGTTCTCGTCGACCGCGAGCTTGGCCAGCGAGGTCGCGACGTCGAGCCGCGCAAAGCCCTGCGCCGCGGCGCGCAGGTCGTCGCTGATCGCGAGCGCCTTGCCGCAGAGCCGCTCGAAGATCTCGAGCTCGAGGCCGAGCGCGCGATCGCCGGCATTGGCGATCTTGGCCTCGATCTCGCCGAGCTCGGAGGTGGTGAAGCGCACCTGTCCCGCCAGCGTCTGGCGATGGATGAAGGTCGCGTTCAGCGGTGGCGACATCAGCTTGTCGCCGTGCTGGGCGGTGACCTCGACGAAATAGCCGAGCACGTTGTTGTGTCGGATCTTGAGGCCCTTCACAGAGGTCGCGTCGGCGTAGCGCGCCTGCATCGAGGCGACCACGAGGCGCGAGGCGTCACGCAGGTTTCGCGCTTCGTCCAGTGCCGGCTCGTAGCCCTGGCGGACGAAGCCGCCGTCGCGCTTGATCAGCGGCAGCTGTTCGTCGAGCGCGCTGGCGAACTCGGCAGCAAGCTCGCGCGACGGCCGCTGCAGCGCCGCCATCACCGCCGCGATCTCCTGCGGCGGCTGATCCAGCTCGGAGAGCCGCGTCAGCACCTGGTCGGCGGCGATGATGCCGTCGCGGATGCCGGCGAGGTCGCGTGGTCCGCCCCGGCCGACCGAGAGCCGAGCCAGAGCGCGCGACATGTCGGGCGCGCCGCGCAGGATGCTGCGGATGTCCTCGCGTGCGGCGGAATCGGCCACGAAGGCGCTGACTGCGTCCAAGCGCCTGCCGATCGCCGGCGCATCGGTCAGCGGCGCCGCCAGACGCTGCGCCAGCAGGCGGGAGCCTGCCGAGGTCACGGTGCGGTCAATGGCGTCGAGCAGCGAGCCGCGGCGTTCGCCGGCGAGCGTCCGCGTCAGCTCGAGATTGGCGCGCGTCGCCGGGTCGATCGCCATGGTCGCGCCCGAGGCCTCGCGCGCCGGCGGCGACAGCGGCGGATGCTTGCCGACCTGGGTGCGGTCGACATAGGTGACGGCGGCGGCCGCGGCGGTGGCTTCCAGGCGCGTCAGCTGCGCGAGCCCGTCCATGGTCGCGACGGCAAAGTAGTCGCACAGGCGCTTCTCGGCGGTGGCGCCGTCGAAGACGTCGCGGGTCAGCGGCGTCACCGCCGGCAGCTCGCGCAGGATCTGGCCGAGCTCGTTGTCGCCAAAGAGCGCGTCGGTGACGATCGCCTCGTTCGGGTTGATGCGCGCCAGCGTCGCGGCGAGCTCGCCGCCCGAGACCTCGGTGACCATGAATTCGGCGGTCGAGATGTCGATCCAGGCAAGGCCGAAGCGGTCGCCGCCGGCGCTGGAGCGGGCGCGCGCGATCGCCAGCAGGTAATTGTTGGCACGCGCATCCAGCAGCGTGTCCTCGGTCAGGGTGCCCGGCGTCACCAGCCGCACCACGCCGCGGCGCACCACGCTCTTGTTGCCGCGCGCTTTCGCCGCCGCGGGATCCTCGGTCTGCTCGCACACCGCGACCCGGTGCCCGGCGCTGATGAGACGATGCAGATAATCCTCGGCGCGCTCGACCGGCACGCCGCACATCGGGATATCCGCGCCCTGGTGCTTGCCGCGCTTGGTCAGGACGATGCCGAGCGTCTTTGAAGCGATCTCGGCGTCCTCGAAGAACAATTCGTAGAAGTCGCCCATCCGGTAGAACAGCAGCAAGCCCTGATGCGCGGCCTTGATCTCCAGATACTGCTCCATCATCGGCGTGACGCGCGCGGCAGCCTCGGCCTGCGGCGCGGGCGCTTCGTCGGCGGGCGGAACTTGTATCGGCTGTTGCATCGTCATGGGCGGCGCAACCTACAAAATTTCGGCACCTGCTCCTATTTGCTTTGGCCGGGGAGGGGAGGTTTTCCACGTTGTCCGCGTGAGGGCGCGAGGTGCTGCCACATTCTCGGTCGTCATTCCGGGATGCGCCGGCAGGCGCAGACCCGGAATCCATCGGGCCGCACGTCACGCTGACAAATGGATTCCGGGTTCGCGCCAAATGGCGCGCCCCGGAATGACGTCTGCCCCGCGAAACCGTCAATTGACCTGCCGCGGGCGCCCTCCTAAAACTCCGCCGACATTGAAGAATTTGGCCGAACCGCGGCATTCAGGGAGAACAACGATGCGTGACGTCTTTATCTGCGATGCCGTGCGGACCCCGATCGGCCGTTTCGGCGGCTCGCTCGCCAAGGTGCGTGCCGACGATCTCGCCGCCGCCCCGATCAAGGCGCTGATGGCCAAGCACCCCAATCTCGACTGGGCGCAGGTGGACGAAGTCTTCTTCGGCTGCGCCAACCAGGCCGGCGAGGACAATCGCAACGTCGCGCGCATGGCGCTGCTGCTGGCGGGCTTGCCGGATTCGGTTCCCGGCCAGACCCTGAACCGGCTCTGCGCCTCCGGCCTCGATGCGGTCGGCGCCGCCGGCCGCGCCATCCGTTCCGGCGAGATCGAGCTCGCAATTGCCGGCGGCGTCGAGTCGATGACCCGCGCGCCCTTCGTGATGGGCAAGGCGCAGGAGGCCTTCTCGCGCTCGGCCGAGATCTTCGACACCACCATCGGCTGGCGCTTCATCAATCCGCTGCTCAAGGCGCAGTACGGCGTCGATGCGATGCCGGAAACCGGCGAGAACGTTGCCGAGGAGTTCCAGGTCTCGCGCGCCGATCAGGATGCCTTCGCCATCCGCTCGCAGCAGCGGGCAGGCGCCGCGATTGCGGCGGGCTATTTCGCGGAAGAAATCACGCCCATCACGATTCCGGGCGGCAAGGCCGGTCCTGTTACGGTCGACAAGGACGAGCATCCGCGCCCCGAGACCACGCTTGAAGGCCTCGCCAAGCTGAAGCCGATCGTGCGCAATCCCGGCACCGTGACGGCCGGTAACGCCTCCGGCGTCAATGACGGCGCTGCCGCCATGATCCTGGCCTCGGAAGCGGCCGTGAAGAAGCACGGCCTGACGCCGCGGGCGCGCATTCTCGGGCTCGCCTCGGCCGGCGTGCCGCCGCGCATCATGGGCATCGGCCCGGTGCCGGCGACCCGCAAGCTGATGGAACGGCTCGGCAAGAAGATCAGCGATTTCGACCTGATCGAACTCAATGAGGCCTTCGCCTCGCAGGGCATTGCCTGCCTGCGCCAGCTCGGCGTCAAGGACGATGCCGATTTCGTCAATCCGCACGGTGGCGCCATCGCGCTCGGCCATCCGCTCGGCATGAGCGGCGCCCGCCTCGCACTCACTGCCGTGCACGGCATGGAGAAGCGCGGCGGCAAGCTCGCGCTCGCCACCATGTGCGTCGGCGTCGGCCAGGGCGTCGCGGTTGCGATCGAGAAGCTGAACTGACGGGACGCTGCGCGTCCATCATCCCGGAGCCGGGTGCTAGCCCGGCCATGACGCAAGGTGAGAGGACCGTCCCATGATCATCGAGCGCGAGCAGGACGTCACGGCCGCGGCACTGGCGGTGATGGAGCGGACGTCCGATCCGCGGCTGCGCGAGATCATGGTCTCCCTGGTCAAGCATTTGCACGCCTTCGTCCGCGATGTCAGGCTGACCGAGAAGGAGTTCCGCGACGCCACGGCGATCGTGGCCGAGCTCGGCAAGCTGACCACCGACACGCATAACGAAGTCGTGCTGATGGCGGGGTCGCTCGGCGTCTCCTCACTGGTGTGCCTGCTCAACAATGGCGATCACGGCAATACGGAGACCGATCAATCGTTACTCGGGCCGTTCTGGCGGTTGAATTCGCCCCGGGTCGAGAATGGCGGATCGATCGTGCGCTCGGAGACACCGGGCGCGCCGCTGTTCGTCAGCGCCCGTGTCGTGGACAAGGATGGTCGTCCGGTCGCCGGGGCGGAAGTCGATGTCTGGCACGCCTCGCCGGTCGGTCTCTACGAGAACCAGGACCCCGAGCAGGCCGACATGAACCTGCGCGGCAAGTTCACGACCGATTCAGACGGGCGCTTCGCGTTCCGCTCGGTGATGATGGTCGGCTATCCCATTCCGACCGATGGTGTCGTCGGCCGCCTGCTCGCGGCGCAGGGCCGCCACCCCTACCGTCCCGCGCATCTGCACGCCCTGATCTTCAAGCCAGGATTCAAGGTGCTGATCTCGCAGGTGTATGATCCGAGCGACCCCCATATCGACAGCGACGTGCAATTCGGTGTGACACGGGCGCTGATCGGCAAATTCGTGCGCCACGATACGCCGCATCCGACGGCGAAGGACGCCTCCATGCCTTGGTATTCGCTCGACCATACCTACCGGCTCGAGGTCGGAGAGGCCGTGCTTCCGCGGGCGCCGATCAGGTAGGAGCGGCCGGCTGCCATGCGCGGGGAACGCCGCTAAACCGGCTTTCCCAAATTAGTTATATCCTATAATGATTGGTGAAAGCGTTGACCGGCCGGAGCGAAAATGGCCGGGGAGGAGTTCGCCAATGACATTCATCTATCCGACCGGCAGCAACGCGGCGCATCCGCTGCCGCTGTCGCCCGACTACAAGAGCTCGATCAAGCGCGCGCCGAACAAGCCCTTGATCCCGATGCCCCATACGCTGTCGGAACTGACCGGGCCGGTCTACGGCCACGAGACCGTGCGCGAGGGCGACAACGATCTGACCACCCAACACAGTGGCGAGCCGATCGGCGAGCGCATCATCGTGCACGGCCATGTGCGCGACGAGGACGGCCGCGGCGTGCCGAACTCGCTCGTCGAGATCTGGCAGGCCAATTCCTGCGGCCGTTATGTCCACGTCCGCGATCAGCATCCGGCGCCGCTCGATCCGAATTTCACCGGCGCGGGCCGCACCGTGAGCGATGCGTCCGGCTATTATCGCTTCGTCACCATCAAGCCCGGCGCCTATCCCTGGGGCAATCACCACAATGCCTGGCGGCCTGCGCACATCCATCTCTCGGTGTTCGGCTATTCCTTCGTCACCCGCCTCGTGACGCAGATGTATTTTCCGAACGATCCCTTGTTCCCGTTCGACCCAATCTTCAACTCTGTGCCCGACGAGAAGGCGCGGGCGCGGATGGTGTCGTCGTTCGACCTAGAGAATACCCAGCCCGAATGGGCGCTGTGCTACCGCTTTGACATCGTGCTGCGCGGCAAGAACGCCACACCCATGGAGAACCATTAAGTGCAAGAGTCCGTGAAGCCCGACGGGATCACCCCATCGCAGACCGTCGGTCCGTTCTTCAAATACGGCCTGACGCCGACTGGCGAGTACGCCTGGAACGACGCGTTCACCAATTCGACGCTGACCCCGGACGTCTCAGGCGACCGCATCCGCATCGAGGGCAGGGTGTTCGACGGCGACGGCGTTGCCGTGCCGGACGCCATGCTGGAGATCTGGCAGGCGGATGCGCAGGGCCGCTTCGCCGATCCCCAGGACAAGCGCGCGCTGCCGAATGCGAGCTTCCGCGGCTTTGCCCGCTGCGGCACCGACAAGGAGGGCAATTATTCTTTCGAGACCATCAAGCCGGGCGCGGTGCCCGATCCCGCTGGCCAGCCGCAGGCGCCGCACATCCTGGTTGCGGTGTTTGGCCGCGGCATGCTTAGGCACCTCTACACCCGCATCTATTTCAGCGATGAAGCCGGCAACGCCGCCGATCCCGTGCTGGCGCTGGTGCCTGCCGATCGCCGCGCCACGCTCATGGCGGTCCGCGAGGCCGGCAAGCCGGTGTACCGGCTCGACCTGCACTTGCAGGGCGACAACGAGACGGTGTTCTTCGACGTGTGAAGGCAAGCCGTGCCGGGGAGGCCTGCGCCTCGGCACGCCTAGCTCATTCGGCGCATCTATCTCATTCGGCGCATCGGACTCGGCGCTGCGCCGCCCCGTCAGACTCAAACGTTCTTTTTGGGCGTCTATGCGTCAGCCTCGCTGACTCAATACCGATGACCTGACGTCCAAATCCCGTATTCGTGCGGGGTTCGTGAAATACAATTTCGGCGCGAAGCAATCCCGTATTTACCGTATTGGTCTAGTGTGACGGGAGTTTCGACGTCGACCTGGATTGTTTTCATGAAATTTCGTTTGTCCTTGTCCTCTGCGATCGTTGCGTTCGGCATCGTTCTCGCCATTGGCTTTGCCGCTGTGGTTTCAACCAGCCTGTACGCCCTAAAAGAGCTTAAGGTCGGCGGTCCGCTCTATTCCGACATCAAGCTCGGCAACGACCTCATCGCCGACATCCTGCCGCCGCCCGAATACGTTATCGAAGCCTATCTCGAGGCGACGCTGGCCATGCGCGAGCCGGATCAGCTGGCGGCGCACGGCGAACGCCTGGTCCAGCTTCGCAAGGACTACGACGAGCGCAAGGCGTTCTGGGTCTCCTCCAGCCTCTCGGCCGACCTCAAGACCGCGCTGGTGTCGAAATCCGATGCGGAGGTGCAGAAATTCTGGAAGGCGTCGGATCAGCTTCTGGCGGCGCTCAAGGCCAAGGACGCGGCGGCCTCCGAGCGCGCCTATGCGCAGCTCAAGGAGGCCTATACCGCGCACCGCGCCGTCATCGACAGCATCGTCGACAGTGCGAACAAGCAGAATGCTGCCATGGAGAAGCTGGCCGCGGACCGCGACAGCGCGATGCTCTATATCCTGCTCGGCGTCTCCATTGCCGTCCTCGCCTTCGTTACCGCCGGCCTGCTCGGTGTTGCCCTCGGCGTGGTGCGCCCGATCGTGCGCATGACCGACACGATGCAGAAGCTCGCGACCGGCGATCTCGCCGCCGACATTCCGTTCGCGCAGCGCCAGGACGAGGTCGGCTCGATGGCGGGCGCGCTCGTGGTGTTCAAGCAGGCGGCGGTCGAGAATTCCCGTCTGCGCGAGGAGCAGTTGCGGCAGGAGCAGGCGGCGGCGCTCGCCAAGCGCTCCGCCCTGCACCAGATGGCCGAAACGGTCGAGCGCGAGACCGGCCGCTCGGTCGATACCGCGACTGCGGCGACGCAGGGCGTGGAGCAAGCCGCTTCCGGCCTCTCCGAGATCGCAAAGTCGCTCTCGGCGCAGTCGCAGGCGGTCGCAGCGGCCTCGACGCAGGCGCTCGGCAGCTCGCAGGCCGTCTCCGCTGCGGCCGAAGAACTAAGCGCCTCGATCCGCGAGATCGCGAGCCAGGTCGCGCGGACCAGCACCGTCACCAAATCGGCGGTCGCCGGCCGCGAGCAGGCGCGTTCGACCATTCAGGCGCTGGCCGGATCGGTGAAGAAGATCGCGGAGGTCTCCGACCTCATCGGCGGCATCGCAGGCCAGACCAACCTCCTCGCGCTCAACGCGACGATCGAGGCGGCGCGCGCGGGCGAGGCCGGCCGCGGCTTCGCGGTGGTTGCCGCCGAGGTGAAATCCCTGTCCGACCAGACCGCCAAGTCCACCGAGGAGATCGGGCGGCTGATTGCCGAGATCCAGGCCTCGACGCAGGCCGCGGTCGATGCCGTCGAAGCCATGGGAGGCCACATCGTCGAGATCGATGGCGTGGCGACCTCGGTCGCTGCGGCGATGGAACAGCAGGATGCCGCGACCCGGGAGATCACGCGGTCGATTTCCGAATCGGCCTCCGCGGCGAAGGAGGTCTCCGCCAAGATCGGCGACGTCAGCCGCGATGCCGCCTCCGTCAACGCGCGCGCCGCGGACGTGAGGCAGGCGATCGCCGGGATGGCGGCCAATCTCGAGCAGCTGCGCTCGGTCGTGGTGCGAACCGTGCGCGACTCGACCGCCGCCGCGTGAGCCGGCGGTAGCCGCTGGTGCCCGGGCAGGTGATCGTGCAGTATTATGGCGCGGGACAGGGGCATCGTGGTTCATGACATCTCCACAATTGCCGGCGGTCGTTGAGCCCGCCCGACTGACGGCCGCGCTGCGCAAGGCGGATGCGCTGGACGCCGGCGCCGTGCGCGAGGTGAAGGTGCTGCATCAGCGCGACACCGTGGTGTCGCATATCGTCAGGCTTCGACTGCGCTACGTCGGCGAATCCGCCGGTGCTCCGCAGTCGCTGGTCCCCCAATTCCGCGTTCGCCAAGCGCCTCGCCAATGGCGGCCGGCGCGAGGTGGACTATTACACGCAGCTGGTGCCGCAGATGCCGCCGGGACTCGTGCCGCGCTGCTTTGACGGACATTTCGACGAGGACAGCCTCGCCTGGCATCTGCTGCTGGAGGATCTCACCGACAGCCACGAGGTCGCGACAACCTGGCCGGTGCCGCCGTCGCGCGCGCAGACGTTCGCCATCGTCACCACGCTGGCGCGCTGGCATGCAGCCTGGTGGGACCATCCGAGCCTAGGCGACAGCGTCGGCACCTGGGCGAGCGTGGAGGAGAGCGCGCAACGCATGGAGACGTTCGCGGGGCATTACGATCGCTTTGCCGATCTGCTCGGCGATCGCCTCGGCGAGGAGCGGCGGATCCTCTATCGTCGGCTCATCGATCAGTCGGAGCGGCTGTCGCAGCGTTACCATTCACGCCGCCACCTCAGCATCACGCATGGCGACGCCCATGTCTGGAATTTCCTGCTGCCGCGCACGGGCGTCGATGACACCGTGCGCATCTTCGATTTCGATCTTTGGAGCATCAACGTTCCGACCCACGACCTCGCCTACATGATGGCGATGCATTGGTATCCGGAACGCCGGCAGGCGCTCGAACGGCTGCTGCTCAATCTCTACCACGACACACTGGTCGAGAGCGGCATCACCGGCTACACGCGCGGCGCGCTCGATCGCGACTACCGCTGGGCGGTGCTCTGGCAGATCACGCGGCCGGTCTGGCAGTGGAGCATCAACATCCCGCCGCTGATCTGGTGGAACAATCTGGAGCGCGTGTTTGCGGCCGTGGATGATTTGGGCTGCGAGGAGCTGTTGGGATGATCTCTCGTGCCCCGGACGCAGCGCAGCACGTAAGTGATGCGCTGCTGAGCCGGGCCCAGGTCCGACAGCAGAATGGGTCCCGGTTCTGCGGCGCATCGCTACGCGCTGCACCGCGCCCGGGACACGAGACCGCCAGCCGGTGCCTACTCCATCACCGCATGCTCCGGCCCCGCCGCCTGCTTGCGCAGCGTGGCCTTGGTCGAGCCGATCAACAGAGCGAGCGGGATGGTGCAGAGAACGAAGAGCATCACCAGCTGGTAGTCGTGTGCGAAGGCGATGATCTGCGCCTGCACGCTGACCATCCGGTCGGCCATGGCGCGGCCGGCATCGGTGGACAGATTGATGAGGCCGCGGACATCAGGCATCTGCAGCGCGTGGTTGAACGGGTTGACGTGCTCGGAGAGGATCGCGTAGGTCCGCCGCGTGCCCTGCGTCAATTGGGCGATGACGATGGAAATACCGACCGAGCTTGCGACGTTGCGCATTAGGGTCAGCATCGCGGTGCCGTCGGTGCGCAGCTCGTTCGACAGCGTCAGGAACGCCACGGTCGAGAGCGGCACGAAGACGAGGCCGAAGCCAAAACCCTGGATGACGCTGACGGTGACGATTTCCGGCACCTGGGTCAGATCGGTCCATCCGGTCATCTGGAACAACGAGCCCGCGGTCAGCGTCAGGCCGGAGATGATCAGCGTGCGCGCCTCGAAGTAGCGCATCATCCGGCCGACCAGCATCATGGCGAAGAAGGTGCCGAGCCCTCGGCTCGCCAGCAAGAGGCCGGCGGTGATGATGGGATAGCCGATCACATTCTGCATGTAGGGCGAGGCCAGCGCCATGGTCGAGAACAGCACGAGCCCCATCACGATCATGAACAGGCAGCCGGTGACGAAGTTGCGGTCCCGGAACAGGGCGAAGCGGATGAACGGGGTCGAGGTCGTGAAGGAATGCGCGAGGAAGAAGTAGAACGCCACGGCCGAGACGATGAACTCGGCGAAAATCTCGTTCGACTCCAGCCAGCCCAATTGCTCGCCGCGGTCGAGTGCGAGCTGCAGCGCGCCGATCGCAGCCGCCAGCGCGGCGAAACCGAACCAGTCGAATCTGAGGCTGAGGTCCTTCCTGGTCTCGTCCATGAAGACGATCAACCCGAGCACCGTGATGAGGCCGAACGGCAGATTGACGAAGAACACCCAGTGCCAGGAATAGGTCTCGGTCAGCCAGGCGCCCAGCGAGGGTCCCATGATCGGACCCATCATCACGCCCATGCCCCAGATCGCCATTGCCTTGGCGCGCTCCTGGAGCGTGTAATAGTCGAGCATGGCCGATTGCGACAGCGGCACCAGGGCGGCGCCGAACACACCTTGCAGCAGGCGGAACAGCACCATCTGGTTGATGTCCTGCGCGAGGCCGCACAGCACCGAGGCCATGGTGAACCCGGCCGAGCAGATGATGAAGATGCGCTTGCGGCCGAAGCGGTTGGCGATCCAGCCCACCGGCGCCGTCATGATCGCGGCGGCGACGATGTAGGAGGTCAGTACCCAGTTGATCTGGTCCTGCGAGGCCGACAGCGTGCCCTGCATGTAGGGCAGCGCGACGTTGGCGATGGTGGTGTCCAGCGCCTGCATGATGGTCGCGGTCATGGCGCAAATCGTCACCATGTTCCGGCGCAGGCCGGGGACCATCAGGCTGGCATTGGGGCCGGACATCGGAACGGTCCTTGCTCTTAGTCCTGGTCTTTGGCCTAGTCTTTATCTTGGCCCGCGGTCGCCGACAGGCCGAGCAGGCCGGCGAGCGAGCGCCGATGGCCGGTGTCGATGGTGGCGTAGACGCTCATGCCGGCTTTCAGCTTCCGCACATATTTGTCGGTCTCGTCGAAATAGATGCGGATCGGCACGCGCTGCACCACCTTGACGAAATTGCCGGTGGCATTTTGCGGCGGCAGGATTGCGAATTGTGCGCCGGTGCCGGGCGAGAGCGAACCGATCTTGCCCTTGAAGACATGATTCGGGAACGCGTCGACCTCGAGCGTGACCGCCTGGCCTTCGGTGACATAGGTGAGATCGCTCTCCTTCGGATTGGCGTCGACCCAGGGATGGGCGACGTCGATGATGGAGAACACCGGCGTGCCGGCGGCGACATAGCGGCCGAGCTGGATCTGCTCGACCTGCGTCGCGACGCCACCCATCGGCGCGCGCAGCACGGTATGGTCGAGATTGCGCTGGGCGTCGTCGAGCTTGGCCTTGGCCTGCACATAGGGAGGAAACTGCTCGAGCGGCAGATCGGGGTTGCCGAGCAGTTGCGTCCTGGCGTTGGACAGCTGCTGCTTGACGAACTGCGTCTGTGCGCCGGCCGTCACCAGCGCGTTGGCGGCGTTGTCGAGATCGAGCTGAGAGCCGAAATTGTTCTTCACCAGCGCCTGCTTGCGCTCGACGTCGCGCTGCTTCAGCTCGACGCCCTGCTGCGCAAGGTTGAGCATGTCGCCGTAGATCTTGATGTTGGCAACGAGGTTGTCGTAGGTCGTGCGCGCCTGGGCGAGCTGCGCCTTGGCTTCATCCACTGCGAGGCGGAATGGAACGGGGTCGATCTCGAACAGCTCGTCGCCCTGCGTAACGACCTGACCTTCTTTCACGACGACTTTCAGGATCTTGCCGGAGATGTCGGGCGTCACCAGCACCTTCTGTGCGCCGACATAGGCATCGTCGGTGCCGACATAGCGGCCCCCATGCAGATAGAAGGTGACGCCGCCGATGGCGACGATCACCGGCAGCACGACCAGGAGCAGGAAACGGCGATAGCGGCGCAGGCCGGCCATCAGGCGCCGGCGCGGATCGGTGCCGGCCTTCTTGGTCGGCTTGCCGCTGTCGCCCTTCTGCTCGGGCTGGAACTTGATGACCTGATCAGCCATAGCGCTGCTCCTTGCGTGCTTGCTCCGCGCCTGATGTCTGGATCGCGGTTCGCACGTTTTCCTTGATGGTCTCGAGTTGGGTGAGGAGGCGGTGCGCATCCGCCGGATTGATGCCGTCGAGTGCGTTCGCGGTGAGCTCCGACTTCAGGCCGCTCATGCGGCCGAGCAGCTGCCGCCCGGCCTTCTTGAGGTAGAGGCGCTTGACCCGCCGATCGGAAGCGTCGCTGCGGCGCTCGATCCAGTCGTTGTCGCAGAGCTTGTCGATCAGCCGCGTCAGGGTGATCGGCTGCATCTCCAGCAGCTCGGCGAGCTCCGACTGCTTCATGCCCTCGCTGCGCTCCACCTTGGCCAGCACCGCCCATTGTGCGCGGGTGATGCCGAAGCGCGACGCCTCCTTGTCGGCGTAGACGCGCAGGAGGCGGTAGAGCTCACCGAGCGTGAACAGGAAATTCTGGTCGACCGACCCGCGCGTCATGAGCTTCGTCTCCAATAAGCTTTGCATATAATAAGCAAGCTTACGATTATTTCAGGGCCGAGTCGCGCGATGCTGTCCCGCGGGAGGAGCATGGCTGGCAGCCGGGCGGCTCGTCGTGCTTTGGGTTCCCCCGCCGAAATGCTAGAAGACGGCTACATGAGCCTCGCAAAGCCGGCATTCCCCGCGCCCGACCATGATCACGGCCGCTGCACCGCGGACGCGCTCGCGCATGCCGAAGTGGTCTGCGAGCAGCGCGCGCAGAAATTCACGCCGATCCGCCGTCAGGTGCTGGGTGCTTTGCTCTCCAGTCACCGCCCGCTCGGCGCCTACGAGATCATCGACGAGCTCGCCAAGTCCATGGCGCGGCCGGCGCCGATCACGGTCTATCGTGCGCTCGATTTCCTGATGGCCAACGGCCTCGTGCACCGCATCGAAAGCCGCAATGCCTATCTCGCCTGCGCCGCCCACGACCACGATTCGACCTCGGCGGTGGCGTTCCTGATCTGCGAGCGCTGCGGCCTGGTCGGCGAGATCCCCTCGTCATCCTTCGCCAAGGACCTCAACGCCGCTGCGCGCAGCTCAGGCTTCGCGCCAAAGCTGTCTGTGGTGGAGATCACGGGCGTCTGCACGCATTGTCAGAAAATGTCTTGAAGCAACAACGGCGCAAAGCCGGATTTTTGGGAAGAAATGTCCGCAACCGAAGCCATACCGTCCGCCGGCCGTCCCCTCAGTGCCGGCGCCATCGCCCTGATGCTCATGCTGTGCCTGACCTGGGGATTCAACCAGATCGCGGTGAAGCTGGTGCTGCCGGACATTCCGCCCATGCTCCAGGCCACCATCCGCTCGATGGGCGCGCTGCCGGTGCTGTTCCTCATCGGCACCTTTCGCGGTGTCAAATTCTTCGAACGTGACGGCACCTGGAAGCCGGGCGTGATCGCCGGGCTGATGTTCGGCATCGAATTCGTGCTGATCTTCCAGGGACTGCGTCTCACCTATGCTTCGCGTGCGGTGGTGTTTCTCTACACGGCGCCGTTCTTCGTTGCGCTCGGCTCCTACCAGGTGCTCGGCGAGCGCCTCGGCGGCTCGCAATGGCTCGGTCTTTCCATCAGTTTTGCCGGCGTGGCGCTTGCGATCGGCGTCCCCCAGCCCAATGTCAATTCGCATGTTCTGCTCGGCGACCTCATGATCGTCGGGGGTGCCGCGCTGTGGGCCGCGACGACGCTGGTTGCCAAGGGCACGCGGCTGCGCTTCGCCGCGCCCGAGAAGGCGCTGGGATATCAGGTCGCGACCTCGGTCCCGATCCTGGGGCTGGCGGCTTGGCTGTTCGGCGAATCCATCACGCACATGCCGGCCCCGCTCTCGCTCGGCCTGATGGCGTTCCAGGCGATCTGGGTGGTGGGAACCACGTTCACGCTTTGGTTCGCGCTGGTGAAGGCCTATTCGGCCAGCAAATTGTCGGCTTTTACCTTCATCACCCCTTTGTTTGGCGTGGTGGGTAGCTATTTCATCATGCACGACAGCCTCAGCCTGACATTCGGGGCCGCAGCGGTCCTTGTAATTGCTGGGCTTTTTCTGGTTAACCGTCCCAGCTCATCAGCTGCGGCGCCGCGCGATGCATTGCTGAACGTCACCAAAACCTGATATTTGGACCGCCATGAACAAGCTCGAAAACTCTCTCGATTCAGACATTGCGGGCCCGGCGCCCCGGCACCGGACCACCCAGGTCAAGGTCGGCAACGTCGCCGTGGGCGGCGGTGCGCCGATCGTCGTGCAGTCGATGACCAACACCGATACCGCCGATGTCGAAAGCACCATCGCCCAGGTCGCAGCGCTCGCGCGCGCAGGCTCCGAGATGGTCCGCATCACTGTGGACCGCGAGGAGGCCGCGGCCGCCGTTCCGCATATCCGCGACGGGCTCGCCAAGCGCGGCATCAACACGCCCCTGATCGGCGACTTCCATTATATCGGCCACAAGCTGCTCGCGGCCTATCCGGCCTGCGCCGAGGCGCTGGCCAAATACCGCATCAATCCCGGCAATGTCGGCTTCAAGGACAAGCGCGACACCCAGTTCGCGGACATCATCGAGATCGCGAACAAGAACAACAAGCCGGTGCGCATCGGTGCCAATTGGGGCTCGCTCGACCAGGAGCTCCTGACCAAGCTGATGGACGAGAATGCCGCATCGCCGAACCCGCGCGACGTGCGCGCGGTGACGCGCGAGGCCATGGTGCAGTCGGCACTGCTCTCGGCCGCGCGCGCCGAAGAGCTCGGCATGCCCAAGGACCGCATCATCCTCTCCGCAAAGGTCTCGGCGGTGCAGGATCTGATCGCGGTCTACCAGGAACTGGCTCGCCGGTCGGACTACGCCATCCATCTCGGTCTCACCGAGGCCGGCATGGGCTCGAAGGGCATCGTGGCGTCCTCGGCCGCGCTCGGCATTCTCCTGCAGCAGGGCATCGGCGACACCATCCGCATCTCGCTGACGCCCGAGCCCGGCGGCGACCGCACCCGCGAGGTGCAGGTCGGCCAGGAGCTCTTGCAGACCATGGGCTTCCGCACCTTCGTGCCGCTGGTAGCAGCCTGCCCCGGCTGCGGCCGCACCACCTCAACCACGTTCCAGGAACTGGCCCGCTCGATCCAGGATTTCATCCGCGACGAGATGCCGACCTGGAAGACCAAGTATCCCGGCGTGGAAGAGCTCAACGTCGCGGTGATGGGCTGCATCGTCAACGGCCCCGGCGAATCCAAGCACGCCAATATCGGCATCTCGCTGCCCGGCACCGGCGAAGCGCCGGCCGCGCCCGTCTTCGTCGACGGCAAGAAGTTCCGCACGCTGCGCGGCCCGACCATCTCCGCCGACTTCAAGGCGCTGGTGATAGACTACATCGACCAGCGCTACGGCCAGGGCACCAAGGTGCCGGTATCAGCGGCGGAGTGATTTCACTCCGCTAAGGCGTCATACTCCGCCGTCGTCCCGGACAAGCGCGCCTCAAGCGCGCGCCGATCCGGGACCCATAACCACAGAACCTCGTGGTTTTGGCAGTTGTCACTCCGAGTATTCGCCAAATCTAATTCTGTGGCTATGGGTCCCGGATCTGCGCTTGCGCTTGTCCGGGACGACGACTGCATTTGCGGCGCGGATTGCACATCCGTCATCGTGCGCGTTACGATGACTCCCAATCAAGATGATCGGGAGAAACGCCATGAGCTCACTCGCCGGCAAGCAGGGCCCGCGCTATCGCCACACCGCTGAAGACGGCGCACCATACGAGACGCTTCGGGTCGAAAAGCTCACACCCATCATCGGTGCGGAGATCTCCGGCGTCGATATCGGCAAGCTCGTCTCCGATGATGCCCGCTCCAACCGGCAGATGGACGAGATCCACCGTGCGCTCGCCGAAAACCTCGTGATCTTCTTCCGCGACCAGCACATCACGCCGCAGCAGCACCTCGCCTTCGGCCGCAAGTTCGGGGAGCTGCATGTCCATCCCGCCGCTCCCCACGACGACGAAGACCCGGCCTTGATGAAGATCTATGCGGACAAGAACTCGCCGCGCGCCAATGGCGAGGGCTGGCACTCCGACGTGTCCTGCGATCTCGAGCCGCCGATGGGCTCGATCCTCTACATCAAGCAATGTCCGCCGCGCGGCGGCGACACGCTGTTTGCCAACATGTACGCGGCCTATGAGGCGCTGTCGGAGCGCATGAAGGTCTATCTCGACGGCTTGACGGCGCTGCATGACGGCGAGCCGATCTATCGCGGTCTCTATGCGAATTATGGCGTCGCCGACCGTCCCTCCTATCCCCATGCCGAGCATCCCGTCGTGCGCACGCATCCGGTCACCGGCAGGAAAGCGCTCTACGTCAACCGCGGCTTCACCCGCCACATCAACGGCATCCCGCGCGACGAGAGCGATGCGATGCTCGCCTATCTCTACCAGCACGCCGAGAACCCGCTATTCCAGTGCCGCTTCCGCTGGACCGAGAACACGATCGCCTTCTGGGACAACCGCTGCACCCAGCACCGCGCGATGTGGGACTACTGGCCGCATACACGCTCGGGCACGCGCGTGACGGTGAAGGGGGAGCGGCCGGTGTGAGCAAGTCGTGGCGCGCCATCGCCGCCATTGCTGTTTTGCTGATCCCGTCTCTATTTTCGTCCGCTGACCAAAGCCAAGCGGCCGGGCCGCGGAAGGCTGCAAAGCCGAAACCAAGGCTCTCCCTGCCGGAGAAATGCGAGCCGCGAAAACTCCGCATCGTCGTGGATGTCGGCCACACCGCGGACTCCTACGGTGCGTTGAGCGCACGCAACGATCCGGAGTTCGGCTTCAACTTCCGGCTCGCAAGCCTGATCGCGGCGAAGCTCAAGTCTGAGGGCTTTGCCGCAACCCGTCTGCTCGTCACGGACGGCAAAGCGCGACCGAGCCTGTTCAAGCGCGTCAGCGTCGCGAATGAAAGCCGTGCCGATCTCTTCCTGTCGATCCATCATGATTCGGTGCCGGACAAGCTGCTCGAGACCTGGGAATTCGACGGCGCAAAGAGCTATTTCAGCGATCGTTTTTCGGGCCACTCGCTGTTCGTGTCGCAGCAGAATCCGCACTTCGTCACCAGCTTGATGCTGGCCCGCATGATCGGCCGGCAGTTGAAGGAGCAGGGCCTGCGCTATGCCAGCCAGTACACTCTGCCGGTGATGGGCCGCCACCGGCGCCAGCTGCTGGACAAGGATGTCGGCGTCTATCGCTACGACGGGCTCGTCGTGTTGTCGCGCACGCGGAGCGCCGCCGTGCTGCTCGAGGCCGGCTCGATCATCAATCGCGACGAGGAAATGGAGATGAACTCGCCCGAGCGGCAGGAGGCCGTCGCGGGCGCCGTTGCGGGGGCACTGAGGGAATTTTGCGAGAGACGGTAGTTGGCTCAGGTGCTTCCACGCTCGCAATGACCAAAGGCTACAGCGGCCCGCCGCTATATTCCCGGTTCGCCAGGCTCGCCTCCTCCAGATCCAGATCGCGCTCGATCCGCCGCCGCGTCTCGTCGGTAATCTGGCCGTCGCGCAGGAGGTTGTGGATGAATTTGCGCTCGGCGGCGATCAGGTCGCGGGTCAGAGCGGTGCCGGCGGCGGAGATGTCGTGACGGTCGGGATCGAGCGAGGCGGGGAGCTGGTTGAGGCGGATCTCGTGGCGGGCGCGCAGCAGCCGCATCACCTCGTCGGAAACCTCTTTCTCCGCGGTGAGCGCGTCGAGCGATTTCAGCGCGGCCTCCAGCGCCTGACGCCGCGCGGCGATCTCCGCCTCGTGCTCGGCGGCATGCTCGTGACGGCCGGCTTCGGCGACGCCGAGCCAGCGCACGACCGGCGGCAGCGTCAGACCGACGCCGATCAGCGTCACGAAGATGACACCGAAGGCGACGAACAGGATCAGGTCGCGATACGGAAACGCCTCGCCATCCGGCAGCGCGAACGGCAGCGCCAGCGCGGCGGCCAGCGACACTGCGCCGCGTACGCCGGTGAAGGCGAGCACGAACGGCCATTGCCATGGCGGCGACGGATCGCGCTCGCGCAGCGACCTGGAGAGCATTCGCGGCAGATAAGTCGCGGGATAGAGCCAGGCAAAACGCGCGATCACGACGATCATCAGGACCACGGCGGTCGCGATGAGAATGTCGTCGAGCGGAAAAGTCTTCGATTTCTCGTACAGCGCGCGCATCTGGAAGCCGGTGAGCAGGAACAGCATGCCCTCGATCAGGTAGATCACGAGATCCCAGAAGAAGATGCCTTGCAGGCGCGTCGCCGAGGAGATCAGCAATGGACCGTTCCAGCTGACATAGAGCCCGCAGGCCACCGTTGCGATCACGCCGGAGCCGCCGACGTGCTCGGGCAGCCAGTACGAGACATAGGGCGTGATCAGCGACAGCGTCAGCTCGACCTGCGGATCTCCGGACCATTTGCGGAAGCGCAAGGAGAGCCAGCCGACGCCGATGCCGAAGGCGATCTCGCCGGCGACGATGAGGAGGAATTCACCGGCCGCGAGCGGCAATGAGAAGTGCCCGACCATGATCGCGGCGAGCGCGAAGCGGTAGAGGATCAGCGCGGTGGCGTCGTTGGCGAGACCCTCGCCCTCGAGCACGACCAGGATACGGCGCGGCATGTTCAGCCGGCGGGCGATCGCGAGCGGCGCCACCACGTCGGGCGGCGCGACGATGGCGCCGAGCAGGAAGCCGATGGTCCAGGGCAGGCCGATCATGTAGTGGGTGGCGGCCGCCACCATCGCCGTGGTGAAGATCACGGCGCCGACCGCGAGCAGCACGATCGGGCGCAGGTTTTTCTTGAATTCGCGCCAGCTCATCGCGACGCTCGCCGAGTAGATCAGCGGCGGCAGCACCACGAGCAGCACCAGCTCCGGCGGCAGCTCCACCGTCGGCATGCCCGGCACGAAAGCGAGGCCGACGCCGGCCAGCATCAGCAGGATGGCCGGGGCGACGCTGAAGCGTCGTGCGGCCAGTGCCACGCCTGCCAGCACGGCCAGCAGGATGAGAAAGGTCTGAAACTTCGCTTCCATGATGGTCTGTCTTGACCCGGAAGCGACGGCTACGTCAATGCGCGACTCACGCCAGCCGCTCGGCCACCATCCGGCCGATCCGCGCGAACGCGGATGCGATCTGCGCCGCACTCGGCGTGCCGCCCTGGGTATAGGCCGCGATCAGGATCGGCGTATCGGGCTTCGGCCAGGCCACCGCGATGTCGCCCGAGGCGTCCTTGCCGTTGTTGCCGGTCTTGTCGCCGATCTTCCAGGCCGCGGGGAGGCCGCCACGCAGGCGGTTTGCGCCGGTCTTGCAATTCACCATCCATTCGGTGAGCTGCGCGCGCGAGGCCGGCGACAATGCGTCGCCAGTCACCAGCCGCCGCAAATTTCCCGCCATCGCCGCCGGCGTCGTGGTGTCCCGGGGATCGCCCGGCTGCGAGCGGTTGAGCTCGGGCTCGTTGTGGTCGAGCCGCGAGGTGGTATCGCCGAGCGACCGCCAGAATGCGGTTAGCGCGGCGGGGCCGCCGATCCGCGCCAGCAGCAGATTGGCGCAGGTGTTGTCGCTGAGCTCGACGATGGCCTTGCACATCTCGCCGACCGACATCTTGCCGGCCGCGAGATTTTCCCTCGCCACCGGCGCGTATTCCAGCAGATCCGCCTGGCCATAGGGGATCATGGCCGCGAGTTGCTCCTCGCCGCGATCGACCCGCGCCAGCACGTTGGCTGCGAGCGAAGCCTTGAACGTCGAGCACATCACGAACCGCTCGTCGGCGCGCCAGGCGAGCTTTGCGCCAGTCGCGAGATTTTCCGCATAGAGCCCGATCCGCCCGCCGCTCTCGCGTTCATAGGCTTCGAGTTCGGGCGGCGCCTCTTCCGCAAGTGCCGGAGAGGCGGCCATCCAGCAGAGCGAGACGAGCAGGGAACGGCGATCGAGAAGCATGGGGATTTCCAGGCGAGTGGGGTGGGAGGTGTAGCCGACGCTGCATCCGCGTCGCAATGAAGCGGCGAGAGCTGCGTTCGCAATGACGGAAAATGGATAGCGAGTGCGTCCGATTTCGGGCAGCGGAAGTTTTTGCCCTCACTCCCTCAAATCATATCGGTACGACTTCGACACGATCTGCCAGCCGTCGGCGAGCTTCATCGCCACCAGATAGTCGGTGAAATAGCGCGGCGGCAGCTGGCAGCGCACCTTGATGAAGGCGGTCTTGTCGTCCGAACGGTCGATGGTGACAATGAAGTCCTCGCGCGGCTTGCCTTCGGCCTTGGCCGAGGCGCGCTTGCGCACGCGGTCGAGCCAGTCCGGCACGGTCAGAACCTGGAGCTCGCCCTTCTCGACCCAGCGCAGATCGGCGGAGGGATGGAAGATGGCGCCGAGCTTGTCGGCGTCGCCCTCGTAAAGTCCGTCAAAATAGGATTGCACGACGGCTTCGACGCTCGACCGGTCCTGACTCATGGATCGCTCCTTTGCATGATGGCTTCGGGCCAACTTAGTCATACACGTCAAAATGCGCTATGGATGTGTCAGCGATTTGCGCGAAGGCGTCACGATGACAGAATCAGAAAATTCGAACGCTCGCATTCTTGTCGGCGAATGCTATTGCCGCGCCGTGCGCTTCGAGGTGGCCGATGCATTCGCCTATGCGATGAACTGCCACTGCTCGAACTGCCGGCGCACCACCGGTGCCGCCTTCAAGCCGTTCGCCGGCATCCGGCAGGACAGGCTCCGCATTGTCAGGGGTGGCGACCTCCGGCTGATTTTCGGCGACGACACCACCCATGACGCGCATTGTGGCCGCTGTGGCTCGCTGCTCTATTCCCTGGTGCGGGAGGGACAGTGGGTCCATGTCGCTATGGGAACCCTGGTCGATGCCCCCTCGATCCGGCCGAGCGCCCAGATTTTCGTGGGCTCGAAGGCGCCCTGGCACGAGATTGCGGACGATCTGCCGCAATATCGGGAGCACATCGGGGTTGTCTGACGGAACCCGGTCCGCACCGCCGTTTGTTGGCGAACCGCGACAGCGCTGGCGCGACAAACAAAGGAGGGCGTCCGGCCTGTCGTCGGGGTCCTCTTCGTGACCTCCATCACAAGAGCCGGTCGTGGATGTTGCTAAAGCGGTCCCAAAGGGCCGCACGGCCCGGAACTATCGGAAGTCGTGTCATGCGCAGCTTGCTCAGACTTTGTCCGCTTCTCGTCGCACTCGGCCTGATGTTCGGCGCCGGGCCGGCTTTGGCCGGAAAACGCGTGGCGCTGGTGCTGGCCAATTCGGCCTATCAGCACGCGCCCTCGCTCGCCAATCCCGTCAATGACGGGTCGGTCATGGCCAAGACGCTGAAGGAGGCCGGCTTCGACGTCGTCGAGTCCCGGCACGATCTGTCGGCGCTGGACACAAGGCGCGTGCTGCGCGACTTCGCCGACGCGACCCGAGATGCCGATATCGCCGTGGTCTATTACGCCGGCCACGGTATCGAGGTCGAGGGCTCGAACTACCTGATCCCGGTGGATGCCAGGCTGGAGCGCGACACCGACGTCTATGACGAGGCGCTCTCGCTCGACCGTGTCCTGGTCGCGGTCGAGCCCGCCAAGCAGCTGCGTCTGGTGATCCTCGATGCCTGCCGCGACAATCCGTTCAGCAAGCGGATGAAGCGCACGATCGCCTCGCGCGGCATCGGCCGCGGCCTCGCCCAGGTCGAGCCGACCAGCCCCAATACGCTGATCGCCTATTCGGCCAAGGCCGGCTTCACCGCGCAGGACGGCGACGGTGCCAACAGCCCGTTCACCATCGCGCTGTCGAAGCATCTGACGACGCCGGGCCTCGACGTCCGCCGCGCCTTCGGCTTCGTGCGCGACGACGTGCTGAAGTCGACCGGCAACAAGCAGGAGCCGTTCGTCTACGGCTCGCTCGGTGGCGAGGACGTGCCGCTGGTACCGGTCAAATTGGCGCCGGCAGCGCCGGTGGCCAATCCCCAGGCCGATATCCGCCGCGACTACGAGCTCGCGCTCCAGGTCGGCAACCGGCCGGCGTGGGAAGCCTTCCTCGCCCAGCATCCGGACGGGTTCTATGCGAGCCTCGCCAAGCTCCAGCTCGAGAAGATCGGCGCCGAGCAGGCGCATGCGGCGGCGATCGAGAAGGCGAAGCAGGCCGAGGCCGAGCGCGACCGCCTTGCTGCGCTCGGCGCGCAGAAGGATGCGCAGGCCAGGGCCGCGGCCGATGCGAAGGCCGCCGAGCAGGCGCAGCTTGCTGCGCAGAAGGCCAAGGAGCAGGCACAGCAGCAGGCGGCCGCCGCCGAGCAGCAGCGCGTCAATCTCGCCGCTACGGCGCCGAGCGCTGCGCCGGCCACGAGCGCCGCCGGCACCAACGTCGCCGCGCTCACGCCAGCGACCGCGCCGGCCGATCTCAACCGCGCGGTGCAGAGTGAGCTCGGCCGCGTCGGCTGCTTCTCCGGCCAGGCCGACGGCAATTGGAATACGTCCTCGCAGCGGTCGCTGTCGCAGTTCAACCGCTATGCCGGCACCAAGCTCGACGTGAAGGTGGCGAGCACCGATGCACTCGATGCGGTCAAGGCCAGGCCGTCGCGGGTCTGCCCGCTGGTCTGCGAGCATGGTTTCAAGGCCGAAGGCGACAAGTGCACCAGGATCGTTTGCGGCGACGGCTATGTGCTGAACGCCGACAATGAATGCGAGAAGAAGCGCGCCGGCAAGCCCGCGTCAAAGCCCGCGACCTCGCGGCGCGACGACGGCGAGGACCGCCCTGCACGGCAGCGGGCCGGTGCTGCAGCGGGCGGCTACGGTGCAGCTGCGGCGGCTGGCGCGGGCCGTGCCTCGAGCGGCAGCGGTCAGATTTTCTGCAACGCTCTGCTGTGCCGGCCGGTCAAGCCCGGTTGCCACCTCGTCTATCGCGGGGGCGGCGGCCCCCACGTCGATGCCAACGTCGAGGTCTGCAACTGAAGGGGCACCGCTCCCCTGACCACCTAAACTCAGTTCTTCCGCTCGGCCACGAAACGCGCGGCGGCCTGCAGCACGGCGGCGCGGTCGCCGAAGATCGAGACGGCGCTGTCGGCGCGCGCGAGCAGGTCGCGAACGCGCTGCTTGGCGCCTTCGATCCCGAGCTGGGTGACGAAGGTGGTCTTGCCGAGCGCGGCATCGGCGCCGGCCGGCTTGCCGAGCGCGGCCGCATCGCCCTCGACGTCGAGCAGATCGTCGGCGATCTGGAAGGCTTCACCGAGCGCGCGGCCGTAATCGTCGAGCGCCTGATATTCCGCCTTCGAGGCCTGGCCGAGGATTGCGCCGGCGATGCAGCCGTAGCGCAACAGCGCGCCGGTCTTCATTTGCTGGATACGGGCGACATCGATCGGCTCGTTGCCGCCAAAGCGGCCTTCGCCGGCGAGATCGAGGATCTGGCCGCCGACCATGCCGCCGATGCCGGCGCAGCGCGCCAGCGCGCGCGTCAACAGCAGCCGCACATTGGCGTCGCGATGGACCTCGTCGCGGGTGATGATGTCGAAGGCGAGCGTCAAGAGGCCGTCGCCGGCGAGGATCGCGGTGGCGTCATCGGTCTGCTTGTGCAGGGTGGGGCGGCCGCGGCGCAGGTCCGAATTGTCCATCGCCGGCAGGTCGTCATGGATCAGCGAATAGCAATGGATGCATTCGAGCGCGGCGCCCACCAGCAGGGCCGACTCGCGCGGCACGCCGAACACGGCGGCGCTCTCGACCACCAGGAACGGCCGCAAGCGCTTGCCGCCGTTCAGGCTCGAATAGCGCATTGCGTCCATCAGTCGCTTGGGCCGTGCGATTTCGTCGTGCAGGATGTCGTCCGATAGCAGGCGCCCGAGCAGGGCTTCGGTGTCATCAGCGGTCTTGTCCAGACGTTTGGCGAAATCGGACGGGGGCGTGCCGGTCATCAAGAGGGGCTCCAGAACTAAAATTCGGCCGGACAATCCTTTATGCGCCCGCGCCAGTCAATCGTTGGGAAGGCCTAAAAAGTGCTGGAAAAGGCCCGAATTATCACAGACTTAATACTCCAGCCCGTGGCCGCTCGTCAGTTTGCACCGGAAAGGTCGATTTGCGCATCGTCAAGATCCTGCTGGTGGTGCTCGCGGTCGTGGTCCTCGCGCCCTATGTGATCGCGCCGTTCTACCGCACCGGCCACCCTGTTTCGACGCTGATGGCCTGGCGCAGCTTGCGCGGCGCGCCGATGCAGCGGGAATGGATCGATCTCGCCGACATGTCGCCCGCTCTGGCGCGCGCGGTGGTGGCGGCCGAGGATGCCCATTTCTGCAAACATCACGGCATCGATTGGGGCGCGCTGCGCGAGGCGATCGATGACGCCAGGGAGGACGGCACCGCCTTCCGGGGCGCCTCCACCATCACCCAGCAGGTCGCGAAGAACCTGTTCCTGTGGCAGGGGCGGGACTTCGTCCGCAAGGCGCTCGAATTCCCGCTGGCGCTTTGGATCGACTTCGTCCTGCCCAAGCAGCGGATTCTCGAAATCTACCTCAACATCGCCGAGCTCGGCCCGCAGGGGCAGTTCGGGGTCGAGGCGGCCAGCGCCTATGCCTTCGGTAAATCGGCCGAAAGCCTCTCGCCCCGCGAGGCGGCGCTTCTGGCCTCGATCCTGCCGAATCCGGTCAAACGCAGCGCCCGGACCCCGGGACCGGGCGTCCGGCGGCTGGCAGCCACCTATATGGCACGGGGGCAGGCAAGCTCGCTTGCGACCTGTTGGCGGGAAAATCGCTGATTTTAGCCCGTTCCGGGCGTATTTTCCGGCCCAAGAGCCTAGCTTTACGGCCAGCCTTCCTCTATAAGCGCGGCCTTGATCGGCATTCAGCTCGCCTCGTATTGCGGGTGCTGAGCCGTCCCTTCGCGGACGATGCCCTGATGACACCAATCCCTAGAGGATAATGAAATGGCCGTTCCGAGAAGAAAAACCTCGCCGTCGCGCCGTGGCATGCGCCGCTCGGCGGACGCCATCAAGAAGCCGACCTATGTGGAAGACAAGGACTCCGGCGAGCTCCGTCGTCCGCACCATCTCGACCTCAAGACCGGCATGTACAAGGGCCGCCAGGTCCTGAAGAAGAAAGAGTCCTGAAGCCAGGATCTTTCGCGGGCGGGAGATCGGACCCGCCCGGTTCGGCCAACCCATGAGATAGACGGTGACGGCGGCGGAGCGGATGCTTCGCCGCTGCATTGTTCTGTCCGGATATCTTGATCGAGAAGGCATCAAGCCGATGGTCGGTTTCCCGCTGCATTGCCCAGCGCACGCGCCGCCGCGTCACCTATGTCGCCGAAACGACGGTGCCGGCGCCGCGCAAGGCCAAGCGCAGGGCCGAAGCGCCGGCCGACGACGTGGAGTCCGAGCGCAAGTTCGAGCCGGTGATCGCGCCGCAGCCGGCGCCGCCCGCGCCTACCGCGCAATCCGTCGCCGAATCCGTGCTGATGGACCATCCGTCGCCAAAGCCGGCGCAGACCGCGCCCTCGTCGGAAATTCCCTCGCCGCAGCTGCAGCCGGGGAACGGCACACCGTCTTCCGACACGCCGCCGCGCTGACCGACCTCAAGCCACCTGCCGTGTCCGCGCGCTGACGCTTTGCAGCGGGCACTTGCTGCCATAGGCCATCAGCGCATCTTCGGAGGAGGCGCGGCGGAGCCGGGTCGTTTGCGGCAGCTGCTCGGCATTGGCGATCAATTGTGTGACGAAGCTCGGATCCGGGCGCGGCAGAGGTGCCTTGTGAACCCACTGCAACGTCGGCATCAGCGGCACCAGGGCCGTGCCTGTGCCGTTGTCCGCCCCGTCCGATCGATCCGTACTCGACATCGCAATCACCGTTGATCCGGCGAGACTGTCGCGTTTCGGGACGCGGGCGCCGGTGCGAGTCCTGTACTCGCAAGGCCTATGCCGGCCGGGCCGGCTTGGTTCCCCGCACCGGGGAAACGTGGTTTCCAAATTGTTTATCAACTTTGCCTAGGGTCGGGGACGAATCTGGCTCTATCCTGTGCCGGCTCAGGACTTTTCCACTGTCCCGAAACGAGGCGACTTTGACCCCTGGATTGCCGCAAGCCTCCGACATCCTGGCCGCGCTCGGCCAGGCCGTGTTCGCCTGGGACATCGCCAGCGATGCCATCGTCTGGGGTGAGCAGGTCAGCGCCGTGTTCCCCGGCATTCCCGCCGAGCGGCTCGCGACCGGCGCCGAATTCGCCAAGCTGATCGAGCCCGCGCAAACGCTGCGGACGGCGGCGCTGGCGCTGACGTCCCCGGTGCACGGCGCCGACGGCACCCCCTACCGGGTCGAGTACGGCGTGCGCATGAGCGCCTCCGATCCCGTGATCTGGATCGAGGAGACCGGCCGCTGGTTCGCAGGTCCCGACGGCCGTCCCACGCGAGCGATCGGCTCCGTCCGCATCAACAATGAGCGCCACGCCCGCGACGAGGAATTGAGCAGGCTGGCCCGGCTCGATCCGCTGACCGGGGAGCTCAACCGCTCGCATCTGATCGCGGCGCTGGCCGAGGCGATCGAGGAGACGACCCGCTTCCGCTCGACCGCCGCCTTCATGCTGGTCGGCATCGATCATCTCGCCCGCGTCAACGATGCCTTCGGCTTCGACGTTGCCGACGCCGTGATCCTCGACATCGCCAAGCGCATTCGCGCGCGCCTGCGCGGCGGCGACGTGCTCGGGCGCTTCTCTGGCAACAAGTTCGGCCTGATCCTGAAGAACTGCACCGTCGACGACATGAACGTGGCCGCCGAGCGCTTCCTCGCCGGCATCCGCGACGAGGTGGTGCCGACCAAATCCGGCCCGGTCTCGGTCACGGCGTCGATCGGCGCCGTCAGCCTGCCGCGCTATGCCCGCAACACCGATGAGGCCGTCAATCGCGCCCACGAGACGTTGGATGCCGCCAAGCGCCGCCGCTCCGGCTCGTTCGCGGCCTGGCGTCCGGATGCCGCGCGCGACGCACAGCGCCGCGTCAACATTCGCGTCACCGACGAGATCGTCACCGCGCTCAACGAGCGCCGCATCAGGCTCGCCTATGAACCCGTCGTCTCCGCGGTCTCGCGCGAGCGCGCATTCCATGAATGCCTGGTGCGGATGGACCAGGGCGATGGCCAGGTGCTGCTCGCGCCCGACATCGTGCCGGTCGCCGAACGGCTCGGCCTGATCCGCCTGGTCGATCACCGCGTGCTCGAGCTCGTGGTCGCCGAGCTCGCGGCGGCGCCCGACGTCTGCCTCAGCCTCAACATCTCGCCGGATACGACCATGGATCCCGACTGGTGGGCGGGGATCGAATCGCTGATGCTGGCTCATCCCGGCGTTGCCGAGCGGCTGATCGTCGAGATCACCGAGACGGTCGCGATCCAGGACATCGACGACGTCCGCGCCTTCGTCAGCCGCCTCAAGCATTTCGGCAGCCGCATCGCCATCGACGATTTCGGCGCCGGCTACACCTCGTTCCGCAATCTGCGCAAGCTCGGCGTGGACATCGTCAAGATCGACGGCGCCTTCGTGCAGAACATCACCCATTCCGCCGACGACCGCGCCTTCGTGCAGACCCTGATCGACCTCGCCCGCCGCCTCGACATCAAGACCGTCGCGGAATGGGTGCAGGATGAGGAAGCCGCGAACATGCTGCGCGATTGGGGCTGCGACTACATCCAGGGACGCCTGATCGGGCTGGCTTCGGCCGAGCGTCCGTGGGGCGTGCCGTCGGACAGTGCGCTGCCTGCTGTGAGCTGAGATGGCGTAGGGTGGGCAAAGGCGCACTTGCGCCGTGCCCACCATTCCTCTTTCATGGATACAGATCGTGGGCACGCTTCGCTTTGCCCACCCTACGAGACGAAGAAGTCCTCACGCCCCCTCGTCCAGTGCCACCAGCTCGCGCTTCTTGCGCAGCGACGGCAGCAGCGGTGCGATCAACAGCACCAGGGCAAGCGCGAGACACGCTCCCGAGATCGGCCGCTGCACGAAGGTCCAGAGATCGCCCTGCGACAGGATCAGCGACTTGCGCAAATTGTTCTCCATCATCGGCCCCAGCACGAAGGCCAGCACCAGCGGTGCCGGCTCGTAGCCGAGCTTGCGCATGAAATAGCCGATGATCCCGAACGCGATCATCACATGGACGTCGAACACGTTGTTGCTCGAGCAGTAGACGCCGAGGATCGTGAACAGGATGATCAAAGGGAACAGGATGTTGTAGGGCAGCTTGAGCAGCTGCACCCACATCCCGATCATCGGCAGGTTCAGGATCAGCAGCATGAGGTTGCCGATATACATGCTGGCGACGATGCCCCAGAACAGGCCGGGGTTCTGCGTGATCAAAAGCGGGCCCGGCTGCAGGCCGTGAATGACGAAGGCCCCGAGCAGCAGCGCCATCACCACGTTCGGCGGAATGCCGAGCGTCATCAGCGGGATGAAGGCGCCGCCGGCCGCGGCGTTGTTCGCCGATTCCGGGCCGGCGACGCCCTCGATCGCACCGTGGCCGAACCTTTCAGGGCTCTTCGACAGCCGCTTCTCCAGCGCGTAGGACGCGAATGACGCGACCACCGCGCCGCCGCCCGGCAGGATGCCGAGGAAAAAGCCGAGGATGGTGCCGCGGCCGACCGGACCTGCGCTCACCTTCCAGTCCTCTTTGCTGGGCAGGAGATGGGTGATCCTGGTGTTGATGACGTCGCGCTTGATCGCCTGCTCGGTGTTGAGCAGCACCTCGGCGACGCCGAACAGGCCCATCACCACGGGCACGAGGCCGATGCCGTCGATCAACTCCATGCGGCCGAAGGTCAGCCGCGGCTGCGCGGTGATGCTGTCGAGCCCGATCAGCCCAAGCACGACACCGATGCACGCCATCAGCAATGCCTTCGGCATCGAGCCCTGGGTCAGGAAGGTGAGCACGACGAGGCCGAGTACCATCAGGCTGAAATACTCGGCCGGGCCGAAGGCAATGGCGAGGCTGGCGAGCTTCGGCGCCACCAGCATCAAGGCCACCAGCGCAAAGGTGCCGGCAGCGAAGGAGCCGAACGCGGCGATGCCGAGCGCGGGGCCCGCGCGGCCCTGCTTCGCCATCTGGTGGCCGTCGATGCAGGTGACGACCGAGGCGGCCTCGCCGGGGATGTTGACCAGAATCGAGGTGGTCGAACCGCCATACATCGAGCCGTAATAGATGCCGGCCATCATGATGATGCCGGATTCCGGCGTGCCCGACAGCGTCACCGGCAACAGCAGCGACATCGCCGAGATCGGGCCGATGCCGGGCAGCACGCCGACCAGCGTGCCGATGAAGACGCCGATGAAGCAGTAGAGCAGGTTGATCGGCAACAGCGCGACGCCGAATCCATGTGCCACGTTGAGAAGCGTATCCATGACGTCAACCGATCCCGAACAGGCCTGACGGCAACTGGATCAACAGCAGCCGCTTGAGCACCCACCACATGCCCGAGGGCACCAGCACCGCGATCGGGACCGCCAGCGTCCATCGCACCGGATCGATCAGCCGCAACAGCAGCAGCATCAGCGGGATCGACGACAGCAGGAATCCCAGCGGCTCCAGCGCGAACGCGAATGCGGTGAGGCAGGCGATGAGGACAAGCGGCTTGCTCCAGCGCACGTTCTCCCAGCGCGAGGCCAGCGTCGGCCCGCCTTCGGTGACCGCCGAGACGATGATGGCGCCTGCGAACACGCACATCAGAATGCCCGTGTAGAACAGCACATAGCCGGAGCCGGGATCGTTGATGGTGCCGAGCTTGATCCTCCAGCCCGACCAGATCACGAAGCCGCCGAGCGCGAGCCCGATCAGCCCGCCCCAGAGTTCGGAATTGCTGAGGCGGAGCTTGACGTTGGTGTCGTTGTTCATCGCGATTCTCGTGCCCCGGACGCAGCGCAGCACGTAGTGATGCGCTGCAGAGCCGGGGCCCATGAGTGTGGACGAAAAGATGGGTCCCGGCTCTGCGGTGCATCGCTGAAGGAGCGCTGCACCGCGTCCGGGACACGCTGGTGGCTCTACTTCTTCGCAAGCCCGAGCGTCTCGATCACCTTGCGCTCGGACTCCGTGACCTCGACGACGAATTTCTTGTAATCCTCGGTGCTCTTGTAGTTCGGCACCATGTCGTATTTGGCGAGCGTGGCGATCACCGCGGGATCATCGATCGCCTTCTTGAAGGCATCGTGCAGCTTGGCGACGATCTTGGGATCCATGCCTTTCGGTCCCGCGATGCCGAACGGGGAATCATAGACCATGGGATAGCCGAGCTCCTTCAGCGTCGGCACGTCGGGATAGTTCGGCGAGCGGGCGCCGGTCCACACCATCAAGAGCCGCAGCTTGCCGGCGTCGACCAGCGGCCGCCATCCCGTGGAATCCGCTTGCAGCATGGTGTGCTGCCCCAGCACGGCGGCGTTGGTCTCGGCGCCGCCCTTGAAAGGGACCTGCGTCAGCTTGATGCCGGACATCGCGGCGATCTGCTCCATGCCGATATGCAGCGAGGTGCCGGCGCCGGGCGTCGCATAGGTCACCTTGCCCGGATTCGCCTTTGCGAACTCCACCACGTCCTTCCAGCTCTTGAACTGCGATTCCGCGCTGGTGGTCACGCCAAAAGTGTAGCCGGTGAGATGGACGATATAGGTGAAATCCTTTGCCGGATCCCACGATACCTCCTGCATCAAGGGCAGACGGAACACGGTGATCGGGATCTGCGAGATGGTATAGCCGTCCGGCTTCGCCGCCGCCGCCATCGTCGCCGGCCCGACCGTGCCGCCGCCACCGGCCTTGTTGTCGATCACGATCGGCTGGCCCAGCACCTTCGAGGCACTGTCGGCGATCGCGCGCATCGAGATATCGGTCGATCCGCCGGCCGGCCAAGGCACGATCAAGGTGATCGGCTTCGTCGGATAGTCTTGCGCATTGACGGCCGTGGAGAGCAATGCGCCCATGACGGCGTGCACCGCGGCAAATGCAATCGTCTTCAGCCCATATCCCGACATCGAAAGCCTCCCTCGCAGCGCCTCTCTGGGGGCGCCGTCTCTCGTTCTTGTGAGGCGATTGTTCCTGAATTTGACGGAGAAGAAAAGCGTATTGCGCACATCGCTGTACGGCCGTCGGTCAGCTAACGCCGACAGAGCCGACATATGCGACAATTCGTCGTTTGGTCGCGTGCCGAGCGGCGGAATTTGAGCGGCCGAAGCGGTCAGGCCACGCGCCGGACCATGTTCAGCGTCTCGATGGTGCGGCCGACTTCCGAGGCGAGACACGGCTTGCCGAAATAATAGCCTTGCACCGCCGTGCAGCCGCATTCGCGGACGAAGTCGAGCTGCTCCTCGGTTTCCACTCCCTCCGCCGTGGTCTCGACGCCGAGCACGGAGCCGAGGCTCGCGATCGTTCTGACGATGGCAACGCTCTCCGGGCTTTCGCCGAGCGTCCCGACGAAGGAGCGGTCGATCTTGATGCGGTCGAACGGAAACTTGCGCAGGTAGCTCAGCGAGGAATAGCCGACACCGAAATCGTCGAGGCTGACGCGCACCCCGAGCGCGCGGAGCTGGTGCAGGATGTCGATGGTCGCCTTGCTGTCGTCGAGCAGCGCCGTCTCCGTGACCTCGAGCTCGAGTCGCTGCGGCGGCAGGCCGGCTTCCGCGAGCGCGCTCGTGACCATCGCCACCAGGGCGCGGGAGCGGAATTGCACCGGAGACAGGTTCACCGCGACGGTGACGCCGGGCCAGGATGCGGCGGCCGCGCAGGCGGTGCGCAGCACCCATTCGCCGATCGGAACGATCAGCCCGTTCTCCTCTGCAATCGGGATGAACTCGGCCGGAGAGACGAAGCCGCGCGAGCGATGTTTCCAGCGCAGCAATGCCTCGAAGCCGGTGAGCTCGGAGGAATCGAGCCGCATCTGCGGCTGGAACACCAGGTGGAATTCACGCCCTTCCAGCGCGCCGACCAGGTCCTGCTCCAGCGCGTGCCGGCTGCGCGCCTGTTCCTCCATCTCGGGCTCGAACAGCTGATAGGCGCCGCGCCCCTTGGCCTTGGCCTGGTACAGCGCGAGGTCGGCGCACTTCATCAGCTCGTCGGCATCGAGTCCATGGTCGGGCGCGATCGCGATGCCGACGGAGACGCCGACATGGATCGACTGGCTTTCCAGCGGCGGCGGATGACCGATGATGTCGACCAGACGGCGGGCGAGCTCCTCGGCCGATTGCGGCTGCGGCCCGCGCTGGAGAACGGCGAACTCGTCGCCGCCAAGCCGCGCAACGGTGTCGTGCTCGCCGACATTCTCCTTGAGGCGCGCCGCGACCCAGCGCAGCAGGCGGTCGCCTGCGGCGTGGCCGAGGCGGTCGTTGACGGTCTTGAAATTGTCGAGGTCGAAGCAGAGCACCGCCATGGCGCCGCCGGCGATCGCGATCTGGTTCAGTCCCTCGCCCATCTTCTCGCGGAACAGCGTGCGGTTGGGCAGGTCGGTCAGCGAATCGTGCCGGGCCATGTGCGCCACCCGGGCCTGGGCCTTGTGGCGCTCGGTGACGTCCTCATAGGTCACGACCCAGCCGCCATGCTCCATGCGCTTGTGGTTGAGCTTGATGATGCGGCCGTCGTTCAAATGGCAGTGCAGCGTGTGCTCGCCCTCGCGCAGCCTCTCGACGTAGTCGGCATAGAGCTTGGCGCCGGTCATGTTCGGATGGATGCCGAGCTCGCAGGCGTGGTCCATGATCTCCCGCATCGAGACGCCCGGCTTCACGATCTCCGGCGACAGTCCGTACATCTCGATGTAGCGGCGGTTGCAAACGATCACGCGCAGGCTGGCGTCGAGCATGCACAGGCCCTGGCTCATGTTGTTCAGGGCCGCGTCGAACCGGCGGTACTGCTCACTCAGCTCCTCGATCGCGCGTTCGCGCTCGGTAATGTCCTCATAGGTGGCGACGAAACCGCCTTCGGCCAGCGCGCAATAGCGCACCGAAATCACCGTGTCGTTCGACATGCGCCGGCGCATCGGCGAGGAGTCGCGGCTCGCGATCCGCGCGCGGGCGGTTTCGAGGATCTGCTGCGGGCTGTATTCGGAGTTGAACGCGCCGTTCGCCATCGATCGCTCGATCAGTTCGGCCAGATGGGTGCCGGGCCGGGTCTCCTCCGGCGACAGCCGGTAGATCTTGCGGTAGGTGGTGTTGCAGATCCGAAGCCGCATGTCGCTGTCATAGAAGGCGAGCCCGTGCGCCATGTTTTCCAGCGCCGCATCGAGCATGAAATTCTGCTGCCGCAGCGTTTCCTCGTATTGCAGCCGCTCTGTGACGTCCTCGTGCACCGTCACCCAGCCGCCGTCGGGCAGGAAGCGGGAGACCGCCTGCACCATCCGCCCGTCGTAGCGCATCACCAGCAGCGTCTTCGGCTTCCTGCTCCGCACATCCGCCAGCCGGCTCTGGTAGAACTGGTCGCCCGACATGCCCGGCAGGTTGCCGCGCGACATCCAGTGCTCGATCACCGTAGAATGCGCGACGCCCGCCTTCACGATGTCAGGATCGAGGTTGTAGAGCTTCAGGAACCGATCGTTGCAGACGACCACACGGCTGTCGACGTCGTACATGATCAGTCCGTGCGACATGTTGGCGAGCGCGTGCTGGCTGCGCTCGGTCTGCACCCGCAGTTCCGCTTCGAGCCGCGCGAGGCGGGTGACGTCGTCGCAGATCGTCATCCAGCCGCCGCCGGGGAGCGGCTTCAGCTCGAGCGACATGACGAGGCCGCTCGCCAGCAATTGCTCGGTGCGGAACGGTTTGCCCGCGGCGATCTGCGCCATTCGCGTCGAATACAACGCGTCGAGCTGGTCTTGCGGAAAGTTGCCGCGGCTTGCGCTGTGCGCAAGCACCTCCCGGTAGCTCGTGCCGACCCGCACGATGTCGGCCGACATGTCGAACAGCGTGAGGTAGCGCTGGTTCGCCAGCACGATCCGGTTCTCGGCATCGTAGACGCAGACGCCCTGCTCCATGTGATCGAGCGCAAGCTGGCTCAGCGCGACCAGGGCGTCCGGTCCCTGCTCACGGCCTGTACCAAGCTCGCTGTCGCGGGTCGACGTCATGGGTCGGCAGGGCCTCGGCAGGCAATAGACTGAAGCAACCTAATTCAGCGGCCGAGGCTAGCGAAAAGACCGGAAAATTCCCTTAAGCGCCGTAGTTTACGGAGGGTGACCGGCGATGGCGAAGATGACGGTGCTGGAATGCTGGCTGCGGGTCCAGATTACGGCCCGTACAGCACGAGCTCCGTGTCGGTGAGGTCGCCGAGCTCCGGCTGGTGCGGGCCCCTGAAGTATTTCCGGCCGCGCCGCTCGGTGTAGATGCCGACGAGGCCGGAAATCGGCCCGTTGGTGTCGATGGCCACCGCGATCTTGCCGAGCCGCAGCAGCAGCCGTCCGATGCGGCCGGCGCATTCGGCATAGTCTGCGGCGCTCCGGCAATAGATCAGTTTCATCGCGGGCGGTGCGATGAAACCGCGGCGGATGCGCACCGGTTGCAGGATGAAGGGGAACGTCCCCTTCGGCGTGCGGCAGACGAGGCTGAGGCAATTGTAGCGCGCATGTCGCGTCAAGAGCTCGGTCTCCGCCTCGGAAAGCCCCTTGATCTCCTTGGCGTGCGGCGGAATGACCTCGACCTCGCTCCAGCGCGGCACGCGCGCCAGCGCCGGGACCGAGAAGAATATGCCGCGGCAATAGGCGCGAAAGCCCTGCGTCTCGATGATCGGCCAGGTCCACGGCGCCGGGCTGATGTTGAAATAAGTGACGTGCTTGTGCCGCTGGGCGATCTTGGTCAGCAGCGGAGCGTAATTGCGGTAGGCCGGGTCAACATACCAGCTCGACAGATTGCAGCGGATGGCGGTCTCTTCGCCTTCCTTGCGTGCGGTGTAGATCAAGAGCAGCACGCCGACTGGCGTGCCGCCGTCGTCGAGCATGTAGCCGAAGCGCGGATAGCCCTCCGGCACGGTCCGGAAGGCCTGCCGACGCAGGCCCTGAATCCAGTAATCGCGTGAACGGCCGGCGAAGCCGCGCGTCAGCAAGTCCGCGATCTTATTGACGTCGGATTCGGTGATCTCGCGGCATCGGACCTTGGTATGGATCACGCTCGTCTTGCCCGTGGAAATGACCGGCCTCGTGAGTTGTGTCAGCGCCAGCCTTCGCCGTGGGCCTCGGCCGCGACAGGCGGCTGCAGGCTCAGGATGTCCCGCACCCTGGCGGGCCAGGCGGAAAGATCGGTGCCGTGGGTGTGGAACATGGCGACGGCCAGACGGTCCATGCCGAAGGCCACGCAGCCGGTGTGCGCCGGCTCGCCGTTGGCATCCTGGATTCCCCAGGTCGTGCCGAAATGCTCGCGGTGATAGTTGAAGCTCATGCACGCCGTCGGCTGCTCCTCCGAGCGCAGCGGGATGAGGAGCTCGAACTTGAGCTGCTGCTGCTTCTGGCTCACCGCCTTCATCTGGCCGACCCGGCCGAAGAACGGATCGCTGGCATAGTCGACGCGGAAAGTGAGACCGAGGTCGGTCGCGATCTTCTGCGCACGCACCATCCAGCGCTCGCGGAAATCGGCAACGTCGTCGGGGCTGCCGATGCAGACATATTCGCGCATGCGGAACGATTGCAGCCGGTCGAGATGCTTCGAGGGCTCGCGGCGGAAGCAATCGGCGGCAACGTCGAAGCGCAGGCCGCCCTTCGGCAAAGGTCCGCGGCTCGCCGCGATCGGATAGACCGGATAGCAGGCGGCCGGTGACAGCACGAGATCGGCCGGCGAAAGCGACGTCGTCCAGTCGCCGCCGGCATCGAAGCGGCTCACCGCGGCGTTGATCTCGCGTTCGGTGCCGTGCAGGCCGCAGACGCAGCCGAGCAGGTTCGGAAAGCTCTTGAGATAGCCGGACTTCTCCAGCTGCGCCCGGCTCATCACCGGCGGGAAGCGCATCACCTCGGTGCCGGCCTCGCGATGACCGGTGATCAGGGCAGCCAGCTTCTCGACGATGCCCTCGTAGAGTGCGGTGCGGGCATAGACGCCATCGGCGCCCATGCGGTGGAACAGCTTGTCGGCGAGATGATCGAGCGGATCGCTCATCTGCGGCGCGGTCGCGGGCGAATTGGGAAAGACGGCAATATTCATGGTTCGATGTCCTGCTATCTCAAAATTGTTCTTGTTGAAGCGGTCGCGGAGGCACGTCAGTCGCGAAGGCTCGTCGGCACGCCGCTCATCAATGTCGATGTCGCGGCATTGGCCAGGATCCGGTCGTTGTTGATCATGATCGGCGACGACAGCACGTCGCGGAGGTGACGGCCCATGGTGAACTCGCCGTCATTGCGGTAGCCGGCGAGGCCCGCGGTGCGCATCGCGTGCATCACGGTCTCGACCGCGAGCTCGGAGGCCTGCACCTTCAAAAGCGTGATCGAGGACTGGAAGTCGAGCGAGGTCAGCGCACGCTCGTCGTGCTCGACGCGGGCGAAAGCGTCAATATTGGCGGCAATCAGCGCGCGCAGCTTGGCCAGCGACATCTTGGCGGCGGTGAAGTGCGCCGCGGCCGGGGGCATCTGTCCGCCGGACGAGCGCGCCGCCTTGCGAATGAAGGCCTGCGCGCGCGTCACCGCCGCAGCAGCGATGCCGGCCCAGGCCGACGACCAGCACAGATGCGCGAACGGCGTCATCGTCTGGGCGTGGATCTTGTCATAGGATTCCGGGAAGACGCGGTCGGCGGGACAGTCGACCTTCAGCTCGAATCCGGTCGAGCAGGTGCCGCGCATGCCGAGCGTTTCCCAGCCCAGCGTCCGCTTCAGCGTATAATCGTCCTTGGCGAGCGCCAGCAGCACCTGGTCGGAGGCGGCGGCGTCGGTGGCGCGGCGGGCGATGGTGACGAGACCATCGGCTTCGGCGCCGTAGGAGATCACGGTGGCGTCGCGCACCAGCGAAACGGTGTCGCCGGCGTGGTCGACCGCAGCGGCGCTGGCGCGGATGTTGCCGCCATTCTGGCCTTCGGTGGTGGAGGAGGCGAGCAGCCACTGGTCGCGGGCGATCCGGCGCATCATGGTTTCCATCCACGGGATGCCATGGCCGTGCCTGATGACGCAGGCGACCTTGGTCTGGTGCATCGCGTAGATCATCGCCGTGGACGCGCAGGCGCGTCCGAGCGTGTAGCAGATGTCGGTGACGTCGTGGATCGAGGCACTGAGGCCGCCGAACTCGACCGGAACCATCACGCCGAGCAGCTTCTGCTCACGCGCGACGTCGAAGGCCTTGTGCGGGAAGCGGGCGTCGCGATCGACCGCGTCTGCGTCGGCCGCCGCCGCTGCGGCGGTCCGGGCGGCGCGCTCGATCAGGGAAAGACCCTGCTCGAGAAAGCTCGTCTGCATTTCGTCGCCAGTGAGGACTGCTTCACGCACGTTCATACTCGTCCGCCTCCGGTTTGCCGTTCGAGATCGCCGGCATCATTCGCGATGCCGCTTGACGCGATCCTCCAGCCATCTTTGCTTGTGAGACGAGGCTACGGATTTAATTCAAATTCGTCGATGAAATAGAGGGTAAACAAAACCCAATTCCGAACGAACAGTTAAGGTGCGGTTGTTCGCATCACCGGATTTTCCGGCATCGCGTTAGGACTCTGGAAGAAGCCTGGATTTTTCGACAATCCGAGTCATCGTTTACTAAGAAACGCGAAGTATTGGTGCCGCCCATTGCAGGACCGGCAGCCCGCACCCATCGTAGCCGGCAGTCCGGTCCGACCCCGATAGACAGATGGGAATTTGCCGATGCAGGCCTTCGATACCGATTTGCGCAATCGCATCATCAAGCTGGTGAAGGGCATCCTCGAACAGAATTCGCTTCCCGCAGACGTTACGCCTTCGGCCAAGCTCGTCGATATCGGCCTGACCTCGATGGACATGGTCAATCTCATGCTTGGGGTCGAGGCCGAATTCGACTTCACCATCCCGCAGTCCGAGATCACGCCGGAGAATTTCCAGTCTGTCGAGACGCTGGAGCGGATGGTGGCGACCCAGCTGCAGCCGGCGACCGCGGCTTAACCAGGGGCGCATCTCCCCACCACGTTCCAAATCTGCCGCAAAACTGGCATAGCTTAACCATGTCAGATTTGGCGGACAGGGTGGAGCAGGCATGACGCAGGCGGTATTGGGCATCATCGGCGGCTCGGGCATCTATGACCTGCCCGGCTTGGAGGGTGCGCGCGAAGAGATGATCGAGAGCCCCTGGGGCGAGCCGTCCGCGCCGTTGCGGCGCGGCTCCATCGCCGGCCTGCCGATCGTGTTCCTGCCCCGGCATGACAAGGGGCATCGGCTGTCCCCCTCCGACATCAACTATCGCGCCAATATCGACGTGCTGAAGCGCGCCGGCGTCACCGATCTGATTTCGCTCTCGGCCTGCGGCTCCTTCAGGGAGGAACTGCCGCCTGGGACCTTCGTTCTCGTCGACCAGTTCGTCGACCGCACCCATAAGCGCGAGAGCTCGTTCTTCGGCCGCGGCTGCGTTGCGCATGTGTCGATGGCGCACCCGGTCTCGCCGCGGCTGCGCATCCATCTGGCGGCCGCCGCGGAAGCGGAAGGCATCGCGATCGCGCGCGGCGGCACCTATGTCTGCATGGAAGGACCGCAATTCTCCACTTACGCGGAAAGCATGACCTACAAGACGCTGGGCTATTCGGTGATCGGCATGACCAACATGCCCGAGGCCAAGCTCGCGCGTGAGGCGGAGATCTGTTACGCTACCGTCGCGATGGTGACGGATTTCGATTGCTGGCATCCCGATCACGATGCGGTCACCGTGCAGGACATCATCCGCATGCTGAACTCGAACGCCGACAAGGCGAAGGCGCTGGTGGCGCGGCTGGCCAGGGATTTTCCGCGCGAGCACGAGCCGTGCCCGATCGGTTCGGACCGTGCGCTCGATAGCGCGCTGATCACGGCGCCCGAGGCGCGCGATCCCGAGCTCCTGAAGAAGCTCGACGCGGTGGCCGGGCGCGTCCTGCGCCCGTGAGACGCAACAAGAACGAAAAGGCAGAATGCCATGAAGGTCGACGGCAAGCATTTCCGCAGCATCTGGCGCGAGCGCGACGGCTGGTCGGTCGGTGCGATCGATCAGCGCCGGCTGCCGCATGAATTCGTCATTGCGCGGCTGACCTCGTGTGAAGATGCGGCCGTTGCCATCCGCGACATGCTGGTGCGCGGCGCGCCGCTGATCGGCGCCACCGCCGCCTACGGCATGGCGCTCGCGATGCGCGAGGATGCCTCCGACGCCGGGCTGCAACGTGCGTATGACACGCTCGTCGTGGCGCGGCCGACCGCGATCAATCTGAAATGGGCGCTGGACGAGATGCGCTCTTCGCTCGCGCCGGTTGATCCGGTTGAGAGGGCGGAAGCGGCCTATGCGCGCGCTGACGAGATCGCCGAGCAGGACGTCGAGATCAACCGCGGCATTGCCGACAACGGGTTGAAGCTGATCGAGGCGACCGCGGCGAAGAAGCCGGGCGACGTGGTCAACGTGCTGACCCATTGCAACGCCGGCTGGCTCGCCACCGTTGACTGGGGCACGGCGACCGCGCCGATCTATCTTGCGCACGAGCGCGGCATCAAGGTCCATGTCTGGGTCGACGAGACCCGGCCACGGAATCAGGGCGCCTCGCTGACCGCCTGGGAGCTCGGCCATCACGGCGTGCCGCACACGGTGATCCCGGACAATACCGGCGGGCACCTGATGCAGCACGGCATGGTCGATCTCGCCATCGTCGGCACCGATCGCGTCGCCGCCAACGGCGACGTCTGCAACAAGATCGGCACTTACCTGAAGGCGCTTGCCGCGCATGACAACGGCGTGCCGTTCTACGTCGCGCTGCCGTCGCCAACGATCGATTTCGCCGTTCATGACGGCGTCCGCGACATCCCGATCGAGCAGCGCAGCGGCGTGGAGGTCACCGACATGACCGGCCGCACCGCGGACGGTCGGCTGGAGACAGTGCGCATCGTGCCCGAGAGCTCGCCGGTCGCGAACTACGCCTTCGACGTGACGCCGGCGCGGCTCGTCACCGGTCTCATTACCGAGCGCGGCGTGCTGAAGCCGGATCGCGCATCGCTGGCGGCGGCGTTTCCGGAGCGGATCGCTGTTGCGGCGAAGTAGCCTTGGCCGGGCGATATCTCGCCACGGCCGTCATTGCGAGCGCAGCGAAGCAATCCAGAATTCCTCCGCGGATGCAGTCTGGATTGCTTCGCTACGCTCGCAATGACGGAGAATGACGCGCTACCGCAGCTTCAGCCCCGTCGCCGTCTCGAGCTCCGCAATCGCTTGTGCCCCACTCGTCACCTTGATCGTCGTCATGCCCATCTGACGCGCCGGCTTCAAATTGACGCCGAGATCGTCGAGATAAACGCACTTGTTCGGATCGACCTTCAGCGTCTCGACCATCATCCGGTAGATGCGTGGATCCGGCTTGCGCAGGCCGATCTTGGCGGATTCGATGACGTGATCGAACAGCACCATGACTTCGGCAATGTAAAGCGAGCGTCCCGTCATGCTGCCGATCGCGTTGGCCGGCAGATTGTTGGTGATGCAGCCGGTCTTGAATTGCGCCTTGACGCGCTTCAGGGCCTCGACCATCTCCGGGCGCAGATCGCCCTGCAGCAGCGGCAGCACGTCACGGCCGCGCACCTCCGCGCCCAGCGCGAGCGATTCGGCGGCAAACAATTCGTCGAACGTCTCGATATCGACCTCGGCCCGCTCGAATTTGGCCCAGGCGTTTTCCAGATGATTGGCGGCGTTGGTGCGCCGGATGATATCGGCGGGCAGGCCGCGTTCGGTCTCGAACCGCGTGAACGCCTCGAAGGGCGAGCTCGTCAGCACGCCGCCGAAATCAAAGATCACCGCTTCGACCGTCAATGTCCTGCCCTCGTCAATTGCTTTCCAGGAGGGCTAGCATGCGCTATCGGCAAGAGCCAGTCCGAAGCAATCGCCCGCCTTCATCCGATGCCAATCCGTATTCCCATGAAGATGCCTGCCGCCTTGATCGCAGCTGCGCTGCTGCTTGCGACGCCAGCCTCCGCGATCGTCGGCGGCGGCACGCCGCAGGCCGATGGCGTCGCCCGCGCCGTCGTCACCATCGTCGGCTCGCGCGGCAATTTCTGCACCGGCAGCCTGATCGCCCCGAGGCTGGTACTGACGGTCGCCCATTGCGTGCAGCCTGGCGCGGATTACAAGGTCGTCGATCGCGGCGCCGACGGCCAGCCGCAATTGCTGAACGTGCGCAGCGTCGCGATCCATCCGAACTTCAACATGCAGGCGATGCAGGCGCATCGCGCCACCGCCGACGTGGCGCTGCTGCAATTGGAAATTCCACCCAAGGGAAAATCCTCGGTGACGGTCGGCGCGCCGACGATTCCAATTCAGGTCGGCAGCCGCTTCGTCATCGCCGGCATCGGCGTCACGGTTCGCGGTGACGGCAAGAGCGGCGGCACGACGCGCGTTGCCGGCCTCGTTGCAACCGGACAGCCCGGGACGCTCCAGATTCGCCTGGTCGATCCCGTAACCAACGGTGTTCGCGACGGAATTGGCGCCTGCACCGGCGATTCCGGCGGCCCCGTGTTCGAGGACAGGCCGAACGGTCCCGTGCTCGTCGGCCTCATCAGCTGGTCGACAGGACCGAACAACGCCGCCGGTTGCGGCGGCTTGACCGGCGTGACGCCGCTGACGCTCTATCGCGACTGGATCTTGCAGACCGCGCGGAGCTGGGGTGCGGCTCTGTGATTTGACCGCGACTTGATCTATGTCATTTTGAAGCGGAGGCGCGGCGGGTGATCATGCTCGTCGCGGAGGAAACGCGCCGCCCATCAAGGACGGCCACATAGACAAGCAAGGCATAGAAGCAACAATGAATGTCGCTGTTCGCAGTCACGCCACGGCCAAACAGGCTTCTGAACATTTCGACGTGCTGATCGTCGGCGCCGGCATCTCCGGCATCGGTAGCGCCTATCACATCCAGAAGCAGCTTCCGGGCACGAGCTACGTCATCCTGGAGACGCAGGAAACATTCGGCGGCACCTGGAGCACACATCGCTATCCCGGCATTCGCTCCGACAGCGATCTCCATACCTTTGGCTACAGCTTCAAGCCTTGGGTCGGCCCGCCGATTGCGACCGCCGAGGAGATCCTCTCCTATATGAAGGAGGTGATCGACGACAACGATATCGCGCGGCACATCCGCTACAAGCACAAGATCAATTCCGCGAGCTGGTCGAGCGAGCAGAATCTCTGGACCATCGAGGCGGTGACGACCGATACCGGCGAACCCAGGACCTTCACCGCGAACTTCCTCTGGATGTGCCAGGGCTATTATCGTCATTCCGAAGGCTACACGCCGCAATGGAAGGGCATGGATCGCTTCAAGGGCCGCATTGTCCATCCGCAGACATGGCCCGACGATATCGACCTTGCGAACAAGAAGGTGGTGGTGATCGGCTCGGGCGCGACCGCGGCAACGCTGGTGCCCAACATCACCGACAAATGCGCCCATGTCACCATGCTGCAGCGCTCGCCGACTTACTTCCGCCTCGGCCGCAACGCCATCGAGATCGCGGAAGAATTGCGCCGGCTGCAGGTCGACGAAGCCTGGATCCACGAAATCGTGCGGCGCAAGATCCTGTTCGAGCAGGATGCGTTCACGAAGCTTTGCGTGTCCAAGCCCGAGCAGGTCAAGAAGGAGCTGATCGGCCAGATCAGCGCCGTGCTCGGTCCCGATTACGACGTCGAGACCCACTTCACGCCAAAATACCGGCCGTGGCGGCAGCGCATCGCCTTCGTGCCGGATGCCGACCTGTTCAAGGGCATCGCCAGCGGCAAGGCCTCCGTCGTCACCGACGAGATCGAATGCTTCGTCGAGAACGGCATCCAGCTCAAGTCCGGCAAGCTGCTCGAGGCCGATGTCATCGTCACCGCGACCGGCTTCAATCTTGCCGCGCTCGGCGACATCGCCTTCGAGATCGATGGCAAGCCGCTCGTCTTCGGCGACACCGTCACCTATCGCGGCATGATGTTCACGGGCGTGCCGAACATGGTCTGGGTGTTCGGCTATTTCCGCGCCAGCTGGACGCTGCGCGTCGATCTGGTCGCCGATTTCGTCTGCCGACTGCTCGGCCACATGAAGGCAAAGGGGGCAAGGAAGGTCGAAGTCAAGCTTCGGCCTGAAGACCACAACATGCCGATCCTGCCGTGGATCGATCCGGAGAACTTCAACCCCGGCTACATGATGCGCAACATGGACCTGTTGCCCAAGCGCGGCGACAAGCCGGAATGGCAGCACAGCCAGGATTACTGGACCGAGAAGGACGAGATCCCGAAGACGGACCTCGACGACAAGGCGTTTGTGTACGGGTGATGTAGCAGGGGAGGCGACGCGCTCGCCTCGCCCTCCACTGTCGTCCCGGGGCGCGAAGCGAGCCCGGGACCCATAACCACAGGGAGTGGTTATGAAGCGAGCTGGTCACTCCGAGTCTTCGCCAAACATCTCCCTGGGGTTATGGGTCCCGGATCGGCGCGCGCTTGAGGCGCGCTTGTCCGGGACGACACCGTTTGCTCGGTTGGCAGCGCTTCAACTCATCTACACCGCGCTCACGAATTCCGCCGCGTCGCATTGGCGGCGATCGCGGCCGCCGCGGTCCGGTTCTCGACGCCGAGCTTGGCGTAGATCTGCTCCAGATGCTTGTCGACGGTGCGCGGGCTGAGGCCCAGAATTTGCGCGATGTCGCGGTTGGTCTTGCCCTTGCTGAGCCAGGCCAGCACCTCGCCCTCGCGCGTGGTGAGGCCGAGCTCGCTGGTGAATTCGGGCGGCAGCGCGGTGCCGGCTTCCTTGGAGAGCCGCAGCAGGAATTCGTTCGGCGCGGTCTCGCCCATGTAGTAGAAGCGGAGCTGCGGATTGTCGGGCAGCGACGCTGCCTGGGATTTCGCGCCGCTCCTGGCCTTCGCCTGCTCGAGCCATTGCAGCAGCGCTGGCGGCAGCACGAAGTCGTCGGCCTGCGCCCCGTGATGGTCGGACAGCAGCTTCTGCGCCTGCGGCGTCGCCCACAGCACATTGCCCTGGCGGTTGACCGCGAACAGGAAGCGGCCGGAGACGTCGAGCGCGGCGCGCGCGCTCTGGGTCAGCCGGGCATTGCCGAGATGGACGCGGATGCGCGCCAGCATCTCCTCAATCACGATCGGCTTGGTCACGTAATCGACGCCGCCGGCTTCCAATCCACGCACGATGTGCTCGGTCTCGGCGAGACCCGTCATGAAGATCACCGGGACATTGGCGAGACCCGCATCGCGTTTGAGCCGGCGGCAGGTCTCGAAACCATCGATGCCGGGCATCACGGCATCGAGCAGGATGATGTCGGGCGTGATCTGGTCGACGATACGCATCGCCGCGGCGCCGTCGAGCGCCACCATCACCGTCATGCCGGCGCCGTCGAGCGCGTCGGTGAGCAGCCGGAGCGTCTCCGGGGAATCGTCGACAACGAGCGCGACGTCACGCTTCTTCGGTTCAATGCTCATAAGCATGCAACGTCTTCAATGTGGCCATGTACTGGTCGAGATCGAAGCGATCGACCAGCGACCGCATCTGCGCGACGAAGTCGGCATGTTCGGGGTGCTCGCTGCCGATCTCGTCCAGCTTCAGCTGGATGCCCTTGACGTAGCCGATCTGGCCGAGCCCGATCAGCGCCTCGATGTGCCGTAGCGGCGGCTTCGATCCGGTCTCCGGATGCCAGAACGGCACCGCGACCTCGTGCGAGCCGTATTGCCATTCGATCTTGAGCAGCTGGCGAATCGTCTCCAGCAGCCGCGGGATGTCGATCGGCTTCATCAGGTAGCCGTCATGGAAGGGCTGCGCCAGCGGCGCGCCATGAGCCTCGAGCGCGCTCGCCGACACCATCAGGATGCGCGCCTGATGGTGACCGCTGGCGCGCAAGGCCTCGGCGACCGTCCAGCCGTCCATGGCAGGCATCGAGATGTCGAGGAGGAACAGGTCGGGCCGGCAATGCTGCGCCAGTGCGAGGCAACCGGCGCCATCGGGCGCGCTGAGCAGGATGAAGCCGAGCGGCGTCAGCACCTCGCGCAAGAGGTCGCGATGCACGGGATCGTCGTCGGTGACGAGGATGGTCTTGCGTGGGCCGTGATAACCCGAGACCGGCGCCTCCACCGGCGCGATGCGCTGGGGATTGGTGACCTCCGAGAGCAGGATCTTGACCTTGAACGTCGAGCCGGTGCCGACCGTGCTCGTGACCTTGATGTCCCCGCCCATCACGCCGGCGAGCAGGCGGCTGATGGTGAGCCCGAGCCCGGTGCCGGTCTGCGGCTGCGAGGCGCCGAGCGCACCCCGCTCGAACGGCGCGAAGATGCGTTCGAGGTCCTCGCCCTGGATGCCCGGGCCGGTGTCGATCACCTCGAACTCGGCGACCGGGCTGCGGTAGTGCACCACGAACTGCACGCTGCCGGACTGGGTGAACTTGATGGCGTTCGAGAGCAGGTTGATCAGCACCTGACGCAGCCGCTTCTCGTCGGCATAGACCACGCGCGGCAGCGTCGGCGGCCGCCTGAACACGAAATCGATGCCCTTGGCCGCGGCCTGGAGGCGGAACATGCCGACGAGCTGGTCGAGGAATTCGCTGAGGCGCACCTCGTCTCGCGACAGATACAGCCGCCCCGCCTCGATCTTGGAGATGTCGAGGATGCCGTCGATCAGGCCGGAGAGATGGTCGGCGCTGCGGCGGACGACGCGAACCTGGTCGCGCGGCTTGGCGCCAAGCGTCGTATCCTGCTCGAGCAGTTGCGCATAGCCGCTGATCGCATTGAGCGGCGAGCGCAGCTCGTGGCTCAACCCGACCACATAACGGCTCTTGGCGAGATTGGCGGATTCGGCGACTTCCTTGGCGCGCTGGAGCTCGGCGTCGGTGCGCTTGTGCGCGTCGATCTCCTGGATCAGCAGCGCGGTCTGCCGCCGCGTCTCGGCCTCGGCGGCACGGCGGCTCTGCTGCGCCAGCACGAACAGCCACGCCACCACGCCGATGATGATGCTTAGCGCGAAGAAGACCTTCCACAGCACGTCGGATACGAGCTCGTTGTCGCCGTGCACGCTCGCCGACGTCTGCAAATAGATCAGCCCCAGCACCAGGGCGATCAGCCCGGCTGAGATCACGAACACGCCGATATAGTGGCCGACCTGCGAGTTGATCCGGGCGTAGATCGGCTGCGGCATCAGCCTGCCCAGCGTCTCCGACACCTGCGCCTGGAATCTCGCGTGCGGCTTGCACAGATCGTGGCAGCGTGCGTCCAGCGAACAACACAGCGAGCAGATCGGGCCGGCGTAAGCGGGGCAGGAGGCCATGTCCTCCGGCTCGAACGAGTGCTCGCAGATGCAGCACTGGATCGCCTCGATGTTCTGCCAGCTCCGCTTCGGCTTGCGCGCGATGTAGTACTTGCCATCCGTAGCCCAGGCGATCAACGGCGCCGTGAGGAAGGCCGCCGCGAGCGCGATGAAGGCCGACAGCGCCTTCGCGGTCGGCCCGAACAGGCCGTAGAAGGCGCTGATCGAGACGATGGTCGCGATCATCATCGCTCCCACGCCGACCGGATTGACGTCGTAGAGATGCGCGCGCTTGAACTCGATCTGCTGCGGCCGCAATCCAAGCGGATTGTTGATGACGAGATCGGCGACCAGCGCGCCGACCCAGGCGATCGCGACGTTGGAATAGAGCGCCAGCGTCTGCTCCAGGGCCTTGTAGACGCCGATCTCCATCAGCAGCAGGGCCACGATGACGTTGAAGACCAGCCAGACCACGCGCCCGGGATGGCTGTGGGTCAAGCGCGAGAAGAAGTTCGACCAGGCGATCGAGCCGGCATAGGCATTGGTGACGTTGATCTTGACCTGCGACAGGATCACGAAGGTGCCGGTCAAGGCCAGCGCGAGATCAGGCTGCGACAGCACATAGCGGAAAGCTTCGAGATACATGTGCGCCGGCTCGGCGGCCTCCTCGGGCGGCACGCCGTGGCTGAGCGCGAAGAAGGCGAGGAACGAGCCGGCCAGCAGCTTCAGCGCGCCCAGCACGATCCAGCCTGGGCCCGCGCTCATCAGCGCCACCCACCAGGAGGCCTTGGAGGCCCGGCGGTCGCGCGGCAGGAAGCGCAGGAAGTCGACCTGCTCGCCGATCTGCGCCACCAGCGAGAACACGACCGAGGCCGCAACGCCGAACAACAGCAGATCGAAATGCCCGTTGAGATTGCCGTGCTCGCCGGAGAACTTGTGCCAATCCGCAAAGGAGTGCGGGTTGTGCCAGGCGATCGCGGCGAACGGAATGATGTGAAGGATCACCCACAGCGGCTGCGTCCACAATTGGAAGCGGCTGATCAGCGTGATGCCGTAGGCCACCAGCGGGATGATGACGACGGCGCTGATGAGGTAGCCGACCGGCCGCGGAATCCCGAAGCACATCTCGAGCGCGGAGGCGAGGATCACGGCCTCGATCGCGAAGAAGATGAAGGTGAAGGAGGCGTAGATCAGCGAGGTGACGGTCGAGCCGATGTAACCGAAGCCGGCACCCCGCGTCAGCAGGTCGATGTCGATGCCGCATTTGGCGGCATAATACGCAATCGGCACCCCGCAGCCGAAGATGATGACGGAGACCACGACGATGGCCGCAGTCGCGTTGGTGACGCCATAGTTCAGCGTGATGGTCCCGCCGATCGCCTCCATCGCCAGGAACGAGATCGCGCCCAGTGCCGTGTTGGCGACGCGGGCGGCGGACCAGCGCCGCGCGCTCTTGGCGGTGAAGCGCAGGGCGTAATCTTCCAGCGTCTGGTTGGCGACCCATTGATTGTACTGGCGCCTGACGCGGTCTATTCGCTGCCGCCCTGCCACTGAAACCCCACTCCCGATACGGACCCGGACCCCTCGCAAATTCCGTACCAGAAGCCTACGTCGGCATTTTGCGGTGCAGTATACGCGATCTTGCGTATCCGCGGCCTGCATAAATTCGAGCCATCCTCACAGCCACCAATCGCGTGGTCTCGAACAAAAGTGGGGTGCTCATGTCAGACGAAGCAAACAAGGGCCTGTTGTCGCCGTTGCGGCGCAAATTGCTGATGGGGATGGCGGCCGTCCCTGCCATCACGATGCTGCCGCGGGCATCCTTTGCGCAGGCGCCGGCGACCTCGGCGGTCAATACCACGGGTTTGGCCGTCACCGACACCGAGGTCACGGTCGGCATCCTGCATTCGGCGACCGGCACCATGGCGATCTCGGAGACCGGCTCGATCCAGGCCGAAAAGCTCGCGATCGAGCAGATCAACGCGGCCGGCGGCGTGCTCGGCCGCAAGATCAAGTTCATCCAGGAGGACGGCGCGTCGGACTGGCCGACCTTCGCCGAGAAGGCGAAGAAGCTGCTCGTCAACGACAAGGTCGCGGCCATCATGGGCTGCTGGACCTCGGCCTCGCGCAAGGCGGTGCTGCCGGTCGTCGAGCAGTATAACGGCATGCTCTACTACCCGACCTTCTACGAAGGCCTCGAGCAGTCCAAGAACGTGATCTACACCGGCCAGGAAGCGACCCAGCAGATTCTCGCCGGTCTGAACTGGATCGCCAAGGAGAAGGGCGCCAAGTCGTTCTTCTTCATCGGCTCGGACTACATCTGGCCGCGCACCTCCAACAAGATCGCGCGCAAGCACGTCGAGAACGTGCTCAAGGGCAAGGTCGTCGGCGAGGAATATTATGCGCTCGGCTCGACGCAGTTCAACTCGGTCATCAACAAGATCAAGCTGACCAAGCCGGACGTGATCTTCACCGACGTCGTCGGCGGCTCGAACGTCGCCTTCTACAAGCAGCTCAAGGCGGCCGGCGTCGATCTCGCCAAGCAGCCGCTGCTCACGATCTCGGTGACCGAGGACGAGATCGACGGCATCGGCGGCGAGAACATCGCGGGCGCCTATGCCTGCATGAAGTACTTCCAGTCGCTCGACAATGCGAACAACAAGGCTTTCGCCTCGGCGTTCAAGAAGATGTGGGGCGAGAAGACCGTGATCGGAGACGTCACCCAGGCTGCCTATCTCGGCCCCTGGCTGTGGAAGCTGACAGTCGAGAAGGCCGGCTCCTTCGACGTCGACAAGATCGCCGCGGCTTCGCCCGGCGTCGAGTTCAAGGGCGCGCCGGAAGGCTATGTGCGCATCCACGAGAATCATCACCTCTGGTCGAAGACCCGCGTCGGACGCGCCAAGCTCGATGGCCAGTTCGAGCTGATCTACGAGACCGCCGATCTCGTCGAGCCGGATCCGTTCCCGAAGGGCTATCAGTAAGTCGCGGCCCCCGTCGCACTTTCCCCTCAAGGCAAACCCGCTCCCTGGCGTGGATCGCAAGTCCATGCCTCAAGCCCCCGCGTCGCGAACCTGCTCGCGACGCGGGACCCTTTCCCGACGGAGGACATGGATGTTCGGCGACTATTCGATTGGCGACCTCGGCTCGATCTTCGTCATGCAGGGCTTCGCCGGACTGATCCTGTTCTCCGTCTACGTCCTGATGGCGCTCGGCCTTGCGATCATCTTCGGCCAGATGGGCGTCATCAACATGGCCCATGGCGAATTCATGATCCTCGGGGCCTACGTCACCTGGATGACCTCCAATCTCTTCCAGGCCTATTTGCCGAGCCTGTTCAGCGGCTACTTCTTCCTCGCGATGATCCTCGCCTTCCTCGCCTCCGGCGCGCTGGGCATGCTGGTGGAATGGGTGCTGATCCGGCACCTCTACAAGCGTCCGCTCGATACGCTGCTCGCGACCTGGGGCCTCAGCCTGATGCTGCAGCAGGCCTACCGCTCTGTTTTCGGCGCACGCGAGGTCGGCGTCGAGCTGCCGCAATGGATGCTGGGCTCACTGCGCGTCACCGACAGCATCGAGGTGCCGATCAACGGCGTCTTCGTGATGTGCCTCACCGTGCTGATCACCATTGCCGTCGCCTACGTTCTCTACATGTCGCGCTGGGGCCGCCAGGTCCGCGCGGTCGTGCAGAACCGCGTCATGGCCGGCGCCGTCGGCATCAACACCGAGAAGGTCGACCGCTACACCTTCGGGCTCGGTTGCGGCATCGCCGGTGTCGCCGGCAGCGCCTTCACCATGATCGGCTCGACCGGGCCGACGTCGGGCCAGCTCTACATCGTCGATACCTTCCTGGTGGTCGTGTTCGGCGGCGCCGCCAGCCTGCTCGGCACCATCGCCTCCGCGTTCTCGATCTCACAGACGCAATCGACCCTCGAGTTCTTCATGTCGGGCTCGATGGCCAAGGTGCTCACGCTGCTCGCCGTCGTCGGCATCCTGATGCTGCGGCCGCAGGGTTTGTTCGCCCTCAAGGTCCGCAAATAACGAGAAGCAGGCAAGTCATGATCATCAACTCACGCTTCTTCAACCGATCCGAACTGATGGGCTTCATTGCGCTCGCCGCGGTGTTGTTCGTGATCCTGCCGCTGACGCTGGATGTGTTCCGCCTCAATCTTGTCGCGAAATACCTGACCTACGCCTTCGTCGCGATCGGCCTCGTGCTGTGCTGGGGCTATGGCGGCATCCTGAGCCTGGGGCAGGGCGTGTTCTTCGGCCTCGGCGGCTATTGCATGGCGATGTTCCTCAAGCTCGAGGCATCGAGCGTCGAGAACACCAAGATCCAGTCGACGCCCGGCATCCCTGACTTCATGGACTGGAATCAGATCACGGCGCTGCCGTTCTTCTGGCAGCCGTTTCACAGCCTCACCTTCACCATTCTCGCCATCATCCTGGTCCCCGGCCTGTTCGCCCTGATCATCGGCACCGCGATGTTCAAGCGCCGCGTCGGCGGCACCTATTTCGCGATCATCACCCAGGCCGTCGCCGCCATCCTCACCATCCTGATCGTGGGCCAGCAGGGTTACACCGGCGGCATCAACGGCATGACCGATCTGCGCACGCTGAAGGGTTGGGACATCCGGCCCGACCACGCCAAGATCATCCTGTACTTCGTCGAGGTGGTGCTGCTGTTCGCCTGCATCGGCATCGCGCAGTTCATCCGCCTGACCAAGCTCGGCCGCATCCTGGTCGCGATGCGCGAGCAGGAAGACCGTGTCCGCTTCTCCGGCTACAGCGTCGCCAATTTCAAGATCTTTGCCTTCTGCATGGCCGCGATCTTCGCCGCGATCGGCGGCGCCATGTTCGCGCTCAATGTCGGCTTCATGTCGCCGTCCTTCGTCGGCATCGTGCCGTCGATCGAGATGGTGATCTACACCGCGGTCGGGGGACGGATGTCGATCTTCGGTGCGATCTGGGGCGCCATCCTGGTGAATTTCGCCAAGACCAGCCTGTCGGAATCCTTCCCCCAGCTCTGGCTGTTCGGCCTCGGCGCGCTGTTCATTGCGGTCGTGCTTGCTTTCCCCAACGGCCTGTCCGGGCTCTGGGCCGATTACGTGCAACCGCGCATCGATCGGCTGTTCGCCTCGCGCAAGGCGAAGGCGGACTGGGCCGACAATTCCGTCGCCGACGGCGCACCGGCAGAGTGAGGGGGCAATCATGCTCATCGGACATCACGATGCCGATGCCGCGCTGGCAGTGAGGAGATAGATCATGCTCATCGGTCATCAGCCCAAGGACTTCCTGCTCGCTGTCTCCGGCCTCACCGTCTCGTTCGACGGGTTCAAGGCGGTCAACGACCTCTCCTTCTACGTCGAGGAGAACGAGATCCGCGTCATCATCGGCCCCAACGGCGCCGGCAAGACCACGGTGCTCGACCTGATCTGCGGCAAGACCAAGGCGACCTCGGGCTCGATCCAGTTTCGTGGCAAGGAGCTCACGAAGATGAAGGAGAACGAGATCGTGCAGACCGGCGTCGGGCGCAAGTTCCAGACCCCGTCGGTGTTCGAGGATCTCACCGTGTTCGAGAACCTCGAGATCTCGTTCCCGCGCGGCCGCACCGTGTTCGGCTCGCTGACCTTTCAGCGCGATCAGCTGGTGAAGGACCGGGTCGAGGAGGTCGCGGAGATGATCTTCCTCAAGGACAAGCTCGACACCTATGCCGACGAGCTCAGCCATGGCCAGAAGCAGTGGCTCGAGATCGGCATGCTGCTGATCCAGGACCCGGACCTGTTGATGTTAGATGAGCCCGTCGCCGGCATGAGCGTGTCCGAACGCGCCAAGACCGCCGAGCTGCTCAACCGCATCATCAAGAACCGTTCGGTGCTGGTGATCGAGCACGACATGAAGTTCGTCGAGGACATCGCACACAAGGTCACCGTGCTGCACCAGGGCCAGATCCTCTCGGAAGGAACGATGGAGAAGGTCAAGAACGATCCCAAGGTCATCGAAGTGTACCTGGGGCATTGACGATGGCGCGTACGGGGCGGGCAAGCGCGGCGCACTCCGTCCACCTCTCCCGGAGGGAGAGGTCGAATTGCGCAGCAATTCGGGTGAGGGGCTTCGCTCCCTCGAGAAACCTGCGCCCCCTCACCCGCGCCTTCGGCGCGTCCTCTCCCCGGTGGGGAGAGGTGAAGAAGCAGCGAGCCTAGGAGCACATCATGCTGTCCATTTCCGATCTCCACGTCGCCTACGGCCAGAGCGAGGTGCTGCACGGGCTCAACGTCAAGGTCGCGGCGAACGAGATCGTCGCGATCATGGGCCGCAACGGCATGGGCAAGACCACGCTGATGAAGTCGCTGATGGGCATCCTGCCGGCCAGACGCGGCTCGGTGAGCATGGACGGCGCCGAGCTCGGCAACCTCAAGAGCTTTGAGCGCGTCGCCAAGGGCCTCGCTTATGTGCCGCAGGGCCGCATGATCTTCTCCACCATGACGGTGAAGGAGAATATCGAGACCGGGCTCGTCGTCGCGGGCGAATCCGAGGTGCCCGGCGACATCTACGAACTGTTTCCGGTGCTGCTGGAGATGAAAGGCCGCCGCGGCGGCAATCTGTCCGGCGGCCAGCAGCAGCAACTCGCGATCGCGCGCGCGCTCGCCACCAAGCCGAAGGTGCTGCTGCTGGACGAGCCGACCGAAGGCATCCAGCCCTCCATCATCAAGGAGATGGCGCGCACGTTGAAGCGCATCCGCGACGAGAAGGGGCTCTCGATCGTCGTCTCCGAGCAGGTCCTGAGCTTCGCGCTCGACATCGCCGACCGCGTGCTGGTGATCGAGAACGGCGAGATCGTGCGCGACGATCCGCGCGATGCCGTCGATGCCGCGCAGGTCTCGAAATATCTGTCCGTCTAACCAACTGTGTAAAAGGGGAGCATCTCGATGCCAGAGACACTGATCAAGGTCGATCTCACCAAATCGGCCTATGAAAACGACATGGTGCATAACCGCTGGCACCCCGACATCCCGATCGTGGCCTGGGTCAATCCCGGCGACGATTTCATCATCGAGACCTATGACTGGACCGGCGGCTTCATCAAGAACAACGATTCCGCTGACGACGTGCGCGACATCGACCTGTCGATCGTGCACTTCCTCTCCGGCCCGATCGGCGTCAAGGGCGCCGAGCCCGGCGACCTGCTCGTCGTCGACCTGCTCGACGTCGGTCCGCTCAAGGAGAGCCTGTGGGGCTTCAACGGCTTCTTCTCCAAGCAGAACGGCGGCGGCTTCCTCACCGATCATTTCCCGCTGGCGCAGAAGTCGATCTGGGACATCAAGGGCCTCTACACCTCGTCCCGCCACGTGCCCGGCGTCAGCTTCGCCGGCCTGATCCATCCCGGCCTGATCGGCTGTCTGCCCGATCCCAAGATGCTGGACACCTGGAACAAGCGCGAGAGCGAGCTGATCTCGACCAACCCGACCCGCGTGCCCGGCCTTGCCAATCCGCCGTTCGCACCGACCGCGCACGGCGGCCGCGCCAAGGGCGATGTGAAAGCCAAGATCGGCGCGGAGGGCGCGCGCACCGTGCCGCCGCGCGAGCATGGCGGCAATTGCGACATCAAGGATCTCTCGCGCGGATCGAAGATCTATTTCCCGGTCTATGTCCCCGGCGGCGGTCTCTCCATGGGCGATTTGCATTTCAGCCAGGGCGACGGCGAGATCACCTTCTGCGGCGCCATCGAAATGGCCGGCTGGCTGCATCTGAAGGTCGAGGTGATCAAGGACGGCGTCGCCAAGTACGGCATCAAGAACCCGATCTTCAAGCCGTCGCCGATCACGCCGAACTACAAGGACTATCTGATCTTCGAAGGCATCTCGGTGGATGAAGCCGGCAAGCAGCACTATCTCGACGTTCACATCGCCTATCGCCAGGCCTGCCTCAACGCCATCGAGTATCTCAAGAAGTTCGGCTACTCCGGCGCCCAGGCCTATTCGATCCTCGGCACCGCGCCGTGCCAGGGCCACATCTCCGGCGTGGTCGACGTGCCCAACGCCTGCGCCACGCTGTGGCTGCCGACCGAGATCTTCGACTTCGACGTGATGCCGTCGGCGGCCGGACCCATCAAGCACATCACCGGCGATATCAAAATGCCGATCTCGCCGGACAAGTGAACGTGCGTTCTATCCCCGTCATCCTGAGGTGCTCGCCTTGCAAGGCAAGGCGAGCCTCGAAGGACGACGCCCGGCTGCATCTCGGCCGTACATCCTTCGAGGCTCTAGATGAGGCGCAACGCGCCCCATCTAGAGCGCCTCAGGATGGCGGATTAAAGAACACGAAGGACAACACGATGCCGGTCTACGAATATCTCTGTGACGATTGCGGGCCCTTCAAGGACCTGCGCCCGATGGCGGAATGCGACGATCCGCAAAGCTGTCCGCACTGCGAGGCCATGGCGCCGCGCGTGATCCTGACCGCGCCGAACTTCTTCTGCATGCCGGCCGACAAGCGCAAGGCCCACGCCGTCAACGAACGCAGCGCGCACGCGCCGCAAACGCTGGCGCAATACAAGGCCTCGCACGGCCCGGGCTGCGGCTGCTGTTCCTCCGGCAAGACGGTGAAGGAAAAGAGCTCGACCGACAGGAAAAAGCCGGCGCGGTTGATGACCAAGACCAGGAGCGGCGCCAAGGGTTTTCCGACCGCACGTCCCTGGATGATCAGCCACTAACCCACGCGATGACCTCAAACGAATAAGAGACAGGAGCGCTCGACATGCTTCACGGTGACATCTCCAGCAGCAACGACACGGTCGGCGTCGCCGTCGTCAATTACAAGATGCCCCGCCTGCACACTAAGGCCGAGGTGCTCGACAACGCCCGCAAGATCGCCGACATGATCGTCGGCATGAAGGTCGGCCTGCCCGGCATGGATCTCGTGATCTTCCCGGAATATTCCACGCAAGGCATCATGTATGACGCCAAGGAGATGTACGAGACCGCGTCCGTGGTGCCGGGCGAGGAGACCGCGATCTTTGCGGAAGCCTGCCGCAGGGCCAAAGTGTGGGGCGTGTTCTCGCTCACAGGCGAACGTCACGAGGAGCATCCGCACAAGGCGCCCTACAACACCCTGATCCTGATGAACGACAAGGGTGAGATCGTGCAGAAGTACCGCAAGATCATGCCCTGGGTGCCGATCGAAGGCTGGTATCCCGGCAATTGCACCTATGTCTCTGAGGGCCCGAAGGGGCTCAAGGTCAGCCTGATCATCTGCGACGACGGCAATTATCCGGAGATCTGGCGCGATTGCGCCATGAAGGGCGCGGAATTGATCGTGCGCTGCCAGGGCTACATGTATCCGGCCAAGGAGCAGCAGGTCATGATCTCCAAGGCCATGGCCTGGGCCAACAACGTCTATGTCGCCGTCGCCAATGCCGCCGGCTTCGACGGCGTCTATTCCTATTTCGGCCACTCCGCGATCATCGGCTTCGACGGCCGCACCCTCGGCGAGTGCGGCGAGGAGGATTACGGCATCCAGTACGCCCAGCTGTCGAAGCATCTGATCCGCGACGCGCGTCGCAACGGCCAGTCGCAGAACCATCTCTACAAGCTGGTTCACCGCGGCTACACCGGCATGATCAATTCCGGCGACAGCCCGCGCGGCGTCGCGGCGTGCCCCTATGATTTCTACAAGAACTGGATCAGGGACCCCGAGGGCACGCGCGACATGGTCGAGGCCATGACCCGCGCGACGCCGGGGACCGAGGAGTGTCCGATCGACGGCATCCCGAACGGGTCGGCGGCGAGCAATTACTGAGCTGTTTGGTGGATGCCGCCTTACCCTCCCCTGGAGGGGGAGGGTCGATCGCGCGCAGCGCGAGCGGGGTGGGGTGATCTCTCAACACGGGCAGTGTGCGAGGTGGAGAGACCGTCACCCCACCCCGTCTCACATCTCGCTACGCTCCATGTGAGCCGACCCTCCCCCTCCAGGGGAGGGTGAGAAAGAGTGCTACCGTTTCTTCTCTTCGGGCCTGCGCGGCGGCCGCGGCGGCACAGGGATCCCCGCCATCTTGTTGGCGGCCTCGCTGACGTCGAGCAGCGAGCGGCGAATGTCGTCGAGATAAGCCGCCGACTTCTTCTTCATGGTGCCGGCGAGCTCATGCAGCCCCTGGATCTTCTCGAACAGCTCGTCGGCCTTGCCGTCAACGAAGCCCGGCACCGCGCCCTCGATCTTCCCGACCGCCTTGTCGAAGCCCGCGAAGGCGCTGTCCACCTTGGCCATGACGGAGTCGATCTCGCCGCCCTTGCTCCTGAGATCGGCCGTGTAGGTCTCGAACGTGTGCAGGCCCTCCTTGATCGCGGGGGCGTTGCTCACGATGGTGCGGTCGACGCTGTGCAGCGTCTCGACGATGGTTTCGGCATCGCTGAGGTCGGCCGTCAGCACCGGGATGCCGTCCGCACCCAGCGGCACCGGCGGTGCGGAAGGGGCGCCGCCGATCAACGAGATCGCGGCAACGCCGGTGAGGCCCTGGAACTCGATTCCAGCCACGGTGTCCTTGCGGATCGGCGCGCTGTTGTCGAGCATGACGAGCGCCACGATCCTGCGCGGACTCTCCAGCTTGATCGACTGGATCTGGCCGACGGGCACACCGTCGAAATTGACCGGCCCGCCGCGGCGCAGCCCGCTGGCGGAGCCGCCTTCGAACACCACGCGCAACTGGCTGCGGCTCTGGATGGTGCGCCATTTCTGCACGCCGAGCAGGCCGCCGAACGCCACGGCGATCGCCGCCAGCGTTGCCGTTCCGATCACAAGATTGCTTGCGCGTGCCATGCAGGGAGGGTTTTACGGCCAAAGCGGGAAAGTTGGAAGAAGGCCGCAAGGGTACATCGGGCGGGTTAACGACTTGTCCGCCGAAGCTCGAAAGAGCGAAGGCGGAAGCGCAACCTGCCTCCGCGACATCAACGTCCGGCCGCCCGCCTGGCCGCAGCATTGTTCAGCACGATCAGGGCATCGACGGCGACGCCGGTTTTGGCGTTGATCAGGAACGGGTTGATGTCGATCGAGGCGATACGATCGCCCGCATCCGCAATCAGGTTGGATAGCCCGACCAGCGCCTTCACGGCCGAGGCCTCGTGCAAGACCGGCCTGCCGCGATAGCCCCGCATCTTGATGCCGGCCTTGGTGCGGCCGATCAGGAGCCGCGCTTCGCTCTCGTCCAGCGGCGCGCCGGCAAGCGCGACGTCCTTCATCAGCTCGATGTCGATGCCGCCGGTGCCGAACAGCACGACGGGCCCCATCTCGGCATCGAGCGAGGCGCCGACCACCAGCTCGAGCTCGGCCTTGACCTGCTGGGCGATCAGGATGCCGTCGAGCTTCGGCTTGCCCTTGAGCTTCGCCACGCGCGCGGTGATGTCGGCGAACGCCTTCTTCACCTCGGCTGCGCTGTTGAGGTTCAGCACCACGCCGCCGATATCGGACTTGTGCAGGATCTCCGCGCTGACGAGTTTTGCCACGACCGGAAAACCGATCTGCTTGGCAATCTTCACCGCGTCCGTCGCGGTCCGTGCGATCGCCTCCTTCGAGGTCGGGATGCCGTAGGCCTTGAGCAGCTTCTTCGAGGCGACCTCGTCGAGAGCGGCGCCGGTCGCCGATGTCAACGTCTTCTCCAGCACGGCGCGCGCGGCGGGCTTCGAGCTCGAGACGATGTCGGGCACCTCCTTGCGCAGCTTGGCGTAAGCGAGCAGCGATCTGATTGCGGTCACCGCGCGGTCCATGCCCTGCATCACCGCGAGATGCGGCAGCGACTTCCGCAAGCCCTTGGTGTATTCGGTAAAGCCGATCGACATCGCGCTGATGTAGAGCACGGGCTTTCCGGCCTTGCTCGCCATCTCGTTGACGATACGCAAATTGCGCTCGCGCAGCTCGTGCGGTGCCTTCGGCAGCTCGGCATCGACGATGACGATGTCGATATCGGGGTCGTCGATCATCAGCTTGATCGACTTCATGTAGACGGAGGGGTCGACCACCGCGGCGAAGCCGGCGTCGAGCGGATTGCCGACGATCGAGCCGGGGCCGAGCATCTTCGCCAGCTCCGCGCTGACATGCGGGCTCAGCGGCGTAAAGTTGAGGCCTGCGGCGTAGAAGGCGTCGATCAGCATGCCGCGCTTGCCGCCGGAGAGCGTTACGGCCGCGAGCCGGTCGCCTTTCGGAACGGCCGCGTGCACGAAGCACTCGGTGGTCTCGATCAGTTCGTCGAGGCCGCCGACCCGGATCACCCCTTCGCGCGTCGCGATCGCGTCGAACGTCTCGATCGAGCCGGCGAGCGCGCCGGTATGCGCCATCGCTGCGGCGCGGCCGCCTTCGGAGGCGCCGAGCTTGAGCGCGATCACGGGCTTGCTCGCCGCGCGCGCCGCCTTGCAGGCGTCGCGGAAGGCCTTGGTGTTGCGCACGCCTTCGAGGTAGACGACGATCACCTTGATGCTCGGATCCTCGGCGAAATAGCGCATCAAGTCCGGCGTCTCGAGCCCAGCCTCGTTGCCCGTGGTCACCATGTAGCCGACGCCGACACCGCGGTCTTCCAGCGCCTGGCGGATCGCCATGACGATGGCGCCGGATTGCCCGGCGATCGCCACCGCGCCCTGTTCCATGGTGACGATACGATCGTCGATATTGGTGAAGAGCTTCTCGCCGGCGCTCAGATTGCCGAGGCAGTTCGGGCCGGTGACCGCGAGCCCCGTCTCGCGCACGGCCGCCTGCAATTCGGCAGCGAGCTTCTGGCTTTCGTCATCCTGCAGCTCGCTGAAGCCCGAGGTGACGATGGTGGCCGAGCGCGCGCCGGCCGCTGCGGCGTCGCGGATCACCTGCACGGCAAAGCGCGCAGGCACCAGCACCAGGACGTGATCGGGCTTCTCGGGAAGACTCGCAAAGTCCTTATGGCAGGGAACGCCCCAGATGGCGTCGCGCTTGGCGTTGACCGGATAGAGGCCGCCCTCGTAGCCGTACTTGACCAGATTGTTCCAGATGCGCTCGGCATAATTGCCGGGTTTGTCGGTTGCGCCCACCAGCACGATGTTGCGCGGGTGCAGCATGGCATGGATGCCCTTGACGATGTCGCTGGCATCGCGCGGCGGAGACCATGAACGGGACGCGGACGCAGCAGACACATGGGCTTCCATGGCGTGACCTCACCTGTTGTTCTTATTGGTGGTGCGTCACTTTCTATGGCGAGTCCTTCGGAGTGGCAACCGTGCGGGTGGTATGCCGTGTGATGGAATGAAGTGCGCTTCGGTGCGTGTCGGCCCGGTGGGCGATTTATCCGTCTGCGCCAATCAATGTCGCGTGCAGGATGTAGCGCTCGGGGCCGGATGTGACGGCATCGAATGGCCAGCAGGTCGCGAGCACGAGCTCGAAATCTCGTGCCGTGGCGTCGATCCCCGATGCATCGAAACGAACCACGGCCGAGGAATCCGCGCGATAGCGAAAATGTCGGCCGTCACGTCGTGTGACATCGATGATGTCACCGATGGCGACATTCCGCAGGAAGCGGAAATGCGTGTCGCGATGTGCGGCATAGACGGCTATCCCGCGTTCGCCCGCATCGGCGGTGTGCTGGATATGGCCGGGTCCGAAAGCAAGCGCCTGTCCGCTCGCGCCTTCCAGCACGATGGTGCTGGCGCCGATCCGCCTGACCTCGATCCGCGCAACCGGCCAGGTGTCGGCCCATGACCAGGGCTTTACCGCCACGCCCGTTGCCACGCTCCTGTCGAAAGCCCGCTCCAGCAGTACCTGCGCCAGCCATGCCTTGGCATGGATATAAGCTCCGTCGCCGAACAGGATGAGGCCGATCAGGGCCAATACGAGGGGAGAGATGAGGCGGGGCATGGTTTCCGCAATGACAGTTAGAAAAAAGGCGCGCGCGGCCATTTGGAGGGGACGGGCAGCCGCGCGCGCTAACAGAGGAGTTCGGGGAGGCTCCTCTCTCAAACGGCGTCAGTGAGCAAGGTCTGACGCCGGTTGAACACGAACAGGATCACGGCGAGTACGATCAGGATGAAACCCGCGACCATCTTCAGCTCGGCCGAGGTCGCGGTCTTGGGCAGGCGGATCGCGTCGGGCGCGGCAGCAATCGGCCGTCGCGTCGCCGGCTGATTGCGCGCATCGGCATGGCGCTCGCGCAGCTGTGTCGGCGTCGGATGCGGCCGCTCGCCGAATACCTTGTCGAAGTCCCAGCCCGCGGGCAGGTTGATCGGCAGCTCGCTGAGCTTGAGCGGCGCGCCTTCGGGACGGCTTGGCGTCTTGTCGACCGCAACGAGGCTGGTCAGCCGCGTGACGATCTGATGGTCGAGCGCCAACGCCAGGATCGCCTTGTCGGCGTCTTCGGATGTCATCTCGCGCAGGGTGCGCGCCACCTCCGCATCGGCGATCTTGCGCCTGGCCCAGAGCTTTGACAGGCCCTTGCCTTCGGCCGCGTTTTGCAGCGGCAACGTCACCGACCACTGACGATCGCCGACGCGGCCCTTGATCTCGAGCAAGCCTGCGAGCTTGTCGAGTCTCGCCGCCAGCACCAGGGGCTCGTCGCGATACACGTCGGGAATGATCGCCGGGGTGACGTCGGCCTTGGCCTCGGAAAAAGTTGCGGTGAGGCCGGTCACGGCCGGATTCTCCAGCTTGGCGAACAGGCCGCGCATGCGCTCCTCCACCTGCTCGACGGAGCCGATATGGGTGAAGGCGCCGCGGCCGAGCTCGGCGGCGCGGGTCATGAGATAAGTGTTGGGCGCGGACCCGATGCCGACCATGAAGACGCGCGAGCGGCCGCGCATCGTCGTGATCGTATCGAACAATTGCTGCTCGTTGCCGATCGCGCCGTCGGTCAGGAACACGACCTGGCGGACCATGTTGCTTTCGCCGAGCCTGTCGGTCAGTGCCGCGCGCATCGCTGGCACCATCTCGGTGCCGCCGCGCGCCTGCAAAGCGCCGACGAAGGAGGTCGCCTCGCGGACATGCGCGGCATCGGCCGGCACGGCGGCCGGAAACAGCACGTCCATGGTATCGTCGAAGCGGATGACGTTGAAGCGGTCATTCGGCTGCAGGCGGCCGAGGGCGTAGAGCAGGCTCGCCTTGGCCTGCACGATGGACGTGCCGCCCATCGAGCCGGAATTGTCGATCACGAACACGACCTCGCGCGGCAGCGGCTTCTGCATCGCCTGCTCGGCGCTCGGCGGGGTGACGATGGCGAGCAGGTAATCGGCATCGCCGATGTGCTCGCGAAACAGGCCGACCGACGGCGCTTTCTCCGCAGCTGGCTTCCAGGTCAGCTCGAAGTCGCGGTCGGCGGGCGCGACGCTATCGGCGAGTGTGATCACACGCGTCGTGGTGTCCGGGCTTTCCGTCCTGACGTTGTGATGGTGGCTCTTGACCTCGCCGAGCGCGAAGCCGGCCTGCAGGCGTACCGTGATGCTGGTCGGATTGACCGGCGCATTCCTGGCGGGATCCAGCACAGACGGCGAGATGCGCTCGCGATCCGGCACCGGATCCGACGCCGCCGCGCCCCAGCCCGAGCCATCCTTGCGGAAGTCGACGCTCTGGATGATCGGCGCTGGATTGTAGCGCGGTCCGACCACGAGTGGCAGGCGCAACGAATATTCGCTGCCGACTTGATGCACCGGCTCCTGGTATTCGATCTGCACCAGCACGGTTTCGCCGGGACCGATATTGGCGACCGAGTTGGTGAAGATGTTCGGCCGTTCCTGCTCGGTGAGCGCGGCCTTCTGGCCGGCGCGGCGCGCCTCCTCGTAGATCACGCGCGCCTGCTGCCGCTCCTTGATGTCGCCGATGATGACGCGGTCGCCGACCACCATCTTCAGCGTATCGACGGCGCCGCCGGCCGCGAGCGGATAGACGTAGGTGGCCTCGACCCAATCCTTGCTCGGGTTGCGGAATGCTTGCGTGACGCGGGCGCGCAAGGTCGGGCCCGACACCGTGATATCGACATCGGTCCCAAGGCGGATCGCCTCTAGGGTGGCGCCGTCCTCTTTCAGCAGCAGGCTGCCCGACCGTGCCTCGCCGGGCTGGAGCAGGCTGGCCTGTTCGGTCGTTGCCGACCAGCTCGCCCCAAAACTCACCAGCAGGGCCAGGAAGGCGACCAGCATCACCGCGATGCCTTGCGCGAGAAGAAACAGTCCGACCTTGATGAGGCGGCTCAACAGCGGGTGTTCGTCGCTGTCGGCCGTGTCGTAGGCGTCCATTTGGCGTGCTCCCGAAGCAGGTTTGCTGGTCCTCAGCATCCGCCGGCGGGGCGGCCTGTCGCGAGCAGAATGATCGGCAATGTTCCGCCGTGGCCGGCCCAGGCTCGTTTCGGCCGGGGCGGCCATGTGCGGTTTTGTGCTGGTTTGTCCGCCCTGCTAGAGTGACCGGCGTGGAGCAGGGCTGACGATGCAGACGCAGGACAAGATCACCGACAAGCAGCTCTCGGACGAGCAGAGCCGCGAGATCGCCGAGACCATTCGCGAGGAGCTCGCCCGGCGCCGGATCTCCCGGCAGGCGCTGGCCGAGCAGGCCAAGCTCAGCCTGTCGACGCTGGAGAAGGTGCTCGGCGGCCGGCGGCCGTTCACGCTGGCGACGACGGTCCGGCTGGAGCAGGCGCTCGGCGTTTCCTTGCGCAAAAGTGTTGTCGTGGTGACGCCCCCGGCCGCGAACGACGTCGCGCCCGACAGCCTCGGCTCCTATGCCCACCGCGCGGTGACCTGGCTCGAGGACGTCTACATCACCCTGCGGCCGTCGTTCGGCGACAAGGATGCGATCTTCGCCTATCGCACCGAGATCGCCTGGGAGCCGAAGGTCTCGTCGCTGGTCTTTCGCGAGGGCGAGCGGACCGATGCCGCCTACGAGCATACCGGCGAGGTCGCCGTGCCCCATCAGTCCGGCTTCATCTACCTCGTCATCATCAAGCACGGCCAGCACCGCGTGATCACGGTGTCGCGGCCGACGGTATCCGGCGAGATGTACGGCATCATCTCGACGCTGCGCGCCGGGCCCGGCTCGCAGCTCACGCCGATCGCCGCGCCGATCGCCTATGTGCCGCTCAGGAATATTCCAAAACCCTCCTTGGGCCGGGTTGCGCCCGACGATTCCAACCATGCCTTGTATCGAAAGCACTTGCGCCGCACGGTGGAGGAGCCGTTTGCGCTGTTTCTGACGTTGTGACCCCGCGAGAAATAATCCAGCATCGGCCGTCCTTGCGTCTATAATTCTTGCGCTCAGTTGCTGCCTTGCTTGAAGCGTCCGCGCCAATCAGCCACTCCGCGCAAGTGAGCCGCCAAGGTTCCAGCCATGGTGGCCGAGACGAATCCGTTCGAGGCGAGTCTCGCGATGAAGAGCCCGTTCTATACCGCCGAGCACGACGCGTTCCGCGAGGTGATGCGGCGCTTCGTCGAGAAGGAGATCACGCCCTTCGCCCATGAATGGGACGAAGCCGGCGAATTCCCGCGCGAGCTCTATCGCAAGGCGGCCGAAATCGGCCTGCTGGGACTTGGATTCCCGGAGGAATATGGCGGCGTCGCAGCCGACCAGTTCATGAAGATCGTGGCGAGCCAGGAGCTTGCGCGCGCCGGCGCAGGCGGCGTCAGCGCCAGCCTGATGAGCCACACGATCGGCTCGCCGCCGATCGCGCGGGCGGCACGGGCCGAGGTGAAGGCGCGCGTGCTGCCGCAGGTGCTGGCCGGCGAGAAGATCTCCGCGCTGGCGATCACCGAGCCGGGCGGCGGCTCCGACGTCGCCAACCTGCGCACCCGGGCGCGGCGCGACGGCGATCACTACGTCGTGAGCGGCGAGAAGACCTTCATCACCTCAGGCATGCGTGCCGATTATCTGACCGTCGCGGTGCGGACCGGCGGCGAGGGCGCCGGCGGCGTCAGCCTGCTCCTGATCGAAGGCGATACGCCCGGCCTGTCCAGGACGAAACTCAAGAAGATGGGCTGGTGGGCCTCCGATACTGCGACGCTGCATTTCGACGACTGCCGCGTGCCCGCCGAAAATCTGATCGGCGAGGAGGGCCAAGGCTTCAAGATCATCATGCAGAACTTCAACAGCGAGCGCATGGGCATGGCCGCGAGCTGCACCGCCTTTGCCCGCGTCTGCCTCGACGAGGCGATCGCCTACGCAAAGGAGCGCAAGACCTTCGGCAAGCCGCTGGCGCAGCACCAGGTCATCCGCCACAAGATCGTCGACATGGCGCAGAAGGTCGCGGCTTCCCAGGCCATGCTGGAGATGCTGGCCTGGCGGCTCGAGCAGGGCGAGAGCCCGGTCGCCGAGATCTGTATGATGAAGAACCAGGCGACGCAGACCATGGCGTTCTGCGCCTCGGAAGCCGTGCAGATCTTCGGCGGCGCCGGCTTCATGCGCGGCATCAAGGCCGAGCGCATCTACCGCGAGGTCAAGGTCAACGCCATCGGCGGCGGCACCGAGGAGATCATGAAGGATCTGGCATCGCGGCAGATGGGGTTGTGAGCCCCACCATCATTCCGGGGCGACGCGAAGCGTCGAGCCCGGAATCCATCGGGCCGCACGTACCGTAGAAGAATGGATTCCGGGCTCGCGCTCCGCGCGCCCCGGAATGACAAAGGGGAAAGAATGCTATTCACCGCCGACCACGACGACATCCGCCGCTCCTTACAAAAATTCATCGCGGGCGAGATCAATCCTCACGTCGACGCGTGGGAAAAGGCCGACATTTTCCCGGCGCATGAGCTGTTCAAGAAGATGGGCAGCCTCGGCTTTCTCGGCCTGAACAAGCCGGTCGAGTTCGGCGGCTCGGGCCTCGACTATTCCTACGCGCTGATGATGGCGGAGGAGCTCGGGGCCATCACCTGCGGCGGCGTGCCGATGGCGATCGGGGTGCAGACCGACATGGCAACGCCGGCCTTGGCGCGGTTCGGCTCGGACGAGGTGCGACGCGAATTCCTGGCGCCCTCGATCTCCGGTGACTACGTCGCCTGTATCGGCGTCTCCGAGCCGGGCGCCGGCTCCGACGTCGCCTCGATCAAGACCCAGGCGCGCTCCGACGGCGACGATTACGTCATCAATGGCGGCAAGATGTGGATCACCAATGGCACCCAGGCCGACTGGATCTGCCTGCTCGCCAACACCGACGACGGCCCCGTTCACCGCAATAAGTCGCTGATCTGCGTGCCCATGAAGGCCAAGGGCGTCACGGTCGCGCGAAAACTCGACAAGATGGGCATGCGCTCCTCCGACACCGCGCAGATCTTCTTCCACAATGTCCGCGTGCCCAAGCGCAACCGGATCGGCGAGGAGGGCCAGGGCTTCACCTACCAGATGATCCAGTTCCAGGAGGAGCGCTTGTGGGGCGCGGCCGCCTGCCTCAAGGCGCACGAATACATCATCGAGCAGACCATCGAATACACCCGCAACCGCAAAGCCTTCGGCAAGTCGATCCTCGACAACCAGGTCGTGCACTTCAAGCTCGCGGAGATGCAGACCGAGGTCGAGCTCTTGCGCGCGCTGATCTATCGCGCCGGCGAGCAGCTGGTCGCCGGCGAGGATGTGACGCGGCTTGCGACCATGGCCAAGCTGAAGGCCGGCCGGCTCGGCCGCGAGCTCACCGACGCCTGCTTGCAATTTTGGGGCGGAATGGGCTTTACCAACGAGACGCCGGTCAGCCGCGCCTATCGCGACAGCCGCCTGACCTCGATCGGCGGCGGTGCCGACGAGGTCATGCTGATGGTCCTGTGCAAGATGATGGGCACGCTGCCTGGCAGTCATAAAGTTTGAGCATGATCTTGTCGGAAAACCGCTTCACACTTTTCCGGATCATGCTCTAGGGGAACGCCTGATGATCACGCTCTATCACTGCGATGCCGCGCGCTCGTTCCGTCCGCTCTGGATGCTGGAGGAGATGGGGCTGCCCTATGACTTGAAGATGCTGCCGTTCCCGCCGCGCGTTTTCGCCAAGGACTATCTCGCGCTCAATCCGCTCGGCACCATCCCCTTCGTGATCGATGGCGAGACCAGGATGACGGAGTCCTCCGGCATCTGCCATTACCTCGGCGTCAAATACGGCCCGACGCCGTTGATGGTCGGCCCCGAGGATCCCGCCTACGGGACGTTCCTGAACTGGATGTATTTCAGCGACGCCACGTTAACCTTCCCGCAAACGCTGGTGCTGAGATACACCCAGCTCGAGCCGGAGGAGCGCCGCAACCCGCAGGTCGCCACCGATTATGCGAAATGGTTCTTAGGGCGCCTGCGCGCGGTCGAGGCAGCGACCGCGAATGCCGAAACATTGTGCGCAGGCCGCTTCACCGCCGCTGACATTGTCATCGGTTATGCGCTTCGGCTCGCGAGCAATATCGGCCTTGCCAGGGATTTCGGGCCCAATGTCGCAGCCTATTGGGCGCGCCTGCAGCAGCGCGACGGCTACAAGCGCGCGGTTGCTGCGGAGCAAAAGGCCGGGGAGGAGCAGAATGTCGCGCCGCGGGTGAGGGCGTAGGTTCCAGAGCCGTCATTCCGGGCGATGCGCAGCATCGACCCGGAATCTCGCGCAGCAATCTCGAGGTTCCGGGTTCGCGCTGCGCGCGCCCCGGAACGACGCACTATGTCTTTTGACAGCGCTATCCTATCGTGACAGCGCCCAAATTTCCGCTAAGGTGACCTCCGTCCGCAGCGGCCCAAGAGCCGCGCGAGGAGGACCCCAATGGAATATAACGGTCGCGAATCCGACCACCTGATGCTGATCACGCCGGAGCGGGTGTTTTATGCAGGCCTGCTCGGCCGTCCCCGCAAACGGACACCCGGCTGCTGCCACGTCTATGTCGCGGTGAAGGGCAATCTGCACCTGACGATCGACGACGTTCTCGCCACCGGCGAGCTGTTCGTCACCCTGCCGAACCAGCGGCATTCCATCGCCAGCGACTATCGCACCGTGATCAGCGTGACGCTGGAGCCGGAAAGCATGCCGGATGGCGTGATCGAAGCCTTGGCCGCGCGCCTGACCGGACCCGACCAGGCCGCCTATGCCCGCAAGATCCTCGCCGCCTACGCCTTGCTGCGTCAGCGCCGCTATGGCGACATCACCACGGCCGAGTTTGACGAGATGTGCTTCGGCGAGGCGTTGCCGCGCCGCGTCTTGGATCCTCGGGTGATGCGTGCGGTGGCCCGCATCCAGCGCTTCTCCGGCGAGCCGGTGACGGCGGATACCTGCGCCGCTGAAGCCGGGCTGTCGGCCTCGCGCTTCCTGCATCTGTTCAAGGAGGAGACCGGCATCTCGTTCCGCTCCTTCCGGGCCTGGAAGCGCGCGCGGCATCTGCTGCACTTCGCCAACCAGGACCTCAACCTCGCCCATCTCGCGCAGGACATCGGCTATCCTGACTCGACCCATTTCAGCCATTCGATCCGCCGCTTCTACGGATTGAAGCCGCGCGCGATCTTCGTCGGCTCGCGCGATCTTGCGATCTATCGCAGCACCGAGACGGTGCGGATGGCGGAGGCTTCGTAGGACCTCCTTTCCCAGCTTCTCCGCGCAAGAAGCCGCATCTCGCGCGTCACATGATCGCCGCCGTTGAATTCTCAACGCGCGAGACATCGAACGCATGAGCGACAAGGCCGTCATCACCTGCGCGCTGAACGGCGTGCTCACCGACCCCAGGCAGCACAACGTGCCTGTCACGCCCGAAGAGATGGCGCGCGAGGCCAAGGCTGCGTTCGAGGCCGGCGCGTCCATCATGCACATCCATCTGCGCCAGCAGGCGCCGGGCAAGGGACATCTGCCGTCCTGGGAGGTCGCGGTCAGCAAGGAGATCCAGCAGGCGATCCGAGAGGCCTGCCCGGGCGTGATCATCAACCACACCTCGGGCGTGTCAGGGCCGAATTATTCAGGCGCGCTCGACTGCATCCGCCAGACCCGGCCGGAGATCGCCGCCTGCAACGCCGGTTCGCTGAATTACCTGAAGGTGAAGGCAGACAACAGCTGGGCCTGGCCGCCGATGATGTTCGACAATGCGGTCGAGAAGGTGAAGGACTATCTCGACGTCATGAACGCGGTCGGCACCATCCCCGAGTTCGAATGCTTCGACGTCGGCATCGTCCGCTGCGTCGGCATGTACACCCAGGTCGGCATGTACAAGGGCCCGCTCGAGTACAATTTCGTCATGGGCGTTGCCTCCGGCATGCCTGCCGATCCCGAATTGCTGTCGATCCTGTTGAAGCTGAAGCGTCCCGAGGCGCATTGGCAGGTCACCGCCATCGGCCGCGAGGAGATCTGGCCGCTGCACCAGCGCTGCGCCGACCTCGGCGGTCACTTGCGTACCGGCCTCGAGGACACCTTCTATCTCGCCGACGGCAAGAAGGTGACGTCGAACGGTCAGCTGGTCGAAGCCGTCGCCGCCTGCGCAAGGCGCGCCGGCCGCGAGATCGCGTCGCCGGCGGAAGCGCGGAAGATCTTTGGGACGAACAGGTAGTCACACACTCCGTCATTCCGGGATGGCCCGAAGGGCCAGGCCCGGAATCCATAACCACGATCGGGAGTATGGATTCCGGGCTCGCGCTCCGCGCGCCCCGGAATGACGGGCAGGAGCACTAATGTCCACCATCGAAAACTCCATATCCCCCGGCAGCGCCGCCTACCAGGCCAATCGCGACGGCATGCTCGCGCTGATCGGCCGCATGCGCGCGCTGGAGGAGCGCACGCGCGCGGCGTCCGCGGCGGCCAAGGACCGCTTCCACAAGCGCGGCCAGCTGCTGCCGCGCGAGCGCGTCGCGCTGGTGCTCGATCCCGGCGCGCCCTTCATCGAGCTGTCGACGCTCGCCGGCTACATGTTCGACGTGCCGGATGCGAGCAAGAGCGTGCCGGGCGGCGGCGTCATCGCCGGCATCGGCTTTGTCTCGGGCATCCGCTGCATGGTCAGCGCCAGCGATTCCGGCATCGATGCCGGCGCGCTGCAGCCTTACGGCCTCGACAAGACGCTGCGGGTGCAGGAGCTCGCGCTGGAGAACAAGCTGCCTTACGTCCAGCTGGTCGAAAGCGCCGGCGCCAATTTGCTGCGCTACCGCGTCGAGGATTTCGTGCGCGGCGGCAACATCTTTCGCAACCTGGCACGGCTCTCGGCGGCGGGACTGCCGGTCGTCACCGTCACGCACGGCTCCTCCACCGCGGGCGGCGCCTACCAGACCGGCCTCTCCGACTACATCGTCATGGTCCGCGGCCGCACCCGCGCCTTCCTCGCCGGGCCGCCGCTGCTGAAAGCCGCCACCGGCGAGATCGCGACCGAGGAAGAGCTCGGCGGCGCCGAGATGCACACGCAAATCTCCGGCCTCGGCGACTATCTCGCCGAGGACGATCGCGACGCACTTCGCATCGCGCGCGAGATCATGGCGGCGCTGCAATGGGAGCGGCCGGGCAAAGCCTCAGTGCAGTTCAAGCCGCCGCGCTACGACCAGGACGAGCTGCTCGGCATCATGCCGATGGACCACAAGCGCCCCGTCGACATGAAACAGGTGATCGCGCGCATCGTCGACGATTCCGATTTCACCGAGATGGCGCCGAATTACGGCCCGGCCACCGTTTGCGGCCATGCTCGCATCGAGGGCCAGGCGATCGGCATCATCACCAATAACGGCCCGCTCGATCCCGCCGGCGCCAACAAGGCGACGCATTTCATCCAGGCCTGCTGCCAGACTCGCACGCCGCTGCTCTATCTCAACAACACCACCGGCTACATGGTCGGCAAGGCCTATGAAGAGGCCGGCATGATCAAGCACGGCTCCAAGATGATCCAGGCGGTGACGTCGGCGACGGTGCCGCAGATCACGATCTATTGCGGCGCCTCGTTCGGTGCCGGCAATTACGGCATGTGCGGCCGCGGTTTCCATCCGCGCTTCTGCTTCTCCTGGCCCAACGCCAAGACCGCCGTGATGGGCGGCGAGCAGGCCGCCGAGACCATGGCGATCGTGACCGAGGCCGCAGCGGCCCGCCGCGGCAAGCCGATCGAGAAGGACAGGCTGGAGGCGATGAAGGCTGAGATCATCGGCGTGTTCGACGGCCAGATGGACGTGTTCTCGACCAGCGCCCGCGTGCTTGACGACGGCGTGATCGATCCGCGCGACACCCGCGCGGTGCTGTCGGAGGTGCTCGCGATCTGCCGCGAAGGCGATGCGCGCACACCCCAGCGCATGCAGTTTTCGGTGGCCCGCCCATGAGGAACGGAACAGTGCAGCAGCGGCCGTTCTTCAAGCTTCTGGTCGCCAACCGCGGCGAGATCGCGCTGCGCGTGATGCGCAGCGCGCGAAAACTCGGCCTTGGCGTCGTCGCGGTCTATTCCGATGCGGATCGCAATGCGCTCCATGTGCGCGAGGCCAATCAGGCCGTGCGCATCGGCGAAGCCTTGCCGGCGCAATCCTATCTCAACATTCCCGCGATCATCGCCGCAACCAAGGCCAGCGGCGCGGATGCCGTTCACCCCGGCTACGGCTTCCTCGCCGAGAACGAAGAGTTTGCGCGCGCCTGCAAGGACGCCGGCCTGGTCTTCATCGGCCCGTCGCCGCAAGCGATCGAGGCGATGGGCAACAAGGCCGGCGCGAAGGAGATCATGAAGACGGCCGGCGTGCCGATCGTGCCCGGCTACCAGGGCGCCGACCAGGACGACGACGTCATGCTCGCCGAAGCCAGGAAGATCGGCTTTCCCGTGATGATCAAGGCGGTCGCCGGCGGCGGCGGGCGCGGCATGCGGCTCGTCTCCGATGCGGCGTCTTTCCCCGATGCGCTGCGCAGCGCGCGGTCGGAAGCGAAGGCCGCATTCGGCGATCCCACACTCATCCTCGAACGCGCGATTCAGAATCCTCGACACATCGAGATCCAGGTGTTCGGCGACAGCCACGGCAACGCCATCCATCTCGGCGAGCGCGACTGCTCGGTGCAGCGGAGGCACCAGAAGCTGATCGAGGAGGCGCCGTCGCCGGCGGTCACGCCGGAGCTGCGCGCGAAGATGGGCGAGGTCGCCGTCGCCGCGGTGAATGCGCTGCGCTATGAGGGCGCCGGCACGCTGGAATTCCTGCTCGATGCCAGCGGCGCGTTCTACTTCATGGAGATGAACACGCGCCTGCAGGTCGAGCATCCCGTCACCGAGGCGATCACCGGGCTCGATCTCGTCGAACTGCAGCTGCGCATCGCGCGCGGCGAACCGCTGCCGATCAAGCAGCAGGACGTCAAGTTTTCCGGCCACGCCATCGAGGTGCGGCTCTGCTCGGAAGATGCCGGGCAGGATTTCATGCCGCAGTCCGGCCGCATGGCGCGCTGGCAGGTGCCGGAGGGCATCCGCGTCGAGCACGCGTTGCAATCGGGCTCGGAGATCCCGCCGTTCTACGATTCCATGATCGCCAAGGTGATCAGCCACGGCGCCACGCGCGAGGAGGCGAGGGGACGGCTGATCGTCGGCCTGGAGCAGCTCACCGCGTTCGGCGTGACGACCAATCAGGCGTTCCTAATGTCGTGTCTGCGCCATCCCGGCTTTGCCAGGGGCGAGGCGACGACGGCGTTCATCGGTACTTATCGCGACGAGCTGCTGGCTCCGCGTGCGGATGCGGCATTCGTGATGGCGCTGGCAGGCCTGCTGCTCTACGTCACGGCCCCGCGCGCGCCGTCGTGGCAGGCCGGGCGGAGCCTCGCCGCCACCTTTCCGCTGCCGGCGAAAATCGAGATCGCCGGCCACGCGCACGAGCTCGAAGTTACGCGCGAGCGCGACGGCAGCTACATCGTCGTCGCCGAAGGCCGCCAGGAGAAGTTCGAGATCGACCAGCTCGGTCCCGACGTCATCCGCTTCCGCCACGCCGGCGTGATGGACAGCGCCAAATTCCTGCGCGACGGCGATCGGCTCTATCTCCAGCACCGCGGCATTCCGCTCGCGGTCACCGATCTCACCCTCGCCGCACCGCAGGCCGCGGCAAGCAATGGCGACGGCAAGGTTCGCGCCGCCATGAACGGCCGCGTCGTCGCCGTCCTGGTCAAGCCCGGCGACAGCGTCAGCGCCGGCCAGCCGGTGCTGACGCTGGAAGCGATGAAGATGGAGCACGTCCACAAGGCCGGCATCGACGGTGTCGTCAGCGCGATCGATGTTGCCGAAGGCGAGCAGGTGACCACGGGACGGATCGTGGCGGAGATCGGCGCTGGGTAGTCGCTCCGCCCCGCCTCGCTGACCATAAATACGAGCGATTTCAATAAGGTTGCAGCTCGCAAAACTTGCTCACAATCTCGATTGAACATTGTTCATTTTCAGGATACGAATATTGAACGTTGTTCATTTTATTGGAGTCTCGCATGTTGCACGCAGACGATCCCGCCCGAGCGGCCAATGCCAGGCTATCTTCACTGTCTTGCCGTTTCGCGCTTGGCGCGCTGCAGGCTCGCGAAAAATACCTGCTGGGTGCTCTCTTCGTCCTGACGTTGACCGCGCTCTTCGCGCCCGCATTGCCCGCCGCCGCCTGGCACATCCCGCATTTCGTCGACAACCGCACCTGGCTCGGCGTGCCCAATGCCGGCGACGTGCTGAGCAATCTCGCTTTCCTCGCGATGGGTGTGTGGGGCTCGGAGCGCCTGCGCGCCAGAAATGATGCGCCCGTCGGTGCGAGCTGGTTCTTCGTCGGACTGATCCTCACCTGCCTGGGCTCGGGCTTCTATCATCTCGACCCCGACGTGCCGCAACGGCTCGTGGCCGATCGTCTCGGCATGGCGGTCGCATTCGCAGGCTTTCTCGGCATCGCGGCCAGCGATCGGATCAGCACGCGCGCAGGCGAAGCGGTGCTGGTGCTGACGATGATCGCGGGCCTGCTAGCTGCCTGGGTGGCACGCGAGAATCTCACGCCCTGGGTGGTGGTGCAGTTCGGCGGCATGGCGCTGGCAGTGGGCCTCGCGTTCACACGCCCGCGGCCTGGCGCACTCGGCGTGCCGCTCGGCGGCGTCATCGCCTTCTATGTGCTGGCCAAGCTTCTCGAGCTGGGTGATGTGACGGTGTTCGAGGCGACCGGCCACGTGGTTTCGGGCCACACGCTCAAACATCTCGCCGCCGCGCTCGCGGCCTTGCCGGTGATCCGGGCGCTGTCATCTAGGCCGTGGACTCGTTAAGCGGCTGGCCGCCGCCTGATGTCCGCTTAAGCCCTGACACCGGCGGAGAAGCAGCAATCTTCCAATGTCGCTGAAGGGCCAACACCCGACATCGACCATCTCATTCGATCACTTCATCTGCGCGTGCGAGAAGAGTTGATGGAATGCTGAGACCTAGGGCTTTGGCGGTCCTTAAATTTACTATCAACTCAAAACGCGTTGGCTGTTGAACAGGCAGGTCGGCAGGGCTCGTGCCTTTGATAATCCTGTCTACGAAATATGCACCACGGCGCCACAAGTCGATGGAGTCCGGCCCGTACATAAGCAGGCCGCCGGCTTTCATGAACTCATTGAGCGGATACATGACGGGTAATCGCTCTTTGGCCGCGAGACCTGTGATCCGGGGAGCTTGCGACGCTGTCACGGCATCGGAAAGAAACACAGCCGCCTGAACTTGATTTTTTACCATCGATGCAAATGCGGGCTCAATGCCGGCAGGGTCGACAATATCAACTGGAACTGCCGTGATCCCCAATGACGCGGCAACTCTTTCTGTTTCCTGCCACATAGGTGCGAATGTTGCGATAGAGGGGTTACGAACGATGGCTACACGCTTAAGATCGGGAATGACTTCCTTGAGAATTTCTAGGCGCTTACCGCTCAGCTCAGGGGCAATATTGCTCAACCCGGTGATACTGCCGCCGGGCCGCGCTAGACTTGCAACGAACCCCGCCTCGACGGGGTCCCCCACCGCAGTCATCACGATCGGGATATCTTTAGTGGCGCGCTGTGCAGCCGCGATGGCCGGACGGCTTGAAACGACCATGACGTCGACTTTCGCTGCGATCAGTTCGCTGGCGAGCACGGGCAGGTCCGCTATCTCGCCGTCGGCATAGCGTTCCACAAGTTCAATATTGCTACCGAGCGCATACCCAAATTGCGACATGCCTTCAAGGAAGGCAGAAAGCGCCGAGCGCGTCGTTGCAGCTGACGTTGTTGCAAGAATGCCGATTCTATGGGGTTTTGGTTGGGCGCGGCCAACTAGAGGCCACGCAGCTACCAGGCTGCAGACCAAGGTTACGAATTCTCGCCGCTTCATGCATGGCTCCTAGGCCCACGAAACAGACTGTATCAGTCAGATTGGCATTCTAAATGGAGCACAGATTGGACGTGGATCGCCACTGGCAAATGTCGCAGATGGGTCACAAGCCGGTCCTGGAACGGCTGCTTGCGGCGCGTCGGCTGTGGGCCAACAACGGAAGTCGCGCCTTATTCGATCACCTCGTCGGCACGGGCGAGCAGCGATGGGGGGATTTGGATGCCCAAGGAGCGCGCGGTTGCCGAGTTGAAAACCAAATTGAACTCCGTAGGCTGCTGAATGGGCAGATCATCCGGCCGAGCACCTTTTAGAATACGTGCGGCGTAAGTGCCGATTTTTTGAAAAGTTCCGACAAGGCTGGGCCCGTAGCTCATCAAGCCACCGGCCGCCGGAAATTCGCGGAATTCGTAGGAGGCCGGAAGCGAATGTCGATTTGCCAATGCGACAATTTGCGCACGCAGGTTAAAAAACATTGCATCGTTGCTGACGAGCACTGCCCCGACTTGGGCACTGACTAGCTGCCTGAATGCTGGTTCGAGGTCATCCGGGTTGCGCGCCTTGGCGACTTTCAAGGGCCGCCCGGTCGAACGGGCAATTTCGTCGATTTCCTGCAGCAGGTCTTGATTGTCAGGGTTTACCAAAAATCCGATGGTAGCGTTTTGCTGGAGCAGCTCCTGAATCAGTTCGAGACGCTTGAGGACAAGCGTCGCTGTCATCATAGATATTCCCGTGGCGTTGCCTCCGGGATGAGCGAAGCTCTTTGCCAGCCCGAGCTTCACCGGGTCTGACGCGATTATGAATACGATCGGAATGGTTGAAGTTGCCCTCCTCGCGGCGAGCGCAACTACATTGCCCCCTCCGATGATCAAGGCCGGATTGAGGTGCAAGAGCTCTTGTGCGAGCTCCGGAAGCCTATCGTGGTTTCCTCGTGCCCACCTACGTTCTATCGTGACGTTTCTTCCGACCATGTAACCACTCTCCGCGAGACCTCTTTCGAACGCTGCGTCATAAGAGCTCGTCATGTCAGGTGACCCCACGGACAGCACACCAATGATAGGTACCGCCGACTGTTGCGCGCTCGCCGCAAGCGGCCATAGAGGTGCCGCACCGACAAGAAGCGTGATGAACTTGCGCCGTCTCATGTCCGCTCCCAAGCTCTCATGCGGATCGTAGCGGTCTAGGCGGGCACAATGATAGAGGCTTGAAACCGCCATGACAGCCCATTGTCGCACCGCACAGCCAATGTCGTAGTTGGGTCAAAGGCTGCCCTTCGCGTCTCCACATGGGTTTCCGCTCGGCCCTCGGAAGCGGACTGTGCGAGGCCAACAGGGGAAGCCAGCCACGGGCCATTAAGCGACATTGCCAAGTCGAGGCTATCAATTGAACCGCGGGCGTAGGGCGGCGCCGCAGGGCGCGCGGCGCGCTGATATGTGCTAAGCTTTTCTGGCCGGTTAAGCATCGGGAGAGGATTGTGACGCGACGCGAGTTCATCACACTCGTCAGCAGCGCGGCGGCAATCCGACCGCTCGGCGCGCGTGCAGAGCGCCCGCCAGAACGTGTCCTCTATTTCACATACTCGGCCGGCTATCGGCACGACGTCATACCACTTTCCGAAGCAATCCTGACGCAGCTTGGAAGGA
>NZ_JACCHP010000003.1 GCF_016031625.1 Bradyrhizobium agreste | reverse complement strand
GCTTCTACGATCAGGCGATTGCCGCGCCCTCGATGAAGGCGGCGCTGGCCGCCTGGGGCGCCAGCTCCAATCTGTTCCATCAGGGCGTTGCCAAGGAGACCGACGACCCTGATGTCGTGGCCGCGACCATGGCGAAGCCGGGCGTGGTGCTCAGGCGCCCGGTCGGCTCGGACGGCCCGTTCACCGAGAGCGCGGAGCTGCCGACCGAGCTCGGCGAGGGCGAGGCGAGGGCCGGGAGAAAGTCGAAGAGCAAATCGGGATCGCAGAAGCGTCCTGCGAAGGCGGAGCGGAAAGCAAGCCGGGAGATCGATGATACGGTCGCCCGCAAGGCCGCCGCAGCGTTCGAGAAGGAGGAGCGACGCCGCGAGGCAGCGCGTGCCAAGGAGGAGGCCACCCGCGCCAAAGAGCGCGCGCGCCGCGACAAGGCGGTTGCCGCGGCAGAAGCCGCGCTCGACAAGGCGCGGCGCGAGCACGAAGCGAAGGCCGAGGCGATCGAAGCCGAGCGGGCCGCGCTCGACGCGCGCGCAGAAGCCGAGCAGGAGCGCTGGGACAAGCAGAGGCAGAAGCTGGATCACGCCCTGCGCCGCGCGCGCGAGTAGCTTTCGCAGGAAGAGAGGGATTTCTTTACCATGCCGTCCAGTCCCGGCCGTCGCGTCCGACGTTTAGGAGTTGCGGCAAAATTCTGCGCTATCTTGGCCCCGATAGATTTGCGCTTCGGGAACCGTCATGAGCGATCATCGCGCCGCAGTCAGGCATCACACGCTGAGGACCGGCATCGTCGAATTCGACAACGGCAGCGGCAGCACCGTCAGCGTGCCCTGCACGATCCGCGACGTCTCCGCCACCGGCGCGCGGCTGGAGCTCAATTCATCGCTATGGGTCGCCGCGCACTTCACGCTGATCTTCAGGAGCGGCCTGCGCAAGGGCTGCCGCGTCGCCTGGCGCAAGGGCCGGCTGATCGGCAGCGCGTTCGAGGACGGTTATGCGAGCGCGCACGAGCAGGCGGTGATGATGACTGTGGAGGAGCAGACCCGGCACCGGCTCGGCATCGGCGCGCGCGTCAAGGCTGCGCGCGAGACCCGCGGCTACACCGAGCCCCAGCTGGCCGAGCACATCGGTGTTGCGCCCAGCTTCCTGGCGCAGGCCGAGCAGGGCGAAGCGGATATTCCGCTCTACCAGCTGATGCACATCGCGGATTTGTTGATGGTCGGTCTCGATGGGCTCGTTGCCGGCGCGGCGCCTGAGGAGGTGGATGCGGTGTGAGTCCGCATAGCCCAGATGGAGCGCAGCGTAATCCGGGATGTTGCCACAAGGCACATTGGTCCCGGATTGTGCTCCGCTCCATTGGCGCTACGCTCGCTGCCAGAGCCGACAGCGTTCATTCAAGCAACGTCGATGGCGAATTGGCTTGCCTTGCTTTGCGTCCTTTTGCACTCTCTTGGGGAAGGAGACCAACGCATGAAGAAAAAGATCATCGCGTGTGCGCTCGGAACGGCACTGGTGCTGTGCAGCCTTGGGATTTCAGGTGCTGAAGCCCGGACGCGGAAGGCTGTCGTCGTTCGCCAGCCGCAGCAAAGGCTGATCGTCACGGCGCCCGTGCTTAGGCCGACGCCGTGGGATTACAATATTGTTCCACGATATCGCTATCGCCCTGAAGACGACCGGGTCGATCCCTACGGCCCGCCGCTGGTGCCGTCGTACGTTCGCTATGAGGGATGGCGGTGGCCGTATTGGTGGTGAGTAACGATCACATTCTAAACATGTGACGATCGGCAAGCGGCGGACGCAGAACTGAATAACTCGCCGTCGGCGCAAAGCGCCGCCGATGACGGGTCCTGCACGTGCGGCAGCCCTCGATCTCGCCACGCTCGATCCGGCCTAAAGCCTGATGAGATGAGGCTCGATCGCTGCGCCGATGGAAGTGCACTCCCTCTCCCGCTTGCGCCCGCCCGCGGGAGAGGTCGGCGCGTCCGGGCGATGCGAAGCATCGTCCCGCGCGCCGGGTGAGGGCTTTCTCCTCTTGGGGATTGTCCCATTGCGGAAACACCCTCTCCGCGACCCTCTCCCGCAAGCGGGCCCCGCGGGCGGGAGAGGTGAAGAGCCGCGGCAACCGATTCAATCTAAAGCTATTCCCGCTCGTTCAGCCATTCGGACGGGCTCATTTGTCTTTGGATAGGTCGAGTTGTTGCGAAATCAACCATCTTCGCCAACCTGACACGGAGAAGTTGAGTTCTGATAAGCCATTATCTCTGCGTGCGCAGTCAGTGATTGGGAAAAAATGGCAAAGCTGAGACTGTCAACAATACATCGGGGTAGAACGGTACTTATCCCCGTAATAAACCCAATGCTGCTTGGGGTTCTGGGCGCGTATTGGGAGGATCAGTCATGGCAAGTGTTGAACAATTGCGCAGACGGGAAGGAGTGAACTTGGTTCAACTCGAAGCGGACATTGCGTCGATCCGCTCGGGAAGCTCCATTACTTCAGTTGCTTTACCTGATTACGTCGAGCACACCGCGGGCGTGTCGCGCGTCGGCGCGCTCAGTGCAGAGGCGGTCATCCGCGACTATGAATCCGCTGCAAAAGAGATCGAGGCCATGGGCACCGAGTTGATCGACGCCGCGCAAAAATGTGAGGCGCTGACAGCCCAGGTTCATGATGCGATCGCCTTCATGCGAGAAACGGCGGCGGGATATCGTGAAGAGGGACGGAAGATCTTCAAGCGCATCGAAGAATGCGCGCTGTTCACCGAAGACGTCCGCAAGACCTGCGAACAGGTCAAGCGCAGAATGACCGAAGTCTCGGTCGGCCCATCTTCCGATGAGGAGCTCGCGCCGCAAGAGCCCGAACTGACCGGGATCGCCGCCAAGGTGACGATGAGCGAGATACGGTGAGGCGGGCGTAGAGTGTAGTTCGCAGGATGGGTGGAGCTCTTGCCGAACCGGCCGTCGCGCGCGGCGTCGGTGACGATCGCGTCCGCTGGTCGAGCCAAGTCGCTCCACCCATCCTGCGGCCTGCAAGCTTGTGATCTAACCCGCCGTCCTCCGCCGCAGCCGTAGAACTGCCGCTTCATCGCGTTGAGCCTGGCGACATAGCTTTGCGGCTTCAGTGAAGTTGGGCTGTGGGCGTAATCGCGGAGACCGTGGATTTGGTTAACGCTGCGCACAAAGCCCGAAAATTCGGCGTCACTTGCCTCCGATCGCTGGCCTGTCGCATTTGAGGGCGGGGCCCGCGGCCATCCGTCGAGACGCTCGCTTGAGGCGGGCTCCTTCAGGATGAGGGCGGAATGTGTGGCAGCAGTTTCAACGGGCACAGTGCTGCTTAGCCTCATCCTGAGACCGCTGGAAGCGGTCGTCTCGAAGGATGAGGCATGCGTCCAGGCGTCGCCAACAGTGCATTGCCCTCCCTCTGGCCGCGTCTTTTCAGGCGCGCAGCTCCGTGCTCCCAAGGCCGAACGGGTCCTTGCTCAAAACAACCCTCGGCTGTACGTTGCACTGCAGAAGAGCGCATTTGCTTGATTGGATCGGCTGAAATGACCGTGGTTGAGAGCGTTGTGTCCGAGCAGCTTTCGGAGCCGAAGATGCCGCCGGGCGTGCTGACCGAAGGTCCGGTGGTCGACGCCAAGTTTCGCGACTCCTACATCTCATTCGCGCTCATGATCGGCGGCTCGATCGCGGCGCTGGTCTGGGCGTTCTGGCAAGGCATCGGCTGGGTCGAGGTTTCGGTGTTCGCCGGCACGTTCGTGCTGTCCACGATCGGAATCGGCTTCATGCATCGCTACTTCGTGCACCGCAGCTTTCGCTGCGGTCCGGTGATGCGGACGATCTTCGCCGCGCTCGCGACCATGGCGGTGCAGGGCTCCATCGTGAAATGGGTGAGCAACCACCGGCGGCACCATCTTCACTCCGACCGGCCCGGCGACGTCCACAGCCCATACTATGACGGCTCCGGCAACGCCTATACCAGCTTCGCCAAGGGCATGTCGCATGCGCAAGGCGGCTGGGTGTGGGACCGCGAGACCACCGACGCCACCTACTACGCCAAGGACATCCTGGCCGACCCGATCGCGATGTTCTTCACCAGGACGCGATGGTACTGGTACGCGCTCTCGGCGCTGATCATTCCAGGCGGCATCGGCTACGCCTTCGGCGGCGTGCACACGATGATCGGCTGCATCCTGTTCTCCGGCCTGTTCCGCAGCTACCTCATGACCATGGCCACCTCCCTGGTGAACTCGGTCTGCCACAGCGACGGCCGCTGGGGCTACCGCCGCTTCGAGACCCATGACGGCACGACCAACGAGCTGGTGACCACGCTGCTCACCTTCGGCGAGGGGCTGCACAACAACCATCACCGCTTTCCGCGGGATGCGTACCTGTCGCACGCCTGGTACGAGATCGACATCAATGGACTGATCATTCTGGGGCTTGGGAAGCTCGGGCTGGTGCATGACATTTTTGCGGCGGGAAGCCGGACGCCTAGCGACGGAAGTTCTGGGTCCCGAGATCTAGACGACGGAAAACGTTCGATACCGGATACGGAAGCTGTGGCCTGAAGCGCGAAGCAGAGGCATCCGCCTGCGGACATCTGGTCAACAGCATGCCGATTGCAGCCGCCTTGGCGTCAGGTCCGCCGATCCGGCGCTGTCACCGTAATTTAGATCGCTCCATTCATCCCGGCGGCTAGAAGCTGGCGCCGGATGCCATGAGCATTGCCCCGGCGGCCATCAGAAGCACACCGGGCCAATTCGCGCCCAAACCGAGGAATCCCAAGCCGCGCCGTGGCGGCTCGAGCGTGTCGCGGACCCGCCCGGAGGAATCCCGACCACTAAGCGGTCCCCGCCAAATGGTGGCGCGTGCCGTGTACAGGAGCCCGCCAAGGATGAGTAGCGCGCCAAGGCCCATCAGGACCATTTTCGCCTCTTAATCGTCTTCTGCCACCGCAAAGGGAGGCAACTTAAGTCAAGACGATGGACGACGATTGGTTCCGCAGCCCGCAGGATGGTAGCGCTTCGCCCCGCCCATCCCACGGGCTAAAATGGACACGGAGGGCTCAGTCCAACCGGAAGGAGGCTCCGATGAAGTCGCTTTTGCTGCTCACGGCGAGCGGTCCGCTGCTCATTCTCACCTCGCATGAGTCCCTGAGGGATCAGAAGCTTCTCGAGGTGCTCAGACAGAAAGGGATCGGCAAGTTCGTTGCGTTCGAGGTTCCGTTGTCGCTCGCCAGGGAGCGCTATGGCGGGCATTTTCGTGCGGTCGAAAGCAATCTGCACGAGACCGACGATCTGAGAGTCCTCGACTTCAACGGCCAGCGGATCTTTCAGCTCTTCCGTTTCGACGAACTCGGTGCGCCGATCCTGCAGGAACAGTTGTGATCTGGTTTGGTCTTGCGCAGGATGGCCCGCGCGGGGGAGGGAGCCCAGTCCCGACGCCGCAGCATCGTTCACCCATATGCGATACCCCTGCGCAGGATGGGGCGAGGGGATGCGAAACCGATAGTCCATGCGCCAGTGCACTTAATGCAAGAGGGCGGGTTGGCAGGCGGGGATGCGGATAGATTGGTGCATGTCACCGTAATGTCGAGCCCATCAGCGAAGCGATATCTAAGGATGCCAGGCGCCGAAACATTCCTGCGATGTCGCCCCATGTGCCGTGGAGCGACATCGCCGCTTTTGATTCAGTTTCCTCAGATGATGAAGTCGGTTGGACGCAGGTTGGCCGCCTGGACCCCGTCCAGCGTGATGGTGTCGCTCGCCGACAGATGGATTACGGCATCGCCGGCAGCATTGTCGCTGATCAGGCTCGACAGCGCCGCCCAATCCGCAAACCCGTAATCGTGCACGTTGATCAGGTCGTGCTCGGTCGCGGTGCTGCCGACCGCCTTGTTGCCCTGATCGAAATCGGTGATCAGGTCGTTGCCGGAGCCGGTGTTGAAGACGAAGCTGTCGCTGTTGCCGCCGCCGGAGAGCTGGTCATCGCCGGCGCCGCCGTTGAGGATATCCCTGCCGCCGGTGATCGAGCCCGGCGTTGCGGGGGCATAGATCCTCCCATCGCCATACAGGAAGTCGTTGGTAGCCGCGCCGTTGAGGATGTCGTTGCCGCCTTTAGCGTTGCCAGACATGGTCGGAGCATCGCCGAAGAGCACAGTGCGCGCATACTCGGTGGTGTCGGGGCCTTTGGCCATGAGGGTGATAATGTCATCTCCCCCTTGGGCATTGTCGGTCAGTGACGTCGAATCTCCATACACAGCTCCGCCGGCCCAGACATTCTCGGTGCTGATGGTGAAAGTGATGTTGTCGTTGCCGCCATGCGCATCGCCGCCGATGGAGCCGATGGCATCACCGCTGGCCTTCGCCGAGCCCTCTCGGGTGTCCAGAGTGATGTCGAGCGTGTCGTTGCCGCCATGCGCCGTACCACTGATGGAACCGCCGGCATCGCCGGCGTACACATTTGTGTAGCCCCGCCAACCCACCGTGCCGACGATGACGTCGCTGCCGCCGTGCGAATTTCCCGACATGTCGCCAGCAACGTCGCCGAAGGCCTGCACGTTGGTGTACAGCGAGTCTGACTCGACACTGATCGTGTCGTTGCCGCCCCTGGCATCGTCGGTCATCGCCTGGGCATCGCCGACCACGAGGCCGTCGTTCCAGCCGTAATTGAAGTTGACCGTAAGCGTGTCGTTGCCGCCGTGGGACTGACCATGCAACGTCGTGTTGTCCTCGCCGAAGATCGTGACCTCTGCTTCCGGCTGGGCGACGGTTACCGTCACGGTGTCGTTGCCGCCCCAGGCATCCGTCGTGGTCGGAAAATTCGGATCGCCGTAGAGGGTTTCGATTTGACCAAACTGGTCGAGCAGGACGTCGATGGTGTCGTTCGGCAGATATCGCATGGCGTCACTCCCATTTCATTGTCGGAAGCGGGGCTGGCGCATGCAGTGTTCTTGCAAGTCGCGTTGTTGACCACGCTTCACCGGGAGCAATCTACCTTTGGTAGATGGCAGAGATATGCAGGAATTCAGGAGAGAGTTTGATGACGCGCACGGAACTGCGGCGTACGCCGGCAGCGGCATCCTACGGGCTGCGGTCTTACCGTAATTCCGGTTGAGGCCTGCTCCGAATGGCATCAGAGAAAGATGCGTTCGCGAACTGACTTCAGCCGTGGTGACGATCAACGCGCCGATGCCTGTCAGCATTGACGAATGGACGCTGCTGGCATGCCTGAAGGGCGAGATTTCCGAGCCAAAATGGCGCGTGCACCTGCAGGCGTTGTTCGACGCGGTGGATGTATCCGTCATCCACAATCTCGTCATCGATCGTATCGTGACGTTCGACGAACTATCGAAAGCCATCGACGCCTGGCAGGCCGGAGTGCGAAAATGAAAGATGGGTCAGGGAGATGGCTTCCTTCGAGGTGGGAAGATCTCCTGGGGAAGGCGCTGATCGCGCCCCGGATGTCGCTTTGCTCATCCGGGCTAAGCTCGCCGTTCATCGCGTTGCGGCGGCGAAAGGGACCAGTTGAGCGGCGCTGGTCTCACCATGAACGCTCGCTGAAGGGAACCGGCGCTGGTTCATTCCGTTTCTTTTGAGGGGCTTGTTCGAGGAGGACAACATGAAAGCAATGATCATCGCGCTTTCGGCTGCCGTTGTCATGGCTACAGCCCCAGCCGTATTTGCTCAGGGTGTATCGAGCAAGACGCCAGGTCATCAGATGCAGCAAATGGGTTCCAAGACAGGCGAGCCGGGCGCTTCCAGCTACGCTCCCGGGCACAAGATGAAGAAGCACCACGCGAAGGCCTCGAAGAGCACCCGCCCAGGCGCGTCGAGCTACGCTCCAGGACAAACCACAGGACAAACCACTGGCGCAAGCACGAGGCCGACCACGGGCTCGAAATCAGGGTACTGAACTCCAGGCGGTCCTTAAGCGCGTAGGGTGGGTTAGCTCCGCGACGGCGCAAAGCGCAGCTCGCGCAGCGTAACCCACCTTTTGGCGCGCGGACCATCAACGAAAGGGTTTCGCAAGGATATTGCCCATCCCCGGGGAGTCCAGCCCGGCGGCGCCGCAATGCGCTTCTGTCGCTAGTGACGTATCGCGCGGATTTCGAGCGTCGTCTGGGTGAGCCTGGCCACAAACCCCTCAAGATGCATGACCCTTTGTCTGGTCAATTGTTCATGCAACTCGGTGATCTTCTGGGATTCGGCGACAAACTGCTCGCACGCCTGTTTCGCGTACGCCATCTGAAGCTCAAAGGCCTCGACGGGTGAACGCGCCATCGCGAGCTTTCCCAGGAAGCTCCAGGCTTGCTCCAGTGATGTCCTGATGTAGTCGCCATAGGCGTCGGCAATCGCCTGCGTGCTGGCCTGGAAGGGTTCGACCGGTGCGACCGGCGGGCTTGCAGCGATCTCCATCCCGGACGCCTCGCCCGGCAAGGCTGCAGCCGAAGGTATCTCCGCACTGATCTGTCGGCTCGTCTCTTGCTCGGTCACATGCTCGGTCTCTTGCCTGGTCTCCGCCGAGGCATCCGGCAGTTGATGCGGGGCACCTGCGCGTTGCTCGCCGGCCCCGTTCCGTTGTCCCGACTTCTTCTTGCCGCCGCGCCGGCCGGATTTCCCCGCTGGCTTATTTTCCACCGCACTCAACATTGCAAATGGCTCCTGAATATCGATGAAGCTGAGAGCCTCCGTCGCATTTGCGCTGAAATCGCGATTGTGAGCTGTCGCTTGCGTGGCGGCCATGTGGTGAGATTTTGCCGCATCTTCGATGCATCCGGCAAGAAGTCGCCGTTCCAGATACTTGCGGGATGGCCGCCTTTGTTGCCATTTTAGCATAGCTCGTAGGATGGGTAGAGCGTAGCGAAACCCATCGATTGCCACCTCCAGTGATGGGTTTCGCAAGTGCTCTACCCATCCTACGAGCTGGAGTCGGCCATCAATAGCGGCCGCCGCTGCCCTTTTGCTGCGTGATCCAGTCCGACAATGTCTTGGGCTTCGCTTTCGCAGTCTGGCCCGCTGATGCCTTCGGATTGTCGCGGACGCCTTTCGTCGGACGGATGCGCGGCGCTTCCGTCGTGTGGACTCCCTTCAAGGCAGAAGTCGATGCCTCCGCGGCTTCCTTCTCCAGGCGCAACTGCTTCAACCGCGCCATCTTGATGCGCTCTGCCTCGACTTCCGGTCGTTCGGCGAGCTGCGGCTTGTGCTCAGCAAACTCCGCCGTGACGACAACCCCGAGAATGGTCGTCTCGCCGAGCGCCTTGCAGGCCTCTAACCGATGCAGTCCCTCGACCAGAACGAGGCGGTCGCCGTCGCGCCGAACGGCAATGGGGGACTGTTGTCCGATGTCCAGAATACTTTCCGCGATCTCCCCGACGATCTCGGGCTTGAGGGTCTTCTTCTGCTTCGTGGGAACGAAGATGTTTTCGATCGGGAAGCTTTCCGGTTTGGGCATAAGTCTACTCCGCTTCCACCGGGCCCGTCGAAACTCATGCCGGTGGTGGTGGGAGTTTAGGAGGGAAGGGCTCGATCGCAAAGGCAATATCGGAGGCGGGGTATTGATGAGCACCGAAGCCGGCTGCGGTGAAGGTGCGCTCAATTGACGCCGCGCATCAGACGCGAGTCGCAGATGGGCAGGACGGAGCGAGCAAGTTTAGTGCACTGTCACCGTAATTCCTGTAATCGCGCCACCAAAGAACTCATCATCAAGGCGTGTGTAGCTTAGGAAGGCGTCGGGTTGGCTAGTCACGATCCAACTCCTAATCGGTATGAGCTAGTAATAGGCCTGCGTGCTATGTAATACCCTCCGAGGTTGTCATAATGATTGATTTTGGAAAAGCCATAAATGGCGAAAGGGCGGCCGTTCGGCCGCCCTTTTTGATGCCCGGTTCAGCCCGGGGATGAATAGTTGTTGCGTTCTGGTCCGTTACGAACACCCCGTCGTGCTGCCGCACGTATCGCACTTCATGCACGTCCCATTCCGCACCAGCGTGAAGTTGCCGCACTCGCTGCACATCTCGCCCTCGTAGCCCTTGGCCTTGGCTTCGGCGCGGCGTTCGGCCTTGCTGGGCGCGGCGACTGCGGCGCTGCCGGCCTTGCTCCACTGCAGTTGCTCGAGCTTCTCCGTCGGCGACAGGTCGTGCTGAGCTTCCTGCTTCAGGGCGACGGCGCCTTCGATGGTGTCACTGAGGCGGGACGAGGTGCCGTGGGCGGCGAGGGCGGTAACCCGGCTGCCGCCGGAGGGCGCGCTGTCGTTGCCTTGGCTGACCGCGGTCGAGCCGCCGCGCATCACGACGAGGTTGTCCGTGCGCGAGCGGGTGAGGCCGCGCGAGACCAGCTTGGTGGCGTGGTGGCCGCCGTCCTCGTCCGGCTCCTTGCCTTCCTCGACGCCCTTGCCGAGCGCGTCAAAGCCCGTCTCGTTGGGATCGACGTGGGCGAGGTCGAAGCGGGAGAGATAGCTCACCGCAAGCTCGCGGAAGACGTAGTCGAGGATCGAGGTCGCGTACTTGATGCTGTCGTTGCCCTGCACGGGGCCCGCCGGCTCGAAGCGGGTGAAGGTGAAGGCATCGACATATTCGTCGAGCGGCACGCCGTATTGCAGGCCGAGCGACACCGCGATGGCGAAGTTGTTGATGAAGGAGCGCAGCGCCGCGCCTTCCTTGTGCATGTCGATGAAGATCTCGCCCAGGCGGCCGTCATCGTATTCGCCGGTACGGAGATAGACCTTGTGGCCGCCGACCACCGCCTTCTGGGTGTAGCCCTTGCGGCGATCGGGCATCTTCTCGCGCTCGCGCATCACGACGATGCGCTCGACCAGCTTCTCGACGACCTTTTCGGCCACGTGCGTGGCGCGCGCCGCCATCGGCTTCTCGTGCAGCAGCTCGACCGCATCGTCCTCGTCCTCATCGTCGCTGATGAGCTGCGAGTTGAGCGGCTGTGAGAGCTTCGAGCCGTCGCGATAGAGCGCGTTGGCTTTCAGCGCGAGCTTCCACGACAGCATGTAGGCGGACTTGCAGTCTTCCACCGTGGCGTCGTTCGGCATGTTGATGGTCTTGGAGATCGCGCCCGAGATGAAGGGCTGGGCCGCGGCCATCATCCGGATGTGGCTCTCGACCGACAGATAGCGCTTGCCGATCTTGCCGCAGGGGTTAGCGCAGTCGAACACCGCGTAATGTTCTGCCTTGAGGTGGGGAGCTCCCTCGACCGTCATCGCGCCGCAGATATGGACGTTGGCCGCCTCGATCTCGCGCTTGGTGAAGCCGACGGCCTGGAGCAGGTCGAAGCCCGGAGCCGCAATGGCTTCCGCGCCGATGCCAAGCTGGTCGCGGATGAAGTCCTCGCCAAAGGTCCACTTGTTGAAGGCGAACTTGATGTCGAAGGCGGTCGGCAGGGCCTTCTCGACCTTGGCGATCGCCTCATCGGTGAAGCCCTTGGCCTTCAGGGTGCTGACGTTGATGCCGGGGGCGTTCGCCAGCGAGCCGTGGCCGACGGCATAGGCTTCGATCTCCGCGATCTCGCTCTCGCGATAGCCTAGCGCGCGCAGCGCTGATGGCACGGCGCGGTTGATGATCTTGAAGTAGCCGCCGCCGGCGAGCTTCTTGAACTTGACGAGCGCGAAGTCGGGTTCGATGCCGGTGGTGTCGCAATCCATGACGAGGCCGATCGTGCCGGTCGGCGCGATCACCGTGGTCTGGGCGTTGCGATAGCCGTGCTTCTCGCCGAGCTCGAGCGCGGCATCCCAGGCCGCCTGCGCATGGCTGACGAGGTCGGCTTGCGGGCAGGAGACGAGGTCGAGCGGCACCGGGTTGACGCTGAGCGCTTCATAGCCCGACGCCTGGCCGTGCGCGGCGCGGCGGTGGTTGCGGATCACGCGCAGCATGTGCTGGGCGTTCTTCTTGTAGCCGGGGAAGGTGCCCAGTTCAGCAGCCATTTCCGCGGAGGTCTTGTAGGTGATGCCGGTCATCACCGCGGTCAGCGCGCCGCAGAGCGCGCGGCCTTCCTTGCTGTCATAGGGCAGGCCCATGGTCATCAGGAGGCCGCCGATATTGGCGTAGCCGAGGCCGAGCGTGCGAAACTCGTAGGAGAGCTCGGCGATCGCCTTGGACGGGAACTGCGCCATCATGACCGAGATTTCCAGCACGATGGTCCAGAGCCGGCAGAGGTGCTCATAGCCCTCGACGTCGAAGCGCTTGGTCTCGGTGTTGTAGAACGTCAGCAGGTTCGCCGAGGCGAGATTGCACGCCGTGTCGTCCAGGAACATGTATTCCGAGCACGGATTGGAGGCGCGGATGTCGCCGGACGCCTTGCAGGTGTGCCAGTCGTTCATCGTGGTGTTGAAGTGCAGGCCCGGATCGGCCGAGGCCCAGGCGGCGTAGCCGATCTTCTCCCAGAGATCGCGCGCCTTCAGCGTCTTCGTCACCTTCTTGGAGGTGCGGGCGGTCAGATTCCAGTCGCCGTCGGTCTCGACCGCGCGCAGGAAGTCGTCCCTCAGCGAGACCGAGTTGTTGGAGTTCTGCCCGGATACCGTGAGATAGGCCTCGCTGTCCCAGTCGGTGTCGTAGGTGTCGAACTGGATGTCCTTGTAGCCTTGCTTGGCAAACTGGATGACGCGCTTGATGTAGTTGTCGGGCACGAGGCTGCGGCGCGCGAGCTTGATCTCGCGGCGGAGCGCCGGGTTCTTCTCGGGGTCGAAGCAATCGTCGCCCGAGCCTTCGCAGTTGACGCAGGCCTTCAGCACCGCCTTGAGGTGCTTCTGATTGATCTTGGAGCCCGTGACGAGGGCGGCGACCTTCTGCTCCTCCTTCACCTTCCAGTCGATATAGGTCTCGATGTCGGGGTGATCGACGTCGACCACGACCATCTTGGCGGCGCGGCGCGTGGTGCCGCCGCTCTTGATCGCGCCCGCGGCACGGTCACCGATCTTGAGGAAGCTCATCAGGCCGGACGAGCGGCCGCCGCCGGAGAGCTTTTCGCCTTCGCCGCGCAGGCGCGAGAAGTTGGAGCCGGTGCCGGAGCCGTATTTGAACAGGCGCGCCTCGCGAACCCAGAGGTCCATGATGCCGCCTTCGTTGACGAGGTCGTCACCGACGCCCTGGATGAAGCAGGCATGCGGCTGCGGATGCTCGTAGGCCGACTTGGACTTGGTCAGCTTGCCCGTGAAGGGGTCGACGTAATAATGGCCCTGGCCGGGGCCGTCGATGCCATAGGCCCAGTGCAGGCCGGTGTTGAACCATTGCGGCGAGTTCGGCGCGACCATCTGCATGGCGAGCATGTAGCGGAGCTCGTCATAGAAGGCCTGGGCGTCGTCATCGCCAGTGAAATAGCCGCCCTTCCAGCCCCAATAGGTCCAGCAGCCGGCGAGGCGGTCGAACACCTGCTTGGCGCTGAGCTCGCTGACATAGCGCTCCTTCTCGGGCAGCTGGCTGAGGGCCTCGGTGTCGGGCACGGAGCGCCACAGGAAGGAGGGGACGGATTCCTCCTCGACCTTCTTCAGGCGCGCGGCAACGCCAGCCTTGCGGAAATATTTCTGGGCCAGCACGTCGGAGGCGACCTGCGACCATTCGCTCGGCACCTCGACGTTATCAAGCTTGAACACGACCGAGCCGTCGGGATTGCGAATCTCCGACGTGGTCAGGCGGAATTCGATTCCCGCATAAGGTGACTGTCCCGAAGTGGTGTGGCGCCGCTCAATCCGCATCGTCTTGCCCCGTCATTTTCTTTGACCGGTCCCGCCCCTCGCTCGGGGCGTGCCGGGTCGTCATTGCATCTCGCGGGCGCCTTTAGCCGTTCGGCCTTGGGCACCGCAGTTCAGCCGGTGGATCCGGCCCTGTTTTTTTTCCCGGCGCGACCTCGATGCGTCGCATCGATCGTCCCGCCGGCATGTCCACACCCATCCGCCCCCAAGGGGATGTGCGCGACATGCGTTCAACGCCCCACAACGTCACTTCGTCATCGATGCCATCCGAGCCTTTTGCCGGCCCGTTCTGGCGCCCTAGGAGTCTCGCATTCCGAGGGCAGACAAGCCCTCATCCGCAGCCTTTGGCCGGCTGGCGGAGCTGAAATTTGCGAGACCCTTTGGGGGAGTGCCGGCGGGACGCAAACTCACTCGCGCCGAACGGACCGAAAGCTAGGACTCTCCGTTGCGCCCGTCAAGAACTAGTGCGAGTTCCTGAATCAAATACTAAATATGGTGGATTGTGGGGGATAACAGGGGTCTTCGCCGCGCCTGTCGTGGACCCAAGTATCAGTGAGTCCTCAGGGATTCCCAACCGAAAAAATTTGCATGCCGTGATGATGCGGAGCCTTCATCCCGCTGTTCACAGGGCAGCTATATTTTTGAGCAACGGGATTGCGTCAGCAGGACTCACGTAGCCCTACGGAAGGTGAGAGCAGACATGCCCGCCGAAGCGGTGGTGGGAGCGGCGAATCCGGGCCAAGCTGACCCCCAGATTTGCCGGGTTACCCAAATGCTTGATTCGACCCCGCCGGGCGTGCGGCCGCGCATCGCCCCGGCCGGCCTGATGTTCCTTGCGATCACGTCGGTCGGCTGGGGCTTCAACTGGCCGGTGACGAAATTCTTGCTCGCCGAGCTGCCGCCTTTGACGCTGCGCGGGGTCACCGGCGTGCTCGGCGCGCTGCTGCTGGCGCTGCTTGCGGTGTTGCGCCGGCAAAGCCTGCGCGTTCCGGGCGCGGTCTGGCCGCGCCTGCTCACCGCAGCCGCGCTCAACGTCACCGGCTGGATGGTGCTGATGGGCCTGGCACTGCTCTGGCTGCCGGCGAGCGAGGCGGCGCTGATCGCCTACACGATGCCGGTCTGGGCCTCGATCATCGCCTGGCCGGTGCTGGGGGAGCGGCCGACGCTGTTGCGCACGCTCGCCCTGGTGCTGGCTTTCGCGGGGCTCGCCTCGATCATGGGCGGCAACGGCATTGCCGCCAGCACTTCGAAGCTGCCGGGCATCATCATGGTGCTCGCCGGTGCGTTCGGCTTCGCCCTCGGCACGGTGCTCTCGAAGAAGTACCCGATTCACCTGCCGCCGATCACCGCGGCGGCCTGGCAGATCGGGATCGGCTGCCTGCCGATCTCGATCGTCGGCCTCTTGATCGAGACCACGCATTTGTCGCATGTGACGCCGCTCGGCTGGTGGCTTTTGGTCTATTCGGTCGTCGGGCAGTTCTGCATCGCCTATGTCAGCTGGTTCGCAGCGCTGGCGCGCCTGCCGGCCTCGGTGGCCGCAATCGGCACCATGGCGGTGCCGGTGATCGGCGTCGTGGCATCCGCGGTCGCGCTTGGCGAGCAGCTCGGGGCAGGGCAGATCGCAGCGCTGCTGCTCACGCTGGCCGCCGTGGTGATGGCAACGCGCTAGAGCATGATCCGGAAAAGTGTGTAGCGGTTTTCCGAAAAGATCATGGTCAAACAATAACCTAAAGCGTGATGACGATTGATCCTAATCGCATCGCGCTTTAGGTGTCCGGACGCCGGGGTGTCAGTGGTCCTGAGGCTCTTTCTCTCGCCCGCGTTGTGCCGAGCCCGGCGGTTTCAACGGCAGCATAGCAGGTGCGACAGCAAAGACTTCCAGAGCCTGGTCGTAGCCTTTGATATTCCGCTGTCCGAGCGATGCCAACGGAACGCTATCCCTTACCTTCCCGGCGATCGTGGGATCAGCCAGGATCTGCGCGTCCTTCGCGAGATTGCAGAGCCGCGACGCCAAATTCACCACGGCTCCCATCGCCGTGTAGTCCAGCCGACCGTTGTAGCCAACCGTGCCTACCGTTGCCGGTCCCATGGCAACGCCCACACCAAAGCCGATCGCGTGGCCGGCGTCACACCATCTGCCGGCAAGGGACTGCACCGTCATTTGCAGGTCGATCGCGAGTCGGACCGCTTGAGTTGCCGGCTGTTCGCATGCGACCGGAGCATTGACCAGGAGCATGACTCCGTCGCCATCAAAGCCTATGAGCGTTGCCTCGTGACGAGTCGTCACGGCGCCGACGGCCGCGTAGTAATCTCGCATGACCGCCATGATGACGTCAGGTTCATTGCGCGTGGAGAACGCCGTGAAGCCGCGTAAGTCGCCAAAAATGACAGCCACTTCACGTCGCTGCGCTTCGAGCAGTTCATGAGAATGTTCGACCAATTCGGCGACCTGTGATGGCAGGAACTGCTTCAGCCGTTCGATCCGCGCAGATTTCTGCTGTGAGATCGCCAGTTCGGAAGCCATTTCATTGAAGCGCAACGCCAATTGCTGAAACTCGTCACCGCTGAAGATCTTGATGCGATGCTCGAATTGTCCGGTTCTGATCCGCTCCACGCCCTCTTCCAGTTGCTTGATCGGGCCGGACATTCTGTGCGCGCGCCAATAGGCGAGCGCCAGCGCGATAAGAACACCAAAGGCAATGAGGATTGAGGAGCGCCACAAGGCCGCGCGAATTGAGGCAAAGGCTTCCGAGGTTGGCTGCATCGCGATCACCGTCCATCCCAAATCGGCGGCCTGAACGGATAGTGCCACCACCGGGTTGCCTCGCTCCCCGGTTATCACCGCCGCTCCGCTCGCCGCGCCAACGAGATGCTTGATCCGGCCAAAACTGCCCGAGCTGGCGCGGCCGCGCAGGACCCGACTAATATCGGGATGTGCGATCAGATGACCGGAATCATCGACAACTATGGCGTAGCCGGTCTCGCCAATCCTAATGGCTGCGATGACATCCCAGATCAGCTTCAGATTGACCTCGGCGATCGCAACCCCTGCGGCAGGCAGGCTCCCGGCAACCGCGACCCTCATATAGGGCTCTGAATCTCGCTGGTACTGAACCGGTCCGTACCAGACTTTGTTGCCGCGTGCGCCCTGAACAGCGGGATCCGTAGACATATCAATGCCGCGCCCGGTCCGATTCAGAAGCAGCCTGGAAACAAAGACCCGTTCGGTGCCGGTCTCATCCAGAAGCGAAACCGAAACGATTGCAGGCACCTGCTGGAGGAGGCGCAAGGCATCGATCTTATGTTGCGCATCGTCTCCGGCAGACCAGGGAAGCTGCACCATCCAACCCAACTGATCTCGGATGCCATCGGTGAACGCCTCGATCCTGTCGGACGCCGCGCGAGCATCGGCCTGCAGCACCGCGCTGATCTGGCGGCGCTGGTCTCGGTAACCGAAAGAAGCCTCGATCGCCGCGCCGAGTATCAGAGGCACCACGGCAGCGACAAACAACGTCGCGAAGTACTTGCAGAACAGCGAACGACGCGGAGGCATCGTACACGAAGAGGACTGCGCAGCACCGTCCGTCATGACTATCTCAGGAAATCACCTTGCTGGCGCGAAACAGGATCGACGACATATCCAGGTCGATCCCCAGAAGCCTGGCTGTTTTCAGATTGACTGCCAGTTCAAACTTTTCGGGACGCATCACCGGAAGATCTGACGGATCTTCACCGCGCAGGATGCGATCCGCATAAGTGGCAAGCCGAAAATAGGTCGTGCGCTGGTTTGCCCCGTAACTCAAGAGACCTCCAGCGTCACAATATTCAGACCAGCCAAACATCGAAGGCAGCCGGTGCGCGATTGCAAGCTCCGCAATCCTCGCACGATGCACCAGCGTCACGGCATCGGGAAACACGAGGAGAGCATCCGCGTTCACCTTGCCGGCAGCCATCAACCCATTCTCGATTTCGCGAGCGCCGCAGAAGGGGACGTAGGCTGCATCAATCCCGAGATTCCGGCACGACTCCAAAGTCGCACGCCATTCCAGTGGCTCTCCCGGATGATCCGTGTTCGAGAGGACCGCCAGTTTTCGCAGCTTTGGATAAAGGTCCTTGAGCAGTTCGACGCGCTTTCCTGCCAGCTCGAGCGACAGGAATGTGCTGCCTGTGAAATTGGTGCCGGGGTGAGCAAGGCTCTTCACCACGCCCAGAGCGACGGGGTCACCGCTCAATGCAAACAGCACGGGGACGTCGGTGATTGCAGTCATGACGCGTGTCGCCGGACCGCTCGAGACCACAAGGTCAACATCCCCTCGCGGCAACTCGGAGACGATCTTGCGCAGTGCCTGCGGATTTTCAGGGGCATAATGCGTCTCCAAAGTTACGGTCCTGCCCTCAACGTAACCCAGCGCGCGCATTCCCTCGCGAAAGCCGTCCAGGAAGGGATCCGGTTCGGATTGGGTCGAGACCCAGAAGATACGATGCAGCTTGGCTCCGCCCTGCGCCCGTGCGATCGCAGGCCAGACCAGTCCTCCACCAATCAACAAGATGAACTCTCGTCTTTTCATGCGAGCACCTGTCGAAGCTGCGCCGTCAATTCCGGCCGCAGACCAAAATCGTAGCTGTGCATCTGGTGACTGCGCTCGGTATCGCGCTCTGCAAGCGGACTGCCACGACACCGGCTCCAACATTTGTCGCCGAGAGCATGCTCAGAGACTGGGCTGGTGAGACGATTTCTCCTTGAGATGGGCTTGATTTTTGCTTGAGACCGACCCGATCGGGATCAAAACGGCCTTACTCGCTGCATAACGTGGTGTCGGAACACCTCCGCGCGGATCCGGGCGAGCTACGAGAACAACTGGAACTCACATCTTGAGCCAGTGCCCTCGAACTCAGAGATCGTGTGACTGCCGCGCGACTTCGGCAGTTCACGCGCTAGTTCGCCGCTATCCCTCCGCCGTTCAGCGCCTTGCGGATCATCTCCGCGAGCTGGTTTCTTCGATAGGGCTTGGTCAGCAGCAGCACGCCGTCGTCCAGCTTGCCGTGATGGACGATGGCGTTGTCGGTATAGCCGGACGTGTACAGCACCTTCGCGCCTGGCCGGCGCCTCGCCACCTCTTCGGCAAGCTCCCGGCCGCTCATGCCGCCGGGGATGACGACGTCGGTGAACAGCAGGTCGAAGCCTTGCCCCGCCTCGATCAGGTCGAGCGCAGCCTTGCTGTCCGGCGCGGCGACCGTCTTGTAGCCGAGGCTCTGGAGCTGCGCGGTGACGAAGTTGCGGACCAGGGAATCGTCCTCGACCACGAAAATGGTCTCGGCGCCGCCTTCGGCCTGCGGCGTGACGCCGGTTGCGATGTCCGCCGCGCCTTCGCCCGGCGGCAGATAGAGCTTGATCGTGGTGCCGTGGCCTTCCTCGCTGTAGATCTTGATGTGGCCGCCGGACTGCTTGACGAAGCCGTAGACCATGGAGAGGCCGAGGCCGGATCCCTTGCCGACCTCCTTGGTGGTGAAGAAGGGCTCGAACGCCTTCTGCTGCACGTCGGGGGGCATGCCGGTGCCGGTGTCGCTGACAGCGAGCATGATGTAAGGCCCGGGCGTCACGTCCGCATTGGCCTGCGCATAGGCCTCGTCGAGCATGACGCGGTGGGTCTCCAGCAGCAGCTTGCCGCCGTTCGGCATGGCGTCGCGGGCGTTGATTGCCATGTTGAGCACGGCATTGGTGAGCCTGGACGGATCGATATGCGTCGTCATCGGCCCCTGTTCCAGCACGGTCTCGATCTGGATCTGCTCGCCGAGCGTGGGGCGCAGAAGCTTTGCGATGTCCGAGATCGCGGCGTTGATGTCGACGTTGCGCGGCTCGAGCGGCTGCCGGCGCGCGAATGCCAAGAGGTGCTGGATCAGCTCGGCGCAGCGCTCGGCGGCATCGTCGATCAGCCGGGCCGTGCGCTGCAGCTCCGGCTGGTCCTTCAATCTCTCCACCAGCGTCTCGGTGTTGCCGGAGATCACGGTGAGCATGTTGTTGAAGTCGTGCGCGACGCCGCCGGTCAGCTTGCCGATCGCATCCAGCTTCTGCGACTGGTGCAGCTGCCGCTCGGTCTCGCGCGAGGTCGTCGCATCGTGATAGACCAGCACCGCGCCGGAGATGTTGCCTTGCCCGTCCCGCATCGGCCGGCCGCTGACCATGAGATGGCGCGGCGGGTTGCCGCTGTGCGGGCGGACGATCATCTCCAGCTCTTCGAACTGCTCGCCGCGCAGCACGCGCGTCGACGGCAGCTCGTCGGCCGGAAGCGGCGTGACGCCATCGCCGTGAAACACGTCGGACAGCGCGCGAAGATTGCCGACGTTCATGCCGGTGCGATGCAATAGCATGCGCTCGGCGGCCGGATTGGACAGGAGCACGGTGCCCTCGGCGTCGATGACCAGCACCGCCTCCGCCATGCTGCGAAACGTGCTCTGGAGCACGTTGACCGACAGGCGCAGTTCGTCATGCGCGGTGACGAGGTGCTCGGTGCGCTCGGCCACCGCCGCCTCGAGCGTCGCCTTGGCGGCCTGGGTCTGCTCCAGCGAATTTTGCAGCTCACCCGTGGTGCGGCGGCTTTCGCGCATCACCAATGCGACCAGGAGCAGGATCAGCACGGCGCCGGCGACGTCGATGCCGAGCAGCACGATGCCGGTGCGGCGCGAATCCTGGGAGCGGGCGGCGAGCAGGCGTTCTTCCTCCGCGCTCAGACGGTCGAGATTGCCCATCACCGTGTCCATGAGGCCGCGGCCCTCGGCCTTGCTGTTGAGCGCGGCAATGCCGGCTTGGTCGTTCGCGGCCCGCAGGCGCATCGCGGTGGCGGCGATCTCGATCCGGCGCAACGCCAGCGGCTCGGTGCCCTCCAGCAGCGCGACCTGATCGGGACTGTCGCGCACGTCGCGCTTGAGCTCGGCGAGGGCCGGCGCGATCAGGGCGTGCACCGCCTGGAACTCGTCGCTGAAGCCCTGCGTGCGATAGAGCTCGTAGCCGCGCGCGGCGCTCTCGGCGCGGCGCAGCAGCACCCGCAGATCGGAGATCTTCTTCTGCACCTGGACGGTGTGGTTCACCGCGGCCGCATCGGACCGCGACTTGACGTCGAGGGCGATCGAGGCCGCGGTGATGATCAGGAGGATGGCAAGTCCGACACCGAGAATGACGCGCTGCGTTGGAATCAAGGGGCTTCTTTCTTGTCCTTGGGCGGCGCGCTCGCGCCCGCAAGGCATTCCCGGATCGTGGTCAGCAGCGCTTCGGGCGTGAACGGCTTGCGCAGGCAGCGCGTTGCGCCGAGTTCCAGCGCCATGCGGAGAAAATCGGGAGAGGGCGAGGCGGACGAGGCGAAGGCGTAACCCGACATCGCGATCAGCGGCGTGGCAGGAGCGCGCTCGTGAAAGATGCGGATGGATTCGAAGCCGCGCATGTGCGGCATGAAGATGTCGACCAGCATCACGTCGAAGGCTTGCGATTCCAGCGCAGCCAGTCCTGTTTCGCCGCCGTCGGTGAGCGTGACGTCGAAGCCCTGACGTTGGAGTAGGACCTCGATGGTCGCGCCGACCATCGGATCGTCATCAACCACGAGAATACGCGGCATGACACTTCCCAGAAGATCGAAGTCCCCACTGTGATTTGTGATATCCGCGAATCGTGGGTCCGGTCAATTTGGGATTGGATCGTGAAGGATATGCACGGTTCAGTGCATAAAGATCCATTTGCATCGATTTGTATGTATCCTCGCGCGCGTCAGCGTGATTGAGCCGGTGGGGACAACGCCGATTGCGAAAAAGGCGCCGCATCGCTGCGACGCCTTCTGCCTCACGCCTCGGCAATCTGTTTCTTGGCGATCTGCTTACGGGCAAGGATGCCGCAGGCCGTCGTAGCCGAGATAGGTGCCCGAGGCTGGGTCGTACGATCTATAGCGCTGCGCGCAATAGGCCGCGGAATCGCCGCCGACATCCGGCACCACCGCAACCGTCGGCTCGTCGTAGTAGCTGTCATAGTAATACGGATCGTCATAATAGCCGTACCCACCGCCGTAATAAGCGTAGGAGCCGAGGCCTCCGATTGCGGCGCCGGCGACGAAGCCCGGCCAGAAGCCGCCGCGGTGGTGGTGGTGGTGACGCCAACCGCTGCTCCACGTTCCGCCGCTGCCGGTCCACGTGCCGCCGCTGCCACTCCAGGTGCCCGGCGAGGCGGTCGCGACGCTGCGCGTTCCGCTGAACGTCGGCGAGATACCGGCGCGCGTTGCCGCGCCACCAACAAAGGTGCCGCCGCTCGGGCGGACCGCAGTGCCGGCTGCGAACTGCCTCCGCCTGGGCGCATCGCCGCGCCGCCTCCGAAATTGCCGCCGCCGCCATGGAAGGCCGCGCCGCCGCCACCCATGCGCGCGCCGCCACCGAAGCCACCGCCACCGACGTGAGCACCGCCGCCACCGCCGCCGATCGCGGCACCACCGCCCGCTCCGACCGCGGCTGCACGACTCTGCTGCGCAATGCTCGGGCTCGCCAAGGGAAGAACCAACGCCACCGTCGCGGCGGCACTCAACAATTTCAGACTGTTCATGGTTAAACTCCTTTCCCGGAAAGCAACCCTGCGAAAGCGCGGCGGTTCCAGGGATCACGCCGGTTTGCGCGCGAATGGAGCCTCAGGCCCTGCCGCTGTACCGGGCATGAATGAATCGCGTCCGCTTTGCGGCAGGGGCGTGCGCGGCAGGCGGATTTGTGGGGGCGCCGCCACGCCTGCCGAACTGGACATTTCGCCGCCCGGATGGCATCAGGACCCGACGAAGCAGGGCCCTTGCCGCATGAAACAATTCTTCCTCAAGTTCTTCACCTGGTGGAATGGCCAGACGTTTGGCACCCAGCTCTGGACCAAGCGGTACGGCGAGCTGGTCGGCGAGGACGAGCAGGGCAACCGTTACTACCGCACGCGGGGCGGGGCGATCGATCCGACGCTCGGCTTCGAGCGGCGCTGGGTGATCTATAACGGCTATGCGGAAGCGAGCCGGATTCCGCCGTCCTGGCATGGCTGGATCCATCACGTCGTCGACAAGCCGCCGACCGAGATCAATTACCAGCCGCGCGAGTGGGAAAAGCCGCATCAGCCCAATCTCACCGGCACGGCCAAGGCCTACCGGCCCTCCGGCTCGACGCTCGCCAGCGGCAAGCGTCCCAAGGCGACCGGTGACTATCAGCCCTGGACGCCCGGCTAGCCTTTCGGTCCACCCGCGAACCACCATCGTCCAAAGCGGATGCACATGCATCCGCGCCACGCCGCTGTGGACAACGGGAACAGCGGGGATGCCGCTTGCGCGGGAATTGCCTCGAGGCGGGCAATGCGGCTCAATGATCGCATCTTACGGAGATGGGAGACCATCGCGTTCGGTTCGGGCAACAGTTCGCGACTGTCCCGAGATGCAGCGGCCGCCGAGGAAGGACTCGATCGGGAGATAGGCCCCCGGTCTGGAAGCTCCGACATCGCCCGATGTGAATGTGCAGCCACCGTGAGACAGGAAAGGCCGCTCGGGAAACCGAGCGGCCTTTTTCTGTTGCCGGGCTTTGTGCCCCGGACGCAGCGCAGCGCTTCCCTGGCGATGCGAAGCATCGTCCAGCGAGCGGTGCGCTGCTGAGCCGGGTCCCATCTCGCCTGGCTGTATTTCGTAGCTTTCTGGGTCCCGGCTCTGCGGAGCGGCACTTCGCGCCGCACCGCGTCCGGGACACGAGAGGAGAGCCTAGTTCACCCTCTCAGCCGCGCGCTTCACCGCCTCGAGCCGCCGCGCCTGGTTTTGCGCGCCGCGCTCCCTCAGCAGCGCCAGCACCTCGGCCGGCGCGGTGTCGGGCGATCCCGCATTGAACGGCGGGGCCGGATTGTATTCCATCTGGAGCTGGATCGCTTCGGCCGTGGTGCGATCGACCAGGATCGAGACCAGCGTCAGCGCGAAGTCGATGCCGGCGGTGACGCCGCCGCCGGTGACGCGGTTGCGATCGACGCAGACGCGGGTCTTCGTCGGGATCGCGCCGAACTGTGTGAGCATCTCCATTGCGCTCCAATGGGTGGCGGCGCGGTAGCCCTTCAAGAGGCCGGCGGCGCCGAGGGCCAGCGATCCCGTGCACACCGAGGTGACGTATTTGGCGCCTGCCGCCTGCTTGCGCAGGAATTCGAGCACGTCCTCGTCATTGACAAGGTCGTTGGTGCCCTGGCCGCCGGGTACGCAGATGACATCGAGCTGGGGGCATTCCGCAAAGGTCGTGGTCGGCGTCAGCGTCAGCACGGAATCGCTCGGCACCGGCTCGATCCGCTTCCAGATCAGGTGCAGCTTCGCGCCAGGAACCATGGCGAACACCTGCAAGGGGCCGGTGAAGTCGAGCTGGGTGACGCGCGGAAATACCAGGATTCCGATCTGGAGCGGTGACGACATGGGAGCCTCCGACAATGCGCTTGACGCCGGCAGAATGGCATGGTGCCGTACTGTCCGAAATGGCATAATTCCCTCGCTTTCGGACATACGCTACGGCTTGGCCCATGATCGGCATCCTGATCTTTCCGGACTTCCAGCTGCTCGATGCCGCGGGGCCGATCTCCGCGTTCGAGATCGCAGCGCGCTGCCTCGGCAAGGCGCCGGCCATCCGCGTGCTGGCCGCCAAGCCGGGGCTGGTGCGCAGCACGTCGGGTGTCGAGATGATGGCGCGTGACTTCAAGACCGCGAACGCGATCACGACGCTGGTCGTGGCCGGCGGCATGGGCGTCGCGGAGGCCGCGCGCTGCGAGATCACGCGGGCCTTCGTGCAGCGGCTGGCAAGGCGCGGCGTGCGGGTCGCAAGCGTCTGCTCCGGCGCCTTCCTGCTCGCCGAGGCGGGGCTGCTCGACGGCCGCCGCGCCACCACCCATTGGGGACGGACGCGCGAGTTCGTCGCGCGCTTTCCCAAGATCAAGTTCGAGCCGGACCGGATTTTCACCCGCGATGGCAAAATCTGGACCTCGGCCGGGATCTCCGCCGGCATCGATCTCGCGCTCGCGATGGTCACCGAGGATCATGGCGAGGAGATCGCGCAAGCGACCGCGCGCCAGCTCGTGCTCTATCACCGCCGCAGCGGCGGGCAGTCGCAATTCTCGTCGCTGCTGGAGCTGAAGGCGCCGAACGGGCGCTTCGGCGCGCTGCTAGCCTGGGCGCGCGAAAACCTCGATGCGCCGCTGACCGTGGAGGATCTCGCCGACCGCGCCGGCATGAGCGCCCGGCACTTCGCCCGCGCCTTTGCCGCCGAGACCGGCACGACGCCGTCCAAGGCGATCGAGCGGCTCAGGCTCGAAGTCGCGCGCGAGCGCGTGCAGTCCTCGCGCGAGGCGATCGAGCGCGTGGCGGAGGTGACCGGCTTCCGCGATCCCGAGCGGATGCGACGCGCCTTCATCCGCGCCTATGGCCAGCCACCGCAGGCGCTGCGGCGCGCGGCGCGGGCGGGGTAGGGGCGGGTGCTCGTGAACTTGGCCCGCGCGAGCCGCCTGCCTGTCTGCAGATCGGCAGCGGAACTTATTCGATAACTTCGTCCGCCCGAACCAGGAGAGCCGGTGGCACTGTCAGATTCAGCGCTCTTGCCGTCCTCAAGTTCACCACGAATTCGAATTTGGAGGGACGCTCCACCGGGAGCTCGGCTGCTTTCTCGCCATGCAATATTCGATCAGCCAATTGAACCGCACGGGGAAAATAATCCTTCTGGTTCGGCCCATAGCTCATCAAGAATCCGCGCCTTGCCGCTTCACCGAGAAACGAAAGGGTCGGCAGATTGTGCTGGACTGCGGCGGCAACGAATTTCTCTGCGACCGTGGTAATCCCCGGGCCTCCGAGCTGGATGATGCCAGTGCGTTTCGGTCCGGCCAAGGCCGAGAGTAGCATCGGGAAATCGTCATTGACGCCAAACTCTACAACGGTCGTTTCGACCCGGAGGTTCTGGGCGACACGAAGTGCCACATCGAGCTGGCTTTTTCCGGCTGACGGCTGCCAGGCAAAAACGATACGGTCCAAGTCTGGAACCATCTCGCGCATCAGCTGGATCCACTTGGCCGCTAGGACAGGCGTATCCAGAAAGAGACCTGTTATGTTGCCGCCGGGCCTCGCGACGCTGCGAATGAGACCGGTTTGAAGAGGATCAGTCTCGAGATCAATTGCCACTATTGCAGTGTTTGGGGCCCCGCTAGCTGCGGCGCGGACGGCCTCGTACCCGACCGCAATGATGACGCCCACCCCCTTGCCGGTCAGTTGTCGGACGAGTGCGGGAAGCTGTTGCAGTTCGCCGTTTGCGGCGAGAGGCAAAACGGTTTCTCCCTCAACATACCCAAGACGGCGCCACTCCGCTTCAAGTACCGAGAAAGTGATATGATTTCGACTTGCCGTAACGGGATGCAGATAACCTATTTTGCCCTTTGCGGGTTGAGCGCGAAGCACCTGGGGAAAATATCCGGCGCCGAGCATGGCAATAAGCAACAACTCCCGCCGCCTCATTCTCGCTCCACTTTGTACTCGCTGAAACGTTGCATTTGATCACGGGCAGCAACGCAAGACTATAGGAACTCGTCGGACCAATTTTCGCAATGGTCTGGAAATGACATCGGGGCGCTGCCCAATTTATCTCGAAAACAGATATCCCGACTTGATGAGACATGCCTAGGTCGTGCTATTTGCCGCCGCCCCACGCAATCTGTCCGCGCGCGCTGTCAATCGCCGCGCGATCGGCATCAGCATGTAGGGCGCAAGGTGAATCGGAAACTGCGTCAGCGCGAAATAGAGCCAGGTCGTGGGTGGCAACGCGCCGGCGGTGGCCGCCAGCATCAGGCCGAGATTGCGCTGTGACACCATCAGCCCGATCGCGAAGGCGCGCTCGGTGCCGGCGCGGCGAAAGATGAGTGTCGTGACGGCGAGCAGGGTGAAATAGACCGCGAAGGCGAGCAGCGCGACCGCGATCGCAAACAGCGGATCGGCGACGAAATCGTGCGCCACGTCGCCCATGACGGCGGATGCGAACACCAGCAGGATGAGGATGTTGAAGCCGTCGATCGGCTGCCTGTGGCGCTGGATCGCCTCGGTGCCGAACAGGCGGCGGATGAGTGTTGCGGCCAGCAGCGATGCGGCGAGGATGCCGAGCAGTTTCAGGCCGAGTGCGAGCGGCGAGATGCTGAGCATGCCGCCGAGAAAGAGGCTCGCGAACAGCGAGGCGGTGAAGGGCACGAGCGCGGTCGCGGCGACCAGCGTGACCAGCGGCAGCGTGGCGTCGAGGCCGATCAGCGCGGCGAGCGCGGGCGCTGCCATCATCGGCGACGCCATGCCCTGGAGCATCAGCGCGAGGAAGAGACCGGGTGAGCTTCGATCGAGCCCGCTTCCATGGGCGAGCAGGGCGACGATCAGCGGCACACCGATCGTGGTCCAGGCCGTGGCGGCCCCGACCAGCGCCGGCCGGCGCAGATGTCCGTACAGCGCCACGAGATCGACGCGCATGAAGGAGATGCAGAGCAGAAGGAAGATCGCCTCGGTGACATAGGGGCGCAGCAGCGCGCCGAGCGGCGGCACCGCGACCGCCATGAAGGCGATTGCCGCCACCGCGCGCGTGCCCTGGCCGCCAAGCCAAGCGAGGGCGCGCAGGGGAAGGGCGAGGACGGCTCGGAGGGAGGAGGGCATCTCTGTCGGGATTGTCGGTTCGGGCGCGTACCCGTCTTCGGCCCCGGGGGGCTCACGACTATCCCATCCGGGAGCCGGCCTGGCCAGACCGCGCCGGGGAGGGGCAGGGTTGCCGCCCTTCCCCCGCCGTATTCGGCGTGTTAACCGGAGGGCCTGCGAGCGGCGGTACCCCCTATAGAATGTCCAACGAGCCCGATTCGCTGTTGAAGCCGCGCGAGATGTTCAAAACCTTTTCCCTGACCGGTCTTGCGGCGCTTTTGGCCGCCACCGCGCTGACGGCTGCGACGCCGGCGAGTGCGCAGATCGGCACGATCTTCTCCGATCCGCCGCCGCTGCGGCCGCCCGGCAATATTCCGCGCGGCCAGCCCCAGCCGCAGCCAATGCCCGAGGACGACGAAGAGGTGCCGGAGCTGCCGCCGCAGGGCCGGGTGCTGCCGTCGCGCCCGATGCCGCCTCCGGGCCGGCAGGGCAACGTGATGCCGGGGCCGGTCGAGACGCAGCCCCTGGCGCCGCCGCCGGGCTCGACCCTCGCGCCGCCAAACCAGCCGCCCTCCGCCGCGATCGCTCCGCCGGGCCCGCAAGGGCCTCCGGGGGCGCCCGGTCAGCGCCAGCCCCAGCAGAAGGGCGGCCCGGGCGGCGCCGTGCCCCAGGCGCCGGCCAGCCTGCAGCCGGGCGACGAGGTCGTGACCGAGCCGCCGGCCCAGAAGATCGTGAACAAGAAGGCGACCTTCTCCGGCCTCGACAAGATCACCGGCCGCATCATCAATTTCGACGAGGAGATCGGCGAGACCGTCCAGTTCGGTGCGCTCCGCGTCAAAACCAACGCCTGCTACACGCGGCCGGCGACGGAAGCGGCCAACACCGACGCCTTCGTCGAGGTCGACGAGATCACCTTGCAGGGCGAGGTGAAGCGGATCTTCTCGGGCTGGATGTACGCGGCGAGCCCCGGTCTGCACGGCGTCGAGCATCCGATCTACGACATCTGGCTGACCGACTGCAAAGAGCCGCAGCAGACCGTGGCGACGGCGGCACCGGATCCGGCCGCGGCGAAGCCGCCGCCACCGCCGCCCGCGCAGAAGAAGGCGGCGCCCAAGCAAGTGCAGCAGCGCCCGCCGCAGCCGCTGCCGCCGATTCAGCAGCAGCAATCGGCGCCGCCACCGCCTCCACCGCCGGAGCAGCGTCCGGGCCTGTTCGGCATCCCCGGGTTTGGCCGCTAGCCGAGCTGTTCGTTACTGCCGCGAGGCGATGATCTCGAGGGCGCGTGCGCCCGGGATCGCTTCGCCGGCGGAGAGCCTCAGGAAATCGCCGGGTTCGCCCGCCAGCGCCTTGTCGAGCAGCGTGGTGTAGCGTCGCCGCGACACCTCGACTGCGCCGAAACTCTTCAGGTGCTCGGTGACATATTGGGTGTCGAGCAGCTCGAAGCCGCCGTGAATGAGCCGCGCAACCAGATGCACCAGCGCGACCTTCGAGGCATCGCGCACATTGTGGAACATGCTCTCGCCGAAAAAGGCCCGCCCCAGGCTGACGCCATAGAGCCCGCCGACGAGTTCGTCGCCCTGCCAGGCCTCGACGCTGTGGCAATGGCCGAGCTCGAACAGCCCGCCATAGAGGTCGCGGATGCGCTTGTTGATCCAGGTGTCCTCGCGTCCCACTTGCGGCGCCGCGCAGCCGGCGATGGTCGCCTTGAACGCGGTGTTAACGGTGACGCGAAACTGATCCGAGCGCACCGTGCGCGCGAGGCGCGAGGCGACGCGAAAGCCGTCGAGCGGGATGATGCCGCGCAGCTCCGGCTCGACCCAGAACAGGGTCGGATCGTCGGCGCTTTCCGCCATCGGAAAGATGCCACAGGCATAAGCGCGCAGCAGCACGGCCGGCGTGATTTCAGACGGGGCGGAGTCGCGCGAAGTCATGGCTTGCCATCATAGCAGGATCGCAACGCAGTTGCGATGGGCGGCGGCCGGACCGCTCAGCTCGCCGCAGCGGTGCTGGTCTTGCCGACGCTTGCGGGCACGCGGCCGAACTTCAGCACGACCCGGGTTCCGGAATGCGTGGGATCGCGCTCGACCGTGGCGTCGAGCTTGGAGGCCATGGCCGCGACGATGCGCTGGCCCATGCCGGTGGAGCGTGGATCGGCCTTGGCGTTGTCGCCGACGCCGTCGTCGGTGATCGAGAGCAGGAGATCGTCGCCTTGCGAGATCAGCTCGACATGGATCGGGCCGGCGCCATCGGGATAGGCGTATTTCACCGCGTTCATCACCAGCTCGTTGACGATGATGCCGACGGCGACCGCGCGGTCCGGATCGATCTCGATCGGTTCGGCCTTCAGCGTCAGGCGCGACATGCGGTTGCCTTCGGCCGATCGGCGAAGGTCCTCGAGCAGCGAGTCCAGATATTGATTGAGGACCACGCTCTTGAGGTCCTGCGAGGTGTAGAGGCGGCGGTGCACCTGCGCCACCGCGGCGACGCGGCCCATCGCATTGGTCAGCGCCGCCTTGACCTCGTCCTGTGCGGCGGAGCTCGCCTGCAGGTGCAGCAGCGAGGCGATGATCTGGAGCGAGTTGCCGACGCGGTGGTTGACCTCGCGCAGCAGCAGCTCGCGCTCGGCGGCGAGCGCCGCGTAGCGGTCGCGCGAGGCGTGGATCTCCGCCTCGGCCTCCTCGCGTGCGCGCTGCAGCTCGGCCTGGCGCAGCGCGCCTTCGGCGGCGACGTGGAGGAGCGGGATGAAGTCGCCCTGGACGTCCTTGACCAGATAGTCGGCCGCTCCTGCCTTGAGCGCCGTCACCGCGATGCTGGAATCCTGTGAGGCGGTGACGAACACGACCGGCGGCGCGTCAGGGATCGCCATGATCTGCTCGAGCGTCTCGAGCCCGTCGAGGCCCGGCATGTACTGATCGAGCGCGACGACGTCGATGCCGCCTTCGGCGCTGTCCTGGGTGGCGGCGCGGCGGATGCGCTCGAGACCTTCCTCGCCGCTCGCGGCAAGGACGACCCGAAAGCCGCGCCGCGTCAGGCCGCGATCGACCAGGCGCGCCAGCGCCTCGTCGTCGTCAATGTAGAGCAGTGTCGGCGTGTGCTGGTTCATGTGGCGGCGGGCGGGACCTGGATGACCGAGAAGAACAGCCCGAGCTGCCGGATGGCGTTGGCGAAATTCTCGTAGTTGACGGGCTTGGTGATGTAGACGTTGCAGCCGAGCTCGTAGCAGCGCTTGATCTCCTGGGAATCGTCGGTGGTGGTCAGCACCACCACGGGCGAGGCCTTCAGGTATTTGTTCTCCTTGATGTGTTTCAGGATGTCGATCCCGGTCATGTCGGGGAGGTTGAGGTCGAGCAGGATCAGGAGCGCGTTGCCTTTCTGCACGACCCCGGAGCCGTCGGCGCCGAACAGATGCTTCATCGCATCCGTGCCGTTCTGGAAGGAGACGATCTCGTTGTTGACGCCCGAGCGGCGGATGTTGCGCTCGATCAGGCGGGCATGGCCCTCGTCGTCCTCGATCATGATGATGGTGACAGGCTGGGTCATCGATCTCTGTTCCGGTTGCTCACGTTCCAGGCGATCGGCAGCGTGATGGTGAAGGTGCTGCCCGCGTTCAGTTCCGATGATACCGACATGGTGCCGCCGAGGCGACGCACAAGTGCACGCACATGCGCAAGACCGATGCCCTGGCCGGGCTTGTCCTGGGTTCCTGCGCGGCGGAACAGGTCGAATATCCGCTGGTGGTCCTTGGGATCGATGCCGCGGCCGTTATCGCTGATCTCGAAGATAGCGTAGCCGAGCTTGGTTCGCCCGCGGATTCTGATCTCGCCGGGGACGCCGGGCCTGAGATATTTGATCGCGTTGTCGATCAGGTTGGAGAAGATCTGCTCGAGGGCGAGACGGTCGCTGACGAGGTCCGGCAGCGGCTCGACGTGAATCTCGGCCTGCGCCTCGGCGGCCTGGTGCGCCAGCGTCGTCACGATGGCCTCGATCAGCTCGCGCGTATCGATCTTCACCGGCTGGAAGTCGCGCCGGCCCTCGCGGGTGAGGTTGAGGATGGCCGAGATCAGCCGGTCCATCTTGGCGATCGACGATTTGATGAAGCCGAGCGCTTCGGAGAAATCCTCCGCGAGCTGCTTGTCGGCGCCTTCGAGCGCGACTCCGCCCGGCGCGGCCGGCGCGAGCGGCGCTTCTCCCGCCGGGGCGTGCGCGAGGCTGCCGATGCGGCGGAAGACGTCGCCGCCGAGCTCTTCGAGCTCGCTGGTGAAGCCCATGATGTTGACGAGCGGCGAGCGCAGATCGTGGCTGATGATATAGGCAAAGCGCTGGATCTCGTCGTTGGCTTCGCGCAGGTCCGCCGTGCGTTCGTCGACGACGGCCTCCAGGTTGAGGTTGGCATCGCGCAGGCGCGCCTCGGCCTCGTCGCGGGCGCTTCCCGAGCGCCGCACCAGCCAGATCGAGATCAACGCCAGCACCACGACGAGACCGGAGCCGATGCCGGTCATCGAGGCGGCGAGGGTCTGGCTGTGGTCGGCATTCGCCGAGCGGAGCCGGAACAGACGCTCCTCTTCCTCGATCATTGCCCGTGCCGCATTGCCGATCATGGTGGTGGCGCCCTGGGCCGCGGCCTCCCGTGCCAGTGCTGTCGCCATATCCGGCTGGCCCTGCCTGATGGCAGCGATTTCGCGCGCGAATTGGCCCAGACGAGTCTCGAGCGCCGCGCTCAACTTCTCGATATTCTCTCGCTGCGCGGGGTTGTCGCGGGTCAGGCGCGTGACCCTGTCGAGCGCGGGAATGATCGCAGCAGCGGCTTTTTCGTAATCTGCCTGGAATTCGGGTCCCACTGTCAGGAGGTAGCCGCGCAGGGCGCTTTCGGCGCGCCGGACTTCGAGCAGCAAGTTGTTGATCTGGTTCTCCGCCTCGATGGTGTGGACCACCCATTTGCTGTCTTCCCGCGCCTTGTTGACGAGGTAGACAGAGCCGGCGCTGATCACGGTCAGCACCAAAAGGCCCGCTGCGAACAGCAGGATCTGCCAGAATGCGCGCCGTCGCTGGCCTTCAGCCGTCACGACGGTTCACCTGTTGTTCGTGCAATGGAGATCAAAACGCCCCTTCGGAACTGGCCCAAACCCTCCAGAACGCGATTGAGGGCCAAGGGTTCCATGAGGGGTGATTATCGCGGGGCGGGTTCCGCCTTGCCGGCAAGGTACTGCTCCAGCCAGTGGATGTGGTAGTCGCCGTTGATGATGTCGGCCTCGCGCACCAGCGCACGGAACAGCGGCAGCGTGGTCTCGATGCCCTCGACCACCATCTCGTCCAGCGCCCGCCGCAGCCGCATCAGGCACTCGGCGCGGGTCTTGCCGTGCACGATCAGCTTGCCGACGAGGGAATCGTAATAGGGCGGGATGGTGTAGCCCTGGTAGACGGCGGAATCGATCCGCACCCCGAGGCCGCCGGGCGGATGATATTGCAGGATCCGGCCGGGCGAGGGGCGGAAGGTCTGCGGATTTTCGGCGTTGATGCGGCACTCGATCGCGTGCCCGATGACCTGGACCTCGTCCTGCCTGGCCGGCAGGTCGCCGCCGGCGGCGATGCGGATCTGCTCCAGCACGAGGTCGATGTCGGTGATGCTCTCGGTGACGGGATGCTCCACCTGGATGCGGGTGTTCATCTCGATGAAGTAGAACTCGCCGTCCTCGTACAGGAACTCGATGGTGCCGACGCCGAGATATTTCATCTCGCGCATCGCTTTCGCGCAGGTCTCGCCGATTTTGGCCCGCGCGGCGGCGGCGAGCACGGGCGAGGGGCCTTCTTCCCAGACCTTCTGGTGGCGGCGCTGCAGCGAGCAGTCGCGTTCGCCGAGATGGATCGCGCCGCCGCGGCCGTCGCCGAGGATCTGGATCTCGATGTGGCGCGGCTTCTGCAGGTATTTTTCCAGGTAGACGGAGGCATCGCCAAAGGCGGATTTGGCCTCGTTGGCCGCCGTCGACAGCGCCAGCTGCAGGTCGGCCTCGCTGTGCGCGACCTTCATGCCGCGGCCGCCGCCGCCTGCCGCCGCCTTCACCAGCACGGGGAAGCCGATTTTCCTCGCGATCGCCATCGCGTCGTCGTCAGGGCCGACGGCGCCGTCCGAGCCGGGCACCACGGGGATGCCGAGGCGCTTGGCGGTCTTCTTGGCCTCGATCTTGTCGCCCATCAGGCGGATGTGCTCGGCCTTCGGACCGATGAAGTGCAGATTGTGCTCGGCGAGGATTTCCGCAAAGCGCGCGTTCTCGGAGAGAAAGCCATAACCGGGATGCACGGCATCGGCGCCGGTGATCTCGCAGGCCGCGAGCAGGGCGGGCACGTTGAGATAGCTGTCCTTGGACGCCGGCGGCCCGATGCAGACGCTCTCGTCCGACAGCCGCACATGCATGGCATCGGCGTCGGCGGTGGAGTGCACGGCGACGGTGGCGATCCCGAGCTCCTTGCAGGCCCTGAGGATGCGAAGGGCGATCTCGCCGCGATTGGCTATGAGGATCTTGTCGAACATGTTGTCCTGCAGCGAATGGCGAGTGGCGAATGGCGAGTAGGGAAGGCTGATGCGATTCGCTATCCGCTATTTCCCATTCGCATCACTCAATAATCACCAGCGGCTCGCCGTACTCGACCGGCTGGCCGTCCTCGACCAGGATCTGCGTCACCGTGCCGGCGCGCGGCGAGGGGATCTGGTTCATCGTCTTCATGGCTTCGATGATCAGCAGGGTCTGGCCGACCGAGACCTTGGTGCCGACGTCGATGAACGGCTTTGCGCCCGGCTCCGGCGCCCAATAGGCGGTGCCGACCATCGGCGAGATCACGGCGCCCGGATGCTTCGACAGGTCGGCCGCGGCAGGGGCGGCCGCGGCGGTGCTTACGGCCGCCGGAAGCGCGGCGGGCGCGGCCGCTACCGGCATCGGCATGGTCGCGGCGACGCTGATGTTGCGGGCGACGCGCAGGCGCAGGCCCGCCCGCTCGATCTCGATCTCGGTGAGGCTGGTCTCATCGAGCAGAAGTGCTAGCTCGCGAACGAGCGCCGAATCCTCGCTGGAAAACTTTGCGGCTGCTTTGTCGTCTGGCTGGCGCGCCATGTTGTTTGATCCGAATATTCTGATGGAAGGGAGCGTCAGGCGTTGGGCTTGATGCCGAGCTTGGCGGCAAGGCCCTGGATGGCGAGGCGGTAGCCTTCGAGGCCGAAACCGCAGAGCGAGGCGAAAGCCGCGCGCGCGGTGTAGGAATGGTGACGAAAACTCTCGCGGGCGTGGATGTTGGTCACATGCACCTCGACCGTCGGAATCTGCACCGCGAGCAGCGCATCGTGCAGTGCGATCGAGGTGTGGGAATAGCCGCCGGCATTGATGATGATGCCCTTCATCTTGCGCCGATGCGCCTCGTGGATGAAGTCGATCAGCTCGCCTTCGCGGTTGGACTGCCGACAATCCGCCTTCAGGCCGAACGTCGCGGCGGTTTCCCGGCACAGCGCCTCGACGTCGGCCAACGTCGCATGGCCATACTTTTCGGGCTCCCGGGTTCCCAGCATGTTGAGGTTCGGCCCGTTCAGGACGAGGATCGTGTCAGGTTCGGCCATTCCAATCCCGGAAGAGGTGTGTTTCGGCGTGGCGGCGGTTATAGGTAACAAAGCGCGTAAGGGGAAGCCTTGAACGGCCTCGAGGGCAGGTTCAAGTACCTCATCCAGTGCGCAAAAACCTGTGTGGAAACTACGGAAATTGCTTGTTAACCAGGCGGAAGCGTGGCTGCCGAGCGCATGCAAAGGGGCGGGCAAGCTGCCCGCCCCCGAGAATTGCCGGTGTCCGGCCTTAGACGTTCAGGACGGCCACGATCTCGTAGGTGTCCGGATTGATGATGACGATCTCATCGCGGACCAGGATGTACTTGTAGGTCCGCCACTCCGGATAGATGCTCACGACCCGGGACGGCAGGGCGTGAAGGGTAATGCCCTCACGCGGGATGCGGGTGCCGACCGAGATCGAGAAGTTCACATTGGTCACGGGCGCCACCTTCTCCTCACGGATCACTGAGGTGATCTGCGTCCGCTGCTCGGTCGAGAGCTTGGCGGCCGCGCCAGCCTGGCCGGTCGTCGTCTGCGACCGCTCGGTCCCGGTCTGGGTCTGGGTCTGGCTTTGCGAACCCTGGTGGCCAGGCGCATTCATACCGCTGCGGTCTTCCTGACCTTGGGCCTTCATGTCTTTGCTGCCCTTGGTCTCGGTTTCCTTGCTCATGCTACCCTTAGACTTCTCGTCGCTCCGCGGGCTCTGGCCGACCGTCGACGACTTCTCCGACTGCGTCGACTTCTCATGCGTCGCACCCGGCTGGTCCTTGTTCATCTTGTCGGACTGAGTCGACTTGTCCTGAGCGCTCGGCTGGTCCTTCATGCCGCCGGCCTGACCGACCGTTCCCTTGTCATGCTTATCTTGCTTGTCCATGGACTCTTGCTTGCCCATGGAGCCGCTGCGCTCGCCAGAAGGCTGCGTGCTGTGCTGAGTCTGCTGGCCACTTCCGTAGTCCTTGGTTCCGGTTCCTTGCGCATTGGCGAAACCGGTGCCAGCGATCAGCGCCAAGGCTGCAACCGAGACCAAAAAGCGATTAGTCATTTGAACCTCTCCTCACGTGTTTCTTCGCGTCATTGCCCGCGCCGACAACGAAAGGAGAGCGCGGTCGTTCCGAAATCCAGGAGGTTCCGACGAGCTTTGTTTGTTGAACGCCGGATGAACGGTCCCGCCCGCACCGCGACAAACCGCGACGGTCCGAACCGCGCAAAAAAGAAGCCGGCTGTGGGCCGGCCTCTTTCGACGCAATGTCGTGTCGCTCAGCAGGTCGCTTTGCCGCAGCGGGCAATGCCGATCTTTTCCCTGAGGCTTTCGACGCCAACAGCGCCGATCACGATCTGCTTGCCGATCACGTAGCTCGGCGTGCCGTTCATGCCCATCGCTTCAGCGAGCTTGAAATTCTCCTCGATGGTGGCGCGCACCTCGGGGCTGGCGATGTCCTTCTCGATGCGAGCCGTGTCGAGACCGGCTTCCTTGGCGGCCTGCATCGCGCGAGCCTTGTCGGCGGCGCCGCGGCCGCCGAGCAGCTTCTGGTGGAAGTCGAGATATTTCTTGCCGGAGGGGTCCTGCATGCGCACGGCGACCGCGACCTGCGCCGCTTCGACCGAGCCCTGGCTCAGCACCGGAAACTCCTTGAGCACGACCTTCAGCTTCGGATCGCCCTTCATGAGGGTCAGCATGTCGTCCATCGCGCGTTTGCAATAGCCGCAATTGTAGTCGAAGAACTCGACGAAGGTGACGTCGCCGTCCCTGTTGCCGAGCACGACCTGGCGCGGCGAGTTGAAGATCGCCTCGGCGTTCTGCGCGATGCTGGCTTCGTGCTTCTGCGTTTCGGCGGCGGCCTGGCGCTTGCTGAGCTCGGCCATGGCCTCCTCGAGCACCTCGGGATGGCTGACGAGATAGTTCTTGATGATCCTCTCGATCTCGGTGCGCTGGCTGTCGGAGAAGCTGTCGGCCGAGGCGGGCGCGGCTGCGCCGAACAGGGCGAGCGCGAACAAGGCAGGAGCGAGCAGGCGCAGCGAAGGCATAGTCAAATCCTCTTATCCAAAGCAAAAGCAGGTTTCGAGAAACGTCTCGACCGTTTTAAGCCCGGTGTCGTGACGTCGTGGTCGGGCATCGTTCGAGTTGCGTCAGTTGCGCGGCGGCTTCGCCGCGACGATGTCGTCGGCCTTGACCCATCCGGGCGTGCCGATGGCGAAACGGGTTTTCGCGCGCGTGGCAAGCTCGCGGGCGGTCTTGTTGTCGCCGCGCAAATATGCGGCTTGGGCCGAGGCGAGATCTGCCTCCGCATAATCTCCCTTCCGGCCATAGGCCATCGCGAGCTGGGTATAACCGAGCGCCGCCTCAGGCTCCCGGGCCACCGCGGCGCGGAGAATCCGAACGGCCTCGTCGGTGTAGGCCTTATTATCGGTTCCGACCAGAGCCTGCCCAAGTAACATCTCGATGAGGGGGGCGTTGTTCGAGAGGGCGACGGCCTTGCGCAGGGGAGCGATTGCTTCGGCCGCCTTGCCGCTTTCGAGCAGCGCCTGGCCGCGCACCTCGTAGAAATACGGGTTGTTCGGCTGCACCTGGATCAGCGCGTCGATCTGGGCGAGGGCGCTGCGCAGATCGCCGTGCAGGTAGGTGCTGATGGCGCGGGCATAACGCGCCGGCAGGCTGTCGTTGGTCTGGGGATAGCGGCGGTACACCGTCTCCGGCCGCTCCATGAAGGCGGAGATCTTGGCGCGGACCATGTCGTGCCGGAGCTGGAGCGCGGGATCGTCCTTCTTGTTCCAGTAGGGGCTGGAGCTTGCGAACTCCTGGAGCGCGGCGACGCGCTCGGCCGGCATCGGATGCGACTGCAGGTAGGGATCGGCACCGCGCGCGGCGAACAGGCTCTCGCTGGTGAAGCGCTTGAACGTCTCGTACATGCCCTTGGGCGATTGCTGGGTCGCAGCCAGGAATTTCACGCCGGCACGGTCGGCGTTCTCCTCCTGCTGGCGCTGGTAGGACAGCAGCGAGCGGCGGATCACCTCCTGCGGAGCGGCGATCGCGGCGGCGCCGGCATTGGCGAGTCCGTTGTTGCCTGTGCTGCTGCGCTGGGTGCTGCCCGCGGCGATCGCGCCGGCGCCGAGCAGCATCGCGATGATCATCTGGGTCTGGGCGGCGGCGAGCTGCTCGCGCAGCTTGGACAGATGGCCGCCGGCCAGATGTCCGGTCTCGTGCGCGAGCACACCGATGATCTGGTTCGGCGTCTCCGATTGCAGGATCGCGCCCCAATTGACGAAGATACGGCGGCCGTCCGCGACGAACGCGTTGAACGAGCCGTCGTTGATGATCACCATCTGGATGTTCTGCTTCTCCAGGCCCGCAACGCGCAGGATCGGGCGCGTGTATTCGCGCAACAGCTGCTCGGTCTCGGTGTCGCGCAGGACCGGCGGCCCCTTGGCCTGCGCGCGCGCGGCCGAGAACGGCGTCAGCGCGATCGCCGTGGCCGTGACGAGGGCGGTGAGGGCGGAGGCCTTCTTGCGCAATGCGATCTGGGGCGACATCAAGCGGTCTTGGTCAAAAGGGGCTCGGTCAAGTGGTCTTGGTCAAGCAGTTTCGTGATTGGTTTTGGTGATTGGCGGCGGACCGGATACGCGATATGCCCTAGTGAACGGTGCCCTTATGAGCCGTACAATGCGGCCAGTCTGGGGCGCAAGCGCCCCATTTTCGGACCGGATGGACCGGTTCGCCAGCCAATAGCAGAAATCGATGCACGACGCGACATTGAGGAACCGGTTGGGGCAATGGCTCGAGCCCTCCCGCCGCAGCGATGTTCCCCCGTTCATGGTGATGGACGTCATGGCCGCGGCGGCCCGAATCGAGGCTGCCGGCGGTCATGTGATCCATATGGAGGTCGGCCAGCCCGCGGCCGGCGCGCCCAAGACCGCGATCGCGGCCGCCCATGCGGCGCTCGAGGCTGGACGAATCGACTACACCTCGGCGCTCGGCATCCCCTCCTTGCGCGCGCGCATCGCGCGCCATTATCGCGACACCTATGGCTGCGAGGTCAGCCCCGAGCGGATCGTGGTGACGACGGGCTCGTCGGGCGGCTTCATCCTGGCTTTCCTGTCGATGTTCGAGCCCGGCGATCGCGTTGCCGTGACGGTGCCGGGCTATCCGCCGTATCGACACATCCTGACCGCGCTCGGCTGCGAGCCGGTGCTGATCGAGACCACGAACGAGACGCGTCACGCGCTGACCGGCGAGGCGCTGCTCGCGGCCCATCGCAAGGCGCCGCTGAAGGGTGTTCTGGTCGGCAGCCCCGCCAATCCGACGGGCACGATGATGTCCCGCGAAGCGCTCACCGGCCTGATCGCGGCGGCGGAAGAGGCCGGCATCCGCTTCATCTCCGATGAGATCTATCACGGGCTCGATTACGCGTTTCCGGCCGTGACGGCGGCGGCGCTGTCCGAGCACGCGCTCGTGATCAACTCTTTCTCGAAATATTTTTGCATGACCGGTTGGCGCGTCGGCTGGATGGTGGTGCCCGAGATCCTGGTGCGGCCGATCGAGCGGCTGCAGCAGAACCTCTCGATCTCGGTGCCCTCGCTGTCGCAGATCGCGGCGGAGGCTGCCTTTGACGGCGCGGCGGAGATGGAGGCGATCAAGCACGGCTATCAGGAAAACCGGCGTGTCCTGATCGAAGGTTTGCCCAAGGCCGGACTGACGAGATTCCTGCCGGCTGACGGCGCCTTCTATCTTTATGCCGACGTCTCGGACTTCACCTCGGACAGTTTCGAGTTCGCCAAGCAGATGCTGGAGCAGGCGCGCGTGGCGGCAACGCCCGGCGTCGACTTCGACCCTGTCCATGGCCGTTCATTCATCCGCTTTTCCTATGCACGCTCGCTCGATGAGATGCGGGAGGCAGTTGACCGGATCGCTCACTGGCTTAAATAGCCGCCAGTTTTTCGACAGCCTTCCGGAGTTCGACGTGCCTGACCGTTCCGCCCCGTCCACCACTGCGCCACATTCTTCTCTCGCTGCATTGATGTGGCCGACCCGACCGGGCGAAGCCGTCGGCACGCTGCGTGCCATCGTGCTGATCGCGCTCGGCACCGCGTTGATGGCGCTGTCAGCCAAGGTGAATCTGCCGCTGCCCTACGTGCCGATGACGCTGCAGACGCTGGTGGTGCTGATGATCGGCGCCGCCTATGGCTGGCGCCTTGGCAGCGCAACCATGATCGCTTACCTCGCCGAGGGCGCGATCGGGTTGCCGGTGTTCGCCGGGCCCGTGGGTGGGATCGCACCGCTGGTCGGCCCGACCGCGGGCTATCTGTTCGGCTTCGTGCTGGCTGCGTTCGTCACCGGCTGGCTCACCGAGCGCAGCTGGGATCGCAGCGTGATGCTGTTGTTTGCGGCGATGGCTGCGGGCCACGTCGTCATTCTCGCGACCGGGTTCGGCTGGCTGGCATTCGGCCTCGGTCTCGGCGCCGCCAAGGCCTGGCAGGTCGGCATCGTGCCGTTCATTGCGGCCTCGCTGGTCAAGAATGCGCTCGGCGCGACCCTGGTGCCGGCAGCGCGCCGGCTCGTCGAGCGCCGCGGGTAAAAGGCGCCAACGCGCGCGGTTCCAATTGACAGGGCTGGCCAAGTTGATCTTGGCTGGCCACATGTTGTGAGGGGGAGTGAAACCGATGACGACGACAACGATGGCGGGGGCGCCGGTCGCGCAGCCTGTCGCCAAGCCGTGGTACAAAATCCTCTACGTCCAGGTGCTGATCGCCATCGTGCTCGGCGCCATCGTCGGATGGCTGTGGCCAACCGTCGCCACCAACGAATGGATCAAGGCGCTCGGCGACGGCTTCATCAAGCTGATCAAGATGGTGATCGCCCCGATCATCTTCTGCACCGTCGTCTCCGGCATCGCCCACATCCAGGACGCCAAGAAGGTCGGACGCATCGGCGTCAAGGCGCTGGTCTATTTCGAGGTCGTCTCGACCTTCGCGCTGGTGATCGGTCTCGTCGTCGGCAATCTCGTCAAGCCGGGCTCCGGTTTCGGTAACGCCGCGGCTAGCGCGGAGGCGGTTGCCAAATTTGCCGACCAAGCCAAGGCGCAGAAGTCCGTCGACTTCGTGCTGCACATCATTCCCGACACCGTGGTCGGCGCCTTCGCGCAAGGCGAGATCCTTCAGGTGCTGCTGTTCGCGGTGCTGTTCGGCTTCGCCTTGATGAGCCTCGGTGAGCGCGGCCACACCATCCGCAGCTTCATCGACGATGCCGCGCACGCGGTGTTCGGCGTCATCTCGATCGTGATGCGCGCGGCGCCGATCGGCGCCTTCGGTGCGATGGCTTATACGATCGGCAAGTTCGGCACCGGCGCGATCCTCAATCTGCTCGGCTTGATCGCGACGTTCTACGTCACCGCGGCGCTGTTCGTGTTCGTCGTGCTCGGCCTCATCGCGCGCATGGCCGGGTTCTCGATCTTCAAGTTCCTCGCCTACATCAAGGACGAGCTCTTGATCGTGCTTGGCACCTCGTCCTCGGAAAGCGCGCTGCCGTCCTTGATGGAGAAGCTGGAGCGGCTCGGCTGCTCCAAGTCGGTGGTCGGCCTCGTCGTGCCCACGGGCTACTCGTTCAACCTCGACGGCACCAACATCTACATGACGCTGGCGACGCTGTTCATCGCGCAGGCGCTCGGCGTCGATCTCTCCTTCGGCCAGCAGATGACCATCCTGGTGGTGGCGATGCTGACCTCGAAGGGCGCCTCCGGCATCACTGGCGCGGGCTTCATCACGCTGGCGGCGACGCTCGCGGTGGTCGACCCGCGCCTCGTGCCGGGCATGGCGATCGTGCTCGGCATCGACAAGTTCATGAGCGAGTGCCGCGCGCTGACCAACCTGTGCGGCAACGGCGTCGCCTGCGTGATCGTCGCCTGGTGGGAAGGCGAGCTCGACCGCGACAAGCTCAACACCAACCTCACCAAGCAGATCGATCCGACCGACATGGAGACGGCGATCACGACGGACTGATCCGGCAGCGCAAGCTGCGCTGTCAGGCCTTGAAGAAAAGGGCTGGTCGAGATCCTCGATCAGCCCTTTTTCAGGGCTAGAACCGCTCGGGCCGGTACGGCGTGGGATCGACCGCCGGCGTTTCGCCGCTCATCATCTCCGCGAGCAGGCGTCCGGTCGCCGGGCCCAGTGTGAAGCCCTGATGGCCATGGCCGAAATTCATCCAGAGGCCCGGGTGGCGCGGGGCGGGGCCGAGCACCGGCAGCATGTCGGGCGTGCAGGGCCTCGTGCCGAACCACGGATCCGGCTCGATGCGTTTGCCGAGGTCGATCAGCTCGCGTGCGGAGGCTTCGGCGCTGGCGAGCTGCACCGGTGTTGCGAGCGCGTCCGCGCCCGTCAATTCGGCGCCGGTGGTGATGCGGATGCCCCTGGCCATCGGCCCCATGGCGTAGCCACGGGCCTTGTCGACCAGCGGCAGGTCCAGCGAAGCGCCGCCGCTGTAATGCATGTGGTAGCCGCGCTTGCGCACCAGAGGGATGCGATAGCCGAATTTGTACAACAGATCGGGCGACCACGGCCCGAGCGTCACGACGGCGTGGGGAGCATCGATGTGGCCCTGGTCGGTGTCGACCGACCAGCCGGTCGCGGTCTGTTGCAGCGACTGCGCATCACCGAGCGCGATCCTGCCGCCGAGCCGCGCGAACAGCTCGGCATAGGCGGTGACCAGCGCGCCGGGGTCGGACACGGTCCAGGTGTCGAGCCAATGGATCGCTCCCGGGAGATCGTCGCGCAGGATCGGCTCGGCCCTGGCAAGCTCGCTGCCCGACAACACGCGATAGTTCACGCCGAATTCGCGCTGATCTTCCTCGGCGGCCTTGATCGACAGATCCAACGAAGCGCGATCGCGAAATAGCGCTCGGTAGCCGGCGCGGCGGATGAGATTGTCGGCATGCGCCTCGCGGATCAGGATGTCGTGCTCGGCCGTTGCGTAGGCGATCAGCCGTGCCCACGCCTCGATCGCCTCGCGATGCCGCTTCGGCGCCGAATGCCACCAATAGCGGAGCAGGGGCTCGATGTGGAGATGCAGCGAGGAGAGGCTGTAGCGCACGTCGTTGGTGCGGCCGGTCGCGATCTTCAAGAGCGAAGCGAGGTCGCGCGGCATCGGATAGGGGCGTACCGCTTCGGCCTGGATCATTCCGGCATTGCCGTAGCTGGTCTCGCGGCCCGGCTCCCGGCGATCGACCAGCGTTACCGACCAGCTGCGCTGCTGCAGATGCAGCGCCGCGCCCACGCCTACCATGCCGCCGCCGAGAATGATCGCGCTTTGCATCGCAACTGACCTCATCAAATCAAAACCGCCCGGTTGGGCCGGGCGGTTTCAATTCCATTTGTCCCTTTACTCGCCGCCGCCGAAACGGCGTGACCACCAGCCGGCGCGGCGCGGGGCGGCCGGGGTTTCGCTTGCCGCCTCCGGCGCGGGCTCAGGTGCCGGCGCGGGCGCAGCAACCGGCTCGGTCGCCTGCGCCGCCGGCGTTGCGGGCTCGGGCTGGCTGTTCAGCAGGAAGCTCACCTTTTCGCGCACGGTGGAGCGGCGCCGCGCGGCCTTGTCGGCGGCAGGCTCTTCGTCCGGCGTTGCGGTCGTCGCCGCAGGAGCGGGCTCCGGCTGGGCCGGCGCCTCGGTCTGTATCTCCGCGTGCGGCTCAGGCTGCGCAACTTGCGGCTCGCCGGTCGGCTCGGCCTCTGCGATCGAGGGCGAAGCCTGGCTGCCGAAGCCGTCGAAATCGGCCACTGCGTCGGCAGCTTCCGGCGGCTGGCCGGTGCCGAGCTCGTCGCTGATGGAGCCGGCAAGACCTTCCTCGCCGCCCCCGCGACGGCGGCGTCCGCCGCGGCGACCGCGCCGGCGTCGGCGCTCACCGCCGCCTTGCTGCTCGCCACGGGCCGCCTGTTCCTCGCCTTCCTCACCGTCCTGCTCGGACTGGGTCTCATCCTCGGCTTCGCCGGCGATCATCGCCGGCTCGGGCAGGGTCGGCACCGTATCCTCGCGCAGCTCACCTTCGCGCTGGCCGCCGCGGCCGCGCCGGCGGCGACGGCGCTTGCGGCGCTGGCCGTCCTGCTCCGAGGCTGCCTCGCCGCCAGCCTGCTCGTCGGCAAGGCCTTCGGTCTCCTCGGTTTCGACCTCGGATTCGGTCTCCAGGTCGAAGCTGTCCTCGTCGTCATAGGCCTCTTCGGCCAGCGGCGGCGGGCTCGCAGCGGCTTGGGCTGCGAGCAGCGCCTTGGCGGCTTCGAGCGTATGCACCTGCTCGCCGCGGTCGATCACATAGGCCTGCGGGCCGCTGACGCTTGCGTCGGCGATCACCGACAGCGTGACCTTGAAGCCGTTCTCGAGATCGCGCAGATGGCCGCGCTTGTGGTTCAGCACATAGAGCGCGACGTCGGTGCGGGTGCGGACCACGAGATTGTGGGTCGCGCCCTTCATCAGGATCTCTTCGAGGCCGCGCAAGAGCTGCAGCGCCACCGAAGACACCGAGCGGACGTGGCCGGTGCCGCCGCAATGCGGGCACGGATCGGTCGAAGATTCCAGCACGCTGGCGCGGATGCGCTGGCGCGACATCTCGAGCAGGCCGAAATGCGAGATGCGGCCGACCTGGATGCGCGCGCGATCCTGCCTGAGGCAGTCGGACAGCTTGCGCTCCACCGCCCGGTTGTTGCGCTTCTCGTCCATGTCGATGAAATCGATGACGATCAGGCCGGCGAGGTCGCGCAAGCGGAGCTGGCGGGCGACCTCTTCGGCCGCTTCCATGTTGGTCTTGAGCGCGGTGTCCTCGATATGGTGCTCGCGCGTCGATCGTCCCGAGTTGACGTCGATCGAGACCAGCGCCTCGGTCTGGTTGATGACGATGTAGCCGCCGGAGCGCAGCTGGACGGTCGGCGAGAACATCGCATCGAGCTGGCTCTCGACGCCCATGCGCGAGAACAGCGGCTGGCCGTCGCGATATTGCTTCACCGCGCCGACATTGGCGGGCATCAGCATCTTCATGAAGTCGCGCGCTTCGCGGTATCCGGCTTCGCCGGCGACCAGAATCTCGTCGATCTCCTTGTTGTAGAGGTCGCGCAGCGAGCGCTTGATCAGCGAACCTTCCTCGTAGACGAGGGTCGGGGCCTGCGATTTCAGCGTGAGGTCGCGCACCGTCTCCCACATCCGGATCAGATATTCGAAGTCGCGCTTGATCTCGGGCTTGGTGCGGGCGGCGCCCGCGGTGCGCAGGATGATGCCCATGCCCTCGGGCACGTCGAGGTCCTGCACCACTTCCTTCAGGCGCGAGCGGTCCTGCGCGCTGGTGATCTTGCGGCTGATGCCGCCGCCGCGCGCGGTGTTCGGCATCAGGACGGCGTAGCGGCCGGCGAGCGACAGGTAGGTCGTCAGCGCCGCGCCCTTGTTGCCGCGCTCTTCCTTGACGACCTGAACCAGCATCACCTGGCGGCGCTTGATGACTTCCTGGATCTTGTATTGACGGCGCGGGCGGAAGGTGCGCTCCGGCACCTCCTCCAGCACGTCGTCGCCGCCGACGGATTCGACGACTTCCTCTTCGGCATCCTCGCCGTCCTCGTCCTCATCGTCGTCCTCGTCGGCTGCCTCCACGGCGTCCGCATGCGGGGCTTCAGTGCTTTCGCCGGCGGCGTAGACGGCATCGGCCGGCTCGGCCGATGCCACGGCTTCGGCCAGAGGCTCCGCCTGCGCTTCCGTGGGCTGAGCTTCGGGAGCGGGAGTCTCGAAGGTTGGCGCCGGCTGCGGCTCGGCAACGGTCTCGACCGCGGGCTCGGCGCCGACCGCCGCGACGGGCGCGGGCGTCTCGTCGGCGTGATCATGATCGTGATGATCGCGCTCGTCCGCGCGGCCGTGGGCATCATCGTGAGCGTGATGGTTCTCGTCATCGTGGGCATGACGATGTTCGTCATGATCATGGTCGCCATGATCGTGATCGTGGCCCTCGTGCTCGCCGTGATGCTCCGCATCGGTATGCAGATGCTCGCCCTCGTGCAGGGTGCCCTCGGCATGCTCCGGCAGCGCGGCACCTTCGACCGGCTGGGCGGCGGGATCGGCGCCGGCCTCAAGGCCCTCGACGATGTCGCTGCGCACGCGCTCGCCATGACCGCGTCGGCGGGCGTTGCGGTGGCGCGAGCGGCGACGCCCGTGCGAGCGATTCTCGCTCTCTTCCTCGGCCTCGCGATGGGCCTGTTCCTCGGCCTCGATCAGCGCCTGCCGGTCGGCGACCGGGATCTGGTAGTAGTCGGGATGGATTTCGCTGAAGGCGAGGAAGCCGTGGCGATTGCCGCCATATTCGACGAAGGCGGCCTGGAGCGAGGGTTCGACCCTTGTGACCTTGGCGAGGTAGATATTCCCGCGCAGCTGCTTGCGTTGCGCGGTCTCGAAATCAAACTCTTCGACGCGATTGCCGCGGACCACGACGACCCGGGTCTCTTCCGGGTGGGTGGCATCGATCAACATCTTGTTGGGCATGTCTTAACTCTTGGCGGCGGCGGACGCGATAAGCCGTGGGCGCGTACCGCGCCGCCGGGTGACGCGACGGTCCACCTGATTCGGGGGTGAGAGGAAGGCCGAAGCGCCGTCTCTCGCGCCTTGCCGAACCGGAAGCTTCAGGACCATTGCGACGCGCGGGATTGTCACTCCGCAGCGTCGCGAATGCTCCTTCAGATTTCGTCGGCATAGTCTGGCGCATCAAGCGTCGGCCCGTATGAAACACTGGGCGGCGAGGCCGCCCTTCAATCAGTTGCTGCTGGCCAGGCACGGCGCGAGCGCGCTCGCCTTGGGATCACGAACCGCCCCCTTGGGATCAAGGGCGCGGGTAATTGGTTACGCCGCTGTCAGAACCGTCCCGGCAACATGAGTGGTAACCCGAGACCGTCCGCCGTCGGGGCTTGACCCGCTTCACCTCGCTGCCGCGCACCGCGCTGGTCTTAGAGGGAAACGGAAAACGCTGGAATTCTCAAACGTTGAGAGTTCCGGCGCTGCACCGGGAGGCTGAATGCGACACAACCGGAAATATCGGCCGTCAGCATTCCGTACATACGAGGAATGAGCCATTCGTGCAAGGGAGCGTCGCACGGCGGTCACAGTCGGCGAGTTTCGCGCTTCTGTCATTTAGGATCGATTAACCCTGTGGTTCTATTGCGTTAAGAGAGCTGCTCGGAGGCACGGAATCGGTGGCGAGCCGCACAAATCGACGGATTTTGCTGGGGGGCGTGTTGCTGTGCATCGCGGCATTGCCGTGTGCTGATTCCTCGCGCCTGATCGCTGCGGAAAGCCGGCCGCAACCTGCTGCCGTCGCGGCGAATTTTCCGGTCGCCTCGGCCGCGCGGCTGGCCGGCGACGGCAAGCAGACCCGCTTCATCCTCGACCTCGACCAGACCGTCACCTTCCGCGCCGTCACGCTGGCCGACCCCTATCGTGTGGTGGTGGACGTGCCGCAGGTGAATTTTCAGCTGCCCGCCGGGACTGGAACTGGGGGGCGGGGGCTGGTCAAGGCGTTCCGCTACGGGCTCGTCATGCCGGGCGGCTCGCGAATCGTGTTCGACCTGACCGGGCCGGCGAAGATCGCCAATTCCTATGTGCTGGAGGCGGCCAACGGCCAGCCGGCGCGGCTCGTGCTCGAACTGGAGGAGGTCGACCGCACCGCCTTCGTGTCCTCGCTTGCCCCCGAGAACCGTCCCGAGCTGCGGCCCGCGATCGCAGAAGCGCCGCCTGCCACGGTTCCCAGCGCGCCAGCCCCGGATGCCGGGCAGCAGAAGGCTGATGGTCGCCCGGTGGTGGTGATCGATCCCGGCCATGGCGGCATCGACAACGGGACGCAGTCGAGCGGCGAGAGCGAAAAGAACCTGGTGCTGGCGTTCGGCCTGGCGCTCCGCGACAAGCTGGAGAAGGCCGGCAAGTACCGCGTGGTCATGACGCGGGACGACGACACCTTCATTCCCCTCAATGACCGCACCAGGATCGCCCGCAATCTGAAGGCGGCCTTGTTCGTCTCGATCCACGCTGATGCGCTGCCGCGGGCCGAGGGCGATGCGCAAGGCGCGACCATCTATACGCTCTCCGACAAGGCCTCCGACGCCGAGGCCCAGCGGCTGGCGGATGCCGAGAACCGGGCCGATGCGATCGCCGGCTTCAACCTCGCGGAGGAGCCGACCGACGTCGCCGACATCCTGATCGACCTCACGCAGCGCGAAACCCGCACCTTTTCAAACCGTTTCGCCCGCCTTTTGATGAGCGAAATGAAGCAGACGGTGCGGATGCACAAGCATCCCCTGAAATCTGCCGGCTTCCGCGTCCTGAAGGCGCCCGACGTGCCATCGGTGCTGGTCGAGATCGGCTACGTCTCCAACAAGGGGGATCTCGAGCACCTGGTCTCAGAGGGCTGGCGGTCCCGCGCCGTGGGCTCGATGGCGCAGGCGATCGACGGATTTTTGACCAAACGGATGGCCACCGCCGGGACGTCGAACTGAACCGGTTTGTTCTTGTTTGTTCTTGCAGACCCGAAGGCCCTAGTTTGGCCACAGCGGACGCTTTATAGAAACCGGTAGGGGGTTCCGGAATCGGCGAGAATCCCGTTCGGCAAGCGTCTTAAGTCCGGCCTCGATGTGATTGCGTAAGCCGGTGAATTCGCGACGTGAGGTTGGCGCCAGTTTGGGGTGCCAGTTTTTAGGTCCCATGGGGCTGATACTGGGCTGATCCAGAGTTTGAACGGATAAACAGATAATGCGCTTGCTAGTGCGGTTCATGGGCTTCCTGTTCGCCGCGGGAACAGTGGTGTTCCTTGTCGGTGTCGGGGCCGTGGCAGGCCTGATCTGGCATTTCTCCAAGGACTTGCCGGACTACTCTCAGCTTCAGGATTACGAGCCGCCGGTGATGACGCGTGTGCACGCGGTCGACGGTTCGCTGGTCGGCGAATACGCCAAGGAGCGGCGGCTGTATCTGCCGATCCAGGCGGTGCCGAAGCTCGTGATCAACGCGTTCCTCGCGGCCGAGGACAAGAATTTCTACGAGCACGGCGGCATCGACTACACCGGCATGGCGCGCGCAGGCCTGCTTTATCTGCAGAACTACGGCTCCAACCGCCGTCCGCAGGGTGCGTCCACGATCACCCAGCAGGTCGCCAAGAACTTCCTGCTCACCAACGAGGTCTCCTTTGCCCGCAAGATCAAGGAAGCCTTGCTGGCGATGCGCATCGAGAAGACCTATTCGAAGGACAAGATTCTCGAGCTGTATCTCAACGAGATCTATCTCGGCCTCGGCGCCTACGGCATCGCGGCGGCCTCGCTGGTCTATTTCGACAAGTCGGTGAACGAGCTGACGGTTGCGGAAGCGTCCTATCTGGCGGCGCTGCCGAAGATGCCGGCGACGCTGCATCCGGTCCGCAACCGCGACCGCGCCGTCGAGCGCCGTAATTACGTGATCGACCGTCTCGTCGAGAACGGTTGGATCAAGCAGGCCGACGCCGACAAGGCGCGCAAGGAGCCGCTCGCCGTCACCAGCCGTTCCAACGGCGCCCACACCTTTGCCGGCGAATATTTCGCCGAGGAAGTCCGCCGCGATATTTTCGAGCGCTACGGCGAGAAGAAGCTCTACGAGGGCGGCCTGTCGGTTCGCACCACGCTTGATCCGAAGATCCAGGTCATGGCACGCAAGGCCATGGTCACAGGTCTGGTGAACTACGACGAGCAGCAGGGTTATCGCGGCGCCATCAGCAAGCTCGACATTTCGGGCGACTGGGGCGTGAAGCTCGCCGAGATCAAGTCGCTGTCCGACATCTCACCGTGGCGCATGGCGGTGGTGCTCGAGACCAGCGACCAGTCGGCGCGCATCGGCTTCCAGCCGGGCCGCGAGCTTGGCGGGGCCGTCAGCAAGCAGCGCGAGACCGGCATCGTCACGGTCGACGGCGTGCGCTGGGCGCGGGCCGCTCAAGGCAACGCCAAGGGCAAGACGCCGACCGCGGTGTCGCAGGTGCTCCAGCCCGGCGACGTGATCTATGCCGATCCGCTCTACAAGGACGGGCACCCGGTCGAGGGCCAGTACCGGCTTCGCCAGATTCCGGAAGTCTCCGGCGCGATGGTGGTAATGGACCCCTGGACCGGCCGCGTGCTCGCGATGGTCGGCGGCTTCTCGTTCGACCAGAGCCAGTTCAATCGCGCGACGCAGGCCTACCGGCAGCCGGGTTCATCGTTCAAGCCGATCGTCTATTCGGCCGCGCTCGACAACGGCTATACGCCCTCGACCGTCGTGCTCGACGCGCCCATCGAGATCGATCAGGGCCAGGGGGCCGGCGTGTGGCGCCCGGAAAACTTCTCCTCCGGCAAATTCCAGGGACCGGTGACGCTGCGCAATGCGCTGCGGCAGTCGCTCAATACGGTGACGGTGCGCCTCGCGCAGGACATCGGCATGCCCTTGATCGGCGAATATGCCCGCCGCTTTGGCGTCTATGACGAGCTGCCGAACTATCTCTCCTACGCGCTCGGCGCCGGCGAGACGACAGCGATGCGCATGGTCACGGCGTACTCGATGCTCGCCAATGGCGGCCGCCGCGTGAAGCCGACGCTGATCGACCGCATCCAGGACCGTTACGGCCGCACCATCTTCAAGCACGACCAGCGCGAATGCCGCGGCTGCGATGCGCCGGGGGGCTGGAAGAACCAGCCCGAGCCGCAGCTGATCGACCGGCGCGAGCAGGTGCTGGATTCCATGACCGCCTATCAGATCACCGAGCTGATGGAAGGCGTGGTCCAGGCCGGCACCGCGACCGTGGTCAAGGAGGTCGGCAAGCCCGTCGCCGGCAAGACCGGCACCACCAACGAGGCCAAGGACGCCTGGTTCGTCGGCTTCTCGCCCGACGTCGCCGTCGCCATCTACATGGGTTACGACAAGCCGCGTCCGCTCGGCAAAGGCAACGCCGCAACCGGTGGCCATCTGGCCGCTCCGATCGCGCGCGATTTCCTCAAGCTCGCGCTCGCCGACAAGCCCGCCGTTCCGTTCAAGGTGCCGGCCGGCATCAAGCTCGTCCGCGTCGTCGCCAAGACCGGCATGCGTGCAGGCCCCGGCGAGACCGGCGGAACCATCCTCGAAGCCTTCAAGCCGGGCACGGCGCCGCCGGATAATTACTCCGTCATCGGCGTGGCCGACGCCGACGGGCGCGGCGGCATGCCGACCTACCAGCAACAGCCGGATTCCGGTTTCCTCATGCGGCCGGGCACCGGCGGATTGTGGTAGCGGATAACACCTGATCCGCACGAGGGGGCGGTTGCGCTTTCGCGCTGCCGCCGCTACATGCCCCGAAACGCGATTCAATTCCGCGAGACCAGAGAACGACATGCGCGCCGAAATCGAACGGTTGGTAGAAGAGATCAAGCAGTCGGTCGGGCTGCTGAGGAGGCATCTTTGACGTCGAGAAATCGACGGCGCGCCTCGCCGAGCTGAACAAGCTCGCAGAAGATCCCAACCTCTGGAACGACCCCCAGAAAGCCCAGAAGCTGATGCAGGAGCGCACCTCGCTGGAGGATGCGCTCTCGGGCATCGGCAAGGTCGAGCAGGAGCTCGAAGACGACATCGGCATGATCGAGCTCGGCGAGGCCGAGGGCGATGACGGTGTCGTTGCCGAAGCCGAAGCCGCGCTGAAAAATCTCAAGAAGGAAGTGGCGCGGCGCGAGCTCGAGGCGCTGCTGTCCGGCGAAGCCGACCGCTTCGATTCCTATCTCGAAGTCCATGCCGGTGCCGGCGGCACCGAGAGCCAGGATTGGGCGCAGATGCTCCTGCGCATGTACACGCGCTGGGCCGAAACGCACGGCTTCAAGGTCGAGTACCTCGAAGAATCCGAAGGCGAAGAGGCCGGCATCAAGTCGGCGACCATCCAGGTTTCCGGGCACAACGCCTATGGCTGGCTGAAGACCGAAGCCGGCGTGCACCGCCTCGTGCGCATCTCGCCGTTCGATTCCAACGCGCGGCGGCACACCTCGTTCTCGAGCGTACAGGTGTTCCCCGTCATCGACGACAGCATCAAGATCGACATCAAGGAATCCGACGTCCGCGTCGACACGATGCGATCGGGCGGTGCCGGCGGCCAGCACGTCAACAAGACCGAATCCGCGGTGCGCCTGACGCATATCCCGACCGGCGTCGCGGTGGTCTGCCAAGCCGGCCGCTCGCAGCACAAGAACCGGGCGCAGGCCTGGGACATGCTGCGCGCGCGTCTGTACGAGATCGAGCTGAAGAAGCGCGAGGAGAAGGCCGCCGCCGACCAGGCCGCCAAGACCGATATCGGCTGGGGCCACCAGATCCGCTCCTACGTGCTGCAGCCCTATCAGATGGTGAAGGATTTGCGCACGGGCGTGCAGACCTCTGATACCGCGGGCGTGCTCGGCGGCGATCTCGACGAGTTCATGGCCGCGACGCTGGCGCAGCGTGCCTTCGGCACCACCGCCGGTGACGTCGAGGACGTGGACTAGCCATGCCCCGCGTCGCCTTCATCGGGCTTGGGCGGATGGGCCATGGCATGGCCGGCCGCTATCTCGATGCCGGCTTCACGGTGACGGTCTGGAATCGCAGCAAGGCAAAGGCCGAGGACTTGATCGCGCGCGGCGCGATCTGGGCGACCTCGCCGGAAGATGCCGCGATCGATGCCGACGCGGTCGTGACCATGGTCGCCGACGATGAAGCTTCGCGCGCGGTTTGGCTGGGGCCGCAAGGAGCGGCGAAGACAGCGAAGGCCGGGACCATCGCAATCGAATGCTCCACCGTCTCTTATGACCACGCCCGCGAGATGGGGCGCGAGCTCAATGCGCGCGGGCTGATTTACATCGACTGCCCCGTGACGGGATTGCCGGACGCGGCGGCAGCCGGGACGTTGACGCTTCTGGTCGGCGCCGACGCGGCCGATCTCGAGCGCGCGCGGCCGTATTTGACGCCGATCGGCACGACCATCCGCCATTTCGGCGCGGTCGGCTCCGGCACGGTCTACAAGCTCATCAACAATCTCATGGGCGCGATCCAGATCGCCGGCCTCGCCGAGGGCCTTGCGATTGCCGAGCAGGCCGGGCTCGACATGAACCTGGTGCTGGACTCGATCCAGGCGGGCGTCGCCGCAAGCCCGCAGGTAGCGCGCCACTCCAAGCGTATGGTCGCCCGCGATTTTTCCGGCGCGACCTTCACGGCAGCGCTCCGGCACAAGGATGCGGCCTATGCGGTGAAGCTCGCCGAGAGCCTGCTCGCGGGCAAGCCGCTGGTGGCACGCGCCGCGGTCGAGGCCTACGCGCAGGCGAAGGTGGCAATGCCCGACGATGATGAAGGCAGGATGATCGAGCTGGTGTCGCGGCCGAAGAAGCCGTCCTAGCGACACCGCACCAACTGGTGACCGCCTCGGGTCACCCCTTTCGCGCCAAGCATCGGTTTTGCAGACCGGTACCTCCTCAGAAATCGGGTGGCGACATTGATCGCACCCTTCTAGGCGATGGGGCGGAGGTAAGACCCCATGCCCGCCAATGACAACCGGATCGACGCGCGCGACTGGTCGCTGCTTGCCGTGCTCTCGATCCTCTGGGGCGGCTCGTTCTTCTTCAACGGCGCGGCCTTGCGGGAATTGCCGCCGCTGACACTGGTGTTTTTGCGCGTGGCGCTCGGTGCGGCCATGCTGCTGCCGCTGCTGCGCGCACATGGCATCGGCTTTCCCAAGAGCTGGGCGGACTGGGGGCCGTTCATCGCGATCGGGCTGCTCAACAACGTCGTCCCGTTCTCGCTAATCGTGATCGGCCAGACTTTCATTCCGAGTGGGCTGGCCTCGATCCTGAACGCGACCACGCCGATGTTCACGGTCGTCGTCATGATTGCAGCGGGCGAGGAAGCCTTGCAGATGCGCCGCCTGGCCGGGGTTGCGATGGGCCTCGCCGGCGTGATCCTTCTGCGCGGATGGGGCTTCGAGACAAGGCCGGGGCAGGGGTTCGGCATCGTGCTCTGCCTCAGCGGCGCACTGAGCTACGGCTTTGCGGCGCTGGCGGCGCGGCGATTGCTGAAGGACTCTCTGCCGCTTGGGACTGCAACGTTTCAATTAATGGCATCCACCGTGATGATGGCTGTCGTCGCTGGCCTGGTGGAGCAGCCATGGCAGCTCCCGATCCCGAGCCCCACGACCTGGCTCGCTGTGCTCGGCCTCTCCGCGCTTTCGACGGCGCTCGCCTACATCGTCTTCTTTCAGATCGTGCGGCGCTCGGGTGCGGGCAATGTGATGCTGGTGACGCTGCTCATTCCCGTCACCGCCATCCTGTTGGGCTGGCTGGTGCTGGGTGAGCCGATCTCGAGCCGCGAGATCGCGGGCGCAATCGTCATCGGCAGCGCGCTGCTCGTGATCGACGGGCGTGCGCTTTGCCTGCTGCGCCGCGGCCTCAGCCCGCGCTGAGCCGCACGCCGGCGCGCAAGAATTTCTGCGGATCCACCGCTTCACCTTCGATGCGAGTCTCATAGTGCAGATGCGGACCGGTGGAGCGGCCGGTCGAGCCGACGAGGCCAATGACCTGGCCGATCTTCACGACCTCGCCGACCTTGACGTTGACCTCGGAGAGATGGCCGTAGCGGGTCGAAAGCCCGTTGCCGTGGTCGACCTCGACCATGCGGCCATAGCCGCCGGACCAGCCGGCGGAAACCACCTTGCCGTAGGCGGTGACGCGGACGGGGTCACCGCTGGCGGCGCGGAAATCGAGGCCGGTGTGCATCGCGGGCCGGCCCAGGAAAGGATCGCTGCGCACACCGAAGCCCGAGGTGAACTCGACCTCGCCGATAACGGGCTTGCGGTAGGGCACCAGCGCCAGCGTGCGGTTGAGACGGTCCATCTCGGCACGCGTGGTGTGGATGCGATGGAGCTGCTTCTCGAATGGTCCGGCATTCGCCGTCAGCTTGACGGGGACGAACGGTCCGCCCATCGCACTGCGCGGCACGGCGGCTTCGAGATGGGAAAGGTTCAGGCCGAGATCGCTGACCACGCTGCGCATCCGGCGCATGCGCGAATCCATGCTTTCCTCGACGGCGCTGAGCGTCGCCATCTGGCGCCGCTCGACCTGGTCAAGCGAGGTCGTGAGCCGGACCAGCACGTTGTCGAAACCCTGGTTCTTGGCGAACTGGCTGGTCGGCGCTGCCACGACGCTCGGCGCGCGCGACTCGAGCCGCGCTTCGCGATCCGGCGGCGCCACGAAGATCACGGTGTCGCTGATCGGCGACGGTTTTGGCGTGGTCTGGCTTGAATCGCCGCGCTGCGGGGCAGAGCGGGGGATCGAGCCGGTCACGTCGGGCATGGCGCCGAGCGCCGTTGCCCGGGACTCCAGCGCCGTCTGGCGCTTCATGATCTGGTCGAGCTTCTGGTCGAACTGTTCCTGGTCGAGCAGCTGGCGGCTGGTGGCGCGGTCGACCTTGGCGCGCAGCTCGGCGATGCGGTCCTCATAGGCGTATTGCATCTCGGCCTGGCGGGCGATCAGCCGGGTCAGGACGTCGTCACGGAACGCGAAATAGGTGGCTGTGGCGGCCGACCACAGCCCGAGCAGCACCACGGTGCCGACCACGATCCAGAACACCACGGGCCCGAAGCGGACCTGCTTGCCGGCATGAACGATGGTGTAGGCATCGTCGGTGGCGGGCAGGGGAATCGCGGTCACCGCCGCCGGGGCAGCTGGACGGCGCTGGAAGGCCCGTCCGTGGTCGTGAGGATGATGTTGGGGGTACTGCGAATATTGGGCAGAACTTTTCGACATCGGCACTCCCGCGCCGGTCGGATGGGTTCCTTGCGGCTCAATTGCCGCAGCAATCTGGGCTGCTCATGGTTAATTTTCCGCAAATGGGAACGCGCGAATTGAAAGGATTGGTTAAAGGCTCCTTGCCGCCTCCAGCACCTCGTCGGCATGGCCGTCGACCCGGACATTGCGCCAGATCCGCGCCACCTTACCGTCCGCCCCGACCAAAACTGTGGTGCGAATAATTCCAAGGAAGCTCTTGCCGTACATGGACTTTTCGCCCCAAGCGCCATAGGCCTCCAGCATCTCGTGAGTCTCGTCCGAGACGAGGGGAATTCCGAGCTTGTGCTTGTCGCGGAATTTCTCCTGGGTCTTGACCGGATCGGCGGAGATGCCAAGGACCGCGGTGCCGGCGGCAGCGAAGGCGTCGGCCAGGCGCGTGAAGTCGATCGCCTCCCGCGTGCAGCCGGGAGTGTCGGCGCGGGGGTAGAAGAACAGGACCAGCTTTCGGCCGGCAAAGTCCGCCAGCGTGACCACGTCGCCGCCGTCGCGCGGCAGGCGGAAGGCGGGCGCCTTTTCGCCCTCGGCCAGGCCGGACTTCGCCGCAGCCGGAGAGGAGGCCGATTTGGAGGATTTTAACTGTTTCGATGCGGCCTTATGTGATCCTGCTTTTGCTATGGTCACGGCTGATTTGCGTGCCGGTGTCCGCTGCGTTTTCGCGGACCTTGTCTGAGTCGATGCCCGCGTTTTTGCGGACTTCTTTTTCGCGGTCGGACTGCCGGAGGGCGTTTTGGACGATTTCTTTCGGGATTTCTTGGACATACGCCTTCCTTTCGACGCTTTCGGCAGGTCAACCGAAGCGGTATTGCAGCTCTTGTCCGGCGAGCCGGAATCGCGCCCTTGGGTGGGCAAGTCTGACCACGCCGGAGTATGGTTACAAGGAATTCCACGCACCACCCCACTGCTCGTTGAACGCGCTCCCGGGGCGAAATGACGAACAGCAGGAATATTCGAGGTATGGCGGCAGTGCCGGCGCAGGGAGTTGCACTTCCCGCGAACGGCTGCGGTCCCGGCGGCGCTCAATCCTCTGACGGGCGCCTGTATCGAGAGGCAATGGCAAGGAATACGTCGCCCCAGGACTACAACCGGGATCTTGATCGGCGCGGCGGCCAATTTGAGCCGCAGGAATGGGACGACGCCGACTGGGATCCGGATCAGGAAGCGGCGGCGCGCCATCGCGCGCGCCGGTTGCTGGCGCATTCCGGTTCGGGCTTCCTTCGCTTCGGTGGCGGATTCGGCGCGCTGCGCCGCTGGGCCGGTGGGGGTCGCTGGCTGAAGCGCATGGCCGTGGCCGTCGCCACCGTCATCGTCATTTTCGTCGGCTGTTTCGGTGCGCTGTGGTGGCGGCTCGGCGCCGGTCCGATCAATCTGGACATCGCGACGCCGTGGCTCGCAGCCGCGATCGAGGACAATATCGGCCACGGCAACACGGTTGAGGTCGGCGGCACTCAGATCGAGCGGGCTGGGCGGGTCCGTATCGCCGTTCGCATCCGAGACATCATCGTTCGCGACCGCGATCATGCCGTGGTCGCCAGCGCGCCGAAGGCCGAAGTGAAGCTGTCGGGCGCGGCCCTCCTGATGGGGCACCTGCGGGCCGAGAGCCTCAACCTCGTCGATGCCGAGCTCGCCATCCGCATTGCGCCTGACGGCACCGTCACCGTGTCCGCCGGCGACACCGCAAAGCCGCTGGCGACCGGTGTCGCGTCCAAGAAGGACGCGGGCCTGCCGCCGACATTCCCGCGCAGCGGTGTCCCCCCGCCGCCATTCGCGACCGCGCCTGCGAGCCCGGACGCATCGCAGGCCGCACCGCAGGCGACTGCGCAGAGCGGCATCCTGCAAGGCCTCGACTGGCTCGACAGCCTGAGCATGACCGGCCTCGACGGTCAGAACCTCAACGAGATCGGTCTGAAGAACGGCGTCCTGATCGTCGACGATCAGCAGCGCGGCAGCAAATGGTCGTTCGAGAACATCACGCTCAGCCTGCGCCGTCCGAGCCGCGGCGGCGTCGCGCTCAGCCTCGGCGAGGAGGGCGCGCGCCCGTGGATGCTGCGCGCCACGATCGGCCCGGCCGAGAACGGCGTGCGCTCGGTCGACATCAAGGCAGACAAGGTCTCGACCTCCAACATCCTGCTGGCGCTGCGGGTGAAGGACCTCACCTACACCGCCGACCTGCCGCTGACGGGCGAGCTCAAGGGCGAGCTCGGCCGCGACGGCGTGCCGACCTTCTTCCGCGGCAAGATCACTATGGGCACCGGCAACATCATTGACACCGACACGCCCGATTACCCCATGGCCATCGACTCGGCCGAGATCAATGTCGAGTGGGATGCGAACCGGCGGGTGCTGGTCGCGCCGTTCAAGATCCTCTCCGGCGCCAACCGCCTGACGCTTCTGGCGCATCTCGAGCCGCCCAACGGCAAGATCAACGACTGGCAGCTCGGCTTCAGCGGCGGGTCGATCCTGCTCGGCGGCATCGACAACGAGCCGCCGCTCGTCTTCAACCGCATTGCGATCGGCTTCCGCTTCGACACCGACCACAAGCGCATCCTGCTGACGCAGGCCGACGTCTCCAACGGCGAGATCGGCGTTGCCGGCACCGGTGCCCTCGACTATTCCGGCGAGCCGCGGCTCACCCTCGGCTTTGCGGGCACGCCGATGTCGGCCTCCGCCTTGAAGCGAATGTGGCCGACGCTGATCGTCCCCGAATTGCGTGAATGGGTGATCGAACGGATCGAGCGCGGCACGCTCCAGCGCATCGAGATCGGCGTCAACTCGCCGACCAGGAACCTGCCGCGCAAGGGCCCGCCCATTCCGGACGACGGCCTGTCGGTCAATATCGTGGCGAGCGGCGTTGCGGTGCGGCCCGTGGACGGCATGCCAGTGGTGCGCGATGCCGACCTGAAGGCGCGCGTGACCGGACGGACCGCGACCGTCAACATCGGGCAGGGGATTGCCGATACGCCTGCCGGCCGCAAGGTCACGATCTCCGACTTCGTGTTCGAGGTGCCCGACATGGCGCCCAAGCCGTCACCGTCGCGGAGCAGATTCCGTGTCGAGGGCCCGGTGCCTGCGGCCGCTGAAATGCTCGCCAATGATCGGCTGAGCGACCTGTCGGCGACCGTCGTCGATCCCAACACCAGCAAGGGAACGTTCGCGGCGAACATCCAGCTCGGCATGCCGGTCAAGGGCGAGCTGACCAAGGCCGACACGACCTACGCCGTCACCGCCGATCTCAACGGTTTTGCCGCCGACAAGCTGGTGATGAACCAGAAACTGGAAGCCAACAACCTCAAGATCGTCGCCAACAACCAGGGTTATCAGGTCAAGGGCGAGGTCAAGATCAACGGCCAGGCGGCCTCGCTCGATTATCGCAAGCCGGCCGAGGGCGACGCGGACGTCAGGTTGCAGGCGACGCTGGACGATGCCAGCCGCTCGCGGCTCGGCTTCGATCTCAGCCCCGCCGTCAGCGGATCGTTGCCGATCAAGCTGTCGGGCAAGATCGCGAGCAGCGCGGATCAGGCGACGAAGCTCGGCGTCGAGGCCGACCTGACCTCGCTCAAGCTCGACAACATCCTGCCCGGCTGGGTCAAGCTGCCGGGCAAGTCCGGCAAGGCCAGCTTCAAGGTGGTGCCGACGGCGCAATCGACGCGTTTCGAGGACATCGTCATCGAAGGTGGCGGCGCCTCGATCAAGGGCTCGCTCGAGCTCGACGCGAACGGCGATCTCGTGAATGCGAACTTCCCGACCTATTCGCCGTCCGACGGCGACAAGGCCTCGCTCAGAGTGGAGCGCAGCCAGGACGGCGTGGTGCGCGGCACGATGCGCGGCGACGTGTTCGACGGCCGCGGCTTCCTGAAGTCGGCGATCTCAGGCAATTCCAAGGACGACAAGAACAAGTTGAAGAACGTCGATTTCGACATCGACGTGAAGCTCGGTGCCGTCGCCGGCTTCAACGGCGAGGCCATGCGTAGCCTCGATGCCAAGATGTCGAAGCGCAATGGTGCCATCAAGGCGTTCACGTTGAGCGGCAAGGTCGGCCGCGACACGCCTGTCGCTGCCGATCTGCGTGGCGGCCGCGCGCAAGGCAACCGCGAGGTGATTTATCTCCAGACCAACGATGCCGGCGCGCTGCTGCGCTTCACCGACACCTACACCAAGGCGGTCGGCGGCCAGATGGTGGTTGCGATGGAGCCGCCGACCTCCGAGCCGAACACGGCGCGTGAAGGCCTCATCAACGTGCGCGACTTCACGGTGAAGGGCGAGGCGCAGCTGGAGCGCGTGGCTGCCGGCGCGCCCAACGGGACCGGAAACGGCGTCTCCTTCAGCGCGCTGCGCGCCGAGTTCACCCGGCAGAACGGCGCGCTCACGATCCGCGATGGCGTGGTCAAGGGGCCGATGATCGGCGCCACTATCGAGGGCTCGATCGACTATCCCGGCAACCAGGTCTGCATGAGCGGCACCTTCGTGCCGATGTACGGGGTCAACAACATCTTCGGCCAGATCCCGCTGTTCGGCATCTTCCTCGGCGGCGGCAACAACGAGGGGCTGATCGGCGTGACCTACGAGGTCGTCGGCACGCCGGCCGCGCCCGTGATGCGCGTCAATCCGATCTCGGCGATGGCGCCGGGCCTGTTCCGCAAGATATTCGAGTTCAACACCGGCAAGCAGAACTCGCCGTTCGAGGAATTCCCGTCGCAGTCGCACGACGGCTCGACCCGCCAGCTGTCGAACGGTTGCACCCTCGCGCGGCGGTAACCACCCACATTCCCAGGTGCTCGTCATGCCCGGGCTTGTCCCGGGCATCCACGTTCTTCGTGCGGCGCGGTTAAAAACGTGGATGGCCGGGACAAGCCCGGCCATGACGAATGTGGCGACGCTTTCGCGCCAAACGTTTTGAGACTGGAGTGGCGCGTTAGGCCGCGCGCACGCCCTTCAGGAACGTTCCGACCTCGCCGGAGAGCTGGTCGGCCTGCTTGGAGAGGTTCGAGGCTGCTGCGAGCACCATGCCGGCGGCATTGCCGGTCTCGTTCGCGGCGGTCGAGACGCCGCCGATATTGGTGGTGACCTCCTTGGTCGCCTCCGCGGTCTGGGATACGCTGCGGGCGATCTCGGCGGTGGCGGCGCCTTGCTCTTCGATGGCCGCGCCGATCGAGGTCGCGATGCGGCTGACCTCCTCGATGGTGGCGGTGATGCCGCCGATGGCATCGACCGCTTCCCTGGTCGCGCCCTGGATCTGGGCGATCTTGTCGCCGATCTCGCGGGTGGCTTCCGCGGTCTGGCTCGCCAGCGACTTCACCTCGGAGGCGACGACGGCAAAGCCGCGGCCGGCTTCGCCGGCGCGGGCGGCCTCGATGGTGGCGTTGAGGGCGAGCAGGTTGGTCTGCGCCGCGATGATGGAGATCAATTCGGCGACGTGCTCGATCTGCTGGGCGCCGTCGGACAGCGCACGCACGATGGTGTCGGTGCGGCGGGCGCTGTCCACCGCGCGGCCGGTGACCTCGGCGGATTGCGCAACCTGCCGGCTGATCTCGGTGATGGAAGAGGAGAGCTCCTCGGCGGCAGCGGCGACGGTCTGGACGCGCTGGCTGGCTTCGGTGGCGGCCGAGCCGACCAAGGCGGCGCGGCGATTGGTACCTTCGGCGGTCGACGACATCGACTTGGCAGTGGTCTCCAATTCACCGGAGCCAGAGGCCATCAGGCCGACGAGCTGGCCGACGGAGGCATCGAAGCGGTCGGCAAGGGCGATCAGGGCCTCGCGCTTCTCCTGCTCGCTGCGCGCCTTGGCCGCGACCTGCTCGGCCTCCAGCGTGCGGGCCGTCAGCGCAGTCTGCCTGAGGACTTCGAGCGTCTCGGCCATGCGGCCGATCTCGTCGCCGCGGTCGGTCTCCTCGACCGGCTTGTCGATGGCGCCTTCGGAAATCGCCTGCATGCGGTTCTTCTGACGGTCGAGCGCGCCGAGCACGTCGCGGGCGATCAGCCAGGACAGCGCCGCCATCAGCAGCATCAGGCCGATGCCGATGGCGCCAAGCTCCAGCGTCAAGGCGCGCACGTCGGCGTCGATGTCGTCGACATAGAGGCCGTAGCTGATGATCACGTTCCAGGGCGCGAACTTGCGCGCGAACACGGTCTTGCGGAGCGGCTCGGTCTGGCCGGGACGGGGATAGAGATAGGAGGTGACGCCGCCCTGCGCAGTCTCGCTGCCGGCCTTGATGATGGCGTCGGCGATCAGCACGCCGTTGGAATCCTTGGCGCCGGTGATCTTGCCTTCGAGCTGCTGATTGGCGCCGTTCACGACCAGTGAGCCATCCGGATTGTAAACCACCGGATAGCCTTGGTTGCCGTTGAAGTTCATGCGGCGGCCGCGCTGGTGGAACAGGCTCTTGGCCTCGGCCGGCGTCAGCTTGCCGGCGGTCACCTCGTCCTGGAGCGCTTGGGCGTAGTTGTAGAGGAGCTCGACGGCGGTCCGCATCTGCTGGACGCGGTCCTCCATCATGCGGCTCTTGCTGAGCACGGCCGATACGCCGATGATGGCTGTGACCGTGAGAGCCGCAAGGCAGACCATGCTGGCAAGCTTGGTACGGATCTTCAGATGACTCAGCAGCTTCATCACAGCCCCTACGGAATGGTTGTTGTTGCTCGCACCGGTAGCATGAAGTTCTTACCAATCATGAATGGAGGCATGCAACGGCCCGCCGCGCGGACAGCGTTCGCAGGCGCGTGCGCAATGGTGCAGGCAAATCGCCCTGCCGACGGGCTCAAGGCCAGAGGATCGATCTTGGGTTTTGGCAGCTAGAGAGTCCGGACGGACCTGCAATGACTCGATTCGTTCATCGCATCATCATGTCTCTGCTGCTCGTCGCGGCCCTCGTTCTGATCTGGAACGTGCTGGGGGCGCGCTGAGACGGCACCGGCGGGTCTGCCGGTACCGTCCTGCTTGCGAGGTGATCTGCGGGCGCCTCAACGCCGCGCGAACGCGCCGCCGGCTGCGCCGCTCTCCTTGCCCATCGCGGCATCGACGCTGATCGGACCGCCGCCGGCGGCCGACAGGTAGAGGCAGGCGAAGCAGAACAGGATCGCTGCGGTGCCGCCATTGAGCAGCGGCAGGAAAACTGGCGTCTCGCCCCTGAACATGTGGCCCATGAAGTAGGCGAAGGCCATTTCACCCGAAAGGATGAAAGCGGCGAGGCGCGAGAACAGGCCGATCATCAACAGCCCGCCAAGCACCAGCTCGAGCGTCCCGGCCGCGCCGTAGAGTGACATCAGTTCGACTTTCGCGAACATTGGCACAGGCGGGAACTTGAACAGCTTGGCGATGCCGTACTGGAACAGCAAGAGCCCGGTGATGAAGCGAAACAGGCTCAGAAGAACCGGTTGAAAGCGAGCGAGAAAAGGAAAGTCCATCGTGTTTGTGCCCTCCATCCAATGCGCGACTAGGAGCGTATTCAGCTCCGCCTCGCAAGCCACCCCGGATCAATTCCGCGCTGACATTTTCGTCATGTCGGACAAAACACCGCAGGTTGAGGGTTCCGTCTCGCACGAGCCGTATTTTTTCGTCGTCTGCGTCAGTAGTTTCCCGGTGACACGAACTTGCGCTGGTTACCTCGAAGAGACCTATTCCCGCAAAGCAGGGACGACCAGGAACGGAATCATTCCGAGGATCACGCTCGCAAGTGCGAAAACGAGCAGGAGATTGTAGCCGTGCGTGGCATCGTGGATCAGGCCGCCGCTCCATGAGCCGAAGGCCGAGCCGAGGCCGCTGCCGATCGAGATGGTGCCGAAGATCGTGCCGACGCGCTTGCCGCGAAAGATCTTCATCGCGGTGGCGCTGATCAGCGGTCCGCGCGAGCCCATCATGCTGCCGAAGCAGACGACGAAGCCGGTGAGCAGGACGACATTCGGATAGTACTGCAGCAGCCACAACAGAATGATGCCGAGGATCGAGATCGCGTAGCTGAGCAGCACCGACGGCCGGCGTCCGATCAGGCCGTCCAGCGCGGAGACGCCGAGCATGCCGAACACCAGCACGACGCCGGAGAAGCCCCAGGCGGTGGCTGCCTGGAGCGGCGGAAAGCCGGCGTCGATCAGATAGGCCACGATCTGCGCCGCGATCGAATACATGCCGACTGCAGTGAAGAAGAAGGTCGAGAACAGCGCCCAGAAGGCATGGTGCCGCATCGCGCTCGCAAGCGTCCAGCCGCTGTCGACGAAGTCAGGATCGCTCTTCTTGGCGACGAGCGGCGAGCCGGCCGCGAACATGCGCCAGGGCAGCAGCAGCAGCGGCACCAGCAGCCCGAGCGCGGCGAGGCCGTACACCTGGTAGGTCTCGCGCCAGCCGAGATGATCGATCAGAAGCTGCGAAGCCGGCAGCAGCGCCAGCACTCCGCCGCCCATCGCCGAATAGACCACCGCCATCGCGGTCGGCAGGCGTGGTCCGAACCAGCGGCCGAGCAGGATCGAGTTGGGCACATTGCCGATGAAGGCAACGCCGATGCCGACGCAGATGCCGATCGAAAGCTGGAATTGCCAGAGCGCTTGCGCATGGCTCGCGATCAGAAAGGCCGAACCGAGCAGGAGCAAGCCAAGCGCATAGACGAGGCGTGGGCCGGAATGATCGAACAGGCGCCCGACCAAGGGTGCGGTCAGCCCGCTGATGAGCCAGGTGAGGGAGTAGATCGAGACGGCCTGGGCGCGATCCCAGCCCAGGCTTTCGGAGATCGGCTTGAGGAAGACCGTGAAGCTCTCGCTCAAGCCCCGGCCAAGAACAGCCAGCGTGAAGCACAGGCCGAGCACGACGAGGGCGGTGCGCACAGCGCCTTGCTGCACACTGCGCGCGTGTTCCCCCGACGCTTCCCTGGGCGTGTTCTGGTCCATTCCCGTCAGGGAGCGCGCTTCGTGGCGCCCTGACAAGCAGTGAAAAGCTCATACGCCTATGCAGGCCTGATGAGCACGTGCTTCTTCTTGCCGAAGGACAGCTTGATCACGCCTTCCGGCGTCAGATGGCCCGCCGACAACGCCATCTTCTCGTCGGTGACTGATACGTCATTGACGCGCAGGCCGCCGCCTTTGATCTGGCGCCTCGCTTCGCCGTTGGAGCCGACGAGGCCGGCCTTGACGAAGGCGTTGAGCACGCCGAAGCCGGCGTCGAGCTCGCCGCGCGGAATTTCTATCGTCGGCAGGCTCTCGGCGAGCGCGCCTTCCTCGAAGGTGCGGCGCGCGGTTTCGGCGGCTTCGTTCGCGGCGTCGCGACCGTGCAGCAGCGCGGTCGCTTCGGTCGCGAGCACCTTCTTGGCCTCGTTGATCTCCGAGCCGCCGAGCGCCTCGAGCTTCCTGATCTCGGCCATCGGCAGCGTCGTGAACAGCTTCAGGAACTTGCCGACGTCGGCGTCCTCGGTGTTGCGCCAATACTGCCAGAAGTCGTAAGGGCTGAACTGGTCGGCGTTGAGCCACACCGCGCCTTGCGCGGTCTTGCCCATCTTGGCGCCCGAGGCGGTCGTCAGCAGCGGCGTCGTCAGCGCGAACAGCTGGTGCGTGCCCATGCGGCGGCCGAGATCGACGCCCATGATGATGTTGCCCCACTGGTCCGAGCCGCCCATCTGGAGGCGGCAGCCGGTGCGCTTGGCCAGCTCGACGAAATCGTAGGCCTGGCAGACCATGTAGTTGAACTCGATGAAGCTCATCTCCTGCTCGCGCTCGAGGCGCAGGCGTACGGAGTCCATGGTCAGCATGCGGTTAACCGAGAAGTGCCGGCCAACGTCGCGCAGCATCTCGATCCAGTTCAGTCTGGTCAGCCATTCCGCATTGTCGAGCATGACGGCGTCGCTCTTGCCCTCGCCGTAGCGCAGCACCTTGGCGAACACGCCGCGGATCGATTCCTTGTTGGCCTCGATCTCGGCGATGGTGCGCATCGCGCGCGTCTCATCCTTGCCGGAGGGATCGCCCACCATGGTGGTGCCGCCGCCCATCAGGGTGATCGGCTTGTTGCCGGACTGCTGCAGCCAGTGCAGCATCATCATGGTCAGGTAATTGCCGATGTGCAGCGAACGGGCGGTGCAATCGTAGCCGACATAGGCCGTGGCCTCGCCCTTGGCGGCGAGCGCGTCAAGCCCCTCGAAATCGGAGCATTGGTGGATGAATCCACGTTCCTGCAGGGTGTTGAGGAAATCCGATTTAAATGCAGTCATCTGTCGGCGTGCCTGACAATTCTTGGTTTACCGTTTCGGGCGCAATTTAAGGGTCTTCGGTGGGAACCCGTTTGGCCGCCCGCCACTTGGCGCGTTGGCATTATAAGATGTGTCCCTCTGGCACAAGATCGGCATGCCAGGGCGGGTCTCTTGAGGACGCTGGTCCATGATGTTGACGGCACTCGGTTTGATGAGCGGCACCTCGCTGGACGGGGTGGATGTCGCGCTGATCGAAACCGACGGAAAGCAGGTAAAGGCGTTCGGGCCGTCCGGCTACCGGCCCTACGGCCCGGCCGAGCGCAACCTGCTGCGCCAGGCCTTGAGCGAGGCCGTGCATCTGCAGCAACGCGACGCCCGTCCGGGCATTCTGGGCGATGCCGAGCGTGCGGTGACGCAGGCCCATGCCGAGGCGGTCGCAGCCTTCCTCGCCCAGAACCGGATGAGGGCGGAGGACGTCGACATCGTCGGCTTCCACGGCCAGACCGTGCTGCACCGGCCCGAACGACGGCTGACGGTGCAGATCGGCGATGGGCCGGCGCTGGCAAGGACCATCCATATTCCTGTCATGTACGACTTCCGCGCCGCCGACGTCGAGGCCGGCGGGCAGGGCGCGCCGCTCGTGCCGGTCTACCACCGTGCGCTCGCCCAGGCGCTGGAGCGCGAAGGGCCGATCGTCGTGGTCAATATCGGTGGTGTCTCCAACATCACCTATATCGACGGCAATGATACGTTGATCGCCTGCGACACCGGCCCCGGCAACGCGTTGCTGGATGATTTCATGTACCGCACCATGAACCAGGCGTTCGATGCCGAAGGCAAATTCGCCGCCCTCGGCAAGGTGGATGAAGCCTGGATCGCGCGGGCGCTGGAGCTGCCGTTCTTCGCAAGCCCGCCGCCGAAATCGCTCGACCGCAACGATTTTGCGGCCCTGCGGCTCGGCGACGTGCTGCCTGCCGACGGCGCGGCGACGCTGACCGCCTTCACCGCAGCCGCGATCGCCCGCATCATTCCGCTGTTGCCCCGGCGGCCGCGGAGCTGGATCGTCTGCGGTGGCGGCGCGCGCAACCTCACCATGCTGCGCATGCTGCGGGAGCGGGTGGGCTCGGCAACCGTCGAGGCGGCCGAGACGCTCGGCTGGGCCTCCGACGCCATCGAGGCACAGGCCTTCGGCTTTCTCGCCGTCCGCGGCATGAAAGGCCTGCCATTGTCCTATCCGGCAACCACGGGCGCGCCGATGCCGATGACCGGCGGGGTGATCGCCAGGCCCTGAAGATTACTGCCTGACGATCACGCTCGGTTGATGCAAATGCATCGATCTTGACGTGTGAATGCAAGTGCATCTATATTGGATGCAATTGCATCTAACCACCGGGATCGTTGCCATGACTGCTTCACTGAAACTGATCAGCCACAAGCTTTGCCCTTACGTGCAGCGCGCGGTGATCGCGCTGAAGGAGAAGGGCGTGCCTTTCGAGCGGATCGATATCGATCTCGCCAACAAGCCGGACTGGTTCTTGAAGCTCTCGCCGCTCGGCAAGGTGCCGGTGCTGGTGGTGACGACCGAGAGGGGCGAGGTCGCGCTGTTCGAGAGCAACGTGATCTGCGAATACATCGAGGAGACGCAAGCAGGCAACAAGCTGCATCCGGCGGATCCGTTGCAGCGGGCCGAGCACCGTGCGTGGATGGAGTTCGGCTCGGCGATCCTCGGCGACCTCTGGGGCTTGGAAACGACCACCGATCCCGCGACGTTCGAGAGCAAGCGGCAGGCGCTGGTCGCAAAGTTCGCGCGCGTCGAGGCCGCGCTCGGCACGGGGCCGTTCTTTGCCGGTGAGCAGTTCAGCCTGGTCGATGCGGTGTTCGCGCCGATCTTCCGCTATTTCGATCTGTTCGACGAGTTGACCGCGCACGGGATTTTCAGCGACGTGCCGAAGGTTCGCGCCTGGCGCGCCGAGCTCGCAAAGCGCCCGAGCGTGCGCAGCGCGGTCGGCGCGGATTACCCGCAACTCTTGCGCGCCTTCCTCGTTCGCCACGACGCGCATCTGCTCAAGCTCGCGGCGTGAGCGCATGTCGCAATCCGTGGCCTGGCTGTTGCTGGTGCTCGCCGGCGCGCTCGATGTCGGCTGGGCGATCTCGATGAAGTACGCGGAAGGCTACACGCGGGCAGGCTGGAGCGTTGCTTCGCTTGTGCTGCTTGCGGCCTTCGTCTTTCTGCTCGGACGCGCCTTGAAGGTGCTCGAGGTCGGCGTCGCCTATTCGGTGTGGACCGGCATTGGCGCAGCCGGCACTTTCCTGATGGGCGTGGTGCTGTTCGGCGAGAGTTTGAGCGCGATGAAGCTTGCCGGCATCGCGCTCGTCTTGATGGGCATCGTTGCGCTCAAGCTGGCTTGAGCCGCAGCCTTCACCGCACGTTGGCGAGGCGCATGTCGAGATACGCTGTGATGGTTTCCATCAGCCCGTAGCCCGGATGGAGCGAAGCGCAATCCGGGGTCTCGCCACAAGCAACAGGGTCCCGGATTTCGCTTCGCTCCATCCGGGCTACAGGGTCTTAGCGCTTAGCGCACGTTGGCGAGGCGCATGTCGAGATAGGCCGTGATGGTTTCCATCAGCGGCTCGAGCTTGGAGTCGAAGAAGTGGTTGGCGCCGGGGATGATCTGCTGATCGATCACGATGCCCTTCTGCGTCTTCAGCTTCTCGACCAGCGTGTTGACGTCCTTGGGCGGCACCACCGCATCCTTCTCGCCATGCACGATCAGACCTGAGGACGGGCAGGGCGCGAGGAACGAGAAGTCATAGAGGTTGGCCGGCGGCGCGATCGAGATGAAGCCCTCGACCTCGGGGCGGCGCATCAAGAGCTGCATGCCGATCCAGGCGCCGAAGGAGAAGCCGGCGACCCAGCAGGCGCGCGCTTCGGGATTGATGGTCTGCGCCCAGTCGAGCGCGGCGGCCGCATCGGACAATTCGCCGGTGCCGTGGTCGAACGAGCCCTGGCTGCGGCCGACGCCGCGGAAATTGAAGCGCAGCACCGAGAAGCCGCGATGGGCGAAGGCGTAGTAGCACTGGTACACGATCTGATGGTTCATCGTGCCGTGGAACTGCGGATGCGGATGCAGGATCATCGCGATCGGCGCGTTCTTCTGCTTGGCCGGGTGATAGCGGCCCTCGAGGCGGCCGGCAGGGCCGGTGAAAATGACTTCAGGCATGGATGATCTCTGATCTAAGTCCCGTGGAGGTGATCCCTGCGCAATCGTCCGATTGTGGCCCTCGCAGCGTTGCCGCCGACGAGAGCACGGATGAAAGGTGGCGAGGCGCCCCCGGATGATGCGCGAGTGGCGCGCAGGTGAACTGACGCGCGCTTCTAACACAAGGCCAGGGTCAAAAAGCAAGCTTCTTCGACATCTCTCAATCAGCTCAAGAGCTTAGCCGGTCATTGCAATGTCATCTCCGGCTTGCCTCCAAGCACCCCAACCTGCCTAATCAAGAGCCGGCCGTCCTGCGCAGGGCTGTGTTCAACCCATTGAAATCGCGATTGTTTAGGAAGCGCCGGTGGCGCTTCCCGCCGGAGCCGTTCGGCTTCCGAGCGAGGCGACCGCCGGCCGGTAGCGCCGGCTGCCGCCCAGCGTCTGGCCGTTGTCGAAGGCGAGCTCGAAATCTCCGGAAGGCTTGAGGTCCACGCCGCGCACCCGGTTGAGATTGGCAAGCTTGGTCCGATGAACACGAACGATGGAAAAGCGCGCCAGCTCGCTTTCTGCCGCCGCCAGCGTGCCCCGAATGAGGTGCTGGGTGCCATCGGCGAGGCTGTATTCGATGTAATTGCCGGCGGAGGCGACCCAGAGGATATCGCGCGGCGCCACGCGGATGCGGCTCGTGCCGTCGCGCAGCCAGATCAGATCGGGTGACGACGGCTGTGGCGGGGACGGCGGCGCCGACGAAGCGACTGCCGCGCTCTTCAGCTCGCGCCGGCTTTCGAGCAGCCAGATCGTGGCGGCGATCAGGATGAAGGCCATGGCGTCTTTGCGGAATTCGTACAGGACCGTCGCGAGCGAGAAACGGAAATCGTAGGCGCCCCCGGCGAGCCAGAGCGCGAGCTTCCGCACCCAGACCATGCCGGTGACGTGAAGGGTGGAGAAGCCGAGCAGGGCGATCGCCCCGATGGCAGCCTGTGCGGCGAGGCCTCGTGTCCGGCGCATGCGGCGGACCGCCAAGACCAGGATCGGCAGCAACAGCAGGATGACGGCGATGCTCGACATCTCCCAGAACAGCCGCCGGCCGATGTCGTAGCTGTCGCCGCGCCAAGCCGCGTCCTGTGCGCCTGAAAACGCATTGACGATTCCGATCGCGAGCGTGACGGCCGCGATCGCCGCGAACATCATCTGGTCGCCGCCGCTGGTCCCAAAAAACCCGCGCCTCGTCCCAGGTGTCGGCGGCTCATCCCCTCGCGTCCGATTCTGATCCCAAACCGGCTCGACGCGCGCTCCAGACGGAGCATTTTCGGTGTCAGCCATGGCCCCAAAACCGCGTTCGTCGTCCCGTCAAGGAGCAGAAAACCATGACAACACCACAGCAATTCCAAAGCTCGGAAAGGCGCATCGACCTGGACTGGGTGCGGATTTTAGCCTTCGGGCTCCTGATCTTCTACCACGTCGGCATGCTTTACGTGTCCTGGGGATTCCACATCAAGAGCGCGCACCGGCTGACCTGGCTGGAACCGGTGATGCTGTTCGTCAACCCATGGCGGCTGTCGCTGCTGTTCCTGGTGTCCGGGGTTGCGACCCGCTTCATGCTCGGCAAGTCCAGCCTCGCCTCGCTCGCCAGCGCGCGGTCGGCACGGCTCCTGATCCCGCTCGTCTTCGGCATGCTCGTGATCGTGCCGCCGCAGTCCTACTTCCAGATCGTCGAAAGCCTCGGCTATCCCGCAGGCTTCCTCGATTTCTACACCAGGCACTACTTCGCCTTCGGCGCGCAGTTCTGTCCGAATCCGTGCATCGTGTTGCCGACCTGGAACCATCTCTGGTTCGTGGTCTATCTGTGGGTCTACACGATGGCCCTGATCGGCGTTCTCGCGCTGTGGCCGGCCGGCGCCGACTGGCTTGGCCGAAAGCTGGCGGGCATGCTCGCCGGGCGTTGGCTGCTGCTCGCGCCCTGCCTGCTGTTCGCGGCCTGGCGCCTGGTGCTGTTTCCCGCCTTCCCGTCGACGCACGCGCTGTTCGGCGACTGGTACAACCACGCGGACCACGCGACGGCTTTCCTGATCGGTTTCCTGCTGGCCAAGCAGGAGGGGATCTGGCGCGAACTCGAACACCAGCGCCGGACGGCCCTGCTGGCGGCCGCCGCCTGCTTCGCTGCCTTCATCCTGGTGCGCGCCGGTCTGTTTGCGCCGTCGCCCATGTTGGGGTGGTTCGCCGCCTTGGCCTATGGTTGCTATCAGTGGCTTGCCATCGCCGCCGTGCTGGGCTTTGCGCGGCGCACCTTCACAGCCGACAGCCCGGCGCGGCGCTATCTGACCGACGCGATCTTCCCGTACTACATCGTGCATCAGACCGCGATCATCGTGATCGCGCATCAATTGCACGACAGCGGTCTGTCGGCTGGGATCGAAGCGTCCATTGTCATCCTCGGGACCGCACTCACATGTGTGGCGAGCTACGAAATCGTCCGGCGTGTTGCCTGGCTGCGGCCGCTGTTCGGATTAAAGGCGGCGCCGCGAACCCTGCGAAGGGTGGAGCAGCAGCCGGCCTGACGCGCCCCCGCCCTCCGGTTGGCCGGACGACAAAAGGTGCTAAGAGGGCCAGATGCCGAACCGTGTCTATCTCGACTGGAATGCGACCACGCCGCTGCGCCCCGAGGCGCGGGCGGCGATGGTTGCGGCCTTCGACCTGATCGGCAATCCATCCTCGGTCCATGCCGAGGGGCGGGAGGCGCGGCGGCTGGTCGAAGAGGCTCGCGCGACGCTTGCCGCCGCGGTCGGGGCGCAGCCGCGCAATGTGGTCTTCACCTCCGCTGGGACCGAGGCCAATGCGCTGGCGCTCTCGCCGGGTCTGCGTGGCCCATCCGGCGGACCTGTCGAGCGGCTGCTGGTGTCGGCGGTCGAGCACACCTCGGTGCTATCAGGCGGCCGGTTCCCGGCCGACAAGATCGGCCTGATCCAGGTCACGCGCTCCGGCGTCGTGGACCTCGATCATTTGAAGGTGCTGCTGAAGGGCGGCCCGCCGGCCCTGGTCTCGATCATGGCCGCCAACAACGAGACCGGCGCCCTTCAGCCCGTCACCGAGGCTGCAGGCATCGTCCACGAGGCAGGCGGCCTGCTGCATGTCGACGCGATCCAGGCACTTGGCAAAATGCCGTTCGATATCAATTCGGTAGGCGCAGACCTTGCCACCTTTTCTGCGCACAAGATCGGCGGCCCCAAGGGGATGGGCGCATTGGTGATGAGCGAGGGGATTGGCGGCCTGGAACCGGTGCTGCGAGGCGGCGGCCAGGAGCTCAACCGCCGGGCCGGAACCGAGAACATTGCCGGGATCGCCGGCTTCGGGGCAGCGGTGAAGGCTGCGCTTCAGGCTCTGCCGGAGGATGTGAAGCGCATGGCAAGCCTCAGAGATTGTTTGGAAAATGGCCTTCGCGACATTCCTGGCACGACAGTCTTTGCGAAAGACGTGGCGCGGTTGCCAAATACCGTGCTTTTCACGGCGCCGGGCCTGAGGGCAGAAACCGCCGTGATCGGCTTCGATCTGGAGGGCGTTGCGGTCTCCTCCGGCTCCGCCTGTTCCTCCGGCAAGGTTCAGCCGTCCCACGTCCTTTCAGCGATGGGCTATGATCCCGCGATGGCCCAGGGAGCGGTGCGTCTCAGTCTGGGCTGGTCCACCGAACCTGAGGACATCAATCGGACGTTAGAGGCTTGGCGAAAGCTTGGTAATACCCTACTTAAGGGTTGAGCGACGAAACACGGCTTGAATGGTTCTAAGCCCGTGCTTTCCGCAGCGGAATATCGTAATACTCGTCCGAGTTTGATCCACCGCGGTCCTTGAAACCGCGAGCGGAGGATGGAATGCCAGCCGTACAAGAGACGGTCGAGCGCGTGAAGCGCATCGACGTCGACCAGTATCGTTATGGGTTTGAGACCCTGATCGACTCCGAGAAGGCTCCCAAGGGGCTGTCGGAAGAGATCGTAAAATTCATCTCCCAGAAGAAGAACGAGCCCGCCTGGATGCTCCAGTGGCGGCTGGAGGCCTATCGCCGCTGGCTGACCATGCAGGAGCCGACCTGGGCGCGCGTCAATTATCCCAAGATCGACTTCCAGGACATCCACTATTACGCGGCACCGAAGCCGAAGAAGACGGTCACCTCGCTCGACGAGATCGATCCGGAGATCCTGAAGACCTACGAGAAGCTCGGCATTCCCCTGCGGGAAGTCGCCATGCTCGAAGGCATCGAGCCCAAGGTGAGCGAGGACGATCCGGCCAAGCGCAAGATCGCGGTCGACGCGGTGTTCGATTCGGTTTCGGTCGCGACCACGTTCAAGGCCGAGCTGAAGAAGGCCGGCGTGATCTTCATGCCGATCTCGGAGGCGATCCGCGAGCATCCTGAGCTGGTGCAGAAATATCTGGGATCGGTGGTGCCGACCTCGGACAATTTCTACGCGACGCTGAACTCGGCGGTGTTCTCCGACGGCTCGTTCGTCTACGTGCCGCCCGGCGTGCGCTGCCCGATGGAGCTGTCGACCTATTTCCGCATCAACGAGCGCAACACCGGCCAGTTCGAGCGCACGCTGATCATCGCTGACAAGGGCGCCTACGTCTCCTATCTCGAAGGCTGCACCGCGCCGCAGCGCGACGAGAACCAGCTGCATGCCGCCGTGGTCGAGCTCGTCGCACTGGACGATGCCGAGATCAAGTACTCGACGGTGCAGAACTGGTACCCCGGCAATTCGGAAGGCAAGGGCGGCATCTACAATTTCGTCACCAAGCGCGGCGACTGCCGCGGCGCCAATTCCAAGATCTCCTGGACCCAGGTCGAGACGGGATCGGCCATCACCTGGAAATATCCGAGCTGCATTCTCCGCGGCGATAATTCGCGCGGCGAGTTCTACTCGATCGCGATCTCGAACGGCTTCCAGCAGGTCGATTCGGGCACCAAGATGATCCATCTCGGCAAGAACACGTCGAGCCGCATCATCTCCAAGGGCATCGCCGCCGGCAAGTCGCAGAACACCTATCGGGGCCTCGTGACGGCGCATCGCAAGGCGACTGGCGCACGCAACTTCACCGCCTGCGACTCGCTGCTCATCGGCGACAAGTGCGGCGCGCACACCGTGCCGTACATCGAAGCGAAGAACTCGTCGGCAACGTTCGAGCACGAGGCGACCACCTCGAAGATTTCCGAGGACGTGCTGTTCTACTGCGTCCAGCGCGGGCTCAGCCAGGAAGAGGCGGTCGGCCTCGTCGTCAACGGCTTCGTCAAGGACGTGCTGCAGCAGCTGCCGATGGAATTCGCGGTGGAAGCGCAGAAGCTGATCTCGATCTCGCTCGAAGGGTCGGTCGGCTGATCGCCGACCCTCGCGGTGCGCTCAGGCGCTCCAACATCAATTGAATAGACTGGATACCAAGATGGCTTTGCTTGAAGTGAAAGATCTCAAGGTTCGTGTCGAGGAGCGTGAGATCCTCCACGGGCTGACGCTGACCGTGAACGAGGGCGAGGTGCACGCGATCATGGGGCCGAACGGCTCCGGCAAGTCGACGCTGTCCCACGTCATTGCCGGCAAGCCCGGCTATGAAGTCACCGACGGCCAGATCCTGTTTAGGGGCGAGGACCTCCTGGAGATGGAGCCGGAAGAGCGCGCCGCCAAGGGCGTGTTCCTGGCGTTCCAATATCCGGTCGAGATCCCCGGCGTCGCCACCATGAACTTCCTGCGCACCGCGCTGAATGCCCAGCGCAAGGCGCGCGGCGAGGATGAATATTCGACGCCTGATTTCCTCAAGAAGGTCCGCGAGGTCTCGAAGTCGCTGAACATCCCGCAGGACATGCTCAAGCGCGGCGTCAATGTCGGCTTCTCCGGCGGCGAGAAGAAGCGCAACGAGGTGCTGCAGATGGCGCTGTTCGAGCCGAGCCTGTGCATCCTCGACGAGATGGATTCCGGCCTCGACATCGACGCGCTGCGCATCGCCGCCGACGGCGTCAACGCCCTGCGTTCGCCGGGGCGCGCGATGATCGTGATTACCCACTATCAGCGGCTCTTGAACTACATCGTGCCCGATTTCGTGCACGTGATGTCGAAGGGCCGCGTCGTGAAGAGCGGCGACAAGGAGCTGGCACTGGAGCTGGAAGCGTCCGGCTACGCCCAGTTCGAGGACGCCGCGTAAGGATTGTTTGCAATGAACGTTGCTGTGGCAAAGACCGGAAAGGGCCGCGCGGTGAGCGATCTTTTCGCCAGCGCTGAAGGCCGCCTGCCGGGTTCGCCTGACGTGATCGCGGTGCGCCGCGAGGCGTTCGAGAGCTATGAGCGCCTCGGGCTGCCGCACCGCCGGATCGAGGAATGGAAATACACCGACCTGCGTGCGCTGGTCGGCGAGGTGCTGCCGCTGGCAGCCACCCCCGATGCCGCCGCGCTGAAGCGCGCCGCGGACGCGGTGAAGGCGCATGCGGTCGACGGCGCTTGCAAGCTGGTGCTGGTCGATGGCGTGTTCGCCGCTGAACTTTCCGACGTGAAGGCGCTTGCCGCCGAGGCAGGTTTCAAGACTCTGCCTGAGGTGCTGGATAAGGACGCCGGCCTCCTCAAGACCGCGTCCACCGATGCGGTGATCGCGCTGAACGCGGCGCTGGCGACCGATGGCGTCGTGCTGTCGATTGCTGACGGTGCGCAGCTGTCCGCGCCGATCCAGATCATCCACATCGCGACTGCTGCTTCGGCGTCGGCGTTCACCCGCTCGCAGGTTTCGGTCGGGAAGGGCGCTCGCGTCACTATCGTCGAGACTTTTGTTGCGGCGGAAGCCGGGGCCTACCAGGTCAACGATGCCGTCATCGTCTCGGTCGGCGACAACGCCGACGTCGCGCACATCCGCCTGATGGACGACGCACCTGACGCAGTGAACGTCACCTCGCAGTTCGTCACCGTCGGCGCCAATGTGAAGTTCAACTTCTTCAACATGACCACCGGCGCCGCGGTGAGCCGCTTGCAGGGTTTCATCACGCTGGCGGGCGAGGGCAGTGAGCTCTCGGCCAACGGTGTGAACCTGTTGAAGAAGACCGAACATGGCGACACCACGCTGGTGGTCGACCATGCCGTGCCGAACTGCGTCAGCCGCGAGACCTTCCGCGCCGTGATTGACGACCGCGCCCATTCGGTGTTCCAGGGCCGCATCATCGTACGTCCCGATGCGCAGAAGACCGACGGCAAGATGATGACCCGTGCGCTGCTGCTGTCGGACGAAGCCGAGGCCGACAACAAGCCCGAGCTCGAGATTTTTGCCGACGACGTCTCCTGCGGCCACGGTGCCACCGCCGGCGCGCTCGACGACAGCCTGCTGTTCTACCTGAAGGCCCGCGGCCTGCCGGAGAAGCAGGCCCAGGCGCTGCTGATCCAGGCCTTCGTCGGCGAGGCGATCGAGCAGATCGCCGATGATACTTTGCGCGAGCACGTGATCGGCATCGCCGAGCGCTGGCTGGAGCGGCGGTCATGAGCACGCATCCGGCGGTCAAGAACGGCGCCTATGACGTTGCGCGCGTGCGCCAGGATTTTCCGGCGCTCGCCCTGCAGGTCTATGGCAAGAAGCTGGTCTATCTCGACAATGCTGCCTCGGCGCAGAAGCCGAGCGCCGTGCTCGATCGCATGACGCAGGCCTATACGTCCGAATACGCCAACGTGCATCGCGGTCTGCACTATCTCGCCAATGCCGCGACCGAAGCCTATGAGGGCGGCCGCACCAAGGTGGCGCAGTTCATCAACGCGCCGCGCACCGAAGAAGTGATCTTCACCCGCAACGCGACCGAGGCGATCAACCTGGTCGCCTCGTCCTGGGGCGGGCCGAACATCAACGAAGGCGACGAGATCGTCATCTCGATCATGGAGCACCACTCCAACATCGTGCCCTGGCATTTCCTGAGGGAACGCCAGGGCGCCGTGATCAAGTGGGCGCCGGTCGACGACGAGGGCAATTTCCTCATCGACGAGTTCGAGAAGCTGCTGACGTCGAAGACCAAGCTGGTCGCGATCACGCAGATGTCGAATGCGCTCGGCACCATCGTCCCGATCAAGGACGTCGTGAAGATCGCGCATGCGCGCGGCATTCCGGTGCTGGTCGACGGCAGCCAGGGCGCGGTGCATCTGCCCGTCGACGTCCAGGACCTCGGCTGCGACTTCTACGTCTTCACCGGCCACAAGGTCTATGGTCCGACCGGCATCGGCGTGCTCTGGGCCAAGTACGACCACCTCGTCGCGATGCGCCCGTTCAACGGCGGCGGCGAGATGATCCGCGAGGTCTCGCGCGATGTCGTCACCTATGGCGATCCCCCGCACAAGTTCGAGGCGGGCACGCCGGCGATCGTCGAGGCGGTCGGTCTTGGCGCCGCCATCGACTACGTCAATTCGATTGGCAAGGAGCGCATCGCTGCCCACGAGGCCGACCTCACCGCCTACGCCCAGGAGCGCCTGCGCGAGATCAACTCGCTGCGGCTGATCGGCACGGCGCGGGGCAAGGGTCCGGTGATCTCCTTCGAGCTCAAGGGCGCGCACGCGCACGATGTCGCCACCGTGATCGACCGCCAGGGCATCGCGGTGCGCGCCGGCACCCATTGCGTGATGCCGCTTTTAGAGCGGTTCAACGTCACGGCCACCTGCCGGGCATCGTTCGGCATGTATAATACGCGGGAAGAAGTCGATCATCTGGCACAGGCGCTTTTGAAGGCGCGGGATTTGTTTGCATGAGTGACACGGCCGAAATCAAAGCCAATCCGATGGAGACTCATTCGGCGCTGCCGCCGGAGGAGACCGAGCGGTTGACCCGCGAGATCATCGCCGGGCTCAAGACCGTGTTCGACCCGGAAATCCCCGCCGACATCTACGAGCTCGGCCTGATCTACAAGGTCGAGATCAAGGACGACCGTTCCGTGGACGTGCAGATGACGCTGACGACGCCGAACTGTCCGGCCGCCGGCGAGCTGCCGACTATGGTCGAGAACGCGGTGGCGAGCGTGCCCGGCGTCGGCGTGGTCGACGTCAAGGTCGTCTGGGAGCCGCCGTGGTCGCCCGAGCGCATGAGCGACGAGGCCCGCCTCGTGCTGAACATGTGGTGACGCCCTCGGCCTGCATTGAATTCGCTCCGCAACGGACCACATAGACAACATGACCCAGGCAACACCAGCATCCACTCCGAAGCCGCGGCGGCCGCGCCCGCAGGTGATGCGGCTGACGGATGCCGCTGCCCAGCGCATCACCGAGCTGACCCAACGTGCGGACTCGGAGATCGTGGGTCTGCGCGTCGGCGTGAAGAACGGCGGCTGCGCAGGCCAGTCCTACACGGTCGAATACGCCCACGAGATCCGCCCGACCGACGAGGTCGTCGAGGACAAGGGCGTCAAGATCCTGGTCGATCCCAAGGCCGTGCTGTTCCTGCTCGGCACCGAGATGGACTACAAGGCCGACAAGATGCAGGCCCAGTTCGTCTTCAACAATCCCAACCAGATCTCCGCCTGCGGTTGCGGCGAATCGGTCGAGCTGCGGCCGGCCAAGATCGACGGGTAATTTCAGCCTACGCTCTGCTCTCTTGTCCCGGACGCGCTGCAGCGCCATAGCGCGTCGAAGACGCGCGTAAACGCGCTTATGGCGCTGCTGCGCAGAGCCGGGAGCCAAGCTATAGTCATCGGTGCAGAAGCCTGGGCCCCGGCTCAGCAGCGCAGCGTTGTACGCTGCGCTGCGTCCGGGGCACGAGAGAGCGTGACCATGGACCGCGAATTCCTGATCGACCTGTTCGCCGATTTCGGCCCGGTCACCATACGGAAAATGTTCTCCGGCTACGGCATCTCCGCCGACGGCGTCAATTTCGCGCTGTCACTGCGTGCCGGCCTGTTCTTCCGCGCCGACGAGACGACCATTCCCGACTTCGAAGCCGAAGGCTCAAAGCCGTTCCAGTATTCGACCCGCGCCAAGACCGTGGTGGTCAACTCCTACTGGGAGCTGCCGGCACGCCTGTTCGATGATTCCGCAGAGCTTGCCCAATGGGCGAGGGCGGCCCTCGCCGCCGCCCAGCGCGCCAAGGTGAAGAAGCGACCGAAGGCGAAGAAGGCAGCGGCGAAGAAGGGCGCACCGAAGAAGGCAGCGCCGAAGAAGGGTGCCAAGAAGGCGGTGCGTAGGGTAGGCAAAGCGAAGCGTGCCCACGGCTCAAGATAATCGTGCCGAGATCGTGGGCACGGCGCTTTGCGCCTTTGCCCACCCTACGAGACCTCAGTCTGTGGCCTTGGTCAGGCCGACCCTCATGTCCTTCGCCGTGAACACGCAGATGCCATCCGCAAGCACACGCCCATCAGCGATCCCGAGCACCAGCTTGCCGCGCCGGACCATGCGCATGGCGACCTCGTAGCGCACGCGTTGTGTGTTCGGTGTGATCTCGCCGGTGCACTCAACTTCGCCTACGCCGATAGCGCGGCCCTTGCCGGGCGAACCCGACCAGCCGAGCCAATAGCCGACCATCTGCCACATGGCGTCCAGTGCCAGCGTCGGAGGCATAATGGCGTCGCCGCGGTAATGGCAATCGAAGAACCAGTGCGTCGGCACGATATCGAGCTCGCCGACGACATGGCCCTTGCCGAACTCGCCGCCGTCCAGGCTGATCTCCGTGATCCGGTCCATCATCAGCATCGGCGGCGCAGGCAATTGCGCATTGCCCGGACCGAAATAGCCGCCTTCGCTCGATCTCAGCAGCTCGCCCCTGGTGTAGGACGGTTGCGGCGTATGGAAATCATGAGGATTGGGCAAGGCGTAAGTCCTCGAAGCCGCGGTCAGGCGCCACGGCGGCGAGGAAGATGTCGGTTGGCAAGTTGGAATGTCAAGAACGGACGACGGCCGCGTCACGCCACCCGGCTGTGGCTCTCGACCGCGAATTCCGGATCGGCTTCGCAGATCACGCGGTTGCGGCCGTTGCGCTTGGCGGCGTAGAGGCAGGCATCGGCACGCTCGATCAGCGCGTCGGTGTCGTCGCCTTCCCTGAGCATGGAAACGCCGACGGAGATGGTGACGCGGCCGAGGATCTCGCCGGTGGATTTCTTCTTCAATTCCTTCGCCATCACGGCGCGGCGGATATGATCGGCCACCGTCAGCGCCTGGCGCATCGCGGTGTTGGGCAGCACGACCGCGAATTCCTCGCCGCCGTAGCGCGCGGTGATGTCCTGGCCCTTGATGGTCTGCTTCAGCGAAAGGCCGACGAGCCGCAGCACCTGGTCGCCGGTGAGATGGCCGTAGGAATCGTTGAACGACTTGAAGTGATCGATGTCGAACAGCAGCAGCGACAGCGGCTCGCCCGAGGCGAGCGCGCTCTGCACCGCCATGCCGATCATGCGGTCGAAATATTTGCGATTTCCCAGGCCCGTGAGCGGATCGGTCAGGCTTTCGGCGCGGATCGCCTCCAGGCTCTGCTGGAGATTGCTGATCTCGTTCTTCGACAGCGTCAGCCGGTCTTCCAGCGCCTTGTTGGTCTCGCGCATCTCGCTGGTGGAGCGCAGCAGCGCCTCGACGATCGCCTTGATCTGGTCGCGGCTTTCCGCCGACGACAGTTTCTCGGCCGCATCCGACAGGCTGCTATCGTAGGCCCCGGTCATGCCGAGCGCCTCGCCCAGTACCTTCACCACGTCGTCGATCTCGCCGACGACGCGCGCGCCGACCTTGTCGATGCGGTCGGTGGTCTTGATGTGGGAGAGATAGGTCTCGTAGATCTGCTCGAGATCGGCCTCGGTCAGCTTGCCGCTGCGCGCCAGCGTCTCATTGATGATCTTGTTGAGTGGTGCGTTGTAGCCGGTGGCGTAGACGTACCAGATCTCGTAATTGCGGGGAATGGCCGTCTGTCTGAGCGATCGGATCTGGCCGAGCGCCACCTCGGCGAACGCCAGCGTGCGTTCGTGTTCGTCGAGCACCTTGATCACTGAACATCCCCACAGCGGCCGACGCGCCATCGACCGCAGCAATCCCTAAATTATGTTCGTAGGCTAACGGACGATCGTGAACGCCCCGTAAATATACGTTCACGGAGACATCCAAAAAATTGCAAAGTGAGGTTCTTCAATCGAAATCTGCAGCGCCAACGCGCTTCAGGCGCCGGCGGGGGAACGCACGGGACGCAGCAGAAACGCCGGCAGATGCGAGTGATCGCCCGGCTCGCTGTCGACCTCGCGCTGGCGGCGCGGCTCGGGACGGCCGATCGAGGGCACATGCGACGAATTCGCTTGCGGGCGCGCACCATGGCGCGGCTCGGATGATTGCCTGGCTTCGCGCGGAGGCCGTGCCTCGCGTGCGGGCCTCGCCTCGCCAGCCGGGCGTGCTTCGCCACGCGCTTCGCGCGGCTCGTGGCTGCGTTCGCGGTCATGTCCGCGCCGCTCGCCGCGCTGCGGCTTGCCGCGTCCGCCGCGTGAACGCTCGCGGCCGCGCTGCTCGCGCGGACGGTCGCCTTGATCGCCCACTTCGGCGGGGGCGTCGTAATCGCCTTCGGCGCGCGGAATGCTCTGGCCGATCAGCTTCTCGATCGCCGCCATCGACTTCTGGTCGAGCGGCGTCACGATCGAGATCGCGGTGCCGGTTCGGCCGGCGCGGCCGGTACGGCCGATGCGGTGGACGTAGTCGTCGGCGTGGTGGGGAACATCGAAATTGAAGACGTGGCTGACCTCGGGGATGTCGAGGCCGCGGGCGGCGACGTCGGAGGCGACGAGGAGGGGCAGCTCACCCTTGCGGAACTGGTCGAGCGCAGCCATACGGGCCGGCTGGTCCATGTCGCCGTGCAGGGCGCCGACGCTGAAGCCGTGCTTCTGCAGCGATTTGTGAACGATCGCGACCTCGCGCTTGCGATTGCAGAAGATGATCGCGTTCTTGAGGTCCTTGGCCTCGCGCAGCAAACGGCGGAGCAATTCGCGCTTCTCGTGCGCCTCGCGGCCGGCGGGCACCTGGGCTTGCGTAACGGTGACGGCGGTCGTGGCGGGCCTGGAGACCTCGACCTTCTGCGGATTGTGCAGGAAGGCCTCGGTGATGCGCCGGATTTCCGGCGGCATGGTCGCGGTGAAGAACAGGGTCTGCCGCGTGAAGGGGACGAGCTTGCAGATGCGCTCGATGTCGGGGATGAAGCCCATGTCCAGCATGCGGTCGGCTTCGTCGATGACGAGCAGCTCGACGCCGGTGAGCAGGAGGCCGCCGCGCTCGGTGTGGTCGAGCAGGCGGCCGGGGGTCGCGATCAGCACGTCGACGCCGCGCATCAGCTTGGCATCCTGGTCGCCGAACGAGACACCGCCGATCAGGAGGGCGACGTTGAGCTTCTGGCCGGCGCCGTAGCGGTCGAAGTTTTCCTTCACCTGGGCCGCCAGCTCGCGGGTCGGCTCGAGGATTAGCGTGCGCGGCATGCGCGCCCGGGCGCGGCCCTTTTCGAGGATGGTGAGCATCGGCAGCACGAAGGCCGCGGTCTTGCCGGTGCCGGTCTGGGCGATGCCGAGCACGTCCTTGCGTGCGAGGACGTGGGGGATCGCCTGTTCCTGGATGGGGGTGGGGGTGGTGTAACCGGTGGCCGCCACTGCGGCGAGGACTTTTTCGGACAGTCCGAGATTTGAAAAGGACATTGAGCCTCTGGTCGAAACCGCCGTTCGGAATCGAGGGTAGTAAGGCTATCGCGTTCCACCCCGAAACGGCGCGCTCTCAAAGAAGCTGGGGGTGCTGACTCACGCGAACAAAGCGCAAGGCTCAGGAATCGATCTTCGATCTGAGCCGCGTCGCCCCGGAACATAGGGGGGAATTGGCCAAAGTCAATGGAGCGGGCGCGGGAAGGCTCTAAAAAACCTGAGGTTTTTGCCCAAATCATGGGCGCGGCTGGGGTTTTCCCCCGGGGGAGCTAACGCTCGTCCGAGCCCTTTGCCTGAAGTCGCCGGGGGCCATGCCATAGGCGGCATTGAACACCCGGTAATAGGTCGCCAGACTCTCGAAGCCGCACGAGGCGGCGATATCCGCGATCAGCCGCTCCGGGGCCTCGCGCAGCAGCTTCCGGCTCTGTTTCAGGCGCTCGTCGGTCACCGTCTGGGAGAAGCTTTTCTCCGCCGTCTCGAACAGCATGTGGAGGTGACGCACGGACACGCCGAGCAGGTCGGCGACCATGGCCGGCGCCAGATTGGGGTCCCGAAGCTGGCGCGCGATCAGCCGCCGGGCCTGCGAGAGGCGGGCGGTCCGCAGCGCGGCCTGTCCCCGCCGGCTGCCGGGCCGCACGATGCCGCGCTCGATCAGCGCCAGATGGGCCAAGGCTTGAACCAAGGTGGCTTGAACCAAGGTGGCTTGGACCAAGGAGGTCTGGGCGGCGGAGGGCGCATCGTCCGCAGCGATCTCGCCGAGATCGGCAAAGCATGCTGCGAGCAGGGGCGCCAGGGCCGGATCGTTGAAGATCCTGGGCGTCAGCTCGCGCAGGCGCTTGTCCTGCACCGGGATGTGCCTCACGGGGATCTTGAGGATCCGCAGGTGGAAGCCCCCGATGCCCAGCGGCGCGGTGCGGTAAGGCTGATCGGTATGGCTGGTGGCGAAGCTGCCATTCGTGCGCATGCCGCCGAACCAGCTCCCGCTGCCGAGCTGCTGATAGACGCAGATCGCCTCCCCCGGGGCGTTGGCGATGTCCGACGCGCTGCGCTCGACCGTGTAGGGCGAGGCCTTCAGCTCGACGAGGCCGGCGCCGCCCAGCTGGCGCAGCGAGAATTCGCCGAAGAAGTCCGCGCGCCGCTCGCGCGCGAGCTCGGCGGTGACGCCGAACAACCCCTTGGCGCGCACCTCGCGCCAATAGTCGAAGCGATCCTTCGGGTCGACCTCGTCCGTACACCAATGCAACACGGCGCCCTCGCTTCCGGCGAAATTGTTCAGAAGGAAGCAGATTCCAGCGGAATCGGCCATAGCCGGATCGTCCAATCGGAGCCCCGGGTCCTTGAACCGTGGTCAGGTCTGGGCCGACTATCACACAGCGGCAGGGGGTCCCAGGAACTGCCGTTCGAAGATCGGCGGCAGGGCCGGTTCTGCAACGGGATATTTTGCAATGACGCGTCGGCTTTTCAGAATTCTGGCGGCCCTTGGCCTCGCAGCAAGCCTGAGCGGTTTCGCAGCGCCCGCCTGGGCAGAGAAGCGCGTCGCGCTCGTCGTCGGCAACAACGAATACAAGAACGTGCCGAAGCTGCTCAAGGCGGTCAATGACGCCCGCACCATGGGCGACACCTTGAGCCAGCTCGGCTTCTCGGTGATGGTCGCGGAAAACCAGAACCGGCAGCAATTCTCCGAGACGCTGCTCGCCTTCGACAAGGCGATCGAGCCCGGCGACACCGCGTTCTTCTTCTACGCCGGCCACGGCTTCGAGATCGCCGGCCAGAACTATCTGCTGCCGACCGACGTGCCGGCGGCGACCGAAGGTCAGGAAGAATTGGTGCGCGACGCCTCGATCCTGGCCGACCGCATCGTCGAGCGGCTGCAGAACAAGAAGGCGCGAACCTCGATCCTGGTGTTCGACGCCTGCCGCAACAATCCGTTCGAGCGCAAGGGCATCCGCGCGGTTGCCGGCGGCGGCGGGCTCGCGCCGATGACGCAGCTGCCGGAGGGCGTGTTCTCGGTGTTCTCCGCCGGTCCCCGCCAGACCGCGCTCGATCGCCTCTCCAATGACGACGCCAATCCAAACTCGGTGTTCACGCGCACTTTCGCCAAGGAGCTGCTCAAGCCCGGCGAGAATCTGGTGCAGGTGGCGCAGCGCACCCGCCGTGCCGTCAGCGAGATGGCCGAGAGCGTGAAGCACAGGCAGGTGCCGGTCTATTTCGACCAGATGGTCGACGATGTCTTCCTCAGCGGCCTCGCCAAAGACGCCGTCGCGCGTTCGGACGATCCGCCGCCAACGAAGCTTGCGGCGCTGCCGCCGGTGTCGGTGCCGAAGATGCCCAAGGAGGAGACCCTCAACGCGCCGATCGCGAGCTTCTCGCGGCACAATGGCGGATGGAGCGTGACCTTCTCCTTCGCCGATCCGACGCTCGGCATTTCCTGGCGCATGGCAGGCCAGGGCGATTTCCGCGAGACCGGCTTCATCGATACGCTCGATCCGCGCACGCGCAAGCGGATGCCGAACCCGTCGATCGAGCTGCCGCCGGATGCGCAGGCCGGGACCATCGAGGTCCGTTACGTCGATCAGTCCGGCGACATGCAGGGCCCGTTCCCGATCAGGTTCGATCCCGAGGCTGCGCTGATCCGCGACCAGCGCAAGATCCTCGATATGACCTCGACGAGCTGGCTGTCGTTCCGCGAGTTCAACGGGCTGCTCGTCTACTACACCCACCTCGTCTCCTACCGCTGCGCTATCCGCGAGGTGCGCATCGGCATCGACACCGCCGTGCCCAACCAGGTGCTGAAGATGCCGCCTTGCGACATGCGCGACCCCAGCGCAGTCACCGCCGGCATGCCGCTCTACATGAAGCTCGCGCCGAGCACGAAATCCGTCTCGGTGGAGCTGACCTATCGCGACGGCAGCGTGTCGGAGATCAAGAGCTTCAGGAGCGCGAACCGGAGCAATAATTGACCGTCTGTTTGGCCGCCGGGGAGGAAACGCAAGTCGCAAAGGCCCTGAAGCAAGCGAACGTCGATTCTGGCGCAAGGAACAACTCATTGGTCGCTTGGATTGTCTGCCAAACCAGGGAGACGATCCATGATCCGCAAATCCATTCTCGTGATGATCGCTTGTGCTGCAGTCTCGACGACCGCTCTTGCTCAAGGCGGAGGTGGCGGCGGCGGTGCGGGCGGTGCCAGTGGCGCCGGCGCGGGATCTGCGGCAAGCTCAGGTGCCGGAACGGGCACGTCCCCCAGCAGCGCCAATTCGGGACCATCGGCTCCCTCCGGAATGGGAACCCACGGCACCACCACCGGAGCGAACGTCAACACCAACACCAGCCTGAACAATCCGAACGTTCAGCCACCGACCCCGAACGGTAGGACGCCTGCTGCCGCCCAAGCTGAGCGAAACTCGGGCGTCGGTCATGCGCCCAATGGCTTGCCGATCGGCAGTCCAGGGACCGGGACCAGCAACGAAGACCAGAAATAGTCATCCGGCTTCAGGCAAAGGCCCGCGCTCTGCGGGCCTTTGTATGCTGCGAACGGGCCGCGCGGGCTATCGCTGCAAATTGAGACCGCCTTCGGCGTGAACCGCGCTAGTATCGTCAAGCATTTCTTGATCGATAGCTAGATCGCGGCGGCAATGACATCCGATCAACAAGCGAAGCGGACGAAGAAAGTCCGTTGCTGTATCGTCGGCGGGGGGCCTGCCGGCATGATGCTCGGTTACCTCCTGGGGAGGGCCGGCATCGAGGTCGTGGTGCTGGAGAAGCACGCGGATTTCTTCCGCGACTTCCGCGGCGACACCGTGCATCCGTCGACGCTTCAGGTGATGGATGAACTCGGCCTGATCGACGGCTTCCTGAAGCTGCCGCACCAGCGCCTGCAGAAGATGGATGGTCTGTTTGGCGGCACGCCGGTGCGCATTGCCGATCTCAGCCGGCTCCATACCAAATACCCCTTCATCGCCTTCATGCCGCAATGGGACTTCTTGAATTTTTTGCGCGAGGCCGGCCGGCGCTTTGCTTCGCTCGAGGTCATGATGAGCACGGAAGCGATCGATCTGATCCGCCGCGGCGAGACGATCGCCGGCGTGCGGGCGAAGACGCCTGACGGCATCATCGACATCGAAGCCGATCTCACCGTCGCCTGCGATGGTCGGCATTCGACGGTGCGCGAGCGCGCCGGGCTTAGCGTCGAGGAGATCGGCGCGCCGATGGACGTGCTGTGGTTCCGCGCCGGCCGCCGACCCGACGAGACCGAGCGCGTGCTCGCGCGGGTCGAGCCCGGCAAGATGATGATCACCTTCGACCGCGGCGATTATTGGCAGTGCGCCTATGTCATCGCCAAGGGACAGTACGAGGCGGTGAAGGCGAGGGGACTATCGGCGTTGCTCGACGACGTCGTGCGCATGGCGCCGATCCTCCGCTCCGGCATCACTGATGTGAAGAGCTTCGACGACGTCAAGCTGCTCACCGTCGCGATCAACCGTCTGACGCGCTGGACGCAGCCGGGCCTGTTGTGCATCGGTGATGCCGCGCATGCGATGTCGCCTGTCGGTGGCGTCGGCGTCAATCTCGCCGTGCAGGACGCGGTTGCGACCGCGAACCTCCTGGCGGACAAGCTGCAGCATGGCTGCCCGTCCGAGCACGAGCTTGATGCCGTCAGGCGCCGTCGCGAGTTCCCGGTGAAGATGACGCAAGCAATGCAGGTGGTCGTGCAGAACAACATCATCAGCGGCGCCTTGCAAGGCGGCGATCGGCCGCTGAAGGTACCGCTGATCGTGCGGCTCATCACCGCGCTGCCATGGCTGCAGGGCATTCCGGCGCGCCTGCTTGCGCTCGGCGTGCGGCCCGAGCACGTGCATTCGCGCGCCGCACCGCAATCGTAGGACTTCGGTAGGGATAACGCCGTGTGAATTTGCGCGCGATGCGTTGCACGCTTGCAACATCGCCACCGGATTCACGGCGCGATGCGTGCCCAACCGCCACATTAACCGTGTTGATTTCAATTTTAGTAAGAGCCGTCTGTGACCGTGCGCCCATCCAAGGACACGGGGTGTACCATGCGTAATAAATTGATTGCCGCCTTCGCCTGCACGACCGCTCTGGTTTCGACGGGTGCGGCCTCCGCCGCCGATCTCGGTGCGCGCTACACGAAGGCGCCCGCTTATGTCGAACCGCTGTTCAACTGGACCGGCTTCTATGTCGGCGGCCACATCGGTGGCGCATGGACCAACCAGCAGTTCATCAATAACGGCACGGGCGCGGCGTTCGGCGATCTTTCGCCGGGCGAGGGCTTCCGTCAGCGCAATTCGGGCGTGATGGGTGGTGCCCAGATCGGCTACAACTGGCAGGCCAACAACTACGTGTTCGGCGTGGAGGGCACGATCTCCGGCCTCGACAACAAGGGCACCGTCGTAAACAACGTGTTTGGCGTCGCGGACGACGTGTTCTCCTGGCGTACCAACGTGCTCGCGACCGTCGTCGGCCGCGCCGGCTTCGCGGTGCAGAACAACCTCTTCTACATCAAGGGCGGCTATGCCGGCGCGAACAACCGCCTCTCGGTCACCGATACCGTCGGTGTGGCGACGGGCTCGGGCGGACAAACCCATTGGGCCAACGGCTGGACCGTCGGCGCCGGCTGGGAATACGGCGTCACCCGCAACTGGATCGTCGGCCTCGAATACAATTATGCGGCCTTCGTCAGCCAGACCTATCAGCTCGGCGGGACCTCCGGAAACTACACCTTCGATGCCAAGCCGCGCGACATTCAGTGGGCCGTGGTGCGCGCGAGCTACAAGTTCGACGCACCCACCATCGCCCGCTACTGAGCACGTCGACGCAACGCGACCAACGATCAAGAAAAGCACTGCCTCAATTCAAAAGCCCCGGCCTTTGTCCGGGGCTTCTTTTCGGGTTGTTGAAGCGCTGGCAGGCCGGCCTCAGGCCATCACCGAGAATCCGCCGTCGACCGGGATCGCCGTGCCCGTGACGAAATTCGACGCGGGCGAGGCGAGGAAAACGGCGATGCCGGCGAAGTCGTCGATGTCGCCCCAACGGCCCGCGGGCGTGCGCGCCAGCACGCGCTCGTGCAGCCCCGAAACCTGCTGCCGCGCGCCGCGGGTGAGATCGGTGTCGATCCAGCCCGGCAGGATGGCGTTGACCTGTATGTTGTCGGGCGCCCAGGCATTGGCGCAGGCGCGGGTATACTGCACGATGCCGCCCTTGCTGGCCGCATAGGCGGTCGCGAAGCTCGCCCCGAAGATCGACATCATCGAGCCGATGTTGATCACCTTACCGTTGCCGGACGCCTTCAGCGCCGGATAGGCCAGCTTCGAGCACACGAAGGCGCTGGTGAGGTTGGTGTCGATCACCTTGTTCCACTCGTCGAGCTCGAGCTCGTGCGGCGGCTTGCGGATGCTCATGCCGGCATTGTTGACGAGGACGTCGATGCGGCCGAGCTCCTTGACGACACGGTCGATCATTGCTGCGACCGCCGCCTTGTCGGTCACGTCGGTGGCGACGGCGATCGCCTTCACGCCGCGCTGCCTGAGATCGGCCACGGCGGCGGCGGACTTGGTCTCGTTGCGTCCGACCACGGCAATATCGGCGCCGGCATCGGCGAGGCCGCGCGCCATGCCGAGCCCGATGCCGCCATTGCCTCCCGTGACGATCGCGACCTTGCCGCGGAGATCAAACCGGCTGGATGTCATTCTGGTATTCCCTGGTTTCTTCTATCGGTTGCTCTGCCAGATCAGCACCAGCCCGAAGCCTGCCATGGCCGCGCCATAGCCGGCCCATTGCAGCTGGTTGACCATGAAGCTCGATCGCGGCCACGGAACTTTGCCCGTGCCCTGTCCGATCCAGAGCAGCCCGAGAGCGGTTGCAAACAGGCCTGCGACAAGCAGAAATCTGCGCATGCATTCCCTCCCATCGGTCCGCTTCTGTCGCGCTCTACGGCAATCAACGATTTGCCGCAGCCACGAAAACTTGGCGTCAGACTAGCCGTAGCTCTGGTGCGGATACAATGGGCCGTGGCCGCAAGGGGAGCGAGGAGGACGCATGTCGATGCGCAAGATCATCCTGGGGGTGGTGGCTGCGGCCGCACTCGCCGTCGCCTACGCCGCGATCCCACGTCAGGCGGATCTGCGCGCCTTCGATCCGGCCGAGATGGCGCGTTTGGAGGCCGCGATGTGGCGCGACTATTACGACAAGCGCTATGCCGCGCTGTTCCTCCATCTCTATCACTCGATCCGGGCTCAGTTCGGATTTTCGCCGCTGCAGAGCCTGCGCGTCGCCCTCAGCGCGGCCGAGGCCGCGAAGACGTTCCAGCCGACGCGGTCGCGCGGGGAGGCGGCTGCGGCGCTGCCGCCGCTCACGACCTATTACCGGAACCTTGCGTCGGCCGCTCCCCTTGCATTCGACGTGGAGCAGGCCGCCCGGCTCGAGCTCGATTGGTGGCAGGCGCGACGTGAGGCGGTCGCCCCGCGCGATCATGGCCTGACCATCGCGCGCGTTGCGGCGCTGACCTATGGCAGGGCAGATGACGATTCCGGCATCCGGCGGTTCGGGGTTGACCGGGCCGTTTCGCGATGCACGGGGCGAGGCGATCACCGATGCGGATTGGGCCGCGATCGAGGCGCGGCTCGCCGGGGCCTATGGACCGCTCAAGGCGAGTGTCGGACGGTAGATCTCAATACGAAAAAGCCCCGGCGATGCCGGGGCTTTGACGTTTGATCGTGAGATCAGATCAGTACTTCGCGACGACCGGACCGCTCCAGTTGAAGCGGTAGACCAGCGAGGTCGAGATGGTCTGCACCCAGGGCTTGAAGGTGACAGCGGTACCAAGCGGCCCAGTGACACCGCAGCCGGCGACGGTACAGGTCTCAGGCAGGCTGATCCGGTCATAGAAGGCAGAACGATATTCGGTCTTCATAAACCAACCGGGCGCGCTGATGCCGAAGATGTTGAGGTTGTTTTCGACACCACCGCCGACGAACCAGCCGTCACGCCGGAAGGAAGGCGTGGTCAGGAACGTCGGGCTTCCACCAGCCGCCAGTGAGGAGAGGCTGGCGCCAGACCATTCCGACCCGGAATAACCAGCGTTCACGTACGATAGAACGTTGGGGGCAACCAAATAACCGACCCGGGCGCCAGCGGCGTAGCTTGTCCGGAGCTTCTCGCGTCCTTCAACGCCATTTAAGGAGTCGCTGAGGGAGCCGCGAATGTCACCAAATTGACCATCGGCGAAGACGCCCACAACCCAGCTCGGGGTGGCTTGCCAATCATAGCCAACACCGACCGTGCCGAACCAGCCGCTACCACCCAAACGCTGATCGCGGGTCAGCGCGGTGCCCGCAGCACCGAAGGTGCCGAACGGGCCAACAACACCAGTGCTCTGAACGTTGCTATCGGCGTTCCAGAGCCCGCCGCCGCCGCCGCCAAACACATAGAAGCCGGTCCAGTTGGCAACCGGAGCGGCCACCGGAGCCTTGGCGTAGGGGCGAGCCGCGAGATCGGCGGCCGAAGCCGAACCGGTCATTGCCGCGATCGCGGTCAGAGCGAGTACAATCTTTTTCATATCCAAGTCCCCAACCTGTGCAGCGCGAGCGCCGTTCCATTCCAATCTGATGCCCGAACTATAGACGGTTCTCGCCCAAATGCTGTTGCCCGACGGACACAACTGACGGAAAAGGGTCCGCAGTTGTACGGAGGACACACCGGACGTCGGGTGCACCTTAGTTGAAATAATTTATAAGATAATCAATGGCTTGCTGCGCAATCGGTGAAACCATCGAACACGGCTGCGGGGGACTTCGCTTCCGAGTTCGCCTTTCTGCCCGCAAACCGCCCCGAGGCTTCAGCCTCGAGAATCGCCGTTTGCCGGACAAAGGAATCAGCAAGAAGGAATCACCGTTTAGCGGGAGCCGTGTCCCAAGAACTCATGCCGCGCTGCCCGCCGGAGCTTCCAAGAGCAGGTCTGAGCCGAGTTGGCGGCGCAATCTTGCGAGCGTGTAGCGCTCTCTGTGCTAGCCTCAGACGTCCAGCAGCTCGTCGCTTGCAAACTCGGCCTTATCAGAGATGAAGGCAAAGCGTGCCTCGGCCTTGGTGCCCATCAGCCGTTCGACCGAATCCGCCGTGGTGTCGCGGTCGTCGGCCAGCAGCACCACCTTGAGCAGGGTCCGCTTGGCCGGGTCCATGGTGGTCTCCTTGAGCTGCGCCGGCATCATCTCGCCGAGACCTTTGAAGCGGTTCACCTCGACCTTGGCGTTGGCGTTGAACGCGCTCTTGAGCAGCGCCTCCTTGTGGGCGTCGTCGCGGGCATAGACCGACTTGGAGCCGTGGGTCAGCTTGTAGAGCGGCGGCACCGCGAGGAAGAGGTGGCCCTCGTCGATCAGCCGCGGCATCTGGCGGTAGAAGAAGGTGATCAGGAGCGAGGCGATGTGGGCGCCGTCGACGTCGGCGTCGGTCATGATGATGATGCGCTGGTAGCGCAGATCCTCCTCGCGATATTGCGCGAGCGTGCCGCAGCCGATCGCCTGCACGAGGTCGGAGAGCTGCGCATTGGCCGTCAGCTTGTCCTTGCCGGCGGAAGCGACGTTGAGGATCTTGCCGCGCAGCGGCAGCACGGCCTGGGTCTTGCGGTCGCGCGCCTGCTTGGCGCTGCCGCCGGCCGAGTCACCCTCGACGATGAACAGCTCCGAGCCCTCGGTGCCGGCATCGGTGCAGTCGGCCAGCTTGCCGGGCAGGCGCAGCTTCTTGCCGGCCGTTTTGCGCGCGGTCTCCTTCTCTTGCCGCCGCCGCAGCCGCTCCTCGGCGCGGTCGATCACGAAGTCGAGCAGCCGGTTGGCCATGTTCGGATTGCCCGACAGCCAATGGTCGAACGGGTCCTTCATCGCCTGCTCGACGATGCGCTGCGCTTCGGCGGTGGCGAGGCGATCCTTGGTCTGGCCCTGGAATTCGGGCTCGCGCACGAACACTGAAAGCATGACGGCGGCGCCCACCATCACGTCTTCCGAGGTGACGGAGGCGGCGCGCTTGCCCTGGCCGACGCGCTCGGCGTGATCCTTCAGGCCGCGCAGCAGCGCGCTGCGCAGGCCGGATTCGTGGGTGCCGCCGTCGGGCGTCGGCACGGTGTTGGTGTAGGAGGAGAGGAAGCCGTCGGCATCCGCGGTCCAGGCCACCGCCCATTCGCAGGCGCCGTGCGCGCCGTTGCGCCCCGACTTGCCGGAGAAGATGTCCGGATGCACCAGCGTGTCGGCGTGGATCGCGGCAGCAAGATAGTCCTTGAGGCCGCCCGGGAAGTGGAACGTCGCTTCCGCCGGCACGTCCTCGATGCCCTTGAGCAGTTCGGGCGCGCAGTTCCAGCGGATCTCGACGCCGCCAAACAGGTAGGCCTTCGAGCGCGTCATCTTGAACAGGCGCTGCGGCTTGAACGCGGCCTTCTGCCCGAAGATGTCGGTGTCGGGCTTGAAGCGCACCCGCGTGCCGCGGCGATTGTTGACCTTGCCGAGGTCCTCGAGCTTGCCCTTGGGATGGCCGCGCTCGAAGGTCATGCGGTACAGCTTCTGGCTGCGCGCGACCTCGACCTCGAGACGCGAGGAGAGGGCGTTCACCACCGAGATGCCGACGCCGTGCAGACCGCCCGAGGTCTCATAAACCTTGCTGTCGAACTTGCCGCCCGAATGCAGCGTGCACATGATGACTTCGAGCGCCGACTTCTTCGGGAATTTCGGATGCGGATCGATCGGGATGCCGCGGCCGTTGTCGGTGACGGTCAGGAAACCGTCCGCACTCAGCTCGACTCCGATGAAGGTCGCGTGCCCGGCCAGCGCCTCGTCCATCGAATTGTCGATGACCTCGGCGAACAGATGATGCAGCGCCTTCTCGTCGGTGCCGCCGATATACATGCCAGGCCGGCGCCGCACCGGTTCCAGCCCTTCGAGCACCTCGATGTCGGCCGCCGTGTAATCGGCTTCCCCGCCACTGCGCGGCGCCGCCTTGGCGGCGGCGCGGGGCTTCGGCTCGTCACCGCCGAAGAAATCGTCTTTTGCTTTTGGCTTCAACTGCTTGGACATATATCTTGATGCGTTTTGAGGGCCGCGGAAGCGGCGAATCGGTTAGGCCGACTATGCCACTTCTGACTCGGAAAGGTTACCGTAGGGCGGGCCGGGCGCCGTGGGTTGGGAGCCAATCCCGGCGATTTTACGCCGCAGCCTCGCCATTTCCCGGCAATTTGACGTGCGGGCCTTGGTGATGGTCGGGTTTTGTGACTTGATGTCACACAAGTCCTTGGCTTACCAGTCCTTTTCATCGAGCAGCACCTTGAGACGGGGCGGGAAGGCTATTTTGGATGGAGCAGTTTGCGCACGCCCTTGCTGATTTCGTGCGCGTTCACCAGGCTTGGGCGGCGCCAATCGTGTTCCTGCTGGCCTTCGGAGAGTCGCTAGCCTTCATCTCGCTGCTGGTCCCGGCCTGGGGCGCGCTGGTGGCGATCGGCGCGCTGATCGGGGTCAGCGGCATCAACTTCGTTCCGGTCTGGATCGCCGGCGGCCTCGGCGCGGCGCTGGGCGACTGGGTCTCCTACTGGTTCGGCTACCGCTACAAGGAGCAGGTTGCCCAGATGTGGCCGCTGTCGCGCTATCCGGAACTCTTGCCCAGAGGCGAGGCTTTCGTGCGCAGCTGGGGCATCCCCAGCATCTTCATTGGCCGCTTCTTCGGCCCCTTGCGCGCCTCGGTGCCGCTCGCGGCCGGCATCTTCGAGATGCCCTATTGGAGCTTCCAGGCCGCCAATTTCGTCTCGGCGCTGATCTGGTCAGCCGTGCTCCTGCTGTTCGGCGACGTGCTCGCCAAGATCATGGAATGGATCTGGCGGGTGATCTGACCGGGCAACCGGTCCGCCCGGTCAGGTCTCAGGCAAAGCCTACAGCGATGCATTCCAGATCGCGGGGATCCAGCGATAACCGGAGCCGTCCTTTTCCTTCTCGACCCGGACGAGGCCCGGGAAGGCGGCGTGGAAGGCCTGGATCGGCATCTTCTCGGCAATCGCCATGTCGTAGAGCTTGCGGCGCGTCTGCTGGGCCAGCGGCTTGTCGACGTCGGAGGCGATGTTCCATTCGGGATGCTTCACGAACAGGAACGCTGCGCCCGCGGTGATATCCACCTGCACCAGCACCTTCTCGGCGCCTGAGGCGACGACGAAGGAATTGTGGCCCGGCGTGTGGCCGGGGCTCGCCACCGAGGTGATGCCGGGCGCGACTTCCTTGCCGGCCTCATATTGCGTGACCTTGCGGCCAAGGGCATCGAACACGCGGCGGATGTTCTTGAAATTGCCCTCGAGGATCGGATTGCCCATCCCCTTGCTCATCTCGCCGTCGTCCATCCAGAACTTCCATTCCACCGCCGGCACCATGATCTCGGCATTGGGGAAGGCGGGCTTGTTCTCGGCCGCCAGCAGGCCGTTGATGTGGTCGCCATGGAAGTGGGAAATGATCACGGTGTCGACCGCCGCGCGATCGATGCCGGCGGCGGCGAGATTGTTCTGGAATTGGCCGACCTTGCCCTTCGTCTGCGTGAACTGGTCGGGACCGAGACCGGTATCGATGACGACGAGCTTCGGTCCTGTGTTGACCACGACCGGGTTGAAGGTGTGGGTGACCTTGTCGGCCGGCAAGTCGTACTCGGCGAACACTTTGTTTATGTCGTCCTTGCTGGCGCCGGCGGCGTAATTGTCGGTCAGATTGACGGTCGCAACGCCATCGCAGACCACCGTGACCTGATGGGTCCCGACGTTGTAGCGATAGAAGCTCGCATTCTGTTTCTCGGCCAGGGGCGCGGCGGCGCTCGCGGGCGAGGTCTTGACGAAAGGCAGGAGCGCCGAGGCGGCGGCGCCGGCTAGCGTTGCGCGACGGGTAATCTCGGTCATGGCGATGTCCTGAAGCTGGTTATGAAAGGCTTGGACCGGCGCGGTTGTGACGCGTCGGTCTTTCTCCGGAACCCCCCTTGCTAATGGAAATTCCACGGCGGCCCGATGACATCTGTGCGCATGGTGCCGTCCCACCGAACCGATTTGCTCTTGACCATGGAACCCGCTGGCCTTATAGCCGCGCGCCATGATCAACGCCGCGACCATCCTGTTCGCCCGTCGCCGCCGCCGCAGCTTAGCGGTTTGGGCGGTCGATCGCGTTTGAGATCATCGTCTTTGCCGCTGGATCCGATCCGCGGCATTCTCTCTCCTGTCAGCGCGATCTGATCCGGCGGCCCCCCGAGGAGGCCTAGCAGGAGACCACGATGTACACGCCACCCTTTTTCAAGCAGGACCGCGCCGCGAGCCTGAAATTCGCCGAGGAGCGCGGCTTCGGCATGATGTGCGCCTTCGACGGCAAGCGGCCGATCGCATCGCCGTTGCCGTTCTATTTGACCTATGCGGCTGACGGCACGCCGCACGCCGCGTTTCATCTCGCCCGTCACAATCCGCTGCTAAAGCTTGCCGGTGGTGAGGCGTCGTGGCTGCTCGCGGTCAACGGTCCCGATGCCTATGTATCGCCGGACTGGTACGTCTCGCCGGATCAGGTTCCGACCTGGCTCTACCAGTCGGTGCATCTGAGCGGGCCGGTGCGGCTGCTGTCGGATGAGGAGCTGTCGGTGCAGGTCGACACGCTCAGCGCCAAATTCGAGAGTCGGCTGTTGCCGAAGAAGCCCTGGACCTCGGGTAAGATGACGGCGGGCCGGCTCGAGGCGATGAAGAAGGGGATTGTGGGTCTGGTCATGGCGGTTGAAGAGGTCGAAGGCAGCTTCAAGCTGAACCAGCACAAGTCCGACGCCGATTATGCGGCGATCGCTGGTGCGCTCAGTGCCGGCGATGCCGACGCCCGGCAGATTTCAGAACTGATGCGGCAGGCCAAGCCGCAAGCTTTCGCAGACGACACGAACATGCTCGAAGGGAGCGCGCCATGACCCTCGCTGACACCACCAAAGCTCCGGCCACCAGCGCGGCCAAGAAGCTGGCCACCGTCTTCGTCGACGGCGGTTCCGGCACCACTGGCCTCGGCATCAATGAGCGGCTGAAGCACCAGAACGACGTCGTCGTGAAGACGCTTCCGGACGACAAGCGCAAGGACCCCGCCGCCAAGAAGGCGCTGATGGAGGAGGTGGATCTCGTCATCCTCTGCCTGCCCGACGATGCCGCCAAGGAAACCGTTGCCCTGGTCGACAGCATGGGGGCTCACGCGCCGAAGGTGCTGGACGCCTCGACCGCCTACCGGGTCGCGCCGGACTGGGCCTACGGCTTTCCGGAGCTGACGCCAGAGCAGGCCGGCAAGATCAAGGCGGCGAAGAAGGTCTCCAATCCCGGCTGCTATCCGACCGGGGCGATCGCGCTGCTGCGGCCGATCGTCGATGCCGGCCTGCTGGCGCCTGATTATCCCGTCACCGTCAACGCGGTGAGCGGCTATTCCGGCGGTGGCAAGTCGATGATCGCAAGCTTCGAGGATGGCAGCGCGCCGTCGTTCGAGCTCTACGGCCTCGGCTTCGAGCACAAGCATCTGCCGGAGATGCAGCTCTATTCGAACCTGACGCGGCGGCCGATCTTCATTCCCTCGGTCGGCAATTATCGGCAGGGCATGCTGGTCTCGGTGCCGCTCCAGCTCGACACGCTGCCGGGCAAGCCTGGCGGCGCCGACCTGCAGGCGGCCATGGCAAAGCGTTACGCCGGTTCGAAATACGTCAGGGTGATGCCGCTGCAGAACGAGGCGAGCAAGGGCGGGCGGCTCGAGCCGGAGGCGCTCAACGAGACCAACATGCTCGAGCTCTACGTCTTCGCCAGCGACAAATATCACCAGGCGCTCCTGGTCGCCCGGCTCGACAATCTCGGCAAGGGAGCATCCGGCGCAGCCGTGCAGAACATGCGGCTGATGCTGGGCCTGCCGGAAGAATAGGGCTAACTCCGGTGCCCCGGACGCAGCGCAGCACCTGTTCGGTGATGCGCTGCAGAGCCGGGGCCCATCTTTGCTTCGCTTGTGGCGTTCTGGATCCCGGCTCTACGGCACGTCACTGACGTGCCGCGCCTTGTCCGGGACACGAGACTAAACCAATCCGAAGATCGCCAGCGCCAGCACGGCCTGGGCGAGGAAGCCGACGGTGAAGGCGAGGGTGCGGAACACCGGGATTCCGAGCGAGTAGACGATGGTGTGTGCGACGCGCGACCAGAAATAGACGGCGCAGGCGAGCACCGTCCATTTCGTGGAATAGTCGATCGCGTTCAGGATCAGCACCAGCGGCGCGAAGATGACGAGGTTCTCGACCGCGTTGTCATGCGCGAACATCAGCCGGTTCGCCCATTCCGCCTGCGGCTTGTCGCCGCGCGAGGGGTTGGCCATGGCCCCGCTCAACCCGCGAACCTGGCAGCGATTGATGATGTAGGGAACCCAGAGAACTCCCGTCAGGATCACCGTCAGTGTCAGCCAGAACAATTCGCGTGTCATAGTGCCGGTCCCCTGTGTCGTCGCTGGATTGAGGCTCGAGCATGATCCGGAAAAGTGTGTAGCGGTTTTCCGAAAAAGATCATGCTCAAACAATTAATCTATACGAAACGCGCCGGATTCCGCTACGCGCGAACTTTGACGTAGCTGCCGGGCGCGTCCTCGATCGGCGGGAATGCGTCGCTGCCGACCGCCCGCGCCGGGACTTCCTCGGGGTCGAGCTCGCCCAGCCACTGCCGCCAGTCCGGCCACCACGAGCCCTTGTGCTCCACGGCGCCCTTCATCCACTGCGCGACGCTGACGTCCTTGATGTTGTCGTTGGTCCAATACTGGTACTTGTTCGCGGCAGGCGGATTGACCACGCCCGCGATGTGGCCCGAGCCGGACAGCACGTATTTCACGGGGCCGCCGAAGAACTGCGAGCCATAGAGCACCGATTCAGCGGGCGCGATGTGGTCCTCGCGGGTGGCGAGATTGTAGACCGGCACCTTCACCTTGGAGAGATCGAGCAGGGTGTTGTCGAGCGCCATCGTGCCGGTGGAGAGCCGGTTCTCCAGGTAGCAATTGCGCAGGTAATAGGAATGGTTGGCCTGCGTCATCCGTGTCGCATCGGAGTTCCAGTGCAACAGGTCGAACGCGCTCGGCTGCTGGCCCTTCAGATAATTGCTGACCACGTAGGACCAGATCAGGTCGTTGGAGCGCAGCATGTTGAAGGCCATGGCCATCTTCGAGCCTTCGAGCACGCCGACCGTTTTCATATCCTGCTCGAGCGCCGCGATCTGCTCCTCGTCGACGAACACGAGGAGATCGCCGGCATGGGTGAAGTCGACCTGGGCCGCGAAGAACGTCGCGGACGACACGCGCTGGCGGCGCTTCTCGGCGAGCCAGGCCAGCGTGGTCGCGAGCATCGTGCCGCCGACGCAATAGCCGGCGGTGTGCACCTTCATCTCGCCGGTGATCTTCTCGATCACGTCCATCGCCGTGAGCGGGCCTTCCTTCATGTAGTCTTCCCAGCCCTTGTTGCCGAGCCGTTTGTCCGGATTGACCCATGAGATCACGAAGACCGTGATGCCCTGGTCGACGCACCACTTGATGTAGGATTTCTCCGGCTTGAGATCGAGGATGTAGAACTTGTTGATCCAGGGCGGCACGATCAGGAGCGGGGTCCGCAACACCTTCTCCGTCGTCGGCGAATACTGGATCAGCTGCATCATCTCGTTCTGGTAGATCACCTTGCCCGGCGTCGTCGCCATGTTGACGCCGACGACGAGATTGTCCGGGTTGGACTGGCGGATCTTCAGCATGCCCTTGCCCGCGGCGATGTCCTCGGCCAGCATCTGCAGACCGCGCGCAAGGTTCTCGCCGCTGGATGCCACCGTCTCGCGCAGCACCTCGGGGTTGGTCAGCACGAAATTCGATGGCGAGAGCGCGTTGGTGACCTGCTGGACGTAGAACTCGGCCTTGCGGCGCGTGTGCGGATCGAGGCCTTCGGCGTCGCGCACCAGCTCCTGCGCCCATTTGGTCGTGAGCAGATAGAGCTGCATGACGAAGTCGAAGAACTGGTTCGACTTCCATTCCGGATCGGCAAAGCGCTTGTCGCGCGGCGAGGGGGCGATCGCGGGCTCGGCGTCCTGACCGGCCATGCGGCGCACCGTCGAGCCCCACAGGTCGAGATAATCCTTGGCGAGCTTGGTCTGGAGATCGGACGAGCGGGACGAGTCCGACAGCCAATATTCGGCGACCGATGTGAACGTCTTGACGACCTCGGCAAGCTCGGCCGGCGGGCGATCCTGCACCTCGCCGCTCTCGCGCGGCTTGAGGTAGGCGGCGAGCGCCTTGCCGCCGCTCTCCATCGCCCGTGCGACGTTCATCGCGAAGGCTTCGGCATCGAACTTCGTCTCGGGTTTCGGCGTATCGGTGGTGGCCATACTCATGCGCAGAACAGTAGCGATTCATTCCGTATTCGTCACCGCGAAGCTCGCATGTTTGACGTTAAACGCTCTCCAAGATGTGTTGCACTGCGACAAATTTTCTTGGTTCCGTCACAATCGGGCCGCACGGCTCGGTTTGTTGGATGTCGGCTGTTTTCTCGCTCGCGCCATTGTGGGCAGCAATGGTTTGAGCTTGGGCATGGTCTTGGGTAAGCTTGTCCGGGGCCGTGCATTGGGACGAGTAGGGGATTTCCCAAGTGTTGGCGTTATGGGACCTGCAAAAGACGCTGCCCATCTGCGGCGTGGTGCTGATTGCGGCGCTCACCCTGGGCGGGTGTTCGAGCCAGATCGCGGATCTGGCGCCGGCGGATGCGCCGCCGCGTGCCAGGGAGCCCGGGACCTATCTGCCGGTGCACGATCTGCCGCCGGATCGCGATCAGGCGATCATCCCGCTGGAGCAGCGCGCCAAGATCGAGGCCGAGCTCGCCGCCGCGCGCGATCGCCAGGCCGCTGCCGCCAAGGACGCCAAATAGGCCGGTGACCCGCGAGACCGGCAAGGTAATCGCTGGCGCCTCCGCTTTGCCGTGCTAAAAGACCTCGGTTCAGCCAAGAGTCAGGGCGAACGACTTCAATCTTCGTCGCCGACGATTGCTCTAAGTATTTGATTTTGAGTAATTTTCGTGATGATGCCCGACTGCATTCGGAATGGGCCTTGCGGCCTGTCGATTCTGTCCTGACCGGTTGCCCGGAGCCCAGAGAGCCATGGAAGAATTTTACCGCATTCGCCGCCTTCCGCCTTACGTGTTCGAGCAGGTCAACCGGGCCAAGGCGGCTGCGCGCAATGCCGGTGCCGACATCATCGACCTCGGCATGGGCAATCCGGACCTGCCGGCGCCGCCTCATGTGCTGGAGAAGCTGAAGGAGACGCTCGGCAAGCCGCGCACCGACCGCTACTCGGCCTCGCGCGGCATCCCCGGGCTGCGCCGGGCCCAGGCCGCCTATTACGCCCGCCGCTTCGGTGTGAAGCTGAACCCCGACACCCAGGTCGTGGCGACGCTGGGCTCGAAGGAAGGTTTTGCCAACGTGGCGCAGGCGATCACCGCGCCGGGCGACGTCATCCTCTGTCCGAACCCGAGCTATCCCATTCACGCCTTCGGCTTCTTGATGGCCGGCGGCGTCATCCGCTCAGTGCCGTCGGAGCCGACGCCGCAATTCTTCGAGGCGGCGGAGCGGGCGATCGTGCATTCGATCCCCAAGCCGATCGCGCTCGTCGTCTGCTATCCCTCGAATCCGACCGCCTATGTCGCGAACCTGGATTTCTACAAGGACCTCGTCGCCTTCGCCAAGAAGCACGAGATCCTGATCCTGTCCGATCTCGCTTACGCCGAGGTCTATTTCGACGAGAGCAACCCGCCGCCCTCGGTGCTGCAGGTGCCGGGCGCGATGGACTGCACCGTCGAGTTCACCTCGATGTCTAAGACCTATTCGATGGCCGGCTGGCGCATGGGTTTTGCGGTCGGCAATGAGCGCGTGATCGCCGCGCTCGCCCGCGTCAAATCCTACCTCGATTACGGCGCGTTCACGCCGGTGCAGGTCGCGGCGACCGCGGCGCTGAACGGCCCTGACGATTGCATCAAGGAGATGCGCGACACCTACCGCAAGCGCCGCGATGCGCTGGTGGAATCGTTCGGCCGGGCGGGATGGGACATCCCGCCGCCGGAAGCCTCGATGTTCGCCTGGGTGCCGCTGCCGGAGGCGTTCCGCAGCGTCGGCAGCATGCAGTTCGCCACGCTGTTGGTGGAGAAATCCGGCGTCGCGGTCTCGCCCGGCGTCGGCTTCGGCGAGCATGGTGAAGGATATGTCCGCATCGCCATGGTGGAAAACGAGCAACGGATCAGGCAGGCCGCGCGCGGCGTGCGCCGCTTCCTTGAAAGCGGGATCGAAACGTTGCACAACGTCGTTCCGCTCGCCAATCGGCGTTGAGTTCTCTTCGGCAGGTTTTCTAAGACATCATGGTTGCACCCCTGAAAGTGGGCATAGCGGGGCTCGGCACCGTGGGCGCCGAAGTTGTCCGTTTGATCGAGACGCAGGCGCGCGTGCTCGCGGGCCGCAGCGGCCGCGGCATCCGTGTCGTTGCCGTCACCGCGCGCTCGAAATCGAAGAAGCGCGGCATCGATTTGCGCGGCGTCGAATGGGCGAAGGATCCGATGGCGCTCGCCACGCATCCGGAGGTCGATTGCTTCGTCGAGCTGATGGGCGGCGCCGGCGATCCCGCGCTGTCGGCGGTGGACGCCGCGCTCGGCGCCGGCAAGTCGGTCGTCACAGCCAACAAGGCGCTGCTCGCCAAGCACGGCCTCAAGCTCGCCAAGGCGGCCGAAAAGCACGGCGGAGCGCTGAATTTCGAGGCAGCGGTCGGAGCCGCGATCCCCGTCATCAAGACGTTACGTGAAGGTCTTGCGGGAACCGGCATCAACCGAGTCTACGGGATCCTCAACGGCACCTGCAATTACATCCTGACCCGGATGGAGCAGGAGGGCCTGTCCTTCACCGAATGCCTCAAGGACGCGCAGCGGCTCGGCTATGCCGAGGCCGATCCGTCCTTTGACGTCGACGGCCACGACACCGCGCAAAAGCTCGCCATTCTCGCCAGCCTCGCTTTCGGCACGAAAGTTGCTCAAAGTGCCGTGTATGTCGAAGGCATCTCATCCATCGCGCCGGAAGATCTTCGCGCCGCGGCCGATCTCGGTTACCGCGTCAAGCTGCTCGGTGTTGCCGTTCGCACCGCCAAGGGCATCGAGCAGCGCGTGCATCCGACCATGGTGCCGAAATCCTCCTCGATCGCGCAGGTGATGGGTGTCACCAATGCAGTCACGATCGATGGCGAGGGCATTCCGCCGATCACGCTGGTCGGCCCCGGCGCAGGCGGTGCGGCGACCGCATCTGCCGTCGTTGCCGACATCGCCGACGTCGCGCGCGGCATCCGCGCCAACCCGTTCGGCCGGCCGATCGGGCAGCTTCGCGACACCAAGAAGGCGCCGATGGAGCGCCACGAGGGCGGCTATTACATTCGCCTGCTCGCGCGCGATTTCCCCGGCACGGCGGCTGCGATCGCAACGCGGCTTGCCGAGCAGAAGATTTCGATCGAGTCGATCGTGCAGCGTCATCCCAATGGCGGCGCTGCGCCCGCTGACGGCAAGGCGGTCCCCGTGCCCGTCATCCTGATCACCTATGCCACGCACGAGGATGCCGTGCGCCGTGCGCTCGCCGCCGTACAGAAGGACAAGGTGATCAGCGGACGGCCACAGGTGATCAGGATCGAGAAGAACTGAGGCGGTCGTTCGTTCGAACGAACACCGGGCGTTGTGAGTTGATGCGGACGGAGATGTCCGTCCCAAACGTTTCGAAGGAGTAAGCCGATGTCGACCCATATTGAAGTCCCCCCGCACGCCTTGCTCGAGCGCATCCTCACGCTGGAGATCGTGCGGGTGACGGAGCGGGCGGCGGTGTCGTCGGCGCGGTTGCGCGGCCACGGCAACGAGAAGGCGGCCGACCAGGCCGCCGTCGACGCCATGCGGCGCGAGCTCAACAAGCTGCCGATCCAGGGCACCATCGTGATCGGCGAGGGCGAGCGCGACGAGGCCCCGATGCTCTATATCGGCGAGCAGGTCGGCCTCAAGGCGGGTCCCGAAGTCGATATCGCGGTCGACCCGCTCGAAGGCACCACGCTGTGCGCCAAGAACATGCCGGGCTCGATCGCCACCATGGCGATGGCCGACGGCGGCACGCTGCTGCACGCCCCCGACGTCTACATGCAGAAGCTCGCGATCGGCCCCGGCTACGACAAGGGCGTCGTCGATCTCGATGCCTCGCCGGCCGACAATGTCCGCCGCCTCGCCAAGGCCAAGGGCGTCAAGCCTGATGGCATCACGGTCCTCGTGCTCGATCGTCCGCGCCACGCCGACATCATCGCCAGCGTGCGCTCGACCGGTGCGGCCGTGCGCCTGATCACCGATGGCGACGTCGCCGGCGTGATCCACTGCGCCGATCCCGACAATACCGGTGTCGACATGTACCTTGGCACCGGCGGTGCACCGGAAGGCGTGCTCGCCGCGGTGGCACTGCGCTGCATCGGCGGCCAGATGCAGTGCCGCCTCATCCTCGATTCCGAGGAGAAGCGCGAGCGCGCCGCCAAGATGGGCGTCAACGATCCCAAGATGATCTACGGCATCGAGGACATGGCGCGCGGCGACTGCCTGTTCGCCGCCACCGGCGTCACCACGGGCTCGCTGCTCTCGGGCGTCAAATTCCGCAAGGACGGCGTGATCGAGACCGAGACGGTGGTGATGCGCTCGGTCACCGGTACCGTGCGCTACATCAAGGCCGAGCATCGCGAGCTGGCGAAGTTCCATCTGGATTGAGGCCGCGGTCATCCGCGCGCGATTGCTCGGCGCTCTGGTCGCGGGCGGATCTGTCGTCTGCCCGCTATGGGCTGCGGTACGGTGCCGGGGCGAACATGTGCACGTCGCGCAACGTCAGAGCGAGCATGACTGCCTCCTGGAGCTGCCCGACTTCATCGGCCCACGGCTGAAGAACGGACTTCGCGGCTGCCGTGTCTCCGCGCGCGAGCGCGCTGCGCGCGTTCATGTCGGCCTCGGCATAGGTATCAGTTGCGACCATACGAGACAGCGCCTTTGCGAGGCCTTCATCGAAGCTCTCCAGGCGCACTTCGGACAGGTAGTGATCAGGCTTTAGCCCGATTTTGTTTTTTGGATGTGCCGGATCGAAAAGCCCGACCTTTGCCAGCATAATCAGCAGAGGATGATTTCTGGCGATGGAAGGGGGAATGATCGGATAGGTTCTGATTCTTCCCGATCTATCATCAAGAGATGAGAAGGAAATGACCGGCCCCATGTTGAAGCGCGACTTGCGATGGAGCACAGCAACGCGGTGATCGATCTCGGAGTCCGCTTCGAACACCTCGCCGTTCTTGAAGCCCGCGTCGGGGCCGGCTGCGATGAGAAATGCTGAGACTTGGGCAACGCGGGCGGTGACGGTGCGTTCATCAAGCCCATCCACCTCAAACTCGATCTCTCGTCCCGTGAACTCCGACAATCCGTCCGTAAAAGCTCCCAAGGTCTTGCCGGAGCGGAAGGGGACGATGTCCATCCATAATCCGAACGGCTGATCTGGATACGGCTCGAACGCGCGGCTCGACTGCTCGAGCCACATCTCGGGCGAACGGCCGACCTTTCCGCACCAGATGACGGCGACGACACCAGGCATCGCCGCGAGCACTGCGCCTACAAGGGCGGTCGTGAGCGGCGTACGCTCGGCAAATCCTAGCGCTTTCGTTTCAGCATTGCTTTTGGCCGAGTCCATCGCCGCGACGACGAGGTGCGCGCGATGGCGTCCGGCGGCGTCGAAAGCTTCCGGCCATAGCCACGAGGCTCGCTCCCAAAGTCGCTGATCAAAAGGCAGCGGCTCCGGTATCAGGAAGATCGTCATGACGTGATCTCCGATGCGGATGAACATCGGGCGCGTCGCCCTGTCGCTTGGTGCGACGGTGCTGCGACTGCACCGCAAGTCGGGATGACGAACGCGTATTGACTGGATTAAAGCTTCCTCGTCCGGGAGACGGGCATCTTCGAGCATTATGAAAGCGATAGGGATACTTGTCATGGAAGATGCGATTGCACGCGATGGGCAGGCTGATTACATCGCTCGCGCTGGGCGAGCCTGATGCGGCGGGCAACCGCTATTGTTGCATGCAACGGATCGTGCTTTAAAGCCCTCAATCTCGGCCGGAGCTAGCCGGGCCGAGACATAATCAGCGGAGCGAAGCATGACCACACCATCCGATCTCTCCGCCGTCAAAGCCCTGGTCTTCGATGTGTTCGGCACGGTCGTCGATTGGCGCACCAGCCTGATCACCGACTTCATGTGGTGGGGCAAGCAGCGCGGCATCAGCGCGGACTGGACCGCGCTCGTCGACGGCTGGCGCGGCCTGTACGTCGCGTCCATGGATGACGTGCGCAAACATCCCGAGCGCGGCTATGTCATGCTGGACGACCTGCATCGCCGCTCGCTGGAGCAACTCGTCGAGAAATTCGCGATCAAGGGCCTTGCCGAGGCCGATCTCGATTACCTCACCAAGGGTTGGCATCGGCTGCATCCCTGGCCCGACAGCGTCGCCGGCCTGATGCGGCTGAAATCGAAGTTCGTGATCTCGCCGCTCTCGAACGGCAACGTCGCGCTGCTCACCAACATGGCGAAGTTCGCCGGCCTGCCGTGGGATCTCATCATGTCGGCCGAGCTGTTCGAGCATTACAAGCCCGATCCGGAAACCTATCTCGGCGCAGCAAAGCTGCTCTGCCTCGAGCCGGGCGAGGTGATGATGGTCGCCGCCCACAATGGCGATCTCGCGGCTGCCCAGAAAAACGGATTGAAGACCGCCTTCGTGGCGCGGCCGACCGAGTATGGCCCGCTCCAGAAGGTCGATTTCGAAGCGACCGGCAACTGGGACATCGTCGCGAAGGATTTCGGCGGCATCGCCGACAAGCTCGGCTGCTAGGATGGGCAAGCAGATCCCCGAACGCTATCGAGATCTGCGAACCTTCGCGTTCGGCGACAGCCCTGCGCTGGCGGACGAATTGGTCGAGCTCGTTATCAAGGGCATCAAGACCGCAACCTGCAGCACCGAGGACGAGCCGAACACGTCCACGCCCGGTGAGCGCTGGGTCGTGCTCGACGGGCGCGGAGAGCCGTGCTGCGTTATCGAATCCGTCGAGGTGACATACCGGCGCTTCAACGAAGTCGACGCAGCCTTTGCACATGACGAGGGAGAGGGGGACCGGAGCCTGGCCTATTGGCGCCGTGCCCATCAAAACTATTTCGGCAGGCTCGGGCGCTACAGCGACGACATGATGCTGATGTGCGAGCGTTTTCGTCTCGTCGAGGTCTTCGGCGATGCCGAGGCGGATCGATAGCTACGAAGCCGCGATTGGCAGTTCGGGACTGCTCGATGAGCTGCGGGAGTTCGATCCCCGTGTGGTCGGGACGCTGCCCTTGGGGCTCTCGATGCCGACAAGCGATATCGATGTCGTCTGCCACGTCCCGGACGCGGCAGTTTTCGCCGAAATGGTCTGGCGACGGTACCGCTCCTGCGATGGGTTTGCGCTCTACCAATGGTGCTCCAGCCGACGGCCGGTGGTCGCCCGCTTCGAATGGGGCGGCTGGCCGTTCGAGCTGTTCGGCGATCCGAGGCCGGTCGATCAGCAGGAAGGCTGGCTGCACTTCGAGATCGAGCGGAGATTGCTCGCGCTCGACGACGGGCGCCTGCGCAAAGCGGTGGCCGGACACAGGGCGCGCGGGATGAAGACCGAACCTGCGTTTGCCGCGGTGCTCGGCATTGCCGGGGATCCGTATTCCGGATTGCTTGCATTGGGCCGTGAGAGCGACGCTCGCCTGCGGGCCCGCCTGGAGTGCCTGTAAGGTTCGCCTCGTGGGGACCGCACAGGTCCGGGCGGCTCGCGCCGCCCGGACCTGAACTGATGGCTATAGCGTCATCTGCATCGGCTGGGGATAGTAGTGGAAGCCATCTCCGGCCTTGGCGACGTGGCCATAGCCTGGCCAGGCGAAGTGATAGGACATCACCGGGATCTTGTTCGCGGCCAGCATCGTCAACAACTTCACCCGCGATTCCGCTGCCTGCTTGGGATCCGTGTCATACGAGAACTCCATCCGCGGCTTCTCCAGCAGCAGCACCGAATGGTGCGAGAGATCGCCGAGGAAGGCGAACGACTTGCCTGCCGATGTGACCATGAAGATGGTGTGGCCGACGGTGTGGCCGGGCGCCGCGATCGCCTGCACGCCCGGCAGGAATTCCTCGCCGTCCTTGAAGAACTTGATCCGATCCCGGACCGGCAGCAGGTTCTTGCGGGCGTGGACGACGAAGTCCTTGGCGGCGCTGCCGAGCTTGCCTTCGTCGGTCCAGAAGTCGAAATCGCTCTGGGCAATGTAAACTTGCGCGTTGGGGAACAGCGGCTTGCCGCCCTCGTCGACGATGCCGCCGATATGATCGATATGGGCATGCGAGCACACGACGGCATCGATGTCATCCGGCTTGATGCCGGCCTCTGTCATGCTCTTCTGCTGCCGTCCGGTGCTGGCGCCGAACATCTTCGATGAGCCCATGCCGGTGTCGAACAGGATGAGCTTGTCGCCGGTGTTGACGATCGGGGAATTCTGTTCGAGCACGACATTGTCCGGCGACAGGAAATTGTCGGCCAGCATCTTCTTGACCTCTTCCTTGGGAACGCCGGTGAAGGTCCCGGAGGGATCGCCGAGCGGAAGCGGTCCGTCGGACACGACGGTCACCTCGGCCTCGCCGAGAATGAAGCGGTGCCAGTAGGGCGTCTGGGTGCCGAGCTTGGGCGCCCGTGCCATCGCGCTGCTGCCGAGCATGGCGCTGGCGCCGAGACCGGCGCCGAGTGCGAGTAGGGACCGACGTGAGACATCGATTGTCATACGTTTTCTCCGCCTTTGTCTTTTGTTTTGCGCAATTGTTCGCGCCTTGCGACCGCCTGATATTGGCCCCGCGGCCAGAGACGGTGCAAAGCATGCTGCGCCGGTTGCGACAAGCTAGCAAGTGGAATTGCTTGACACCGCACGCAGAGGGCGAATGCCGCGTGCAAAGGCTCGCTGTGCCCAACCAGAGCACGTGGAATTGAGCGTTACGCAATACTCAATGTGACGTCATTGCCTTCCGTCTCGGCAAAACCCGCCTGCAACACCTCTTCGCGCTTGTGACGCAGATGCGCCCGCAAGATGTGGGCGAGGCCGACGCCGTCGCGGCGCTGAAGCGCGTTGAGGATCGCCTCGTGCTCCTTCACGGCGAGCGCCCAGCGCTGCGGCGTCATCGGCGTGACATAGCGCGCGCGCCGGATGCGCGCGGTCACCGAGGCATAAAGCCCGGCGAGCACGGGATTTCCGGCTGCATTCACGATGGCCTCGTGAATGGCGCGGTTGCCGCGATAGTACTGGATCAGGTCGCGCTCGCGATAATGCTGCACCATGTCCGCATGCGCGGCGGCGATCGTGTCGATCTCGGCGTCGCTGATGCGCTCGCAGGCGAGTTCGCCAGCGAGGGCCTCCAAGCCCTGGCAGACCTCGAACAGGTCGCGCATGTCTTTGTCGGTCAGCTTTGCTGCGCGCGAGCCGCGATGCGGCAGCAGCTGCACGAGCCCTTCGGCGGCCAGCACCTTGAGCGCCTCGCGCAGCGGCGTGCGCGAGATCTCGAGCCGCTCACACAGCTCGCGCTCGGGAATCCGCGCGCCCGGCGGGATTTCGCCGTCGAGCAGGATGGCGCGGATGCGGCCAACAACCTCCTCGTGAAGCATGGAAGCGCTCCGTTTTGAATGCAAAAGAGAGATTATCTGGCAATATTCGGAAGTTTTAGCTTGCTAATCGCAAATTTTGCATTCAAAAATGCAAAAAACAAGAGGACATGAGGAATGGACCTGGCTGCGGAGGCGGACGACCTCGTTTTTGAATGCAACGACGGCATCGGGCGGATCACCTTCAACCGCCCGCAGGCCCGCAATGCCTTCACCTTCGCCATGTACGAGCGGCTCGCCGCGATCTGCGAGGAGGCCAACCGCGACCATGCGATCAAGGTGCTGGTGCTGCGCGGGGCCGGCGACAAGGCCTTCGCGTCCGGCACCGACATCAACCAGTTCCGCGAATTCAAAACGCCGCAGGACGCCATCGACTACGAGAACCGGATCGACCGCGTGCTGACCACACTCGAGCAGTGCCGGGTGCCGACGATTGCGGCGATCAACGGGTTCTGCACCGGCGGCGGTGCCGGCATTGCCGCGGCCTGCGACCTCCGCATCGGCACGAAAGCTGCGAAAATCGGATTCCCCATCGCCAGGACGCTCGGCAATTGCCTGTCGATGTCCAATGTCGGCCGTCTCACCGCGCTGATCGGCGCCGCGCGCGTCAAGGATCTCATCTTCACCGCGCGCCTCGTCGACGCCGCGGAGGCCGCAAGCGTCGGGCTGCTCGGCGAGGTCGTCGACGATCTTGCCGCCCTTGAACGACGCGCAGACGAGGTGGCCCGGCTCGTCGCGAGCCATGCGCCGCTGACGCTGAATGCGACCAAGCAGGCTGTCAGCCGTCTGCAACGCCGGCTGACGCAGGACGAGGGCGAGGACCTCATCCTGATGTGCTACACGAGCCAGGACTTTCGCGAAGGGCTCGATGCTTTCCTCAACAAGCGCGCGCCGCAATGGCGCGGCCAATAGGACGAGCCGATGCAAAGCGATCGATCGCAATCCACCTCTCGCCGTTCGGGACCGCTGGCCGGCCTCAAGGTCATTGATCTCACTCACGTCATGGCGGGACCGACCTGCACCCTGATGCTCGCCGACATGGGCGCCGACGTCATCAAGATCGAGAAATGGCCGAACGGCGATGACACCCGCCATTCGGTGCCGCCGAAGATCGGCGACGAGGCGGCGTCGTTCCTGATGATGAACCGCAACAAGCGCGGCATCGTGCTCGACCTGAAGACCGATGGTGGCAAAGAGGTGCTGCGCCGGCTGATCGCGGATGCCGACGTGCTGGTCGAGAACTTTGCGCCGGGCGCGATGGAGCGCCTCGGCTTCGGCTATGAAGCGCTGCACGCGGAATTCCCGGCGCTGATCTATTGCTCGCTGTCGGGATTCGGCCGCACCGGGCCCTACAAGCACCGCAGGGGATTCGACCTCGTCGCGCAAGCCATGAGCGGCATCATGAGCTTTACCGGCGAGCGCCCCGACGGCCCGCCGGTCAAATGCGGGCCGCCGCTGTCCGACATCACCGCCGGCCTGCTCGCGAGCATGGGCATCCTTGCGGCCTACACCCATCGCCTCAAGACCGGCGAAGGGCAGTGGGTCGAGACCTCGCTCTATGAAGCTGCGCTGGTGCAGACCTATTGGCAGTCGACCATCGCGCTCGCGGCGGGCACCGCGCCGCGCGCGATGGGCTCGGCGCATCCGCTCAACGCGCCGTACCAGGCCTTCGAAGCCTCGGACGGCTGGCTCGTGGTCGGCGGCGCCAACAAGAAGCATTGGCTGTTGATGCTGGAAGCGCTCGGCGCGAGCGAGCTCGCCGACGATCCGCGCTTCGTCACCGGTGCCGATCGCATGGCCAACCTGAAGGAGCTCGAAGCCGTCCTCAGCGAGCGCTTCCGCACCAGGTCGCGGGCGCATTGGTTGGCGGCGCTGGACGAGAAGGGCGTGCCGTGCGGCCCTGTGCACGACATGCTGGAGGCTCTCAGCGACCCGCAGACGCTGGCGCGCGAGATGGTGGTGGAGGTCGAGCACTCCACGCTCGGGCCCGTCAAGACGATCGGGCTTCCCGTCAAGTTTTCGGAGACCCCGGGCAAAGTGCGCTCAGGCGCACCGGTCTATGGTGAGCACACGCGAGAGGTTCTGGCCGAGCACGGATTCGACCAGTCACGAATCGAAGCGCTCGAAAAAGAAGGCGCGATCGTCTCGGCCCTGGAAAGACGCGAGGAACACGTCGCCTGACCGGACGTCGATACGACAACGACAAAAGATAAAGAATCAGCTGGAGGAAATCATGGGTCGGACGTCAACATTTCTGCTCTCCGCCGCTGTAGCCGTGCTCGGCGGCACCATGCCGGCGCTCGCGGCTTGGCAACCGCAAAAGCCGATCGAGTTCATTGCAACCGCCGGGCCCGGCGGCGGCACCGACAATCTCGCGCGCGCGGTGCAGAACATCATCACCAAACACAAGTTGATCGAGCAGCCGATCGTCGTCGTCAACAAGGGCGGCGGCAGCGGCGCCGAGGGCTATGTCTACGGCAAGGCGTCCGCAGGCGATCCCTACAAGGTGATCTTCGGCACCTCGAACGCCTGGCAGCAGCCGCTCGTCTCCAAGGTCGCCTTCAACTACACCGATCTCACCCCGATCGCGGCGATGGCGCAGGACGAGTTCCTGCTCTGGGTCAAGCAGGACGCGCCATACAAGACCGCGGGCGATTATCTGAAGGCGGCTGCATCGGGCGAATTCAAGATGGGCGGCGCGCAGTCCAAGGACACCGACGAGGTGCTGACGCGCATGATCGAGAAGGTCGGCAAGGTCAAGCTGACCTACATCCCCTTCAAGAGCGGCGCCGAGACCGCCGTGCAGCTCGCCGGCGGCCATCTCGACTCCCACGTCAACAACCCCAGCGAAAGCCTCGGGCAATGGCGCGGCGGCACGCAGCGACCGCTCTGCGTGTTCAGCCCGAAGCGGCTGCCGCAGGGGCCGAAAATCACGGCGACCGAAGGCTGGAGCGACGTTCCGACCTGCGTCGAGCAGGGCCTCGACATCAAGCAATATGAGCAGCCGCGCACGGTGTGGCTGCCCGGCAAGGTCACGCCGGAGCAGGCCGCGTTCTATGTCGATCTCATGAAGAAGGTGCAGGCAACGCCGGAGTGGAAGGACTATATCGAGAAGACCTCCCAGGTCGACACGTTCCTGACCGGTGCCGAGCTCGAAAAATTCATCAAGGAGGACCTCGAGCGCGTCAAGCAGGTCGCAGGCGAGCAGGGCTGGCTGGTCAAGTGAGGTTTGGCGGCCAGATCGCCCGCGGCCATCCTTCGAGACGCCCGCCTGCGGCGGGCCCTCAGGATGAGGTCGCCGGTTGTGGCGAGATGCCAGACCCTCATGGTGAGGAGCCCGCCAAAGCGGGCGTCTCGAACCATGCAGGCCCAGCTCGTTCGGCAGGCTTTCCGATAGTCACGGGATCGCTTCAAAGGACCACGCCATGATCTCTCGCCGCGCGCTTGAACTTGCCACCGCCGTGCTCACGGGCAGCTTCGGCGTGGCCGTCGTCGTCTCCAGCCTCGACAACGGCATCGGCTGGTCGAGCGCGGGCGTCGACGCTGGCACGTTCCCGTTCCTGACCGGGATCATCGTCGTGCTCGGCAGCCTCTACAATCTGGTGCGAGGCCTGCTGCCGGCCGCGACGCTCGCAAACGTTCCCATCGCGATCACGTCGATCGAGCTGCGCCGGCTCGCCGGCCTGTTCGTGCCGGCCGCGATCTTCGTCGCCGCGATCCCGCTCGCCGGGATGTACGTCGCCTCGGCCCTCTATGTCTTCGCCGTGCTGGCGATCCCCCGGCAGCAATCGGTGCCGCGCGCGCTCGCCATGGCAGGAGCCACAGCGCTCGCGCTCTACCTCGTGTTCGAGCGCATGTTCCAGGTCAGTCTGCCGCACGGCGCGCTCGCCGCCTTCGGGTTCTGACGGAGGGCCCGATGGACAATCTCGCGGAGCTCCTGCACGGCTTCACCATCGCGGTCACGGCACCGCATCTGGCGCTGATGGTGGTCGGCGTGCTGCTCGGCATTCTCGTCGGCGTGCTGCCGGGGCTGGGCGCGCCGAACGGCGTGTCGCTGCTCCTGCCGCTCACCTTCGGCATGCAGCCCGTCTCGGCCATCATCCTGCTCTCCAGCATGTATTGGGGCGCACTGTTCGGGGGATCGGTGACCTCCATCCTGTTCAACATTCCGGGCGAGCCGTCGTCGGTGGCGACCACCTTTGACGGCTATCCGATGGCGCGCGACGGCCGGCCGACCACAGCGCTCGCGACCGCCTTCGGTTCGGCGGCGTTCGGCGCGCTGGTCGGCGTCATCCTGATCACCTTCCTCGCCTCCTGGGTGGCGCAGGTTGCGCTCGCCTTCGGGCCGGCCGAGTATTTTGCGGTGTATTTCCTCGCCTTTGCCAGCTTCGTCGGCATGGGCGGCGCGGCACCGATCAAGACGGTCGTGGCGCTGGCGCTCGGCTTTGCCATCGCCGCCATCGGCATCGACACGGTGTCCGGCAGCGTGCGCCTCACCATGGGCGTGGACGAGCTGGTCAAGGGCGTGAGCTTCGTCGTCGCGGTGATGGGGCTGTTCGGCATCGGCGAACTGCTGGTCGCAGTCGAGGAGGAATTTCACGCCCGCGCGGTCTCCTCGACGATCGATTGGCGCGAGGTGTTTCGCGCCGTCGCCCGCCTGCCGCGGCACGGCGTCGCCCTGCTGCGCAGTGCCGCGATCGGCTGCTGGATGGGCATCACGCCGGGCGGTCCGACCGCGGCCTCCTTCATGAGCTACGGCATCGCGCGGCGCTTTTCACGCCGCGGCCGGCATTTCGGCACGGGCGAGGTCGAAGGTATCATCTCGCCGGAGACGGCCGATCATGCCGCCGGGACCAGCGCGCTGCTGCCGATGCTCTCGCTCGGCATTCCCGGCTCGGCGACCGCGGCCGTGATGATGGGTGGGCTGATGATCTGGGGCCTCAATCCCGGGCCCATGCTGTTCGTGGACCAAAAGGATTTCGTCTGGGGCCTGATCGCCTCGATGTATGTCGGCAACATCGTTGCCGTCGTCCTGGTGCTGCTGACGGTGCCGGTGTTCGCCGCCCTGATGCGGATTCCCTTCGTGGTGATCGCGCCGCTGATCGTGATCATCTGCGTCGTCGGCGCCTATTCGGTGTCGAACTCCTATCTCGACGTCGTCATGATGCTCGGCTTTGGAATCGTCGGCTATCTCTTCAAGAAGCTGTTCTATCCCTTAGCGCCGCTCGTGCTCGCGATCGTCATCGGCGACAAGGCCGAGGACGCGTTCCGGCAGTCGATGCTGATCTCCAAGGGATCGCTCGGCATCTTCTTTGCGAACAACCTGGTGACGTGCCTGATCGTGGGCGGCATCGCGCTGCTGCTGCTTCCGCTCGTATTGCAGCTGACGCGGCTCTGGCGCAAACCCGCATCCGCCGCGACCGAGACGTCAGTCCAGGAAAAGGTGATCATATGACCTCAAAGCCGCTCGTTGCATTGGCAATGGGAGATCCTGCCGGCATCAGTCCGGAGCTGACGGCGAAGCTCGTGGCGCAGGACGACATCCGCGCGCGCTGCCGGCTCGTCGTCATCGGCGACCGCCGTATCTTCGACGAGGGGGCGCGCGTCGCTGGCGTCCGACCGGACTTGTCCGCGGTGGAGCAGGGTGCCGACCTTCGCGCGGCGCAGGAAGATGCGCTGTTCATCGATCTCCGCCACCTCGACCCCAGTGAGGTCGAGCCGAAGACCGCGACCCTTGCCGGCGGAAAATTTGCGCTGGCCAATTACAGTCATGCCCTCGAACTCGGCCGCGACGGCCATGTCGATGCGGTCTGTTTCACCCCCTTCAACAAGCAGGCGATGCGCCTTGCCCGTGCCGAGTACGACGACGAGATCGCGTTCTCGGCCGAGGTCGTCGGTCTCAAAACGCCGGCGAGCGAATTCAACGTGCTGGACCGGCTCTGGAACGCACGGGTCACGTCGCACATCCCGCTCAAGGACGTCGCTGCAAAGCTGTCCGGCGAACGCATCCATCGCGCGCTCAAGCTGACGGATTCCTGCATGCGCAATGCCGGCTTTGTGCGGCCGCGCATCGCGGTCGCAGGCCTCAATCCCCATGCCGGGGACGGCGGCAATTTCGGCCGCGAGGAGATCGAGTTGATTGCGCCGGTGGTCGCGGCGAGCCAGCGCGAGGGCATTGCCGCGGAGGGACCGTTTCCCGCCGACACCGTGTTCCTGCGCGCCAAGGCTGGCGCCTTCGATGCCGTGCTGACGATGTATCACGACCAGGGCCAGATCGCGATGAAGCTGATGGGTTTCGATCGCGGCGTGACCTTGCTCGGCGGCTTCCCTTTTCCGATCTGCACGCCCGCGCACGGAACCGCCTACGACATCGCGGGGCAAGGCATCGCCTCGATTGGTGCCAGCCGCGCCGCGCTGCTGCTCGCAGCGCAGATGGCGGCGCGCCGCACCGTCTGATCTACACGCACCAAGGAACGCGGCCTGACTGCGCTCGTCTTGCGTGCAGGATTAGACTTTCGGGAAATAGTGGAAACTTCCACCGCTGCGACGAGTTGGCGTGCCATGGACAATCTCCATGTCGGAGCTGGAACATGGTCGACGAAGGCCCGCTACGAACAGCGGTGGACACCGCTTGGTGCGTGTACCGCGCGCGGCATCAGGATGTCGATGCTGCGGATGGCCGTCGCTGCCTGCTCGAGCGTCATCTGCAAGGGAGACGGGAAGCGCGCGAGAGAAACGGTGATGCCCAGGAACTCGCAGCATTCGGGCTCGCCTATCTCGAACGGCTCTCCGATGACGAATGTTGAGGCTCATTGAGAGGCGCATCTGCCGCCTGGCGAGCGCAAGCGCAAGGCCGGATTGGACGTTGCTCGCGATATCGAACCTCCTATCCGCAGCTGTCGTGCTGATCCTGCTGTCAGCAGTGTAGCGGGCTCCGATGCGCATCGCCCAGCTTGCTCCGCTGGCCGAAAGCGTCCCTCCGAAGCTTTACGGCGGCACCGAGCGGGTGGTGGCCTGGCTTGTGGACGAGCTTGTCGCGCTCGGCCACGACGTCACTCTCTTCGCCAGCGGCGACTCCCGAACGACAGGTAAACTCCACCCAGTGTGGCCACGCGCGCTACGTCTCGGCCGAAAGGGCGCCGATCCGAGTGCAGCCTGCGCGATGCTGCTGGAAGCGATCGCGAGACGAGCCGGGGACTTCGATGTGATCCACTCGCATGTCGACTGGCTGCCACTGCCGTTGCTCAGTCGCCTTGGCGTGCCGTTCCTGACGACCATGCACGGGCGCCTCGACTTGCCAGGCTTGCCTGACGTGGTTCGGCAGTTCCCCGAGGCGTGCTTCGTGTCGATTTCCGATCACCAGCGGCTGCCGCTTCCGGATGCGAAATGGGTGGAAACGATCCAGCACGGGTTGCCGTCGGAGCTGTTGCAACCCTCTTACGAGGAGGGGTCCTATCTGGCGTTTCTTGGCCGCCTCACGGAAGACAAGGGGCCAGAAGACGCCATCCGCATCGCACACGCAGCCCGGATGCCTCTCCGCATCGCAGCGAAGATACCGCGCGCCGAGACGGCCTATTTCAGAAAGCACCTGCAGCCCCGCATCGACGGTGAGAAGATCCAGCTTGTCGGCGAAGTCGATGACGCCCAGAAGCAGCCGTTCCTTAGCCGAGCCGCTGCTCTGTTATTTCCGATCGCTTGGCCGGAGCCTTTCGGGTTGGTGATGATCGAGGCGATGGCCTGCGGAACGCCCGTGATCGCCTACCGCTCCGGCTCGGTTCCCGAGGTCATCGAGCACGGCCTGACCGGTTTCATCGTCGAGAACGAGGAGCAAGCCGTCAAGGCGATCAGCGAATTGGGCAAGCTGGATCGGAGGAGGGTGCGCGCCCGTTTCGAGGAGCGGTTCACTGCACACCGAATGGCGCGCCAGTATGAAGACCGATATCGTGAGCTGATTGCTGCGTGATGGCAGGCCGGCCCGAGCCTCAGAGGCGCGCGAGCCATTTTGCGAGCGGCGTCGCCCCGAGCCGTGCCTCGCCGAGCGGGTTCAGCGACGTGTCGTCGATGGGGGCGCCGTAATACAGCGCCTTCGGATCTCCGATCACGGGGCGTGGGTCGCCGGACGCCTTCAGGCGGCGTGCGATGAATTTATTGAAGGGGGCCTTCTCAGGGCCGGCGATATCGATCGTGCCGTTGAGCGGCCGGCCGGTTGCGACCTCCGCGAGGCGATCGACGACGTCGTCGGCCGCGATTGGCTGAAACTGAGCCGTGGGAACCACGATCTTTCCATTGATCGCGCTTGTGTCGGCAATGGCCGCGAGGAATTCGAAGAACTGGGTGGCGCGCACGATCGAGTAGGGGATAGAGGCGGACTTAATGACCGTTTCCTGCGCCAGCTTGGCACGGAAATAGGCGTTGTCGGGCGAGCGGTCGGTGCCGACGATCGAGAGCGCCACGTGATGCTTCACGCCTGCTGCGGCCTCCGCCGCGACGAGATTCTCGCTCGATCGCTGGAAGAACGCGAGCACCGCTGCCGGTTCCCAGGACGGCGCGTTGGCGACGTCGACGACCACATCCGCGCCCGAAAGCGCTGCGGCAAGGCCTTCCCCGGTCACGGCGTTCACGCCCGATTTCGGCGAGGCCGCCACCGCTTCGTGGCCTTGCTGCTTGAGCTTCGCCACCAGTCTTGATCCGATCAATCCGGTTCCGCCGATCACGACGATCTTCATGGCTTGCCTCCTTGCGATTGCGGAGCGCGAGATACTGATGCCAGCTCCCAGCTCTCCCACCAACGCCCTCAATGATCCGAACATGTCTTACCCGAGCAATCAGGGCAGGCTCTTGTCCGAAACGCCTGCCTTGCCGAAAAATGCTTCAGAGAGATTGTTACGACACGGCACGATTGTTCAGGGATCATTCCCCTAAGTCTCGGGATCAGTGGCCGCTCAGCACCAACGTCTTGACCGGCAACAGCAGCGCTTGAATGCGCAACAGAAGAGCATGCACGAGCCCGGTGGCATCGACGACGTGCAGGGCAAATCCCCTCAGCGTGCTGGTCTTGGGGTCTGCAATCACATCGTGGTTGCTCGTATAGGCGTTGACGATGCAGGTTGAGCCTGGCGTGACGCCCTCCAGCCCATTCTTATAGAGGGGTTCCAGAAACACCAGGATCGTGCCCGGCTGCCGCAGGTTTTGCGGATCGACGAGCTGTTCGCCCGAGCGGAATTGACCCGCGGCGATGTAGTCCTGCACGCCTGTGACCACGAGTGGAATGATCACCCAGGGCTTCGAGATGCAGGTCGCCTCCGCAAGCATGCCGGGGCGCATGACCTGGGCTTCGATCTGACCGAAGCCGGCCTGCAATGCGCGCCGGCCGGCGCCCTCCGGAATCAAGAGGCCGGCCGGTCGCATCATCTGATTGACGACGTCGCCCGGACGCAGAAGGAATTGCTCTACCCGTCCATCGACGCCGGCCCGCACGAAGGTCTTGTCGAGGTCGACTTGCGCCTCTGCCATTGCGGCCTCGGCGCTCGCCTTCTCGGCCGGCAGCAGCGTGGAAACCCGCAGCGTCGAAGCCTCCCTGCCAGCATTGGCGGCATCGATGCCTGCCTGCCGTTGGTCGACGGTGACCTGGAGTTTCTCGATGTCGCGCTGCGGCACGATCCCGGGATTGCGGCGCTGCAATTCGCTCTTGGTGTCGAGCTCATCCCTGGCTTGCTGCCAGGCCGCCTTCGCTTCTCCGATCTGGGCCTCCGCTTTGACCACATCGGCCCGTGCGCTGATCAGCGAGGCATCGACTTCGGCGACCTTTCGTTTCGCCGTTTCGAGCGCCGCCTGCTGCTTCGTACTGTCCAGCCGGAAGAGGACGGCGCCTTTCTTCACAGGCGCGCTGTAGTCGACGTTGACTTCGACGACGCGGCCGGCCACTTCGGGCAGGATCGGCACGGTGCGGAAGTAGAGCGCTGCGGACGTGGTCGACGGATGATAGTAGAAGATCATGGTGATCAGCGCGACGGTCAGCATCAGGCAGCCGGTGATGCCCCACCTCAGCTCATACCAGACCGAGTAGAGCGTGATTTCCTGTCCGAACCGCTTGTTCTGCTGATAGCGGCGATAGAGGTAGTCCGGCAGGATCGTCACGAGCGAGCAGAGCAGGAGCTCAAGCATGATCTTGAACTCCCTCGTTCGACGTGCTCTTCGGGCCGGAATTGCCGATCCGCCCGTCATCGGGTGCCAATTGAGGCGTCTGCGGCGCCGCATCGGCGATCCGTTCCACTGAGCCGGCGATGGTGCGCAGCGGCGTCGAGAAGTCCGGCAGGTCGATCATCGCGAGCAGGAGACCTGCGATCCAGAAGATGTGCATGTGTGTGAACAGCGAGATGAGGCCGAGCACGGCGACGATCTCGAATTGCAGCTTCTGCGATTTGTGCGCCATGCGCTCCGGAAGGCTGTGCAGCTTCCAATACAGAGTGCCTACCCACAACACGATGACGATGAGGAAGATGGCCATCACGACCATCAGGGCATCCGACCCGTCGGGCCCGGGCACGAAGAACGGCAGATGATGAGGCGCTGCCGGATGCATTTGTTCGCTCAAGCTTGTTCTCCCTGCCCAGAAGAAGCCTGAGAGCCCACGGTGAGGCTCTTGCATTGACCAGCATAGTTCCCCAACACGGGAGCTGGAGCAAGGACTGCGTCGAGACGGCGTTGCGTTCAGTGTGTGCTAGATCGCCGCGCTCAATGACCTGATCCAGAGACGGTTATCGGACACGGACAACTGCACCGCCGCATTGGCCCTCTCGCCGGTGCTTAGGAGATTGCGGCTAATTTGCCAGACGTGTCAAAGCCGCTCGGGCTGACGAAAAACACCAGAGAAAACAATCCCATGGCTACTGTGCATGGGGTTGTTTTATGGGTTTTGATCGGGGCGGACCCGCTCTCCTCACGTCCCGCAGATGATCACGCCGTACCAGCCGAGCCCGCGATAGGTTTCGTAGCCCGGCGTGGCATGGAACGCGACCAGCGTGCCGGTGCGGTCGTGGTAGAAGCCGGAGCGCTGCCCGTTCAGAGACAGCGAGATGCGCTCGCTGAGGATGCCCTGGCCGTCGGACGCAGCGATCACGCGGAAATTCGAATCGACCAGCAGCACGCGCGCCTTGTCGCTGTCGCCGACGCGCACGCCTTGCACGATGGCGCGGGCCTGCGGCTCCCAGTCGAAATGGATGGCGAGCACCCCGATCGGGGCGCCATTGGCCTGGCCGCCGGCGCGGACGCTGGCGCAATAGGTCGCGACCTGTGCATTGCCGAGCAGCGGCTGGTTCTCGACGTCGCCGGCGACATAGTCGTCGCCGGAGCGCAAGGCCCGCGCGTCGCGAAACCATTTGGTGTGGGCGACGTTCTGGCCGACGACGCGGAAGCGGTCGGCGCGGCCGTTGGCGATGACGTTGCCGTCGAGGTCGCAGAGCCAGAGGTCGAGATAGACGGTGTAGGCCCCGAGGATCACGCCGAGGCGTTGCGAGGCATGGGAGACGGCCGCGGCACTGGGCGAGGCCGCGCAATCGACCACGGCGGAATCGGTCGCCCACCAGCGCACGTCGCAGGTGCGCTCGTAGAGATTGCGATCGATCAGCTCGATGGCGTTCAGCGACAGGTCGACCATGCGCTCGCCGCGGGAGCGCTGACTCATGCGCTCGATCGAGGCGACGAGGTCGCCGGTCCGCTTCGTCAATTGGGTCTCGAGCTCGCGGGCGATGGTCTCGACCTGCTGGCCGACCCCGCGCACCTCCTGCGCCACCACCGCAAAGCCGGCGCCCTGCGCCCCGGCGCGCGAGCTCTCGATCAGCGCGTTCAGCGCCAGCATCTTCATCTGGTTCGTGATCTGCTGGATCGACTTGGTCTTGTCGACCGCGATCTGGTTGACCTCCGCGGTGAGGCGATTGATCAGCGCGGAGATGTCGGAATCATCGTCCGCAGGTTCGGTGGCGACCGTCTTGGCTTTCAGACCCGGCGCAGCAGACATCGGGGACTTCCCTTGGCAATGAGGTCTGATCTGCAATGAACCCGGAACTACAACTTACAGATCGAATACGATTCTTTTTCGCGGATTCCGCCTAACGCCTGCTTAATTTGCTGTTTGGCGGAGTGCCTAAATAGTAGTCACTCCGGCCTGCCGTCCTCCGCTTCGTAAGGTCAGCGCTGGGGAAGGCAGACGACGGCAAGCTCATGAACCAGGCCGACCGAACCGGGCAGCGGCCAGACTGTCCCATGCCTGCAATAGTCGATCGCAGCTTGCCATTGGGCATCGGTCGGTGTCGCGAATCTGTAGCCGGTCGCTTGCTCAAACAGCCCCAGCTTGGACCAGGGCGAACCGAGGCCGGATGTATTCATGTCGACGGACGATGTAGCAAGCGCGAGGGGGTGCGTCTTCCGACGGCCGACGACAGCCAGCGATGTCACCTCGCCAAAGGCGGGATCGGCTTCAAGTCGCGCGATGATGCGGCTTGCCTCCTGATGATCCCATAAATTCATGCGCCGCTGATCAAACAGGATCGAGGCGTCGGCACCAACGTAGCCCGCGATGACGATGGCGAATGCGGCAACCAGGCAAAGGTTCAGTTTAGCGAATGCACATCGAAAGCCGATCGGGCCGAGGGCCGCGATCCATAGCGCGATTGGTGATAACAGCCTCGGCGCCAGCCAGGCGATATCGCCGATGAGTGGAGCAATCGTGGCGCAAACCAGCGCTGCCACGATGGCCAGCGCCGCAACGAGCGCCGCGGAACTGTCCCGCCGTTGCAAGGTCGCTCGCAGCAGCAGGAAGATGCTGAGCACGAGCGCAAGAACTGCCACAATCGACGCCGTCGGGATGATGCCCTGCGGTGGAAGAAATGAAGACGCCACGGCCGCGCCGAGTGTGCGAAGCCTTTGGAAGAGCTCTAGCGAGCTAGCGCGAAAGGCTCGCCCTGAAGCAACAGCAGGAAATAGATATTTGGTTGAAATCAGGCACAGCACGTAAACGGTGAGGCCAGCCAAGAGGACTGCAGTACGGCGCAGGAAACGGCTGAGCAGAACGGAAAGGTCGGACTTCGAGGCGCCGTCGCAAAGGCAGAGGTCGGCGACCAGGACAAGCAGGCTGCCTGCCGCAATGTGGCCGATTACAACCTGATAATTTCCCAGCGCAAGGACGACGGCACCGAAGAGGGCGGCGCACGATAGGCGCTCCATACAGCCAATTGCCGCGCAGAAGACCGCCAGCACGGTCACGAAGGCGACCTCACCGTAGTAAAAATATTCGGTCGCAAACGGATGCAGCGTAAATGGTGCCGCAAATGCGAATGCCTCTTGCGGGCTGATGTCTTCGACGATCGCGGCCGCGAAGATGAATCCGGCGATGATGAAGAGCGGAATCGACAGGCACATCGATGCGGACATTGATTCGATCGGCAGGAACCCGATTTGCGCCTGCAGCCACCACATTGCTGCGCGAACGAAGCGCCCGTCGCTGAGCGAATAGGCGATTTCGCCGCTGAATGACTTCCGCGCAACGTCATAGCTGTCGATGGAGTACATCGGCGCAAACAGGGCTTGGCCCCGCGCGATGATGTTGAGGCCGAGCACTGCCCAGAACGGAGGGGCGAGCCGCGAGATCGTGTCCCTTGCGACGCTGGCGTCTAACATTTCGGCCTGCACGGATTGTTTCCGCTGATATCGAGCGATGGCAACTCGTCCAAGAGGCCAAAATGCGGGGCTTTTCAGCAGATGCCGTGCAGACCAGGATGAAATTTGGCCTCGGCTGCGTTGTGCAAAACCGCCCGGCCAAGGCGCCGGGTGATTGCCCGATGTGCTACCCTCGTCGTACGGACTGAATGCATATGGCCCCTCCCGCATCCGCACTCCCCGTCGAAGCGCCCCAGGCGTTCCTGGGCGTCGCGCGCTCGCTCACCGACAAGCTGTGGCGCGACCGGTTGGACGGGCGCGGGGCGGCCCAGGCCCTCGCCATCGTGCAGCGGCACCAATTGCCGGAGCTGCTGGCGCGGGTGCTGGCCGGCCGCGGCGTCGACATCGACGCCGTGCCGGACTTCCTCGACCCGACCATCCGCAAGCTGCTGCCGGACCCGTTCACGGTGACGGAGATGGAGGCCGCCGCCAAACGCATCGCGGATGCCGCGGCGAGGGGCGAGAAGGTTGCGATCTTCGGCGACTACGACGTCGATGGCGCCACTTCTGCAGCGCTGCTGGCCTGGCACCTGCGTCATTGCGGGCTGGATCCGTTGATCCATATCCCCGACCGGATTTTCGAAGGCTACGGCCCGAACACGGAGGCGGTGCGCGCGCTCGCCGCGAAAGGGGCAACGCTGCTCGTCACCGTCGATTGCGGCACCACCAGCATCGAGCCGCTCGCCGAGGCGAAGCGCCTCGGCATGTCCGTGGTCGTGATTGATCACCACCAATGCGGCCTCGATCTCCCCGAGGTCGACGCGCTGGTCAATCCGAACCGCCCCGACGACCTCTCCGGCCTCGGTCATCTCGCCGCCGTCGGCCTCGTGCTGGTGACGCTGGTCGCGGTCAATCGCGAGCTGCGCCAGCGCGGTTTCTGGACGAGCGAGATGCCGGAGCCCGATCTCTTGGGCATGCTGCATCACGTCGCGCTCGGCACCGTCGCCGACGTCGCGCCGCTGACCGGTCTCAACCGCGCCTTCGTCACCAAGGGGCTGATCGCAATGCGTCGGCGCGACCATATCGGCCACACCGCGCTGATGGACGTGGCACGGCTCAACGGCCCGCCGGAAGCCTGGCATCTCGGCTTCATGCTGGGGCCGCGCGTCAATGCCGGCGGCCGTATCGGCCGCGCCGATCTCGGCGTGCGGCTGCTGCTCGAAGGCGACAGCGTCGAGGCGGCGCGGATCGCGGCCGAGCTCGACCGTCTCAACAGCGAGCGCCGCGTCATCGAGCAGGCAGCCGAAGCCCAGGCCGAAGCCGAGGCGCTGGCCTCGATCGGGCTGGAGGACAAGCTCGCCGTGATCGTCACGGCTTCGGAAGGCTGGCATCCCGGCGTGGTCGGCCTCGTTGCCTCGCGCCTGAAGGAGAAGTTTTCGCGGCCTGCCTTTGCCATTGCGCTGGAGCCCGGCGGCATCGGCACCGGCTCGGGCCGCTCGATCGCCGGCGTCGATCTCGGCAAGGCGGTGCGGCAGGCGGTCGCCGACGGCATTCTGCTGAAAGGGGGCGGGCACGCGATGGCCGCGGGCGTGACGCTGCGCAAGGAGAAGCTCGCCGAATTCCGCGCCTATCTCGAGGCCGCGCTGGCGCGCGATGTCGCCGAGGCGCGCCACGTCAACGAGCTCTATATCGACGGCGCAGTCTCGGCGCGCGCGGTGACGCCGGAGCTGGCGACGATTCTCAACCGCGCCGGTCCCTTCGGCAGCGGCAATCCGGAGCCGGTGCTGGCGCTGCCGGCGCATCAACTCGTGATTGCCGACGAGGTCGGCCAGGCGCATCTGCGTCTGCGTTTCAAGGCGGGCGACGGCGCCATCGTCAACGGCGTCGCGTTCCGTTCGGTCGGCCAGAAGCTCGGCAATGCGCTGCTCGCAAACCGCGGCCAGCAGATGCATGTCGCGGGTTCGCTCTCGGTCGACCGCTACCAGGGCGCCGAGCGCGTGCAATTCCGCGTCGTCGACGTCGCGCTACCGGACCAGGGGCCATCCGTGATTAGATGACGCATGATCGACGAGATCATGCGTAAGAAGTAGGTTGCTCAAACAACAAAAAAGGGAGTGAGCATGGCAGGGCAGGTTGAGGGCAAGATCGCACTGGTGACGGGCGGCGCCTCCGGTATTGGCGAGGCCATCGTCGAATTATTTGCGCGCGAAGGCGCCACGGTCGTCGCAACTGACATCGACGAGCTGCGCGGCCCTGAGCTCGCCAAGCGCGTTGCAAAAGCCGGCGGCAAGGCGATCTTCCTAGAGCAGGACGTCACCAGCGAGGAGCGCTGGATCGAGATCGTCGCCGAGATCGCAAAGCGCTTCGGCCGGCTCGACGTGCTCGTCTCCAACGCCGGCATCGGCATTTCGGTGCCGTCGATCGTCGACATGACGCTCGCTGACTGGCGCAAGCAGAACGCGATCAATCTCGACGGCGTGTTTCTCTCGGTCAAGCATTGCCTGCCCTTGATGCGCAAAACCGGCGGCGGCTCGATCGTCATGATGTCCTCGCTCGCCGGCCTGCGCGGTGCGCCCGGGTTGTCGGCCTATTCGGCGACCAAGGGCGGCGTGCGGCTGTTCGCGAAGTCGATCGCGATGGAGTGCGCGGCTGCCGGCGATGGCATCCGCGTCAACTCCGTGCATCCCGGCATCATCGACACGCCAATCTGGGGGAAGATCCCGACAGGGGCGGCCGGCGCAGGCCAGAACGCCCCAATCGATCCGGAGGAGCGCGCCCGTGTCGTCACGCCGCTTGGCCGCGCCGGCCAGGCCGCGGAGATCGCCGCGGGCGTGCTGTATCTCGCCTCCGATGCCTCGCGCTACGTCACCGGCAGCGAGCTCGTCATCGACGGCGGCATGAACGCCGGCGGCGTGCCGCGGCGCGCTTGAGCTGCGCAGGGCAGGGTGGCGGCCGCAGGGGCTGACGCGCAGGCGCAGCCCCTGTAGAAGATGGGCAATTGCCAACCGACAGAGGGATTCCTCGCCATGGCGCACAGCCTTCACGCATCCTCACCCGCGCCCGCGACATTCCGCTCGAACCGGCCGGATCTCGCCACCGACGCGATCCGCACCGCGCGCGAGGATCTCGCTGCCTGCTTCCGCATGGCCGCGCGCAACGGCTTTGAGGAGGGCATCTGCAACCACTTCTCGGCGGTCGTGCCCGGCCACGACGACCTCTTCCTAGTCAACCCCTACGGCTACGCCTTCCGCGAGCTGACTGCGTCGAAGCTGCTCATCTGCGATTTCCACGGCAACGTGCTCGACGGCGAGGGCGTGCCCGAGGCGACCGCGTTCTACATCCATGCCGAGATGCACAGGCGCCTGCCGCGCGCCAAGGTCGCCTTCCACACCCACATGCCCTACGCGACGGCGCTGTCCATGACCGAGGGCGATCCCCTGATCTGGGCCGGCCAGACCGCGCTGAAATTCTACGGCCGCACCGCGGTCGACCGCCACTACAACGGCCTCGCGCTCGACAGCCGCGAAGGCGCGCGCATCGCCTCCGCCGTCGGCGATGCCGACATCGTCTTCATGAAACATCACGGCGTGATGGTGCTGGCGCCGACCATCGCGGACGCCTGGGACGATCTCTATTATCTCGAGCGCGCCGCCGAGGTGCAGGTGCTGGCGATGTCGACGGGGCGGAAGGTGCTGCCGGTCGATCCGGCCGTTGCGGCGGAGACCTACAGGCAGATGCGCGAGGGCGATTCCGAATCCGCGCGGCTGCATCTTGCCGCGATACGCAGACAGCTCGATGCGGAAGAGCCGCAATATCGGCATTGACCACGGCGTCATTCCGGGGCGCGCGAAGCGCGAGCCCGGAATCCATCGTGCAGCAAGCGACGCGGTGGAATGGATTCCGGGTTCGCGCCAAGTGGCGCGCCCCGGAATGACGGAGTCCTATGACCCCTGCCGCAGCTTCGCCAGCACCTTCAGCCCACCATATCCGTCCGCCGGGGTGATGCCGGCGCGCTGCTGGAAATCCTTGACCGCCTTCATGGTGTCGTTGCCGACGCGACCGTCGGTGCCGCCGGTGTCGAAGCCGGCCTTGGTGAGGCGCGTCTGCATTTCCTGCACCTCGGCGAGCGTCAACGCACGCTCGGAGCCCGGGAACGGCTGGATGAAGGGCGGGGCTCCGAGGCAGCGGTCACCGAGGTGGCAGATCGCCAGCGCGTAGTTCATGGAGGGGTTATAGCTCTTCACCGAGTAGAAGTTCGGCCCGAGCAGGAAGGTCGGCCCGCCCGCAACCGGCGTCCACATTTGCGCGGATGCGTTGGGCTGCGGAAACGGCTGGCCGTCCGCGCGGCTCACGCCGGCGGCCTGCCAGGCCACATAGGTGCGGCTGCCGCTCATGTTGCCGGGCGCGCGCACCTCGTAACCCCAGTGCTCGTCGCGGTGCCACTTGCCGCGATTGACGAGATATTTTGCGGTCGAGCCCAGCGCATCGTCGGGCTTGCCGAATGGCGAGACCTTGCCGTCGCCGTCATAATCGATGCCGACATTGAGCCAGACCTCCGGCATCCATTGCGAATGGCCCATCGCCCCAGCCCATGATCCGCGCATCTCCTCGGGCGTGCTCCAGCCCTTGTCGACGATGCGCAGGGCGTTGATCAGCTCGGTCTCCCAATAGGCTTTGCGGCGCGGCTCGTTCCAGGCGAGCGCGGCGAGCGAGGGAAACACCGGCCTCATGTGATTCTGCTGCACCAGCGGATCGCCATAGGCGGACTCGACGCCCCACAGCGCCAGCAGCGTGCCGCGCTCGACCCCGAAATCGCGTTCGATGCGGGCGAACAGCGCCTCGTTGTTCTTCAGCGCGATCTTGCCGTTGATGATGCGCCAGTCCGAGACGCGGCGGTTGATGTACTGCCAGACCTGCTCGTGGAATTCGGGCTGGTTGCGCATCTGCGCAAACACGCTCATGTCCGGTTCTACCCGTCCCATCGCGCGCTGCCATGTCGCGACGGCAATACCTTTTGCCATCGCGCGCGCACGAAAGCTCTCACGCCATTCGTCGAAGCCGGGAGGTGCGGCGAGAGTGCGGTTGGGAAGCGCAAGCAAAGCGGCTGCACCGAGCGTCGACTGGAGCAGGGCGCGGCGGGTGTGACCGGGCGTGGAATCAGTGTGCTTCATGGGCACATTCTAGCCGGAAACATGGCACGCGTGAGTCGGTTCCAGGAACGTGCGTCATCGTGCCTGAGCATCTGTTCCCCGGAACAAGTGTCGCACTCCCGCATTCCTCCATACAAGCCGGGGCCGGCAATCTGTTCATCGAAAAAACGGGTTGGAATGAAGATACGCACGCATGCGGAAAGCCATGTCGTCGAGCTCGACGATGGATCGCAATGGAAGATCTTCCCCGGCGATCTCGCGACGACGCTGAGCTGGAAGCCGGAAACCGATCTGCGTCTAGAGCCGAGCGGTGAGCGGGTGAATTCACACGTGTTGGTCAATACCGCCGACCAGACCCGCGTGCGGGTGATCGCGGCCGACGAGACCTGGCCGGACGGCGCAGTCAAGAACGCCTTGAAAGACGGCTAGCACTGCGGCCGCGACAGCCGCGATGGCGGCTCTCTAGTCTTCCTGCAGTTCAGCCGCGATGCCGGCAAGCCAGCGCCGGATCGTGGTTTCAGCCTTGGAATCCAGATTGCGAGCGAGGCGCTTTTCCAATTCGAGCACACGCTGCCGGCACGTCTTCAAGAGTGTCGCGCCGCGCGGCGTCAGCGTCCATTGCTGGATGCGGCCATGGATGGGATGAGGCGTCATCACAATCGCGCCGTCGCGTTCGAGATTGCGGATGATAACGCTGACGGTCTGGGGCGTCAGGAAGGTGAGGCGGGCGACATCGGCCCCCGACAAGCCTGGATAAGCGTTCAGCATCGTCAGCACCGCGAATTGCGGCGAGGTCACGCCGAGATCGGCGAGCGTGCGTTCCATCGTCAGACGAACCGCGGCGTGGGCCTGGCGCAGCAGATAGCCGAGATAGCCTTGTTCGCCGCGCTTGCCTTCGCCCGGTGCCGGGACATGCACCGCACCGGCTGCAACGGCCTTGCGTCCCGTTTGCGACTTCGCGACATTCGTCTTGCGTGACATATAAGAGCTCTTATAAGATATCCTAGCTCTTATAACAGGCCGAGGTGAATGGCAATGTCACACGCCCGCAGCGAATATGAAGATTTCAAGCGGATCGCGCCCGATGCGTATGATCTGGTGCTGGCGCTGGGCCAGGTTGCGGCCAAGGCCGGCCTCGACAAGCAGCTGCTCGAGCTGATCAAGCTGCGCGCCTCGCAGATCAACGGCTGCGCGTTCTGCGTGCAGCACCACGTCCTGCTGTCGGAACGGATCGGCGTTCCCGTCGACAAGCTCCATCTGGTCGCGGTCTGGCGTGAGGCGCCGATCTTTTCGCGGCGAGAGCGGGCCGCGCTCGCCTGGGCCGAGGCGCTGACCTGTCTGCCTGACGGCGTCAGCGAGGAGGTTTACGCGGAAGCGTCCGGCGAATTCTCCGAGACTGAACTGACGTACCTGACCTCGGCGGTCGCCTCGATCAACGTCTGGAACCGTTTTGGTGCGGCGTTTCGCTGGACGCCTGCACTGCGGCCGGCGGCCGACGCTGCAGCTTCGTCCTGACGGAGAGAGGGGAGAGTCACAATGACAGCCATGAGCCTTTGTGCCGTGCAGTGTCCGGCGCCGTCACGTTCGACGGCGTTCGCCGTCGTCGCAGGATTTGTCTGCGCGCTCGTGATTGGCAAAGCTCTGCCGGTGACGATCGATAGCGTGTCCAGCTCCCTCGCGCCGCTCTGCGCGACAGCAGCGGAGGGCTCGCCGCTCGACAAGGTCGAGCCGATCGGTTCCTACGCGCTTCCGAACGTGCCCGGCAAGCGCGTCACCATCGTGCGCGTGTCCTACGGTCCGGGCGGGTTTTCGCGGCCGCATCGCCACGCGGGCTCCGTCACCGCCTACATCACCAAGGGCGAGATCCGCTCGCAGCTCGGCGGTGGTCCGGTCGAGACGTTCGGCGTCGGCCAGTCCTTCTTCGAGCCGCCGGGGTCGACGCATCTGATCTCGGCAAATGCCAGCATGACCGAACCGGCGGAACTGATCGCGGTGTTCGTGGCGGACGAGGGCGCGCAGCTGACGACCTTCCTGGAGTAGGGTGTACGCGGCGGCCGTGCTCAGGCCGGTCGCGATCGCTTCAGGCGTTTCCAGGCCGGCGCGAGTCCGTATTGGACGACCGGAATGGCAATCGCTCCGACCAGCAGTCCAAGCACGCCAGATATGGCTGCTTCGACCGACCATTCGACGATGCCGGCAATGGATGGAAGGAGATGTGCGGCAGCCTCGGTTACGGCATGGACCGAGTGGCCGATCGCGGGCGGGCCGTACTTCTCGATGCCGTGCAGGATGATGCCGCCGCCGACCCAGATCATGGCGGCGGTGCCGATCGTGCTCAGCGCAGCCAGGAAAGCGGGCATGCCGCGGACGAGCGCGCGTCCAAGCAAGCGGATCGCGCCGCCGGCGAGTGAGGTGCCGTCGTAGCGCGCAAGGGCGATTCCGGCATCGTCTGCCTTCACGATCAGGGCGACCACGCCATAGACCCCGACGGTGATGAAGAGGCCGACCAGCGCCAGCACCAGCGCCTGCGTCCAGATGCTGCCCGCCGGCAGGGCCGCCAGCGTGATCGCCATGATTTCCGCCGACAGGATGAAATCCGTCTTGATGGCGCCAGCGACCTTCTCGTCCTCGACCGACTGCGCATTCAGCGCAATCGGCTGGAGCTGAGCTTCGTGCTGGTGCGCATGATGCGGCATCACGGCTTCGAGCACCTTTTCGGCGCCCTCATAGCAGAGAAAGGCGCCGCCCAGCATCAACAGCGGCGTGACCGCAGCGGGAAGGAAATAGCCGAGCAGCAGGGCAATGGGCAGCAGAATAAGCAGTTTGTTGCGCAGCGATCCGAGCGCGATCTTGCCGACGATCGGCAGCTCGCGTTTCGAAGCGAAACCGATGACGTAGTTCGGCGTGACCGCCGTGTCGTCGATGACCACGCCAGCCGCCTTTGTGCCTGCCTTGGCAGCCTGGCTGGCGACATCGTCGAGCGAGGCTGCAGCCACCTTTGCGATCGCCGCGATGTCGTCGAGAAGACCGATCAGTCCGACACTCATCAACCCATCCTTCTTCGTTCGAGCGGGGGGAGTGCGCGACCAGATGCTTTCCTGCCCGCTCCGGCAACGAACGAGTACGCTCTCAGTTCTCCTCGCCGCCCGCTCCCTCGCGCAAGTCAGGCTTGATCACGTCTTCCGGCAGCGCGTGAGCCACCGGCTGCGACGTGACTGCGATCTCCGGGCCGATCTCGCGGCCGCGGGCGCGTATCAGCCGCTCATAGGCCGACACCAGCGTGACGTAGGGACTGACCCAGATCCAGCCGTCGCGGGTGAACACCTGGACGTCGAAATGCAGGTGCAGCGACGTTCCGGCGGGACGGTCGAGATAGTTCGAGACCACGCCGATCTTCTCGCCTTCGCCGACGAGGCGGCCGTTGACGAGGCCGTCGGCGTTCATCGCCTGCGGATTCATGTGCATGTAGCGGAAACGGATGTGCTCGGTGCGGCTGTTGACCTGAAGCGTCGCCGCCTGGTCCTTGGTGCTGCGGATGACGATTGCGTCACGGACGGCGACGACGCCGCGCCGCTTGGCATCGCAGGGCTCGCGGCCTTCACCGGGCGGCGGGCAGTCGGCGGCGCGGATGTCCTCGCCCTGGTGGCCGTAACCTCCGCCGCATTGCCACACCTCGAAACTACGCGACTCGCAAAAATTGTCGCGCCAGGGATAGGCGGTGGGACCTTCGCTCTTGTCGCGCTTGCCGTAGGATTGCGAACGCACGATGGCGGGCGCCTTCTCCAACGGAAAGCGGATCTGGGCGTAGGCCATGGCATCGGGATGGCCGCCCTGCTTGCGGTAACCGGTGTTCGGAATGATGTCGCCGCTCGGCCGATAGCTGAAATCCGGTGAACGCACGGCGGGGCGATCGATAATGTTGGAGGCAACGTCCGTCAGCGGCCGCATGCGCTGGCCGCCCGCGATGCGCAGCGCCTTGAGGAAACGCTCGGCGACCGGATAGGCCTCCTTGCAGGCGAGCCGCCGCGGCCTCGCGACACTGTCGAGGCACTGGATCGAGACCACATAGGCGGCGCCGAAGCGGGTGAAGGCGTAGCGCACATAGCCTTCCCGGATGAACCTGCGCAGATCCGGGTAGGTTGCGGCAAGCGGCTTGACCGGCTCGCCCTTGCCGCCGGCGGGATCGGCGATGTCGTAGACGAGCGCCGAGCCCGTGATTTGCACCTCGACGGGCCTTGCGTAGACCCGGGTCGGCATGCCGTCGCCGGCACCCGGATCAAGCGAGAAAGTCGCGCTGTAGCCGGCAGGACCGGCATCGAACATGTCGACGGGATTGAAGTCGGCCTGGTAACGCGACAGCGCGAGCGTCGCCGGCGCGCCGCTGCGCTGCGCATCGAGATACGCCGCGCCGTCGAACGGCAGCAGCACGGGGACGGGACTTCGGGTAATGCCGGTGAAGAAGCGCGAGGAGATCGCGTTGAGTTGCACCAGTGCGGGCATCGCGCGCGGATCGTAGCGCGGCACCGAACGGCGGGGTGCGAAGATGAAGTCGCCCGCAATCTGGGGATGGCTGTTGATCTCGCTGCGAAGCTGATCGAGCGCCGCGCGCCAATCGACGCGCAGGGCCGTCAGCGACGGGCTGCGGAATTCATCCGCAGCGAGCGGTGCGGCAACGAGGAGCGACGGCAGCGCCAGGAGAAGCGAGACGAAGCGGAAACTCTTCCTGCCCACTGCCTCGCCCCCCGGCGGTACTTGTTCCGATCCTCGATTGCCCGCTTAATCCTTGGCGCGCTCGGCGTAGGAGCCGTCTTCGGTCATCACCACGACGCGGGTGCCGACCGTGATGTGCGGCGGCACGGTGGTGCGCACGCCGTTGGAGAGCACCGCCGGCTTGTAGGAGGAGGAGGCGGTCTGGCCCTTGGTCACGGGCTCGGTCTCGACCACTTCCAGCGTCACGCGCTGCGGCAGGGCGATTGCCACCGGGTTGGTGTCGTGCATGGAGAGCTTGACCGTCATGCTCTCCTGCAGATACGCAGCGGCGTCGCCGACGACGTCCTTGGAGACCTGGACCTGGTCGTAGGTCTCCGGGTTCATGAAGTGGTAGCCGTCGCCATCCTCATAGAGGTAGGTGTAGTTGCGCTCTTCGATCGTAGCCTTTTCGACCTGGTCGGTGGTCTTGTAGCGTTCCGAGATCTTTACCCCGTCCGAGATTCGGCGCATTTCGATCTGGCTGACCGGGGTGCCCTTGCCGGGATGGATGTTCTCGGCGCTCACGACGACATAGAGCTTGCCGTCTTGCTCGATCACGTTGCCCTTGCGAATAGAACTGGCGATGACTCTCAAAGCTGTATTTCCTGCTTGCTTGGCCCGGCACCAGCCAGGACGTGGTCGAATTGATGGGGGACTTGGGGCCTCAAATCGGACCTCGGCGCCCGTTTCGGGCCGCAACATACTGATTTTGCCGTTGGATGCCAGCATTTTGCTGCCGGCTGGGGCGGTCGGTTGATGGCTGGGGACAAGCCGATGTCGCCGTTCTGGTCGCCTGCGCGGCACCTCGACCGGCGGCCGTTCCTAAAGGCCAGGGGCGCCGTGACCGGAGCTTTGCGGGGCTTTTTCGCCGAACAGGGCTTTGTGGAGGTCGAAACCTCGGTCCTCCAGGTCTCACCGGGCAACGAGACCCATCTGCACGCCCCACGGACCGAGATCATGCGGCCCGACGGCAGCCGGGCCAGCCGATACCTGCGCACCTCGCCCGAATTCGCCTGCAAGAAGCTTCTGGCGGCGGGCGAGACGCGGATTTTCGAGTTCGCACGGGTGTTCCGGGACCGAGAGCGCGGCGACCTGCATCTGCCCGAGTTCACCATGCTAGAATGGTACCGCGCGGGCGCCCCCTATGATGCCATCATGGCTGATTGCGTCGTCGTGATCGCCCGTGCGGCGCAGGCGACCGGGATCGGGACCTTCTCCTTCCGCGGCCGGACCGCCGATCCCTTCGTCGAGCCTGAGCTCCTGACGGTCGCGGGCGCCTTTGCGCACTTTGCCGGCATCGACCTGCTGTCGACAATTTCGGGCGACGAGGGTAACCGTGCGGCGCTGGCCGCGGCGGCCGCCGGGAAGGTCCGTGTCGCCGAGGACGACACCTGGTCGGACATCTTCAGCAAGGTCCTGGTCGAGCACGTCGAGCCGCAGCTGGGGCAGGGGCGTTTGACCATCCTGTTCGAATACCCATCTCCAGAGGCGGCGCTGGCGCGGGTAAAAACGGATGATCCGAGGGTCGCCGAACGTTTTGAGGTCTATGCCTGCGGCGTCGAACTCGCCAACGGCTTTGGAGAGCTGACCGATGCCGAGGAGCAGCGCAAACGCTTCACGGAATCGATGACTGAGAAGCAGCGCCGCTACGGCGAAGCCTATCCGCTCGACGAGGACTTTCTGGCGGCGGTCGCCGCAATGCCGGAGGCGAGCGGTGTCGCGCTCGGCTTCGACCGGCTGGTGATGCTGGCGAGCGGCGCCACACGAATTGATCAGGTGGTGTGGACACCGCCTGCGGATGAGAGATGACAAAGACGAATCTTGCACGCACTCTGCGCGAGCCCGCCGAGCTGGTGGCCGAGGGCCTCGTCCCCGCATCGGCGCTGCCGGCGCTCGAACGCGTCGCGGCGCGCTATGCAGTGGCCATCACCCCTGATCTCGTTGATCTGATCGACACGACCGATCCCGACGATCCCATCGCGCGGCAGTTCGTTCCTGTTTCAGCCGAGCTCGAGGCGCAGCCGGGCGAGAATGCCGATCCGATCGGCGATCACCCGCATTCGCCGGTCGCGGGAATCGTGCACCGCTACCCCGACCGCGTGCTGTTCAAGCTCGTGCACGTCTGCGCGGTCTATTGCCGCTTCTGCTTCCGCCGCGAGATGGTCGGACCCGGCAAGGACAACGCGCTGTCGGAGAGTGCCTATCGCACCGCGATCGACTACATCCGGTCGCATGGCGAGATCTGGGAAGTGATCCTGACCGGCGGCGATCCCCTGATGCTGTCGCCTCGGCGGATGAGCGAGATCATGGCCGACCTTGCGGCCATCGATCACGTCAAGGTCATCCGTCTTCATACCCGCGTCCCCGTGGCCGATCCGGCGCGCATCAGCGCGGAGATGGTCGCGGCCCTGAAGGTCGCGGGCGCGGCCACCTGGGTCGCGGTACATGCCAACCACGCGCGCGAACTGACGGGCCCCGCGCGTGCTGCCTGCGCGCGGCTCGTCGATGCTGGAATTCCACTGGTGAGCCAATCCGTGCTTTTGCGCGGCGTCAATGACAACATCGCCGCGCTGTCGGATTTGATGCGAGCTTTCGTCGAATGCCGGATCAAGCCGTATTATCTGCATCACGGCGATCTCGCCCCGGGAACGGCGCATCTGCGAACGACGCTGGCGCAGGGCCAGGCATTGATGCGGCAGTTGCGCGGGCGAGTGTCGGGCCTGTGTCAGCCGGACTATGTCATCGACATTCCCGGCGGTGCAGGCAAGTCGCCGGTGGGGCCGAATTACGTGTTGGCGGTGCAAAATACCGCAGACGAGACAAGTGAAGCGAAATCGGAAACGCGCTATCGTATCGTCGACTATTGCGGCGACGTTCATCTCTATCCGCCCGAGGCATGAGTGGCGATGGCATGGACGCAGATTTGAGAATGGAGAAACGGACATGACGAAGATCATGCTGGCAGCATCGCTCGTGGTCCTGCTTGGCGGCGCGGCCGTTGCGCAGACCGGCGGCTCCAAGGGATCGACATCAAGCGGCGCATCCTCCGGATCGGTGTTGCCGGCGCCGGTCGGTCATCGCCAGCCGCGTGCCAGCGATGTCCCTAGCGAGAAGAATCTGAGCGATGCGAACGATCCGCTCAGCAAGGAAAACCAGGCGCTCGACAAGAAGATCAAGAGCATCTGCCGCGGCTGCTGAGGCTTTCACCTCTCCCGTCGGGGCCCGTCGGGGAGAGGTGAGGAACGAGCCATCCTAACCTGATCATCCGTCAGGCCGACCTCTCGTGCAGTCCGGCGCGCTGGATGTTGCGGCGGATTTCAACCGCGTCGGCGAGCTGCTCGAGCGTCTTCGACGTCGTTGCCCAGTCAATGCAACCGTCCGTGATGCTCTGCCCATACGTGAGCGGCTTGCCCGGCACGACATCCTGGCGACCGGCGAGGAGATTGCTCTCGATCATCACGCCCATGATGCGGCTCTCGCCGCCCGAGATCTGGCGGGCGATATCGGCCGCGACCTGCGGCTGGTTCTCCGGCTTCTTGCTCGAATTGGCATGGCTCGCATCGACCATCACCAACGGGGCAACGCCGGATTTGGTCAATTCATTGCAGGCCGACGCAACGCTTGCCGCGTCGTAGTTCGGCTTGCTGCCCCCGCGCAGGATGATGTGGCAGTCCTCGTTGCCGGCGGTCGAGGCGATCGCCGAGCGGCCGAGCTTTGTGACCGCCATGAAATGATGGGGATGCGAAGCTGATTTCACCGCATCGGCGGCAATGCGAACGTTCCCATCGGTGCCGTTCTTGAAGCCGACCGGGCAGGACAGGCCCGAAGCCAGCTCGCGATGGATCTGGCTCTCGGTCGTGCGCGCGCCGATCGCGGCCCAGGAAACGAGGTCGGCGATGTATTGCGGCGTCGTCATGTCGAGGAATTCGGTGCCGGCGGGCAGACCGAGATTGTTCACCGCGGAGAGCACGTTGCGCGCGAGCCGCAGCCCCTTGTTGATGTCGAAGCTGCCGTCGAGGTCGGGATCGTTGATCAGGCCCTTCCAGCCGACCGTGGTGCGAGGCTTCTCGAAATAGACCCGCATCACGATCTCGAGCTGATCGGCCAGATCCTCGCGCAGTTTTGCCAGGCGCTCGGCATAGTCGAGTGCCGCCTTGGGATCGTGCACCGAGCAGGGGCCGACGACGACCAGAAGGCGGTCGTCCTGATTGCTCAGGATGGCACGGATGGCGTTGCGCGCGGCCATCACCACACGCGTCGCAGTGAGCGTGCGCGGGACCTCCCGCATCACCTCTTCCGGCGTGCTCAGCTCTTTCAGTTCGCGGATACGAAGATCGTCGGTCGTGCTCAGCACGGCGGGCTCCTGTCTGTTTTAGAACCTGCCGGCCAACAAAAAAGCCGCCAGGTCTGGCGGCTGTTCGGACGATTGCTGCAATGTTTTAGATTGAGCGCGATCCTCCGGCCGCCAGCGAGCTGTCGTAGCTAAAATACCAAAAATAGCTGGTGGCGACGGTGATCATGGGAAGGCCATATAGCCCGCCGCTGGCACCTTGTCACCCCCCAAACAGGGTGTGGAGCGACGAGGCGTCTCAGGTGTTGCCATTGCGTGCCGCCAGCGCCATGCCGATCATGGTGGCGCCGCCGAACAGCAGGTTGATACCGACGAGGACGCCGATGGCCCACTCCGCCGAGCTCGGCAGTCCCGTGATCACCATGAACGAGATCGCGATGTCGACCAGGCCCGCGATCAGCAGCCACGACCAGCGGCCGCTGAGCTCACGGCGGTGCTCCAGCGCGTACATGATGGTCGCGACGCCCTCGGCGAGAAAATAGGCGCCGAGCACGATGGTCAGCGTCAGCACGGCCTGAATCGGCCGCGCGAGCAGCAGCAAACCGGTCAGCACGGCCAGCGCAGCCGAGATCAGCGACCACCAGAAACCTGGCGTGCTGCGCGCCCAATAGGTCGCGATCAGTCCGCCGATGCCGCCGATCAGGAACATCCAGCCGAGAAAGATCGCGGTCGCAAGACTGGCGAGCGGCGGCAGGACAAGCGCGGCAATGCCGAGGACGGCAAGCAGTATCCCTTCGAACAGAAAAGCCTTCCAATGCGCCTTGACCGCCTGGTTCATCTCGGATTGGAGGCGGGAGAATTCCTCGGGCGATGTCATCGTCTGGCTCCGGAACGAGAGGGTTGCATCCCAATCTAGTGGGCCTGTCGCGCGTTCGCCATGCGTTGGATCAAGTACCACCGGGCGCCGACGAAAAGCCCTCCGCGTTGGTGCGAAGGCGGTTGCGGCCGAGAATGTAGATCGCCGTTGTGACAATCAGAAGCGCGAGGCCGAGCAGGATCGAGACGAAACCGATCGGAATCAGCGCCAGCGTCAGGTTGCGCTCGGGGTTGATCAGCCAGTGATGGATCGAGGTCAGGACAAAGGCGAGCCCGACGAAGCCGATGCCGCCGCCGGCGAGCAGCAGCGCCCACATCCGGCGCAGCTGGCTGAGCCGCTCGCGCGCGACATCGGTTCGCGGCGCATGATGGCGGGCGACGCGCCGGACCAGGCGGATGGCGAACGCAATTGAGCTGAAGCCGATCAATAGGCTCGCAGCGCCCAGCCACATGCGGAGTGTCGGATCGAGATCGGGCATGCGCTGGAGCGTCAGCAGCGGGAAGTCGAAGGCCGAATGCAGCGCGAGCGGGCCGGCGAAGATCAACAGCCGGCTGGAGAGACGGGCCCAATCGCGATGGTGGCGGTTCGCGCCCAGCGCCGTGCCGGCGCGCGCGATGGTCAGGTAGGCGCCGGCGATGATGCCGAGCGCGCCGTGGAACGGCACCGTCAGGACGCTGCGCAGCGCGGCGAGCGAGCGCCACATGTCGGCGTGCTGGACCAGGTAGGCGAGGTTCTCGTAGGCGGCGAAGCCGAGGCCGACCGCGGCGCCGTAGACCACGGTGTCCATCGGATTGGCAAAGGTCCGCCGCTTGGTCGATGAGACCAGCACGATGGCGATCACCTTGACGGCCTCCTCCGGCAGCGCGACACCGAAGACCGAATGCATGGCCAGCGCCGCCCAGGGGTCGTCCGGGGCGGCGACCATCTTGGCGAAGGGCGCGCGGGCGAGACCCAGGAGCGAAATGCTCGCCGCGCCCAACAGGAATGCGGTCCAGACCTGGGCCGGCGGCCCCGGGCGTTCCTCGGCGGCGATGACGAGCCAGAGCAACAGCAGCGCCGGAGCGATGGCGGCAGTTCCAATGACGGTGGGGAGCGCTTCGATCAGGTACATGGGCGCCGAAAATAGGTTCCCTTGATCCGCTTATCTACGTTCGCCGATGCGACCATGTGTCATGCGCTGGCTGTCGGCTCGCTTAACGAGCGCGACAGCCGCCGTTCATTCGCGCCATCTGCCGAGAAGTAGAATACAAACGCAATCAATTGCATGATGGCAGATGCTCGCCAATCGTGGCAACGATTGCCCGGCGCGTGAGGGATCGAGATTTGCTAGCGAGCTCAAGGAAATGCGCGGGGTATCTTTGGTCAACCCCATGGCGATTACAAAGCAACGCCCATGCCAGGCGTTCCCGCGACAGTCCGGTTTTCGAGCTCAGTGCGTGGTGAGCGCGGGCGGCGCGTCAGGTGCGACGTCGAAGGCGCCGAGATGGAATTCCTCGCCGGCGGAATCGGGCGATTCGGAACTCTGTGCGAGCAGCGTGAACGCCGCCTGCGGGTATCGCTTCCAGATCTCCAGATCGCCGGCTGTGATGGTGAGCCAGCCGAACGTGTACATGTAGCGTCCGGGCTCGGTGACCCGGCCGACCCTGTCCCAGGTGATCTTACCAACCTTGATCTTATCGACCGTGATCTTGTCGACTGCCATTCGGTCCCCCGATCGCAAGTCTGCAAAATGACGTCCGGCCCGAGGCACAGACCTGCAAAAGCTGATCCGGCATTGGGGCCGCTATAGGGCGGCGAGGCGGAGGGTCAGGCCGACTTCAGCAAGGGCGTGCGGACGATCAGGCGGTCGAGATCGTCCCGGTTCTGCTTTTCGGCGAACTTGACCGCAAAGCCGTGGCCGAATTTGCGGATCACCCGGCCGACACAGGCGCCGACCGCAAGCGGGGTTCCGATCGCCGGATCGTACTCGGAGGACACCGCGACACCGGCCGTCGAGACGTCGATGATGAAGCAGGGATGGCTGCTGCCGTCCGCGAGGGTCAGCACGGTGTGCGAGACCTGCGGAACGAAACGCGCGTCACGCCGCAGCTCCCGAACGCTCGCATCCTTCTGCTTCTTCTCGAGCCAGGTCAGCTTTTCCGACATCCAGGCGCGCCGCGCCCGCGTCATCTCGAGCTCCATCAGGAAACCCGCCTTCAGTGTCGCGCTGATGGTGCACTGGAATTCGCCGAAATCCTGGAAGTATGAGGTCACGCGCTCGCCGACCTTGCCGACCACAGGCACATCCACGATCATCCGGAAGGGCGAGACGCGCTTGGTCCGGCAGGCGAAGCTGCGGAGCTTGCCTTCGCAATCGTACCAGCGGGGCAGCGAGTAGCTGCCGCTGACGGCAACATCCACTGCTCGCTGCCTCAGGAACTCTGCGACGGACATGAGCGCTGACCGGGGGTTTGGGTGATTTCCGTATTTCCACGGTAGCAATCAAACTCTAAGCAAATGATACCGCTGCCCAAGAGCGGGGGTAAATTTTCGGTAAATGGCGCGGGGCAATGGTGCCGGTGGCGCAGCCATGGCGGAAGCGCCGGCATCGGCGATTGCAATGTCGGCTTTGTGCGGCGGCACGGGCCTCGACCGGTTTCGGCCTGGCATTGGCCGGAGATGCGGGGCAAGGAGGTTCATGCGGCCACGGCGGTTTGCGCCTTTGGCGCTCCCTAGCGGAATCGAACCGCTCTCTCCACCGTGAAAGGGTGGCGTCCTGACCGATAGACGAAGGGAGCAAACGCAGGGCCCTGCCGTTTTCCCGGCACGGCCGCTGGCTGGCCGAACATGGCCCGGCGGCTTGCAGCGGGCGAACGTATAGTGGCCTTTGCGCTCCCGGGCAAGCCGTTCGGGAACGCTCTTTTGGCGCCGGTGGACAGCACAGGGCCCGGGATCATTCGGAGGCGATTTCAACGGTTTGTTAGGGTCCCCTGCGTAGCGCTGGACGGGGAGATTTTGCCGATGCCACTGCCGAAGAAGCGCGCAGCCCGCAAGCTGCTGTCGCAGCACGCCTGGATCACGCTCGACGGCGGATTCGCCGCGCGGCACTGCCTGGTCCAGGACATTTCGGATTCGGGCGCCAAGATCACGCTGGACGAGGACGCGAGCCAGCTTCCCGGCGTGATCCGGATGGCCTTCGCACGCGATGCGCGCACCGGGCGGAGCTGCCAGGTGGTCTGGCGACGCGGCAAGTCGGCCGGCGTCAGGTTCCTCTGATCGCGGACGGTCCGATGGCGCGCGCGGCCGGTCCGCGCTACAAGGCGGCGATGCGCACGCCGCTCCTTATCCTGCTTTCCGTGCTGGCCACGTCCGCGACGGCGGCCGAGAGCCTGCGCCTGCCGCCTGCCGAGCGGCCACAGGCGGGCAAGGCGCTGCCGCTGAACGGCAGCACGGCCGGCAAGGCGAGGGCAGGCGCCTGCGCGGCCTACGGCCCGGGCTTCGTGTTGGCCGCGGGCACCTCGACCTGCGTCAAGCTCGGCGGCTCGACCAGCGTCGACACCGGCATCCGGCGCTGAAGACCCATGCCGGCGGATCTGGTGCGGCTCGACATCATCATCCCCGTGCTGATGTATTGCGCGCTGCTGTGGTGGGTCGGCCGCGGCGTCAGCTGGACTGCACGGCTGGCAACGGCCGCGGTGACGCTGCTGCTGATCATCGTCGTGCTGCTGTTCGAGCGCGGCTGGCCGGCCTGAAACAAAAACTGCGAAAACAACCCCATGCACAGTAGCCGTCAAGCGCTGCCGTGATGCCGCAGCCGCGCGCCGGAACGCCGATTCCCGGCGCGTTCGCCGCAGCTTAACCCGCGCGAGGTGCTCACGACATCGGCGGTGCGACGAATTGCGCAAATCCCGGCCGCTTGCCGAGCTCGGCGAGCCAGCGGGTGAGGTGCGGCTGCGCCGGCCGGCTGATGCCTTCCACCCCGAGCCAGCGCCGCGCATAGGATCCGACCGCGATGTCGGCGAGCGTGAACGCCTCGCCCTCGATGAAGCGGCGCGTGGCGAGCAGGCGGTCGGCGATGGCCCAGACCTCGGCGGCCGCATCGGCATCGCGCTGCACCTGGATCATGTCGCGCTCGGCGGGCGCGGTGCGCACGATGCCCCAGAACACCGGGCGGTCGACCGGCTGCACCGTCGACAGCGTCCAATCGAGCCAGCGCTCGACCGAGGCGCGCTGCTTCGGCGCCTCGGGATAGATCGGGGTGCCGCGGCCATGCGCGAGGCAGAGATAGCGCATGATGGAGTTGGACTCCCACAGCACGAAGTCGCCCTCGACCAGCGTCGGGATCCGTGCGTTGGGATTCATCGCCAGGTACTCGGCCTCGCGCGTCTTGCCGTATTGCATGCCGGCGTCGATGCGCTCGTAGGCGAGGCCGAGCTCGGTGCAGCACCACAGCACCTTCTGCACGTTGACCGAATTGGCGCGGCCCCAGATCGTCAGCTTGGTGTCAGGCATGAAGCGTCTCCCCGCGGTGTTGTCCGGTGTCGTAGCCTGGATGGAGCCAACGGGTCGGCGCGAAGCGCCGCCCGATGACAGGCTCCGCGCAATCCGGGGCCGGTGTCCCCGCATTTCGCTGCGCTCCATGCGGGCTACAAATCCACCTTCGGGGTGATAGCGGAATTCGGCGTGCCGAGCGATGCGCGATTGCATCGCGCCCGTCATGCAAAAAGCTCCACACGCGGCGGAGCTTTCATTGCAAAGTTCAAACTGACGCTCAGCGGCCGAAGAACAGCCACAACAGAATGATCACCGGGATCGGCACGCCAAGCATCCACAGCAACAGCCCTCTCGCCATCGCATTCCTCCTCCAATCGCATCACTGGAGGGTGAACGCGGGCAGCTGGTGCTTGTTCCTGCGCGAATGGGCCTACCAATGGCCGGTATTGGGCATCGAGGCCCAGGGCTCCTGCGGCGGCTTCGGATCGCCCTTCTGCAACAGCTCGATCGAGTGCAGGTCGGGCGAGCGCACGAAGGCCATGTTGCCGTCGCGCGGCGGACGGTTGATGGTGACGCCCGCCTTCATCAGCTTTTCGCAGGTGGCGTAGATGTCGTCGACCTCATAGGCGAGATGGCCGAAGAAGCGGTCCTCGCCATACGTCTCCTCGTCCCAATTATAGGTGAGCTCGACCAGCGGCGCCCCGCGCGTCGGCGGCTGTTTCTTCAGGCCCTCGAGATCGTCCGCCGAGCACAGGAACACCAGCGTGAACCGCCCCTTCTCGTTCTCGATCCGCCGCACCTCCTTCAGCCCCAGCGCATCCTGGTAGAACTTCAGCGCGACATCGAGATTGCGCACGCGCAGCATGGTGTGGAGGTATCGCATTTTTCTTATCTCCTTGAGAACGTTCCAGGACATTGCGCCCTTGATGGCAGTAGGGAGCAAAATAGCAGTAAAATCCGCATCGGGGCACTGCCATGCGTGCGGATTACGTGCGGCTTCACCTTGGTTTGTTCTGGGGATGGTGTAGGCGCCCGTCCTCGGTATCGGCAGCATCGCCCGCATCTGTGGCCGCACCCCTCTTAAGCCCTCGGGCGGAGGGTGTGCATAGCGCCGAGAGCTGAGGCGTTGGGTAAACGCAAGCCCCCGGCCTGTGGACGGCTTGGGGTAACTAGGCCGCGCTATTAGCTGTGAATAGGTCGAATAACTCGGATAGTCCGGTCAAAAACCTGACCATTCAAATTCAACTCGGTATCCGTGGAGGTGGTGACCACACGGAGATTCGCATGAAAGACCTTTTGAAACGCTGGTGGGAAGGGCGGTATGTGCCGCCGGAGAATGACACGGGCGCCGCAATCTTCTTCACTCAGGGGCGGTACGAGCGCCACTGGACGTCGAAGGCCGCACATCGGGTATCCGAGTTTTACCTCAAGCATTGGCAGTGGTGCTTCAGTGCAGCATTCGCAGTGACAGGCTTAGTGATTGCTGCCCTCAAGCTGCCGTAACCTGTGGTAGCATGCCCCTATTTGGGGGGCGCTATGGCAAAGAAGGACGGCAAAAAAACTGCAGCTTTCTTCGATCTTCAAAAGAAGGACTATAGCAAGTGCCTCCACGGCGCTTTCGACTGCGAGCGCGAGCCTATTAGAGCGCATTCGATTCAGAACGCGAAGGTTCTGGATCTACTACAAAAGGACAACCACGTCCGAACCCCGTTGGGAAAGATCAAGGGGGGTGAGCATCCAGAATTTGAGTTCGGCTTGATCGGGAGAAACAACGCCTCCACGTTCACGGGGCTTTGCAGCAAGCACGATACCGAACTTTTTAATCTCATTGATACCGAGCCCTTAGACGTCAAAAATTTCTACCAACTCTATCAGCTCGCCTATCGATCGTTGATGCGGGAGCTGCATACGTGCCTGGAGGCTGCGTTTCGGTTTCAAATCGCTCACATCGAAAATGTGGAGAAGGGAATCACCAAGAAGGGGCAACCTGACGGTCCCGGGCTCGCTGCGGTGGTGTTCTTCACAAAGGCGTGGCGAGTGTTCCGCTATCGCGAGAAGCACTTTCACGACAAGCTGCAGCTCGGGCACTACGCGATCGAATTGAAAGACCAGGCACCCACGGTGGCGGTGTCATCGTTTTTCTCGGTCGCCTTCGATGAGAACGAAGACATCATCGGGCCGCTGTTCAACGTGGTCCCGTTGGATGCGACAAACACGGTCGCCATCCTCTCTTATCCTCAAGAGCACAAGGCCGAGATCAAGGCCAAGCTGCCTAAAGTATTTGAGGGCGCGGATAATAAGAAAGCTTTGTCTCATCTCATTCTCCAGCGAGTGGAGAACTTCGTGCTGTCGCCCACTTTCTACGACGGCTGGACGGCGCAAAAGCGCACCAACGTTCTCAAGTTTTTCAACGAGTCCATTTTTGAGCCCGCTGAGCCACCCGAGGGACAAGACCTTCTCTTGTTTTAGACCGCCCTCGGCTGGTTGTCGTTCGGCGGCTCTCCCTTGGGCCCGGTGCGTTTCCCGCTTTGGGCGTGCTGGTCGTTCGGATCTTTTCGCCTCCTTCGGTGACAGTGCACTCAACCTCAAGCCGCAGTTTGCGAGTTGAATACCCGTCACTGCAAAGTGGCATGCCTTTCTGCTTTGTGGGGCGCTATGTCACGGCCTCAAGCACACTGCCTGTCGTCGCCCTTTGTCTATCTCGGAAAACACTGTCGATGTGCAGCAAGCGGGATGGGTGGGTTCCCCAAATAGGTCCGAAGGACGGGCGGCCTCGATCGACTAATATGCGGAAGCCGCAACGGGTAATCGGGAGCATTTTTTGAACAACCTACATTCAATTGGTGGTAGTAGGGAAGATATTTCCTGCGGGGCGGGTGGATATGGACGCATTCAAAGACTTTCTTACAAAAGCGGGCGAGCTGTATCTGGCCGCACCTGCATTTTTCAACTGGGCCGCACCGATACTGGTGGCCGCTTTCGCGGGAATCGTGTGGTTTGCGTGGTGGCTCGGTGGAAAGTTGTCCGAAGGCGAAATCGCCGAACTCAAGGGTAAGGTTGAGGTTTTGGACCAACGGCTCAACTTCGCGAAAGACAGGGCCGACGCGGCGACTAAGGAGGTTGCCGAAGCGAAGGCCGGGTTTGAAAAACTGAAGAAAGAGATCGCAGGCGTGGCTCCGCGCGAAAAATTGCAGGATTCAGCAGATGTTTTTGAAGGCAATCTCAATCGCTTGTTCAGCGCAAATAACTCAACGGCGAGCGCGCTTGGATTTGTAAGCACAGGCTTCGATGAACGTGGTGGCCTCAAGTGGCGCAAAATCGAGAAACATGAAAGGCATCTGATTGATCCGATACCGATGTCTCGAAGCGCAAGAGAGCTGGCGAAAGCCAAGTCGGAACGAAGCTAACTCTTGCTTGGCCCTCCTGTTGGACTCCATATACTGGGCCAAGCGCCGAGACGGGATGATCCTGTTCTCCAATCACGCTCGCCGCCTAACCTTCGCCATCGATACGGCGAAAGTCCTCATGGGTTTCTTTGTTGGCGTTGCAACAAGCTTTTCGGCGTCAGATAGTCCTATGCTCAAGCAATCAGCTTTGGAATTTACGGTGACAGTGCACAGTGCACTGTCACCGTAATCGCGGGTCGCTTCTTCGGCTTTTCCTTCAATGGCTTCGCTGGCGTCTTGAGCGCGCCACGTAGCGCAGCCTCGAAACGCTCTTGGGCTTCTCGATCGCTGTATTTATCTGGGGCGATTTGGTCATGAACTACCCGACCTTCGGATTTTCTGCAGAAGAACTCCAGTCATTGGGCTTGCTCATAGTATATTGCGCCATCCTCGAAAACCAGGTTGACGATGTCCTCATGTCCTTCCGAGCGGAAGCAACAAAAGCAGGCCCAACTAAGGGACTCGCGGGAGAGACTCTTAGCGCCAAACTACAAGAGATAAAGATCGCCTCGCGATCCGAAACAGACCAAGAAATCGTTCATCTCGTGAAGGAACTGCGCTGGGCGATGGCTCACGTTCAAAAAGCACGAAATATGCTTGCTCACGGCAGAGTCCTTCAGGACGAGAATGGAGCTCCTTCGTTTTGGTCCCACTGGAAACTAAAGGAAATGACCGTCCCTGAAGTGACCGGCGTAATGCCAAGGCTCATATATGCAGGGAAAGTCACTCGACACATCCACTGGAAACTTATGAACCGCTCGAATGGGGGCATTTTCCCGATGACGCCGCTGCCACCATTGCCCGGCAGACCCGCTTGACCAACTCTTCTTCCTGCCCCCAGCCCCACGTGTAGCCTTCGAGTTCAGCCGCATCCACCCCGGCGTCGATCACGGCCTGGGAATTTCGGTGACAGTGCACTCAATTTTCCACCGCCCACTATTCGAAGTCTCTGCAAGATGCGTTGAGTGCACTGTCACCGTAGCTCGATGCGCGACGTTCTGAGAGCTTGCTTGCATTGTCATGGTCCTGCCACGTGCGCCAATCCTTGGCATCGCGTTCTATGGTTCGCATTTGACCGCGCACATCTCCCCTACTTGCACTCAAAACTCGCCGCGCTCTCCGGATCGCCTTGGCCCTTGTACTGCGCACGTTGCGGATAGGCGCAAAGCGGCCGACTGCGGCCGGGAAAGGCTGGTCCTGTCGCGACCACCAGATCGGGCGCCTTGCCGTCTTCCACCCAGTCCACGACCGCGCTGAGGAGATCGAAACGATCGAGCGTTGCGCCGCTCGAGCAGTGACCCATGCCGGGCACCAGGAAGGCCCGGCTCGATTTCTCCCGCACCAATTCCATGCCGCCGGAATCCGCCGCCATGCGCTCGTAGTAATTCACGGTGTCGAACGCCGAGAACCAGGGATCGCTCACACCGTGGTAGAACAGCATCTTGCCGCCACGGCCGAAATAGCTCGAAAGGTTGGTCCAGTAGGCGGTGTTGGTGAGGCGATCCATCCCGCTGGCGTTGACCCGGTCTTCGAGCTGATCGACGTCGATGCTTTGCCAAACAGGAGGTCCGACCGGACTGCGCGCGCCAGTGGTCAGAATGCCGGGAATGGCAACGCCTTCGGCTGCCACGCCGCTGTCCCAGGGGAACGGCGGATAGACCTGCGTGCCGCGTGAATTCTTCGGTCCGGCAAAAGCTTTCTTCAGGGCATCTACCTGCGGCGGCGCCAGGCAAGAATCCGTCTTGTCATCCGTCTTGTCGCCCTTGCAGGTGAGGACCGCGGGATCGAATTGACAGGCCTTGCCGTCGAAGATCAAGCCATCCTTGACGCCGTCTGTGGCGTCGCAGGCGTCGAGGATCGCGTTCGTGATCAGCTTGCGCTCGCCCGCGGAAAAAGTCTTGGCGGGCTCCGGCTTGCCGGACGCATCTTTCGGCGCGATCTGGCTGAAGGCAGCGTTGGCCCAGGCGAGACCGATATTGGAGTTGCCGGTGCGCATCGCAGGCGCGCCGGCGACGATGCCGTCGAATTGTTCGGGATAGCGCGCCGACGCCAGCATGCCTTCGCGGCCTCCGGTCGAGCACCCCGTGAAATAGGACCGTTTTGCGGGCTGGCCATAATAATGCGCGACGATCGCCTTGGCGGCCATCGTCACCTTGCCGACGGATGCAGTGGCGAAGTTGAGCGCGGCTTCCTGATCCTTCAGGAAGGAGGCATCGAACACCGCGCCCTGATGACCGCTATCGGTCGAGACCACGGCAAAGCCGCGCGCCAGCGCCGGCACCTCGCCGGCCGCCTGGTAACCCAGCGGCGGCCGGATCGAGCCGTTCAAACCGCCGCCGCCCTGAAACAAAAACCGGCCGTTCCAGCGATCAGGCAGGGCGACGGCAAAGCCGATCGCATAGGACTTGCCCTCCACCCCCACGCGCTGATCGATCACGCCATCCGCGCGACAGTTTTGCGGCAGCGCCACCGATACGGAGGCCGGCGCCGGCGGCGACGGCTGCACGGTCCCAGGCGGCGCCTCCGGCACCACCTCGGCCTTGGTGATTGTTGCCGTCGATACGGGCATCTTCCAGCCGGTCAAGTCAGCGCATTTGAGCGCAGGTGCTATGTTGGCTGAATCGTCGGCGCTTGCCGGCGAGATCGCAATGACCATGATGGCCGCGACCAGAGCCAGGCAAGCCAAGGCACCATCAAGGGCCACATTTCTTGTTCGCTGCATCGTTCCTCCCTGCCATTTTTTTATTGCGGCGTACGTAACTCACGTTGGCCGCCGGCCATCTGCTGCACGGACACTGAAACCATCTTGTGTTATTCGGGAGGTGCAGTCCAGCGGCGCAGCGGGCGAGCGGCACGCGCTGTAATTCATGGAGCCGCGACGGTTGCTGCAGACTCAATCCGCAGGAAGCTCATCGGGCCACTTCTGGGCGCCGTGCAGGATGCGCAATATCCGGATCGAGGTTTACGTTACGGTATAAGCTGCGACATAGGGGGTGCCGACAATGACGAGCTCGCGTGTGCCGGCCACACGGCCAGGGCGCCCATTCTCGGGAAATTCGACAAGTCGATGCGCAGCGGCAGCGATCCGCTCGTCGAGCGCTATGGCTGCGCGAGGATTTTCAGCGATGATGTGGTGAAGATGCCGTCGCGGTCCGACAGCGCGAAGGCGGACCAGACGAGCTTCACGACTTCGGTTCGTCCGTAGTACGCCGAGCCGCCGCGCGCCGCTTTGCGAAATGCGCTTCTGCCTGTTCGTCAGAGACATCGGCTCGCGTATCGTTCAATGCCTCCAGAACCTTCGCGCGGAACCTGACGTCATGAGCCTTGCTGTTGGTGAGGAGTTCGAGCGGTAGCGCGCCCTCGTTGGCGGTCCGGGTCAGCAGGATGCGGACCGCGTCCGATACCGTAAGCCCCATCTTCTCAAGGACCGCGGAGGCGCGATCACGGACTTCGGCGTCGATGCGTGTCTGGACAAGGGCATTTGCGGCCATGTCTGCCTCCTCCGAATGCCATAGGTCAATGTAATTCAATTGAATGACGAGAGCAAGGGCGGCAAGAGACTGCGGCGCCGACTCGCTAACCGTTGCGGTGCCATCATCGTAGCGGCCCGCGTTTGGCCGATCGAGACACCGCGATGACCGGCCTCGTGAACCCCGCCAGAGGTGGCGCCGACCAAACGCCATGGCCGCCCTCGTTGCAGAATTCCTGTTCGATCTCGTCAGAGCCCTCGTGGGGAGCTGGCTGAGACAGGCTGCGGTGGCCATCTGTGCGTGGCTCGATATGAAGATTCACAGCTGCGCTGCACGCTTTGTCGTGGGCGGGCTTCTCGGGATCGCCGCCTTTTTCCTCATTCCTGTGATCGCCGGCCTGCTGGGTCTTTGATGCCCTTCGCAAGGACACACCTCGTCATCGCATTGGCCGTGGGGGCGCTCATCTCGGCGGTGCTCCTCGTCCTGGAGCCGCTGACCGACTTCGCGTTTCTTTGGCTGGAGTGGCCGGGCATCACCGCAGCGTATTTTTTCTGGGGAGCGGTCGGAGGATCCACCTTCCTCGGCATCGCCATTTGCTGGGTCGTGAATGCGCTGATCTATGGTCTGGGTGCTTTCGTCATTCTCAGCGCTTTCAAGGTGCTGAGGGAAGCGTGATCCCTCACGCCGTCTCCTCGTCGTCCTTCGCGACGATCTCGACTTCGAAATAGCCCATGTCGCGCAGCTCGGCGGCTTTCTTCTCGGCCGCTTCCCTTGTGTCTCGCTTCAAGATGATCTGGCCGCTCCGTCGCGGGCACAAACGAAATAAGGCATTCTCGATTCCCAATTTCGTTTGCATAGGCACGGAGCCGGGTTCCCGCAACCGGACGGCTCACTGCTCCAGCCCGGCCTTTTGCCGCATCTTGTCGATCAGCTCCGAGGCCTCGGCCTTGGTCAGCTCCTCCTCGGGCAGGTCCTGGTGGGCCTGCTCGGCGAGGGTCTTGAGATAGGATTCCTGGGCTCCGGTCATCGGGTCGTCGCCGGAAACCCAGTCCTTCGGGTCCTTCCGGGTGTTGTCGGCCATCGCACATCTCCTATTCCGTTTTCCGTAGAACGTCGGACTCGACTCTTCGTTCCGTTTTTGTTCTCATGGCTCAAATCTCGAATTCGCGAGGCGGAACAATGCCGGACCTGGATTTTCTCGGGCGGGAGATCGAACGGATGCGTATCCAGATGGGCAGGCAGAGGAAGGAGATCCTCCAGCTGCAGCGGGCGGGGATCGGCACGGCCTCGGCACAAGCGCTGCTGTCGCGGATGGAGGCGAAGGTCGAGAGCCTGTGCGCCGAACGCGACGCGCTGAAGGCCGCGCAGCCGCGCCAGACCAAGGGCCGGGTGCTCGGCGGGAGGACGTGGTGAGCAGGCGGTGGTTCGACGACGAGAGAGACCTGTCGCCCTTCCTCACCGCGCTCGAGGACGTTCGCCGACGCGCGACGCGGGAAGGGTGGTGCTATGCCCACGTCCAGGCCATCATCGTCGCCATCGACCAATACGCGGAAGCCGCGACAGGCAACCGCGAGTATTTTTTGAACAAGCCGGTTTCGATCGGGGACAACAGGAAGGCCGCGGACATTCCGTGAGCGCTGACGACGTCAATACCGTCTCCAGCGCGCTCAACTGAGCGCCTTCCCGGGTAAGAGCGAGCTGGGGGAAGCGGGGTTCTCTGTCGAGGTGAAGCTTAGGGACGCTTCAACTGTAAGACGCGCGAAGGCCAGAAAAGTTCAACAGGAAAACGCGCCGCTTCCTGGAACGCCGATGCACGCGTGCCGGGCAATTACAAATCCGTAAGTCGGTTGAAAATCGACGCCGAAAAACTATCTGTGCGTCAGGCGGCAGCGTAACAAGCCGCCCTTCAACTGACACCCAGCCGCCGCGCTCAGAACAGGCGAAGCTGGGTCCTTTGACATTCTCCCGCTTAGGTCCCGCCTCATTGGCCTCAGAGGCAAACGTCCATGGCTGCCCGCACCTACAACCACGAACGCTGGTCGGAAGACGACGACCGGCTGCTTCGATCCATGTGTGAAAGCGGAAAGAGCCTGACGCTGATGATCGTGAAGCTCAAGCGTCCCATCGCATCGATCAGGTCGCGTGCGATCGAGCTTGGCATCAATCTTCCGGGCACGCGCATCGGGCTGCGACGGAAGCGGCGAACCGCTTAAGCCCGCGCGTCCGGACAAGGCTGCTCAGCGACCTGCCTCCATCGCCGAAAGCCGGTGCGCACGTCATGCCCTTGCTGCGGCCGGGCTAGGCCGCAATCCGGTGTTCGACGGGTGCCGTCAGGAACTTGAGCGCTTCGGCATGCGCGAGATCCGGAACCGCGATCGCCGTGTGGCTGTACATCGCGTGTGTCCGCGACGTCGCGATCCGGTCCAGGATCTCCTTGCCCTTGATGACGTGGAGGCCCATGCCGTCATCGACCGGGAAGATCGCCAGCACCACGTCGTAGGCCGCGATCACCGCTCTGAGCGCCTCGGCCTTGTCTTCGGCGACATCGACAAAAATACGAACATCTGCCGCGAGTTCACGCAGCTCGTTAAAATCCAGCACGTTCAGGATACTCCAACGCAACCAACCTGACTGAAGCTTGGTCGCGTTAGGTTACCGAAGCGTCAACAACGGGCGCGGAGCCACAAGTTTCACGACGAGGTGATTCCAAGCTCTAAGCGCGATGCGATCTAGCGCCGGGCGTCCTCCTTGCGCAGCCTGGCCTCGGCGGCCTCGTCCACGAGAGTCAAGCTGGCGCCATCATAGCTCAGCTTGAGACCGCGGCCGACGATCCAGGTCCAGCCTTCCCGGTCCTTGATCGCCGGCGCGTTGAACTGGTCGGAGATGGATTTGACGGCAGTTTCCTGCGATCCCGGATTGTTCAGCGTCGCATTGACGCGCCAGATCGGATGCCTGGGGTCGGTCTCCTCGCCCTCAACGGCGACCTTGGCGCCGTTGATCTCGCACGCGAGCGTGTACGGACCTCGGCTCGGCCGGCAGAGATAGTGGCGTTGAGCAACGAGCTTGTTGGCCTCCTCGAATGACATCCCGGGCGAGAAGCCGAAGATGTCGGACTTCTTCACGAGGGCGAAGGCCGCAGGCTTCAAGAAGCCTGGCTGGATCGCGACGAGGGCTGCGACAGCGACCACGATCAAACCTGCGATGACGATAGCGACCTTCATCAGAACCCCATCAGATACCTTTCCTGGCTTATAGCAGTCACGCTGCTCTGAAAGGTTCGGGAAAATTGCAGGTCCTGCAGCGTCTTGCACAGGAAGTCGGGAACCTCGCAGAGCCCGTGCTTGCGTTTTCGGCCTCGATAGGGTCTAAGCCCGATCACTTCATGACCTCTGGCATGAATCAGCAGCGCGCACTCGCGGGTCCGGCCGCGTCCCAGCAGCAAATTGCTCCGCGCACCCATTCAAAGGAATTCAGACCATGGCAAAGATGACGAAGACCCAATTGATCGATGCAATTGCCGAGGGCACGCAGCTTTCGAAGAACGACGTGAAGTCGGTGATCGAGTACATGGCGACCGTCGGCTACAAGGAGCTCAACGAGTCCGGCGAGTTCGTCATTCCCGGATTCGTGAAGATGTCGGTCGTGAACAAGCCGGCGACCGAAGCCCGCATGGGCATCAATCCCTTCACCAAGGAGCCGATGCAGTTTGCGGCGAAGCCCGCCAGCAAGTCGGTCAAGGCCTCGCCGCTGAAGGTTGCCAAGGACGCCGTCTGACGTGCAGGCGATGTTGGTGAAAAAGCCCCGCGCGTTCGCGCGAGGCTTTTCTGGCTGACGGCGTTGGGATTTCAGCGCCTGGCCGACAGCCATCGCACTAACCTAAAGTTGAAATCGCAAAAAGCAACAGCGCCGCCATGACGGAGTATGTTCGTCAGGCGGCGCTGCCGTGTAACTGGGCGCTGAAATCCCCAGCTTCCATGGGTGCTTGCAGCGCCAAAAAGGTTCAACGCCGCCCCCATCGAAATCTTTACGCGCGGGGCTGGACTTTTGTTCTCGTTTTGTTCTAGCATGAGCTGCCTTGGTAGACCCTTGTAGACCCTTGGAGGTGCCTCATGACCGTCGAAAAGCAGCGCGAAGTGATCAGGCTCTGGAACGAGCTCAGGAAGGTCGAGGGCCCTGCGGCGGAAGAGCTTCGGATCCAGATCCTCGAATGCTTCTCGAAGGAGAAGCCGAAGCGGGCGGCCTGACCCTCGTCGACGCCACGCGGCGATATGTAAGCGCGATCCCGCTCTGAGGGTGCGCGTTGATCTGTCGCCGCTGTGCTTGTCGTCGCGGAAGAGTGTTGCGCAGAAGAGTCTGACCGCAGAAGAGTCTCATCGCAGAAGGGTCCTGCCGCGTCGAACGTGTGAGCGTGCACGCTTCATTGATCGTTAGGATTTGCTCTGCGCCCATTCTCGCGACTCCGATTCGTTCTTCGCGAACGAAACGGAGTCGAAGCTGGAACAAGGCCGGTCGTTGTTGCGCCGCGCTCGCCGCGAAGGTGCCGGTGCGGTGTGGCTAACGATAGCTTTTGCGGATGCCGATAACCCTATTCGGTTAGGTTAAAAGCCCAATCGCGTTTGCGCTTGCCGCGGGTTGGGGTAGGTGTCCGGCAAAGACAGGCAAGAAACGATCCTGCCAAGAAGCAATTTGGCCGAGCAGCAATTGCCATGATGCCTTTTTCAGCTCCGTCCTTTTTCCAAGGCGACCGGCACACCTACCGGCGCGTCGCCGTCGTCGGCACGCTGTTCTGTGTTGCTTTCGTCGTGATCAGCTTTTCCTTACGGCCGCAGACCGAGGACACGCGCGTTGCGGTCAAGGCCGACCGGCTGGTGCGCACGGCAGGCCAGGCATCGCGCGCCAATTAGCGCTCGTCGCCGCAGCGACGGTCGTCGGCCCGCGCCTGCGAGCATCCGACGCCGCGCGAGGCGAGTGCCACGAAGCCGGCATAGCCGGACAGGTTGAGCAAGACTTCGAGCCAGGCGGGCATATCTCTTTCTCTCCGCTCAGCAAGGGACGGACTCAACGTCCGCGCGCATTCCTGGTTCCATGCTCCCGCCAGGAAATTCAGAGCGGGGTGGACGGGTCGAGCCGGCGGCCGAGGGTGGCGACGGATTCGCTCGACGGCTGCTCCTTGAGGAACTCGGCGATGGCCTGCGCCAGTTCGCGGTCGCTCATCGGCGTCGGCGGCGGGCGCAGCGTGCCGTCACCGAAGCTGCGGACGATCTCGTCGTAGTGCTCATCGTCGGATCTGGGAACCAATTTGCGGATACGGGCCAGCAAAGCAGATAAGGGCAAACTCTCCTCCTTAATCGTCGTCCCCGCTGGCAACCGTCATGGTTTGCTGCCATCTGCTCCCGGGAAACTGAAAACCCCGCCAGCATCGCGGAGATGCTGACGGGGTCTTCGTGCTGTCGCCTCAACCCGGATGGCGGAGGCTTCCGCACTTGCAACATCAATCCGCCGCAGGCGATTTGGTTCCCACTGCATCGACATTTTTTGGCGGCGATCGGTTCCCGCGCGCCGCGCAACCATCGCAGGCGCTCCTTGTTCCCGCAAGACGCGAAGGAGAAGAGCATGAAGAAGCTACTTGCAGTTCTGGCCACCGTCGCAGCCGTTGGCGTAACCGCGGTCGCGGCTCCTGCGCCCGCCGAGGCACGTCACCGCGGCATCGGGCCGGGCCTCGCATTCGGCCTTGCCGCCGGCGCGATCACCGCGGGCGCGGTCGCAGCCTCCCATCCCTACGGGTATTACGGTCCCGGCTACGGCTATTATGACGGCCCGAGCTATTATTACGGACCGGGTCCGTATGCCTATTACGGCGGGCCGTATTACCGGCACCACCATCACTGGAGCCATTGGTAGGTCAGCAATTGAGTGATCGCCAATAGCGAAAAGCCCGGAGCGCTGCTCCGGGCTTTTTCATTCGCATGTCGTCGTGCCTGCCGGCGCGACGATGCTACGGCCAGAGCGAGGGCCGTTCGACCTTGCGGGCATTCTCCAGCGTCGACACGAAATATTCCTCACGCTCGCGCTTGAACTTTTCCTGGGTGGCACGGAAGGCGGCGACACGGGCGGCGATTTCCTCGCGTTCGCGCTCTTTGCGTTGTTCGTCTTCGGTCATGTCAAATCCCCTCTACACCTTGAGTATGTGCACATCCGAACTCAAGCACTGCCGCCGCACGTTGAGTCGCGTCAACACATCCATTGGCACTCCCGAATGGGGCGTCAATGGGGAGGAGGCATTGCAGGATTGTGATATGCGAAGGTCGGAAGAAATTGCCGAGCGCCTTGCGTTGGCGCTTGATGACGGCGTCAACGATCTTGCCGCTTGCGCATGTTGCTGTCAGGCCAAACGGACTCGGGAGGCGCGAGTGATCGCATCGGATGTTCAGAGCGGGATCGAGCGGCTCGGCGACATGATCGCCGAGGCAAGGACCATCGTCCCGTTCACCGGCGCCGGCATCTCGACCGAATGCGGCATTCCCGACTTCCGCTCGCCGGGCGGAATTTGGACGCGTCACCGTCCGATCCCGTTCGACGAGTTCGTCGCGAGCCAGGAGGCACGGGACGAATCCTGGCGCCGCCGCTTTGCGATGGAGGAGGTCTTTGCCGCAGCCAGGCCCGGCCGCGGCCATCGGGCGCTGGCATCGCTCTACCGCGCCGGCAAGGTTCCCGCCGTCATCACCCAGAACATCGACAATCTGCACCAAGCCTCGGGCTTCGCGCCGGAGCATGTGGTTGAACTTCACGGAAATACCACTTATGCGCGCTGCATCGGTTGTGGGCAGGCCTATCCGCTCGACTGGGTGAGGCGCCGTTTCGACGACGATGGCACCGCGCCCAACTGCACCGCCTGCGACAAGCCGGTGAAGACCGCCACGATTTCGTTCGGCCAGATGATGCCGGACAACGAGATGCAGCGCGCGACGGCGCTGTCGCAGGCCTGCGATCTCTTCATCGCGATCGGTTCCTCGCTCGTGGTCTGGCCGGCGGCCGGCTTTCCGATGATGGCCAAGCGCGCCGGTGCACGTCTCGTGATCATCAATCGCGAGCCGACCGAGCAGGACGACATCGCCGACCTCGTCATCCATCACGACATCGGCGAGACGCTCGGGCCCTTTGTCGGCAATTGAGGCATCAATTTGATTCGCGGCTGTGCAAGCTGTTCATAGGTTCCGGCGAATCTCATTTTTGTCTATGCGTCGCAACCGGGAGTGTTATCTTTTGAGTCGAAAGATTCGCGTCGCGTCGAATTGAGAACATTCTCTTAAGACGCGTGATTCGAGCGCCGCCAATGTGGCGGGTTGCATGGCAGTGTGGGGTCCGGGGTTATGGGGTCGTCGGACGGATTTGAGTCCAAGAAGCTTGGAGTTCCCGGACAGGGCAGTTCGCCGGGGCGCTTGACGTCCGGCGAGCATGGCAGCGCCGGCCGCGACAGTGCACTCAATCCCTTCACCGGATTGGGCGAAGCCAGCGCCAACCTCGTCGAGGTCACCGGCGTCATCAAATGGTTCGACGCCTCCAAAGGTTACGGCTTCATCGTTCCCGACAATGGCTGGCCCGACGTGCTCCTGCACGTTACCGTGCTCAGGCGCGACGGCTTCCAGACCGCTTATGAAGGCGCCCGCATCGTCGTCGAGTGCATCCAGCGCGCCAAGGGCTACCAGGCTTTCCGCGTCGTCTCGATGGACGAGTCGACCGCGATCCACCCGGCGCAGATGCTGCCGCCGCGCACCCATGTCACGGTCACCCCGACCAGCGGGCTGGAACGGGCCCAGGTGAAGTGGTTCAATCGGCTGCGCGGCTTCGGCTTCTTGACCTGCGGCGAGGGCACCCCCGACATCTTCGTGCACATGGAGACGCTGCGCCGCTTCGGCATGACCGAGCTGAGGCCTGGCCAGTATGTGCTGGTCCGCTTCGGGCCCGGCTCCAAGGGCATGATGGCGGCCGAGATCCATCCCGAGACCGGATCACCGGGATTGCAGTCGCACTAAGGGTATGAATTCCCGCAATCGTGAGCGGAGGCGCGCTGCAAGTCCGGCGCGCCTCTTCCTTTTCCGGCGGTCGCCGCGTAAGGACTGACTTAAGTCCCACGCCACGAGAGCCCCCATGAATTCCGATCGAAAGACCATCTGGTCCGCTCTGAAGGGCTGGCTGGCCGCCACCCTCGTCATCGCCGGCTTCGCCGTCGCCGGCGCGCCGGTCGGCGCCGCCAGCTTCCAGCCGCTCGAGATCGTGACCAAGAACGGCGTGCAGGTGTTCTCGGTCGAGCTGGCAACGACCCCGGAGGAGAAGGAGACCGGCCTGATGTATCGCAAGGAATTGGCCGACGGCAAAGGCATGCTGTTCGACTTCAATCCCGAGCAGGAAATCTCGATGTGGATGAAGAACACTTATGTTTCGCTCGACATGATCTTCATCCGCGCCGATGGCCGCATCCTGCGCATTGCGGAGAATACCGAGCCGTTGTCGACGAAGATCATCTCCTCCCGAGGGCCGGCCCGGGCCGTGCTGGAGGTGGTGGCGGGAACGGCGCAGAAGTACGGCATCCGTCCCGGCGACCGCGTCGGCCACCCCCTGTTCGGCGGCAAATAGGGCGGGCAGGGCGATTGCGGCCCGGCCGGCGGCTTTGGAAAGCTTGCTGGCGCTTTCGGAAGCGTGTATCGACGGGGCTCGCCGGATATTCGGGGTATAGCGCAGCCTGGTAGCGCGGCAGTTTTGGGTACTGCAGGTCACAGGTTCGAATCCTGTTGCCCCGACCAGTCCCGGGCGGTGCTTGCCCTCAAGTCAGCACCCGATCGGCAAGGGCCAGCCCGATTCCCGCGTCCAGCCACCTGCTTTGCGGCGGCATCGGCAAGGCCTCATCGAACCTTCGGGCGTTGCGATCGACAAATCCGTGTTGGGGATTTCAGCGCCCAATGTCTAAACGGACGCCGCCAAGCGATGAATATTCCGCTTGCGCGGCGTCGCGCTTTGGCCGGCCGCGCTCATCAGTTCGAAGCGTACCAGCCGGGCGGAAATGGGACGTACGACCAGGCCAAGTGGTTGTCGTTGGCGGCTTGCGGCGGCTGTCGCGACGCCATGCTCACGATTGGCGCGGGCGGCACCACGCGCAATGCGAGGCGCAGACGCGCACATTGCAATTTCATCATTGTCGTCCCCCAGCAATCCACTTGCTTCCAAACGTGCGATCGTCGGCAAAGTTCAGTCTAAAAATCACCGTGCGCCGAAACGGCGCGCCCGTCCTCAAATCACGGGCATTCTAGGAAAACCGGCGCGCGCTTTCAACCAAATGCGCCGCTCCATCCCAAGAAGTAAGGTTGATCGGCAAGGTTAAAGGCGAGCGGCTGTTGCGATCGTTTGGCTGGCTGCTATCAGGTCGGTGCCGGCTCGCGATGGGCTGCTTTCACTCTGTGCGACCACGGATGATTGTTCGTCGCGGCGCGCGGATCAGTTGAATTCTGCGCCAGCGAGTTCTGCTATGTCTTCTGACCGCAACATCGGGACCGTCGGTCCGCAGTCGAACTGGACCGAGATCTGGCACCTCTGGACGGTGATCGTGCCGCGCCGCTCCATCAACGGGCAATTCGTGCTCGGCAAGGTATGGCGTCGCCACGACGGCCGCGACTGGATCTACAAGAAGTTCACCGAGTTCGACGGCGAAGAGGCGGCCTAGCTGCCGCCTCTCTCAGGCCGCCTTCGCCTCGGCAGCCGGCTTGGCCGGCGGCGGCTTCAGCGGCTTGTCCTGCTTCTTTGACCACGAGATGTAATAGGCCACCGTGGTCATGATCGCGATGCCGGCGACACTGACGAAGATCTGCGCGAGCAGCGAGCCCGAGCTCATCGACAGCTCGAAATGACCGACGAAGGACAGGAATACGCCGACACAGAACACGGCGAGCGACTGCTGGCCGCAGACGATCAAGGGGTCGAACACCTTCCACTCCAGTCCCGGCCACTCCTTCGGCACGAAGCGGATCACCAGGATCACGATCACCACGAAATGCAGGAAGCGATACGGCGCGAGGTTGGTCTTGTCATTGGGGTTGAAGGCCGAGAACAGCCATTCCGGGAACATGCCGCCGAAGGTGGGGAAGCGGCCGGCCATGGTCATGACCAGCGCGAAGAGGAGATAACCGAGGCAGACCCACAGCGTAACAGGCGAATTGATCAGCGTCATCGAGCGCCGCGCGCCGCCCATGGAGCACCAGGCGCCGAACACGAACAGCACCTGCCAGCAATAGGGGTTGAAGTACCACTGGCCGGCCGGATAGGCGGTCAGATTCCAGCCGTTATGGCGCGCGACCAGCCATAGCACGATCGACAGGATCATCGTCAGGTCCGGCTTGCGCAGCATGAACCACAGCACCGGCGGAAACAGGCCCATCAGCACGATGTAGAGCGGCAGCACGTCGAGATTGAGCGGCTTGAAGCGCAGGAACAGGCCCTGGCGCAGCGTCTCGGTGGCGTGGTCGACGAGACCGGCGACGTTGAACTCGTTGATCATCTCGGAATCGCCGAAGCGTAGCGCGAGATAGCTGATCGAGGCGATGTAGATCACGAACAGGATGATATGGGCGACATAGAGCTGCCAGACCCGCTTGGTCAGCCGCGTGGCGCCGACGATGAAGCCGCGGTCCAGCATCATCCGTGCATAGACGAAGGAGGCGGTGTAGCCGGAAATGAAGACGAACAGGTCGGCCGCGTCGGAAAAGCCGTAGTTGCGGGTCGTAATCCAGTTCACGACGTTGTCGGGGATATGGTCGAGAAAGATCGCCCAGTTCGCGACACCGCGAAACAGGTCGAGCCTGAGGTCACGGCCCTTCTCGGGCAGCGTTGCGTTGATGTTCAGGAAGGCCATGCGACGGAAGCTCTCGAAGAGGACGGATCTGCTGGTATCGTCGAGACGGCGCCGGGCGGGATCCCGGCGCGGAAGGCGGGTACGCAATTGTCACGGTGCAGCATAATGACTATACCGTTGGCGAGGGTGCCGGGACCGGAATCAAGATCAGTTCCCAACCGGTTTCCTATACTATCCCCGAGATTTCCACCAACTGCCACCGTGACGCATCGAGATCGAACCAAAAGACCAAGAGGCCCGCACCAGTCATGACCGCACGCATTTTCAAGCCTGCCAAGAACGCGATGCAATCGGGCCGGTCCAAGACCAAGGAATGGCAGCTCGATTACGAGCCGGAGCAGCCGCGGTCGGTCGAGCCGCTGATGGGCTGGACGTCGTCGGCCGACATGAAGCAGCAGATTACGCTGCGCTTCCACAGCAAGGAGGAGGCGATCGCCTATTGTGAGCGCAAGGGCATTGCCTATCAGGTGATCGAGCCCAAGGAGTCGATCCGCCGGCCGGTTGCCTACGCCGACAATTTCTCGTTCCGCCGCGGCGAGCCCTGGACGCATTGAGGGGCCATTCTCATCCGAAGCATCCAAAGTGCCGTCATGCCCGGGCTCGTCCCGGGCATCCACGTTTTTGGTGACTGATGAAGAACGTGGATGGCCGGGACGAGCCCGGCCATGACGAAGGGAGCGGCTGGTCTCCCGAGCCCAAGAACACTTGGCAGCCATGTCCCACCGTGCTTCGCTGCCCGGCATGACACGACCATGGCGAGGCGGGGTATGGCGGGGCGTGACCAGCTCGACGGCGTCGATCTGAAAATCCTATCCGAACTGCAGCAGGACGGGCGGGTTCGCAACAACGAGCTGGCGTTGCGGGTCGGTGTGTCCGCACCGAACTGCCTGCGGCGGCTGAAATCGCTGTTCAGCCGCGGCGTGATCCGGGCGGTGCGCGCCGTGATCGACGAGCGGCTGCTCGGCTATGAGGTGGTGTCGTTCGTCTCGATCCAGCTCGGCAGCCAGGCCCAGCCGGTGCTGGAGGCGTTCGAGAGCTCGATCGCCGCGATCCCGCGCATCCAGCAATGCTGGCGGATTTCCGGCGACACCGACTATCTCCTCAAATGCGTGGCGCCGAGTGTCGAGAGCATGCGCCAGCAGCTCCTGCATTTCGCTGCGATGCCTGACGTCAAGAACGTCCGCAGCTTCCCCGTGCTCGGGGTTGCCAAGGACGTGCCGCTGCCGCTGCAGGAGGTCGCGGTGGCCGAGCCGGCAGGGTAGGGCTCAGAATATTGCCGCTGGCGGCAAATCGAATTTCAGAGAAGCGTCAGCGATACCGCCCCCGAAACTCGCGCGGGGAGGTGCCGGTCCAGGTCCGAAAGGCCCGCGAAAAACTCTTCTCGTTGCGGAAGCCGGCGATTTCGGCGATGCGCTTGATCGGCGTGCGGCCGCGCATCAGCTCCTGTTTGGCCAGTTCGAATTTCGCCTCCTCCTTGAGATCGCGCAGCGAGGTGGACTCCTCGCGCAGGCGGCGATGCATGGTGCGGGTGGAGAGCGCGAGCTCGCGCGCGACGTCCTCGGCGCCGAGGAGCCGTCCGCGCGCGTCGCGCAGGACGCGCCGGACGCGCTCGACCAGCAGGCGGTCGCGCCGGTAAGGCAGCACGGTAAGCCGAAGCGCGCCCTTGAGCATGTTGTCGAGATCGGCCGCGCTGCGCGTCAGCGGCAGCGTAAGATAGTGTTTGTCGAAAATGATGGCCGCGCGGTCCGCATCGAAGCGGACGCTCCGACAAAAGATGGTCGGATAGAGCGAGACGTGGCCGGGCTCCGGATAAGGAAACTCAGCCGCGCGAAGCGCGATCTGGGAATCGACAGCCCAGCACGAGAAGCCGAGCACGTAGCGGAACAGGGTGACGAGGCAGAACTCGCGGAACGGCCCGAGGTCGCGGAGCTGACGGATCGACACGACCGCGGTCTCTTCGCCAACCTCGAGATCGAGCAATACATCCTCGGTGACCAGGCGGTGGTGCCGGCACCAGCGCTTGAGCGCGACCTCCAGCGTCGGTGCGGTGATCGAGGCTCGGCACAGCATGCCATAGGTGCCCCATGGCAGGCGGCGCGAGAACCAGCCGAGCGCCTCGTCATCGAGCTCGCGCATGGCATGGCCCGCCAGCGCCTCGAACTGGGCCGCGGTGACGCGCCCGTCCGGAGAATTGACAAGCTCCGGCGCGACCTGGCCCCGGCTCAAGGCTTCGGCGGGATCGCGGCCGTATCGCTCATAGGCGGCCACCACGCCGCGGACGAAGGCGGCGGGCGTGACGGCGCGGCGCGGAATCGCGGTGACGGCTTGAAAAGGCATCGGAATTCCTTTCGGAAATCCTCGCCAAGTTTGGCGGAAAATGCAACCTTTTCGACTGCAAGAGGGCCGGGACCGGGCTAGGTTCGGAGCCCAAATAGGGAGGAATCGCCTTGAACATCCCGAGCATCGATTTCGATCTGGGCGAAGACATCAGCCTGCTGCGCGACACCGTTCGATCATTCGTGGAGGCGGAGATCACCCCGCGTGCCGCCGAGATCGAAAAGGCAAACCTGTTCCCGGCGGATCTCTGGAAGCGGCTTGGCGACCTGGGCCTGCTCGGGATGACCGCGCCGGAGCAATATGGCGGCTCCAACATGGGCTATCTCGCCCATATCGTCGCCATGGAGGAGATCTCGCGCGGCTCGGCGGCCGTGGGGCTCTCCTACGGCGCTCACTCCAATCTCTGCGTCAACCAGATCCGCCGCAACGGCAACGACGCGCAGCGGCAGCGCTATCTGCCGAAGCTGATCTCGGGCGAATATGTCGGCGCGCTCGCGATGTCCGAGCCGGGCGCCGGCTCTGACGTGGTCTCGATGAAGCTGCGCGCCGACAAGCGCGGCGACCGCTACGTGCTCAACGGTTCCAAGATGTGGATCACCAATGGCGGCGATGCCGACGTGCTGGTGGTCTATGCCAAGACCGATCCGGAGGCCGGCCCGCTCGGCATGACCGCGTTCCTGATCGAGAAGGGTTTTAAGGGCTTCACGCATGGCCAGCATCTCGACAAGCTCGGCATGCGCGGCTCCAACACCTATCCGCTGTTCTTCGACGATTGCGAAGTGCCGGAGGAGAATGTGATGGGCAAGGTGGGCGAGGGCGTCAAGGTGCTGATGTCCGGCCTCGACTATGAGCGCGCGGTGCTCTCGGGCGGCCCGCTCGGCATCATGGCGGCCTGCATGGATGCGGTCGTGCCGTACATGCATGAACGCAAGCAGTTCGGTCAGCCGATCGGCGACTTCCAGCTGATGCAGGGCAAGCTCGCCGACATGTATTCGACCTGGCAGGCGACGCGCGCCTATGTCTACGCCGTGGGGCGCGCCTGCGACCGCGCCGATCACGCGCGCACCCTGCGCAAGGACGCGGCGGCTGCGATCCTCTACTCCGCGGAGAAGGCGACGTGGATGGCGGGCGAGGCGATCCAGGCGCTGGGCGGGGTCGGCTACACGTCCGAATTCCCGGTCGGGCGCCTGTGGCGCGATGCCAAGCTCTACGAGATCGGCGCCGGCACCTCCGAAGTTCGCCGCATGCTGATCGGCCGCGAGCTGATGGCCGAGACGGCTTAGGTCCTTCACCGCAATTGGAATCACCATGCCGCTCCATTCCAGCATCGATCCGTCTGCATCAGATTTCGCGCGCAATGCCGAGGCCATGCGCGCGCTCGTCGCCGATTTGCGCGAAAAGCTTGCCCAAGTCGCCGGCGGCGGCGGCGAGGCCTCGCGCAAGCGCCACACCGCGCGCGGCAAGATGCTGGCGCGTGAGCGCGTCGACCTCCTGGTCGATCCCGGCACCTCATTCCTGGAGCTGTCGCCGCTCGCGGCCTATGGGCTCTATGGCGGTGACGTGCACTCGGCGAGCGTCATCACGGGGGTGGGCCGCATTTCTGGGCGTGAATGCGTTGTTGTCGCCAACGACGCCACCATCAAGGGCGGCACCTACTACCCGATGACGGTGAAGAAGCATCTGCGCGCGCAGGACATTGCGCGGCAGAACAATCTTCCCTGCGTCTACATGGTGGATTCCGGCGGCGCCTTCCTGCCGCTGCAGGACGAGATCTTTCCGGACGAGCGGCACTTCGGCCGCATCTTCTACAACCAGGCGCAGATGTCCTCCCAGGGCATTCCGCAGATCGCGATCGTGATGGGCTCCTGCACCGCTGGCGGCGCCTATGTGCCGGCGATGTCGGACGAGAGCATCATCGTGCGCAACCAGGGCACCATCTTCCTCGGTGGCCCGCCGCTGGTGAAGGCCGCGACCGGCGAGGTCGTCAGCGCGGAGGAGCTCGGCGGGGCCGACGTGCATTCGCGGCAATCCGGTGTGACCGATCACTACGCCCATAACGATGCGCATGCGATCGGCATCGCCCGGCGTATCGTCGGCACGCTCAAGCCTTCCACGCGGCCGAACCTGAACATGCATCCGCCACGCGATCCGCTGTTCGCGGCGGAGGAGATCTACGGCGTGGTGCCGGTCGACGGCCGCAAGCCGTTCGACGTGCGCGACATCATCGCGCGCATCGTCGACGGCTCGGAGTTCGACGAGTTCAAGAAACTCTATGGCACGACGCTGGTGTGCGGCTTCGCCCATATCTGGGGCTATCCCGTCGGCATCATCGCCAACAACGGCATTCTCTTCAGTGAAAGCTCGCTGAAGGGCGCGCATTTCATCGAGCTGTGCTGCCAGCGCGGCATTCCGCTGGTGTTCCTGCAGAACATCACCGGCTTCATGGTCGGCAAGAAATACGAGGCCGGCGGCATCGCCCGCGATGGCGCCAAGCTGGTGACGGCGGTCGCGACCGCCTCGGTGCCGAAATTCACGGTCGTGATCGGCGGCTCCTATGGTGCCGGCAATTACGGCATGTGCGGGCGCGCCTACGCGCCGCGCTTCCTGTGGATGTGGCCGAACGCGCGCATCTCGGTGATGGGCGGCGAGCAGGCCTCGATGGTGCTGAGCCAGGTCCGCCGCGACAATATCGAGGCCAAGGGCGACAGCTGGTCGAGCGAAGAGGAGGACAAATTCCGCGAGCCCATCCGCGCGCAATATGAGAGCCAGGGCCACCCGTACTACGCGACCGCGCGGCTCTGGGACGACGGCGTGATCGACCCGGCCGACACGCGCCTCGTGCTCGGCCTCGGCCTCTCGGCGGCGTCGAATGCGCCGATCGAGCCCACCAAATTCGGCCTGTTCAGGATGTGATGCGATGGACCGCTCGAAGCTCTACCGGCGTTTTCGCACGCTCCTGATCGCCAACCGCGGCGAGATCGCCTGCCGCGTCATCCGCACCGCCCGTGCCATGGGCCTGCGCACGGTCGCGGTCTATTCCGAGGCGGACCGCGATGCGATGCATGTCGCGCTCGCGGACGAGGCCGTGCTGCTCGGGCCCGCCCGTGCCCGCGACAGCTATCTCAATATTGAGCGGCTGATCGAAGCGGCGAAGAAGACCGGCACTGAAGCCGTACATCCCGGTTACGGCTTCCTCTCCGAGAACGCCGAGTTCGCGCAGGCTTGCTATGACGCCGGCCTCGTCTTCGTCGGTCCGACCGCTGGGATGATGACGGCAATGGGCTCGAAGTCCGGCTCGAAGGCGCTGATGGAGAAGGCCGGCGTGCCGCTGGTATCAGGCTATCACGGAGAGGCCCAGGACGAGGCGACGCTTGCGAGGGCGGCGGACAAGATCGGCTTTCCCGTGCTGGTGAAGGCCTCCGCCGGCGGCGGCGGGCGCGGCATGCGTATCGTGCGGTCCGCCGATGAGTTAGCACCCGCGATCGTCAGCGCCAAACGCGAAGCCAAGGCCGCATTCGGCGACGACCGCATGCTGATTGAAAAGTATGTCGACAATCCCCGGCATATCGAGGTGCAGATCATCGGCGACAGTCACGGCAATCTGCTCTCGCTGTTCGAGCGCGAATGCACCTTGCAGCGCCGGCACCAGAAGGTGATCGAGGAAGCGCCGTCGCCGACGCTCAATCCTGCCCAGCGCGAAACCGTCTGCGCCGCCGCGCGCAAAGCGGCGGCTGCGGTGAACTATGTCGGCGCGGGCACCATCGAGTTCGTCTCCGACGGCAAGGACGTGTTCTTCATCGAGATGAACACGCGCCTCCAGGTCGAGCATCCCGTGACCGAGTTGATCACCGGGGTCGATCTGGTCGAATGGCAGCTGCGCGTCGCCTTCGGCGAGGCGCTGCCGCTGAAGCAGGACGAGATCAGACTCAACGGCCATGCGATCGAGGCGCGCGTCTATGCCGAGAATCCGACCAAGAGCTTCATGCCGTCGGTCGGAAAGATCTCGACCTGGCGCATGCCGGCGGAAACCGGCGGCCTGCGCATCGATGCCGGCTATCGCGAGGGCGATAGCGTCTCGCCTTACTACGATGCGATGCTGGCAAAGACCATTGCATGGGCGCCCACGCGGGACGTCGCGATCGAGCGACTGAACCGCGGGTTGGAAGAGACCGACATCCGCGGCATCGTCACCAACATCCCGTTCCTGTCGGCGCTGATCACGCACCCGAAGGTGCGCGCGAACGCGATCGACACCGGCTTTATTGAGCGCGAGCTGGCCATGCTGACCGCTGCGGCGCCGGCGCCTGGAGAGCTCGAGCTCTGCGCCGCAGTCGCCGCTGTTGTCAACGACGAGCGGCAAGCCGCGCAGGCCGAGGCGAGTTCGCCGTGGCAGACCTTCGGCTGGCAGCCGGTCGGTCGCCGCCAGCGCAGCTTTGCCTTCCGCGTCGGCCATGGTCCGGAGCAGAAGATCACGCTGAACTACGGCAGTGGACCATCGACGCTGGTGATCGGCGAGCGCGAGCTGGCGTTCACGATCGCGGCGAAGGACGGTGGCTTCGACCTGACGCTCGATGGCGTCAAATCGTCAGTCGCAGCGGTGATCGATGGCCATGAGCTGTACTTGCGCACCCGCAACGGCCGTTTCGATCTGCACTGGGTCGATCCGTTCGGCGGCGAGAGCGAGGAGCATGTCGGCGAGGACAAGATCGCAGCGCCCTTGCCCGGCACGGTGGTTGCCGTGCTGGCGGAGGAGGGGGCCACGCTGGAGAAGGGCGCGCCGATCCTCACGCTGGAAGTGATGAAGATGGAACAGACTCTGCGCGCGCCCTATGCCGGCGTGCTGAAATCCATCAAGTGCAAGGTCGGCGACATCGTGCAGGAGGGCGTCGAGCTCGCCGTTGTCGAGCCTGCAGGAGAGTGACATGAGCGACGAGGTCCGCATCATCGAAATGGGGCCGCGCGACGGCCTCCAGAACGAGAAGACGCCCGTCAGCGTCGAGGCGCGCATCGCGTTCGTCGAGGCGCTGGTGGCGGCCGGGCTGCACACCGTGGAGGTCGGCGCCTTCGTCTCGCCCAAGGCCATCCCGCAGATGGCAAGCTCGGACGCCGTGCTGCGCGGCGTTGCCCATGTGAAGGACGCCGAATTTCACGTGCTGGTGCCGAACGAGAAGGGCTATGACGCCGCGCGTGCCGCGGGCGCCAAGGTGGTCTCCGTTTTCGCGGCGGCCTCCGAGGGCTTCTCCCGCGCCAACATCAACTGCACGATTGCGGAGTCCATCGAGCGCTTCAAGCCTGTGCTGGCGCGGGCCAGGGACGATGGCGTCAAGGTGCGCGGCTATATCTCCTGCGTGCTCGGCTGCCCGTTCGATGGCGAGATCAAGCCGAAGGCGGTCGCAGATCTCGCCGATAAGCTGTTCGATCTCGGCTGCTATGAGATTTCGCTCGGCGACACCATCGGTATCGGCACGCCAACCAAGGCCAAGGAGATGCTGCGCGCGGTTGCCGCCAACATTCCCTCAGCCAGGCTCGCGATGCATTTCCACGACACTTACGGCCAGGCGCTCGCCAACCTCTATGCAGGCCTGGAGGAGGGCGTCCGCGTCATCGACGCCGCCGCCGGCGGGCTCGGCGGCTGCCCCTACGCGCCAGGAGCGACCGGCAATGTTGCGACCGAGGATGTCGTCTACATGCTGGAAGGCATGGGGATCAGGACCGGCGTCGATATGGACAAGCTGCTGGCGGCGACCAACGCGATGAGCGGCGTGCTGGGCAAGCCACCCGTGAGCCGCGTGGCATCCGCGCTGAACGCGAAGAAAAAGCGGGCCGTCACCTAGTTCTCCGGCATTGCGAGCGAAGCGAAGCAATCCAGAGTCTTTCCGTTGAGGCGGTCTGGATTGCTTCGTCGCAAGAGCTCCTCGCAATGACGATTGAGAGAACTTTCAAGCCGCCTTCAGCCCGACATCGGGCAGACGCGGCCGGTTCTTCAGCGCCTTCGCCATCATGGCTTCGACCTCGGCCTTTTCCTGCGGCAGCAGTGCCAGGCGCGGCGGGCGGGTCAGCGCGGTGCCGCGGCCCATGATGTGCTCGCACAGCTTGATGCACTGGACGAGGTCCGGGCGGGCGTCGAGATGCAGGAGCGGCATGAACCATTCGTAGAGCGGCATCGCCTCGGCGAAGCGCCCCGCCTTGGCGAGGCGGAACAGCGTCTCGCCCTCGCGCGGGAAGGCGTTGGACATGCCGGAGACCCAGCCGACGGCGCCCATGGCGACGCTCTCGACGATGACGTCGTCGAGACCTGCGAACAGCACGAAACGGTCGCCGACCATGTTGCGGGTGTCGATGAACCGCCGCGTGTCGCCGGAGGAATCCTTGAAGCAGACGACGGTCTCGACGTCGGCGAGCGAGGCGAGGATGTCGGGGGTGACGTCGTTCTTGTAGATCGGCGGGTTGTTGTAGAGCATCACCGGCAGGTCGGTCGCAGAGGCGACGGCGCGGAAATGCGCGGCAGTCTCGTGCGGCTTGGAGGAATAGACCAGCGCCGGCATCACCATGACGCCGTCGATGCCGACGCGTGCGGCCTCCTTTGCGGTCTCCACCGCAAACGCGGTGGTGAATTCGGCGATGCCGCACAGCACGGGCACGCGGCCCTTCGCGACCGACTTCGCGGCCTCCATGATCGCGACCTTCTCCTTGCGCTCCAGCGAGGTGTTCTCGCCGACCGAGCCGCAGACGATCAGGCCGGAGACGCCGTCGCGGATCAAGCCGTCCATCACCTTGGCGGTCGCGTCGATGTCGAGCGAGAGATCGTCGTGGAACTGGGTGGTGACGGCCGGGAAGACGCCTTTCCAGGCAACGCGGCGGCTCATGATTTGACTCCAGTGATTATGCCGGCGGGGGCTGGAGCCGCCGGCTTTTGTGAAAGGGATGGCGGATGGGATCAGAGCGTCGCGCCGACCTTGCGTAGCTCGGCGAGGACGGGGGCCTTGGGCAGCCAGATCTTGTCGAACTCGGCAATCACGGCCTCGGTGTCCTTGGCATCGACCTGGCGGATCGGGATCGGCGCGTTCTTGAAGTTCTCGATCAGCGTGGGCTCGTTGCCGGCGAGCTCGTCGATCTGCGCGTCCAGCGTCGTCTTGATCGTTTTCGTGATCAGCTCGCGGTCCGCGGCGGGCAACGATTGCCAGACGCGGCCGGAGACGACCGCGGCCATCGGCATGAAGACGGCGTTCATCTGCAGGATCACCTTCGACACCTTGTCGAAGCGCTGGTTCCAGGAGAATTCGAGATCGGCTTCGAGGCCGTCGACCTGGCCGTTGGCCATGGCGTCGAACACCTGCGGCGTCGGGATCGGCGTCGGCGCGGCCCCGAGCGAGGAATAGAAATCGCGGTAGACCGGCGTCGGGTTGATGCGCAGCTTCATGCCCTTGATGTCGGCCAGCGAATTCAGGTCCTTGGATGAGAACACCGCGCGCATGCCAGTGATGCCCCAGCCGAGCCCGATCGTGCCGGTCTCCTGCGGCAGCACCTCGAACAGCTTCACCGCTGCCGGATGCCGCACGAACTTTGCCACCGCCGGCGTCGAGCGCACGATATAGGGCGCGTTGATCGCGGCAATGTGCGGCACGCGCGAGCCGAGCTCGGCGGCCTGGATGAAGCCCATGTCGAGCGCGCCGGACTGCAATTGCTGCATCATCGCGGTCTCGTTGCCGAGCTGGCCGGAGTGAAACACGGTCAGGGTCAGGCGGCCATTGGTGGCGGCCTTGAGCTCGTCGCCGAATTTGAGCGCGGCCTTGTTCCAGGAATGGCCGTTGGGCGTGATCAGGCCGAGGCGGAATTCCCTGGCCTGGGCGAGTGCCAGCGACGGGGCGAACACCGAGGCGGCGGCACTGGCGGCGAGAAAGCGGCGGCGGGAAAGCGGCATGGTCGGGCTCCTTTCGGATGGGACTATTTGACGAGGATCAGCGAGAGCGACGGATAGAGCGAGAGCAGCACCAGGAGGACGCAGGAGATGACGAAGAAGGGCAGCGTCACCATGAACATCCTGCCGGGCTTGGCGCCGGTGACGGCGGCCGCGACGAAGAAGCAGAGCCCGACCGGCGGCGACAAGAGGCCGAGCACGAGGTTGATCACCACGACGACGCCGAACTGCCGGGGATCGATGTGATAGATTTCCGTTGCGACCGGCAGCAGGATGGGCACGGTCATGATCAGGCCGGGAATGCCGTCGATCACAGTGCCGATCACCAGCAGGATGACGTTGCAGATCAGCATGAAGCTGACGGGATCCTTGGCGGCGGTCTGGATCCAGGCGGCGGTCTCCTGCGGCACCTTGCCGAAGATCAGCACCCAGGAGAACACGGCGGCGGCCGCCACCAGGAACAGCACGATCGCCGAATAGATCGCGCTTCGCAGCATCATCTGCGGCAGCTGCGAGAACTCGAACTCCTTGGTCCAGAACTTTCCGACCAGGGCCGCGGCAACGGCGCCGACGGCGGCCGATTCCGTCGCGTTGGCGAGGCCGCCGAGGATGGTGCCGACGATGACGATCGGAATCAGCAGCGTCGGCGAGGTCCGCAGGATGGTCATGACACGCTGGCGCGGCGTCTGATAGTCGGCGCGGGGATAGTTGTAGATGTAGCCCATCAGCGCGATGACGAGACAGAACATCACGGTGAGGATGACGCCCGGCACGATGCCGGCGATCAGCATGTCGCTGACCGAGACCTGCGCCAGCACGCTGTAGACCACGAACATCACCGAGGGCGGGATGATCGGGCCGAGCATGCCGCCATAGGCGGTGAGGCCGGCCGCGAATGTCTTGTCGTAGCCCTTCTTCTCCATCTCGGGGACCATGATCTGCGCCATGATCGCCACCTGCGCGGTCGCCGATCCCAGGATGGACGAGATGAACATGTTGGCGAGAATGTTGACGTAGGCGAGCCCGCCCTTGAGCGAGCCGACGAAGGCCATCGCCATGTCGACGATGCGCCGCGTGATGCCGCCGCCGTTCATGATCTCGCCGATCAGGATGAACAGCGGGATCGCGATCAGGCCGTAGCTGTCGACGCCGCCGAACAGCTGCAGCGGGTAGGATTGGAACAGCACCGGGTTGCCTGAGGCGGCGATGTAGACGAGACCGGCGAGGCAGAGGCAGAGGCCGATCGGTACGCCGACCAGCATGAACGCCATGAAAGCTGCTGACGTGATCATCAATTGACCCCGTCGAGCTCGGAGAGCTGGAAGCCCCTCGGCGGCGTTCGCGGGACCAGCTCGAGATCTTCCAGCAGGTTGGCGAGACCATGAATGGTCATCGACACCGCGAAGATCGGCAGCGTCAGATAGAGCACCCAGGTCGGCCAGTTCAGCGTCTGCGTGCGCTCGGTGTAGAGAAAGTTGAAGGTGTCGGCGGCCAGCTTGCGCCCGTCGAAGCCGGCGCGGGCGAGGCCGATCGGGTCCATCCAGAGCACGCAGGTGACGATCAGCGCGAGGCCGAACACCACGACGAGGCCGGTCGAGATCACCTTCGCGACCTTTTGGTGCTGCGGCGACAGGCGTTCCGTCAGCATGGTCACTGCGAAATCGAGCCGCAGCCGCGTCATCGCGGACGCCCCGATGAAGGTCAGCCAGACCACGCAATAAACGGCGGATTCGTCGATCCAGTAGATCGGGAAGTGCGAGTAGCGGGTGACGACGTTCACCAGGATCAGGCCGGTGAGCAGGTACATCAGGCCCATCAGCGCCAGCCGCTCGAAGGCCAGCAGGGCGCTCGACGTCCGGACGATCGTGCGTCGGAGGCTGAGTGCGCGCGTGGCCGGCATGGTCTGCTCGATCATGAAAGAGGCCCCAACCCCGAAAGATTTGTCGTGCGATTGCCAAATGTATAATTTATACATTTTGGGAGTCAAACGGAGTTTGCGGTCATTTCAGCGGCAGGGCGCGCTTTTGCTGAGCACTCGTTTGGGAGCGCTCGGCTTTTGCCGGGCAGCTCAACATGCAAGACAGGGACCGCGTCGGCCGCACGAGTCGGGAAGGACAACGGACGATCAGATGAAACAGCCTCTGAAGCACCGCACCCTGTCGGCCGCGATCGTCGACCAGCTCCGCCAGGCGATCCTCGACGGCACCTATCAGGCTGGATCGCAGCTGCGCCAGGACGCGCTTGGCGAGGCCTATGGCGTCAGCCGCATTCCGGTGCGCGAGGCGCTATTCCAGCTCGAGGCAGAAGGCCTGGTGCGGATCGTGCCGCAAAGGGGCGCCATCGTCTCGGAGCTGTCGCTGGACGAAATCAACGACGTCTTCGACCTGCGCCGCATCCTGGAGCCGCGGCTGCTGGCGCAGTCGGCGCCGCGTTTCACCCCAGACGATTTCGAAGGGCTCGACGACATCCACCGGAGCTTCGAGAAGGCGATCAAGGCGCGCAACGTCAGTGAATGGGGCCAGCTCAACGCCGACTTCCATATGGCGCTCTACGTCCACGCCCCGCAGCCGCGCACGCGCGCGATCGTGCTGTCGCTGCTGCAGACCAGCGACCGCTACACGCGCCTGCAGCTCTCCAACACCAAGGCGATGGGCATCGCCGAGAAGGAGCACGCCCAGCTGATCGCGCTGTGCCGTGCACAGAAGGTGGAGGAGGCCTGCCGGTTTTTGGAGCGGCACATCGAGGCCGTGCGCAAGGATCTGTTGCAGGTGGTGGCGAACGCGCCGAAGCAGCGGCGGAAGGGCGAGGCGTAGTCGATGCGCCCGTAGGATGGGTAGAGCGCAGCGAAACCCATCAATTCCGTCCGCGCGGGGAGACGATGGGTTTCGCTGCGCTCTACCCATCCTACGGCAGTTGTGATCGCGTCATCTGCTCCCGTCCGGCCCCATCACCAGATCCGGCAGCCAGGTTGAAATTCCCGGCACGAGGCACAGCAGCAGCACTGCGAGCATCATCAAGAGCACGAAGGGCAGGGTGCCCCAGATCACCTCGCGCAGGGGAATGTCCGGCGCGACGTTGCGGATGACGAAGATGTTGAGACCGACCGGCGGATGGATCAGCCCCATCTCCATCACGATGGTCATGACCACGCCGAACCAGATGATGTCGAAGTTCGCGGCGCGGAGCGGCGGCAGGATGATCGGCGCCGTCATCAGGATGATCGAGACCGGCGGCAGGAAGAAGCCGAGCACCACGACCATGACGAGGATCGCGAACAGCAGCTCCCAGCGCGGCAGGTGCATCGCGACGATGGATTCGGCGACCGATTGCGAGATGTGCAGATAGCTCATCACGTAGGAATAGAGCAGCGACATGCCGATGATCATCATCAGCATGGTCGATTCCCGGATCGTCGACTTCATGATCGGCGCGAGGTCGCTCGGGCGCCACACACTGTAGATCGCGGCGATCAGCGCCAGCGCGAGGAGGCCGCCGAGGCCGGCGGTCTCCGACGGCGTGGCATAGCCGCCATAGAGCGCGATCATGACGCCGGTGAGCAGCAGCACGAAGGGGATCACGCGCGGCAGCACGCTGAAGCGTTCGGCAAGCGTATACTCGTCCCGGGTCAGGATCGCAGCCTCCGGGCCGCCATCCTTGTAGACCGCTTCGGCCGCCCTGTATTCCTGGCGGAAGCGGATCACGGCATAGGCGCCGAACAGCGTGACCAGCAGCAGGCCCGGCCCGATGCCGGCGAGGAACAGCCGCCCCAGCGACTTTTCGGCGGCGACCGCGAACAGGATCATGGTGATGGAGGGCGGAAGCAGGATGCCGAGTGTGCCACCCGCCGCGATGATGCCAGCGGCGAAGCCGCCGGAATAGCCGCGCTTGCGCATCTCGGGGATACCGGCCGAGCCGATCGCCGAGCAGGTCGCGGGCGAGGAGCCCGCCATCGCCGCGAACAAGGCGCAGGCGAACACGTTGGCGACGCCGAGCCCGCCTGGCACGCGATGCAGCCAGGCATGCAGCGCCGAATAGAGATCCTGGCCCGCGCGCGACTTGCCGATCGCCGCGCCCTTCAGGATGAAGAGCGGGATCGACAACAGCGTGATCGAGGCCATCTCCTCGTAGACGTTCTGTGTCACCGTATCGAGCGAGGCCGAGGGCATGTAGATGCCCATGAACACGACGGCGACGGCGCCGAGCGCGAACGCAATCGGCATCCCTGAGAACATCACCAGCAGCGTCGCAATGCCGTAGGCGAGGCCAATGCCGAAAACGCTCATGGCCGCTTGGCTCCGGTGAAGGGCAGCGCTAGCTGCACGAGGATCTGGAGGCAGAGCAGGCTCATCCCGAGCGCCATCAGCGCGTAGGGAATGGCGAGCGGCGGCGACCACATCGAGTTGGAGACCTGGCCGTCGACATAGGCCTCATGGGCCAGGGTCCACGACTTCCAGGTGAAGAAGGCGCAGAACAGGAACGTGGCGGCATCGACCAGCCAGAGGCGAACCTTGTTCGCGAATGGCGACAGCAGGCCGACGAAGGCCTCGATGCCGATATGACCGCGGTTCTGCTGCACATAGGCGGCCGTCATGAAGGTCGCGCCGACCAGGAGGAACACGGCGGCCTCGTCCTGCCAGTAGTTGGCGGCTTTGAACAGCGCGCGGCTGAGCACACTATAGCTCAGGATGATGCAGGCCGCGACCAGCGCAATCGCGGCGAACACGACGATGATGCTGTTGAGGACGGCGAGACCGCGATCGATCGCCGCCGCAGGGCCGTTCCCTGCGGCAACGCTCGCCCGGTCGTCACGATCCGGAAGCGGACCGTGGCTCATGCCGCGACGTCGACGGCGAGCTTGAGCAGGTTTGCGGCGGTCGCGGTCTTGGCGCTGTAGTCCTTCCACGCGGTGTCGCGGGCGATGTCGCGCCACTTGCCGACGGTCGCGGCATCGAGCACCGAGATCTTGGCGCCGGCCTTTTCGTAGACCTTGGCGACCTCGATATCGTCGTCCTGCGCGCCCTTGCGGCCGAAGGCTTCGAGCTCGGTGCCGACCGCGAGCAGGATGTCCTGATGATTCTTCGGCAGCTTGTCGAAAATCGTCTTCGACATCATCAGCGGCTCGAGCATGAACCAGTACGAGGTGCCCGCGCCTGATGTCAGCGACTTCGCGACCTCTTCGAGCCGGAACGAGATCAGGCTGGTGGAGGAGGTGATGCCGGCATCGCAGGCGCCGGTCTGCATCGCCGCGTAGATTTCGTTCGACGGCACCGACAGCACCGAGGCGCCGGCGGTCTGCAGCACCATGTCCATCTCGCGCGAGCCGCCGCGCACCTTCATGCCCTTGGCATCCTCGGGCGCGACGATCGGCTTGGAGCGGCTGGCGACGCCGCCGGCTTGCCAGACCCAGGTAAGCAGGATGATGCCCTTGTCGGCGAGGAAGTCGGTGAGCGTCTTGCCGACGGGCTCCTTCTTCCAGCGCAGGCCCTGATCGTAGGTGGTCACCAGGCCCGGCATCAGACCGATATTGGTTTCCGGCAGCTCGCCGCCGGCATAAGGCATCGGATAGAGGCTGATATCGAGCGCGCCCTTGCGCATGGCGGAGAACTGCGCGTTGGTCTTGATCAGCGAGGAGTTCGGATAGATCTCGGCGGCAATGTCGCCATTGCTGCGCTTGGCAACTTCAGCGGCGAACATGCGACACAACCGGTCGCGAAAGTCGCCCTTGTCGATGGTGCCCCCCGGAAATTGATGTGAGATCTTCAGCGTGGTCGCGGCCTGCGCGGTGCCAGTGCCAAAGCGCAGGATGGCGGGGGCCGCGACGGCGGTCGCGAGCAGATGGCGGCGCGTAATCATGGTGATTCCCTCGGACTGTTCTTGTTGGTGTGATTTGGGTCGGGTCTTGTCAGACCGGCGTTCAGGCCCATCCTAGCCGGTCTCCCACCCGATATTCTCTCATCTGATAGTTCGAGACCGAACACCGCGGCAAGTGCCGGCCGTGCTGCGCTGCACACTCCCGATGTCTTGCGCGCCGGGGATTTTGCCAGCGTCGGATTCCGGAAGGGCCCGCCAAAATTTATTGGCGGCGGCGTAACAACGCTGACTGGTGATCCGTCGACATCAATTAGCGGCGTCCGTCGCTGACAAACACCATCTCGAAGGAAAAATGAACCATGACCATTCGCACCCGCATCGTGCTCGGCGTCTCGGCTGCCGCTCTCTCGCTAGGCCTCGCGTTTGCGCCGGCCGCCTTTGCTCAGGACAAGATGGGCAAGGATGACGGCATGATGAAAAAGGACACGATGTCCAAGGACGGCATGATGAAGAAGGACACCATGTCCAAGGACGGCATGATGAAGAAGGACCACATGTCGAAGGACGGCATGAAGAAGGACGACGGGATGATGAAGAAGAACTGATCCCCGGTCGTCGTCGCGCATGGCCCATTGGCGGGCCGCGCGCTCTCGCATTCCGGCGGCGGCATATGAGGTCGCCTCCGGAATATCGGTTCAATTCAAGTTCAATTGACCGTGACTAGGGAATATTACTTGCGCTTCGCCTTGCGCGCGGCGTAGCGCGCGTCGCGCTTGGCCTTCTGCTCGGCCTCGAGCGCAGCCTGCCTCTCAGCGGCTTCCTGGGCTTCCCGCGCGATCCGCGCAGCTTCGGCTGCCTTGGCCTCTTCCTCGAGGCGCTTCTGCTCGGCCTTTTCGGCCTCGCGCGCAGCCTTTGCCTCGGCACGCTTGGCCGCGAGTGCCTCGCGTTCAGCGCGGCGCGCGATCACCGCCGGGTCATCGGGGCCTGGCTGCGATTTGAACTTGTTCAAAAGATTCTTGCGGGCGTCCTGAGCCGCCTTTTGCCGGTCTGCGAAGCCGGGTTCCCTGAATCCACTCATCGACGAGCCTTGTCTTCCTCGCTTTCGATCCTACATCGGTGCCTGTTGGTACGTCGGCTGGGCATAGCAGGCGCCACGCGACGCAGAAGCGTGTACATCTTCGCGCGTCGCGAAGCCACCCATAATCGCAGCCGATCAGGTCAACGAAAAATCGCCCCCCGACGATCTCTCGTAGCCCGAAAAAACTGCTGAAATGTGATCTCCCTCATAAGGGAGCACACGGGCGACGCCTAGCGTCCGCCCGCTACGAGACGGAGCACGGGCATGACGATCTCAAGACCAAGCCTGAAGGCGCTCGCGATTGCCTTCGCCCTGGCGGGCGTGGCCGGCGCCGCGCTGCTGCTGGCTCGTCCGCAGCCCATTGAAAGTGCAGTGCTGGGAGCGGATTGGGAGTGCACCCAGACCGCGTTCGTGCTCACGAGTTGCGCACCGCGGGTCCAGCAGGCGATCCCTGCGGTCGAAACCTCGCGCAGGGATCCGGTCCCGCCGACGCGGGGCTGACCAGGGTCGGCTGATCGGGATGTGACGCGACGCCGCAGAGGTGGTAAAGCCAGCGGGCCAGCGAGACCAGGCGGCCATGTCGAAGCCAGAGTCCAGATCCGAGCCGGGCGAGGAGCCCCATGCTCGACCGAACCGTCGGCCCAAGCGTCCGTCCACGCCTCCGTCCGTCGGCGACCGCCGCGGCGCGCTCGCAGGATTGATCATCGCGGTCGTGATCCTCGGCGTCGGCTGGTGGCTTGCCCGGGATCTGACGGCAGCCAGCAAGATGCAGGATTGCCTGATGTCCGGGCGAAGCAATTGCAACGTGATCGAACCGGCTCGCTAGGCGCGCTCCAGCACGGCCGATGGGGCCGAACGAATGCCCTGATCTTAATCATTTGTAACGGGACTTAGCCGATCAAGCAGGGCAGTGATTTCGGCCGGCATCAGCCCGGCGCGCGGCGATTCGTCGATCGCGCCCGGGAATCGTGGCCATGAGAGAGCAGGGGGCGAGCACGCATGAGTGCGTCCAAACGCATCAAGATCATCATTCCCGCGGTTTCCGCCATCTCGTTGCTCGCGCTGTCGGTGCAGGCGCAAGAGGCCAGGCCGCCGAAAGATGCCGGCCCACCGCTGGCCGGGCCGGCTGCAGGTGCACCGCCACAGGCCAATCCCACCACGCGCAGGGGCCCTCCGTCGCAGCAGGCGACCCGGCCTGCTCAGCCCGCTGGTCAGCCCCATGCGGGTCACAGTGCGGGCGGCCCGCAGCCCGGACGTCCCGTCGCGCGCGGTCCTGCTCCCGCACGTGATTGGGGTGGACACACCTATCGCGGCAATCTTGCCTGGGAGGGTGGACGCTGGCGCCACGAAGTCCGCCATGGCCGGTCCGGCTGGTGGTGGGACGTTGGCGGCGTCTGGTACTATTATCCGCAGCGTATGGTTGGCCCGCCGGCCTACATCTCGGAGGATTATATCGACGACGTGCCGGTGGCCTACGACCCGCCTCCGGTGGCCTATGCGCCGCCACCTCCGCCGCCGCCACCGGCTGATCCCGGCGCCAGCGCGCTTGGCGGCGCGCTCGTCGGTGGCCTGCTGGGCGGACTGATCTCAGGCAATGCAACCGGGGCCGCCGCCGGCGCGGTCCTCGGCGGTGCGACGGGCGCAATCGCCGGCGCGACCGCGGCGTCCCAGCCCGGCTATTACTGGGCGGAGGGCACCTGCTACTACCGCTACCCGAACGGCCAATATGTGCAGGCCGATCCCCGCGCCTGCTATTGAGTTTTCCAGTCCGGGATTGGACCAGGAGGCGGGCTTCGGCCCGCCTCATCCTTTTGCGCGCCGGCGGTTGCTTTGAATTAGCTCTGGTGCCCGTCGCCCCCTCACGTCAATTTCAAAGAAAAATGACGGGATGATTCGCAGGGGATGTGGGACATGCTGGATGCCATCCAGATCAGCGCGGCGCTCTGGGCCATGATCGTTTGTGCCGGAATTAAACTCTCGCAGGCGTTGCCCTACCTGCTCTAAGGCGGGATGGGCGGGCAGGCCAATTGCCTTGGTCCGTCAGGACACGAGCCAGTCGAAGAACGTGATCGAGGCCCAGACCAGGCCGGCGATCCAGGCCACCATGACGACGGCGATGGTGCCGAGATAGGCGACGCCGAGCAGGTCCGCGCGAGGTCGCTGCGTCGGGACGATGACTTCGGTTGCTGCTTTGCGTGTCATGGCCGGACATCACCAATGAAGCCTCTGCAGCTGTTTAGCGGAGATGCCGCGGACATGCTGTGACGTGGTTCACAGATCGGTCCACGAGGCTGGCGGGGACCCCGCAATCATACGGACCGAAATTGCCACGCGCTTGTCCAGATGGCCGGCTAGAGTCTGCCTCATGTACACCGAGTACGATCCGCAACATGAGGCCGAGGCCGCAATGAAGCGTGCCGCGGAGGCCGAGGGTGCCGACAGGCAACGGCTGATCCAGCTGGCGCTGGCATGGCACGAACTCGCCCGCGATCTGCGCGATGAGCAAGCCGGCCCCTCGCATCCAGCCGGGCACAGGCATCCGGCCCGATAGCGCGGACACGAGAAAAACCCCGTGCTCGGGGGACAAGCACGGGGTCCTTCAAAGCCGACCGGGGCTGGCGGGTCGGCACCACTCAGTTCGGCTACCCAACGCGCTGATCGCGCATTCGTTCCCGACCGATGCGCGGCGCTGAAGTGCATCGAATTGCAGCGACCTTCCGGCGTTGCAGGAAGCCATCGTTAACGAATGCTCCGTGACCGAAATTGCGAACGCGATTCGGGCCTCGCGAACGAAGCGGAGTCGGATCGTGAACAAACAAAAAGCCCCCCGCAGGGACTCAGTGTTTCACGCGGCTTCCGTCTTCGGGACGACGTCGGCATTCACCGACAGCTTGACGACGTCGCCTTCGACGGCGCCGACATATTTCGTGTCGATGTAGTGATGATGGTCCTTGTGACCTTCCGGGCTGTCCTTGCGCGTCAGCTTGATGCGGTTGCCTTCGACGCGATCGACGGTGCCGACATGGGCGCCGTCCTTGCCGATGATTTTCATGTGCTCTCTGATGTCAGCCATGCTGTCCTCCTTGCATGGGGACAACTGCGCAGGCGCCTGTTCGTTGCAGCAGGCCTGTTGGACCCGCCGCGATTTCCGGACGTTGACGCCTGATTGGATCTGTCAAGAAGCGCAATGGAGACCATTCGGGCCTATCTGGAACGCAAGCACGAGGAACTCAGGCTGTTGAACGACGGCCTGAGAAACCCGCTCGATTTGGCGCATCCGTGTTCCGTTGACGACGTCGTCAGGTTCAAATTCCAGATCACTGCGGCGCTCAGGGCGGAGCACGAACTGCAGGAGTGGAAGGCGACGGAGACAGCCTGGTCGCACACGGCCGCTCCCGCCAGCGGGCCGTTCGAGTTCATCTACGACTACCAGCGGGCCGATCTCACGGTACGCGGCCCGTCGTTCTACCAGCTCGACGACGCCTGCACGAGCACGGCGATCTACACCGCCTCAGGGATGGCTGCGATCTCCGCGGTGCTGCTTGCCTCTGCGCGGATCGTCGAGAAGGCCGATATCCTGGTGCTGCCAGGCTCCTATGGTGAGACGCTGGAGCTGATCCGAAGCTTCATGCCGCACTTGCGGATCGATGCATTGAAGCTGCCGCTGGGCGATGCGTTGGCCCGGGGGAGCTCGCCGCGAATCCTGCTGCTGGATTCCTGCTCCGTCGCCGGCGCCATCGAGGCGGTGCTGCGCCGTGACGGCTCGGGCCTCGATCTCCTGATTTTCGATACGACGTGCTTTGCCGGCAGGTCAGGCCGCGTCAGGCGCGTCATGCGGTGGGCCGGGCGATGCGGAATTGCGATGGTGCTGGTGCGAAGCCACAACAAGCTCGATTCGCTCGGAGCGGAATATGGCCGGCTCGGCTCGGCCGTGTTCGTGCACGGGCCTGAGCATCGGCTGCGGGCAGGGCGCGTTGAATGGACACGTCTCGCGTCCGAAACCCGCAACGCAGTGCGGCTGCTCGGCGGCGCGGCATTGCCGGCCCACTTTCCGCCCTTCGCCGGCAGCGCGGCCTATTGGGCGCTGACGAAGCGGCGCGTGGCGGCGATTTTGCGTAACGGCCGAAGCTCGGCGCGATACTTTGCCGCCGAGATCCCGGCGCTCGCCGCTCAGCTTCGCTTCGCTCACGGGCTATACGTGACCCTTCGCGGAAGGCGCGCGCTCGACGAGGCGGCAGCGCGGCAGGCGGCCGAGGACATGAGCTGCGAATTGCGCCGCGACGGCTTTCCCATCCGCCACGCCGGCAGCTTCGGCTTCGATTTCGCCGCGACCGAATGGTTTCACGACGCGACGACGGACCAGTACAGCGTCCGGGTGGCGGTCCCGGACCTGCCGACGGAGCTGTGGGACGATCTCACCGCGGCCATTGGCCGGTGGTGGCGCGGTCATCAACGGGCAAACGGTGGATAGGCGAGCGCGTCGATCAGTCGACCGCCAGGCAATACTCCAGTTGCGGCTTCGCGTGGCCGCGGCGCGCCCAGTCCTCAACGGTAAATGCAGGCTGACGTTGTCCTGTTGCGGCGCCAATGATCGAGGCCTGGGCCACCTCGATGTGCCTCGTAAGCACATTGGTGTTCACCAGGCCTGCGTCGACCGCCAAATACGAGATCGCAACGATCGCGACCGCAGACGCGATCGCCATTCTCGTCAATTCGGATTGCTGCATTCAGAACCTATCGGGCGCATACCGCCCGGCGGTTACATAGGACTGATCGGCGCCGTTCAAAGGCCGGCATATGGTTACCCACGCGTTCGTGAAGAGCGCCGGCTTTGCAAATCGTGAGTGGCGATCCCGGCAGGACTCGAACCTGCAACCCGCGGAGTAGAAATCCGCTACTCTATCCAGTTGAGCTACGGGACCGTCTTGAGCCGGCCGGTTTGGGCCGCCCGGATCAGGCGGCTGGCCGTTCTGTAACATGCCAATATGAAAAAACCGGTGTTTCGCCAAGTCTGAACCGAACCGTTTTCCTCAGTGGGACGACAAAGCGGAACGGTGGGGTGTCAGGGTGCCGGGTTGAGCGGCAGCGGACTGGACGATGGATCACATCGCCGGGAACGCTGAACAGCTTCCGGGACACGGCCGCCGGTCGATTGGTCAGGTAATGCTGCGCCATCAGGACGGCGTGCGCGGCGGTATCTCGGCCGGTCTCCTCTGGGCTTGCCTTTATCATGGCGAAAGCGACGCTTTGCACCTTACGGTTCCATCGCCTTGAGTCCGTCACCTTTCCGCGCATTTCATTTGCCGCCGCGGCGTTCGTCCGCGCATTCCGGGAGTCCTCCATGATCGGTCTTGTTCGCGCCGTCACAATCTGCGCCGCGCTGGCGCTCGGCCTCGTCGCTGCACAGGCCGCCGACAAGGCATTCAAACGCGATGACCTCGCCGATTCCGCGATCAAGCTGGAGGCCCAGATCAAGAGCGAGGCCGGGCCGGTCGCCAAGACCAATGCGACGCTGAAGACGGACGCCGACGCCGCCTTCCGGCGCAATGATTATCGCACCGGCCTTTCGGTGCTTGGCCAGATCGCCGCGACCACGCCTGAGGATGCCGGCAACTGGCTGCGGCTCGCCAAGGTCATCTTCCAGATCTCGCCGAAGAGCTCGAGCGAGCAGACCTTCCTGCTGGAGCGCGCCTCGACGGCGGCCTATATCGCCTACCAGCGCGCCGGCAATGCGGGCGAGGAGGCCGACGCGCTTGCCGTGCTCGGCAAGGCGCTGGCCGAACGCAAGCTGTGGCGGCCGGCACTGGACGCGCTGCGGCTGTCGCTCGACATGCGCGAGGTCGCCGACGTCCGCGGCCAATATGAAAAGATGCGCGACGAGCACGGTTTCCGGCTGCTCGACTATACCGTGGACTCGGACTCGGCGAGCCCGCGCGCCTGCTTCCAGTTCTCCGAGGAACTGGCCAAGCGCACCGACTTCGCGCCGTTCCTGGCGCTTGCCGGGCAGGACAAGCCGGCGCTGTCGGCCGAAGGCAAGCAGCTCTGCGTCGACGGGCTGAAGCACGGCGAGCGCTACAACATCAATCTGCGCGCTGGTTTGCCGTCGACCGTGAAGGAGGGGCTGCCAAAATCGGCCGAGTTCAACATCTATGTGCGCGACCGCAAGCCGTTCGTGCGCTTCACCAGCCGCGCCTATGTGCTGCCGCGGACCGGCCAGCGCGGCATTCCTGTCGTCAGCGTCAATACGCCCGCGGTCAACATCAACGTCTTCCGGATCGGTGATCGCAACCTGATCAACACGGTGGTCGACAACGATTTCCAGAAGACGCTGTCCAAGTACCAGCTCAGCGAGCTCGGCGACGAGCGCGGCGTCAAGGTCTGGAGCGGCGAGCTTGCGACCGCGATGACGCTGAACCAGGACGTCACCACGGCGTTCCCGGTCGACCAGGCGCTCGGCGAGCTCCAGCCCGGTGTCTACGTCATGACGGCCGCGGCCAGGAGCTCGGACGAAGACTACCAGCTCGCCACGCAATGGTTCATCGTCTCCGATCTCGGCATCACCGCTTACTCCGGCAATGACGGCATCCATGTTTTCGTCAACTCGCTGGCCTCGACCGATCCGGTCGGCAAGGCCGAGGTGCGCCTGGTCGCGCGCAACAACGAGATCCTGGCGACGCGCAAGACCGACGATGCCGGTCACGTGCTGTTCGAGGCCGGCCTTGCGCGCGGCGAGGGCGGATTGTCGCCGGCGATGCTCACGGTCACCGGCGAGAAGGCCGACTATGCCTTCCTGAGCTTGAAGACGTCGGCCTTCGATCTGTCCGACCGCGGCGTTTCCGGCCGCGCCGTGCCCGCGGGCGCCGATGCCTTCGTCTATGCCGAGCGTGGCGTCTACCGCTCCAGCGAGACCGTTTTCCTCACCGCGCTGCTCCGCGACGGCCAGGGCAATGCCGTCACCGGCGGGCCGATGACCCTGGTGATTGAGCGCCCCGACGGCGTCGAATATCGTCGCGCCGTGCTGGCGGATCAGGGCGCCGGCGGCCGCACGCTGTCCGTGCCGCTCAATTCGGCCGTACCGACCGGCACCTGGCGGGTGCGCGCCTTCACCGATCCGAAGGGTGCTTCGGTCGGCGAGACCACCTTCATGGTCGAGGATTACGTGCCCGATCGGATCGAATTCGATTTGTCGGCCAAGGACAAGCTGATCAAAGCTAATGTTCCAGTGGAGCTTAAGGCTGACGGTCATTTCCTCTATGGCGCACCGGCCTCAGGCCTCCAGCTCGAAGGCGACATGCTGATCGCGCCCGCGGCCGAGCGGCCCGGCTTTGCCGGCTACAAGTTCGGCGTCGACGACGAGGAGACCACCTCGAACGAGCGCACGCCGCTGGAGAACCTGCCCGAGGCCGACGCCAGTGGCGTTGCGACCTTCCCGGTCACGCTGGACAAGCAGCCGGCCTCGACGCGTCCGCAGGAGGAGCAGATCTTCGTCCGCATGGTCGAGACCGGCGGCCGCGCCGTCGAGCGCAAGATCGTGCTGCCGGTCGCGCCCGCCACGGCGCAGATCGGCATCAAGCCGCTGTTCGGCGACAAGAACGTCGCCGAGGGCGACAAGGCCGAGTTCGACGTCGTGTTCGTCTCGCCGGAGGGCGAGAGGCTGCGCCGCGACGGCCTGCGCTATGAGCTGCTGAAGATGGAATCGCGCTACCAGTGGTACCGCCAGAACAATTACTGGGAGTACGAGCCGGTCAAGTCGACATCGCGCGTGGCCGACGGCGACGTCACTGTTACGGCCGACAAGCCGACGCGGATCTCGCTCACGCCGCAGCCCGGCCGCTACCGGCTCGACGTCAAGTCGAACGACGCCGACGGCCCGGTGACCTCGGTGCAGTTCGACGTCGGCTGGTATTCCGACGGCAGCGCCGACACGCCGGACCTCCTGGAGACCTCGATCGACAAGCCGCAATATTCCTCCGGCGACACCATGACGGTGTCCGTCAACGTGCGCAGCGCCGGCAAGCTCACCGTCAACGTACTCGGCGACCGGCTGCTGACGACGCAGACCATCGACGTCAAGGAAGGCACCGCGCAGGTGAAGCTCCCGATCGGCAAGGATTGGGGCACCGGTGCCTATGTGGTGGCGACGCTGCGCCGGCCGCTCGATGCGGCCGCCCAGCGCATGCCGGGCCGGGCGATCGGGCTGAAATGGTTCGGCATCGACAAGCAGGCGCGCACCTTGCAGGTAAAGCTGTCGCCGCCTTCGCTGATCCGGCCGAACTCCACGCTGAAAATCCCGGTCAAGCTCGACGGCCTCAACCCGGGCGAGGACGCCAAGGTCGTCATCGCCGCCGTCGATGTCGGCATCCTCAACCTCACCAATTACAAGCCGCCGGCGCCGGACGATTATTATCTCGGCCAGCGTCGCCTCAGCGCGGAGATCCGCGACCTCTACGGCCAGCTGATCGACGGCATGTCGGGCACGCGCGGTCAGATCAAGTCCGGCGGCGACGCCGGTGGCGAGCTCCAGGGCTCGCCGCCCACGCAGAAGCCGCTCGCGCTCTATTCCGGCATCGTCACCGTCGCTGCCGACGGCACCGCGGAAGTCAGTTTCGACATTCCGGAGTTCGCCGGCACGGCGCGCGTGATGGCGGTGGCGTGGACCGCGACCAAGCTCGGCCGCGCCAACACCGATGTCGTGATCCGCGATCCCGTCGTGCTGACGACGACGCTGCCGCGCTTCCTGCTCAACGGCGACCACGGCACGGTTAACCTGGAGATCGATAATGTCGAGGGCCAGGCCGGCGACTACGTCATCAATGTGAAGGCGGGCGGCCCGGTGAAGATGACCGGCAATCCCGCAACCACCGTGAAGCTCGCCGCCAAGCAGCGCAATTCGTTCGCGCTCGCGCTCGATGCGACCGCGGCCGGGCAGGCGACGCTCGACGTCGACATCAAGGGGCCGAATGGCCTCGCGCTGGCGCGTCACTATGCCTTCGACGTCAAGGCGGCGACGCAGGTGCTGGCGCGGCGTTCGATCCGCACCCTGGCGAAGGGCGAAAGCCTGACGCTGACCTCGGACATGTTCTCCGACCTCGTGCCGGGCACCGGCAGTGTCTCGGTTTCGGCCAGCCTGTCGACCGCGCTCGATGCGGCAACGATCCTCAAGGCGCTCGACCGCTATCCGCATGGCTGCTCGGAGCAGATCACGAGCCGGGCGATGCCGCTGCTCTATGTCAACGAGCTCGCGGCCGGCGCGCATCTTGCCATGGACACCGAGGTCGACCAGCGCATCCGCGACGCCATCGAGCGGCTGCTGGCGCGCCAAGGCTCGAACGGCTCGTTCGGCCTGTGGTTGGCCGGCGGCGACGATGCCTGGCTCGATGCCTATGTCACGGACTTCCTCACCCGCGCCCGCGAGAAGGGGTTTGCGGTGCCGGACGTGCTGTTCAAGAACGCGCTCGACCGTATCCGCAACTCCGTCGTCAATGCCAACGAGCCGGAGAAGGACGGTGGCCGCGATCTCGCCTACGGCCTCTACGTGCTGGCGCGTAACGGCGCAGCTCCGATCGGCGATCTCCGCTATCTCGCCGATACCAAGCTCGCCAATCTCGCGACCCCGATCGCGAAATCGCAGCTTGCGGCGGCGCTGGCCCTGGTCGGCGACCGCAACCGCGCCGAACGCGTCTATGCTGCTGCGCTCGACAGCCTTGCGCCCAAGCCCGTGCTGGAATTCGGCCGCACCGATTACGGCTCGCAGCTGCGCGATGCCGCTGCATTGGTGTCGCTCGCCAGTGAAGGCAATGCGCCGAGGGCGACGCTGACGCAGGCGGTGTCGCGGGTCGAGACTGCACGGGGGCTGACGCCCTACACCTCCACCCAGGAGAATGCGTGGCTGGTGCTGGCGGCGCGCGCGCTCGCCAAGGAGAACCTCTCGATCGAGGTCGATGGCCAGCCGGTCAGGACTGCCTTGTATCGCAGCTACAAGGCGGACACGCTGAGCGGCAAGCCGCTGAAGATCACCAATACCGGCGATGCGCCGGTGCAGGCGGTGGTCTCGGTGTCAGGCTCGCCGGTCACGCCGGAGCCGGCGGCGTCCAACGGCTTCAAGATCGAGCGCAGCTACTTCACCCTCGACGGCAAGCCCGCCGACATCAGCAAGGTCAAGCAGAACCAGCGCTTTGCGGTGGTGCTGAAGATCACCGAGGCCAAGCCGGAATACGGCCACATCATGGTGTCCGACTATCTGCCGGCGGGCCTGGAGATCGACAATCCAAAACTGGTCTCGTCCGGCGACAGCGGCACGCTGGACTGGATCGAGGACGGCGAGGAGCCTGAACATACTGAGTTCCGTGACGACCGCTTCACCGCGGCCGTCGACCGGGCCTCGGATTCCAAGTCGGTCTTCACCGTCGCCTATGTCGTGCGCGCGGTCTCGCCCGGCAAATACGTGCTGCCGCAAGCCTATGTCGAGGATATGTACAATCCCTCGCGCTATGGGCGGACCGGCACGGGCAGTGTCGAGGTGCGGGCGGCGAAGTGAGTGAGATGAGCGGAGGCGGTAGCAGCTCTCGTCATTCCGGGGCGGCTCGAAGAGCCGAACTACGGCGCGCAATTGCGCGCCTGAGAATCTCGAGGTTCCGGGTCTGGTCCTTCGGACCATCCCGGAACGACGGCAGTGGAGCGCGGAGCAACGGCTACCGCGTCCTCTCCACCCTCGCACTCACGCTCATCCTCGCCATCATCGGCTTCGTCTCTTGGGTCTATTCGCTCGGCCCGCTCCCGTTCGACGAAGCCCGCCAGGTCTCCACCACCATCGTCGATCGCAACGGCAAGCTGCTGCGCGCCTATGCGATGGCGGATGGGCGCTGGCGGTTGCCGGTTGATGCCAGGACCAACGTCGATCCAACCTACCTGAAGCTGCTGTTCGCCTACGAGGACCAGCGCTTTTACGCCCATGACGGCATCGACCCGCTGGCGCTGGGGCGCGCCGCGTTGCAGCTCGGAACGCGCGGCCACATCGTCTCGGGCGGCTCGACCATCACGATGCAGCTGGCCCGCCTGATGGAGCCGCGGCGGCAGCGCTCGGTCTACGCGAAACTGCGGCAGATCGTGCGTGCGATCGAGATCGAGCGCAGCATGAGCAAGGAGCAGATCCTGGATCTGTATCTGGCGCTGGCGCCCTATGGCGGCAATCTCGAAGGCATTCGCGCGGCGTCGATCGCCTATCTCGGCAAGGAGCCGAAGCGGCTGTCGCTGGCGGAGGCCGCGCTGCTGGTCGCACTGCCGCAATCGCCGGAGACGCGCCGGCTCGACCGCTTTCCGGAGGCTGCGCGCAAGGCACGCGACCGCGTGCTCGACCGCATGGTCGAGGAGCACGTGGTCAGCGCCGATGACGCCAATCAGGCCAAGGCGGTGCCGGTGCCGAAACTGCGCAAGCCCATGCCGATCCTGGCGCCGCATGCCTCCGATTCCGCGCTGTCGACGGTCAAGGACACGCCGATCATCAAGCTGACGCTCGATGCGAATCTGCAGAAGGTGCTGGAGCCGCTGGCGCGCGACCGTGCGATTGCGCTGGGTCCGAACATCTCGGTCGGCATCATCGTGGTCGACAATGAGAGCGGCGACGTGCTCGCGCGGGTCGGCTCGGCAGATTATTTCGACGAGAGCCGGGCAGGGCAGGTCGACATGACCCGCGCCATCCGCTCGCCCGGCTCGACGCTCAAGCCCTTCATCTACGGGCTCGCCTTCGAGGACGGCTTTGTTCATCCCGACAGTCTGATCGACGACCGCCCGGTCCGCTTCGGCTCCTATGCACCGGAAAACTTCGACATGACCTTCCAGGGCACGGTGCCGGTGCGGAAGGCGCTGCAATTGTCGCTGAACGTGCCAGCGATCGTGCTGCTCGACCGCGTCGGGTCGAGCCGGCTGACCTCGCGGCTGCGGCAGGCCGGCGGCAACCTCATCCTGCCCAAGGACGAAGCGCCCGGCCTCGCGATGGGCCTCGGCGGCGTCGGCGTGACGCTGCAGGATCTTGCCCAGCTCTATGCCGGCTTCGCCCGGCTTGGGACCACCAAGCCGCTGCGCGAGATCGTGACGGCCACGGACGATCGTGAGCCGTTGCGGCTGCTGGATCAGGTCGCAGCCTGGCAGGTCGGCAACGTCCTGCTCGGCACGCCGCCGCCGGAGAACGCCGCCCACAACCGCATCGCCTTCAAGACCGGCACCTCCTACGGCTATCGTGATGCCTGGTCCGTCGGGTTCGACGGCCGCATGACCATCGGCGTCTGGGTTGGCCGTCCGGACGGAGCGCCGGTTCCCGGCCTGATCGGACGCGTCGCCGCCGCGCCCATCCTCTTCGATGCCTTCGCCCGGAGCGGCAGGACGCTGGCCCCCTTGCCGAAGCCGCCCAAGGGAACCCTGGTCGCAAGCAATGCGAAGCTGCCGCTGCCCTTGAAGCGGTTCCGTCCGGTCGGCGAACTGGTGCGAAGCGGGGGCGAGCAGGCCCTTCACATCCAGTTTCCGCTGAACGGCTCGCGGATCGACGTGGATCGATCAGGTGGCCGAGAAAGCGCAGCCATGCCGGTCAAGGTCGCCGGCGGCGTGCTGCCGATGACGGTCATGGTTAACGGCACCGCGCTCGGCGAGATCGACGGCCGCCGGCAACGGCTGATCGATCCGCCCGGCCCGGGCTTTGCACGGCTCACCGTGATCGACGCCACGGGCGCCGCGGACACAGTCGTCATTCGAATTCAATGACCCTGCCTTAAGCGGTTGTGGCGATGGCGGTTTCAGCGTAAGCGGAACCAATGGCCGAGACCTACCCACGCCCCCGTTTTGGAGCCCCCCGCGAGTCGAAATCGCCCGCAAATCCGGGCAGCGGGCTCGTGCGCATGCTCGACATCGTCACGGCCAGCCACCCGCGTGCGGTCGGCTTCCTGGTGCTGTGTGCGCTGCTGCTGTTCCTGCCGGGCTTCTTCACCATCCCGCCGATCGACCGCGACGAGGCGCGGTTTGCACAGGCCACCAAGCAGATGGTCGAGAGCGGCGACTATGTCGACATCCGCTTTCAGGAGGATGTCCGCTACAAGAAGCCGGTCGGCATCTACTGGTTGCAATCGGCGACCGTCGAAGCCGCCTCGATGCTCAAGCTGCCGAAGGCCGAATTGCGCATCTGGGTCTACCGGCTGCCGTCGCTGATGGGCGCGATCGGCGCCGTGCTGATGACCTATTGGGCCGCGCTCGGCTTTGTCACGCGGCGCGCCGCGGTGCTGGCGGCGCTGATGATGTGCGCCTCGGTGCTGCTCGGGGTCGAGGCGCGCCTGGCAAAAACCGACGCCGTGCTGCTGCTCTGCGTCGTTGCCGCGATGGGTGCGATGGCGCGGGCCTATCTGTCCTGGCAGCGCGCCGAAGACGAGACGCATCCGCCCTGGAGCTGGCCCGCGATCTTCTGGACCGCGCTCGCCGCGGGCATCCTGATCAAGGGCCCGCTGATCCTGATGTTCGCAGGCCTGACCATCGTCGCGCTCGCGATCCAGGACCGCGACGCCTCCTGGCTGTGGAAGCTGCGGCCGGTCTGGGGCCTGATGTGGATGCTGGTGCTGGTGCTGCCCTGGTTCGTCGCGATCTTCTGGCGCGCGGGCGAGACCTTCTTCGCCGATTCCGTCGGCGGCGACATGCTGAGCAAGATCGGGGCCCAGGAATCCCACGGCGCGCCGCCCGGACTGTATCTTGCGCTGTTCTGGATCACGTTCTGGCCAGGCGCGCCGCTGGCGGCGATGGCGGCGCCCGCGGTGTGGCGGGCCCGCCGCGAGCCCGGCGCGCAGTTCCTGCTGGCCTGGCTGATCCCGTCCTGGATCGTGTTCGAGGCGGTGCTGACCAAGCTGCCGCATTACGTACTGCCGCTGTATCCTGCGATCGCCATCCTCACCGCCGGCGCGGTGGAGCGGCGCGTGCTGTCGCACTCCTGGCTGATGCGCGGCTCGGCCTGGTGGTTCGCGATCCCCGCAGCGGCCTCGATCATTGCGGTGGTCGGCGCGGTGATGCTGACGCGGCAGCCCGCCTTCGTGGCCTGGCCGTTCATCGCAGCCGCGCTGATCTTCGGCCTGTTCGCCTGGTGGCTGTTCGATACCAACCGCGCCGAGCGGTCATTGCTCAACGCCCTGGTCGCAGCCCTGATGCTGGCCGTGACGATTTACGGCATCCTGCTGCCGTCGCTGACGCCGCTGTTTCCCAGTATCGAGATCGCGCGCGCGCTTCGCAACGTCACCTGCGTCGGACCGAAGGCGGCTGCGGCCGGTTATCACGAGCCGAGTCTCGTCTTTCTGGCGGGCACCCGGACCGTGCTCACCGACGGCTCCGGTGCGGCGGACTTCCTGCGGCAGGGCAGCTGCCGCTTCGCGCTGATCGAGCAGCGCTCGGAGCGCAGCTTCGTGCAGCGCGCCGAGGCGATTGGGTTGCGCTACAAGGTCGGCGCGCGCATCGAGGGCTATAATTTCTCGCAAGGGCGCGCGATTTCGATCTCGATCTTCCGCTCGGAAGGTACCGAATAGGATGGGGGCTCCGACCGACATCGCGCCGCATGATGCCAGCTATCCCGCGCAATTGCTCGCCGTGTCCTGGCGCGCGCTGGCGCAGCTCGTGCGGTCGCCCTCGCATTCTTGCCGCGCCGAGGCCGCCCGGAAGCTGGCGCGGCATTCGCTGTGGCTTGCCGCGGCGGGCGCAGCGCTTGTCATCGCGCTGATGGTCGCGTTCGATCAGACCGAGATCCTGCTGATGCCGCCGCGCGGCACGCCGAGCCTGTGGCCGATCCGCATCCTGACCGATTTCGGCAAGGACGAGTATATCCTCTCGGTGCTGGGGGTTGCGCTGGTGGTGCTGGCTCTGGTCGCGGCCGGGCTGCGCGGGAGCCGTCGCGCGCTGCTGCTCGGCGTCGGCACGCGGCTGCAATTCATGTTTCTGTCGGTTGCCTTGTCAGCCTTCGTGGCCGAGATGCTGAAATATCTGATCGGCCGCGGACGTCCGTTCGTCGGGGGCAAGGCCAATCCGTTCAACTTCGTCCCGTTCGAGGGCACCGGGGCTTATGCCAGCCTGCCGTCAAGCCACGCCGTGGCTGCGTTCGCCCTGGCGTTTGCCGTATCGGCATTGTGGCCGCGCCTGCGCGTCTTCATGTTCACTTACGCAATCGTGATCCTGCTGACGCGCCTGGTGCTGCTGGCGCATCACCCGAGCGATGTCGTGGCCGGCGCTCTGGTCGGAACGGTCGGCGCCATGGCCGTCCGCTACTGGTTTGCGGCCCGAAAGCTCGGCTTTGCCATCCGCGCCGACGGCACTATTGCGCCGCTTTCTGGGACGGTTTCCAACCGCCTCAAAAGGGTTGCCCACCGGGCATCCGCCCCATAAAAGCGGCTGCCTGCCGGGACCGCCGGTTCCCTTGGGCAGGTCAATTCCAACCACGAGCCTCGATTTGTCGACGTCCCAGCCTTCGGTTTCCATCGTCGTTCCCGTGCGCAATGAAGCCGACAACATCGCGCCGCTGATCGCGGAGATCGGCGCGGCACTCGATGGCCGCTGGCCCTATGAGATCATCTACGTCAACGACGGCTCCACCGACGCGACCGGCGATCGGCTTGCCGCTGTTATGAAAGAGCGGAGCAATCTGCGTCAGCTTCGCCATGCAAGATCCGGCGGCCAGTCGGCAGCCGTGCGCAGCGGCGTGCGCGCGGCGCGGGGAGAGATCGTGGCGACGCTCGACGGCGATGGCCAGAACAATCCGGCCTTCCTGCCGGACCTGATCGCGGCAGTCGAGAAGGGGGCAGGGCGCGTCGGTCTCGCTGCCGGCCAGCGGGTCGGGCGCAAGGATACCGGCTTCAAGAAATTCCAATCACGCGTTGCCAACGGCGTTCGCAACGCCATCCTGAAGGACGGCACGCGCGACACCGGCTGCGGGCTGAAGGCGTTCCGCCGCGACGTCTTCCTGATGCTGCCCTATTTCGACGGGCTGCATCGCTTTCTGCCCGCGCTGGTCCGCCGCGAAGGCTACGACATCGCCTATGTCGACGTGATCGACCGGCCGCGCCATTCGGGCGTGTCCAACTATGGTTTCTTCGACCGGCTGTGGATCGGCATCATGGATCTCGCCGGCGTCTGGTGGCTCATCCGCCGCAAGAAGCCGACGCCTGAGGTGACCGAGGTGAACGCATGATCATTCAATACGGTCAGGCGCTGAGCAATTATCTCTATGACGTCTTCGTCGCCAAGTTCGACTTCTGGCTGGCATTCGGCCTGGTCGCGCAGCTCTTCTTCACGGCGCGGTTCCTGGTACAGTGGATCGCGAGCGAGCGCGCCGGCAACAGCGTCGTGCCGATGGCGTTCTGGTTCTGCTCGATGGGCGGCGGGCTGATGACGCTGGTCTATGGCGTCGTCAAGCGCGAGCCCGTGATCATCCTCGGACAGTCGCTCGCGACCATCATCTATATCAGAAACATCATGCTGATCTGGAAGAACCGCGGCACCGCCTCGAAGACGCTGGACCGCTGATCCAGGATTCGGCTCCGCTCGTTCAATCCCGCCAGTTGGCTGCATCAGACTTTGCAGTGGCACGTTTGCCAGGCGAGATGCCCAATCCTGATGCTCACATCGCCGCTTTGAAGGCAGCGAAGCCGCGGTCGAGATCGGCCTTGAGATCGTCGGTGCTCTCGAGCCCGATGTGGAGACGTAGCGTCGGGCCGCCGGGCGCCCATTTGGTCGCGGTGCGATAGGCGTCGCAATCAAAGGGAATCGCAAGGCTCTCGAACCCGCCCCAGGAAAAGCCCATTCCGAACAGCTTGAGCGTGTTGAGCATGGTGTCGACTGCCTTCTGCGGCGCCGGCTTCAGCACGATGCTGAACAGGCCCGAGGCGCCGGTGAAGTCGCGCTTCCAGATCGCATGACCGGGATCGGTTTCGAGCCCGGGATGCAGCACGCGCGCGACCTCAGGCCTCGCCGCCAGCCAGCGCGCCATCTCGAGCCCGGAGCGATGATGCTGCGCCAGCCGCACCGACAACGTGCGGAGGCCGCGCAGCGCCAGGAAGACGTCGTCGGGGCCGGCGCAGACGCCGAGCAGGCGGATGCCTTCGGCAATCATCGGCCAGGCCTTGGCATTGGCGGAAATCGTGCCGAACATGATGTCGGAATGGCCGCCGATATATTTCGTGGCGGCCTGCATGCTGATGTCGACGCCCTGTTCCAGCGAGCGGTGATAGAGCGGCGTCGCCCAGGTGTTGTCGTCGATGACGAGCGCGCCGCGCCCATGCGCGACTTCGGCGATGGCGCGGATGTCGGGCATCTCGAACGACTGTGAGCCCGGCGCCTCCACCAGAACGGCCCGGGTGTTGGGCTTGAACAGCTTGTCGATGCCGGCGCCGATCAGCGGATCGAAATAAGTGGTCTCGACGCCATAGCGGGTCAGCATGCCGTTGCAGAAATTGCGCGAAGGCCGATAGATGTTGTCGACAACCAGAATGTGATCGCCGGCCTTCAGCACCGAGAGCAGGGTGGTCGAGATCGCCGACAGGCCGGACGGCACGATGCCGACGCCGGCGCATTGCGGCCCCTCCAGCGCCATTAGAGTATCCTGGAAAGCCCTGGTCGTCGGGGTGCCGTGGCGGCCATAGGTGAACTCGCTGCGATGGGCGTGCAGGTCCTCGGCTGTTGGATAGAGTACGGTCGAACCGTGGAAGACCGGCGGATTGACGAACCCCTTCTGCGCCTTGGTGTCGCGGCCGGAGGTGACCAGCCGGGTCTCGGCGTGCTGCTCTTGGGGGTGCGAGGAATCCATGCGTCTGCTTTCAAAACCGCGTTTCCACCGGGCGCGTCGCGCCCGCGGGGCGGCCGAAAGGCCGCGGTCGTTAATAACAGAACACAGAAGAGTCCCGTCAACCCCTTGACCCCGCTCGCCAGTCGTTCTGTGATGCGCAGGTGCTATTCAGTCGCCGCATGTTGAGGGGCCTGCTGCGACCTTCGATCCATTGCCTGACCGGACTATGCGCCACAGCCATAACGGCGGGCGCCAGCGGCGGGGATGAAGGTATGGCCTCCCGAGATCGGCGAGTGTTCGGCAAGGTTTTCCAGCATGACTCTTGCAAGGCCAGATTCTTAGAAGACCTGCCTGGCAGAGACGATCCTAAAGACAACATTCCTGACCTTGAGACGACCTTGAAAGGCCAAAGCCCATGAAACGCGTAACCCTGGCTCTCACCCTTGCTCTCGCCGCCGGCCTCACCGCCCAAGCCGCCGAGGCGCAAACGCTCAAGACCGTCAAGGATCGGGGCATGCTGTCCTGCGGCGTCAGCCAGGGCCTGCCGGGCTTCTCCTCGCCCGACGACAAGGGCAACTGGACCGGCATCGACGTCGACGTCTGCCGCGCCATTGCCGGCGCGATCTTCAACGATCCGACCAAGGTCAAATTCGTGCCGCTGTCCGCCAAGGACCGCTTCACCGCACTGCAATCCGGCGAGATCGACGTGCTTTCGCGCAACACCACCTGGACCATCTCGCGCGACACCTCGCTCGGCGCCAACTTTACCGGCGTGACCTATTACGACGGGCAGGGCTTCATGGTGAAGAAGTCGCTCAAGGTGAATTCGGCGCTCGAGCTCAACAGCGCATCGGTCTGCGTGCAGACCGGCACCACCACCGAGCAGAATCTCGCCGACTACTTCAAGGCCAACAACATGAAGTACGAGGTGATCGCGTTCGCCACCAACGACGAAACCGTCAAGGCCTATGAAGCCGGCCGTTGCGACGTCTTTACCACCGACCAGTCGGGCCTGTACGCCAACCGCCTCAAGCTCGCCAATCCCAACGACCATATGGTGCTGCCCGAGATCATCTCGAAGGAGCCGCTCGGCCCGATGGTGCGCCACGGCGACGACCAGTGGTTCGACATCGTGAAATGGACGCTGTTTGCGATGCTCACCGCCGAAGAGCTCGGCGTGACCTCGAAGAACGTCGACGAGAAGGCGAAGCTGGAGAATCCCGAGCTGAAACGCGTGCTCGGCAGTGACGGCAATTTCGGCGAGCAGCTCGGCCTGACCAAGGATTGGGTGGTGCGGATCGTGAAGACCGTCGGCAATTACGGCGAGGTGTTCGATCGCAACGTCGGCGCCGGCTCGCCGCTCGCCATCAATCGCGGTGTCAACAATCTCTGGAACAAGGGCGGTCTTCAGTACGCGCCGCCGATCCGCTAATCGCCCCTGATCGGCCGGCAGCGGCATGACCACCGAGGCCCGAAAACCGCCGCCCCAGATCGCGCTGAAGATCCGGCGCATTCTGGGCGGCAAGGCAGGCTGGAACGGCGTTGCCGTCCAGTTTGCCTTCGCGGCGATCCTGGGCTGGATCGGCTACGAGATCGTCTCCAACGCCCGTGCCAATCTGGAGAACCAGCACATTGCCGCCGGTTTCGGCTTCCTCAGGAACAATGCCGGCTTCGACGTCAACCAGACCCTGATCTCCTATACCGGCTCGGACACGTTCCTGCGCGTGTTCGTGGTCGGGCTGTTGAATACGCTCATAGTCTCCGTGGTGGGCATCTTCTTCGCCACGGTGATCGGCTTCATCGTCGCGCTGTGCCGGCTGTCGCCCAACTGGCTGCTGTCGCGGGTCGGCGAGATCTATGTCGAGGTCATCCGCAACCTGCCGCTGCTGTTCCAGATCCTGTTCTGGTATCTGGCGGTGCTCGCGGCCTTGCCCAATCCGCGGCAGAGCATTTCCGTGTTCGGCATTGCCTTCATCAGCAATCGCGGCCTCGTCGTTCCCAGCCCGATCGGCCAGAGCGGTCTCGCGCCGTTCCTTGCGGTGCTGGCGTTCGGCATCGTCGCCTCGCTGGCCCTGCATTTCTACGCAAGGCGAGCTCTGTTTCAGCGCGGGCAGGTGATCCGCATCTGGCCTTCCGTGCTGGCCCTGCTGTTCGCGCTTCCGCTGGCCACGATGCTGGTTTTCGGTCTGCCCTTCACTTTCGAGTTGCCGCAGTTGCGAGGGTTCAACTTCGCCGGCGGCTCACGCATCATCCCCGAATTCGTGGCGCTGGCGGTGGCGCTGTCGACCTATACCGCCGCCTTCATTGCCGAGATCGTGCGCGCCGGCATCCTGTCCGTTCACAAGGGGCAGATGGAGGCGGGATCCTCGCTCGGCCTCAGCCGCGGCGCCACGCTCCGCCTCATCGTCGTGCCGCAGGCCATGCGCGTCATCGTGCCGCCGCTGACCAACCAGTACCTCAATCTCACCAAGAACTCGTCGCTGGCGGTCGCGATCGGCTATCCTGACCTGGTGTCGGTGTTTGCCGGCACGTCGCTGAGCCAGACCGGGCAGGCGATCGAGATCATCGCCATGACGATGGGCGTCTATCTCCTGATCTCGCTCCTCACCAGCGCGATCATGAGCGTCTACGGGTGGCGCGTCAGCCGGAGTCTCGGCGCATGAGCGATGTCATCTCATCCAGCTTCGTCCGCCGGGACCTGCTCGCCGAGCGTCCGGCGCCGGTGAAGACCACGGGCTTCATCGGCCTGATGCGCACGCGCCTGTTCAACTCGCCGACCAACATCCTGCTGACGATCCTGGGCGCCTTGCTGCTTTGGTTCACCATCGTTCCCTCCGTCAAGTTCCTGATGGTCGATGCGGTCTGGAGCGGCAAGGACCGCGCCGCGTGCCTCGCCGAGAACGCCGGCTTTGCGGTCGGCGCCTGCTGGCCCTACATCCAGGCGAAGTTCCCGCAACTGATCTACGGCTTCTATCCCGAGGCCGAGCGTTGGCGGGTGAACTTGACGCTGTTGCTCGCAGCAATCCTGCTGCTGCCGCTGCTCATTCCGCGGCTGCCGGCGAAGGGCCTGAATGCCGGCCTGTTCTTCGTCGCCTTTCCGGTCGTGGCGTTCTTCCTGCTGCACGGCGGCGGCATCAAGGGCTTTGGGCTGAGCTGGACGGCCGGGCTGCTGCAATTGTTCGATGAGAGCATCGTCGGTGCCGGACAGGCGCTGCTCACCTCGAGCAAAACCTCGGCGATCGGACCGCTGCTGTGGGTGCTCGGGAGCCTCATCGCGCTGCTCGGCACTGTGATCCATTGGCTGATCTTTCCGCTCACCTGGCTGCGCGATTACATCCAGGGCACGGGCCAGTCGGTCTGGACGGATTTCGCCGTCACGGCCGCGATCGTCTGCCTGATCACCTTCGTCCTCGGCGGCGGTGTTCGCACCGGCGGGCGGGCTCTGGCATCGAGCATCGCCACCTTCATCGCCATCGCCATCGTGATCAAGCTGATGGATCTCGACCACGGCGGCTTGCCGGTCGTGACGACGAATCTGTGGGGCGGCCTCCTGGTGACGCTGGTGGTCTCCGTCACCGGCATCGTCACATCGCTGCCGATCGGCATCGCGCTCGCGCTCGGTCGCCGCTCGACCATTCCGTTGATCCGGATCTTCTCGATCGCCTTCATCGAGTTCTGGCGCGGCGTGCCGCTGATCACCGTGCTGTTCTTCGCAACCTACATGCTGCCCCTTTTCCTGCCCGGCAATTTCACCGTCGATGGCCTGGTGCGTGCGCTGATCGGCATCGCGCTGTTCACCGGCGCCTATCAGGCCGAGAACGTCCGCGGCGGGCTCGCGGCGATCCCGCGTGGCCAGAGCGAGGCGGCCGCTGCCCTCGGGCTGTCCTGGTGGAAGACGACCTCGCTGATCGTGCTGCCGCAGGCGCTGCGGCACGTCATTCCGAACCTCGTCAACAGCTTCATCTCGCTGTTCAAGGACACCTCGCTGGTCTCGATCGTGGCTCTGTTCGATCTGCTCGGGTCGCTGCGCGCCTCGTTCGCGGATCCGAAATGGTCGACGCCGTCGACTGCGTTCACCGGCTTCGCCTTCGCCGGGATCATCTACTTCATGTTCTGCTTTGGAATGTCTCGCTATTCCTTGTTCGTCGAGCACCGCCTCAACGCCCACCGCCGCAACTGATCGAGGCCACCATGTCCGAGCCCATCGTCAAGATTTCCGGCCTGAACAAATGGTACGGCGAATTCCACGTCTTGCGTGATATCGATCTCGCGGTGCAGAAGGGCGAGCGCATCGTGATCTGCGGTCCCTCGGGCTCGGGCAAGTCCACGCTTATCCGCTGCATCAATGCGCTGGAGGAATTCCAGGAGGGCGAGATCGTCGTCGACGGCATCGAGCTCGGGCCGAACCTCAAGCACATCGACGCGGTCCGCCGCGAAGTCGGCATGGTGTTCCAGAGCTTCAACCTGTTCCCGCATCTGACCGTGCTCGACAATTGCACGCTGGCGCCGATCTGGGTGCGCAACATCCCGAAAAAGGACGCCGAGGAGACCGCGATGAAATTCCTGGAGCGGGTCAAGATCCCGCATCAGGCCAACAAGTTTCCGGGGCAGATGTCCGGCGGCCAGCAGCAGCGCGTCGCGATTGCCCGGGCCCTGACCATGAACCCGAAGGTGATGCTGTTCGACGAGCCGACTTCGGCGCTCGATCCCGAAATGGTCAAGGAGGTGCTCGACACCATGGTCGACCTCGCCGAGGAAGGCATGACCATGCTGGTCGTCACCCACGAGATGGGCTTTGCCCGCGAGGTCGCCAATCGCGTCGTGTTCATGGACGCCGGGCAGATCATCGAGGCCAACACCCCGAACGAGTTCTTCGCCGCCCCGCAGCACGCCCGCACGAAGCTGTTCCTGAGCCAAATTCTGCGCTGAGATTCGGCGACCGGCGGCCTCGCTGGTCTGACCGCAAGCCTCGCACTATCCGAATCGGCTTGCCTCTCTTCGGGCCCATCCTCCGGAGAGAGACGTTGCAGAGACGTTGTTTACGACGGTGCCCTTGTTGTCGAGGCCGGAGATCGTGCCTTCCACGCCGAACACATAGTTGTTGGCCTGCCAGTGTAGGGGCGCGGGCGATCGCGGGCGTCAAGACCCTGCTCGAGGTCAATCCGCGATCGCCAGTTCTGGCGCGACTATTGCGCCGCGGCTGCGGAACGCGGCGAAGTGGCCTGAACGGGCCGAACCGCGGCCGCGTTGAGGGCGTGCATCCGCGACGCGAGCGTTCTTGTGACGATCAGACGAAGGGCGGCTTGATGTTGCTGCGCTTCTCCAGCCATTCCGGCACCGGCAGGTTCTTGGCGCGCATGAAGTCCGCGTTGAACAGCTTCGACAGATAGCGGCTGCCGGAATCGCACAGCACGGTGACGATCGTCTTGCCGGGCCCGAGCTGCTTCGCAAGCCGCATCGCGCCGACAACATTGATACCCGTGGAGCCGCCGAGGCACAGACCTTCGTGCTGGAGCAGCTCGTAGATCGCACTGACGGCGTCGGTGTCGGGAATGAGATAGGCATCGTCGACCTCGGCGGTCTCGACGATCGCGGTGGCGCGGTTGAGGCCGATGCCCTCCGTGATCGAGCCGCCTGGCGTCGCCTTCGGATCGCCGGTCCTGAAATATTCGTACATACCGGCGCCGTGCGGATCGGCGCAGGCGATGCGGATGTTGTTGTTCTTCTCCTTCAAATAGCGGCTGACGCCGGCGATCGTGCCGCCGCTGCCGACCGAGCAGACGAAGCCGTCGACCTTGCCGCCGGTCTGCTCCCAGATCTCAGGCCCTGTGGATTCGTAATGCGCCTTGGCGTTATCAAGGTTGTTCCACTGGTCGGCGAACAGGACGCCATTGGGCTCGGTCTTGCGCAGTTCGTCGGCAAGCCGCCGGCCGACATGCTGATAATTGTTGGGGTTGGCGTAGGGAAGGGCCGGCACCTCGATCAGCTCGGCACCGCACAGCTTCAGAAAGTCCTTCTTCTCCTGGCTCTGCGTCTCGGGGATCACGATCAGGGTGCGGTAGCCGCGCGCGCTCGCAACAACGGCAAGGCCGATGCCGGTATTGCCGGCGGTCGCTTCCACCACGAGCCCGCCGGGCTTCAGCTCGCCGCGCTTCTCGGCCTCCAGGATCATCCATTTGCCGGCGCGGTCCTTCACGGACTGACCGGGATTCATGAACTCGGCCTTGCCCAGGATGGTGCAGCCGGTCAATTCCGAAGCGCGCTTGAGCTTGATGAGGGGAGTGTTGCCGATGGCTTCGACAACGTCGTTGCGAATGGGCATGTCAGGGGAAATCACTGGCAAGGGGTTGATCGGCTTTGGCCCGAACCTAGTGCTTGAGAGGCCAAAGGGAAAGGCTTTTGCGCTGCGGCGAACCCGACCGAAACACCCGCGCAAACAGTGATATGCTTGAGAGGAGACCAGCGATGATGCGCGCGGCCGTGAGGGGGGACATCCGGTAGCAGGAATCGGCCGACCCCCGGCCAGTGCACGAAACGACCGCGCTCCCGATCAGCGTTGTCGCGACCAATTCTTGCCACGGGCGAGACGGGTCGCGGCCGGGCGAGCGATGCTTCGGCATCGGGACTGGACTCCTCTCCTGCTTGCGGAGGAGGCTGGGGGTGCCTCGCGGTGGGATTGTCGAGGAATTGGGATTGTCGAGGAATGCGGAGGCTGTCCCTGGTTGGCGAGAGCCCTCACCAGCCGTGCCCGCGGACAATCCTGCTGAAATTCATATGCAATACCTCTGCAGCACCGGGTGTGGCCGCAATATCACATGAAATCTTGGTAAGCTTGCTTACGTTTCCAGATGCTTCGTAATGAAAGAAGCCGCTGCAGCACAGGCACTTTTGGTATTCTTGTTGATCCATTCCCGGCTCGTTGGCTCGGACACCTCGCAATTGCGGCACTGTCCCGCCGTTCCGCGCCCAGCTAGGATGAAACTCAGGTTCCGCAGAAAGCATCATCGCTGTGAACGCGCCGTCCAAAGCCTCCCGACCACCCCGCCGCGAATCGGTTAGTCCGGCAGCGTGGCGGCGGCTTGATCTGCCCCGCAGGGGGTGGACGTGACACAACAAGTTCCAGCGATCGCCTCGCGGCGGTCTCTCGGTTCTGCATTCGGAACGCTGCACTCGGCGCGATGGATCGCGGTGCTGTGCCTCGCCGCCGCCTCGGGGGCTTGCGTGCTGACCCAGGACCTCCCTGATCCCGCGCTCGACGTTCCCTCGCACTACAAATATGCCGGCAAGGGCGATGCGCCGCCGTCGCTGGATTGGTGGCGCGGCTTCCGCTCTGCGGAGCTGACGCAGCTGATGGAGGAGGCGCAGACCGTCAACCTCGACATCGCCGCCGCGGTTGCGCGCATCGTCCAGGCCGACGCCCAGGCGCGGCAGGCCGGCGCGGCGCTGCTGCCGAGCGTGTCGACAGCCGGATCGGAGACCTATTCGCGCACCTCGGGCGCAAGCTCCTCGGGTCTGTCGATCGGCGGGCGCGAGGTCGTCAATTATTCGGCCTCGCTGAGTGCGAGCTATCAGCTCGATTTCTGGGGCCAGAACCGCGACGCGCTGCAATCGGCGGAGGAGACGGCGCACGCCAACCGTTTCGATCGCGACACGGTCGCGCTGACCACGCTCGCCGCCGTCGCCAACGCCTATTTCCAGGTGCTGGCCTCGCAGGACCGCATCAGGACCTCGCAGCGCAATATCGCGAGCGCGCAGCGCATCCTCGATGCGGTCAGGGAGCGCCGCAGGGCCGGCACCGGCAGCGATCTCGACGTCGCCCAGCAGGAGAGCGTGCTGGCGAACCAGAAGGCACTGGTGCCGCCGCTGCGCCAGACGCTGGACCAGAACGTCAACGCGCTCGCCGTACTGGTCTCGCGGCCGCCGGAGAGCGTGCGCGTTCACGGCGGCTCTCTGGACCGGATCGCGATCCCGCGCGTGACGCCCGGCCTGCCGTCGGAGCTGCTGACGCAGCGGCCGGACATCCGTCGCCAGGAGGCGCAGCTCGCCTCCGCCACGGCCAACATCGGCAATGCACGCGCACAATTCTTTCCGACCATCCAGCTCACCGGCAGCGGCGGCTATCAGAGCGCGGCGCTGGTCTCGCTGTTCCAGCCGCATGCGGCCTTCTTCCAGCTCGTCGGCAGCGCGACGCAACCGATCTTCGACGGCGGCAGGATCCTCGGCAATTTCGAATTGGCCAAGGCGCGGCAGGACGAGCTGCTGCAGACCTATCGCAAGACCATCATCCAGGCCTTTGCCGACGTCGACAACGCGCTGTTCTCGATCAAGCAGACCACGATCAAGCTGCAATTGCAGCGCGATGTCGTCGCCGCCTCGCGCCGCGCCTTCGATCTCTCCGAGCAGCAATTGCGTGCCGGCACCGCCGACATCGTCACCGTGCTCAACACCCAACTGACCCTGTTCCAGGCGGAAGACGCGCTGTCGCAGGCCCAACTCGCACGGCTTCTGGCCATCGTCAGCCTGTACCAGGCGCTCGGCGGCGGCTGGGAGCCGCGAATGGAGAAACCGGTCAATGCTCTTTAAGCCGGACACCAAGCAGGGCGCGGAAGAGGGGACGGCGAAGAGATCGCGCGGCCGCGGCTTCGTGATGACCCTGATCACGCTCGCGATCCTCGGCGGCCTCGGCTATGTCGGCTGGATCGTCATGCATCAGCAGCAGACGAACAACCGCAATCAGCGCCCCGATCTGCCGGTGCCGGTGCTGGCGGCGAGCCCGCGCATCCAGGACGTGCCGGTTTATCTCGACGGCGTCGGCGCGATCCGCGCGCTCAACACCGTGACCGTGCGCTCGCAGGTCGACGGCAAGCTGATCGCGGTCAACTTCACGGAAGGCCAGGACGTCAAGAAGGGCGACGTGCTCGGCGAGATCGATCCGGCGATCTATCAGGCGCAGTACGACCAGGCGGTTGCCAAGAAGGCGCAGGATCAGGCTCAGCTCGCCAACCAACGCATCGATCTCGCGCGCTACGAGCAGCTCGCTGCCTCCAACGCCGGCTCCAAGCAGCAGGCCGACACCCAGCGCGCGCTGGTCGCCCAGACCGAGGCGCTGGTCAAGGCCGACCAGGCCGCGATCGACAACGCGGCGGCGACGCTGAGCTACACCAAGATCGTGGCGCCGATCTCGGGCCGCGCCGGCCTGCGCCAGGTCGACCAGGGCAACATCATTCATGCCTCCGACACCACGGGCCTCGTGGTGATCACGCAATTACAGCCGATCGCGGTGTGGTTCAGCCTGCCGCAGCAGCAGATCATGCGGGTCAATGCGGCCGCGGCGAAGGGCCCGCTCGCAGTCGACGTGTTCGGCAATGACGGCGTCACCGTGATCGATACCGGCAAGCTCACCGGCATCGACAACCAGGTCGACCAGACCACCGGCACGCTCAGGCTCAAGGCCGAATTCCCCAATGCCAATCACCAGCTCTGGCCGGGCCAGTTCGTCAATGTCCGCCTCAAGGTCGAAACCTTGACGCAGGCCCTGGTGGTGCCGACCTCCGCGGTGCAGCGCGGCCCGATCGGCACTTTCAGCTACGTCATCGGCGAGGACAACATCGTCTCGGCCAAGCCCGTGACGGTGACCCAGCAGAACGAGCATGACGCCGTGATCGCCAGCGGGCTGACAGCGAGCGACAGGGTCGTCACCACGGGCTTTGCCAATCTGTCCGACGGCTCCAAGGTGATCGTCGGCCGCGACGACCAGACGCCGTCGGCTGATCTTGCCCCGCGCAAGCGCTCGCGCGCACCGGACGCCCAGAGGAAGGACGGTGCCAAAGAGGGCCAGAAAGACGGGCAGAAAGACGGACAAGGCAAAGACGGCGAGTTGCGCGCCAAGCGCAAGAGCAGCGAAGGCGACCAGAAGGGGCAGACAGGACCGGCGCCGGGGCCGGGGGCATCGGAAAGTGGAGCCAAGCAGCCATGATCCCGACAACAGCCGCTTGAAGCGGCAGGCATAACCCATGGGTGTCTCCGAACCCTTCATCCGCCGGCCGATCGCGACCTCGCTGCTCGGCATTGCGCTTCTGATCGGCGGGCTGCTCGGCTATTTCGCACTGCCGGTCTCGGCGCTGCCGCAGGTCGATTTCCCGACCGTGCAGGTGACGACGCAGCTGCCGGGCGCGAGCCCCGACGTGATCGCCTCGCTGATCACCGCGCCGCTGGAGCGGCAGCTCGGCCAGATCCCGTCCCTGTCGGCGATGAACTCGACGAGCTCGTTCGGCGTCAGCCAGATCTCGCTGCAGTTCGACCTCAACCGCGACATCGACGGTGCGACGCAGGACGTGCAGGCCGCGATCAATGCCGCCGCGGGCGTGCTGCCCAAGACGCTGCCTTACCCGCCGACCTACGCTAAGGTAAACCCGGCGGATGCGCCGGTGATGACGCTGGCGCTGCGCTCGGACACGATCTCGCTGCGGGCGATGAGCGACATCGCCGACACTATCCTGGCGCAACGTTTGAGCCAGATCTCCGGCGTCGGGCGCGTCTCCGTGTTGGGCGGGCTGAAGCCGGCCGTGCGCATCCAGGCCGATCTGGCGCGGCTTGCGGCCTACGGCATCGCGATGGAGGATCTACGCACCGCGATCGCCAATGCCAATGTATCAGGGCCGAAAGGCTCGCTCGACGGCGCTCAGCAATCCTACATCATCGCCGCCAACGACCAGATTGCCGCGGCCGACGCCTACAAGCCCGTCATCATCGCCTACCGCAACGGCTCGCCGGTGACCATTGCCGACGTCGCGCAGATCGTCGACGGTCTCGAGAACGACCGCACCGGCGGCTGGTACCAGGGCACGCCGGCGGTCATCATCGACATCCAGCGCCAGCCCGGCGCCAACGTCATCGACGTGGTCAGCCAGATCCGCGCCGAGATCCCGAAACTGCAGCGTGCGATCCCGGCCGGCGTGAACCTCACCATCGTGTCCGATCGTACCGTCACCATCCGCGCCTCGGTGCGCGACGTACAGTTCACGCTGATCCTTGCCGTCGTGCTGGTGACGCTGGTCGTGCTATTGTTCCTGCGTTCGTTGCGCGCGACCGTGATCGCCGGCGTCGCCCTGCCGCTGTCGCTGATCACGAGCTTCGGCATCATGTATTTTGCCGGCTTCAGCCTCGACAATCTGTCGCTGATGGCGCTGACGATTGGCACCGGATTCGTCGTCGACGATGCCATCGTGATGATCGAGAACATCGTGCGCCACATGGAAAATGGCGATGGCGCGATGGAGGCCTCCTTGAAGGGCGCCAGCGAAATCGGCTTCACCGTGATCTCGCTGACGGTGTCGCTGATTGCGGTCTTCATCCCGCTGCTGTTCATGTCGGGCCTCGTCGGGCGCATGTTCCGCGAATTCGCGCTGACCTTGACGATTGCGGTCGTGACCTCGGCGGTGGTCTCGCTGACGCTGACGCCGATGATGTGCTCGCGACTGCTCAAGCACGCGCACGAGGAGCTGGCCGTGCCGGGACTGGCCGCGATCAGCCGCTTCATCGACCGCACGGTGGATGCCTATCACAGATCGCTGTTGTGGGTGCTGGAGCGCCAGCGCGCCACGCTGGTCGTGACTTTCGCCGCGCTGATCGCGACCCTGGTGCTGTATGTCGTCGCGCCCAAGGGCTTCCTGCCGCTGCAGGACACGGCCTCGATCACGGCAGTGACGGAGGCGGGGCCCGACGTGTCGTTTGCGGAGATGAAGAGGCGACAGGCCGAGGCGGCCGATGCCATCAGGGCCGACCCTGATGTGGTCGGCGTGGTCTCGGTGATCGGTGCGGGCTCCGTCAACCCGACCACCAATGTCGGGCGCCTCGTCATGAGCTTGCGGCCGCGCGGCGAGCGCCGCGACGATGTCAGCGTGGTCGTGACCCGGCTGAAGGAGAGGGTCTCCGGCATCCCGGGGATGACCGTGTATTTCCAGCCGGTGCAGGACGTGCAGATCTCGACCCAGTCGAGCCGCTCGCAATACCAGTACACACTGACCGGCACCGATGCGACGCTGGTCTCGGAATGGGCGCGCAAGCTGGTTGCGGAGATGCGGCGCGATCCCCTGTTCCGGGACGTCTCGTCGGAGGCGCAGGAGGGCGGCCTGCGGGCGCAGCTCGATGTCGACCGCACGCGGGCCGGCCAGCTTGGCGTCAGCCTGCAAGGAATCACCGACACGCTGAACGATGCCTTCGCGCAGCGGCAGATCTCGACCATCTACGGTCAGGCCAACCAGTACCGCGTGGTGCTGGAGGCGCTGCCGATGTATCAGCGCGATCCCTCGATCCTCTCAAAGCTCTATCTGCCGGGTGCCGCGAGCGCCACCGCCGGCGCGCCCAATGCCCAGGTGCCGCTGTCGGCCGTGGCGACGCTGAAGCGGACCACGGCGCCGCTGGCGATCTCGCACCAGGCGCAATTCCCGTCGGTGTCGCTCAGCTTCAACGTGGCGCCGGGCGCGGCGCTCGGCGATGCCGTCGAAGCCGTGAAGGTGATCGAGACCCGCATTGCCATGCCGGGCAGCATCGTCGGCGTCTATGCCGGCGATGCCGCCGAATTCGCCAAGGCACTGGCCGGCCAGCCCTGGCTGCTGCTCGCCGCCGTCATCACGATCTACATCGTGTTAGGCGTGCTCTACGAGAGCTATATCCATCCGATCACGATCCTGTCGACGCTGCCCTCGGCCGGCGTCGGCGCCATCCTGGCGTTGATGTTGTGCGGACAGGACCTCTCGGTGATCGGCCTGATCGGCATCATCCTCTTGATGGGCATCGTCAAGAAGAACGCGATCATGATGATCGACTTCGCGCTGGATGCCGAACGCGGGCAGGGCATGTCGCCCAATGAAGCCATCGTGCAGGCCTGTCTCCTGCGCTTTCGCCCCATCATGATGACGACGCTGGCGGCGCTGTTCGGGGCGCTGCCGCTGGCGATCGAGAGCGGCACCGGCGCCGAGCTGCGCTTTCCGCTCGGCATCTCCATCATCGGCGGTCTGCTGCTCAGCCAGCTCCTGACGCTTTACACGACCCCCGTGATCTATCTCGCGCTCGATCGCATCAACCGCCGTCTCGAGCAGGCGCTGCCGCCGGCCGGATCCGGCGGCCCGCCGGTCGCCGGCGCGACCGAGGGGATGCAGTGATGGCATCGATCTCGGAGCCCTTCATCCGCCGCCCGGTCGCGACCACGCTGCTGTCGATCGGGCTGTTCCTGCTGGGGGTCGTCGCCTACCAGTTCCTGCCCGTCGCCTCGGTCCCGAACGTCGACTTCCCCTCCATCTTCGTCTCCGCCAGCCGGCCCGGTGCCGACCCGTCCGTGATGGCGGCGACGGTGGCTTCGCCACTGGAGCGGCGGTTGGGAGAGATCGCCGGCATCAACCAGATCACCTCGACCTCGAGCCTCGGCACGACCAGCATCCAGCTCCAGTTCGACATCGGCCGCAACATCGACAAGGCCGCGCGTGACGTGCAGGCGGCCATCAACGCCGCGATGGTCGACCTGCCGAGCGACCTGCCGTCGCTGCCGCGTTTCCGCAAGGCGAACACCGCCGGCGCACCCATCTTCGTGCTGGCGTTGACCTCAAAGACGATCTCTCCCTCGGCGATCTACGACGTCGCCGACAGCGTTTTGGCGCAACGCATCTCCCAGGTGCCGGGCGTCGGCAACGTGTCGATCTCCGGCGCCGACCAGCCGGCCGTGCGGGTGCAGCTCAACCCGGTTGCGCTGTCCAATGCCGGAATTTCGACCGATGACATCCGGACCGCGATCATCGGCGCCAACGCGCTCGGCCCCGTGGGCATCTTCCAAGGCGAGCGCCAAAGCGAAACGCTGTCGCTGAACAGGCAGATGCGCACGGCGAAGGAGTTCCGCGACATCGTCATCAAGGGCTCGGGCACCAATTTCGTGCGGCTGTCCGACGTCGCCGACATCGAGGATTCCGTCCGCAACGTCCGCTCGATCGCCTGGTTCAACAAGCAACCGGCAGTTCTGATTCAGATCACCAAGCAGGGCGATGCCAACGTCATCGACACCGTCGACCGGGTCAAGGCGCTGATCCCCGAACTGAAACAGTGGATACCCGCCGGTGTCGAGATCTCGACCCTGGTCGATCGAACCGGCACGATCCGCGCCAGCGTGCTGGACATGCAATGGACGCTGCTGGCAACGGCCGTCTTGGTGATGGTCGTCGTGTTCGTGTTCCTGCGGCGGCTGACCCCGACCATCGCGGCCGGCATCTCGGTGCCGCTGGCACTCGCCGGCACGTGCGCCGGCATGTGGGTCGCGGGCTTCTCCATCGACAATTTGTCGCTGATGGCGCTTGCCATCTCCGTCGGCTTCGTCGTCGACGACGCCATCGTCATGATCGAGAACATGTTCCGCAATCTCGAGCACGGCATGCGGCCGTTCCGGGCGGCGCAGGAGGGCGCCAGGCAGATCGGCTTCACCGTGGTCTCGATCAGCCTGTCGCTGATCGCGGCGTTCACGCCGCTGATCTTCATGGACGGCGTCGTCGGCCGACTCTTGCGCGAATTCTCGCTGACGCTGACCTTCGCCATTCTGGTTTCGACGCTGGTATCGCTGACGGTCACGCCGATGATTTGCGCCCATTACATCCGGCAGACCACCTCCGGCACGGCAACGCTGTTCGATCGCATCGTTGAAGGCGCGCTGTCGCGCACCATCGTGTTCTACGCCCGCAGCCTGCGCACCGTGCTGGAATTCCCGCTGTTGACGCTGCTGGTGTTCTTCGCCACCATCGCTCTCACGGTGACGCTCTACATCAAGGTTCCCAAGGGCTACTTCCCGACGGACGATTCCGGCTTCATCATCGGCGCGACGCGCGCCTCGGCGGACATCTCGTTCCAGTCGATGCTCGGCCTGCAGCAGCGGCTCGCCGAGATCGTGATGCAGGATCCGGCCGTGGCCGGCATCGGCTCGACGGTCGGCAGCGGAGGCGGGGGCCCAGGGCCGGCGACCTCGAACCGCGGCACCATGTTCATCAGCCTGAAACCGCCGGAGGAGCGCGCCCACGTATCGACGCAGGTCGTGATCGACCGGCTCAGGCGTGCGCTGTATCCCGTGCCCGGCATCCGCCTCTTCATGTTCGCCGCCCAGGACGTGCGCGCGGGCGGGCGGCAGAGCGATTCCGACTACCAATATACGCTCACCAGCACCGATCTCGGCCTGCTGCAGACATGGGCGCCGATCGTGGCCAAGCGCATGGAGAGCGTCGAGGGCATCACCGACATCTCCAGCGATCGTGACCCCGGCGGGCTGCAGCTGACGCTCTCCATCGACCGCCAGAAGGCGTCCGCGCTCGGCGTCAGGGTCCAGGACATCGACAACGCGCTGAACAATGCTTTCGCACAGCGGCAGATCTCCATCATCTATACCCAGCGCAACCAGTACATGACCGTGCTGGAGATCGACCCGAAGTTCCAGGTCGATCCCTCCAATCTCGATCGCATCTACGTCGCCGGCGCGGGTGATGCGCAGGTGCCGTTGTCGGCCGTGGTGCGCACGACGCGCGGGCTCGCTGCGCTCGCCGTCTATCATTCGCAGTCGTTCCCATCGACCACGGTGTCCTTCAATCTGATGCCGGACGTGCCGCTTCAGGCGGCGACCCAGAACATCCAGCGTGCGGTCGACGAGTTGCACATGCCCGAAGGCATTCGCGGCAGCTTCGACGGCAACGCCGGCGACTTCGCCAGGACCAGCGGTCGCCAGCCGCTCCTGATTCTCGGCGCGTTGGTCGCGATGTATATCGTCCTCGGGGTGCTCTATGAGAGCCTCGCCCATCCGCTCACGATCATCTCGACGCTGCCCTCGGCCGGCTTAGGTGCGCTGCTGGCCTTGCAGCTCACCAACACGCCGCTGACGGTGATCGCCTTCGTCGGCATCATCCTCTTGATCGGCATCGTCAAGAAGAACGGCATCATGATGGTGGACTTCGCGCTCGATGCCGAGCGCCAGCGCGGGCTGTCCTCGGCCGAGGCGATCTTCGAGGCCTGCCAGGCGCGCTTCCGCCCGATCCTGATGACGACCATGGCCGCGCTGTTTGCCGGCATTCCGCTGGTCATCGCGACCGGCCCCGGCACGGAGCTGCGTCGCCCGCTCGGCATCACCATCATCGGCGGCCTGTTCGTCTCGCAGATCCTGACGCTGTACACGACGCCCGTGATCTACCTCCTGATCGACCGCATGCGGCGCCGCTCCGAGCCGCGTCCGCTGGCGGCACCGGCGGAATAGGTTGTTGCAGCGCCGCGCGAAGCGTATAGCGGCGCCATGTCCAAGCCGCCCGAGACTGCCGCCGCGCCGGCCGAGCCGATCCCCGAATGCCCGCACTGCCAAAAGCCGATGCCGCTGTGCATCTGCGACAGCGTCACGCCGATTGAAAACCGGCTCTCGCTGCTGATCCTCCAGCATCCGCAGGAGCAGGACAGGGCGCTCGGCACGGCGCGGCTGCTGGCCAGGCACTTCGCCGATGCCACGGTGCGGGTCGGCCTGTCCTGGCCGAGCCTGTCCAAGGCGCTGGGGCGGCCGGTCGAGAATGCCGCGCGCTGGGCCGTGCTCTATCTCGGCTCGGCGCGCGCTGCCGACCTCGATGCCGAAGGCGAGATCGTCGCGCTCAACCGCAAGGGCGAAATCGCGGAGAACCAGCGCGCGATCCTCGGCAAGCTCGAAGGCGTGGTGCTGCTCGACGGCACCTGGAGCCAGGCCAAGGCGCTGTGGTGGCGCAATCCCTGGATGCTGAAATGCCAGCGCGTGATCCTCAATCCGGCACATCCCTCTCGCTACGGGCGCTTGCGCAAGGAGCCGCGCCGCGACGGCCTCTCGACGATCGAAGCCGCCGCGACCATCCTCGCCGGCCTCGAGCGGCGCCCTGATATCGCCGAGACGCTTCATGCCAGTTTCGAACGGATGCTGGCTCGCTACCGCGAGGTCCAGGACGAGATGCCGGAACTGGCACCCAAGCCCGCGCCCAAGGGCCGCCGGCGCGACTTCCGACGCGGCAAGCGCGCCTGATTTCGGCTGGACATTTCGCTGCGCTACCCGCGGGCCGTGGGGTTGCCTAAGCCATTGATCCCCTATATTGGTCCGCCCTTACGGGGCCACGTGGCGGAGTGGTTACGCAACGGTCTGCAAAACCGTGTACACCAGTTCAATTCTGGTCGTGGCCTCCATCACAAGCTTCTGATTTTCCAGCAGAAATGCGAGTTTGTCTTGGCTTTCGAGCAAGGCCTGACGAGCCGCGCCCACCGGATTTGTCCGGGGCTTGGCGGAAACCCGCGATTCAGTTCGGATGGCACAGACTTCGCATCTGCGAAGTGATGCATGTCCCATCAACGAGCGCTGGAGAGCACGTGGGCGAAATCGTCCGATTTGTCTCGAAATCCGAGCTGGAGAAGGCTCGTCTCATTCGTGAGGCGCGCGCGATCTACGACAGCATCTTCCCGCCGGCCGTACCCGAGCGGGCACCGCGGGACGGTGAAGAGCGACTCAAGAATTGATCGTCGTTGCACGGGGCGTGGGGGCTCGTGAGGCCGGGCCGCCCGCACGGCGAGCCGCATCCGCTTACGAGAAGTCGGCCTCAGCAGGCCGCGTACCAGCCGTCGGGAAAGGGCAGGAGGGGCCAGGCGCCCTCGTTGTCATTGGCGGCCTTATTGGCAACCTTGGGCGTTGTGTCGAAGCTCCATGAGCGGGGCACGTATTCCTCCACCGGCACGGGCGCGAAATCCTCAAAGGCCATGGCGTCCCGGACAGCATCCAGCAGCAAATTGAATTCGGCTTCGCTCATCACACCCTCGCAGAACGCGGATGGCGCAATGTCGCAAAGCACGTTTGTTTCCGGATTGACCCGATCGTTCGCATTTTAACGATGCGGCGATTGGGCCCCGAATGGTTAGCGATTCCTGAAAATCCCCGGAGCAACCCTACGAGCCGCCGCCGCGCAGCGGGTGTGGAGGAGATCACATTCCCGGCGGTTTATTTCTCCTACCCCTTTGCCCCGTGCCGGCCAATGCAGGCCGGAGCGGGCAGGGCCGAGCGGGAGACTGGTCATGAAGGCGAGGTTCTTGCGGTTTGCGGGCGTGAAAAGCCGGGCGCGGGGCGCCTCAACAGTCGGGCTGTTCCTGACGCTGTTTGCCTCCGCGGCTCATGCACAGGGAACGGCGGAGCAGCGGCGGGCCTGTACCCCTGACGTCTACCGGCTCTGCGCCGGCGAGATCCCCAACGTCCGCGCCATCACCGCCTGCCTGCGCCGCAACCGCGGCAGCCTCAGCGAGGCCTGCCGCAGCGTATTCGATCAGGCCGGCGGTTGAACGCCGAGCTTGTGGGTTTGTGCGCAGCAAGTGCCTCGCGCACCCTCACGATTCGCGCTGGTCAGCCTGTGGATATGCTGCGGACAGACTGTGGACGACCGTGGAGTTGCGTCGGCGGAGGCCGATGACATTCGGGGGCCTTGGCGAGATGGAGAAATCGATTTCGCTCTAGGCGCAGAGCGAGTGACGGCCTACAGAACGCTCCCCGCATTTCGACTCAAATTGCAACCGGCGCGTGCAAGATGTCTTGATTGGTCGTGAGCTAGGAGTGATCGGCCGCTTTGAACGTGGGCCCGGACCGTCGCGACTAACCGACAGAGTGCATATGGATCAGCAGAACGTGATCGAGCTTCCTCTCACTAAAGCACCAAAATGGTGCTTTAGTGCTTTCCATGAGCCAGTCGCCCCGAAACACGCCGTCCGCGCTGCGTTACAGGCTTGCCCCTGACCCGGCCGCCAAGGCCGCCATCGAGGCGACGTTTCAGGCCTATGACCGCATGATGGAGATCCTCGAGGAGGTGGCGCGGACTCACAATGTGGGTTCCAACGTGGTCCTGCTCCACGCCCATGCCTATGAGCCGATCCGCAAACAGACCGCGCTGCCCTCGCGGCTGGTGACTCTGGGCCTGCGCGACCGCAACGAGTATCGCGCCTCGCCAGGGCGCCGCCTGCCGCTCGACGACAAGCTCGCCAAGATCAAGGGGCCCGCCACCATTTCGATCGCGACCGTGCAAGGGCGCTTCAGCGTGCCCTTCGACTACGCCGGCTATGCCGAGGGCTGGGGGCAGAGCGTGCCGGCGCGCCTCATCCGCACCGACGACGGTTTCGAAGTTCACTACGGCGTCACGCCGAACAGCCTGCCAGAGGAGGAGAACGCCATGGATACCATCGCTGCCGCTCCCGACAACCTCCTGTCCCGGGTGGGACGTCTCATTGCCGGGATCGCGTACGACGCGATCGAGCAGGCGGAAGGCAAGAACAAGCTGAAGGTGGTCGGTCAAGCCATCCGCGAGATCGAGCGCGCCGAGACGGAAGCGCGCGATGCGCTCGCCGCCGCGCGCGCCGAGGAATATCGTCTCAACGCGCGCCGCAGCGAGATCGAGCGGGCGATGACCGATCTTACCGCCAAGATCGAGGCCGCGGTCGTGGACGGGCGCGATGATCTCGCCCGCGCCGGCATCGCGCGGCAAATGGATCTGGAGGCGCAGTTCGAGGTGCTCTCCCGCGCCGTCGACGAGAACAACGAGAAGATCGAACAGTGCGTCACCTCGCTGCGTGCGGTGCTGTCGGCGCTCCAGGATGCCGAGCAGCGCCGCGCCGATCTCGAAAAGAGCGAGGCGGCCGCCAGGCCACAGGCGTCGATGTCGTCACGGAAATCCGGCGGCACCTCCGCTGCCGCCAAGGCGCTGCGAGCGGGCAGGGCGGTGGCACGGACCACCGGCGTGCCGCCGGGAATTCCTTATTCGAGCGACATCGACGAGCTGAGCACGCTCCATCGCGACAAAGAGATCGCAGCGAGGCTGGCCCGGCTGAAGTCGGGCTCCTGAGTGCCGTGCCATGAGCGCTCTGCTCGAACACGTCATGTCGCCTGAGGTCAGGCCGTTCGCGATTGCAGCGGCCATGATCGTCATCGTCGGCTCGGTCGAGGTGATCTCGATGCTGGTCGGGGCCTCCTTGAGCGAGATGCTCGGCACCAACATCGATTTTGCTCATCCCAGCGACAACGGCGTGCTCAACGCCATCTCCTGGATCAATGTCGGCGGCGTGCCGCTCTTGATCTTCCTGCTGCTGCTGCTCGGCGCCTTCTCCATCACCGGCTTCCTGATCCAGGACCTCGCGCGAATGGTTGCGGGTCCCTTGCCGGCCACGGTCGCCTCCGTCGGGGCCGTCGTGGCGTCGGTTCCGCTGGTGCGCGGCGCCAGCAGGGCCATCGCGCGGGTCATACCCAAGGACGAAAGCTACGTCGTGGGCCTTGGGGATCTCGTCGGCCGGATCGGGGAGGTCGTCGTCGGCCCGCTCGACCAGGGGCCGCCCGGCCGCGTCAGCGTCGCCGACGTCCACGGTAACCGCCATTTCGTCTCGGCGGTCGCGGCGCCGTCATCGGGACCTTTGCCGCAGGGAACCATGGTCCTCCTGGTAGATCGCGATGGCACACGCTTCGTCGCGGTGAAGGCCGACGATGAACTCAAGCCGTCCAAGCCCACTCTAAGCAATTAGCAAGTCCCACAGCGGAGAAAGTCATGTTCGACATCGCAGTCCCGGCCGTGATCGGCGTCGCGCTGATCGTCGTCCTGGGGATCGTCTTCACGATTCTCTACAAGCGCGCCACCCGCGACGAGGCCTTCGTGCGCACCGGGCTCGGCGGCAAGAAGGTCGTGCTCGATGGCGGCGCCATGATCCTGCCGATCTTCCACTCCTATGCCAGCGTCAATTTGAAGACGTTGCGCCTCACCGTCGAGCGCAAGGAGCGGGAATCCCTGATCACCAAGGACCGCCTGCGCGTCGACATCGTCGCCGAGTTCTACGTCCGCGTCCGTCCCGACGAGGAGAGCATCGCGCTCGCGAGCCAGACGCTCGGCGCATTGACCAATGACGCCGAGGCGCTGCGCAACCAGGTCGAGGCGAAATTCGTCGACGGCCTGCGCTCGGTCGCGGCGACCATGACCATCCTGGAGCTTCAGGAGAAGCGCTCGGATTTCGTCAAGCACGTGCAGTCCACGGTCGAGTCCGACGTCAAGTCGAACGGCCTCGAGCTGGAATCGGTGTCGCTGACCAAGCTCGACCAGACCGACGTCAAGTTCTTCAACCCCGAGAACTTCTTCGACGCCGAAGGCCTCACGCAGCTGAAGACCATCACCGAGACCCGTCGCCGCGACCGCAACGCCATCGTGCGCGACAACGAGGTGGCGATCGCGCAGAAGGACCTCGAGGCGCGGCAGCAGACCCTGACCATCGAACGCACCAAGAAAGAGGCGGAGCTGTCGCAAGAGCGCGACATCGCCAACAAGACGGCGAGCACCCGCGCCGAGGTCGCAACCGCGACGCAGACCGCGCGCCTGACCGAGGAGAATGCCCGCATCGATACTGACAGGGCGGTTGCCGAGAAGGAGGCCGGCGCCAAGCAGGTCAAGGAAACCGCGGTGATCGAGTCGGACCTCGCAATCAACAAGCGCAAGACCGACGCCCAGCGCGAGATCCAGATCGCGACGCAGGAGAACGAGATCCAGATCGCGGCGAAGAGCAAGCAGACCTCGGAAGCCGTCGCCGAGGCCAAGGCCGCCGAAGCGCTGGCCGTCTCGGCCGAAGAAAAGGTCGTGACCGCACGCGCGGTCGAGGTCGCCGATCGCGCCCGTCTCACCCAGGTGCTCGCCGCCCGGACCGAGGCCGAGCGCAAGTCGACCGAGCTGATCGTCGCGGCCGAAGCCGAGAAGAAGGCCTCGCTCGACCGCGCCGAGGCCGTCAAGACGCTGGCCACGGCGGAAGCCGAATCCAACAAGATCAAGGCGGTCGGCGTGCGCAACATCGGCGAGGCGGAAGCTGCCGTCATCACCATGAAGAACGAGGCGCAGAACAAGCTCGGCAGCAACGTGATTGATTTCGAGATCGCCAAGAAGCGGATCGAGACCATGCCCTCGGCCCTGGCCGAGATGGTGAAGCCGATTGCGAACCTCAAGGACGTCCGCATCCTGCACACCGGCGGCGCGTTCGGCGGCAACGGCGCGAGCGGCGGCAATGTCGGCTTCGGCGAAGGTCTGGCCGGCGAGCTGCTCAAGGTCCATGCGCTGCGTCCGATGATCGACGAGATCCTGCGCCAGAGCGGCTTTGCGCCCGGCGACGATCCGGTAAAGGCGCTGGTCGGCGCCGTGACAGGAAAGAGCAACGGCGCGGCCGTGCCTGCGCCGGCCGCGGTCCTCGAAAAGACCGAGGCCGCCGAGTAATCCTGGTGACAGGCTTGCGTTTGCAGAGGACGGTGAATTCGTCCTTTGCAAGCGCAAGCGGCTTTGTTATACGCAGCCGCGCGCGAACGAACGGTTCGCCCTTTTCCTCGGTAGCTCAGCGGTAGAGCATCCGACTGTTAATCGGATGGTCGCTGGTTCGAATCCAGCCCGGGGAGCCAAATCTTTCCATAACTTCAATTGGTTGCGATCGTGTCTTGATGTGATGCGCGATGCCGTTGCGTTGCCGTCTGAGCGGTACGTCGGCGGATCCCTGGCCGGAATCGCCTTCAAAACAGATGTGTGCATGGACGCCATCGCGCCATCGGGGCGGCGTCAAATCGGCTCAATTGATTCCGAGCCTCGCGGCTGCCGGATCTTCACGGAGCTGATTTCATGCGAGACACCCACATCGACCATTCGCATATGGCCCCCTCGATTCTGCCTGCCGACGTCCCCAATTTGAGCGACGACGAATGCCTCGCCTGTCTGGCGCGCGCGGTCGAGACGCCCGATTCGGCGCGGCTGGACGAGGTCGCCGCTCTGATCGGTCGCCTCGCGGTCGCCATCGAGTAATCCGCCAGGTGCGGCAGCCTTGCCGGCCCTCGAACCGCCATGTTGCGTTTTGACCGAGCATGCTCCAAAAGATGCCGCGATTTTTCTCCGCGGCATCGTCCGCATTGCAGGGTCCGCAAATGTCCGGTTTTTCGACCGCGCGCCAAAAAATGGTCGATGGCCAGGTGCGCACCAATGACGTCACCGACCGTCGTGTTCTCGATGCCATGCTCACGGTGCCGCGCGAGGCGTTCGTGCCGGCCGGCAGGCAGGCGCTGGCTTACCTCGATCTCGACCTCGACGTGAGCGAAGGCCCCGCCAAGCGGTTCCTGATCAAGCCGGCGCTGACCGGCAAGCTGCTCCAGGCCGCCGAAATCGGCGAGGGCGACAACGTTCTGGTCGTCGGCTGCGCCACCGGCTACCTCGCCGCACTGGCCGCCAAGCTGGCGCGTCAGGTCACGGCGACCGAGTGCGATTCGGCGTTGGCCGCCAAGGCCAGAGACGCCGTCACGGCCCAGGGGCTTTCTAACGTCGCCTGCAAGGCGGCGGCTTGCACCGACGGGGACCCTGCTGCCGCCCCCTATGATGTAATTGTTCTCAACGGCGCGGCCGAGGTGATGCCGGAAGCTCTGCTCGGGCAGCTGAAGGAGGGGGGGCGTCTGGTGGGGGTGTCGGCCGAATCGAGGCCGCCGCGCGCGCTGATCGTGACCCGTACCCACGGCGAATTCGGCCATCGGGCCCTGTTCGAGGCCGCCGCCCCGGTCCTTCCCGGGCTGGAACGGGCGGCTGCCTTCGTCTTCTGATGGCCCAAAACCGCCCCAAATCCCGTTCTGAATCAGAAGTGTGGCCGGGATGCTGCACGTGAAGAGTTTCCACTGAGAACCACCCTCGGGTGGTTCCGTCGCGCTTGACCGCGTCCTATGTTGCGACGGGGCAACGACTCCATTGATACGGTAACCCGGCTCGCGGGCACGAGCCGGGCGTTAGAATGAACGGAATTTCACGGATGCATGGGGTGAAGCTCTTCACCGGAGCTGCGGTTTCGGTCCTGCTGCTGGCGCTTGCCGGGCCGACGCCTGCCTTGGCGGATACGATCGACGCTGCACTGGTGCGCGCCTATCAGAACAATCCGCAGCTCAACGCGCAGCGTGCCCAGGTGCGCTCGACCGACGAAAACGTGCCGCAGGCCTTGTCTGGCTATCGTCCGCGGGTCTCGATGACGGCAAGCGGTGGCTATCAATATCAGGATCTGCAGAGCGGCGTCGGCACCAACTCGATCCACGGAACCACGTTACCTCGCAGCGCTGGAATTACCGCTTCGCAGACGCTCTACAATGGCAATCAGACCGCCAACAGAACGCGGGCGGCGGAGAGCCAGGTGTCCGGGGCCCGCGAAGCGCTGCGCAGCCTCGATCAAACTGTGCTGCTTCAGGCGGCAACGACCTACATGGACTATTTGCGCGATGCCGCAACGCTGGAAGTCCAGCGCAGCAACGTACGCGTGCTCGAGCAGACATTGAAGCAGACCCGCGATCGCTTCAATGTCGGCGAGGTGACGCGCACCGACGTTGCGCAATCGGAAGCACAGCTGGCCGCCGGCAGGACCCAGGCCCTTACCGCGGAGGCAAATCTCACCACCACGCGCGCAAACTTCCGCCGCATCATCGGCAACGAGCCGACGAATCTTGCACCCGGTTCACCCGTCGATCGTTTCCTGCCCGCGACCCTTGCCGCAGCGATCGAGCTTGGCCTCATCGAGCATCCCAACGTCACGGCCGCGATGTTCGGCATCGACGTCAATTACCTGCAGGTCAAGGTCGCCGAAGGTGCGTTGCTGCCGACGATGACCATCCAGGCATCGGCCACGCAGGCCAACGAACAGTCCTTGATTTCGTTGCGCTCGTTCAGCGCATCCGCGATCGCGCAGCTCTCGGTGCCGATTTATCAGGGCGGTAGCGAATACGCGCTGATCCGCCAGTCCAAGGAGAACCTGGCGCAGCAGCGCCTCAACCTCGAAACGACTCGCGACCAGACCCGTGCGACCGTTGTGCAATGGTGGGGCTCGCTGCAGGCCACCAAGGCGCAGGTGCAGTCGGCCCAGGCGCAGGTGGCCGCGTCCGAGATCGCCCTGAACGGCGTACGTGAGGAGGCCAAGGCCGGCCAGCGCACCACGCTGGACGTACTCAATGCGCAGCAGGCGCTGGTGAATGCGCGCGTTGCGTTGGTGACCGCGCAGCACGATCGCGTCGTCGCATCCTATAACGTCCTCGCGGCGGTCGGGCGTCTGTCGCCGCAAGTCCTCGGCCTTGCGACCACGACCTACGACCCCAGCGTTCACTACCATCAGGTCCGCGACAGCTGGGCGGGTGTGCGCACGCCGGACGGCCGCTGATTCCCGTAATCGTCCGGTCGATCTCCGCGAACAGCCGAGGTCGACCGGTGCTTTGCTTGCAATCGTCAAAATCCCTGACATAGCCTTGCCAAGATGATGCGGGTCGATTCGCCCCGCATTGATGTCATGTGCGTAACGCTTCAGTGCGGGGGCAGGGCGCACCGCTGCACGTCGAGCCGTGATCTGGGGACAAGTCGGGCTGCGGCGACGAAAATGGGGACCTGTCGTTGCGGAACCGGCCAATCCTGCCGTGCTTGGTGTAAAACAACGCATGCGAGGGCGTTGATGATGTGGAGTCGGAGATGACGCAGCCTGCAAAGGTCACAGAACCCTCGATGGAGGAGATTCTGGCCTCGATCCGGCGCATCATTGCCGACGATGAGGCAAAGCCTCCGCCGGCCGAGGCCGCCAAACCCGAGAAGGCTGCTGCGCCCGCCGCGCCGCCGAAGCCGCAGGCGATGAACGACATTCCGCCATCCAAGGTCGCTCCGCCCAAACCCGCCGCCGAGAAGCCCGTACCGCCGCCGGCTGCAAAGCCGGCGTCGCCACCTGCGCCCGCGGCGGACGCATCCAACAGCCAGGACGATATCGACGCGCTGCTGGCGGGTCTCGATGCGGCCACACCGGCGCCTGAGGTCCGCGCGCCCGAGCCAGAGCCCGAGCCGGACGTGCTCGAACTCACCGACGACATGGCGATGGACCCGACGCCGCCTCCACCGCCGCCGAGCTTCCGCAAGGTCGAGCCACGCGACGATCTCGAATTCGCCGAGCCGCCGCAGCCGCGGCCCGCTCCGCCGCCGTCCTACGCGCCGGTGGACTTCGACGCGCCGCCGCTGCCCCCGCAGCAGCCGATCCTGGCGCAATCGACGGTCTCCGCGGTCGAATCCGCCTTCAACTCCCTGGCCCATACGGTGCTCAGCAGCAACGCGCGGACGCTGGAGGATCTGGTCAAGGAGATGCTGCGGCCGATGCTGAAGTCCTGGCTCGACGACAACCTGCCCGGCCTCGTTGAACGCATCGTGAAGGCCGAAATCGAGCGGGTCTCGCGCGGGGGCCGCTGAGCGCGGCCGAAGGGCCCTCATAAAGCCCGGATAGGGTGTCATTTTCGAGCCCCGGCCCCCGGGCCGGAAAGCGCTGTTGCCGCCGCGTTTTCCCTGAGCTTTTCGTTGACTTGGCCCCCTCGCGCGGCTTTCTAGCAGCCCCATGATCGAGAAAAATTACCAGCCCGCCGATATCGAAACCCGCATGTCCGTGGTGTGGGAGGACAGCCTTGCGTTCAAGGCTGGCCGGCCCGACCGCCGTGATGCCGTGCCTTTCACCATCGTGATCCCGCCGCCGAACGTGACGGGCTCGCTGCACATGGGCCACGCCCTCAACAATACGCTGCAGGACATCCTGTGCCGGTTCGAGCGCATGCGCGGCCGCGACGTGCTGTGGCAGCCCGGCACCGACCATGCCGGCATCGCCACCCAGATGGTGGTCGAGCGGCAGCTGATGGAGCGCCAGCAGCCCGGCCGCCGCGAGATGGGCCGCGAGAAGTTTCTGGAGCGGGTCTGGCAGTGGAAGGCCGAGAGCGGCGACACCATCATCAACCAGCTCAAGCGTCTCGGTGCGTCCTGCGACTGGTCGCGCGAGCGCTTCACCATGGACGAGGGCCTGTCGAAGGCCGTCGTCAAGGTGTTCGTCGAGCTGCACCGCGAGGGCCTGATCTACAAGGACAAGCGGCTGGTGAACTGGGACACCAAGCTGCTCACCGCGATTTCGGATCTCGAGGTGCAGCAGACCGAGGTCAAGGGCCACCTCTGGTATCTGCGCTATCCGATCGAGGGCAAGACGTTCAGCCCCGAGGATCCCTCGAGCTTCATCGTCGTCGCTACCACGCGCCCCGAGACCATGCTCGGCGACACCGGCGTGGCCGTGCATCCGGAGGATGAGCGCTATCAGAAGCTGATCGGCAAGAACGTCATCCTGCCGCTGGTCGGCCGCAAGATCCAGATCGTCGCCGACGAATATTCCGATCCGGAGAAGGGATCGGGCGCCGTGAAGGTGACGCCGGCGCACGACTTCAACGATTTCGAGGTCGGCAACCGCCACGGCCTGCGCCGGATCAGCGTGCTCGACAGGGAAGGCTGTCTCGATCTCCTCAACAACGAGGATTATCTGCACGACCTGCCCGAAGGCGCCGCGCAATTCGCCGAGGAGTTCCACAAGGTCGACCGCTTCGCCGCGCGCAAGCGCATCGTCGAGCGGCTGGAATCGTTCGGCTTCGTCGAGCGGATCGAGCCGCACACCCACACGGTGCCGCACGGCGATCGCTCTGGCAGCGTGATCGAGCCGTATCTGACCGACCAGTGGTATGTCGACGCGAAGACGCTGGCGAAGCCTGCGATCGCGGCGGTGCGTTCGGGCGAAACGACGTTCGTGCCGAAGAACTGGGAAAAGACCTATTTCGACTGGATGGAGAACATCCAGCCCTGGTGCATCTCGCGTCAGCTCTGGTGGGGTCACCAGATCCCGGCCTGGTACGGGCCTGACGGCAAGGTCTTCGTCGCCGAGACCGAGGAGGAGGCCGTCAGCCACGCGCTCGGCTATTACGTCGAGCAGGAAGTCATCACGCCCGAGCAGGGCCGCGAGATGGCGCTCGACCGCAACAAGCGCGAAGGCTTCATCACGCGCGACGAGGATGTGCTCGACACCTGGTTCTCCTCGGCGCTGTGGCCGTTCTCGACGCTCGGCTGGCCAGACGAGACGCCCGAGGTGCAGCGCTACTACCCGACCAATGCGCTGGTGACCGGCTTCGACATCATCTTCTTCTGGGTCGCCCGCATGATGATGATGGGCCTGCACTTCATGAAGGAGGTGCCGTTCTCGACCGTCTACATCCACGCCCTCGTTCGCGACGAGAAGGGCGCCAAGATGTCGAAGTCGAAGGGCAACGTCATCGATCCGCTCCACCTGATCGACGAATACGGCGCGGACGCGCTGCGCTTCACGCTGGCGGCGATGGCAGCGCAGGGCCGCGACATCAAGCTCGCCACCAGTCGCGTCGAAGGCTACCGCAATTTCGCGACCAAGCTCTGGAACGCGTGCCGGTTCGCGGAGATGAACCATTGTGCCGTGCCGGAAGGCTTCGAGCCGGCGAAGGCGAAGGAGACGCTGAACCGCTGGATCGCGCATGAGACAGCCCACACCACGCGCGAGGTGACCGAGGCGATCGAAGCCTATCGCTTCAACGATGCCGCCGGCAGCATCTACCGCTTCGTCTGGAACGTCTATTGCGACTGGTATGTCGAGCTCGCCAAGCCCGTGCTGCTCGGTCCGGACAGCTCGGCCAAGGACGAGACCCGCGCCATGGTCGCCTGGGCGCGCGACGAGATCCTGAAGCTGCTGCATCCCTTCATGCCCTTCATCACCGAGGAGCTGTGGGAAGTGACGGCCAAGCGCGAGGGCCTGCTCGCGCTGGCGCCGTGGCCGCTGAGGCCGGTCGAGCCGACGCCGGAGCAGCTCGCGATGCTCGCGGTGACCACGGGACCGACCGATGCGCTCGTCTCGCCGGCCTGGGTCCTGCCGATCTTCGATCATGCCGACTTCACCGACCCGGCTGCCGAGGCCGAGATCGGCTGGGTCATCGACCTCGTCACGCAGATCCGCTCGGTGCGCGCCGAGATGAACATCGCGCCGGCAACGCTGACGGCGCTGGTGCTCGCAGGCGCCTCCGCGGAGACGAAGGAGCGCGCGCCGCGCTGGACCGATGTCATCAAGCGCATGGCGCGGCTGTCGGACATGTCGTTCGCCGACCGCGCGCCTGACGGCGCTGTCCAGCTGCTGGTGCGCGGTGAAGTCGCCGCGCTGCCGCTCAAGGGCGTGATCGACGTCGCCGCCGAGCGCGCGCGTCTCGACAAGGAGATCGCCAAGGCCGAGGCCGACATCAAGCGCGCCGAATCCAAGCTGGCGAACGAGAAGTTCGTCGCCAACGCGGCCGAGGAGGTGGTCGAGGAGGAGCGCGAAAAGCGTGAGGCGGCGCTGGCCCGCAAGGCCAAGCTGCTCGAGGCGCTGGAGCGGCTGAAGCAGGCGTCTTAGGCTTACTTCGGAAACGGCTTGCTCAAGAATTTCGAGTCCCTGACGCCATAGCGCCAGGGCAGCTCGACTGCCTTGGTGATGCCGATGCGGATGCCGGTTGCGACCTCGACATCCTCGGTCCGCGCATGCAGCGCGATGGGAGGCCGATCCAGCGGCAGGGCGTTGTGCGCGATGGTGATGCCGAGCGCTTCGGTCAACTTGCCTGGGCCCGAGCACAGCGCGTGCGCGTCCTGCAGATGCCGGCGTCGGCGCATCGCAGCTAAGCCGTGCGTCGGCTCCAGCGCGCGGATCAGCACGGCGCTGGCCGAGCCTTCTTCCTCGCAGACGAAGTTCACGCACCAGTGGATGCCGTAGGAGCGGTAGACATAGGCAAAGCCCGGCGGACCGAACATGACCTGGTTCCGCGGCGTCGGTCCGCGATAGGAGTGCGCGGCTGGGTCGGTATGATGATAGGCCTCGACCTCGACAATGATCCCGCCGACGCCGTCGACCAGCATGGTGGCACCGATGAGATCGTGTGCGACCTCGTGCACGCTGCGTCCGAAGAAGGCGCGCTTCAGCTGCTTGCCGAGCCGCGGCGGTGAAGTGTTCGAGATTGGAGCCATTCGAGGTGAGAATCGCCTGAAAACAGAGCAGGATATTGCCCATATCTGCCATGTTCCCTGAAGCGGGGCGAGCCGGGTTGCGATGCCAGGCCAGACCGACTAGGTAGGGCCTGAACAGACCGGACACCCCATGGTCGTTATTGTCGATACCATCTCGAACCCGCTGCGCCCGCGCCACCCTGAAAAGGTGAATCGGCCTGATTCCGCTTCGCCGCCGAAGCCGGACTGGATCCGCGTGCGCGCGCCCAACACCCGCGGCTATGCCGACACCCGCAACATCGTCCGGTCGAACGGCCTGCACACGGTGTGCGAGGAGGCGGGTTGCCCGAACATCGGCGAGTGCTGGGACAAGAAACACGCGACCTTCATGATCATGGGGGACACCTGCACCCGGGCCTGCGCCTTCTGCAACGTCAAGACCGGCCTGCCGAATGCGCTGGATGCGGCCGAGCCGCAGCACGTCGCCGAAGCGACCGCCAAGCTGGGCCTGGCCCACGTCGTCATCACCTCGGTCGACCGCGACGACCTCGCTGACGGCGGCGCCGAGCATTTCGCCCAGACCATCCGCGCGATCCGGACCGCGTGCCCTTCGACCACGATCGAGATCCTGACACCCGACTTCCTGCGCAAGGAAGGCGCGCTCGAAATCGTCGTCGCGGCGAGGCCCGACGTGTTCAACCACAATCTCGAGACCGTGCCGTCGCGCTATCTCACGGTGCGGCCGGGCGCGCGCTATTTCCATTCGATCCGGCTGCTGCAGCGGGTCAAGGAGCTCGATCCCACCATCTTCACCAAGTCCGGTATCATGGTCGGCCTCGGCGAGGAGCGCCATGAGGTGCAGCAGGTGATGGACGATCTGCGCTCGGCCGACGTCGACTTCCTGACCATCGGCCAATATCTGCAGCCGACCCGCAAACATCACGCGGTGATGCGCTACGTGCCGCCGGACGAGTTCTCGTCCTATGAAAAGATCGCCTACACCAAGGGATTCCTGATGGTGTCGGCTAGCCCGCTCACCCGCTCGTCGCATCATGCCGGCGAGGATTTCGCGAGACTGAAGGCTGCGCGGGCAGCTCACGCCCGCTGACGTACCATGCATCGAGTTTCGAGCAAGCACCGCGTCAACCACAGTGCGTCCGAGATGTTTGATCTGGTCGCCGATGTCGAGCGCTACCCGGAATTCGTGCCGCTGTGCAGCGCCCTCAAGGTCCGGCAGCGCATGGCGAAGCCCGACGGCACCGAGGTGCTGATCGCGGACATGACGGTGTCGTTCAAGCTGGTGAGGGAGTCCTTCACCAGCCGCGTGACGCTCGACCGCGCCAATCTGAAGATCCTGGTCGAATATCTGCAAGGTCCGTTCAGGAATCTGGAAAACCGTTGGACGTTCGAGCCCAAAGGTGAGGGCGTCTGCGACGTCGGTTTCTTCCTCGCCTACGAATTCAAGAGCCGCATGCTGGCGATGCTGATGGGCTCGATGTTCGATGCTGCATTCGCGCGGTTCTCGACTGCGTTCGAGAAGCGGGCGGACGCGATCTACGGCCGGCCGAAGCTGGCGTCGACGTAACTTCGCTGCATCTTGCGCGTCGACCCGGGCCACCTTCGGCATATTGACCGTCAGCGCAAAGGCGAAACCGTCTGAAGCCAACGCGGTCAAGCAGTGCGTGCTCGATCATGCGAGCGCGTTGCTCGCGTCGGCGGCCTGAGCTGCTTTATCCCCGCGGCGAACGTGGCGGCCTGCGCTTCACCGCATGCCGGCGCGGCGAGCGGGTCACGCGCGGGCGCAGGCGGCTTGCGACGGCACGTTGCGGCTTGGCCGTGACTTGCGGGCCGCGGGCGAGGTCCATCAGCATGCGCAGAGCCTCGACCACGGAGCGGGCGCGCACGGCGCTGCGACCGATGGCGCCGAAGCGGTGCTCGCGGTGGATGATCCGGCCATCGCGCGCGGCGGCCGCGAAGTGCACGAGACCGACCGGCTTGCCGGGCGTGGCGCCGCCCGGGCCGGCGATGCCGGTGATGGCGACGGCGAGATCGACATCGGCGCGCTCCAGCGCACCGATCGCCATCGCGGTCGCGGTCTCCTTGCTGACGGCGCCGAAATTGGCCAGCGTGCTCGCCTCGACGCCAAGCATCGCGCGCTTGGCCTCGTTGGAATAGGTGACGAAGCCGCGGTCGATCACATCGGAGGAGCCGGGGATGTCGGTCAGCGCGCCCGCAACGAGGCCGCCGGTGCAGGATTCGGCGGTCGCGATCGTCAGCTTGCGCATCCGGCATAAATCGAGCAGCGAGCGGGAAAGGGCGCGTGCGTCGCTGCCGCCCACCATGGCTTACACGCTCCAAGTCTTTTCGTTAAAGGGCAGGCGGATGGTGGCGCTCGCGGTCGCCGCGATGCCTTCCTCACGGCCGGTGAAGCCGAGCCGCTCGCTGGTGGTCGCCTTCACCGCGACGCGCGAGATGTCGACGCCCGAGATCTCGGCAATGCGCGCCCGCATGGTGTCGCGCAACGGACCGATCTTGGGCCGCTCGCAGATCAGCGTCACCTCGAGATTGGCGACGCGGCCGCCACGCGCCGTGACGCGCTCGATGGCGTATTTGAGGAACTGGTCGGAGGAGGCGCCCTTCCACTTCGGATCGCTCGGCGGGAAATGCGAGCCGATGTCGCCGTCGGCGAGCGCGCCGAGAATGGCGTCGACCAGCGCATGCAGGCCGACATCGCCGTCGGAATGAGCCAGGAAGCCCTTGGCGTGTGGCACGCGGACGCCGCAGATCATGACGTGGTCGCCTTCGCCGAAGGCGTGCACGTCATAGCCGGTGCCGGTCCTGATGTCGCCGAGCTGCGCGGCCAGGCGCGCTTCCTCGCGCACGAAATCCTCGGGAGTTGTGAGCTTCATGTTGGCAACATCGCCTTCAAAGGTTGCAACCGTCAATCCCGCCCATTCGGCAATCGCGGCATCGTCGGTGAAATCCGAGCGTCCATCCCTTGCCGCGCGACGATGCGCCTCGAGGATGACGTCGAAGCGAAAGGATTGCGGCGTCTGTGCGATTCGCAAGGAGGCGCGCTCCGGTGTGGCCTCGACGTTGCCGCTTTCGCCGGTGACCTTGATGGTGTCGGTGACCGGAACGGTGGGGATCGCAGCACCGGTGCGGCTCGCCGCCTCGATCGCACGCGAGATCACGCCTTCCGAGACGAACGGCCGCGCGGCGTCGTGGATCAGCACGATGTCCGGCTTGTGCTTCGCCAGCGCTTCAAGGCCGGCGAGTACCGATGCCTGCCGCGTCGCGCCCCCATTGGTCGGCGGCTCGTGCCTGAGCCCTGCGACCGCGGCAGTGAACATGGCGCCGTCGTCGGGGTTCACCACCGGCTGCACCGCGAACACGTCAGCGTGACGGCTGAACGCTTCCATCGCGCGGTGGATCACGGGCACGCCACCGATCTCGCGATATTGCTTCGGCCCGCCGGCGCCGGCGCGCAATCCGCGTCCGGCTGCGACAAGGACGACCGCGGTGCGCTGTGATTTCGCCATAGGACTCAAATACTCAATTGCCAATGAAAGAGCAGGGGGTGATTTGCCGGCATGCCTCTAGCACGGCAGGCCCGCAAAAAAAGGGGGTTTCCCCGGATTGTGGGAAACAGCATTTTGCTGCACTGCACTTGAAAGATCTGCAGAACTGTCTAAACTGTAGGCATGACGCTTGACTGCACAAGAATTGTGCGCAAGATAGATCATGGCAGGCGCGATGAGGCCCTGCCCAGTCAACGAGACCCCCGTGACCGGCTCGGCAGTATCAGGCTCTAAGCCGTTGAAAATAGGCGATATTGAAGTCGCCACCCCGGTCTTCCTGGCGCCGATGTCGGGTGTGACTGACTCGCCCGTCCGCCGGCTGGCCGCCGAGCTTGGGGCTGGTCTCGTCGTGTCTGAAATGACCGCGAGCGATGAGCTCGCCAATGGCCACCGGATGTCCCGGTTGCGTTGCGAAGCCACGGGAATCGGCCCGCATGTGGTGCAGCTCGCCGGCTGCGAGGCGCACTGGATGGCGGAGGGCGCCCGGATCGCCGAAGCCGAAGGCGCCGATATCATCGACATCAACATGGGCTGTCCCGCCCGCCACGTGACCGGCGGGCAGTCCGGCTCGGCCTTGATGCGCGACCTCGACCATGCGGTCAGCCTGATCGAGGCGACGATCGCGGCGGTGAAGGTGCCGGTGACGCTGAAGATGCGCCTCGGCTGGGACGACCGCAGCCGCAACGCGCCGGAGCTGGCACGGCGCGCGGAGGCCGCCGGGGTCAAGCTCGTCACCGTGCACGGCCGCACCCGCTGCCAGTTCTACAAGGGCGAGGCCGATTGGGATGCGATCCGCGCCGTGCGCGAGGCCATCTCCATTCCGCTCGTCGTCAACGGCGACATCACCTCCTACGAGAAGGCGCTCGCGGCATTGGACGCCTCGGGCGCCGACGCCGTGATGATCGGCCGCGGCGCGCAGGGCCAGCCCTGGCTGCCGGGCCAGATCGGCCGCCGCCTGAAAGGCGGAGCCGCGGAAGCCGCGCCCTCGCTGGAGACCCAGCTGCATTATGTCCGCACGCTCTATGATGGCGTTTGTGCGCTCTATGGTCTGCGCATCGGGCTGCGGCATGCCCGCAAGCATCTGGGCTGGGCGCTCGACGTCGCAGCGCAGGCGAGCCGTGCGCCGGCCGAGAAGCTGAGATCCTGGCGGCAGAAGATCCTGGTCTCGGAGGATCCGCGCCTCGTTCACGGTTCACTGCAAGACGCCTTCGACGACTTCGCATGGAGCGCTGCTGCATGAGCTCAGCCGCTGAACATCGTCGGCCCGTTCTGTCCGACAGCGATGCGATCCTGGACGCGCTTCCCAATCCCGTGCTCCTGATCGGGCCGGACGGCAAGATCGTCGCCGCCAACATCGCGACCGAAGCCTTCTTCGAGATCTCCACGCAATTCCTGAAGCGGCAGTCGCTGAAGGAGCTGGTGCCGTTCGGCAGCCCCTTGCTGGCGCTGATCGACCAGGTGCGCTCCTCGAACTCGCCGGTCAACGAATACAAGGTCGATCTCGGCACGCCGCGCATGGGCGGCGACCGCCAGGTCGACCTGCACGTCGCGCCGCTCACCGAGCGGCCCGGCCATATCGTCGTGATGCTGCAGGAGCGCACCATCGCCGACAAGATGGACCGGCAGCTCACCCACCGCAGCGCAGCGCGCTCGGTGATAGCGCTAGCAGCAATGCTCGCGCACGAAATCAAGAATCCGCTTTCGGGCATTCGCGGCGCGGCACAGCTGCTGGAGCAGCAGGCCTCGTCCGAGGACCGCATGCTGACGCGGCTGATCTGCGACGAGGCCGACCGCATCGTGACGCTGGTCGACCGCATGGAAGTGTTCGGCGACGAGCGCCCCGTGGTGCGCGGTCCCGTCAACATCCATTCGGTGCTCGATCACGTGAAGCGGCTGGCGCAATCGGGCTTTGCCCGCAACATCCGCTTCATCGAGGACTACGATCCCTCGCTGCCGCCGGTGCTGGCGAACCAGGACCAGCTGATCCAGGTGTTCCTCAATCTCGTGAAGAACGCCGCCGAAGCGCTGATCGACGTGCCCGACTCTGAGATTCAGCTGACCACCGCGTTCCGCCCCGGCGTGCGCCTGTCAGTCCCCGGTCAAAAATCCCGGGTATCCCTTCCGCTCGAATTCTGCGTGAAGGACAACGGACCCGGCGTGCCCGACGATCTTCTGCCCAACCTGTTCGATCCCTTCGTGACCACCAAGCAGACCGGCTCGGGTCTCGGCCTTGCGCTGGTGGCCAAGATCGTCGGCGATCACGGGGGCATCATCGAATGCGAATCTCAGCCGCGCAAGACCACCTTCCGCGTGCTGATGCCGATGTACTCCACGTCGGTGAAACACTCCGATCAAAGCAGTCGCGACGGCTCTGCCGGGAAGTCGTCGCCTGCGTCACAGGGGGCAAAATGAGGATTAACAATGCCCGCAGGTAGCATTCTCGTAGCCGATGACGATACCGCCATCCGCACCGTTCTCAATCAGGCACTGTCCCGCGCCGGTTACGAAGTGCGGCTGACCGGCAATGCCGCAACGCTGTGGCGCTGGGTCAGCCAGGGCGAGGGCGATCTCGTCATCACCGACGTCGTGATGCCGGACGAAAACGCCTTCGACCTGTTGCCGCGGATCAAGAAGATGCGGCCGAACCTGCCCGTCATCGTCATGAGCGCGCAGAACACCTTCATGACGGCGATCCGCGCCTCCGAGCGCGGGGCTTACGAATATCTGCCGAAACCGTTCGACCTCAAGGAGCTGATCGCGATTGTCGGCCGCGCACTCGCCGAGCCGAAGGAGCGGACCTCGACGCCGGACGAGGATGCCGAGATGGAGGCGATCCCGCTGGTCGGCCGCTCGCCGGCCATGCAGGAAATCTACCGCGTGCTGGCGCGCCTGATGCAGACCGACCTTACCGTGATGATCACGGGCGAGTCCGGCACCGGCAAGGAGCTGGTGGCGCGGGCGCTGCACGATTACGGCAAGCGCCGCAACGGGCCGTTCGTCGCGGTCAACATGGCGGCGATCCCGCGCGATCTCATCGAGTCCGAATTGTTCGGCCACGAGCGCGGCGCCTTCACCGGCGCCAACACCCGTGCCTCCGGCCGGTTCGAGCAGGCCGAAGGCGGCACGCTGTTCCTGGATGAGATCGGCGACATGCCGATGGAGGCGCAGACGCGATTGCTGCGCGTGTTGCAGCAGGGCGAATACACCACGGTCGGCGGCCGCACCCCGATCAAGACCGACGTGCGCATCGTCGCGGCGTCCAACAAGGACCTGCGCGTGCTGATCCAGCAGGGTCTGTTCCGGGAAGACCTGTTCTTCCGCCTCAACGTCGTCCCGCTGCGACTGCCGCCGCTGCGCGAGCGCATCGAGGATCTGCCGGATCTCGTGCGGCACTTCTTCACGCTGGCCGAGAAGGATGGCTTGCCGCCGAAGAAGCTCGATGCGCTGGCGCTGGAGCGGCTGAAGCAGCACCGCTGGCCCGGCAATGTGCGCGAGCTCGAGAACCTCGCCCGGCGCCTCGCCGCGCTCTATCCGCAGGACGTGATCACGGCCTCCGTCATCGACGGCGAGCTCGCGCCGCCCTCGGTCAGCCCGGGCGCTGCGGTCCAGCAGGGCGTCGACAATCTCGGCGGCGCCGTGGAGGCATATCTGTCCTCGCACTTCCAGGGTTTTCCGAACGGCGTGCCGCCGCCCGGCCTCTATCACCGCATTCTCAAGGAGATCGAGGTGCCGCTGCTCACGGCCGCGCTCGCCGCTACCCGCGGCAACCAGATCCGCGCCGCGGACCTGCTCGGCCTCAACCGCAACACGCTGCGGAAGAAGATCCGCGACCTCGACATCCAGGTGTATCGGAGCGGGGGCTAGTCTCTCGAAGCGGCCGGTGGCTCAGCTCCTCCTACCAAGGCAGAGCTGAGCCTGTCCGGATCGCGCTGGCCGTTGTGGCTGACGCGGTGAGCAGAAGTCCTGACGGGACTGTAATGTTCCACCCGCACATTCAAATTGGTCATTTCGGCCGCAACGCGGCCATCACATCTATCTGACCAGTCCGCCGGATGCCGGCACCACGCTTGCGACGTTCAGGGGCGGCTGCTGAAGGCCGAGGCCGTTGACCAGGAGGTCGGCGGCCACGATCAGCAGCAGAACGGCTGAAACCATCGTCGCGAGAAAGATCCTATCCATGAAGGATCAAGCCGGGATGGTGGGAATCCGTTCCGTCTCACCGGCATGTGCCTGTGGATAGCGCTAGCCGGCCGCGGGGGTGACGCCGCGGAATTGTCGCAATTCGGCAACAATGTGGTACGAATACATCAGTATCCGCGCGTCCGCGGACCCGTTTTCAGCACCGCCATTGCCGGAATGACCAGCGCAGAGACCTCGGCCGCACACTTTGACACGGCCCCAGCGGAAGAGCCCCGGCGTTGGTCGGTGCGACGCTGGCTGGCGCCCTTTGCCGTGGCGCTGGCGCTGCTGTCGGCCTTGCTGACCTTCCTGGTCCTGACGGGTCTGAGCACGATCGAGCCGACGCCCGCGGTGGTCCGCACATTCTATCTGATCAATGCCGCGACGATCCTGCTGCTGGTCGGGATCATCATCCGGGAGCTCTGGCAGCTGATCCTGGCGCGGCGGCGGGGCAGGGCGGCGGCGCGCCTTCATGTTCAGATCGTCAGCCTGTTCTCGATCGTGGCGGTGCTGCCGGCGGTGCTGGTCGCCGTCGTCGCCAACGTCACCATCGAGCGCGGCCTGGACCGGTTGTTCTCGGGGCCGACCAAGGAGGTGATCCAGAACTCGCTGACGATCGCGCGGGCCTACATGCAGGACCACGCGCAGCTGATCCGCGGCGACATTCTCGGCATGGCCAACGATATCGCCCATGCCCGGCCGCTCTACGACCAGGACCGCCGCTCGTTTCGCGAGATGCTGACGGCGAGCGCCGCGTCCCGCAACCTGCCGGGCGCGATGATCATCGACAAGAACACCAACATCCTGGAATCCGCCGACACCGGCATGCGGCTCGCTTATTCGCCGCCGGCGCCGGACTTTCTCAGCAACGTCAACGAGAACGAGCCCGAGATCGCGGTGCTCCCCGATGCGAGCTTCGTCGCGGCGGTGATCCGCCTGCGCGCCTTCAGCGACACCTTCCTCTATGTCGCCAGGCCGCTCGATCCGAATGTCGTCAATCAGCTCAAGCAGACCGAGGTCAGCGTTGCCGAATACGCCCAGATCGAGTCGCGCAGGCTGGGCATCCAGGTCGCCTTCGCGCTGATGTTCGCGGTGATCGCGCTGACGATCCTCATGGCTTCGGTGCTGATCGGGCTGAACTTCGCCAACTCGCTGGTGGCGCCGATCCGGCGGCTGATGAACGCGGCACACACCGTTTCGACCGGCGACCTGCATGTCCAGGTGCCGGTGCATCAGTCGGAAGGTGACCTCGCCCAGCTGGGCGAGACCTTCAACAAGATGACGCAGGAATTGCGCAGCCAGCGCGACGAGCTGGTCAATGCCAGCGACCTCATCGACAGCCGTCGCCGCTTCATCGAGGCGGTGCTGTCATCGGCGAGCGCCGGCATCATCGGCGTCGACGAGTCCGGCAGCGTCGGCATCCTCAATCGCTCCGCCGAGAAGCTGATCGGACACTCCGAAGCCGAAACGCTCGGCCACCCGCTCTCCGACGTGCTGCCCGAGCTCGACGAGATGATGAAGACGGCGCGGGAAGGAACCCAGCGCCTGGTGCAGGGCCAGATCACGATCACCCGCGACGGCACCGAGCGCAACCTGTCGGTCCGCGTCAGCGCCGAGAAGAACCAGCCGCACGACAGCTACATCATCACGCTCGACGACATCACCGAACTGGTCTCGGCGCAGCGCACCTCGGCCTGGGGCGACGTGGCGCGCCGCATCGCCCACGAGATCAAGAACCCGCTGACGCCGATCCAGCTCTCGGCCGAGCGCATCCGCCGCAAGTTCGGCAAGACCATCACAGAGGACAAGGACAAGCAGATCTTCGACCAGTGCACCGACACCATCGTTCGTCAGGTCGACGACATCAGGCGCATGGTCGACGAGTTCTCGCGCTTTGCGCGGATGCCCAAGCCGGTGATGGAGGGCGAGGACGTCGCCGACACGGTGCGTCAGGCGGTGTTCCTGATGAAGGTCGCCCATCCCGAAATCGACATCGAGGCCGAGTTCAAGCAGGATCCGTTGCGCGCCCAGTTCGACCGGCGCCTGATCTCGCAGGCGGTCACCAACATCGTCAAGAACGCCACCGAGGCGATCGAGCAGGTCCCGCCCGAGGAACTCGGCCAGGAAAACGGAAAAGGCCGTATCGACGTCGTGGTGTCGCGCGAGGGCGACGACGTGCTGATCGATGTCATCGACAACGGCATCGGCCTGCCCAAGGTCGCGCGCTCGCGTCTGCTCGAGCCCTACGTCACCACGCGCGCCAAGGGCACCGGGCTGGGGCTCGCGATCGTCGGCCGCGTGCTGGAAGACCATGGCGGGCGGATCGAGCTGAAGGACGCCTCCGACTTCCGGGAAGGCCAGCGCGGCGCCTGGATGCGGATGCGCTTTGCCGTCTCAGGGCAACCCGCAAAGTCCGCGACAGCCGAGCAAACGCTTACGGAATCCGTCAAGAACCAGGAAACAAAAGAGCCGGCCGCCGGAACCAAAGAGCCGGCTGAAAAGACCAATGATTCAACCAAAATCGAAGCCTCAACAGGCAGCTGACAAGACAGGCGCGATCCATGGCAAGTGAAATTCTGATTGTCGATGATGAGGCCGATATTCGCGATCTCGTTGCGGGCATTCTCGAAGACGAGGGGTTCGTCACGAGGACCGCACGCGACAGCGATACGGCGCTCGCCGAGATTGCCAATCGCAGGCCGCATCTGGTGTTTCTCGACATCTGGCTGCAAGGCTCCAAGCTCGACGGCCTGCAGCTTCTGGAGCAGGTCAAGAAGGACAATGCCGATCTGCCCGTCGTCATGATTTCCGGCCACGGCAACATCGAGACCGCGGTCGCCGCGATCAAGCGCGGCGCCTACGACTTCATCGAGAAGCCGTTCAAGGCCGACCGTCTCATCCTGGTCGCGACCAGAGCGCTGGAGAACTCGCGGCTGAAGCGCGAGGTCAAGGAGCTGAAGCAGCTCGCCCCGAGCGCCAGCCAGCTGGTCGGCCGCTCGCCCAGCATGAACCAGCTGCGCCAGACCATCGAGCGTGCGGCCAAGGCCAACAGCCGCATCCTGATCGTCGGCCCCGCCGGCGCCGGCAAGGAGCTGACCGCGCGCACGCTGCATGCCGCCTCGGGCCGCGCCGACGGTCCGTTCGTCGTCATCAACGCCGCCGCAATCACGCCCGAGCGAATGGAGCATGAGCTGTTCGGGGTCGAGCAGTCCAACGGCGAGCAGCCGCGCAAGCCCGGCGCGCTCGAAGAGGCGCATGGCGGCACGCTGTTCATCGACGAGATCGCGGACATGCCGCGCGAGACCCAGAACAAGATCCTGCGCGTGCTGGTGGAGCAGTCGTTCCAGCGCGTCGGCGGCACCGCCAAGGTCCAGGTCGACGTGCGCATCATCTCATCGACCGCACGCAATCTCGAAGAGGAGATCGCGGCCGGCCGTTTCCGCGAGGATCTTTACCACCGGCTCTCGGTGGTGCCGATCCGCGTGCCCGCACTGTCGGAGCGGCGCGAGGACATTCCGGAATTGATCGACTATTTCATGGAGCAGATCTCGGCCGGCAGCGGCTTGCCCAAGCGCCAGATCGGTCAGGACGCGATGGCGGTGCTGCAATCGCACGTCTGGCCCGGCAATGTGCGTCAGCTCCGCAACAACGTTGAAAGAGTCATGATTCTGGCCGCTGGCGGGCCGGAGGTCATCATCACCGCCGACATGCTGCCGCAGGACGTCGGCTCGATGGTGCCGGCGATGCCGACCAGCAACAATGGCGAGCACATCATGGGCTTGCCGTTGCGCGAGGCCCGCGAGGTCTTCGAGCGTGACTATTTGATTGCACAGATCAGCCGTTTCTCAGGAAATATTTCTCGAACGGCCGAGTTCGTTGGCATGGAACGTTCGGCCTTGCACCGGAAGTTGAAGGCGCTCGGCGTCGGCTGATGCTGCGACGTTGCAGTGGCATCTTGGAGATAGGCGAAGAAAATCATCGATTTCCGTAATTTTTCGGGGCAATAGGGCCGGGCCTGCCGCTTGAAGCGGCTTGCCTAATATCCCGACCTGTCCTCTAATCGAACCGCTGTTCCTTCCGAGGGGGATCTCATGAAGGACGGCAACCGGAGGAGGCCCCGAACTCCACAAAGAGGGCCGCATCCGGCGCAATAAAAAGAAACTCAAAGCGAGACAAAAACAATGGCGGCAGACCGCGCGCAAAACCTACAGGACACCTTCCTTAATCACGTTCGCAAAACCAAGACGCCACTGACGATCTTTCTGGTCAACGGAGTGAAGCTCCAGGGCATCGTGACCTGGTTCGACAATTTCTGTTTGCTGCTTCGGCGCGACGGTCATTCGCAGCTCGTCTACAAGCATGCGATCTCGACCATCATGCCGGGCGCTCCGATTCAGCTGTTCGAAGGCGGCGAGGACCAGCCGGCTTGAGAGTGATCTGATTGGAACCCCGGAATTTCGACGGGGATGCCGACCGTCCGCGGTCGGCAGGGGCTACGCAGACGGGGCGGGTGCTTGTCATCGGCCCCTACTTGCGCGTGCGCGCGGGCAGCGCCGACGCGCAATCGGAGACTCATGCCCTGCGAGACACCGAGGCCCGGCTCGATGAAGCCGCCGGCCTCGCGCGTGCGATCGATCTCGTCATTGCCGATGCGATCGTCGCTCCGGTCTCCCAGATCCGGCCCGCGACCTATATCGGCAAGGGCAAGGTCGAGGAGATCGCCGGGCTGATCAAAACCCTCGAGGTCGAGCTCGTGGTGATGGATTGCGCATTGTCGCCGATCCAGCAGCGCAATCTCGAAAAGGAATGGCACGCCAAGGTGCTCGACCGCACCGGGCTCATTCTCGAAATCTTCGGCCGCCGCGCCAAGACCAGGGAAGGCTCGCTGCAGGTCGAGCTTGCGCATCTCAATTACCAGCGCTCGCGCCTGGTGCGGTCCTGGACCCATCTCGAACGGCAGCGCGGCGGTTTCGGCTTCATGGGCGGCCCCGGCGAGACCCAGATCGAGGCCGACCGGCGCCTGATCCAGGAACGTATCTCCAAGCTGGAGAGCGAGCTCAAAAAGGTGCAGGCGACGCGGCGTCTGCATCGCGCCGGCCGTCAACGCGTGCCGTATCGTGTCGTCGCGCTGGTCGGTTACACCAATGCCGGCAAGTCGACGCTGTTCAATCGCCTGACCCGTGCCGACGTGCAGGCGGCCGACATGCTGTTTGCGACGCTCGATCCCACCTTGCGGGCGCTCAACCTGGCGCATGGCGGCAAGGCGATGCTGTCGGACACCGTCGGCTTCATCTCCAACCTGCCGACGCAGCTCGTCGCCGCCTTCCGCGCCACGCTGGAGGAGGTGCTGGAGGCCGACGTCATCCTGCATGTCCGCGACATCTCGCATGAAGACGCCGAGGCGCAGCAGAGCGACGTCGACGCCGTGCTGCGCCAGCTCGGCATCAACCCGGACGATTCCGGCCGCATCATCGAGGTCTGGAACAAGATCGACCGTTTCGACCCCGAGCAACGCGAAGAGCTGCTCAACATCGCCGCGCGCAGGCCGGAGGATCATCCGGCGATGCTGGTCTCAGCCGTGTCGGGCGAGGGCATCGATGCTCTGCTCGCCGCGATCGAGCAGCGGCTCGCCGCCAAGCGCACCACGCTCGATCTCTCCATCGACGCCGGCGACGGCGCCGGCATCAGCTGGCTGCACCGCAATGCCGAGGTGCTGTCGAAGGAGCTGCACGACGGCCGCTTCGACATGACCGTGCGGGTGGACGAGACCAAGCGGGATATCGTGGTGAGCAGGTTCGATGCCGTGCCCCGCGTGGCGTGACGGACGCAATGCGCGCACGGAAATCTCGATGGATTTGATCTATCTGTAGTTGCGTTGGCCGCCAGAACCTCTACTCTGGACGTTCCGTATCGGAGGCTTCCGATCTCGGTTTACCAGCTTTTGCATCCCATAGATTTATTTGCGAGGTTTTCCATGGCCGCTCAGTTGAATCTCGGAGATCGTGTCCGTCTTCGTGGCGGCGGACCTTTGATGACGGTTCATTCGATCAATGGCAACAACATCGATTGCCAATGGTTCACCGTTCAGGGTGAGCTTCAGGCCGCTACCTTTCCGCTCTACATGCTGACAATCATTGAGGGAGCTGCGGACGACGCGCAAGGAAAGGGCAAGGGAAAGAAGAGCGCTGTCGACTGAGACGACCGACGTTGCCTTCGTCGTTGAGGCCCAGGCAAGGGGCGAGCATCATCGCTCGTCCCCGCGTTCCTTCTCGCCCTTCGCCGCATTCCACAGCGCGTCCATCTCCGCCAGCGAAGCCTGCTCCAGCGTCCGGCCCTGCGCCTCCAGCGCCCGCTCGATATAGGCAAAGCGCCGCTCGAATTTCGCGTTGGTCGCACGCAGGGCGCTTTCCGGATCGGCGTCGACATGGCGGGCGAGGTTGACGAGGGCGAACATCAGGTCGCCGGTCTCTTCCGCCAGGCCCGCGCGGTCGTTGCGGTCCAATGCCGCTTCGATCTCGTCGGCTTCCTCGCGAATTTTTTGCAAGACCGCGCGCGGGTCGTTCCAGTCGAAGCCGACGGTGGAGGCCTTGCGCTGCAGCTCCATCGCACGCGTCAGCGCCGGCTGGCCGGCCTTCACGCTCGATAGCAGCGACCTGTGCGCTGGCACGTCCTCTGGCGGCCGGCGGGCGGCGCGCTCGGCCTTCTCCTCGGCCTTGATGCGGTCCCAGACTTCCTTGACGTGATGCGGGGCGAGATTGCCGTCCTTGTCGGCGAAGACGTGAGGATGGCGCCGGATCATCTTGCGGGTGATGGCCTCGACCACGTCGCCAAAATCGAACGCGTTCTGCTCCGAGGCCATCTGGGCGTGGAACACGACCTGGAGCAGGAGATCGCCGAGCTCCTCGCGCAAATCGTCGAGATCGCCGCGGGTGATGGCGTCGACCACCTCATAGGCTTCCTCGATCGTGTAAGGCGCAATCGTCGCAAAGTCCTGCTCGAGATCCCAGGGGCACCCGGTCACCGGGGTGCGCAGCGCCGCCATGATCTCGATCAGGCGGGAAATGTCGCGGGAAGGGGTCATTGTCGGGCAGTCTCCTGGGATACAGAGCCTTATGCCAAAAGCGGGCTCCCGATCCCAGCGCAAGGCGGCGGAACAGGCCGATTTCCACCGATTGGCGGGCACGTCGCGCGGTGCTAAAGCGGGCCATGAGTGATGCACTTTCCTCCGAAACCGCGCTGGTGCTGTTCTCCGGCGGTCAGGATTCCACCACCTGCCTCGCCTGGGCGCTGAGCCGCTTCGCCCGCGTGGAGACGCTGGGGTTCGACTACGGCCAGCGCCACGCCATCGAGCTTGCCTGCCGCGACCGGCTGCTCGACGGCATCAAGGCCCTGCGCGCCGATTGGGCCGCAAGGCTGGGCGAGAGCCACACGCTGTCGATCCCGACGCTTGCGGCCGTCTCCGAGACGGCGCTGACGCGCGACGTCGCGATCGCGATGGGCGCGGACGGCCTGCCCAACACCTTCGTGCCGGGCCGCAACCTCGTGTTCCTCACCTTTGCCGCGGCGCTGGCCTACCGGCGCGGCATCAGCCACATCGTCGGCGGCATGTGCGAGACCGACTATTCCGGCTATCCCGACTGCCGCGACGAGACCATCCGCGCCATGCAGTTCGCACTCTCGCTCGGCATGGCCAAGACGTTCGAATTGCATACCCCGTTGATGTGGATCGACAAGGCCGCGACCTGGAAGCTGGCGCACGACCTCGGCGGTGATGGGCTGGTCGATCTCATCCGCGAGCAGTCCCACACCTGCTATCTCGGCGAACGCGGTGCGCCGCACGATTGGGGCTATGGCTGCGGTGAGTGCCCGGCGTGCAGTTTGCGGGCGAAGGGGTGGCGGGAGTTTGTGGCAGGCGGCTAGGCCGCGTCATATTCCTCTCGTGCCCAGGACGCAGCGCAGCGCTCCTTCAGCGGTGCGCTGCAGAGCCGGGGCCCATGTTTCCGTAACGCATGGTGTCGCCGTCTGGGTCCCGGCTCTGCGCCGCAACGCTGGCGCGTTGCAGCTTGTCCGGGCCACGAGATTCGCAATGACGAACTCAGCGACGGCTAGCCAAAATCCTCCGGCCTGAGCTCGATCGGCTTGCCGTGCGGGGTGCGATCCGCGGCGTGGTCCCAAGCGTCGCGGTAGCGGTGCAGCGTCTCCAATGAGGCGACGCCTTTCCGCGCGACGAGGCCCTCCAGCGTGGCGAGCCAGTGCAGATAGTAGGTCTCGCCGGTATCAGGGTCGCCGGCGGCCTGGGCGCGCTTGATCTCGTCGGCGAGGCTTGCGGCCCATTCCGGCCAGGTGAATACGCCACGCTCGTGCAGGCTCAAGGCCATCGCGAAGGCATGCGCCTCCCAGGGCGCGCGGAACACCGGGCCGTCGTCGTCGCGCGGAATGCTCGGGATCGCCGCCGTCGCCGCGGCCGCAAGCGCGCTGCTCATCACGCCGGCTCCAGATAGGGCTCGAATGCGTCGATCGAGACCTTCAGCGTGGGATCGCCGTCCTCGCCCCAGAGATCGCGGCCCTCGAACACGACGGTGTAGAGCCATTGCGGGTTCTCGCCGCGCTCCATCGCCGCCGTGTCCGGAAACACGTGGCAGCCGTGGTTCAGCTCGACCACGCCGACATGGCCGCGCACATAGCGCGGCAGCCGCGTGTGCGTGGCTGGATGAATATTCCTGGCGCGCACGCGATCGCCGATCTTGAATTTCGCCGGCGCCGGGGCAGGGCGATCGAACTTGCCGCGCACCATCACGCGCTCGACATTGGCGCGGTCGAACTTGCCGTGCTTGAGCGCCTTTGCAGGCTGCATCGCATGGCCGGCAGCGACCTCCTCGCGGGTGAGATAGCCCTTGTCGATCAGCATCTCCTCGAGCCCGAGAAACCACTTCTTATAATAGGAGCTCGACAGGTACACATGCGGCGGCAAGGTCTCGCGATAGAAGCGCGAGGTGTCGATGTTGAAGGCGCCGGCCGCGCCCATCGCGCGCACCATGGCCAGCACGCGCGACTCCCATTCCGCGTGAAACATCGGCTCGTTCGGCTCGGGCTCGACCTTGCCGAACCCGTCCATGCCGCCCATGTCGTGCACGCCGTTCACGACGGTGCTCCCGGCGTTCTGGGGAAACCAGTGCCGATCATGGAATCGCGCGTCACGAGCTCGGCGAGCTGCTCCTCGCTCCAGCCTTCCGTGCCGGCGGGGCGCATCGGCAGCACCAGGAAGCGCGTCTCGGCGGTGGAATCCCACACCCGGATTTCGACGTCCTTGGGCAGCGCGATCCCGAAATCGGCGAGCACGCCGCGCGGGTCCTTGACCGCGCGGGAGCGGTAGGGCGCGGCCTTGTACCAGACCGGCGGCAGCCCGAGCATTTCCCAGGGGTAGCAGGAGCACAGCGTGCACACGACCATGTTGTGCCGCTCGGGCGTGTTCTCGACCACGACGAGATGATCGCCGACGCGGCTGATATGGCCGAGGGTGCCGATGGCCTTGGAGCCGTCCTGCAGCAGCGCCGTCTTGAACGCCGGATCGGTCCAGGCCTTGGCGACCACGCGCGCGCCATTGTGCGGGCCGATCTTGGTCTCGTAGGCCTGGATGATGGCGTCGAGCGCAGCGGGCTCGATGTAGCCCTTTTCCGTCAGGATCGTCTCGAGCGCGCGGACGCGCAGCTCGGTCTCGGACAGCTCGGAATGATCGTGATGGTGGTCGTGATCGTAGCTCATGGGGCGGAAGATAGGCGCAATGGTCCCCGCCTGTCGAGTACGCGTTGCAGCGCAACCGGGTCCCATATTTGTGAGGCCGAATAGGCTAGCATCGCCGCAAAGTGGATTTGGAGACGTTCGTGACGCACGACGTGAAGATCGAAAAGTCTCGCTAGCCACGTGGACGTCGGACCGCTCAGCGAGAGTCGGAGACGCACCCAGCGCCTTCAAACGACGGCTGCGGCATCGCTGAATCGTTTCCTGATGTTGCTGACAAGCCGATTCTGTTTCTGCCTTGGAAACATTCCAAACTGCGAAGCATGCCTGAGCGCATTCGCCGCACATGCTGCGCACACGTCTGGAGAAATTCTAACCCGGTTCCTCTCGCGCTCGAAAACCGCCTGAGTTAGGGCGAGGCATCAAGAACGGTACCGGCGAAGCCGGCAGTGCGTGGGGCCTCGAAATACGTGAGCGACTTTCAACTTTCTTCGCGTGGCGGCACGCGTCGTCGACAGATTCAGGTGCTTTTGCTCGGGGCTGTCAGTACATTCTCTCTCGTTCCCTTCGCTGCCGTGGAGGCGCAGACGCAGATTCCTCCGGTCACCGTCGAAGCGCCGGCGCAGCGCGCGCTTCCTTCGGCGATTGCGTCGTCGCGACGGGCGGCGGCGACGCGCACCGCACGCGCCAATCGCCGCGCTCCGGCGCAGCAGGCTGCACCAACCCAGTCGGCCGCATCGAACGGTGCAACGGGCGAACGCGCCAATGGCCCGGTACGCGGTTTCGTCGCGACGCGCAGCGGCACCGCAACCAAGACCGATACGCTCTTGATCGAAACGCCGCAGTCGGTGTCGGTCATCACCACCGATCAGATCAGAAACCAGGGCGCGGTGTCGATCGGCGAAGCCTTGCGCTACACCGCCGGCGTCAGCGGCGACGTCAATGGCGGCTCGGACACCCGCTTCGGCGGCCTCCAGATCCGCGGCTTCGACATGACGATGCCGGGCCTCTTTGTCGACGGCCTGCGGATTCCCTCCAGCAATTACGTGCACTTCAATGGCCTCGACCCCTATGGGGCCGAGCGCATCGAGGTGCTCAAGGGCCCGTCCTCCGCCATGTATGGCGGCAGCGGCACCGGCGGCATTCTCAACTACGTGACCAAGCTGCCGACGGCGCAGCAGTTCGGCGAGGTCTCGATCTCCGGCGGCAGCTTCAACCGCTATCAGGGTCAGTTCGACATGGGCGGCCCCGCGAACAAGGAAGGCACGGTGCTGTGGCGCCTGACCGGCGTCGTGCGCGACGGCGAGACCCAGGTCGACTTCAGCAAGGACAATCGCGTCTTCATCGCGCCCGCCGTCACCTTCAAGCCGAGCGAGGACACCACCATCACCTTGCTCGCCAACTACCAGAAGGACCGGGCAGGGTGGGGCCTCCAGTTCCTGCCGGCCTCGGGCACGGTCTGGCCGAACAACGGCCGCACCATCCCGGTCTCGTTCTTCGCGGGCGTGCCGAGCTTCGATGCGTTCAACACCGAGATCGCAACGATCGGCTACCAGCTCTCGCACGATTTCAGCGATTACCTCACGTTTCGCCAGAACCTGCGCTACGCCTACCAGCACAACGAGGAGAAGGTGTTTTACGGCGGCGGCTATACCGACGAAGCCGCAGGGCAGCTCGCGCGCTATGGCAGCTACAGCAACACCTACATCAACTCCTTCGCCGTCGATAATCAGCTCCAGGGCAAGTTCAACACCGGCATTCTCGGCCACACCATGCTGGTCGGCGTCGACTACCGCAACACCTCTTTCCGCGACACCGCCTATGGCGTGACGACCTCGTCTCCGACGATCAACGTCTTCAACCCGGTGTACAGCTACGATTATGCTGTGGACGGGCTGCCGAGCGACAAGACTGGTGTTAGACAGTCGCAGGTGGGCCTCTATGCGCAGGATCAGATCAAGCTCGGCCGGCTCTCGTTCCAGCTCGGCGGACGTCAGGATTTCGTGACGACGCAGGTCGACAACGGCATCGCCAACACGACGGTCGCGAAGGACGCTTCGGCCTTCACCGGCCGTGCCGCCGTCATGTACAATTTCGACAACGGCATCGCGCCCTATTTCAGCTACTCGGAATCGTTCCTGCCGCTGCTCGCGACCGGCTTTGGCGGACGGATGCTCAATCCCGAGACCGGTGTCCAATACGAGGTCGGCGTCAAGTACCAGCCGATCGGCTGGAACGCGCTATTCACCTTCGCCGCGTTCGACCTGACGCGCGACAACGTCGCTGTGTACGTGCCTGCAGCCACCTTTTACGAGCAGATCGGGCAGGTGAAGTCGCGCGGCATCGAGCTCGAAGGCACCATGTCGCTCGCCGACGGCTGGAACCTGCGTGCGGCCTATGCCTATGTCGATGCTATCGTCACGCACGATCCGGTGAATGTCGGCAAGGCGCCGACCACCGTGCCGCTCAATCGCGCTTCGCTGTGGAGCGACTATACGCTGCAGAACGGGCCGCTCGCCGGCCTGCAGTTCGGCGGCGGCATCCGCCATGTCGGCGCGACCTGGGGCGACGACGCCAACACCTTCAAGGTGGGCGCCTCGACCGTGCTGGACGCGCTCCTGGCCTATACCCATGACAATTGGCGGCTGTCGCTGAACGTGACCAACCTTGCAGACACGCGCTACGTCGCTGCGTGCTACAGCCTCGCGGGCTGCTTCTACGCCGAGGGGCGCAAGGCGATCGGCAAGCTGACTTATCGTTGGTGAAATTGATGGCGATCGCATTCGAACTCTCACAGAAGGTCGTCATGCCCGGGCTTGTCCCGGGCATCCACGTTCTCTTGTGCAGGGGAAAAGACGTGGATGGCCGGGACAGGCCCGGCCATGACGCTGTGGGGGCTTTAGCGCCCAAATATGCGATAGACCTCTTGATGAGAGGCGAACCATGAGAGCGATATTCGGCAGGCTGCATCGCTGGGCGGGACTGCTCACGGCCGGATTCCTGTTCTTCTCCGGCATTACCGGCGCGATCATCTCCTGGGACCACGAGATCGACGACGTCCTGAACAGCCATCTGTTCGATGTCTCAACGAAGGGCCCGGCCATTCCGTCGATCGAGCTCGCCAAGATGATCGAGCAGCGCGATCCCCGCGCACGCGTCGTCTACCTCTTCATGACGCCGGAGCAGGGCCACTCGCTGTGGTTCTTCGTCATGCCGCGGATCGATCCCGCGACGGGCAAGCGTTACCCGCTCGACTACAATCAGGTCTTCCTCGATCCCAACACCGGCGCGGAGCTCGGCCGGCGCTATTGGGGCGCGGTGTGGCCCGTCACGCGCGAGAATTTCGTCTCGTTTCTGTACAAGCTGCACTACACGATGCACATCCCGGAATTCTGGGGCAGCGACCGCTGGGGCATGCGCGTGCTCGGCATCATCGCCATCATCTGGACCATCGATTGCTTCGTCGGCTTCTACCTGACGCTGCCCTCGCGCCGGCGCGCCAAGGCCGCGCGGGCGCCCGAAGTCGCGCGCCAGCTCGAGCGTGGCTTCTGGGCGCGTTGGGCGCCGGCCTGGACCATCAAGACCTCGGGCAGCGCCTACCGGATCAATTTCGACATCCACCGCGCTTTCAGCCTCTGGACGTGGGGCGTGCTGTTCATCATCGCCTTCACCGCGTTTTCGCTGAACCTCTATTTCGAGGTGTTCTCGCCGCTCATGAAGATGGTCTCGAACTACACCCCGACGCCCTATGAGCAGCGGCCGTATCGCGATCTTGACGATCCCATCGAGCCCAAGGTCACCTTCGCCGACATCGCCGCGCGCGCCGCGGCCGACGGCAAGGCGCGTGGATGGACGGTCCCCGTCGGCTCGATCAATTACGGTCCAGCCCATGGCGTCTATGCCGCGGCCTTCTTCCACCCCGGCGACGATCACGGCGCCGGCGGCGTCGGCCCGGCGCAGCTCTATTACGACAGCGAGGACGGCCGCCCCATTGGCGAGCGACTGCCCTGGGTCGGTACCGCCGCCGACATCTTCGTGCAGGCGCAGTTTCCGCTGCATTCGGGCCGCATCGTTGGACTGTTCGGGCGCATCCTGATCTCGGTGATGGGCCTCGTGGTGGCCGCGCTGTCGGTCACCGGCGTCGTGATCTGGTGGCGCAAGCGCCGCGCGCGCGTTCGCGTGCGCGAGACCGCGGCCCTGCGGCTGAACCGGGAGCAACTCACGCCGGCAGAGTAGGGCGCCCGCATTCCGCGAACGGATGAACCTTCGCACCCGGCGTTGGCACAAAGATCGGAGATCGATCTCCAGTCTTCCGGAATTGCAAATGAGATTGCTTGCCTTGCTCTGCCTGCTCGTCCTGGCCGCGCCCGCCAAGGCGGCTGCGCCCGAGCAACACTATCTCGACCTGCGCGACCGCTACATCGCGAAATTCTCGAACGCCAAGGAGAGCGACGAGATCTATAGGCAACACGATGCGGCCGTGAATGAGCTGACTGGCGTGCTGCGTGGTCTGATCGGTCCGGTCGCAATCAAGGGGCTCCCGGCCGAGGGCAAGTCGAACGTCGATACGCTGTTCAGGAGCGACAGCGGCTTCGGCCATCTCGACGGGCTGAGCTTCGCTTCCGAAGGCGACAAGATGCAGGCCGTGGTGACCACGACCGGGCTGCTCAAGCACTGGCTGGGCGAGCATCGCGACGACGGCATGCCGCAGGAGAGCGGCGCCGCGTTGAAATCCGACCGCTTCTATTATTACGCCATCCAGGACGCCGCCTTCGCGATCTATGCGGAGCTGCCGATCGCCAAGCCGGCAAGGGCGAGCGTCGCGGCCGCTGTGCTCGGCGTGCGCGGCAATGGCGACCTCAAGGGTCCGCCGGACGAAATCGACGTTGTCGCCATCCAGGGCGACAACGTCTATTTCCTCGCGGCAAGGGAGGTCGTGAAGACCACCCCGATCCCGGCCTGCGAGAAGGTCTGGAAGCAGATGATGGCAAAGCCCGTCGACAAGAAAGACCCGCGCGGCGAGATGACCCGCGAAGACAAGGCTATGACCGCCTTCACTTCGTGCTTCGCCAAGGAAGCCCCGAGCCAGAGCTGGTATGCGGCCGCGGTCAAGAAGGCGCAGAGCCAGTTGGAGCGGCTGCCGCTCCGCTAGCAACGCCAGCTCGATATCCTCCGGCTTTGATCCACCGCCTTGGCCTGTGCAGGCGAGGCGGCGACGCGCCGTCCGGCAAGGGCAAGACATGAGCTTTTTGAACAGGTTAGGCCGATGCAATCGCGCGAGCTTCCACTTGGGGGTTAGGCGAGTTACTATGGCCTTTTGCAATACTTGCTGCATCCGCTCCGGCACCAGCTGGAGACCGTTTTTGTATTTCGTCAACGAGTTGGCTGCGATTGGCGATGATTACGCAGACCCGCGACCCAAGAGGCGAACGGCATCGATTGACGGTGCTGTTCTCTGACCTTGTCGGATCAACGGCCCTGGGCCGGGATATCGAGTCCGAGCATCTTTCCGAACTCCTCGGCCAATTGCGGCAGATCTGGCATCGCGCGGTGGCGAAGCACGGCGGTCGCATCATCCGAACCCAGGGAGACGGTGCCCTCGCTATTTTCGGTTTTCCAAAGTCCGGCGAAGACGACGGGCGTCGTGCTGCGGAGGCAGCACTCGACATTCACGAATGGGTCGGGCAGCTGCGCCACGACGGCGTGTCGCCGGCGCTGATGCCGCTTCGAATGCATTCGGGTATCCATGCCGGCACCGTGCTTCTGACCCAGGGCGACATCGAGTCCGGCCGGTATGACCTGATCGGCGATGTCGTGAACACGGCAGCGCACCTGTCGCGCCACGCCGGTCCGGATGAGATCCTGGCCAGCCTGGATGCCCTTGGGCCGCATGGCAACTTCTTCGAGCTCGCCGCCCACCTCCCGGCGGCTTCCGGAATGCCGCAGGCGAGGCTGGTGTTGGGCCGAAGCACGGCGACCCGGCGCTTCGAGGCAACCTCGCGCCGCGGCCTGACGCCCTTCATCGGCCGCAACGAGATATTCGGCTTCCTGACCCGCTTTCTGAGCGAGGCAGCTGCGCCCGCGCAACGCTGCACGGTGGTCGTCGGCGGACCGGGACTCGGCAAGACGCGCCTGCTGGAAGAAGTGCTGGGGCACGTCGGCACCGAGCGCTTCAGGCTGCTGCGAGGCAGTTGCGAGAGTTACGTCGGTGCCGAGGTTCTGCAACCATTTCTGCAGATGCTACGCGCTGCCTTGGGAATTCGACCGGACGCCTCGATCGTCGAGGCCAAGGAAACGGCGCGCGCGGCGCTGGAGCCATGGGCGGCCGAGCTCGGTCCGAACGCAGAATCGATCCTCGCACTGGCGTCGGCGGGCGCCGATGCGCGCGGCGGCCGCATCACCGTCGACGGCATCGTCGGCGATCTGCTCGCGTTCTTCGCCGGCCTGTCGGCACAGGGCCCGCTGGTGCTGGTGGTCGACGACTGGCAATGGTCCGACGACGCGAGCCGCCAATTGCTTCAGGCGTTGCTGGAATTGCCCAATGGACCTCGCGTCATCCTCGCCAGCCGGCCGCGCGAGGACGGCACCGATTGGATTTCCGGCGCGCCGCACCTGCTTCTCGAACCGTTTCAGGGGCAGGAAACCGACCTTGCCGTTCGACGCTGGGTGCCGCAGGCCGATCCTTTCCTCGTGGCCCGCATCCATGCCTACGCGGGCGGGGTGCCGTTGTTCATCGAAGAGCTCTGCCATTCCATCGCCGCCAACGATCCTTTCTCGTTCGAAGTGCGCAGCAAACAGGGCTGGATCGCAACCCTGGTCGCCTCACGCCTGGCACGTCTGCCGCCCGATGAGGCGAAGGTGGTCCGCGCCGCGGCCGTCATTGGCAACACCGTGCCGCACGGGTTGCTGGTGTCGGCCTGCGGCAGCGAACCCGACCCGGCCATCGTGCGGGCATTGGCCGACGCCGACTTTCTCTATGCCGATCCAGCGGGCGGCGTCCTTCGCTTCAAGCACGGCATCACGCGCGATGCGGTATACGACAGCATTGGCCTGCACGAGCGTCAGGCATTGCACAAGCGTATCGAAGCCACCTTGCTGGCACGGTCCGAGCAGGCAGATCGCGAGGATGCGATGGAAGCCCTGGCCTACCATTCGCGAGGCGCAGGTCATTGGGAGAGCGCAGCCCATTATGCCGAACGCGCCGGCGACAAGGCCATGGCTGCATTTGCGCTCGATCGTGCCAGTGCGCAGTACCAGGTTGCCATGGAAGCACTGGACCGCGTGCCGGATCGCTCGCGCGAGCAATCGCTGCGCTGGTGCTTGCTGGCCAACAAGCTGGGTATGGCCAACATCTTCGACCCGCTGTCGCTGACCGACGATACCTCCGTGTTCGAACGCGCGGTTGCGATCGCGTCCTCCCTCGGCGAGACCGCCGCGATGGCCAGCGCCTACGAATGGCTCGGCTGGATGTGCTACGGGTTCGGCCGCTTCCGCGAGGCCGTGACGCACACGCGGACGGCACTGGAATTGGCACGCAAGCTCGAAGATCGTCGCCTGATCGCCCAGATCGAAGCGACGCTCGGGCAGATTCTGGCTGCAAGCTGTCAGTACGACGAAGCCATCGCCTTGATCGACGCCGCCATTTCGACCAAGCAGCAACGCAGCCGGCGTCATGGTGCGATATCCTTCGGGGCGGCTTATGCGCTGGCATGCAAGGGCGGCATCCTCGCGGATCGCGGCGATTTCGAGGGCGCCCACGCCTGTTTCGGTGAAGGCATGGCTCTGGTCGAAGGCTCGACCCACCCGGTCGTCAACTCCGTGCGCAACTGGATTGCCGTCGCGCTGATCTGGCAGGGCCGCTGGCAGGAGGCGGAGCAGCTTGCCGTGGAAGGGGCGCGCATCGCCGAGAACACGCGCAGCCTGCTGCTTCTGGCCGATTGCCGGGCCGCCTCGGGATTTGCCCGCTGGTCGGCGACCGGCGACGCCGATGGCTTGCTGCAGTTGCGGAATGCCGCGGAATGGATGGAGCGGCGCGACTTTCAATTCTACACGTCGGTTCAATATAGCTGGCTGGTCGAGGCGGCGACGGCCGAAGGCGATGTCGAGACGGCGCGGCGGTATGCCGCCCATGTCCTGCGCCGCGCGCGCGAAGGCGAGCGACTGGGCGAGGCGGCGGCATGCCGCTCGCTGGCGAAACTCGCAGCCCTGCGCCAGGATTTCGGCCTTAGCGAGCGCTGGTTGCGACGGGCCGAAACCTCCGCAGGCTGGCGCGGTTCGCTGCGCGATGCGGCCCTGAACCTGGCCCTGCGCGGCGAGCTTCTCGCAGGGCAGGGCCGGGGCGAGGCGGCTCGCCAGACCATGATGGAAGCCGCGGAGAAACTGCGTGCGCTCGGCATGAACTGGCATGCGGAGCAGACGATCAGGCTCGTCATCGGCACGCCCATCATCTACGCGAACGATCAGCTCGCTCAGCATTGTGCCGTCTAGTCGCTGCGCACCTGTCCACGGCTCCAAAGCGCGATGCGATTAGGATCAATCGTCATCGCACTTTAGGTTTGAGCATTAGGATGGAGGTGGGCTCGGCGCGGGAACTCGTCCGTCCATCGTCAGGCTCATTGGAATGGGCCCGGCCCGCAAGGGTAGCGCCGTCTCCACCAATGCGCTGAAGAAGCCCAGCATCACCGCCAGTGCCGGGTCTGCTCCGGGACATGAATGCGTGGGATGCCCGGTGACCCTGCGGTTGCCGCCGAAGGCGTGATAGATGTCCTGACGACCTTCGGCGAGACTCTGCTGGGTGGCGGAGACCGCGCCGGCGACGATGACGTCTCCGGGCCTGACCTCGACACCTCCGATGGTTTGCGAAACGACGGCCGTCCGCCAGATCAGTTCGGGCACCGCGCGAAGCTGCATCGCCGGGATGAAGTCGTCCCTCAGCCGGTTGAGGGCATCCATGTAGTTCTTTGCCACCGTGCCGGCATAGCGAGCGCGCAACGCCCATAGCGTTCCTTCGCGCAGCCATTCGTTCAATATCCGTCGCAGGTTGCCGTCGACGGTCGGAATGAATCCCATCATGGCGCCGGCGACCGTGCGCGCCACGAACGGAATGTCGCCGGTGCCCCGCGGCGAGTTATAGACCGCCTTTGTCACCGGCCCGTTCGTCGGCCCGAACTGCGTGAGGAAGCCTTCCATGGCACGGCGCGCAGCCTCACCATGTGCCGCGCCGATCGCCTCCACTGTCGCGTTCGGGTGCGGCTGGAAGATGTAGCGCGAAGGGGAGAGGAAATGGCCGGGATAACCGGGCGGCTCGCCTGGCTTCCAATCCCAGCGATAGCCGACGCGGCGGAAATGCCCCCCTTCTTCGCTCATCCCGAACCACGCTTCGCAGAAGGCGGCGAGCAGCGGATCCACCAATTCATGCACGTCGACGGTCAGTTCCCAGCTCGCTTCGCCGTCGCTGGCGGCATAGTCGATCGTCTGCTTGACCATGAAGCCCAGCACCTTCTGCGTGACCGCGCGCGCCAGCTCGAATGCGGCGGGCTGGTCGAGGGCCATGATCGCAGCGTTGCAGGCCTCGGATTCCTGCTCGTAGACCTGGTCTGGCTGTCCGGCGTCGCGGCCAAGATAGAGGATGCCGAACGACCGCAGCATGCGGGGAAGATAGCCGGTGATGGTCAGCTTGGTGTCGGAATCGGCGAACACCTGGTAGACCATGTCGCGGTCGGCCACCAAGACCCCGAAGGGCGTGCGGAGCGCGCCGCCGTGGCGCTCGCGGATCGCAGCCCAGATCGACGCATTGACGAAATGCGAGGCTGAATCCGGATCTTCTAGCGCTGTCTTCCACGCGGCCATCGCCGCGGCCTCGCCCTGCTGGCGCTCGATCAGGCGCAGACGCGCGATCTCCTTTTCCCCCTGATCCGCGCTCCAGGTCACCGCCGGTTTATGTCCCTGGCCAGCCGCCCATCGCTGCAGATCGGCAAGCGCCTTCTTCGATGGTGCAAAGAAATACGCTCCCCATTCCAGACGAACGAACGGACGGGGTTCGTCGTGGAGCCGGTCCGAGCCGTCCAGCGCCACGCGCATGGTCTGGCCGCCATGCTCGAAACGGAAATGGCGGAGCCGGCCAGGCTCGGCGAGGCCAAGGAAAGGATCGCTTACGCCCGAGGTCGAACCCGAGCTGTTACCGCCAGAGAGCCAGCTCTGCACCACCTCGAACTGCTCGCCGAGGCTGGCATTGTAGGCCATGAAAACCAGGCCGCGCTCCTGTTGCAGGGTGGATTTGGCGGCTTGCGGGTCATCACGCCGGACGGGCGGACCATAGGACATGCCGCGCCTGACGATCCGTGGTGGCCGGGCGCCGGCATCCGCCTTGGTGATCGCGACGCGCGGATTGGCGCGCCGAATATGCGCGTGAAACGGGCAGAATTGTCCCTGCGGATCGGGGATGTAGTTGAAGTCGTTGCACTGCCCGTCGGGCGGCGGAGTAGGGGTCAGGGGTTGGCCGGCCTGGGGATGGCCGGTCGGCCAGCGTCCCATCATCTTGGCCATCAGCGTCTCGCGCGTCAGGGCAGGTGTGTCCGGTCCAGCCGTCTCGGTGGCCTGTCGCGTCGCGCGGGCGAGGACCTCCTCGAGCTGCTCGACGTCCTGTCGGAGCTTACGCAATGCCATAAAGCTGCCGTCTCGGAGCATCGCGTGAGCACGATTGGTCGCGTTGCCGAACGGCGCCGTCTCGTCGGCGAGATTCGGGTAGCCGCACAGAATCTCGCCGAGATGCACCTGATTGGAATAGGACCTGCCGGCCTGGCGCTCGTGCAGCACCGGGTTCGAGCTGCCGTCGGTGAACCCGAAATGGTCCTGCATGGTGCCGGATCGCTTATCGCGCTGGCGCTGCATCCACTGAATCGAAAGGGGTCTGACACCCGCATCAACCTCGACCAGCCGAGTCATTTCCGCCATCAACGCATTTCTCGCATCGGCCGTCGTCTGCGCATCCTTGGACAGCAACAGGCGGAGCTGCAGGACGGCATGGACCGAGCTCATGCTGATGCGCGGCGCCGGGTCGCCTTCGGGCAGGTCCGGCGCGTTGATCCCGAGCGCCCAATTGCTGGCCGGAAGGCGCCAGCGCTGGGGATGATTCCAGCGCACGTCGCCGAGCAGGCCGGCGCGTCGTTCCATGCCCTGCACAAACTCTTCCGGCAGAGTGCGCACCTCTTCGTCGGACAGGCCGGCCTGACGCAGTCCCTCGACCGTGAATGCGATGTTGGTGACGATCTGCCCGGGCGTCGGAACGTCGGCTTCGGACGTCACCTTGAGGACGTCGAGAAACGCGGCCAGTGCGGCCGGATTGGCGAACTGCAACAGCAACAGGCAGCCGTGATCCGAATCGGGGTAGGCGGTGACGATCCCGCCTTGCACGTTGCCGGGATCGTCCAACGGCGGTTTGGCCGGCAAGGCGAGGGGCAGGTTACGCCGTACCGGCGCCACGTCGGGCGGGGTCATCAACCAGCGCAGGGCTTCCTCATAGCGCCGGCTGGCGCGCTTGACGCCTTCCGCATAGGCGGGGTTGTTGATCATGGTGACGAATTCCGGCAGCAGCTCGTGGGCGGCCCGATGTAGAACCACGCCATCATGCGTCCCCGGAGGATAGAAGTCGGCCAGGCGGTAGAGCCCCGCCAGCGCAAGTATGCCGTGGCGGAAGGCCGGCCTGCCGGCCGCTTCGGGCGTCAGCGGTTCGCTGAAGCCGGCATTGGTCGGATCGACGCCCTGGAAAACCGAGCGCCGCGCGATCTCTTCCGGCGACGGAATCCTGATCCGCGTGACGATCTGATCGGCGCCGGCGCCCGAGGCGCGCCGATAGACGCGCTCCTCCATCCGCAGGAAGCGCGTGTCATCCACGGTCAGGTCGGGGGTGGCATAGAGGAAATAGGCCTCGGTCTGCCTGCTCTTGAGCCAGATACCCCAGTCTTCGTAGGTGTTCTCGTGACCGAGCCAATAACCCTCGGTATTGCAGAAAATGAGATCGAGCAGCCGGGCAGCCTTCTGCCAGATGACGCGGACATAGGCCTCCCACGAACCGTCGAACGTCGCCGTCAGCAGCACGTAGTCCGTGGCATCGACGGATTCGTCCTCAGGCTCGAGCACGGCAATGCCCACCGAGTGGATCCGACCGACGCGGTCCACGGAATCGGACAGCACGCGGGCGAGCTCGTATTCATACGCATTGGCGCGTCCGCTGTTCAGCGCCCGCAACACGTACTTGACGCGCGTCTTGTACGTGGTCGCATCCAGGGACGGCACGAACCCCTTCTTGATCGGAGCCATCACCCTGAAATCGGACGTACCGGCCATGTTGCCGGTCTTGATGGTCAAATCGCGACGCATGTCTTTGGCCCCCCGGGTCGCGCGCGGGCCCAACGCGTCTGTGCGCCAGGGCCCGGCAACCGAAACGTGTTTCGTTATGCAACGCTATTTGCGAATTGTGCGGCTCTCGGGCGTTCAATTCTATGAACTGGCCCACACTCTCCGAATTTTCCGTTGCCCACCGCAAGCGGAAGGTTCGCCGGAGCAATCCAACCACGGGGGCCCTAACCGAAGGATTGAACACGGGAAGGGGGCCGCAGGAGCTTACAGCAATCAGGCGCCGTCAAATGTTGGGCGCCGGTCGGGGATCAAAGGCCGGGCCGATCTCTATTTTTTCTTTGCCCTTGCGGTAACAGCCTCCCATTTCTTCACCTCACCGCCGATGAACCGCGAAAAGTCCGCCGGCGTCATCGGCATCGGGTCAGAGCCCAGCTCGCGGATTCGCTCCACGATCGCCGGATCGCTGAGCGCCGTCACGAACGCCGAGTTGATTTTCTCGACGATCTCGCCGGGTGTTCCCGCCGGTGCGACGATGCCGAACCAGCCGGTCGCCTCAAAACCGGTGAGGCCCTGTTCGGCAAAGGTTGGCGTTTCCGGAAGACGTGGATAGCGATGAGCCGAGGAGACGGCCACGGGGATGATCAGGTCGCCCTCGATCGCGGTCATCGCTGACGGAGGATCGACGATCCCGAGTGGCATATGCCCGCCGATCAGGTCGGTAACGACCGGCGCCATGCCCCTATAGGGCACTAGCTCGAGCCTGGTATCCGCCATCTGATTGAACATCTCGCTGGTGAGATGCATCAGCGTGCCGTTGCCGCCATGACCAATGGCAAGCTTGTTCGGCTGCTTTGCCAGAGCGATGATGTCGCGAAGCGTCTTCCCTCGCAGGGAATTCGATGCCGCCAGAATGAAAGGCACCGACGCAAGACCGGTCACCGGCGCAAGGTCCCTGTGCGCGTCATAGGTAACGTTGTCCTGAACCCCGAGGCTAACGCCCAGCCCCGCCGCACCGCCCAATCCGATCAGGTACCCGTCCGGCGGCGCTTTGGCGACCATGCCAAGCGCGATCGCGCCACCTGCGCCCGGACGGTTTTCAATCACCAGCGGCTGCCCCAATTGCTTTTCGACGGTCGGCTGCACGATGCGGGCGATTGCATCGGAGCTGCCGCCGGCGGGAAAGCCGACGACGAGGCGAATCGCACGTTCAGGATAGGCGGTCGCGGCCCTGCCGCTCCCTATCGCGGCCCACTGGCACACGAGCACGATGGCCATCACTGCGCTTGAGAGTCTTCTCATGGTGTTACCGGTGCCTTTCCTGTCAGGCCCGAGTCGTTCGCCTCCCGTCGCAGGTGACGCGCGCGGCAGATTATATTGCTGGTTATATTGCTGGTTCCCGACGTGTCGCGTTAGGCCCAAAATACTCATCGACTGATGAAGTCGCCTTATGAATCCTGCAATGCAGCAATTGGAAACGGTGGCGTCTTGAGCTGCTCATAACGTCTGTGTTGAGGCGGGCCAGTCGGCCAGCGGCCGCAGCTCCGGGCTACAGAACTTGCCGGGTGACTAGCCTGTTTTCGATTTAGAATGGGCAGGCAGCTCGCCTCTTCGGTCGGCAGTGCGTCGATTTGACAAGACCTGCTTCGCTGTCTCGACGAAGCGTTGGGCCGCCGGCGAGCGGACGAAATCGGCCCGGCTTACCAAAGAAACGTGTCTGATGATCGTGGGGCGAGACAAGGGAACGGCCGTCAGAGTCGGGAATTGCGTCTCCGGAAGCATATGCGCAGGCAAGATACTTATTCCGGCGCCTTCCGCCGTCAGCGCCAGGGCGGTCGTGATGAGAGAGACCTCGAGCTTCGGCTTTAGCTGACGACCGGTCCTGGCAAGGGCCTCATCAATTTGCGACCTGATCCGTGTTCCGCGACGCATTGTGATCAAGTCGCAATTTTCGAGGCTGTCCCAACTGAGCCGGGAAGCTTTCTCAAAATGGCCGTTCTTGACCCCAATCGCCGACAGCGAGCTATGTGTAAGTGTCTCGATCTTCGCGTCGAGCGTATCGACGTTTTCAACACTGCCGATGCCCAATTCAGCCTCGCCGGCGGTGACGAACGGAAGCAAGTCATCAGGCGCAACATCGAACAGCTCGACGCGAACGTCGGGATAGTCCGCTCGAAATCGGGCCAGCACGCGGGGGAGCAACGCGGACGCAACTCCGGCCGACACTGCAATGGTAATCCGACCCGCCTTGACCTCGACCAGATCGCTCATGTACCGGGCCAATCCGTTGGCGCCGGCCAGTATCCGTTCCGCAATCGGCACCGCATCCTTGCAAGCTAGCGTCGGATGCAGCGCCCGGGTCGTACGGTCGAACAATCTAAGCTGAAAGTTCTCCTCGATTTGCTTGATCAGCAGGCTGACCGCCGATTGGCTCACGCGCAGTTCGGCGGCGGCCTTGGTGAGGCTGCCATGGCGATAGACCAGAACGAGGGCTTCGAGTTGCCGCATCGTCGGGATCATGAGTTCACCTTATGAATCGATAAGAATTTTGTGACTAATCTGAAGCGTCGGAACCTGCAAGATATTTCGGTAGCGGAATGGGCCCGCAACGAAATCCAGGCGCGCTGCGCGCAGCCAGACCGGGCCTGAGCCTGCCGCGGCAGGAAGCCAACCAGGGGGGGAGGGACTTGATGAGTCAAAAAGGGATTTTGGCAGCGATCGGCGCCGTTCTGATCCTTCTCGGCGGGTTGCTCGCCCACTTCACCCAGACCGCGAATGGAATTCGCATCGAAGACGTGCGTTTCAAAGGCGCCAAGGGCAACACCATGAGCGCCCTTGTCTATATTCCAGCTGGCGCCACCGAGAAGACGCCTGCACCGGGCATCCTTGCCGTCCACGGCTATCTTAATTCGCGCGAAACGCAGGACGGCTTTGCGATCGAGTTCGCGCGTCGCGGCTATGTCGTCGTGGCGCTCGACCAGACCGGTCACGGCTACAGTGATCCGCCGGCGATCGCCAACGGCTTTGGCGGCCCCGACGGACTCGCGTACTTGCGGAGCCTGCCCTATGTCGACAAGAACAACATCGGGCTTGAAGGGCATTCGATGGGCGGCTGGACCGTGCTGGCCGCGGCGACGGCGATGCCCGACGCATACAGGTCGATCGTGCTCGAGGGCTCCTCGACCGGAAAGCCGTTCGCGGCCGACGGAACGCCTGCATGGCCACGCAATCTCGCACTCGTTTTCTCGAAATACGACGAGTTTTCACTGATCATGTGGGGCAGCGAGTATGCTGCTGATATTCCCAAGTCGGCAAAGCTTGGCGCGGTATTCGGTGTTGCGGGACCGATCGAACCGGGCAGGGTGTATGGCGATATCGCCAAGGGCACGGCACGGGTTCTTTACACGCCGGCAATCACCCATCCCGCCGATCATTTCTCGCATGAGGCGATCGGCTATAGTCTCGACTGGTTCGGTAAAACGCTGGCCGGGGGCACACCGTTGCCATCGACCGATCAGATCTGGCTCCGGAAGGAAATCGGGACGCTGATCGCCTTTATCGGACTTGTCGTTCTGTTGCTCGGCGCGTTCGAAATTCTGCTCGGCACGGCGCCATTTTCGACGCTCCGCGTCGTCCCGTCCGGCGCTGGCGCGACGACCTCGGCGCCGTCCACGCAGAACGGACGCTGGTGGATCGCGTTTTGGATCACGGCGCTGCTGCCGGCCATCACATATTATCCGGCCTTTGCACTTGGAGCTACGTGGCTTCCCGCATCCCGTTTCCTGCCGCAATCCTTCACCACCCAGATCGCAGTCTGGGCTCTGATCAACACGGCGATTACGCTGGCGTTGTTTCCTCTGTTGCCGAAGCGGGCGACCCGAAAGGGTGTCCTGGCTCCCTCGATACTGATTGCGGTCGCAACCGCCGCGATCTGTTTCGTTGCGCTGTGGCTGGCCGATGTCCTGTTCAAGATCGACTTCCGGTTCTGGGTCGTGGCATTCAAGTTGCCGAGTGCGACGCAATGGCTGATCATTCTGCTGTACCTGACGCCGTTCACCCTGTTCTTCGTCGTCGCGTTGCATGCGGCGCACCGCAACTTCAGCCGCCTCGGCGCCTCGGCTCCCGGTCATTACGCCGCGATGATCCTGTCGCTTTCGCTTGGCTTCATGATCCTTATCGGCGGCCAGTATCTGGCCCTATGGCTGGGCGGAAAACTGATCAATCCCGTCCCAGGCTCGCCGGTCGTGCCGTTGTCCACCATCGTCGGCATCCAGTTCATCCCGCTGCTTGCGATCGTCGCCATCATCTCGACGTTCACTTGGCGACGCACCGGCACATCGCTGCCGGGCGCGCTGATTTGCGGTCTGATCGTTACCTGGTACATCGTTGCCGGCACCGCGACCCAGGCTGCATTCTGATGTCCGGGAAAGAAATCCAGAGATGACGAAGCGCAGCACTGCGCACTACTTCCTCGAGGGCCTCACGGATATCGGGGTCGACTACATCTTTGCCAATCTCGGAACCGACCACGTCTCGTTGATCGAGGAGATCGCGCGCCGGGACAGCGAAGGGCGCCGGCACCCGCAAGTGATATTGTGTCCCCACGAAGTGGTCGCAGTTCACATGGCGGCGGGCTACGCCCTCGCGACCGGGCGCGGGCAGGCCGTGTTCGTCCATGTCGACGCAGGCACCGCCAACGCCTGCATGGCCATCCAGAACGTCTTTCGCTACCGCCTGCCGGTCATGCTGTTCGCCGGACGGGCGCCATTTACTCTGCATGGCGAACTGCTGGGATCGCGCGACACCTATGTCCACTTCGTCCAGGACAGCTTCGATCCCGCCAGCATCGTGCGACCGTATGTGAAGTGGGACTATTCGCTGCCGTCCGGGGTGGTTGTGAAGGAAGCGTTGGCCCGCGCCGCGGCCTTCATGCAGAGCGATCCGCCCGGGCCCGTCTACATGCTGCTGCCGCGTGAGACGCTGGCCGAGACCTGGGACGATTCCGCAATGCCGGCGTATCCGCCAGCGCGCTACGGCAGCGTTCGGGCAGGGGGCGTCGAGCCGGCGCGCGCGGCCACGATCGCCGAAGCCCTCATGAGTGCGGAGAATCCGGTTGCCGTGACCGCTTATCTTGGCCGCAAACCGCAAGCGGTCGCCGCGCTCGACCGGCTGGCAAGGACTTGCGGCATCCGGGTCGTTGAATTCAATTCGATCGATCTATGTATCTCGCAGGAGTCACCATGCTTTGCGGGATTTGATCCGGCCGCGGTCGTGCCACAGGCGGATCTCGGGCTATTGCTCGACGTCGATGTGCCTTTCGTGCCGCAATCGTTGAAAGCAGCCGCAGCCGGGCGGTGGATCCAGATCGATGTCGATCCGCTGAAGGCAGATTTTCCGATGTGGGGTTTTGCCACCGATATGCGCGTGCAGGGCGACTGCGCGACCGTTCTGCAGCAAGTGCTGGATATTGTGGAACAACGGGCAGACGAGGCGTACCGGAGCAAGATCCAGGCGCGGATCGCGAGCTGGGCCCCTGCGCGCGAAGCGGCCGAGGCACGGCATCGCGCAGCTGCGGCCGTGGAGGGCATTCAGGGTGCGATCAATCCCGCCTACCTGTTTGCCCGGCTGAGCGCAGCGCTTTCGCCGAGCGACGTCGTCATCAATGAAGCGGTCCGCAACGGGCCGCTTCTGCAACAGCAAATTCAGCGGACAGAAGCGGGCAGCTATGTCGGTCTGGCCGGCGGCGGGCTGGGATTCAGTGGCGGCATGGCACTCGGCCTCAGGCTGGCGCAACCATCCCGCCGGGTGGTGCAGGTCGTCGGCGACGGCGCCTTCCACTTCTGCGCACCGGATTCCGTCTACGCAACGGCCCAGCACTATCAATTGCCGATCTTTACCGTCGTCCTTGACAATGGTGGATGGCAAGCCGTCAAAGCGTCGGTTCAGCGAGTCTATCCCGACGGTGTGGCGCAGGGGACAAATTCATTCCAGTCGCGGCTTGCGTCCGGCCGGCAGGATGAGCGCCGGCGCTTTGCCGATGTTGCATCCGCGTTCGGCGGCTACGGCGAGGAAGTCGTTGACCCGCTCCAGCTTGATGCGGCGATCAACCGTTGCCTGGCTGCTGTGGATGACGGGCGCGCCGCCGTCCTGCATGTGCGCATCACGCCGCTTTAGCTGCCAGGTGCCTCGTTCACCAGGACGGTTCCGATCGACGGAGATCATGAAATCACAGTACCGCGGCCTAGATATCCACGATTCGCATAAGGTATATTATGGAATATCTTATGTACAATTGGATCAAATATTTGTCGTTTCGCGTTCGATCTGAGTCATTCGCGCTCAATCAGAGTCTGATCGTTCGTTCGACGCGTCAATCTAACGACTGAACTTTCAGCGCCTAAGCAATGGCTTTCCAAGAGATTTTGTCCTTGTTTCACTAGCTACAAACACAGGCGCAGCCAGCAATACACAAGCGTCGGATGTCCCTTCCCACTATCCGGCGCGGAACGGCGTGCCTTCCTCCTCGTCTTGATGAAACTCTACGGGCGGCCCTTCCTGGGGCTCACCCTGTCAGCGTCGCTCCGGGCTTTAGCTAGATCGCCGATAGCGGCAGCGATGAACGAAGGGTCATTGCTCTCAAGCGCTGCTTCTAGATAGGCGATCTGCTGATCCGGTGTCTTCAGGTAGTCCTGAACGTCGAACTTGGTTGTCTTAAGCGGCATATCAAACTCCTTCGCCGTCCGCTTGGCGGTCCTGATGTCCTGGTTCTGGGTCAGCTTGTCGCCGCCGCAAACCAGAATGACGGCGGTATCGTTTCGCGTCTGTCAGGCCGATCAGCGGTTGAACTTTGGGCGCTTAAGGCATGGTGTTCAAAGAAATTTTCTCGATGAGTGATCTGCACTGGGTAATAAGATCTGGGCAGGCAACACTCAAGCCGATCCCAGGATTTTCGGATGCCCATCCAACAGCCTATCTAGAAACGGCGCGCCTTCTTCGTCCGGGCGTCGCTCCGCGTCGATCGGTTAGCAGCATGCAAGGCCGGTTGCGCGTGATGGGAAGTAAACTGGAATTCGCTGCCCAGAAGCGCGGTTCTGACGCCTGAATATTTGGCGTGAAGGTTCTAAACCGCCCACCTAGAAGCTGCGCTCAAGAGCAATGATCCATCGTTCATTGCTGCCGCTATCGGATATCTAAGCCAAGGCTCGGGGAGTTTCGGGGGTTCAGCCAACCAAAATCTCGTTGAGTGCCAATGGCTAAGCGTCGACCGTTCAACCGCTGAATTGGGCGACCAGACGCCGCGCCGTAAACAGGTGCCAGCAAGACTATCGCCCTCCGCGAACCCATCGGCAGAGCCATCGCCAGGCGTTGCGGAAAGCCAGGATGGCGGAGCGAGGCCGTCCCGCCTTGCGGCACCCATCCTCCAGTTCCCTCGCCCGCATCGCCATGCCTTCGACCGCCCACCGGTCCGCCGCGGCATGAGGTGGCTCGACCCGCTTTGAGGCCTTTGAGATGCGTCCTGCCGGAGTATTCCGCGGCCACCGGCCGGAACAGTACGCGTCCGGTGAAGGCCGCCTTGCCGAATGAGGCGAGTTGTTGAGAACTGTCCTTATGGACAGTGATAGGCGCAGTGCCCAAGTCGATCGGCTTGAGGTGGTGGATACGGGCCGGCGGCGGCGCTGGTCCGAGGATGAGAAGCTCAGGATTGTTCTGGAGAGCTTACAGGCGCCGCGCCAAGTCGCGGCAACAGCGCGGCGGTATGGCGTTTCACGCTCATTGCTGCTGCGATGGCGACGGTCGTTTCGGCCTGAGCCGAAGGATGCCTCCCAATGTGGCTTCGTACCGGCAATGGTGGTCGCGGGGTCAGGGCCGACGCCTTGTCCAGTCACGCCCGCCAGCAGCGGCGGATCGATCGAGATCGATTTTGCGACCGGAGCTCGGATGCGGATCACGGGCGCGGTCGATGCTGCGACGCCTTGCGTCGCTCGATGTTCGAGGACGCTCGCCCGACAGAGCCCGAGGCAAAGCCGATGCGCATCATCAGATTTGAGGACATCGGTGATGCTGATCTCTTGCAGGCGGCCGACGAGGAGCCTGTCCTCGTCGCCGAAAACGGCCGCGTAGGTCGCTTCCGCCCAGCGGCTCACGGCATCGATACCGTCGACCGGAAGGCTCGGATAGTCCCTGAATATCTCCTCGGCCGAGAAGCCGGCCTTCAGATAGCTCAGTATCGTCTCGGCGAGGATGCGGGTGCCGCTGACCGTCGGCTCGCCGCTCATGATCGCCGGATCGCGAATGACTTCCGTCTGGATCGTCGCCACCACCTTACCCTCGAAGAGGCTTTCCGCACGCTTCCGCAATCAGCATGGCATTCTCTCGTGCCGCAGAGGTCTGACAAGGCGCTCAACTTCGTCAGGACGTCCGAACGTTCGGACGCCGCGATCCTCTCCAACACCCTCTTTATCACATTCGGCCAGATGTCCTTGCTCTAGTGCCGCTTGTCGGTATGACCCAGGCTTTGGATACAAGCCGGTTTCAGCCTGATGTAAACTCGGATTCGCTGCCAAGCGGCGCAGCGCCGCACTTCGAGTGCCCAGTATAACTTACTGCAAAAGCTCGCTCTTTTGTCGATCGATCTGCAGGGGCTCCTACCCTAGCTTGATCCGCGTGGGACGGAGCCTGTGCTGCGAGGCCTGAGCGAGATTTGCGCTGCTCTTCACGAAGTCGAGGGCCGCCACTTGTGCGTGGTAGTGGCGGAAATCCTCGCCGAGCGCCGGGTCGTTGATGTCCGGTGCCACCTGCTCATCTTGTCCTGTCGTGATGGGCACGGCATCCACCGTCAGCCCGCGGCTCACCAGGAATGTTGTGACAATGACCTCGAAGGTCATCGGCGGGCGATGGTCCATATGGCCTTGTTCGAGCGAAATCGGCTCTCCAGTGACCGCGCAAACGACGGTGCCGGCCGCGTCCTTGTGGTCGGCAAAGAAGCTGTCGCGGGCCTTGAATAGATCAAAGCGCACGACGCGGCGAAATGCCTGCGACACTTCCTGTTTGCGTGACGGGGGACGCTGGGTGATGCAATGGCGGTAGGAGAAATCCGTGCCCGTGCCGTCCTTGCGTTCGATGCGGAAGCATGGTGTGCCGTGCTCCGCCATCATCACCGAAAAATGGTCCGTCCCGGAGCCTACTTTCTGCGCAAACTCGTCGTGACGCTCGAGGAGTGCAGCAAGGTCGAGCGCATCGAGATCGCTTATGCGATCCCCGGCGCGATACCGAGCCAGCATCTCCTTGAAGAAGTCCGTCGCCGCCCCTTGGCTTGGGAAGCTGCGGGTTGCCAAGACGACCGGGTTACCGCGCGCCATTTCGTCAATGCCTCCTTCAATTCGTGTCGGCATTACCTCCTCCGTCTCGCTGAAATTCAAGGATAATTTGTGGATGCCAGGCTGTGAGCGTTCACCTTCCGGTCGTGCAGCGATAAAAGGTGTCTCTGGGCGATACGGGGGGCAATATGACGCTGCTTGCTTGGAGCACGGAGCTGCCGAGTTGGCAGCGTGACGCACTGCGGCGGATTGCAATTAACGACAGCCTCAGCGACGCTGAGCGGGCGGCCATCTGTGCCAGGCTCAAACACGCGCACGGCATTGCAGTTGAGTGCGAGACCGGTTGCGTGCATTTGGACGCAGCTCATTTGCCGGCCCAGGCGGACGCCGAAGGAGCGACGGTCCTGTGCGGCATTGGTCCGGTCGAGCACGTCGACCGGCTTGCTGCCGGCCAAGAACTCCGTTTCGGGGTTGACGGAATTACCTTGATCTACGGCGACAATGGCGCCGGGAAAAGCGGCTACTCCCGGATCGCAAAGAAGCTTTGCCTTGCACGTGTGATTGACCCGCTTCAAGGCGATGTGTTCGCCGATCAGGCTTCCCCTCCCGCCCGGGTGCGCGTTCGGTATCGGCTTCCGGGCGCTGCCGAACCGCAAGCTGAGGACTGGGTGGATGGCCAACCCCGGCCGGCAGCGCTGGCGCGGATGATGGTGCTCGATAGCGCGAATGCCCGCGTCTATATCGATGGGAAGAATGAGATTACTTACCTCCCTCGCGAAATTGAGATTGCGACCCGTCTTGGAGAGCTTTGCACTTCGCTGTCTGCGGAGCTGCAGACTGAAGCGGACGCGATAGCCAGGCGGCTTCGTGTAGCCTTCGGAGCGGGCTACGCGCAAACAACACTTGCGGGGCGCCTGGTCGCGCGGCTCAGCCTCGAGACGCTCCTGGGCGCGCTTCCAGACGAGGCCGCACTGCGCGATGCCGCTATCTGGGATGGCGCCCGCCAGGATGAGCTCGCCAAATTGACCCTCGAACTCGCGCAAGATCCCGTCGCACAGGCCGCTGCGCGCCGGCGCATCATTGCGGTGCTTGAGGCGCTGGCCGCCGAGATCGATGGCATCACGCGAGCCCTGGACGCTGATGCTATAGGCCGGCTAAGGGCCCGAATGGCCGGCGCAGCCGAGGCCGCCGCGGCTGCAGGTCTGGCCGCGCAAGAGCTGTTTGCGGGTGAACCCATCCCACAGACAGGAGAAGGCGCTTGGGAACAGCTGTACCGGATCGCCAGACAATTCGCAGCTGAATCCGGCGTTAGAGGTCTCGATGAGGCCTTCCAGCAGGGCGATCCCTGCCCCGTTTGCCAGCGTGATCTTGACGACCAAGCGGTCGAACGGCTGAAGCGCTTTGATGCGTTTGTCCGGGACGCCGCGGCCACTGCCGCCGATGCGGCAAGCGCCGAACTCGAAGCCACCATGGAAGAGTTGGGACGAGTTCGGCTCTCGACGACCGCCGAACTCGACAGAAACCTCGCAGAATATCGGGCATTGGGTGGAGGAGAGGCGGGGTTAGCCGACGCTCTTCGCGAGTTTATGGCCGGAGCCGATCAGCGTCGGACAGCGACATTGGCCGCTGGCCAAGCGCTGCAATTGGACGCCCTCCCCGAACTGCCCCCCTCTCCCGCCGACGCGGTTCGAGCTGAGATCGCGCGCCTGTCGGACGAGGCGGCGGCCCTTGAAGCAAGGCCGGCTCAGGACCCAGCTCGGTTGGCCCGAGCTGGAGAGTTGCGGGATGCCGAGCGCTTGGCTGGAGAGATCGATGCGGTTCTGGCCCGGCGGGCCGACCTTGAGCTGCGCCAACGCCTGCTAAGCTGTCGAACTGCTCTGGACACGCGCAGAATTTCACAGTTCGCAACGCGCCGTCGGGGCGAGCTCGTCACACCAGAGCTGCGAGAGCGGATCATGGCCGAGATTCAGCGCCTCGACTTGGGTCACGTTCCGTTTCGATTTGGCGAGGCGACTGAACGTGGACGAAACCTATTCGACGTGGCGTTGGACGCCCACAGACCGGCCGTAAAGAATAGGGTTTTAAGTGAGGGCGAACAACGCGCGCTGGGCATCGCTTGCTTCCTGGCCGAGATGTCGCGCATTCCGGGCCATCACGGGATTATTGTCGATGATCCGGTGACTTCCCTGGATCACCAGCGACTGCGAAAGGTTGCCGAGCGATTGGTCGAAGAGGCTGCGGCTGGCCGCCAGGTTATCGTCTTTACCCATCACCTGATCTTCTACCAGGAAATATTATCGGCAGCGGCCGCGCGTGTCCCGCAAGTCAAGAAGATTGTCAATCTTATCGGCAAATCAGACGGGCGCTTCGGACTCGTATCCGAGGACGACGAGCCTTGGATAGCCAAGAAAGTTGTCAAGCGTATCGAAGCTCTGCGCACTCGTCTGCGAGCAATCCCCGCCGCAATGAATCGCGAGTCTGACGAGTTCCGAAGGATCGCCAAGGACTTCTACACAGACCTGCGCGAGACTTGGGAGCGGCTTGTCGAGGAGGTTCTATTGAACGGTGTGGTCGAGCGCTTTTCCTCCGGCGTAAAGACGCAGAGCCTGAAGGAGGTGCTTGTGGAGGACGGGGACTATCAGCGGATATTCTCAAACATGAAGCGAGTGTCTGAGATGTCGGGACACGACATGGCCGCTGGCCGCCAGATTCCGATACCGGATCTCGCAGAGATGCGGCGAGATCTAGAAGCGATTGATGCGTATCGAACAGAACTCCAGCGCAGGAAAAATGATCTTCGCGCCAGGCGGCAGGCGCTAGAGGAGCCGCCTGTTGCTCGCGTAGAATAATCGCTCGGGCCTGATCAGCGACGAGACGGCGTGTCGCAAACATGCGCCCATCGGCGTCATCCGAAGCACCGATTTACTTCACCTGAAGCAGGTTCTGGCGGCAGACCCGTCTCTATCATACGATCAAAACTGGCGGTGAGGCCTTTTGGTCACCTAGTCCGAGACAAACAAAATCCCGCCGACGACGGCGGGGTTTTCATTTCTACCGGACCTTTGTCCGCTTTACCTATTGAGCCGTCATCCAGGTTGGCGATCGTATATTCGGCTACACCGCGGCGCAGCGACCGTGCTCCGCTTCGTCAAACTCTTCTAAGTGAACCCAATTCGGCCAGGCCGACGCTTAAGTATTCTCGTCGATGAAGCCTATACGGTTGGCGCCTCTCACCGACCGTACCGGGTTTGTCAGCACCTCTCGCGCGCATTCGAAGATCGCTTCCTGCACCCGCTCAACATCCTGCGTGGTGTAGTCGATGGAGATTCCGCCGACACCCTTGCCGTCGTGGATTTGGACTGCGATCACTTCCCGAGCCAACTCCATCTCCACAACCACTCGCATCCAGAAGCCTCCAGAATCTTTGGAATGGGGAATGCGAAGACCCACACCCATCAGGATGGGCTCGATCACAATTATACCGCGGTGATAGGTGCTGAACTTCGCGTCGTGGTAATCGCCTGCCTCGGGTCTCCACTCGCCCTCCGGCGGCACACCGTGTACGCGTGCGCCCTCGCCCAGATAGGCCGCGAGGCCATAGACCACTTCGTCGCCGAACTTATGGAGCAAACGGTAATTGCGAACAGACGTTTCGCCGTAAGAATTGAGAGCTTGCTGCAGCTCCAGAACACGGGGCCCGAATGCCATGCGAATCTCCGAAAGAACGGGATGGTATTCTAGAACAGATCGTTGTCCATCGTGTAAGCCCCCGCCAAGGCGGTGTCGCCTACCAGATCATCGCCACCATGGCCTACACCAAGGTGAAGTATCTGATCGAACAGACGGTCGCATCGGGCCTGATCTATCTCAACAGCCATTCCAGCGATTTCAAGAACGGCGAGCTCCGCCCTTGTCTCGATCGCTATCTACGCGGCTCCAATGGCTATAAGGCTGAGGAGCGCGTCAAGCTGCTAAAATTATTGTGGGACTGTATCGGCAGCGAATTCGGCGGCCGTCACGAGCTCTACGAGATCAACTATGGCGGCTCGACCGAAGAAATCCGCCGCTATTGCCTGTTCGGCGCGCAGGCTTCCGGCAATACCGACCGCTTTAAGGGCTTTGCCGACGACTGCATGGCCGAATACGACCTTGACGGCTGGAAGGCGCCTGATCTCACCGACCTTGGCGAGCTCAGCTATCACATGATGAAGAAGTGACTCTGCCGACGGACCGGCAATGCCCGCTCCTGCTTCCTGCGGGGCGGTGGTGACATGAACGTGCAGACCATCAATCCCACGCTGTTTCGTTCCTTGATGGGCGCCTTTCCGACTGGCGTCGCAATCGTCGCGATCTGCAACTGCCGATAGACGGAAGGACCAGACTTCGCACATGCAGCACTGAATATGTTTGAGCTGACCAAGTTGGGCGGATATCGTCGCCGTCCCTTGAGTAACATGTGGGGCAAGCAATGAGTGGCTTCCAAGCCAAGTTAGAGCGTTTTGAAAACCTCGCTGCGGAGTGCGAGCTGATCGCTAATCGATCGGAAGGAAGTAATCGCGAATTGTACCAGCGGGCGGGCCAACACTATCGCGCGCTCGCCAACGACGTGCGTGCCTTAATCGCATCGTTCGATCTTGCCGCCTAGGCCTTCTTCAACGCCATTTAACCAAGCCATGGCTCCTGGAGCGTCAAGCCGATTTACGTCGCGCTCCGGCCGCCGGCTTCTTGGAGATGGCCTCCTTTGCCGGTTTCTTTCCGGCGATCGGCATCAACATTTCCTTCTGGCCAGCAGCAGCCTTCTTCACCTTCTTGGCGGGCTTACCGATCTTCGCTGGAGCGGATTCCCTACTCACGCTCTGTCGCAGCGCCTCCATGAGATCGACGACGTTCTCGCCTTTCGGCCGCTCCTTCGGCCGGATCACCTTGCCGGCACGTTTTTGGTTGATCAGTTCGATCAGGGCACTCTCGTAGTGGTCCTCGAACTTCTCAGGATCGAAATTGCCAGCCTTCTGGTTCACGATGTGCTTGGCGAGGTCGAGCATGTCTTTCGTGACTTTGACGTTCTGGATCTCGTCGAAGTACTCCTGTTCGCTGCGGACCTCATAGGGGTATCGCAGCAGCGTTCCCACCAGCCCCTTGTCCATGGGCTCGAGTGCAATGATGTGCTCGCGATTGGTGAGTACTACGCGGCCGATGGCGACTTTGTTCATCTCGCGAATGGTCTCGCGGATCACTGCGAAAGCGTCGTGCCCGACCTTGCCATCCGGTCGTAAATAGTATGGGCGGATCAGGTAGCGCGGGTCGATGTCCGATTTGTCAACGAACTCGTCGATCTCAATGGTTCGCGTTGATTCCAGGGCGAGCTCCTCGAGCTCTTCTTTGGTGACCTCAATGTACTGACCCTTTTCGAGTTCGTAGCCTTTGACGATGTCCTCGTTGGGCACCTCGTCTCCGGTGTCAGCGTCGACCTTGAGATACTTGATCCGGTGCCCCGTCTGCCGATTGAGCTGATTGAACGAGATCTTCTCGGACTCGGAAGTCGCGGGATACAGAGCCACGGGACAGGTCACGAGAGATAGGCGCAGGAAGCCTTTCCAATTGGCGCGGGGGGCCATGTACGCAGAACTCCGTTAGGGGGCGGCTTGGATTCAAGACGATCTAACGCGGCTGGTTCCGACACCTCCTGCCCCAAAATTTTCAACCATCGTCCTTTCTCGGACTCGACTTTTGTTCTCTTTATGTTCTAATTCCCGTCATGAGCGATCGACCTGCGAGTTGGCGGATGCCCACCCCGAAACAGATGGAAAAGCTAGCAACATCAAGGGGTAGGTCCGTCGGACAGGAGCGCCAGCCCGGTCCGCAGGATGAGATGCCGGAGGAATATTGGCAGGCCGTTCTGGACGAAGTGCCGGCTGACACCAAGCCGGTGGGACGGAACGCAGGGCTCCGGCTGTCGGAGCTCCCGCAGTACGTCCTGCGCGTTTCCTGCCGCAGGTGCGAGCGCATTGTTGAGATCCAGAAAGCCGACGCGGTTCGACTGTACGGGCAGCACGCGATCTGGAAGGAGGTCGCGCAGCGATTGCTGGACAACACCTGCCAGAACCGAACTGGCCGCCATGAGGAAGACGGCTGTTGGCCAGCCTTCGGGCCGGTTTGACCGCACTCCCTCGCATGGCTCCGAAGCATCATCCGACGCCGCTATCCGGCGGCGACCGCAAAGCCCTTGGCAAGGAGCTCGGCAAGGCGCGTGCGATGACCACCATTCTGGCCGCGAAGTCCGCTGCGGCTCGCGTTGAGGGTGAAGCTCTGATCAGACAGGCCGACTGCCTCCTGTGCGAAAGCTGGAACGAGCGCATGTGGGCAAACGGCGAGCCGATCGATCCCTCGCCGACCATCGACCAAGCGATCAACGGCGGCTACCCTTGGCTTGAGATCCAGTGCTCGCGCTGCAAGACGCGACGCGACGTGGATCTGGCTGTATTGCCGCACGCCTCCACCACCTTTGTCCATGACCTGTCTGGCAGGCTCCGCTGCAACAAATGTGCTAAGGCGGGACGCCGCCCTGGCGCGACATTGCTACAGCTCGCGCACCATCCCCGCCCCGCTTCTCCCGAGACGTGACGAATGTGCAATCTCTATTCAATCACCACGAACCAGGCCGCCATCAGCGCGCTGTTCCGCGTGGTCAACCAGTACGTCGGCAACCTCGCGCCGATGCCCGGCGTGTTTCCGGACTACAATGCGCCGATCGTCCGGAACGGCCCCGAGGGCCGGGTGCTGGCAACCGCGCGCTGGGGCATGCCGTCATCCTCGAAAGCATTGATGGACGCGACGAAGAAGCGTGCGGAGAAGCTGCAAGCCAAGGGCAAGACCGTCGATTTCAAGGAATTGCTCCGGATGGAGCCCGATAGTGGCACGACCAACATTCGCAACGTAAAAAGCAAGCACTGGACGCGCTGGCTGGGCATCGAGAATCGCTGCATCGTGCCATTCAACTCGTTCAGCGAGTTCAACAAGGCCGAAGGCGGCGACATCTGGTTCGCTCTCGACGATAGCCGTCCCCTCGCCTGCTTCGCGGGCATCTGGGCCAACTGGACGTCGGTCAGAAAGGTCAAGGAAGGCGAGACCACCAATGACCTCTATGCATTCCTAACAACGGAAGCGAATGCCGAAGTATTCGCCATCCACCCGAAGGCGATGCCAGTGATCCTGACCACGCCCGAAGAGGTCGAGATCTGGATGACGGCTCCTACGGAGGAAGCCTTGAAGCTGCAACGGCCGCTTCCAGACGGCACCCTGCAAATCGTCGCGCGCGGCGTGAAGGAAGACGCCGCGCCGGCGGCTTAGTCTCCAGGGTGGCGCGGAACACGTCGACAAGCCTCAGCCCTGCCGTTTGTGAATCCCTGCCCCGTGCTAAACGCTCGGAACGAGCAGGACGGTGGAAGGATTCCCCGCCAGGAGACGCTCTCAATGCTGATGACCAAGGAACGACGACCTGCAATTCGGACGCTGCAAGGTTGGGCAATCTCGGTGCTGCAGGACGCTGGCGCTATTCGCGAATTCGAGGAGCATGGCTGGATGCAGGACCGTGCCGACCCTCACGCGCGCGACCGAGCAATCGACATTGCGACCCACAATCCTCCGGCTGGGCTGTCGCCGGACGATGCGGTGGCCGAAATCCAGGACGTGCTAGCCTCGATCGGCGATACCTGCCCAGAATGTCAGTCCATCGACTGCTGAAGCCTTTGGGGACCTTCGCTCAGCCGTCGGCGTCGGCAACCGGCGTGCTTGCCGGCCAGGTGAACACTTGTTGTGTAGTCAGCCCGTGCCGCCGGGTAAATCTCGGAAACGACCGAGCCTGGTACCAGCGTATCCTCGACGATCCGGGCCTTATCGTCCTTGGAGAACCAATGGCGGTGTCCCGTCTCCGTGATCATTTCCAGTAGGCGCGCCGTCACGTCTGACTTCAGCATATCCGTCAAGCATAGACACAAGTTGATCCTTTCAAAGAGATCGTGACACTCGCCTATCCCATGCGCCGCAAGAAGGTGGAAGCGAAACGACGCTTACGCTTCTCCTGCTCAGGAATAATTATGGCACCACCCGTTGACGCCCGTAGGGTGCATGGAGGACCTACCCCGCCCCGAGCGGCCAGCAGCCCTTCTCAGGTCAGTTTGGGACCCGTCGCAAGCAGTTGAACTCCGAAAAGGGGCTCAGTCGTGGCAGCCAACTGACAGCTTCTGGATCGGCAGCCACCAGAACGGTATCAATGTTCTCAAACGCGTTTGGTGGTAATTTGCTCCAAAACTCTTCGTCATGAGCCGATACAACAACTGCGATGTTACGAAGAGATCCGGCGCGCAAGAACGTAGACACTCTGGAAACTGGTACAATCTCGCGCTTAGAATCCACCCCGACGTCGCAGCGCAATTCATCCGGCGAGTAGCGGGCAATAATGGCTCGTCCTTCTGGCGCGATCTGAAGTTCATCGGCAATTGCTTCCGCGTCAACTCTATCCTCCTTAACCAGGATCGTTCGCTTCCCAAGCTGCGAACGGTTTTGTTGAAGCCATCGTGCAAAGTCGACCGGCAACGCGACGATGTTTTTGAACGATGGATCGTCTGGATCAATTCCATATGTTCTTAGCTTGCCGCGAAACCAGGGTGACACGACGGTCACATTTTGCTGTTGAAGCACGTAGCTAATGGCACCGACGACATCAGCAAGGGAGTATGGCTTTCCAAGTGCAATTATCGGAATGTCCCTCTCAGGGATAAGAGTAACGCGGGCTCCCGGTGCGTTCGCCCAAGACAAATGGACTACGAACGGGCGCGGCAATGTCACTCCGCCGAGGAAATCCGCAAAAATGTGGTTGGAGTCCTTATAGCTCTTGAATTCAGAGTCGAACTCAAAGGCGGGAAGACCTTCTTCGGACACCGAAACCCATGTAGGTCGGGTGTGTGCAGTCACGTCAGTCGCCGAACCCGCGAACAATCGATCAATCGCGTCACTAAGCGGGCCAATTTGGGCCGCGGAAACCTGCCGCAAAATTTCGCAAAACTCCGCCGATGGCAACATCACCAATACCTCCAGCTTAAAAGTTAGGACTTTGGCCAATTCTGTCGTAAACCACGACATCGCTAGAGTTCGTTCGATACTCGAATCCCACCCACCACCTTCCCCTGCCCTCGCTCGGGCAATGCAAACTCATCCTGATCGTACCGAGCGTTATCTCTAGGATGGCGCCACTCTCAGCGAGCGGCTTCTCGCAGGAATAATTGAAAACAGCGCAACGAACCCCACGCGGCTGCCCAATAGCAACAATCTCAGGACCGCTGCCTTCCCTGCAATCCTGGTAGAGAGTTGCCCACGGCGAAGATGCAAGCGTGCCGGAATTTTCGTAACTGATCTCTGCCACCGCGCCATTCTCGTCGGTCAACCAAACATGCAAGTCGAGATCGCGCGGCTGCGTGCTCCAGCGCAGGATAATCCTGCCCCACGTAGAAGCAGCCGATCCGGCAGTGTCCACTAAGTGCGACGGTGCGCCGGTTCGCTCCGAAAGTGCCGAGACCGCGACGTCGTTTCGGTTCCCGGCGTCAGCTGCCGAAACTGGGCGCTCGAAGCTTCCCAGCAACGAGCGAACAATTTGACGAAGAGAGTCTTGGGCAACGTCACTAGATGGATTTAAGTCACCAATAATCTCCGTTCGGTCCCTTAGATGTGGGCTGAGCCGCTCGCGAATGGAATCGCTAGCTTGGCCGTGGTTCACCAGCACGACTTTTGCTCGTGGACGACCTCGCGCGTAATCTTCCAGGGCGGCAGTAAAATTTGCGGAGCTTGCCTTCAGGTACTGTTTGCATTCGACTACCAGCACTGAACTTTCTGGGTACGTGATCGGTGCCTTTTGGATGGAGTAGTCTGGTTGGATGGCGCGAGTGCGGCCCTTGCCTTTTGGATTTTCTAGCGGCGAACGCAACTCCGCCCAAACATAGAGGAGATCCCCGTCGGTTCGCCTCGCCGTTGCCAAGTGAGTGCCGCCAAAAGAATAGCGTATCCAGCCATCTATCGAATGTATCTCTACATGGGGACCAAGTGATTGCACTACTTGGCTGCCGACCCAGGCTGAATACAATTCAGAGCGACGTTTCCAGGCGGGCAAGGACAGCAATTCTTCAAGTACGGCGACGCGGTCAACAATCGGGCGTTTCACCTTTGGAACACTATCAAAGACCGACTGAACCGATCGAACGAACTGCTCTTGTCGAGCGATGTCGTTGGCGGCATCGAAGATGCTGCGAAGCACGCGTGCCGACCACGCCTCAGCGTCCAACAGCTTTAGGAGCCACGGATCAAAGCCAATCGATCGGAGCGATCCAGTTGGCGTCCATTTGAAGGTGTCGAGTGCGCTCCTTAGATCACCGACATCGCGACTGGCTTGGACAATTTGGGACCACAGATTCCAGAGGAGACGCAACGTGTGGCCCGAGTGACCACTCCCGAACGCTGGTTGATTGGGCAAGTCCGCTGGCCAGCGCCCTTCGTCATACTCTACAAGCCACCTTTCAGCTGCTTCGCTCAGCGGCTTGGACGCGGCTTCTGGCCGTGGTTGAGGGCCAGCCAGGCCTCGCAGAATATCGTGGTTCCAGGCTGGTACTCCCTCAACGCTGTACCGCTTGCCTTCTTCCCAACGCCACTCCCATTCTCGGAACTGTTTGAGGTCGAACTTGATATCTCGGACCTTGCTTCCGAAGTCAAATGCAACACTAAGACCTCCAGTCGATGAGTAGGAGGCGTCGGCCTTCTCGAAGAAGGCCAGCAAGTCGCTTAGCATGTCGGTGAATGTAGCCGTGGCCGCAAACAAGGCGTCGATAAAGTCTTCGGTTGCTACGCTTTGATGGTCGAGTTGCGGGCCGATATTCTGGGTGGGGTCTAAATTGAGGCGTTTCGCCAGCGCGGCCACGACCGCCCCATCGTAATGCTCGACATCAAGACCACCAATGCGTACAAATTCGTCCCAACACTGCCGGGCCGATCGCGCGACCACCTTTAATTGCTCTTGGGCTTTCCTCGGCAATGATGTCCCCCTGGCAGAAATGCCCACATTATCACAACTACTGCGGGTGAGACAAATTCGTTCAAATCTCCGGCTAGGTCATTCGAGTGGGGCAACCTCCCAACGTTGTGCTGGCAAAATCCGTTATTCTTTGCGGTTTCTTCGGCCTCACATGAGCTTCGTCATCGGATGCTGTTCGGCCTCGATCTTGCGAGCGACATGAGCTCTCTGCCCGGCGGCAAACTGGTCTGAACTACGGAGCCCCACCGCCTTCGCGGTCTCAAGCGCATCTCCTAGCACGGCGTACAGATTGCGACGGAATGCCTGAGTAAGCTGCTCTGGTGTGACCTTCGGCAGATTGAGTCGTTCTTGGGCGCTCTTCACCCACATCAACATGGTACGGTGGTTCATGGATTGACCTCCCTCCCGCCCCGGGAAAATGAAATCCGCTGAATAGGCCGGCAGGCCAATGGCCATCCGTAGTGCCGCTTTGGTGTGGGGTGCCAAGATCACGGACCGGCCTTTGACATCCAATGTCTCGCCAAGCAAGGCTGACTTTCTCAAGCCAAGAGCTTCATTGGACTTCAGGCCTTGCAGCGCTAGCAGAGATACGAACGCCTGCAGTCGCACCAAATTGAAATTAGACGGGTGGAGCGCCGTATATTCCCAAAGCTTGGTGACCCACTCCCGTACATCAACAGTCGCCGCCGCATTGCGAATGCGATCGTCTGGACGCTGAGGGGCCTTCAGGTCAAGGACCGGTATTGACGCAACCGCCCCACGCTCAAAAAGATAGACATAAAAGCCCTTCAAAGCGGCACGATCGATGATAGCTGAGGCCGCGCCGCGCGTGGCGCTCCGTCCTGATTGGAACGAGGCGATATCCTCGGCATTTGCGTCTCGCACTGCTTTCTGCTGGGACGGCAGAAATTTGTCGGCAAACTCGCGCACCACGCTGCAATAGGTCACCGCAGTGTTGTGCGGCTTGGTTTTGAACAGATGATCAATGTAGCCGGCTGCGTCGCCGTCTCGAACGTTCGCGGCTCTTTTTCTGCGCTCACGTACACTCGATTTCGCTTCGACCTCGGGCGACCTCGGAGCCGACGGAACTTCCGCGGTTACCTCGTCGGTGGCGTTGTGATCAGTCCGCGCAGGAACAAAGCTCTTGCGGACATGATGCGCGGCCAACTCTGCCGCTGCATAATTCGGAGGCTCATTCGCGAAGACATCCTGCAGGCTAACTCTTGACGAGAAGCCCAGCTCCCTCATGATCCAAACGTCGTTGTGTCCGAGTGCCCGCAACTCGCGGACACGACCATTCCGAAATGCGCTCGAGTCCATACGCTCATGGAGACCGAGCTGATTGCGGAGGTCCGCGATAGAAAGCTCGGCCGCCCTCTTCGTTAGTCGGTCGCCAAATTTGCCCACCAATAGCGGCCAACCGTCGGAGATATTGAAGGGACAGACTGCGAGATACTCTCCTATCGCTTCCGTGCTCGGTGAGGAAAGCGAGACAATCCGAGATTGAGGCCCTTTCCGGACGAGGACCGAGCCGCGTGCGAGACTGACATCCCAAAAATCGAGGCCAAGTGCCTCACCTAGTTTGAGCCCGTCTGTCGATAGAAGACTTGCCAGAGCGCGGGTGCGAAACTCCTGCCAGGAGCTGTTGAGATGATCCGAGCGCGCAGCTCCGAGAAGGCTACCGCGATCTTCGCTCTCCAGGACATGCCTATCGCCACGGCCATAGGTCAGGAGGCGGCTCACGAGGATGCCGTCGCACCGAATGCTGCAGTGGTCATGCAGAAACCGAGCAAATGCTCGCAGAGCAGACATCTTGACGACGATTGTGTTCGGCTCGTCACCAGCATTAGACATAGCCTCCTGCATCTTGTTGATGTCGTTCGGACCGAGCCGTCGGAATGCATCTACTGACACGTCCGCGCCTGTCACCTCGCTCAGGACCTGCAAACAGCTGCGCAGGGCGATGGCATACGTCGAAACGGTGTTGTCAGCGGCAGAGTTTCCGCGCAAGTTGTTGATCCACATGGCGAAAAATGGATCAAAGCCAGGCAGCTTCGCTTCCCGGCCCGCGAGATAGATATCCGCTTGAGCGCCATCTTGAGCTGCGTTTTTAAGGATCTTGGGCATGCCTGTTCTCTGGACACGCTTAGGATGCTCGAAGCCGTGGAAAGCCGCAAATGGCGCCATCACTTGGAAAAGCGGCGGCCGTCTCCGGTTCCTACCCGACCAATCTCTGAATATTTTTCAGCCGCCTCTCCAGCTGGGAGACCGACACGAGATGGCGGCATGTTCAGCGCTGGTTTCGCTGAAGCCAATCCTTGACCGCTTGTTCGACGATTTCGAAAGCGGCGACGTCGCGATCGAGGGCAGCCTTCTTCAACTCCCTAACAAGGGTGGGCTCCATGTAGACAAGAAGCTGTTTGCGGCCATCGGCCCGGTCGCCGGAGCGTGACGTCTTCTTCAATCCTTCAGCCTGCTTCATAGATAGTACTTTGCGCTCCAAGAACGAAGCTCGCAAGGTCGTTGGTACCCGAACGGCAAAGGATTCGCTTCCACTGTTCAACTCTGTCGACTGAGGCCACTGAAGAGCCGCCGCGCTTTGATGCGATCGGACCTCTGCGAGCCATAACGTTCCGGCTGGATCGAGTGATATGGATGGCGCCCATAGGACAGACGATAATTATCCTCCCGACAAGGCTCAGTAGGAAATTCCGAATTCTCCGAGAATTCCGAATTTGACCCTATAGCAGCGCCACAAAATTGCCGCAAAGTAGATAGCTGACTATCTAGCTATCTGAGCGCTTCAATCACCCTCAAACCGGGCTGAGTTCGTCAGATGCCCAGCGTACCTGTTAGCCGTGTCGAGTGGCGACGGTTGAGAACCCCTGCTCTCTTCGAGAGCGCCAAAACGCTGCAGCCCATTCCCAGCCCATCGGATGCGCACTACCAGGCGATGGTCCAAGCGACCCTGGACGCAAGCGTCCTTCAAATGGAGCCAGGACCAGTAATTGCGCTAGGCTCAGGCCAATCGGCGCACCAACACCAGACGACGGCTCTAATCTCAGCCGATGCTTCGCGTACGGCGCTGTATGTGGTCTCTCCGGGCGATAAGCCTCCTGAACCGCAGGAAATCGAAGAGGCTAGCGAAAGGTTCAGGACAACCGGATGTCTCTATCAGGTCCTCACGCCTGCCGATGTGCGACGAGAGCCATTGTACTCAAATTCAAAATTGGTTTGGGAGTGCCGCAGCCAACGTGTTGCGGCCGGTGATCGAATACGGATCCTCCACGTACTAACGGAAAGCGGCCCACTGCCACTCATCGAGACGGCAAGTGCAGCTTTGCGCACCAGCGATGCAATAGCGGTTGTTTTGGCCCTAGCTTGTCAAGGGCTGGTCGAAATCGACTTGGCGGTTGGGCCGCTCGGTCCTGAAACCCAGGTGCGTCGAGGAATGCTCAGCAAGGTTTCAGGCGGCGGCACGGCGCAAATCTAACAATCAACACGCACACACGGGCCGGCACTCTGAGGTCAAATGCCGCTCTCGTTGGTCGTCCAATGATGGCAATTTGCGAAATCTGATGAGCAAAAAAAATTAGTTTTGCGGCTTGACCCTTTCAGGACTCGATTCGAATCCTGCGTCGTGAAGACAGAAAGGAGGATCTAACTTAGAGCCTGACATTTCGCGCAAATCGCACGGTCGATCCATCCATCGACCGTGCGCTTGCTCGAAAGCAGACGTCCTCACTGACTACCAGGTATGGGGCGGCGGGAACGCATTGTTAGAATCGCACGCAGATTCGCGAGCTGCAAGGCCTCTCCCGCTCCTGAAAACTTAACGAAGGAAGCACGCTGGACTCAAGCCAGCGAACGCGGAGTTGCGCCTATGAGTCTGACTGGACTCGCCAAATCGCTCCCCGAGAGCGCTCAGCTGGACTGGCTCGCTCGCAATGGCGCAGCGAGAGCGAGTCAATTTGTCGCAGCTCAACCCGACGGGCCTGCGACCGCACCGAACTTCAACAACGTCGCCTTCTTGCTTCATCCGCACAAGGAGCCGCGAGCATGAAGCGTGACGCCTTGATCAACTGGAATGCGCCAGTGCGCACCATCGGAATTGAGCACAATGCCGATGGCACTCCGATCCGAGACCCCTTTAAGTCGGTGTGGACACACAAGGGCATGAGCCCGGTATTTGCAGGCAGGGACGCAATTGCGTGGGAGGGAGAGAACGAGCGGCAGGCGCTCTGGTTTGAACGCTTTGTTCGTCGCGCCTTCCTGATTGCTCCGCAGCCGGAAATTATCTGGTTTGAAGTTGACGGATATGTCGTCGGACACATCCCGGATTTCCTAGTGCAGCGCCCGACCGGCACGGCGCGTGTCGGCGTCAAGGGCCTTACTGCGTTCGCATTCGCCCCTTGGACTTCGGACAAGCTCAGGGCGATCACTCGAGCGTACGCGCAGAAAGGTCTGCTCTACGAACCTGTCACGGCCATGGACTTGCGACGACCTCCCCTCGCCCATGCAGTCGACGAGATCTGGCGCGCGCGACGTGTGCGCTTCGAATTCGACGACCGCGATCACGTCATGAAGGCCCTGAAGAGCGGACCGATTACGCTCGGCGACGTCCATTCTGTCCTCGGAGCGGGCGATCCCAGGCGAGCGCTCGCTTTGCACGCCCAGGGCGTCATCACCATCGACATCACATCGTCAGCACTCGGCTCTGCGTCCAAAGTGGTCGCGGGCAACCTCGATCTCGGCCGATATTCGGGAGAGCTGCCGTGAACTCGATCGTCCGGCTCTCGGACCCCAGCAGCAAAATGCCGGGTCTATATGAGCCCTGGCCGGGCGATCCTGGACCGCAGGCGGACCAGCCTCCTCCATTTCCAATCAAGGTCGGTGAACGTTTCCTCTTCGGTGGGACGATCTTCACTCATTCGCGACGCACGACTGATGGCACGTTTGTGTTCGACGCGGAGAATGCCGCAACGCCCATCCTGCGAAGCTCATGGCGCCTTCTCGCCGAATTTAATGCCGGCATTGTGGTCCGCGTCGAACGCGGTGTTCGAGCGCGGCCTTCTCGAGCCCACGAGGCCGCGGCAAACGGCCTAGTATCGCCGGCCAAGCTCCACGAGGTCCTCTCTGAGGAATTTGCTGTAGCAACCATCCTAAATCGTCTCCGGGACGAGCAAAAGCGTCGAACACAGGCAGGTTTGCCGCTCCTACCCTTGGTGGGCCCGCGCGACAAAGGTAAGCGCTCAGAGCCCACCGAAAATCCAACGAACCTGGACGAGTTCAGTGCAAAGGTTTGGAGCGAACTGGGCTTCCCCTTGGAGACACGCCCTCACTGGAAAACAATAGGAAGAAAACGGAAAGAAACTGAGCATCTCGAAGTGGTGTCCGCCATTCATCTGATTGATGGTCGTAAGATTGCGGAACAACCCGCACGAACTGATTCTACGCGTCGGGAAATCATCCGGGAGGTCATCGGAGGACAATTCGCTACGCGCACTTTTGAGAGCGTTGCAGGAGCCGAGAGGGCCGTCAATGATAGGTTGGAAGATCTAAACAAGGAGCGCCCTGATAACGCTCGTCTCGAGTATGTTGGTCGCTGCGCGATCGAGAACCAGATCATAACATTTCCGGGTATCGAGCTGTGCGCTGCAAAGGAAGGAAAGAAGAAAGCAGCTCTGAAATACCGGGTTACAGGAAAGCTTGAACGGCCCGAGGAGCCGGGAACCCTGGTGGAGTTCGACTGGCACCAGATCGATCTCGAGAACAAATGGCCGAAGACGTACGAGTATCTAAGTGAACTCGCCGGCGTGGCAATCCCGCGCCTTTGGCTTAGTGCGGGGATCTGCGTCGCTACAGGCGGACTCTACGGGTACAGCTGGTCGGTCGGAAGCGTCGCCCGAGGTGATGTCATGCGAGCATTTGCGCATATGATTCGACAAAAGCCGAGCTATGCGCACTTGGGTGTGAAAGGTACTTGGCTACACCATGGGCTAATGAAGATCCTCGCTTTCGATCACGGAGACGCGAATCTCGCCCGTGACGTGCTTAGGGCCGTGACGACGCTAGGCGTCGAAATCGCGATTGACGAAAAGGGTAATCCCCAGAAGCGTCCGCATATTGAGCGATACTTCGGCATAGTCGAGGAGATGTTCATCTCCAAGCTCGTAGGCGCGCTTGGCCGCAACACGATCGTTCGGCCCGAGTCCTCCAGCGAGGTTGGTGAGCTCCTAGCTATTGATGAACTCGATCGCCGATTTATCAAGTTCAACGTTGATGGGCATGCGGTGAACGTTCCATCGACGCGATGGATGTCGCCCAACGCCGCGTGGCGCCACTACGAAAAAATGCATCCTGGATGGGCCCCCGATACGGCCCGCTCCGCGGCTGAGTTAGATCAGGAACTCAGGATTAGCGTTCATCGTAGAGCCCGCAACGAGGGCATTCGCGTCAAATACGTTTTCTACAATGACGACAATATCAAGAAGATCCGTTCCGATGCACACGCGCATTCGAATGGAGATCCGAAAGTTGAGGCTCGCATTAAACCGGAGGACATCTCCGACGCCATCGTTCACGATCCGCATCCGATCACGGGGGGCTGGAAACAAGTCGAGTGCTGCTTCCGTGGTTATGCGCCGGGTAAATCGATGGCCCTACATAACATCATTCTGAATGCCGCAAAGATCGCGAAGAAAGCAGAGCAGGAGATCAACGAAGCTCTTTTGAACAACACGTTTACGGCAGTTACGGCAAGAGCGCGCGAGAAAGCGATGAAGCGCGGCGCCTCGAGGCGCTCGGTCGGAGGCGCAGCAAGGATCGCGCAACTGCGAGGTCCTGGAGGCGCCGATCTCATGCACGGCGCTCCGCCGCATCCTCGCGCGGAGCGTTCGCCCATTTACTCCGAGCACCAGGCGCACATTGCCCCAACTCGGAGCGAGGGCATCGGGGAATTGGAGGAAGCATTCGATCCCGCACGTGCTCGCTCGCTCCTTCTGCGCAAACACTCGGCCCCGCCCGCGCCCGTAGAAACAGGCCCTTTAATCCAGATCGCCTCGCTTGGCACCGCCCGCGTGGATCCCCCTCAAGTAGATGTCGACGAAGATGACGATAATGACGATGCCTATTGAACGATTGGAAAACCCTCACCCGCATCCCGCCTTTGCCAAGGTGTGTGCTGCGTTGGACGCTCTTCATATCGATCTGGGCGATCAATGTCGTGTCGTCGATCGGCTTCGCGCCCTCGTCGAGCGTGGCCCGCGGAAACACATCCTGGTTATCGAGGGCCCTGGCGGTGTTGGCAAGACGCGCAGCATTGATGTTGCCAATGGCACGATTCAAAGCATGGAAGTTGCCGCGCTCCCGGTTAACATCTGCAGAGTTCGTTGCACCGGGACCACGAATGCAAGTGTACTCGGCGAATTGATTTGCCTTGATCTTAGGGTACCGCCTTCCGGGCTTGGTAATCCCGCGAGGCTCGCGAGCTATATCCAGATCCAGATGCCGAAGAAGGGGCGACAGCTTCTCATCGTAGACAATTCTCATTTTCTCGACCAAGAAGGGCGGAGCGGCGAAGGCGTCCTTCGCATATTGGGAAGTGTCATTGCGTCAGGCGCCGCATCCGTCGCTCTCGTCGGGCGCGAGAACACGAGCGCAATTGGAAAGCGCTTGAAGGAAGTCGTCGCCCAAACCATGGAGGTGGTGACTGTAGAGCCGCTCAAATATGAGAATGGGCAAGACTTGGACGCGATTAAAGCCTTTCTCGGTCTTTTGGCCGACGGCCTGAAGCCCGCACTCGCCGGATCGGGGGTCGAGCTCAAGCTGCACACCGACGACATGGCGAAGAGGTTCTGGGCCGGCGCGTGGGGTGTTGAGGGCCTGATGATCACATTGGTGCTGGAGACGCTCCGAGCCGTCTTGGAAGGCCCGGCCCTGCAAACTTCGTCTTATCTGATCGGCAAGGATGATTTTGCGGAAGCCTGGCGGGTTTTCGCGGCTTCAGAAACCCCCCTCACCTTCAATCCCTTCTCAAGACACGACGCGCCGACCTTAGGTGAAATCGAACAAGCGCGCGCGCGCGTCAAGCAGAAAGCCGAAGAGCAGAACTCGGTCGTCTTGCCGAAGGCGCCACGCGGCCCCGGCGCTCGCATCTGGAGCTAAGATGCCGAGCTTTGTCAAATTGGGACAGGTCTTTCAGCCAGCTCCTGGCGAACATCTGTTGAGCTGGCTGATGCGGCTTTGCGATGCGAACGGTATCGTGCTCTCAGATTTCGCAGAGCAGCTCGTCGACATCAAAGCGTCCGAATTTGCATCGATCGCTTCCCGGACCGAGCACTCGCTTGTCATCTCCTGTCTCACTGACACTTCGGAGGACATCATCCGGGAGATGATGCATTTGGACCTGAGTGCCGAGATAACAACATTTGGTGGACAGTCGATCCCGTCGTCCGCGCTTGAGCGGAGCAAGCGGCGTTTCGCGCCAGGTCATCTTTCACGAGATCGTACTCCCTTCCTGCGAGCTTTGTGGGCAATCCGCCCCATTACTTGCGATCCTACATCGGGCGAACGTCTGGTCGATCGATGCCCGTGCGGCCATCCATTTTGGTGGCGAGATGCCCACGAGTTGCTTAATTGCACAGCCTGCCGAGCGGATATTAGATCAATCCCCTCCACCCAAGGGACCGACAACGAGATCGAGGCCAGTCGCTTCTGGGCCTCCCTCTACTCAATGAAGGCAAGTCGACGCGAAGAAGTTCGAGACTCGTTGGCGCCCGTCTTCAAAAATTGGACCGCGGTTGAACTGGTTCGACTCATCGAGATAGCGAGACGAGTTATGGGAGCCTCCGATCTGACCACTGGGATCCTGTTGCTGAAGGATTGGCCGAAGAGCGTGTCTTCACTTCACGCGCCCAAAAGAGCGGCACTGATGCGGGCCGTCGCGGAACTGTCGAGGGAGGCGGCAAACTAGACTTTTGGACGGTTCGGGAAGGATCGACCCTATTAAGAGGCCGCTCAGGGGTTCTTCACTATGAGGCTCACTATTCAGACGTTCTTCGATCGCAGGTGGCATGATGCCGCTGTCGTGACCTTGAGCGATCCCGACAAGGGGCTAACTGGCGCCTCATCGGTCAGTTACGAAATGCCCTACTTCTACGACCACGGCACCTCGGGCGATGCGGTTCGCAACCTTCGCGCCTATTCCGTCGCGGCCCCCGTGGACTTGGAAGACCGCGCAGCGGATACTTGACCAGCGTTCCTCTTAGATTTACTTCCTCAAGGCAGGCAAGCAGTACGGATAGTCGATTTCCTCGACATTCCGGCCAGCGCTCCATCAAGCCAGATCAGATTGCTGTTGAGATCGGCCGGAGCTCCCGTCGGAAACATTCGCATCAAAGAGGCGCACGAGGAGGAAACGAAGCGCATCGAGAAAGTGCCGCGTATAGGCATCTCCACGGATGACATCCTCGGTTGCACCGACCATTTTCTAGCGATCGCAAACGACCTAGCGCTGATCATTTCTGGCTCTAGCGGTCTACAAGGCGATTGGCCGAAGGTAGCGTTCACCCAATCTGGGGCAGACGGATTCTGGTATCCAGACCCGATGGTCGAGGACGACGATGCGGTCGATCATGTCATCACGAAACTGCTTCGCAGCAACGAAAGGATCGATCAGCGCATTCTGGAGTCGGAGGCTGGATATGCGAAAGTTGCTCAGGAGTTCGGCCTGTTGGTGGAACGCCCCTGCACCTACAAGAATGGCGTGCTCACGATACCGAGGTTCGACCGCGGCAGGGATGACGGCGCGCTGATCCGCTACGGCCAAGAAAGCTGAGTCTCGGCCATCGGCATTGCGAAATTCGGCCACATAGGCGAACACGAGACGCATCTCGCCAAAATCCAGGAACTCTCATCGGACCCGCTGGGAGATACGATCGAGTACCTGCTGCGGGATCTTCTGAACCTGGCGATGGGCAACCCCGACAACCACGGGCGCAACACGGCGCTTCGGAAGTTTCCCGACGGACGAGTACGGCTCTCTCCGCTGTTCGACTTCGCGCCAATGAAGATTTCGCCGGCCGGGGTGGTCAGATCAACGACATGGGCTTGCATGGCCGCAAGCGGCGGAACGGACATCGAACCTGATTGGCGTGAAGTCTGTGAGGCGGTCGCGCGGCATGACATCCCAGCTGGCGTGCTGATGGCAACGCTCGCGGAGAAGGAAGAACTCTTGCGCGCCCTTCCTGAATCGGCCCGCATTCATGGGGTGCCGGACGCGGTCGTATCTAGCTCGGACGTGCGCGGTGACGACATGGCCGACAAGGTGGCGAAGCTTCGAAGGCCTCGCAAGTACAGATAGTTGATGCCCCTGCGTAATCCCAGACAGACGGGCTAAAGCAAGGTCGACAGCTCCAGATATCGGCAGAACGCGTTAGCCAATTGCATTTGTCGAGGGGTTCGACACTCTGCTTCGAACAAGCGGGGCGAAGCGACAACAACGCAAATGCACTTGGCCCGAGAGGTCGCGACGTTGAGCCGGTTTGCACTGTAAAGGAATTCCATACCACGTGGCGCATCGGAATAGGTCGACGTCGTCATGGAATAGATGACGATTGGTGCCTCCTGCCCTTGAAACTTGTCCACGGTGCCGATGCGGGCGCCCGGGATACGCTCTTGCAGCTCGAATACCTGCGCGTTGTAGGGAGCAATGATCAATATATCATCTAACCCTATTGGCGCCTCGGCGCCGCTACGATCGATCCAACTCGTACCGGACGCAAGGATCTCGACAACGAGCTCACGGACTTCCTCAGCCTCTTCCTTAGACGAGCTCTGATTGCCGGCGTGTTCGACAGGCAGGTAGCGCAGACCGGCACCGCTCAAGCGACCCTTCGATTTGATCTCCTGGTTCTCTAGTCCCGGACGGGAATGAAGGCGGCCTTCGTAGAAGAGTTCGGAGTTGAAGGCACAGATCTGCGGGTGGAGGCGCCAAGTTTCCTCAAGGAAGAGACCTCGATCGGGTGGGACGGTCGCGTGGGGCCCGAGAATATGATCCAGAGCGGAGACGTCGGCTCCATCGGGATGACTGCCTTGAATGGGCTGCTCGAGCTGGCGGGGGTCCCCGAGTAGGACGATGCTCTCTGCAGCTTGCGAAACAGCAAGCACGTTGGCGAGCGACATTTGGGCGGCTTCGTCAATGAACAGAATATCGACGCTGCGCGATGCATCAAGTCTGGCCCAAAACCATCCGGTCGCGCCACCCACGTTGCAGTCAGCGCCTAAGGCGTTGATGAAGTCCGCGTTAGCCGTCGTAAATTTCAGGCTTGGTAGGTCACCTTCGTCGTCAGAGACCTTCTGAATACAGCGAATGTTCTGCCCCTGCTCGGCAGCAGCCGTGACTACGCCGTCGAGAAGATTTCGAATGACCTTGTGACTATTGGCGGTGACGCCGACTGTCTTCCCCTCCTTTGCCATGGCGCAAATCATGCGAGCGCCAGTGAAGGTTTTTCCAGCGCCTGGAGGGCCTTGGACCGGGAAGACCGTCCTGTCCAAATTAAAAGCTACGCGGACGGCAGCCGCCAAGCTGGTTTCGCCGGGCTGCTGCAATTCCTGACCTCGGAGCCGCGGAGCGACCGCCATAAGAAGGTCGCGGGCCGCGCGATGCTCCCCCTCGCCTTCTATGCCGTTGTGAGCCACGTACTCTCCGATCCGCATCAGCGAATCCGCGAGTACCTGCGTATCGACGTAGCTATGGGCGAAAACTGCCTCGGGATGGACATCCATCGTATCTTTGCGCTTCTTGATGTCGATCGTGCGCTTCTCCAGTGCGATGGCAATAACGGTGCCGAATTTATCACCGCCAAGACTCCTGAGTTCATCCTCCGCACGGATGTCGGTATCTTGAAGACCAAATCGATACCGGTGGATCGGCGCCTTTGCGGTTCCCCCAGCCTGCCCTACGAATTCGAGCTCCGCCAGGCCGTCGCGCTCATGGAGAAGATCCTCGGCCGAAAGATCGCGGAGTCTGAAGTATTCCCACCACACCGCTTTCTTCTCGCGACCGTGCCAATCCAGCATTGATGCCAGAAGCCATCGAGCCTGCTGCTCGACGGTCCGCTCATCGATGTCGTCAGGGATGCCTTCCGTAAGTCTCGTCGAAACTGCGGCCACCCGCTTCTGCCAGGCGTCGAGTTCCGGCCGGATCTCGGCAGTGCTAGCTGCGGGCCGATCGATGGTTAGCCCCTCTTCGATGAGCTTGGCCCGTAGTACCTCCAACCAATTCCTCAGTCCTCTGGTGGAGGCGCAGTCATCTTTGTTGTAGCCCTTGATCGCAGCCTTATCCGCATCAGGGATGCCTGCGGCGTCAGCCATTTCCAGCCTGGCCTGCGTTCTCGCGAGCACCGCGCCAACATCATCCAGCGGCACACTGCGCGTGAAGGAATAGAGAGGCTCGAGCTTCTTGATCGAATAGCTTTCGACACTTGCGCGGATCGCGTGCCGTACGACCGCATAAAGGTCGACGAAGACTTCACCCCGCAGAAGATTATCCACTTCGGTTTCTCGCGTGGCGTAACGCCCCATGAGCCGCTTCAACGCGGCCGGTTCGTAAGGAGCGAAGTGGTAGATATGCAGGTCGGGATAGATCTTCATCCGGTCGATGACGAAATCGACGAAGCGTTCGAAGGCGGATCTTTCTTCGTGTCTGTTGGATGACCAGTCGCCTACATACCTGAGGTCGCCGTCGGCGTCCGAATAAAGATAGCCGAACAGGAATTCGAGTCCCCCATCGCCTACGAATGGATCCCCCTCGAAGTCGAAGAAAATATCCCCGTCCGAAGGCTGAGGTAGACGCGACAGACCAAACTTCGGTTCGGGTGGTAGAGCTTCGTAGAGGGCCGTTCCTTTGGTTCGGCCCTCTACTTGGATCCGCGCCTGTTCGCGCACTTTTTCGTAGCTTTGCGCAGCTCCGCGGTCAGGCCTCCACTGCAGTGGTAGCGGAAGCTCGGCTAGCGCCGCCATTGTCTCAACGCCGTGCCTTTCAAGCTCGCCGATCTGGGATTTGCTGATACCTGCGACGAGCGACATGTGGTCGTCCGCCCGCCTTCGAGCGTCGCAGTGCCGACGCCATCTGCAAATGTCGCAATGTTCTATCGGTTCGGGGTACGCGCCGTCCGAGCTTGGCGAAGCCACGGCACGCTCGAGGCTTCCTCTGACGTGGCGGTAATAAGCTGCGTAATCTGCAATCCGGTATTCTTCCGGCACGTAGTTTGTGCCTGGCGTTACGACGTAGGCAGAACCTGGCTCAGCCTGCTGCATCGCAGAAAGCAGGTCCGAGTAGAGACAGATCTGGAGGACGGTATTACCTTTCGTTTCCTTGGCGAGCTTCGTGTCGGTAACTTGGTAGGACCATGGGCCAAAGTGGCTCGGAGTTTCGACGCGACGCAGGACATCGGCGCGGCCGTTCCACCTGCCGGACTGAAGGGCGCCTTGGACAATGACGGCATCCCCCCGCTCCATCGCTTTGATCGTCGAGGAAAGTGCGGCCGCATCGACGCCGACCCCATCGATAATGGTCACGTTAAGGCCGCCGTCCTTAAGGTGCTCGACAAAGCCCTTCTCATGCTGCTCCCCGCGTTCGGCGAGCGTCTCAAGGACTGGATCCCAGATCTTGGGCTTTTCGAGCAATCCGTTCGCTACCCGCAGGTCGAGCTCAGTGAGGTAGCGGCAGTTCAAGTGGCCTATCAGGTCGCCCGAGCTTAGATTGAGCACGCCCCCGACCTTCTGCATGCTGGTTCCCCCTTCTGTGGTGCTGCTTTCGAGCAACTACCCCTAGGCTTAGCCAATTTTCCAATGCGCAATCTGCGCAAGGCACTCGAAATACGCGAGCAAACCAGCCTATAGTCACCTGAAACGAGTACAAGGGGGCAATAATGGCGAGGGTCGGCCCGACGGGGGCTCTTGGGCTCTCACCATCGGACCGGCGCGACAGGAGAACGTTGCTTACGCAGGCGTTCGGCGCCCGCCCGTCCCCCGTGCCTTTGGGGGAAAGACTATGTTGGAGCGAACTGAAGTCGATGAGGCGACCGTAAAAGCGGTCAAGATCGCCTGTATCGCGTCCGACAATGTGAACATCGCGTTCTACCAAAACGCTGTCCCGATTGTCCGCGAACTGGCCATCGAGAACGGGCTCGGGCGAGAAGCAACTGAAATTTCAGTTCACCTCACGGCAGAACCCCCATTCCTGACGCCGGGAGTGTGGCGGATCGACCGGATAGCCGACCAGGCAACGCACCATATCCGGAACCTGGACCTCAAGCTCGATCCTGCCTTTCTCGTCGGAGTCAACGCATCCAGGCGTGGAGAACTGCGCATCCGCGTCAAGGTGGCTGGCCAAACGCTCTCTGAAACAACCACCGAGATCAACCTACTGCCACCATCCCATTGGGGCGGGGTCACCTCGGCGCCCGAATTGCTTTCTGCATTCGTTAGGCCGACGGATCCGAGCGTCGACGTCGTCCTGCGCGAAGCTGCCGGCAAGCTTGCAGCTGCTGGGCGCGACGATTCGATGGATGGCTATCGCAAAGGAACCAAGGCTCGAGCCTGGGAGATCGCAGACGCCATCTGGGCCGCGCTCGTCTCGCACTCAATCGCCTACGTACTTCCTCCCAAGAGCTTCGAGCGGTCCGGCCAGCAGATTCGTGGTCCCAGCGATATTCTGTCTCGGAAGGTTGGCACCTGTCTCGATCTGACCCTGCTCTACGCATCCTGCCTCGAACAGGCTGGCCTCAATCCTGTGCTCGCGTTGACTGCAGGACACGCCTTCGTCGGCGTTTGGCTCGTAGACGATGATTTCTCGAGTTTGGTGATCGACGACCCGCAAATGCTGCGAAAGCGGGTGCAACTCGAAGAAATGGTGATGATCGAAACGACGCTTCTGACCGGATCGACTCCTGGTCGGTTCAAGCAGGCGGTGGAGGCCGGCAGAAAACTGATCGCTGAAGACGCGACCTCTCCCTTCGAACTCGCCATCGATGTGCGGAGAGCTCGAAGCGCCAAGATCCGTCCGCTCGATCTCAGCGGTTCGAGCGAACCAACGATTGCACCTGCGGCAACAGCTGGAATGGCGCAGGAAGTAGGAGAGGTCCCGCAATTCGAGGAAGAGCTCGATAAGCGCCGTGAACCGGTGGCGGAGAAGACCCTGGACCGCCTCGAAAGCTGGAAGCGTAGCCTTCTGGATCTTACGCTGAAGAACCGCCTGATCAACTTCAAGGACACGAAGTCGACCATTGCAATTGAGTGTCCTGACGCGGGATTGCTCGAGGATAAGCTCGCCGATGGTGCGAGATTCAAGCTACTCGGCAAGGCGACCGTTCTCGATGGTAGTGATGGAAGAGATGCGGCATTGCTTGCTCAGCGGCAGAATGACGATGCGCGCAAGGACTTCATTGTCGACGCTATGGTGCGAGGAGATCTCCACACATCAGTCGCAGACACTGACCTCGAAGGTCGACTGACCGATCTTTACAGGTCCTCGCGCCTCGCCTTTGAGGAAGGCGGAGCCAACGTCCTATATCTATGCCTCGGTTTCTTGAAGTGGACGCCGCAGGACGGTGCTGGTCCCTACCGGGCCCCTCTTGTTCTCGTTCCTGTCCAACTGGAGCGCAAGAGCGTGCGATCAGGCTTCAAGCTTGCCGCTCACGAAGACGAGGTGCGCTTCAACCCGACGCTCCTGCAAATGCTGAAACAGGATTACGACCTGTCCTTGCCGGAGTTCGAAGGCGAGCTTCCCGAGAACACCAATGTCGCCGAGATCTGGAAGACGGTCCGTCGCCATATCAAGAACATCAAAGGTTGGGAGGTGACCGAGCAGGTCGTACTCGCCACCCTCTCCTTCACCAAGTACCTCATGTGGAAGGACTTGGTCGATCGCACGGAACTGCTCAAGCAAAATCCAGTTGTGCGTCATCTCATCGATACGCCAACCCATACCTACTCTCACTCCCCAGGAGCATTCGTCGCTCCCAATACCATCGACCACATCATCGACCCAGCCGATCTGTTCGCGCCGCTTTCGGCCGACTCGTCCCAGATCGCGGCGATCGTCGCCGCGCAACGCGGCGGCGATTTCGTGCTGTTCGGCCCACCTGGCACCGGCAAGAGCCAGACGATTGCAAATATGATCACCAACTGCCTGGCGCACCAAAAGACTGTTTTGTTCGTATCCCAGAAGACCGCCGCTCTCGAGGTCGTACGACACCGCATGCAAGGCATCGGCCTTGGCAGCTACTGTCTCGAAGTTCACTCGACGAAGGCACAGAAATCCAATGTGATCGAGCAGCTGGCGACCGCGTGGCGCGAGCGCACTCCGGTCACAGAGGAACACTGGGCAGCGGCCGCCGGCGATCTGAAGAAAAAGCGTGATCAGTTGAACAAGCTGGTCTCAGCGCTACACCGCCGGCGTTCTAACGGCATGACGGCCTATGAAGCATTCGGCCGAGTGGTCGCGGACCGCGACCGGTTCAACGATATCGAACTAAAGTGGACAGTTGGCACGGTTCATACACCTGACGAACTAGCCCGCATGCGAGAGACGTGCGCGGATATCCGCACCGCTCTAGAGGCGGTCGGCGGTCCCAGCACGCATCCGCTACAAGGTATCAAACAGACGAGGTGGAATCCCGCCTGGGTTCAGTCGCTACAACAATTGATTGACAGCCTGCAGAGTGCGCTGCGCGAGGTTAAGGCCGCGGCCGACGCGCTTGTGACGTCGATTGGACTGGATCGAAACAATGTGGACGATGGGCTGCTACCTCAATTGATCCGGCTGGTCTCGTTGGCGCTGCACACGGAGGCGGCCGACGGTGTGCTGCTGTTAACAAATGAAGCCCCGGAGCGAGTCCGGGCATTGTCAGATTTGGCGGAGACGGTCGCCCGGCTGACCGAGAAATCGTCCGAACTGTCAATTCAGTACAACCTGAAAGCTGCGACTCTCGATCTGCAGACGCTTCAGCGAGATTGGGCTGAGGCATGCGCGTCGAACGTCATCGTCCGCAGCGGACGCAGGAAAAAGGTGCGCCTCGCGCTTAAGCCCTATTGCCCCGGTGATGTTCCGGACGAGATCGGGCGCGATCTGGTTGTCCTTCAAGACGTTTCTACGCTGCTCCGCGAAATCGAAATGCTAAGACCTCAATTCAGGGGCATGGAAAGGCTATGGCGGGGCGCGGCTAGCGAAACCGCACGCTTCGAAGGTCTCATCGAATGGTCGAATAACATGCGGGATGCCGTAGATGCGTTCCAAATCGAGGGCATTACCCCCGAACAGTTGCTCGCCCACATTGCAAGTCTAATCGACCGCGATATGTCGCGCTTCAAGGCCGGCGGACAGGTCCGACGGGCGTTCGAAACAATGTATCGAGCCTTCCCAGCAATGCGTCAGGCGGCAAAGGAGCTCGGCGCATGCATTGGCCTCGATCAGCCCGAAGATATCGTGTCTGTGGAGGCTGGTTGGATTGAAAGCCTCCAGGAGCGGACTTCGCGCTGGAAAGCCAATGTCATCAAGGCTCCCCAATGGGCGACCTGGCGCGCGGCCGCCCAAGCGGCGCGCGCTTCAGGATTGGCGCCTCTCGTCGAGGCCGTCGAGGAGGGACGTATTTCGGGCGCGGAAATATCGCGGTTATTCGAGTATGGATACGCGCGGTGGACCGCAGAAACTATCGTCAACAATGACGAGACATTGAGCACATTCCTTGCAGAGAGGCATAATGCTGCGATCGAGGCTTTCGTCGCAGCCGACGCAAAGGTAGCGGAGCTCGCAAAGCAAATTGTCAAAGCAAGGATCGGCGGGGCGGTGCCAACCCAGACGAACTTCGGCACGGATCCGGAGTGGGGCACGCTGGCGCGCGAGATCAACAAGCGCGCGAAGCACATGCCGCTGCGTCAACTCTTTGGACGTATTCCCAACGTCCTTACGAAGCTAGCACCTTGCGTGATGATGAGCCCCCTTTCGATCGCGCAATACTTGCCGGCTGACGCCAAACCGTTTGACGTGGTCATTTTCGACGAAGCTTCGCAGATCCCCGTATGGGACGCGATCGGCGCCATCGCGCGCGGCAGCCAGGTCATCGTCGTCGGCGATCCTGAACAGCTCCCCCCGACGAACGTTGGACAACGCGGCGTCGACGACGACGATGACGACGGTTCGACCGTACAGAGCCAGCAGAGCATTCTCGACGAATGTCTTGCTTCAAACATCCCGAGCATGCGCCTGAGCTGGCATTACCGCAGCCGTCACGAAAGTCTGATCGCCTTTTCCAACGCGAAATATTACCGCGGCGAGTTGATGACGTTTCCATCCCCTGTCACGCGGGATACCGCGGTTCGCTACATTCATGTCCAAGGTGGCATCTACGAACGCGGCGGCGCCAAAGTAAACCGCAAGGAAGCCGAAGCAGTAGTTGCGGAAATCGTTAAACGGGCAAAGACATCGTCGCATTCGATCGGAGTTGTAACTTTCAACGGCGATCAGCAGCGCCTCATCGAGAATATGCTCGACCAGGCTCGCCGTGCCGACCCGTCACTGGAGGCCCACTTCGACCGCAACCAGACGAGCGAGCCAATCCTGGTCAAGAACATCGAGAATGTGCAAGGTGACGAGCGGGACATCATCATCTTCTCGGTGGCTGTCGGCCCGGATAAGACTGGCCGAATCACCGCACAGATATCGTCGCTCAATAATGAGGGTGGTCATCGCCGCCTCAATGTCGCTGTGACCCGCGCACGACGCGAATTGCTGGTCTTTGCTACGCTCAGGCCTGAACAAATCGATCTCGGTCGCACCAGCGCCAGAGGCGTTATCGATTTCAAACACTTCCTGGAATTTGCCGAAAACGGCGCGCGTGCAATCGCCGAGGCTTTCTCGCCGACGGGACGGCAGACCGAATCCCCCTTTGAGGACGCGGTGATGCAGGCACTGCAGTCCAGGGGGTGGGAAGTTCACCCACAAATTGGCGTGTCTTTCTTCCGAATTGATCTCGGCGTCGTCCATCCGGATTTTCCCGGCCGCTATCTCGCCGGCGTGGAGTGCGATGGCGCCGCCTATCACCGCTCCGCCAGTGCCCGCGACCGAGATCGGTTGCGCGAGATGGTATTGACTGACCTCGGTTGGCGAATTCGTCGCATCTGGAGCACCGAATGGTGGATGGATTCGGCTTCGGCGCTAGAGAAGCTTCACCAAAGGCTCGTTGCAGATCTCGAGAGTGATCGGGCTCAACGCCCTGTCTCTGAAGAAGCTGAAAAGAGCCAAGCGTCGCTGAGCCAAGACAACGAAGCCAGCGAACCGCCAGATTCATCAGAGACGGAGACGATTGCCGCGATGGCGGCCGATCCAGAGCCGCCTGCTCCGGCTCCTCAGCCTGCGAACGACCCCGAGCCTGTCGAGGAGGCGCCCCGGTTGTACGCGCGTGCTGCAGCGCAAGAACAGAGGCCAGCTGAATGGCAGGAAAAGTACGTCAAGGCGGATCCGACCTCAGTAGTCGCAGCGGATCGACATCGCTTCTACGACGTCGGATACCGCGGTGATCTTCGGAGAATGGTTGACCACGTGGTCGAAACCGAAGGTCCAATCTATTTCGACGTGCTTGTAGAGCGGATCGCTCGTGCACATGGCTTCCAGCGTTCCGGCGAAACTGTCCAGAATATTGTTGCCGCCGCTCTGGGACGGCGCCGCTTCCCGAGCAGCCGAGATGGCGACCGTGAAGTTGTCTGGCCGCAGGATCTCGTGGTTGGTCCAAAGACGACCTATCGCGGCGCGGGCGGACGTGACCATGTCGACATTCCTCTGTCCGAGCTGGCCGGTCTCGCTGAGATGCTGCGTCGTGAGGGATTGGAGGATGAGGAAGAGATTATCCGTGGCATGCAGGAGCACTTTGGCCTCGGTCGCCTTGCGGGGTCCACGCGCGCCCGATTTGAGGCGGCGGTGGCGGCCATCATGACCTGAGACTTTGCTGCAATTGACTGACAGATATCCGAGTAGTGGCCGACTGCTCCAATTCGAAATGGATCTAGGCGCATACAATGTTGGGCGCCGGTCGGGGGTCATTGGCCGCGCCGGTCCACAGCCCGCGCTCGGCTATGATTTTTTTGACGAAGCCGACGGCGCGCTCGCACGGTATGCGCCAACTCTGCGCCCTTGCTCGAACCTTCGCTATGAATAGCCCGATCCTAATGAGGAACGAGCCCTTCAGGGCCCGACTATGCGGCCACCCCAAAACGGCGTACGAAGCAAGCCGCTCAAGCGTCGGGCGACACTTTGAGAATCGCAGGAAATCGAAGTTTGGCGTAGAATTTCGCAGTTTTGGTAGCGGGGTCCTCTACATCGTTAAACCCACTATTTCGGAAGCGCTGTTTTCTTATGGTCGCGTAGCGTAGCCGGTCGGGCCGCCCATTTTTAGCCCGCCGAGAGCCGCATTTGGTACGAAATAGACGCATCGCGCTATAGTTGCCGTTTGAGTTCACCTACATCCCCCAGCGCAGCAGCCCCGTACTTTGAGAATACTCCCTCCTCCGCATTGCCTTGAACGCCCGGAGCTTTTTGAGGCGCGCAACGATGGCTACGGTTGCCCTTTCCGATTTGATCTCGAAATGCTGCGCGGCACCACGTCGCGCACGCGATTAACGATAACTCCATAGTTGTCGGAAGAAGCCGGCACTCGGTCCAATCTAATTGGATTCAGCCTTCGGGATCGTCCGTGGGCTCCCATAGTCACTCGAATCAAGAGTTGATCTAGGGGATTCTTAAGTGATCCGTGTGAGCCGGCAGCGGCTTGCCGTGACGGCAGCCGCGAGAGCGGCTGCTGCGAAGCACCCGAACAGCATTGCGAATGGCATTGTGGAGAACGTCCCCGGCGTCACGGGGCCGATTGGCTCCCATGCTCCGCTCAGCGCCGGAGGCGCATTCACGAAGAACTGCAGGCTATAGAAGTAGATCAGGCCGCCGATGCCGGCGCTCACGCTGGCGCCGATCGTTCGCGATAGTTGAAGGAAGGCGGTCGCCCGGCCGATCATGTGGGCGGGTGAACCGAGTTGCAGCGCGACCTGAACGACACCGAGCGTGCTTCCCATGAAGAGCCCGACTCCGCCCATCCAGAAAGCGGTTTCCCAGGGCGAAAGAACCGGCAAGGCAAACGAGAAGCCAAGAAGGATGGTCGCCACGCTGGCCAGACCCACCGAGGGAAAGATCATGGTCCGACCGGTCCGGCGCACCATCTGCCCCGTGATCAGCGACCCGACACCGATGGCACCGAGCAGCGGCATCATGAGGATGCCGATCTCCCTCGGCGACAAAACATAGTGCGCGCGCAAGAGAACGGGCAGGTAGCTGCTGAGGCCGGTGAACAGGAATCCGTAAAGAAACACGATGAGGCCGCCCTTCCAAACAATCGGGGCGCGCAGCAGTCCGAGCGGCAGTAGCGGATCGCTGACGGTGCGTTGGACGACGACGAAACCGGCTGCCGTCGTGACGAAAAGCGTGGACCAACCCAACGCCGCGCCGGAGAAGGCAGCCCCCGACAAGGTCTGTATCAGCATCACGAGACTGGAAATACATCCCATGAGCAAGGTCGCGCCGATCCAGTCGAAGCGAAGTATAGGTGCCGCATGGGCACGATGCATCGGCTTGGGCCCGGGCGCCAGTATCAGCAAGGCCGCGGCAATCAGCGCCAGTGGTGCCTGCATCCAGAAAATCGCGCGCCAGCCGAGTCCGCTAATGAGAAATCCGCCGACCGCCGGTCCCAAGGTGTTGGCTACGAAGGCGATGGCAACGATATAACCTTGAAACGCGGCTCGCTGGCGGGGCGCGATGGTCTGGCTGAGAAATGCCTGCGGCAGTGAGATCAGGCCGCCGCCACCAATGCCCTGAACAAAGCGGGCGAGTGCCAGGGTCACCAGCCCGGTGGACTGCGCAGCAAGCACGCTGCCGACAGAGAAAATCAGCATGGCGACCGTCAGGACGCGGATCGGTCCGAAATGGTCGGCGAGCCGGCCGTAGATCGGCGTCGCCACCGATGCTGCGACGAAGAACGCTGCCAGGATCCAGACAAGAGCCGCATCGGCGCCGATCTGGGCTGCGATCGCCGGCGCGGTGGTCGCCATCACCGACTGCTCCAGTCCTGCGAGCAAGGTGGGCAGCGCGGCCAGCGAAATTGCGACGGCGGGGCGCATGACGGGGTCTCACGGTTTTCAGGTGAGCCGGCCTTGACCGGTTCTTGTGCTCGCCAACCTAGTTGGCTAATCAGCTGAGGGGATATGCCGAATGGAGATACCCACAGCATGGCGCTGGACAGCACGCAGTTGCGCTATTTTCTCGAGGTGGGAACGCTCGGCAGCATCAAGGCGGCAGCCCAGACGCTGCACATTACGCAATCGGCGCTCAGCCGTCGCATGGTCAAGCTTGAAACCGACATCGGCAAGCCTCTGTTTATCCGCTCGCATGTCGGTGTCGAACTAAGTCAGGTCGGCCGGGAGCTGATGCAGCGCGCGATCGAACTGACATCTCTTCTTGAGCAGATCGGTCAGATCGGACAAATGCCATTGCCCCCCGATCAGTCGCGGACGCTGCATCTCGGCATGGTGTCGAGCGCGAGTTCTCTCCTGCTGGAGAAGGTCGTCGTCCGCTTCGCGAAGGTTTGTCCGGACGTCTTCCTGCGCATCGAAGGATTGACAGACCAGCCGCTCAGCGTCCTCGGACTCGAGATCAAGGTGGGACGCTCGGAGACGTCGGATTCCGCTGTCAACTGCACCACGCTTTGGAAGGAGGCGCTGCTGCTCGTGACGTCGCGGACGGCGAAAGTGCGCGAACTGCGGCGGATGACCTTCATAGAAGCCGCCAAGTCGCCGCAGATCAGAAGGGTGGAAAAGCGTATTCTCGCCGAGCACGGTCTGGACCCAAACCGTCGCATTGAGGTGTGGCCCGCCTCCGAGGCGATCCGTATCGTCGATGACAACGCCTACACCATACTGCCGTATTCCCTGCTCGCCGCGCATAACCGGCTGAATGACTTCAAGATCATTCCGGCCAGAACCGAGCGGCTGTCGCTAGACCTGTGCGTTCTGAAGTCGGCGGCCAAGCGTCCAGAGTACCGCGCCCTGATGGCGGTCATCAAAGACGTGGCGAATGAGTTCCTCCGTCACGACAGGAGCGGCTATCTCATAGCGCCAGGATCGCGTCGGACACCTGCCTAGCTCTTGGCCATTGGCCGCCTCGATTTGGTCATTTCCGGATTTTTCGCCCACGCGGTAGGCAGCTCACCATGAGAAACAGGGGGTATGCTCACACAGCATATCCAGCCTGGTCGCTGCCGTATCAGAGTGACATGTCATCAACTTTGTCGCTGGTGAAAGCACGGGAGTCACGTTTTGGCGGCCTTGGTTCGGACAATCTGGCGGCTCGGACCTTGGGGGAGCGGCTTCTGTCTCTTGCTGCTCGCTTTCGTCTATTGGCCGTTCTTCACGCTGATCGGCGGCGCGTTCAAGTCGACGCCATTCGGCGGCACCTTTACGCTCTCCGGCTTCTCGACCGTGTTCGGCAACGTCGCGACTTACCGCGCCTTCGGCGTCTCCGCCCTGTATTCCAGCATTGTACTCGTCATCTCCATTTCGATCGGGCTTGCCTTTGCCTTTGTTACGGCCCGGTCCGCGGCCCGCGCGGCCCGGCTGCTTGTGCCGGCCATGGTGCTGATCGCGGCCATTCCGCGACTATTCTTCGCTGTGAGCTGGGGGATGATCGGTGCGCCGCGCAGCGGCCTCATCGCCAACGTGTTCCAGGCCTTCGGCCGCGACCTTCCCGATTGGTTGACGGTCTACAGTTTCGGTGGCCTCGTCTGGGTGACGGTCTTGAAGGTCTCCGCCGCCGCCTATCTTCTCCTGCTCGGACCGGTGCTGCAGATCGACCGCAGCCTCGAGGACGCCGCCGTCATGTCAGGGGCGAGCCGGGGGCGTGCGGTAATTCAGGTGAGCCTGCCGTTGTTGACACCGGCGCTGGTCGCTGTCGCCATGCTGATGTTCGTCGAGGGGATCCAAATCTACGATTTCCCAGCGTTGCTGGCGGCCCCAGCCGGCATCGAGACTCTGTCAACGGCAGTCGAGGCATATCTCAACAAGGAGACGACGCCGCAATGGGCTTCGGCCACGGCCTTGTCTCTGGTCGTTGTGCTGATGATCACGCTGTTGCTCTTGCTGCAGGCGCGCCTCGTCGGCGGACGTAGCTTTACCTCGATCGTGGGCAAGGCGCGCCAGACAGCTGCGATGGAGCCCTCGCGCTGGGATTGGGCGATATCACTGGCAATCGGACTTTTTCTGGTGCTCGCTCTCCTGTTGCCACTAGCGCAGATGGTCATCGGATCGCTTCAGCCCTACTTCGGCATGTACGGCACTTATACTCTTGCGAACTACAAGGCTATCTTCGCCGACGGGCGCCAGGTCGTCATTCTGATGGAGACTCTGGCAATGTCGACCGTCGGCGGACTATTCGTCATCGCGGTCGCCTTCATTATGGCCTATGTCGAGACCCGCACCTCCCTCCGCATTCTGCGACTTTTCGTCCGCATTGCGTCGTGGGTGCCGGCCACTGCGCCCGGCATCGTGCTCAGCCTTGCCTTCGTGTGGACCTTCGTCAGCACACCCGGACTGCGCACGCTCTACGGCTCCAACATCCTGATGGCCATTGCCCTCGTCGTCGCTCACTTGCCGCTGGCGATCCGGGCCTGCGAGGGTATTGTTGCCCAGGTTAGCCCGGAGCTCGAGGACGCGGCGCGCATGAGCGCTGCGCGGCCGGCGACGGTCATACTCAGTATCACCGCTCGTCTGTGCGCGCCGAGCCTTGCGGCAGCATGGGTGCTCGTCAGCCTGGCGATCGCCGGCGCGTTGGACGTGCCGCTTCTCCTGCAGAGCACCAGAAGCCAGACTGTCGCCACCTACGCCTATTCCCTTTTCAACAATGGCGAGGTGGCGCAGGCCGCGGCCTTCTTCCTGAGCTACCTCGCCTTGTTCCTGCTGATGGTCGCCGGTCTGTATCTCGCAACACGCTTCTACACCTCCATGCGCAACCAGCCCCGAGTTGCCGTCGCCAGCCGCTAGGTCCGGACCTCCCGACGCAAGACCACAGGAAAGAACGATGCTCTTGACCAGCGATACGCCGACGGCGCCCAGCATCTGGATTTCGGCGCTGCGCAAGTTCTATGGGGACACGGAGATCCTGAAGGGAATTGACCTTAAGGTCCCCGTCGGGACCTATCTCTGCCTGCTTGGTCCGTCCGGCTGCGGCAAGACGACCCTGCTACGCTGCATCGCGGGCCTGGAGCACCCGAGCCGGGGTCGGCTGGACCTGCAAGGCCGGACGATGTTTCACGAGACGATGCCCGTTCCGGTGCCTGCGGAGAAGCGCGGGCTCGGCATGGTGTTCCAGCACTATGCGCTTTGGCCGCACTTGAAGGTGTTCGATAACATTGCTTTCCCAATGCGCCAGAAGCGCGCAAGTTCTGGGGAAATCGAAACCCGGGTCTCGGACCTCGCCGACCTGATCGGGCTCCGCCCTCTTCTCGATCGCTTCCCGGGCCAGTTGTCCGGTGGACAGCAGCAACGCGTTGCGCTGGCACGCGCGCTCTGCATCGAGCCGTCGATCTTGCTGCTGGATGAACCGTTGTCGAACCTCGACAGCGGCCTTCGCAATCAGTTGCGACGCGAGTTGCGCAACATCCATGATCGCCTTGGTATGACGAGCGTGATGGTGACGCACGACCAAGACGAGGCCATGGCGCTTGCCGACATGATCGCAGTTCTCCACGAGGGCGCGGTTGTACAATACGGATCGCCAGCCGAGGTATTGTTCGAGCCGGCAACGCGCTACGTCGCGAGCTTCGTCGGCTACGACAACATGCTCGAAGGCATCGTGACTGATCTGGCCGCGGGGCGGACCACGCTCGATCTCGACGGTACCCGCGTAACGATGCAATCGTCGGGGCGGTTCGCGATCGGGGAGCGGCTCGCGATCGCTCTGAAATCACGGGATGTCAGCCTGACGAGCGCACCGCGCGGGAACCACATCGCAACCACCGTCGGCCGGGTCACACGGCTCGGTTCGTCTCTTGAGATCGAGATCAGGGCGGCTGACCAGCCGCTGCTAGTCACGCAGTCGGCGGATGCCGCTCCCGCACCGAAGGCGGGCGAGCACCTTTTCCTTCAACTTCCAGATACCGCACCGCTCCTCCGTTGATCGGAGGCAAGCCATGAGAGAGGGCATCAGAATGAACCGACGTGATTGGACAAAAGGCCTTTGCCGCGGGGCGGTCGCGCTTGCCCTGGGGCTGAATGCTCACTCAGCGGTGGCGAGGGACGATGCCGCCATCATGAAGCCGCTCTATGACGCCGCGGTGGCCGCCGGCGAGCGCGAAGTCGTGGTCTACAACCCGAACACCAGCGCCAATACGCCGATCTTCGCCGCATTCTCCGCGCGGTTTCCAACCATCAAGGTTGTGGGTGTCGATCTCTTTGGAGCGAAGCTGACGAGCCGGCTGGAAGCCGAGGCAGCGTCTGGCCAAGCGGCCGGTGACATTGTGTACACCACGTCTAACGACATGCCGGAATACGCCGACAAGGGCTTCCTGGCCAGCTATGCGCCCGAGACGACCGCCGGCCTCGACGAAAAGTTCGTCGGCACGAACAGGATGTGGTTCGACTGGACGCTCACCGTCAGCGGCCCATTCTACAACAAGAGCTACGTCAAGCCCGCGGACGCACCGAAGAGCTGGCGCGAACTCGCCGATCGCAAATGGAACAAGCAGATCTCCATCTCCACGTTGCAGAGCGTGTCGGGCACGGGGCAAGCGTTGACGGCACTGACCATCGCCGGCAAGCTGGACCGGGCCTGGTTCGAGGGCCTCGCCGCCAACCACCCCATTGTCTCGCAAGCGAACGCCCAGGCAATCCAGGCGGTGGCATCCGGTCAGGCCACCCTTGGTCTCGACGTGCCCTATCATTTCTTCAAGGCGGCAGCGAAGAAGGGAGCGCCCTTCGAGTTCATCTTCCCCGAAGAAGGCGTCATCTCGATTCCCCTCAACGAGGCCATTCTCGCCAAGGCGCCTCATCCGAACGCCGCCAAGCTGTTCGCGACCTGGCTGTTCAGCGCCGAGGCTCAGGCGCTACTCGCCGACATCGGTATGCAGGGGACCATGCCGGACGCGCCGAAGGTCGCCGGTGCTCCCCAAGGGCTCGTCTTCAACGTCATGGACTGGCGTACGCTTATCAGCAAATATCCGGCGCAGTTGGAGATGTACAAGCAGGTCTTCGCAAATTGAGCCGTTCGCCTGCCGACGAAGATCGCCACGAGCTTGGAGAACCCCATGTCCGATGAGGAATTCACCGATCCGCCTGCCGAGTTTGCCCTGCGCGTCAGAGCGCTGGAAACTCTGTTGTCGGAGAGAGGCATCATCGATCCGAAGGCGGTCGACGAATTGGTCGACATCGCGGAAAATCGTATCGGTCCCAAGATCGGCGCGCGGATCGTGGCACGCGCCTGGGTCGACCCCGACTATCGCCGCCGCCTGCTGGAGCGGGCGGAAGACGTCACCGCGGAGCTGGTCGACATCACCGGGGCCAACATTGTCGTACTGGAGAACACCGATTTGGTGCACAACGTCATCGTCTGCACATTGTGTTCGTGTTATCCGTTTCGGCTACTCGGCAGTTCACCCGGCTGGTACAAGTCGCCAGCCTATCGCTCCCGCATCGTGCGCGAACCTCGGCAGGTGTTGCGGGAATTCGGGTTGGAGGTGCCGACGGAGCGAGAGATCCGGGTCTGGGATTCCAACGCCGAGTTGCGTTATCTCGTACTGCCGCAGCGCCCGGTCGGGACCGAGGGCTGGACCGAGGACGCTCTGGCTCAACTCGTCACCCGGAACTCGATGATCGGCACCGGCGTTGCGTTGACGCCGGACGCTGCGGGATCACGCTGATGGACGGCATCCACGATATGGGAGGGATGCACGGCTTCGGGCCGGTCGATCCCAACTACGAGACGGTGTTCGAGCGCGAAGAGTACAAGCGAATCTACGGCATCAACATGCTGTCGATCCTGCAGCGCGCCTACAACATCGACAAAACCCGCTACTACATGGAGAACGTCTCCCCGGCGGTCTACCTCACGACGCCATATTGGGAGCGTTGGCTTGGCATGATCGAACGGCTATACGCCGAACTCGGCGTGACGCCGGAGGCAGCAGAAGTGGCCATTCCGGATGCGATGCTTATTCCTGCCGACAAGCTATGGCCCCGATTCAAGGCGGCGAAGGTGCCCGCTCCTCCGGCGCTGCCCGCGCCGAAGTTTGTAACAGGAATGCTGATCCGAGCACGGCGGGATGCCCCTGCGACCCACACCCGGCTGCCCCGCTACGTGCGCGGCTGTATTGGCCGGATCGAACAATACATGGGCATCTTCCGATTCGCGGACGCCTTTGCGTCCGACCGATCGGAATTCCAGCACGTCTACTCGGTCCGCTTCGATGGCGCGGAGATGTGGGGCAGCGCTTCGGAGCCGAACACTTGCGTGCGGATTGAACTGTATGAGAGCTATATCGAAGGACGCGTCGATCATGACTGACGCAATGTCCACTGCGCGCTTCGCGCCCGACTTCGGCGAGCAGAGTTTCGACGACCCCTGGCAGGCAACGCTGTTCGCGATCACGGTTCGCACGAGCCAGGCTGGGCATTTTTCCTGGACGGAATGGGGCGAACGATTCTCGGCAGGACTTGCCCGCCATGGCGACGCGCTGACATCCGAGGCTTATTTCCAAACCTGGATCGACACCTTCTGCGACCTGGTCGGTCGTAAACTCGCCATCGACGAGGCGAACATCCGGGCGACCATGGAGGACTGGCGACGCTCCTATCTCGTTACGCCGCACGGCCAGCCGGTTGTGCTGCGGCGCGATCTGCCCGCGACAATAATCGATGCGTGCCGGCCAGCGCACCACCATCACTACCATCACTCGAATCCGGCGGTGCTTCCAGGCCCCATCTACGTTGATCCAGCGCTTCCGCCGGCGGGAGGACGCTCTTGAAACAAGACGATAACCCGCCGGCCACATTGGCGGCGCATGATTTCGGCTGGCTTCTCGACAGAGCCGGTGCCTCCGGCCTCGACGCCGCCGACCGTGCCGCACTCATTCCGGGCTTGCTATTCATGGAGGCCAAAATCCAGTTGATACGCCGCAATGCGGCCGTCAGCCGTAGCGGTCTCAACGAAAGCCCGGTCTTCGAATAATCAGCGTCCCGCCCGCATTCGAGGTTTCATGGAACAGACGATCCTGTCCGACCTAGACACGTTGGCCAAAGCCTCCGCCGCCCTCGAGAGTGGCGCAATCACCTCCTTGGAACTGACCACCGCCTGTCTGAAGCGGTGCGCGGCGATGGAGCCGACGCTGCACTGTTTCATCACGCTCATGCAGGACCAAGCGCTTGCCATGGCGCGCGCGGCCGACTCGCTGCGCCGCGGCGGTGCGGCGGTTGCCCCGGTTGCTGGCATCCCGCTTGCCGTCAAGGACATCATCGACGTCGCCAGTGTCCGCTGCACCGGGCATTCGCGGCTCTACGCCGACCGCGTCGCTCCGCGCGATGCGACTGTAGTGGCGGCTCTGCGCGCGGCGGGAGCGGTCATTCTCGGCAAGGTCACGACGAACGAATTCGCCATCGGAATGCATGACGAAACGGCGCTGGCTCCAAACGCCCGTAATCCATGGAATACAGCGCATTCGCCGGGCGGCTCCTCGTCGGGATCCGGCGCGTCCGTTGCGGCAGGCGAGGTCTTCGGCGCACTGGGCACGGATACCGGCGGCAGCATCCGAGTGCCCGCGGCTTTCAACGGCATCGTGGGCCTCAAACCATCGCGCGGGCTGGTCAGCCATCGCGGCGTCATGCCCCTCTCGAAAACCATGGATAACGTCGGCCCGATGGCGCGTACTGTGGAGGACGTTGCTATCCTCCTCGATGCGATGTTGACACAGGAGGACGCAGCGGTCGCCGGGCGCTCACGGGCGGAGAAGAGCTTTCGTACCGCATCGGAAGCTCTCCCGCCTACCGCAGGCTACGTCCGAGTCCGCGACTTCGACGACCTCCTGCCGGCCGCGCAACGGCGCGTTCTCGACGAGGTGGAGACGCTGCTGCGTGCGATTGGTGTCACTCCGCGCGCGACGGAGATTCGGGGTATTGAGGAATTGGATGCCATCAGTGCCGTGATCGCTACCTGCGAAAGCTGGCACTACCATCGCGAACGGCTATCCGCTTCGCCGCAGCTTTACGGCCGCGATGCCAGGCTGAAGCTCCACCTCGGTGCCCTCGTGTCGGGCGACGATTATCTCTTGGCCATGGCGCGCCGAGCTGAGCTTGTCGCCTGCTTCGAAGCGACCATGGGACCTGCGGACATTCTGCTGCTGCCGACAACCTTTGGTCCGGCCCCAGCCCTGGCAAAGCCGGCGGCACCGGTCAATTTCGCACATTGGTCGCGCGTCGGTCCTACCGCGTTCGCCAATGCCCTTGGAGGCCCCGCGCTCGCGCTACCCTGTGGAATGGCCGGTGGATTGCCGCTTTCGGTTCAACTGATTGGCCGTTATGGCTGCGACGCAGCTGTTCTGGCCATCGGCCGCGCGCTGCAAGCAGCGATCGCCACATCGCCGCTCGCGGTGCCTATGGCCCCTCACAATTGAATGAACTGGCGATCAAGACGTTCGGCCTCTGGACAGCCGACGAGTGCGAGCGTCGTATCAACTTCGGCAGTGAGGATTTCAAGCACGTGGCTTGCCCCTTGTTCGCCCGCAGCGGCGAGCCCATAAAGGATGGCACGTCCCAACAACACCGCTTTGGCACCGAGCGCCAACGCCTTTACCGCATCGGCTCCGCGGCGTATGCCGCCATCGACGAGAAGCGGAGGCATCGCATTCTGGTTCGAGATTTCCGCCAACAAATCTATCGGCGCCGGAACGTCCTCGATCTGCCTTCCGCCATGATTGGACAGAACGACGGCATCGACGCCAAGTTCCCGGCATCGCCTTGCGTCGGTCGAAGTCATAATGCCCTTCACGATGAGGATACCCGGCCATGCGTCGCGGAGCGCCTGAAGATCCTCCCAGCAGAAACTGGCATCCATCTGCCGACGCATCAAGGCGGCTTGTGCGTTCACGTCGGTTGCGTCAGGCCTGGCAAAATTTGCGAGCTGAGGCAAGCCATGGCGGATTTGGTTGAGCGCCCACCTCGGATGCGTTACGGCGTCTAGAACCGATCGGCGAGTCTGACGAAAGGGAATCGCAAATCCGTTTCGCAGATCACGCTCCCTTCTGCCATTGACCGCAACATCAACGGTGAGAACCAGAACACGGTACCCCGCGTCTTTGGCCCTGCGAACAAGCTGCTGCGCTAGATCTCGCTGCACGACGTAAAGCTGGAACCACAGATCACCGCCCGCCCGTTCCGCGACGTCCTCAATTGTCGCGTTGGACGCAGTCGAAAGTACAAACGGGATCCCGGCGCTGCGAGCAGCCCGGGCTAACGCTACATCGCCATCAGGCCACAGAGCACCATTCAGGCCGGTCGGTGCGACCACAAAGGGCGTTGGAAGCGTCCGTCCGAACAGAGATACGGACGAACTGCGCTGGCTGACATCGACAAGCCGCCGAGGCGCAAAATTGATCGCCGCAAAAGCTTTGAGGTTTCGGTGCAAACCACGCTCGCTTTCGGCTCCTCCATCAAGATAGTCGAACACCATTCGTGGAAGGCGACGCCGAGCCAGGCTTCGATAGTCGTCGACGTTAATCGGGGTCACTGTAAGCCCTCAAGCCACACCGTTCTTGTCATAAGGGCAACTCCACACGGCTTAAGCGAGCATATCGCGACCGCTCGCGACAAGGCTGTCGAAATCAGCGGGGTGAATTCGCTCGCCAACTACCCCTGCCTTCAACCAGTATCGCGCAATCCGGTCAAGTCTCGGTGAAAGTGACCGCCGCATTCTCGTCTTCGCTGAAGCTGACGCTCGTGCGACGCGGGCTGCGGTTGACCATGAGACGCACGACGTCGCCGCGGGCGTAGTGCCCCGTGGGGTCGTAGGCCGCTTTGGCGATTGCAATCATCGACAGGTCTACGTCAGCATAGAGGATGCCTTCCTTGTCCTGCGGCAGATGCTCGCACATCGGCTGGCCATCGGGACCGAAAATCATCGAATAGCCGCCACCTGGCTTCGCTCCCTCCGCGTTCAGCAAATCGACCCTTTCCGGTGTATCGCAAAGCATGTCGAACATATCTTGGCCAGTAATTGCTGTGGCATGCAGGACGAAGCAACCTCCCTCCAGCGCGTAGATCTGGCTGGCAGCGAGATTCACCTCATGGCCCAACGCGTAGGCCTTGCCGCGATACAGTGTGAAAGATGGCCAAGACGCCACGTGAATTTGCTCGTTCATCGCGTACATGGCGTATTTCGTGAGCGGCTGAATGTGCTCGGCACAGCACAAGGCTCCGAGGCGTCCGACGCTGCTTTCGACAACGCGGAAATCAGACCCATCGCCTTCGCCATAGAGCGTACGCTCGACGTGGGTCGGCTTGAGCTTTCGGCGCTTGAAAATGATCTTTCCCGCATCGCTGATGAAAACCTGACTTAGGTAGAGCGTTCCGCCGTCGATTTCGGAGAAGCCCATCACGACGTTGATTTTGGCTTCGGCGGCGGCCGCACAGAGCTCGAGGATCTCGGGCCCATCGGCGCGCAGCGAATTGGCGTGATAGCGGGGCACAAACTGCATTCCCCAAGCCGGCGTCCCGAGCCAAAGCCACCAGGGATAACCCGGAATCCAGACCTCCGGGAACGCCAGCAGCTTCGCCCCCGCTGCACCCGCCTCCCGGATGAAACCAATCGCCTTGGCCACGGAGGCTGGCGCATCCATGAAGACCGGCGCTGCCTGAACGACTGCGACTTTGAATTTCGTGTCCTGCATGCGAGTTCTCCGAGCAAGGTTTTAGGTTTGAGGGAATGACGCGGATCGGTCCAGATCGGATCCGGCCATGCGCCGGCGTATTCGGAACGGATCAAGGCGCCACTTTTCCGGAATGAGAGAAACCGCCCCGCCCGGGGCTGTCACCATGGTCAAGATCGCAAGCAGCCCGACCCCGATGAAGTACCAGGCGCCATAGCCTGCAAAGGTCTCGCGAAGCAGGAAATAGACGATCGTGCCGACGATTGGGCCCTCCAGCGTTCCGATGCCCCCGAGAACGGCAATGAAGATCGCTGCGGCGGTCCAGTTCAGCGAGAAAGAGGCATCCGGCGTGACCTGAAGCGTATTCATGTACGACACCGCACCGGCAAGCCCTGAGATGACGGCGCACAGCACCCAAAGCGCGATCTTGGCGCGGGCCACCGGAACGCCACTTGCCAACGCGGCAGGTTCGGAGTCACGCACGCTCATCAACGCAAGTCCCAGCGAGCCGCGCAGCACTTGCCGGCTTACGACCAGCGATCCGACACCGACCAACAGCGCGGCCCAGTAGACTCCCGCATTGCGCGTCCACCGATCGATGTCGCTCATCGCTTCGAGCGGCATCCCGCCTCCGGCGCCCAGCGATGGCGAATTCAACGTTAGTATCCGCATCATCTCAGCAAGGACCCATGTACCGACCGCGAAGTAAGCACCGCTCAGACGGAACATCGGCCAAGCTGAAACGGCCGCGAAAACGGCCGCGAAAACGGCTGCGGCAGGCAGCAGTAAAAACGGGTTGAGGTGTAGCTCGTTCGAGAGCGCGAAGAGTGAATATGCGCCTACGCCTACAAAGACGTGCAAGCCGATGGCGACCAGGCCGCCATAGCCTGCCAGCAGATTCCAGGCGAGCGCGACAGCGAAGAGCGTGAAGACTTCGACGAGCAGCCGCTGCACGGCGAACGTCGACAGCCAGGGAATCGAAACTACAAGCGCAGCCACAATGAGGAGCCCGGCGCTTACGGACATCCGCACCAACGCCGTCCTGAAATTCGCACTCGACACGGTGACCGCGGTCATGACGACGCCTTTCCGAACAGCCCCTGGGGACGAGCGAGCAGAGCCACGAGGAATGCGAGATGACCGAAGAAAGGACCGAGGCCGGAGGCGATCTTCGCCCCGAAAAGCTGCGCGATGCCGATCACGAGGCCACCGAACAAAGTCCCCCAGATATTGCCAAGCCCACCAAGCACGACTGCTTCGAACGAATAGAGCAGCCGTTCGGGCCCTGCCGTTGGCGAGAAGGGCGTCCTGAGAGCGTAGAGCACGGCTGCGACACCGATCATCGAAAAGATGAGCCCGGTCACAATCCCGAAGAGACGGCGATCATTCACACCCACCAGCCGCGCGGTCCCGGGATCATCCGATACGGCGCGCGCCTGACGCCCGAAATGGGTGTGACCGACCAGCCAATGCGTCGCACCGAGCAGTGCGATGCTTGCGAGCGCAGAGAGCAAGGGAAGAACGCCAATGGAAACGCCAAGAACGTTGAACCCGAGACCGGCCAGATCGCCTGCCTGCAAGCTCCGCGTGTCGGCAGTGAACATCTCCTGAAGAACGTTCTGCAAGACGATGGAGAGGCCGAATGTGAGGAGAAGCGGAGCCAAAGCATCTTTTCCGACGACACGATTGAACAAAATGATCTGAAGGATCCAGCCGAGCGCGAACATCACCGGAATGACCACGAGCAACGCGGTCAAGGCACCGATGCCCGCTTCGCTCATGACGACACTGGTCAGATAGGCCCCGACGACGATCAGATCGCCATGGGCGATGTTGATCATGCGCATGACGCCGACGCTCAGACTCAGGCCAAGCCCGAACAGCGCATAAAGTGCTCCCAGCATCAGCCCGTTTAACAACGTTTCCGCCGCGATCTGCATGATCAATCTCCAAAATACGCGGCCGATACGCGAGCGTAATCGGCTGTCTTCGAGATGCCCTCGAGCACGACGTTTCCCTTCAGCATGCAGTAGTACCTGGACGATTTGGAGAGCGCGCGACGCACATTTTGCTCGACAAGGACCACCGCCATGCCCTCCTCGATGACGGTGCCGAGCAGCTCGTAGACCGTCTCGACCGCGACCGGCGAAAGGCCGAGCGATATCTCGTCGCAGAGAAGGAAGTCGGGGTTCGTGACGAGCGCCCGGCCAACTGCCACGAGCTGCTGCTGACCGCCGGAAAGCGCCGTGGCGGGACGAGCGCGCAATCTCTGGAGAGCCGGTAGTTCCCTATAGAGACGATCTGGCGTCCACGTGCCTCGACGGCCGTTTCGCGCGGCGAGAAGCAGATTCTCCTCAACGGTCAGGCTCGGAAACAGCCGGCGGCCTTCCGGAACCAGCGCAATTCCACGGCTCAGCTGATCTATCTCGGCGGAGCCACCGACCGGCTTTCCGTCGAGCAGCACGCTCGGAGCCGCAACCGGGACGGAGCCGACGATGGCACGAAGCAGCGTCGACTTGCCGGCGCCGTTCGCACCAATCAGAGAAACGACCTCGCCGCGTTCGATCGCAAAGTTGATGCCGAACAAGGCCTGAAACATGCCGTAGTTGGCATTGAGATGCTCAGTGCGCAGCATGGGACGCCTGCTCGTCGAGATCGGATCCGAGATATACGTCGCGAACTTCGCGGCTGCTCATGACCGCGGTGGGCGCCCCGTCGCCGAGCAATCGTCCCTCCGACAGCACGAGCAGGCGATCGGCGGACGAGACCAGCGCATGGACAAGATGCTCGATCCAGATCACGGTCACCCCGACTTTGTGGATCGCGGTGACGAGTTCGAGCAACTCTGCGACCTCCGCGTCCGTCAGCCCGCCCGCGACTTCGTCGAGCAGCAGCAACCGGGGTTCGGTTGCAAGTGCCCGGGCCAGTTCAAGCCGCTTGCGCTGGAGCAAGGTCAAGCGGCCGGCTGTCGTGTCGCCGAGGCGCTCGAGACCGCAACGAACGAGTGCTTCGCGTGCCTTCTGCTCGGCTCGTCTGCCGTGCAGAGCAGCCCCGAAGGTGGCCGCCACGAGCGCGTTCTCGAACACGGTCATGCCCTGGAACGGTTGGGGGATCTGGAATGTCCTGCCGACGCCGGCGCGGCAGCGCGAATCGGCGCCGAACGCGGTGACGTCTTGCCCATCGAAATAAACCGCGCCGGAATCGCAGCGAAGGTTACCGGAGATCAGGCCGAACAGGGTGGTCTTACCCGCTCCGTTCGGCCCGATGACTCCGACGAATTCGCCTGCCCGAACCTGAAGCGTCAGGCCAGGGATCACGACCATGTCGCGATAACACTTGCTGACGTCCCGCAGTTCGAGCAACGCGGTCATCGCGGTCAGCTCTTCAGGAGCTCGAGCTTGCGCTCGGCCTTGATCTCTGGCGCCGTGCTGTTGCTGGTGATGTAGAGGTGCGGCTTGCCGCCATCCTCGACATGCCACTGCCCGCCGACCACCCGGATCTTCGAGACATTGGCGATCCCGCTTGCGCCGAAATCGAGATTTCCGATAACCGTATCTGTCTTGAGCTTTCGCAGGCCCTCCACGAGCTTGTTGGGGGATTTCGGATCGCCACTTGCCTTCAAAGCTTGTACGCCGGCCTCGAACAAGGCGTGCGCGACGCCGATCGGCTGCGTCCACTCCCGCTTCGTGGCCGCCTGGTAGGCAGCAGCAAGCTCGGTGGCGGTTTGCCCGGTCAGGCTCGAGCGGAACGGGTAGCTCGGCAACCACCAGATTTCCGTGGACATACCCTCCGCGCGCGGACCCAGCGCCGCCACGCCGCCCGGGAAGAGCAACGCCTTCGCGATGGTGCAAACCTTCGGCTTGAATCCCATCTGGGCAGATTGATTCAGGAAGGTTGCCCATTCCGGGGGATTGAACAGGCCGGTGACGATCTCCACGCCTTCCTTCTTGAAGGCCTGGATGTGGGTCGAGAAGTCGTCGGCCCCCACCGGGAAGCGGCCGATGTCGATAATTTTGTAGCCCGCCTTGGCGAAGGCGCCCGGCATGCCGAGCTTCAAATCGCCCATGGCGTTGCCGGGAACGTCATTCGAGAAGACGGAGCCGACCACCTTGTTCGTGTCCGCGTCCTTCCAGATGTCGAGATAGACGGCCGCAATGTCCTCGATCCCCCAGAAGAAATGAAACACGTTCTTGAAGCCCTTGGCCGGGTCGCCCTTCATCGGGAACATCCACGCCTGCCACGGGCCCATCGTCGAGATGCAGGGCACGCCGTTAAGCTCACATTGCTGCGATACGCCCGGACCAATCGAGACCTGCGCGAGCATCAAATCGATGTTCTCCTTGTTGATCAGCTCGGCGGCGAGATTGGACTGCCGATCCGGGCTGCTCTGATCGTCGCGCGCGATGATCTCGACCTCGTATTTCGACCCTCCCACCGATAGCCCGCCGGCGAGCGACTTTCTGACCTGATCGAGAATGAAGTCGTCCGCCTCGGCAAACGGCGCGAACGGCCCGGTCTTCGGACTGATGTAACCGATGCGAATCTTCTTGTCCGCGGCGGCCCACGCGCGGCCGGTCGAGCCTAGCGTCGCCCCCGCCGTCAATGCGGCGGCGGCCTTGAGAAAGTCGCGTCGCGCGGGGTCGGCAATACCGGTCTCGGGGACAAGACTGGAGTTAATCTTTGAAGCCATGAATGCTCTCCGATGCAAAGATGCTGACCGAATTGACGGGCCACATTGGTCAGCTCTGTCGAAGGCGGCTTGGTTCGGACGGAACAGAAACTTGTCTGAAACGGCTAGACGAGGTCCCCGCACCGCGGGAAAGCAATCCGGGCCAACCCGGGAAATTGGCACATTTCGTGCTTGATCGGCTCCGAAATTGAGCAATAAACTTCACACGGACGGATGATCCTGTCAGTGATCTACCGCCGAAGGGGCACCCAAGAACCCCATCGTAATGGATCGAGGGGAATCAAGAGATGCTTCTGGAAGCCACAAAGGCTGCGGCGATGCAGCCGTGCTTCGCCTCGACGGCGAGCCTTCCGCCGCGAGAGCGCTTCGACTATTGGCACGACGTGGTGAGCCGCAATCTCGTCGACCTCGATTACCGGCTAATCGGCGAAGGTCAGTTCGATGCTTCCTTCCACTGCACGCCGATCAATGGTCTCGACCTAGGCCGCATCAAGGCTTCGCCTCATGTAGCTCAGCGAAGCACGGCAGGCATCTCCCGCGCGGACAGCTCTGTACTAGTCTTCAATTTCGTGCTGTCGGGCTCGCTGGTCGCCGAGCAAGACGGTCGCTCGGCGCAGCTCAAGCTCGGCGACGGCGCGCTTTGTGATGCAACGAGACCATACAAGCTTTCCTCGCACGAGGCGTTTGAAATTGCATGCATTCGGATCCCCCGCGAGCAGTGCGTCGGCAGGATTCCGCACCTGAATCGTCTCTCGGCGTGCAATTTGAGTGAACGATCAGAGCTCGCGCCGATGGTCTTTGGCTACCTGTCGCATCTGATCGATCGGGCGCCCAATCTCACGAGCCAGGCGGCCGGCCTCAAGATATCGCAGAACTTCAAGGACCTTCTGCTCGCCCTGCTGGCGGAATTGGCCGAATCCAGCGCGCCCTCCCTTACCGAATATCGGACCCTGGCTCTGATGAGGATCAAAGAGACGGTCGAGCGCAACGTTCACGATCCCGACCTGACACCGGCGACGATCGCAGCCGAGCTCAAGCTGTCGCCGCGATATATCAACCAGCTGCTCGAAGCCGAGGGAACCTCGTTGTCCCGCTACATATGGTCAAGGCGGCTTGATCGCTGCGCCGAACAACTGAAGGATCCCGCCTTGCGCGCCCGGAGCGTCTCCCAGATCGCGATGGACAACGGGTTCAACGATCTCAGCCACTTCAGCAAGGCCTTCCGGATCAAGTTCGGAGTGGCGCCGCGCGACTATCGAAATTGTCTCGCGATGCTTTCCTAGTGTCCCAGCGCTGACGTTCGTAACGCCTTGAGCCCAAGGCAAGATCGGCTTTGTGCTTTCGAGCGCCGGTTACGTGCCAATCGCGCTGGGCCCAATCGGTTCACACTGTTAGGTGAGCAAGAATCTGCTGTCGATCGAGCTCGGACGCAGCCGCGCTTAGGGCAACTTCTCCGTGGTCCATGATTACGATGCGGTCAGCCACCCGATCGACCAATGTCAGGTTCTGTTCAACGACCAGGAACGATGCCCCGGCTTCCTTTTGCGCGAGCATGAGTTCAGCCATACGAACGACATTCTCGAACTGAACCCCCTCGGTCGGCTCGTCGATGACCATCATGGCCGATCCCTCAGAGAGACCGCGCACAAAGGACAACAGCTTCTTCTCACCGCCGGAGAGTGTTCCGGCGTACTGGCCGCGGCGTTCGGAGAGTCGCGGAAAGGCGCGAAAATAGGGCTCAAACTCATCGAGCCGGCGATCGGTGCGCATCAGTGACAGGTTTTCTGCAACTGTGAGGTCATCGAATACCACCCTCTCCTGCGGGCAATAAGTCAAACCAAGCGTCAGGTTCTCCGACGGTCGCTTCCCTGTGATCTCGACGCCTGCGAGCTGCACAGCTCCGCTCATTGGCCGCAGGAATCCGCACGCGAGCTTCGCAAGGGTCGATTTTCCAACGCCATTTCGGCCAAGCAGACACACCACCTCTCCCCGAGCGATCGAAATGCTGACGTCGCGGACGACGCGTCCTGACCCATACCCGCCAGAGATATTCTGGATCTCGAAATAGCCGCCTGTCACCGGGAGCCCCCAACATAGACCGCCCGAACTTCCGGATTTCGCTGCACCTCCTCGACGCTGCCGTCCGCGAGAAAACGGCCTTGATGCAGCACGACCACGCGGTCGGCGAGGCGGCGTACGAGCTCCATGTCGTGCTCGATGATGATGACGCGCAGGTTGAGCTCGCCTCGCGCCCATTGGATCGCGTCGATCACTGCCGTGGTTTCTTCGTGCGACAGCCCAGCACAGGGCTCATCCAGCAGCAACATACGAGGCTCGGTGATCAGCGCCATCGTGAGTTCGAGAATTTGACGCTCGCCATGTGAAAGAGCAGATGCCGGCCTTGTTCCATCATCCAGAAATTGGAAGCGCCTGCGCATCTCTTCAAGCAGCGGCGAGGTCCATCCAAACAGACCTGATCGAAGCAGGTCGAACCCGCGCCAACGCCCGGCCCAGAGCGCTACGGCCAGGTTTTCGTCGATGGTCAACTTCGGAAACACTGACGGGGTTTGGAATTTACGGGCCACTCCCTTACTTGCAACGATCGCCGGCTCTGGCCGAAGCACGTCCGCTCCATCAATGACAATCCTGCCACCTCGCCTCGGCAGCATGCCGGTCATGACATTGAGCGTCGAGGTCTTCCCGGCTCCGTTCGGGCCGATAACGCAGAGTACGGCTTCCTCGCCCGTACGCACCGACAGGCCATCGAGAATGGTCACATCCCCGACGCGCACACGCACATCCTCAAATGCCACAGAGAGGGACGTTGCAATGCGCGGCTTGCCGGGGGCTACTGATCGGGCGCGTGTGACAGTCCTCGTGAATGATAATCTCCGCAATGGCACAAAGAGTGTCATGAGTCCGCCGGGAAGGCGAAGAACGACGACGATGAAGAACAAGGCGATGCCAATTTCCCACCAGGGGAAGCGATCACGCAACTCGGCCGATAGAACCCCGACGACGATCGCGCCGATCACAGGGCCGAGCACGGTGGCACGACCGCCGACAGCGGCAAAAATTACGAGGTCACCGGAAAAGGCGAAGCCTGCAAGATCAGGCGTCACGAGGTTTTGCTGCGGAGCATAAAGAGCCCCCGCAAGTCCGGCGAGACCGGATGCTACCGCAAACGCCGCAGCCTTGATAACCGCAACGTCATAACCGAGAAAAGCGAGCCGGCGTTCGTTGTCGGCGGTTGCCCGCCACAACACCCCAATTGGCGCGTGCAAGAGGTAGTCGACGGCAGCAATGCTCAGCCCAAGGAGAATCGCAATGAGATAGTAGAGGTCGAGAAAGCCATCCAAGCCGGGAAGGCCTGGAATATTGCGAAGTCCATTGAATCCTCCCGTGACCCTGCTCCATCCGTTCGCCACCTGAAATGCTGCCAGCGTCAACGCGAGCGTCATCAGCGAGAATGACGGGCCTTGCTCAAACCGCCCTCGGAACACCAGAGCAGCGAATGCAAAGGCAAGAACAGCGACGAGAACGCAAGCGGCGGGCAGCGCGAGATAAGCGATCGGCGACGAGCCGAGAGCGAGCAGCCCATGGGCCGTGACGTAGGCGGCGATCGCGACAAACATTCCCTGCCCAAGCGGCAGAATTCCGGCCTGCCCCCACGCCAGACCAATCCCCAACGCGGCCAGGCCGTAGATGAAATAGAGGCCGAGCTGATAGGCCCAGAACTCACCCAGCAAGGGTGGAATGAGGATCAGGAACGCCAGTATCAGGAGACTACGGACGAGGAAATAAGCCACGGGGTCGCTGCCAAAGGAAGAGGATCGAGATGAGGAGCATAGCGAGATAGGCGGAGGTCGGGCTGACGGCGGCAGACAAAACACTTTGCAGGCCACCGATGATGGTCGCGCCAGCGAATAACCCGGCTACCGTTCCCATTCCGCCGACGACCAGTGCGAAGAATGAGTTCACGATGAAGGTCAGTCCCATGAACGGTTCGACCGGCGTCAGCGGCGCGACCATGACGCCGGCAACACCTGCCAATGCAGTGCCCGTGATGAAGGTGTTACGCGCCAGTTCACGCGTTCGGATGCCGACGGCCTCCGCGAGCACGGGATTGCCGACCATGGCGCGGATCCGGGCACCGGTCGGAGCGCGCCGGTACCAGACAAACAGGCTGGCAAGCACCAAGGCAGCGACGACCATCAGCACCAATCGGTACGCCGGATAGGACTCACCAAAGAGGCTCACTGAGCCGCCGATCGGTATCTCCACGCTGCGATAGCCCCGGCCGAACCCGAGCTCGACACACTTGCGAAGCAGCAGTCCCAGCCCCCAGGTTGCCAGCAGCGTCTCGAACGGTTCGTAATGCAACGGCCTTATCAGGCATCGCTCCACGACGAGGCCGATCACCCCACAAACCAGCGCCGCGGCCGGTATCGCGAGCCAATATGGAAGCCCTGCCCTTTGCACAATATAGGCGGCATACGCGCCTATCATGATGAACTCGCCATGCGCGATGTTCAGGACATTCAACAAGCCCATCACGACGGCGAGGCCGAGGACCAACATCGCAAGGATCAGGGCTTCGAACACGACGTTGAGCCCCTGCGTGAAGAGCAAAGCCTCCATACCATCGACCTCGTCAGGTGCAGGACTGCTGTGTCGGTACAGCCGCAAAGGTGTCAATCACAGCGAACTTCGCCCCCTCGCAACGAGCCAGGAAAATGTTCTTCGAGGTGTGACGATGCGTCATGGTCATCGGCCCGCTTGGGGTGTCGAACTGCACACCCTCGGCAGCCGCGGCGAAGTCCTTGGCGGTGAGCGAATTGGACTTGCTCGTTACAGCGGCCGCGAACACAAACGCATCGTAAAGGCCTTTGGATATGGTGCATTGCTGCGGCGCCTTGTCGCCATACTTCTTGGTCAATTCGCCAATGAAGGCCTTGTTTTCCGGAAGATCGAGATCCGCGAAATAGCTGAGGCTCGAGTAGAGGTTCTTGCTGGCATCCTTCCCGATTCCGATCAGCGTATTCTCCTCGAGCAGGCACGACAGGCGGAGGATATCGTCGGACAGATTGAAGTCGGCGAAGGTGCGGTTGAAATTGACGTTGTCGCCGCCGACCAGGGTTTGCAGCACGATGGCGGGCTTCGCAGACTTGATCTTGGCTACCGTGTTCTCGAACTTGTTCGGCGCGCCGAGCGGGTAATAATCCTCCGCGACGACGGTACCGCCGAGATCAGCGATGTATTTCTTCGCCTTGTCATTGGTGGTGCGTGGCCAGACGTAGTCGTTGCCGACGAGGTAGAAGGTCTTGCCCTTGGCGAGTTCGACCATCCTCGGAAGCGTCTTCTGCAACTCCTGCTCGGGCACTTCGCCGAGGAAGTAGACGTTGGACGAGCAGTCGTCGCCCTCGAACAGGGGCGTGTAAACGTAGGGGATCTTGCCTTTGACCACGTTCTCCACGCCCTGCCGAACAGCACTGTCGTGCGAGCCGAAGATCATCTCGACCTTGTCGCTCAACATCAATTTGACGGCGCTCTTGGCCACTTCGGCAGGCGAGGCTCCCGCGTCGGCGAAGATGATTTCGGCTTGGCGTCCGAGAATTCCGCCTTTGGCATTGATGGTCGCCGCGCCCAGCTCTGCCGCTGCGCGTTGCGCAGGCCCGAACAAGGCAGCCGGCCCCGAATCGGCGACAAGAACGCCGATCTTTAGCGCGTCTGCCGCGCGCGCAGGGCGAATGATCGCGGGCGCACCTATCGCAAGGGCTGCCGCACCGGCGGCACGGACGAGGTCGCGACGAGTCATCCTGATTGATTTAAGCACTTTTCCCTCCAATGATGTCATGACGATATGTGCAATCGGGTCACGGTGTCGGCGGCGCCGGAAGCAACTCTTCCAGAGCGATGGCAAGCGAAAGCAAGTCTCGATCCCCGCCGGCGGGAGCGTCGAATTCAAGACCGACCGGCAGACCAGCCGAGGTCAGGCCAGCGGGAAGGCTAATGCCGGGAAGGCCGGCATTGCTTCCAGGGTCAGTGTTACGAATGACAGTTGCAAAGGTCGGAACGACGCGGCCATTGAGCGTTACGTTATCGTCTTCCCCAACGAGTGGTGCCGGCAGCGGTGTCGTTGGAAAGACGACAGCATCGATCTGGTTTTCGGCAAAACATGCGCGATAGAGCGAGATCAGCTTCGGCCGATGGATTTCCATGGCCTCCCGATAAGCCTTTGCTGGAACTTCCGATGCGGGGTTCAGCAAAGGATCGAGAGCGGCTTTGACGTCGGGGCTGGCTACCTCTGCCACGATCTCGGCAAAGCGCGGAGCGATCCCTTCGTCTCTTAGATACGCATCGAGGTCACGTTTGACTTCATAGAGCGCCACCGTGAACGAAACTGCCTCATTCGGTACGGCAATCTCGTGCAGATCGACTTCGATCAAGGTGACGCCTGCGCGCTTGAGCACGTCGAGAGCCGCTTCGCAAATACTGGCGGTCTCCGGCTCCAGATCATCCCAGAAGAATGACCTGGGCACGCCAATCCGGAGATCCGATAGGCGCTTCACCGGGACAGGGCTGGCATCGCCCGTGACAGCAGCGTCGAGGGCTGCGAGGTCGGCGGCATGTCGCGCCAAAGGCCCCGCAGTGTCGCGCGTTGACGAGATTGGAACGATGCCCGCCTGCGGCCACCGCAACACCGTCGGCCGAAAGCCCATCACGCCGCAGAATGCAGCGGGAACGCGGACCGATCCGCCGGTGTCGGAGCCGATGCTGGCCGGGACCAGCCGCGCGCCCACAGCCGCACCAGAGCCACCGCTCGAGCCTCCCGGTATGTGACGATCTCCAAAGGGATTCCTGATGGCTCCGAACGCCTGATTGTTCGAGCTTATGCCGAACGCCAACTCGTGCATCCCGGCTTTGCCGAAGGCAATCGCGCCGGCATCCTTCAGGGCTTTGACGACCGGAGCGTCCGTTTTAGGCCGGTGCGCACGCAATGCGGGCGTGCCGGCCGTCGTAGGCAGGCCGGCGGTATTGATGTTGTCCTTGAATGCAATCGGCACGCCATGGAGCGATCCAAGCGCCTGACCGGCCTGTCGCTGTTGATCGGCCCGGCGCGCAGCCGCCATGACCTGGTCGGCATCGAGCGTGACAAATGCGTTCAGCCCGCTGAACGTCCTCGCGCGCTCCAGCAGCGCCGAAGCAAGCGCCTCCGCGGTGATATCGCCCGAGCGGATCGCGGCAGCGGCTTCCACCACGCCCATGTCGTGCAGATTTTTCATGGCTCGTCCCAGAAATTGCTTCCAGGACGCGATCGGTAGAATGCTCCCGCCCGCAGCGGTATCAACACAAATGTGGAGCCGCGCTGCCGCATGGGCTCGGCGCGACCCCGATTCGAAGCGGTCAGAGACGACTACGGTTCAGCTGATCGGCTTCTCGCGTGCCACCAGGGCCGCAAGTTCGGCACGGTTGGCGCAGCAGCGCTTTCGCATCGCGTTGTTGATATGCGTGCGCACGGTCGCAAAGCCGATATTAAGCAACCGCGAAATATCTCGGTCCGTGCAGCCCCTTGCGACCAGGCTCGCGACGTCGCTTTCGCGCGCGGTCAAGTCCTCGTACCTGTGCATGCCCCGCAACATCGCGCCGCGCAGGAACGGCTCAAGACCGGTAAGAAGGTCGATCTCGCGACTTTCGAAATCCGGGCGCCCCGCCGCGCGCCAAATCCGGAAGTCGCCGAGATCACGGTCGCCGTCGAAGACATACATGTTGATGCCGTGATGCAGACCATCTCGCGCCAGGAAGTCGTTGTAGAACTCGGTACGGATCATATCGCGGCGAGGCAACACCTCTTCAACGAACGAGGCGCGACGGCGCTGGCGAAGCTGCGCGGTCATGGGGTCGCGAAACTGAAACCAGTCGTCGTAGCGCTTCAGATTCTGCGGATCCATATTGATCGAGACGCCGTGTTGGAAATTCGAGTAATCCGAGCGCCACACATAGGACGCTCCGAAATCCGCGCGCAGCAGCCGCAGCAGATCCGGCAGGATCGACTGTCTCAGGTCGACACTCGGGTCCATGCGCTGAAGCCGCACGACAATGTCACCGAACAGCTTCAGATCTTGCGAAACAATGTCCCGAACGCGGTTCATCGATCTATCCCTCCTCCCGGCGACCGAAGCAATTTTCTTGCCATCATAGGCAGAGGCTACGGCACCGATAAAGGGGTTTATTCAGGACAGCCCACCTGACCCGGCGTGCGCCAAGCTCAAAGGTGTCCGCCGTCCACTAACAGGACAGATGTCTAAACCATTGCATCCAAACCTCTTTGGCTGCTGTCGCAACTAGTTCGGGGTGTACTCAAGCATGCCGATGGTCGGATTTGCGATCAGCGTTTGCGGCTTCCCACCGAGGTCAGCCGCCTCAACTCGTCCAGCAGCTTCACTGCCGGGACGGCCAGGAGACCCCGCCGACGGCGAAACGCTACCAGCCTTCGCCGCCCATCAACCCCGGCGATCGAAAGAGGAGCGATGAGACCCGCGCGCCGCTCCGGCTCGAACATCGGCTCCGCCATCCAGCTCAGAAACCCGGAATCGACGACGAGACTCTTGAGCACTGTAATCGAGCGCGTCCTGACGATCACGTCGGGCATGCCGAGGCCTTGCTCCGCGAACACACGCTCGACGTGTTGATGCGGTCCGGTGCCAGGCGGCGGAATCGTCCATTTCTCGTGAAGCGTATCGGCGAGCGTCAACTTTCGACGACGCCTGAGAGGGTGCCCGGACGAAACGATCACGTGGCTCGTGTCCTCCCAGCAGCAATCACGAATTGCAACGATTTCGTCCGTGTCCGGCGCGTCCGCGCCCAAGGCGAGATCGATCTCGTGCTTCGACAAACTCGCTGCCAACAAGTCCCAGACGCCTTCAAAGACTTCGAAATGAAGGCCGGGCCATTTGGTCAAGGTACGCTCGATCGCGGGCGGCAGGATCGAACTCGCGATGCTCGCCACCGCCCCGACCCGGACGGTCCCCTTCGCCGCGCCACGCAGCGCCTGAATTTCCTCCAGCGCCTGCGTGGCCTCGACATGCAACGAAGTCGCGTGCGGTAAGAAGGCCCTCCCGATATCGGTCAGTTGCATGCCCTTGGAGTGGCGCTCGAAGAGCTCCGCGCCGAGTTGCTGCTCCAGCCGCTTGATGGCCCGGCTCAGCGCGGGCTGTGTCATGTTCAACAGGGCAGCCGCCCGACCAAGGCTCCCCGCCTTGGCGATCGTGGTGAAGGTCGTCAGTTGTTCGATGCTCAGAGCCATAACCAAGTGTAATGACTTTTCCTGATTTATTCAATTCTCTGCAATGACCTCCCTCCCCTAGTGTCCGGCCGACGACAAAAAAACGGGATGGGAACGGCCATGGCCACTGGGACGGATACGTTCGAGCAACGACGCGTGACCGCGCCGACTGTGCGCGATGCCGTCGTCGATCTGCTGCGTCGTCTGAACATGACGTCCGTCTTCGCCAACCCAGGATCGACGGAATTGCCGTTGTTCCGGCACTTCCCCGACGATTTCCGCTACGTTCTCGGACTCCAAGAGGCCGTTGTGGTCGGCATGGCCGACGGCTTTGCGCAGGCGACGCGCAACGCCGCCTTCGTCAACCTGCATTCGGCGGCCGGCGTTGGCAACGCCATGGGAAACATCTTTACCGCGTTCAAGAACCGGACGCCCCTCGTCATCACGGCCGGCCAACAGGCCCGCTCCATCCTGCCTTTCGATCCGTTCCTCGCCTCTCGAGAGGCCACCGAGCTTCCAAAGCCCTATGTGAAATGGAGCATCGAACCTGCACGTGCCGAGGACGTGCCGCATGCCATCGCGCGCGCCTATTACATCGCGATGACGCAGCCTTGCGGGCCCGTCCTGGTCTCGGTGCCCGTGGACGATTGGGATCGTCCGGCCGAGTATCTGCCGACGCGTGTGGTCAGCCAACAGGTTCGCCCCGATCCAGCCATTCTCGACCAGATCGGAAGCGCCCTCGATCGTTCGAAGCGGCCGGCCTTCGTCGTCGGAGCGGCCGTTGATCGTGACGGGGCCTTCAACGAGGTCCGGCAACTCGCCGAAGGGCACAATGCGCGCGTCTTCACTGCGCCGATGTCCGGCCGCTGCAGCTTCCCCGAGGACCACCGCCTGTTTGCGGGATTCCTGCCGGCGATCCGAGAGAAGATCGTCCATCTGCTCGACGGACACGATCTCGTCTTCGCGATCGGCGCGCCGGCGTTCTCGTATCATGTCGAGGGGTTCGGTCCGCACCTGCCAGAGGGAGCCGCGCTCTTCCAGCTGACCGACGATCCCCAGACCGCCGCATGGACGCCGGAGGGAATGGCTGCGATCGGCAGCGTCCGGCTCGGCCTCCTGGATCTTCTGGCACGCGCGACGCCGCCGACACGCACCACTCCTCCTGGTCGCACCATCGCGCGGCGCGTGGAGGCGACGGCACCGCTCTCAACGGCCTTCGTGATGCAAACCATTGCGGACATGAGACCGACCGGTGGAATCATCGTCGAGGAAGCGCCGGGCGCCAGGCCTGTAATGCAGGCGCACTTGCCCATCACCCAGAGCGAAGCCTTCTACACGATGGACAGCGGCGGCCTCGGTTACGGCATGCCGGCGGCTGTCGGCGTGGCTCTCGGAAAGCCCGGCCGCCGTGTGATTGCCCTGATGGGCGACGGCTCCAGCCTCTACTCGATCCAGGCGATCTGGAGCGCAGCACAACTTGGTCTATCCGTCACCTTCGTCATTCTCAAGAACGGGCGCTACGCCGCGCTGCAGGACTTCGCACCCGTGTTCGGCTTCAGTTCGCAAGAGCACGTTCAGGGCACCGACCTTCCCGGGCTCGATTTCGTCTCGATTGCGAGGGGCCTTGGCTGCTCTGCAGTCCATGTCGGGAACGGCAAGGGCCTCCACGACGCTTTGGCCAAGGCATTTTCGTCCGAGCGACCAACACTGATCGAGGTCGAGGTCGAGGACGGAGACCTGCAGAAATCGAACAGAACCTAGGGAGTGAATATGAACACGATTTCGATGTTGATCGCGGGCGAGCAACGAGCGGCCACCGGTAACGCCATGTTCGAGCGCCTCAATCCGCTCGATGGCCAGATTGCAACGCGAGCACCGGCAGCCACAGCGCACGATGCGGTTGCAGCCGTGGAAGCAGCTGCTGCTGCCTTCCCGAGCTGGTCTGCGACAGGTCCCTCGGAGCGCCGCGCCCTTCTGACCAAGGCAGCGCACGCGCTGGAAGCCAAGGCCGCTGCATTTGCCGCGGCCATCGCTGCAGAGACTGGCGGATCGGGGATCTGGGCTGGGTTCAACGTCCATCTCGCAGCCGGCATGCTGCTTGAGGCCGCGGCGATGACAACGCAGATCAGCGGCGAGATCATTCCCTCCGACGTACCCGGCAGCTTCGCGATGGCGGTGCGGCAACCCGCCGGGGTGGTCCTGGGCATGGCGCCGTGGAATGCGCCTGTGATCCTCGGCGTGCGAGCCATTGCATTGCCCCTGGCTTGCGGCAACACCGTCGTTCTGAAGGGCTCCGAGCTGTGCCCCGCAACCCACGGGCTGATCGTCGAGGCGTTCAAGGAAGCCGGCTTTCCGAAGGGCGTCGTCAACTACGTCACCAATGCTCCATCGGACGCAGGACCTGTCGTCGAAGCAATGATCGCGCATCCCGCCGTGCGCCGGGTCAATTTCACGGGATCGACCCGCGTCGGAAAGATCATTGCCGCCACATGCGCGAAGTACCTCAAGCCGGCGGTCCTCGAACTCGGGGGCAAGGCGCCGCTCGTCGTTCTTGACGATGCCGACATCGGCGCCGCCGTGAACGCAGCCGCGTTTGGTGCCTTTGCGAATTCGGGCCAGATCTGCATGTCGACCGAGCGAATCATCGTTGACGAGGCCATCGCCGACGAATTCGTGCGTCGCCTTGCCGACAAGGCGTGCAAGCTGCCGCTTGGCGATCCGAGAAAGGGCCCCGTCGTTCTCGGCTCCGTCGTCGACATGACCACCGTCAAGCGCTGCAACGATCTCATCGACGACGCACTCGCGAAAGGCGCAAAGCTGCTGTGCGGCGCGAAAGCTGAGTCCACGCTGATGCCGGCCACGCTGATCGACGGTGTCACATCGAACATGAAGATCTACAGCGAGGAGTCCTTCGGACCGATCAAGCCCATCGTTCGGGTCAAGGGCGAGGACGCAGCGATCGCCTGCGCAAACGACAATGCCTACGGCTTGTCGTCCGCCGTGTTCACCAGGGATACATCGAGAGGCATGCGCGTCGCGTCGCGCATTCAATCCGGCATCTGCCACATCAATGGCCCCACCGTTCATGACGAGGCTCAGATGCCCTTCGGAGGCGTCAAGGACAGCGGATACGGGCGATTTGGCGGCAAGGCCGGAATCGCCGAGTTCACGGACACCCGCTGGATGACCATTCAGACAAGCGAACGACACTATCCGTTCTGATCAGGCGCGAGTCCGATCTCAATCTCCAATGAAGTGACGTCGCCTACCTCAGCATTGCTGGGGAGGCACGGCGAAGCTCGTCCAGAGGAGCGAAGGATGTCAGGTCAACAGCTACAGCGCCATGGGACCGCCATTCTCGGCTCCGGCGCGAACGGACTCTTGTTTCGGTCCCTTGAAGGCCGATCGGACGTCGCGGTGATCCGACACATCGACGCAAAACAACAGGGAGGGAAGTTGTGACAGAGACGTACCCCATGGGCCACTTGTCCACTCCACACATCGCGGCAACCAGCTCCGGTCCAACTCGCCTTCCTGGTGAGGTGAGCAGCGGCGGCGACAGCGCACATCCGTCGCTGGACATCGGGCAGCTCCTTGATGATGGCCCCTGGACCGTCCTGCAGAAGATCGTCGTCTTCATCGCCGCCCTGTCGATCATCATGGACGGGTTCGATGGACAGCTGATTGGCTTCGCTGTCCCAGTTCTGATGAAGGAGTGGGGCGTCACCCGCGGCGACTTTGCTCCCGCCCTTGCCGCCGGGCTGGTCGGAATGGGAATAGGGAGCGCCTTCGCCGGCCTACTCGCTGACCGGTTCGGGCGACGTGGCGCCGTGATCGTCAGCGTGATGGTTTTCGGGCTGGCAACCTTCTGCATCGGCTTCTCAGCCAACGTCTGGCAGATCGGCGCACTGCGATTTATTGCGGGGCTCGGCATCGGTGGAGCCTTGCCGAGCTCCACCACCGTTGCAGCGGAGTTCACACCCGCACGACGGCGGACGCTCGCCATTACCGCGACCATCGTCTGTGTCCCGCTTGGAGGCATGCTCGCCGGGCTGTTCGCCAGCGTCGTCCTGCCGAACCTCGGTTGGAGGGCCCTGTTCTTTCTTGGAGGAGCTCTGGCCGTGCTCCTTGGCTTCCTTCTGCTCTTCATTCTCCCGGAAACACCGCGTTTTCTCGTGCGCCGGCCAGCGCGTTGGGCCGAGCTGCGCCAGCTCGTCGGACGCATGTCGCGACCGGTCGCAGCCGACATCGTCTTCACGGATTTAGGCGAGCAGAGAATCGAGAAACGCGAGGGCTTTCTTGCATTGTTCGAGAAGGGCCGAGCTCGCGACACGATCGCGCTCTGGTGCGCCTTCTTTCTCAACCTGCTTGCCGTCTATAGCGCGTTCACGTGGCTGCCGACGATGCTGACGTCCGAGGGGCTGGACGTCGCGATCGCGGGGTCCGGTTTGACGGCCTACAACTTCGGAGGCGTGCTCGGCGCGTTGACATGCGCCATGGCCATCACCCGGTACGGCTCCCGTTGGCCGCTCCTGCTCTGCAGCTTCCTCGGCGCCACCACCGCGCTTTACCTGACCCGCGTGAACATCGGGCTGGAGGCAAACATTCTGATAGCAGGCTTCGGTGTGCAGGGTTTCTTCGCCAATGCGGTGCAGTCGACCATGTATGCCGTGTGCGCATATGTCTACCCGACCTCAGTCCGGGCCACGGGCACTGCCTCCGCCCTCGCCTTTGGTCGGCTTGGAGCCATCCTCAGTGCTTTTGCCGGTGCAACGGTGATCACGGTCGGCGGAAAGGACGGCTATCTCCTGATGCTGGGCGTCGCCATGATCGGTCTCACCCTCTCGCTCGCCGTCGTTGGTCGCCACATCCCCGCGCGCAAAACATGACGAGAGGTCGTTACAGCCGCTCGACACATCCGGAAGATTCCGAGAGGAACATTCAATGCGAACACAAGTAGGTATAGTCGGAGCGGGTCCAGCGGGGCTACTGCTCTCGCATATGCTGCATCTAAGTGGCATCGAGTCGATCATCATTGAAAGCCGGTCGCAGGCCGAGATCGAGCAGACGATCCGGGCCGGCGTGCTCGAGCAGTCGACCGTAGATCTGATGACCGAGATCGGTGCCGGAGATCGCATGAAGCGCGAGGGTTTCGTGCATGGCGGCTTCGAATTGCGCTTCGCCGGCCGCGGACATCGCATCGATCTTCAGAATCTGGCGAACGGCCGCACGATTACCGTTTATCCGCAGCACGAAGTCCTGAAAGACCTGATCGCGCTCCGCTTGCGGACGGGCGGCCAGATTCATTTTGAGGCCAAGGTAACCAGCATCGACGTTGTCACATCGGACCAGCCCGCCATCCGATTTGCCACCAAGCAAGGCGAGACGCGCGAACTGCGCTGCGACTTCGTCGCCGGATGTGATGGCGGCTACGGCACAAGCCGCGCCGCGATACCGGAACGTCTGGTCCGCCGCGACTATTTCCGCGTCTACCCGTTCGGATGGTTCGGTATCCTCGCCAAAGCACCGCCGTCGTCCGAGGAACTGATATATGCTCACCACGAACGCGGGTTCGCGCTGATCTCGACGAGATCTCCGGACGTGCAGCGCATGTATTTCCAATGCGACCCCACCGACAGCGTGGATAACTGGTCCGACGATCGGATTTGGAGCGAACTGCAGGCCCGGGTGGGCGGCGACGGGTTCGAGCTCAAGACGGGGGCGATCTTTCAGAAGGGAATCATCCCCCTCCGCTCCTTCGTCTGCGAGCCGATGCAACATGGGCGACTATTCCTTGCGGGCGACGCAGCCCACTCCGTCCCTCCGACCGGCGCTAAGGGCTTGAATTTGGCGGCGGCGGACGTGCACGTCCTCGCCCGAGCTCTGTCCTCGTATTACGCCAATCGATCGACCGACCTTTTGGATGCCTATTCGCGCACCGCGCTTCGCCGCGTTTGGCGCGCTCAGCACTTCTCTTGGTGGATGACGTCGATGCTCCATCGATTCCATGAGGGGACTGAATTCGACCTAAGGCGCCAAGTCGCAGAGCTTGAGCTCGTGGCCTCGTCCAGGGCGGCCGCGACAACTCTCGCGGAAAACTATGTAGGGCTACCGTTGGCGTGACGCTCCGATCGCCACCACTAGCAATCGAGCGCAATTCGGCGAATCGATAGGCTAACCGCGTCTGCCCCCTCGAAAATGCGGAACCTTCGGGCTCGCTCATGGCGCCTGTTGGTTTTGGTCCGGCCTCGGAGCTACTACTCGCAAACCCGTCGCCTGGACGACCAACAATTTCGGTCAAACGTGACGAGGCTGGTGCAATTGGCGATCAAGCCGCTCCAACCGCTGCCGTCAGCAGCACAATCGCAGAAAATCGTAGTTTGGCGCACAATATCGCAGTTTTGGTAGCGGGGAATCGACTCGAACCCCGAATCAACCTTTTTCGCCGTCGCACTAAACTGGACCCCTATCCCATCGACGAAATGAAGGCAGATCCATCCGCCGTGCGACAAACGGGATCAGCTTCTCGGTCGCAGTGGCTGCACTACTCTCGTCAATTCGATCGCGTTGGCGGGCTGTTCGCTCAAGGAGCAATACGCCGACTTCCGCTGCGACTTGGCCGCAGGCTTCTTAGCCGCCACCTTGGGCTTCTTGCCCTCGATCGGCATCAGCATTTCCTTCAGGCCGCTCGACTCCTTGCGCGGCCTTTTGGCAGGGCTTGGCCCCTTTCGCCGGCGCGGCCTCGCGCCCGACACTTCTGCGCAGCCCTCCATCAGGTCGACACGTTCTCACCCTTCGGCCGCTCCTTCGGCACGATCGGCTTACCAGCGCGTTTTTGGTTGATGAGATCGATCAGGACAGTTTCGTACTGGTCCTCGAACTTCTCAGGCTCGAAGCGTCCCGACCTTTGGCTCACGATGTACTTGGCGAGATCCAGCATGTCCTTCGTGATTTTGACGTCCTGGATCTCGTGGAAGTACTCCTGCTCGGAGCGAACTTCGTATGGATAGCGCAGCAACATGCCGACGAGCCCCTTCTCGAGCGCCGCGCGATAATATGCTTCCGGTTGGTCAGTACGACCCGGCCGATCGCGACCCTGTTCATCTCCCGGATCGTTTCGCGGATCACCGCAAAGGCGTCAGGGCCAACCTTGCCGTCGGCCCTTAGGTAGCACGGCCGGATCAGATACCGTGCCGCTGCCGGCAGTTCCCGCTACATCTTAAGCTGGCAGCAAAAGCTCACTAAGCCTCTTGACTCTCCTAGAACAAAATAGGAACATTACTTCAATGGCCGCCTGTCCAGAGCAAACCGCCTCCCCCGCGGATGACCTGGAGGTCGCGGCGGACCAAGCGATTGCGGCCTGCGGCGGAGATGCTCGAGAAACGGTCAAGGCCCTGCTCATCGCCTTCGACTTCCTTGAAGTCGAGGCCGCCGAGCTACGAGCAGCGCTATCGAAGGGATATTCGCGCGGCCGCCACGCAGCGCTAGGCCGGCGCAAGGAGATCCAGTGATGGAAGTCACCTACTATGTGGCTTTGCCGTTCGCCCCCTCTGACGACGGAATCGCCCCCGGAGAAGCGGTCGAGTGTCTTAGTCAAAACGCCGCCGTGATGCGTGCCGAGGCGCTCTCGCGCAAACCAGGCAATGTCGGCGCGCTAGCCTTCTCCCGGACCGGAGATCCGTCCAGCGGCGACTTCGGCGATGCCAAAGTAATCCGGAGCTTCGGCGAGGTACCCGCAGACTTGTCCACACTGTGAAGGTCGATTGGGTCCGCAACGTCGCACGAACACTATCAAGGGCGTCCCATCGACCTCCGCAACCATCCCTGTGAATTGGGGGGTGAGTGGGGGGAAAATCGCACCCAGGCTACCCGGGACTCGGCTATTGCGGCAGCATTGCAGTGAAGGAGTCCAACGAAAATGAACGTAAGAGCAATGCCTGCCGCGGGCGCACTCGAGCCGACGTTGCACTGCCCGAATTGCAATCATGAGATCCACCTGACGGAATCCCTCGCCGCTCCTCTAATTGAGCAAACGCGCCAACGTTTCCAGGCACAGCTCGCCAATAAGGACGCGGAAGTCGCGCGCAAGCTCGAAGACGTACGTCTTGAACGCGAACAGCTCGCGAAATCGCGGGAGCAGCTCGAAGAGCAGATTGCACAGCGACTGGCCGCCGAGCGGACCCAAATTACCGCCATCGAGAGTAAGAAGGCCCGAGAGGCAGCAGAGGCCGACCTGCGTGCCAAAACGGCGGAGACGCAAGAGCTTCGACAGCTCCTCGAGGCGAACAATACCAAGCTTGCAGAGGCTCAGAAGGCTCAAGCTGATTTTCTGCGCAGACAGCGCGAGTTCGAAGAAGCCAAACGCGAGCTCGACCTGACTATCGAAAAGCGTGTGCAAGCTTCCGAAGAGAGTATCCGGGCTAAAGCTAAGCAGGATGCCGACGAAGCCGCGCGCCTCCGGGTCGCTGAAAAGGACCAGACCATCGAGTCAATGGCCCGCACGATCGAGGAGCTCAAGCGCAAGGCCGAGCAAGGTTCGCAGCAATCTCAAGGTGAAGTTCTGGAGCTCGAACTAGAAGACTTGTTGCGCGCAAGGTTTCCGGCCGATCTGGTCGAGCCGATCGCCAAGGGCGAGCACGGCGCCGACGTTATGCAGCAAGTTAACGGGGCAATCGGCCAGCCAGCAGGTGGAATCCTATGGGAGTCAAAGCGGACGAAAGCCTGGAATGATAATTGGCTTTCCAAGCTCCGCGACGACCAGCGTCGGTCCGGCGCCGACGTAGCCCTTATTATTTCGCAGACCCTTCCTAAGCACGTGGAGAGCTTCGATCTCGTCGACGGCGTTTGGGTCGCCCATCCGCGGTGCGCCGTTCCCGTCGCCGTTGCCCTCCGGCAGATGCTTCTCGAGGTCAACAGCACTCGGCTTGTTCAGCAGGGTCAACAGAGTAAGATGGAGCAGGTCTACAACTATCTGACGGGAACGAAATTTCGGCAGCGGGTCGAAGCCGTGGTCGAGAAATTCAACGACATGCGTGAGGATCTCGACAAGGAGCGAAAGTTTATGACTCGGCAATGGTCCAAGCGCGAAACCCAGATTGTCTCTGTCATCGAGTCAACCGTCGGCATGGTTGGCGACCTTCAAGCTATTGCGGGCAAGGCGATGCCTGAGATTCCGAGTCTGGATGTCCCATTGTTGGAGGTAGACCCCGCCTCCGAGCGAAAGTCAGCCTGAGCTCAGGCCTTGGGAGCGGAAGCATGCGCATCCTTCCGATCTCAGACATACACCTCGAGCGACGCAAGCTGGAGGAGCTACCGCAGCTGGACCCGTCGACGTTCGACGTTTTGGTGTGCGCCGGCGACATATGGGAAAGCCAGCCCGAGAAAGCTGTCCAAAGCGTAGTCCACATCGCGCAAGGAAAGCCTGCAATCATTGTCCCTGGAAATCATGATGTGTACACATTAGACCATACGGACAAGCGCACGATCTCCGATTTCCATAAGCAGATGCAAGAAGAAGCCGAGCGTCAGAACTCGCGCGCGCGTGACGATATCGTCATCGTGTTGAACTCGGAGCAGCCGGAGGGCGAAATCGGTGACGTCCGCTTTGTCGGTCTTACCTTGTGGACAGACTGGTCACAGGCTGGACGATGGATGCCGCCCGAAATTCCTGAGCTGGTTGCGCGGGGATCCCGATTTCTAGCCGGACATTGGCGCGATGGCCCAAAGGAGTTTCGCGCCGTCAGGACTGAGCGTGGCCCATTCAGTCCGTACGCTTTTCTAGCGGAGCACGCGCGCGAAAGAGCAATACTGCTGGACCAAGTCGCAACGCTCGAACGCGAAGCGACCGTGGTTGTAACGCACCACGCGCCGCTCGCACATGTCGCCGACGTGTACCAGGAGCACAGAGTCCCGTGGTGGGCGCCCGCGTTCTATTGCTCGGATCTACTCCCAAACATCCACGACAGCATCCGGCCTGAGCTATGGATTTTTGGGCATGTGCATGCATCGTTCGATGAACAACATGGCCGAACGCGCGTCGTCTGTAATCCTGTTGAGGGTGGTCACTTCAATGCGGGCCTTGTGATCGAGATCCGTCCGACGGAAGGCGAGGAAACGGGGAGCTAATGGAATGCTGCTCCTAATCGCCAACTCTTGCCTGGTGGGGTCTCGGCTCCCACCCGCACGCTCGCGAGCGCCGACATCTCGAACGTGAGCGAGCTTGTCGAACTGAGCGACTACCAGGTGCTTGCAGCAGAGGGGCCAACTCGTCCTATGTGGCACCCTTAAACGACTTCGAGGCGGCGGCCTTAACCGCATGTGGCACTCGTCACCGCTCCGTTAAGGCGTGGGACCGGTCCCGGGGGACATACCGGGTCGAGAGCCCACCATCTCGCCCGGTCCGCGGCGTCGCCCTCCCTCAACGATCTAGGTTAAGCAAGGGCCATACGTCAGTTGACTAGTTCACACATTCGAGCACGCGCGTCACTTCCGCAGTCGCGCCAAGTCGCGGCGTACGAATCCCCCCTTTCCGCGCCACGGTAAAGGCGAGCTCGATCGATAGCGAGATCACTCATCACGACTCTCTGCGATGCGCAGGCCCAGCGAACCCCCCGGGGGGGGGGTCGCAGAAGAGTTCTACAAGGGCTTCGCGCAGCGGGCGCGCGATCTGGCCGAGAACGCGGACCCGTTCACCAGGCGACGCTTGCTCGAGCTGGCCCGGCGGTACGTCCCGGATCACGAGGCAGCCGGTCCATCCCGCCGCCGCGCGACCCCGCCGGGCGTGCTGTTCTCCGGCTCCGGCGAGGTCTGATCGTGGCGCCCTACCGCTGCCCTCCTCATCTCTGGGTGATCTCGGCGGCGCGCCTCTCGCATTCTTCTGCCGGGGTATTGACGCCCGGACTCCTCAGCTAAAGCCGAACAGCTTTGCGGCATTTCCCCCGAGAATAGCCCGTTTCTCATCGTCGCTGAGCGTTTCCGTTGCGAAGACATGCTCGACGGGAGCCAGTTCCCAGATATAGGGATAGTCGCTTCCGAGCAGGATCTGACTGACGCCCACCTGCGCCGCGAGGTGACGCAGCGCTTCGGGCGTGAAAACCAGAGCGTCGAAATAGAGCTGGTTCAGGTACTCCGTCGGCTTTTTCTTCAGCTTAATGGTCGGGTCGCAAAAGGTCGGCGCGACTGTGCAGGCATGATCGTCCCGCCCTGCGTAAGACGGCAGATAGCCACCGCCATGCGCCGCAAGGACCTTCAGCCCCGTGAACTTGTCGAGCGTCCCGTCAAAAATCAGGTGCTGTAGTGCGATCGTCGTGCCCAACGGATAAGCGACAGTGTTCGCGAGCCATCCATTGCCTTTCCAGCGCTTGTCCAACTCCGGCACGCCTTGCGGATGGATGAAGAGAACGGCACCGAGCTCTTCCGCCTTGGCCCATACAGGATCGAACTTGGGATTTGAGAACTCGTCGCCGGCCACCTGATCGCCGATCGCAGCACCCTTGAGCCCTTGTCTCTTGACGGCGATTTCAAGCTGTCGAACCGCAAGCGCCGGATCCTGCAGCGTGAGCGATGCGAAGGCAGCGAAACGATCCGGGTGAGATGCAACGATCTCCGCCAGCCTCTCGTTCTGGATGCTGACAATTTTCTCGGCCAAGTCCCGATCTTTGCCGTACCAAAATGGATTGATGGACAGGACCTCCATGTCGATCGCTTGAGCATCCATCGCGTTGAGGCGTTGTTCGATGTCGAGATAAACCTCTTGAACATTGTTCAGGGGCGGCGTGAGGCTCGCCGCTTCGTCCCCGATCAGGGCCGCCGCATCATGGAACAGACAATGCGAATGGACATCGATCGTCTTGACACGTTTGCCCTCGACCATGACGGGAAGGCGCGGAGCACGCCCTGGCCGCGCATCTGCGGTCCTCATCAGTCCACAACGGCAGAAGACCATGCCGGCCGTTGCCGCGGCGGATTTCAAGAAATGTCTGCGTGAATTCACTCTTCGTTTTCCCCTGTTTTGCTGGCGAGACAATCGACCATCGTCGCCGGTTCGCGGCCGGCTTCGCGAAGGCGTTCAGATGCCAAGCTCCAGGGGCGCATTGGCGCTGTCCAGAAACTCGACGGTGGTGAACCACAAATCAGTGTCGCCGACGTTTTCGAGGTCATGAATCTTGTGATCGCCCTTCCCATAGACGAAATGACGAGTATCGCCGGCCGAATACACCGCATCCACGATGGTCCCGTCCTCGGCGTGTGAGCGAGCTCGGCCGGGCGTCACGGCGGTCCAGAAGTAGTCCAGCACGTGACGATGGAATCCGATGCGCTCGCCCGGAGCGAGGCGGATTTCCCAGACGCGCACGCGCTCGGTTTCGGACAACAGACGCGTGCCGACACGTCCATTGAACTGATTTGCCTCGAACTCCTTGCGAATGGCCTCGGGCCAGGCGGCCCTTCCCTTTTCCGTTACATCGACGCTCACTGCTGTGTCTCCTCGAGTTAGATGATCCGGGCTGCGCTACTTGACGCCCAGTCCGGTGTGCGCCCGAACGTGCTGCGCGCCGAAGGATGCACGGACAGAAGTGGCGGCCGCACTGCGATCCAGCACAGAAACCGCCCACGACACCGCGAATGCGAGAGGAACAGAGACAAGTGCGGGATTGTCGTAGGGGAAGGGTGCCGCCCCAAGCTTTAGCGTCGCCGTCCATACGCCTGGACTGAGGGCGACGAGGCCTACCGAAGTCGCTAGACCCGCGAGGGATCCGCTGACCGCGCCCCGGGTCGTGAGGTCGGGCCAGACGATCGACAGAAGTATCACCGGAAAATTCGCGCTTGCTGCGATCGCGAACACCAGTCCGACCATGAACGCGATATTCTGGTTTTCGAAGACGATGCCCAAGCCCATCGAGAGCAGACTGATTGCGACCGCGGCAGCCTTCGAGACGAGCACCTCCTCCTGCTCGCTCGCGCGCCCTTTGCGGATCACGCGCGCATAGAGATCGTGGCTTGCGGCGGAGGCGCCCGCAAGGGTCAGCCCCGAGACGACGGCGAGGATGGTTGCGAACGCCACCGCGGAAATGAACCCGAGCAGCACCGATCCGCCGACCGCGTCTGCCAAGTGCAGTGCCACCATGTTGACGCCACCGAGCAGCCCTCCCGACGCGTCCCGGAACTGGGGATTCGCCGTGACGATCGCGATCGCGCCGAACCCGAGCACGAACAGCAGAGTGTAGAAGATGGAAATGAATCCCGTGGCCACCAGCACTGACGTGCGGGCCTGACGTGCATCACTCACGGTGAAGAAGCGCATGAGGATGTGCGGCAGTCCGGCCGTACCGAAGATCAGCGCCAACCCCAGCGATATCGCAGATACCGGGTCCTTGACGAGACCGCCGGGAGCCATGATGGCCGCGGCCTTCGGGTGCAGACCGACTGCTTCCCGGAACAGCGCCTCCAGATTGAAGCCGAAATGGCCGAGTATCAGGATCGACATCAATACCGAGCCTGACATCAGCAGCACCGCCTTGATGATCTGCACCCAGGTCGTCGCGAGCATGCCTCCGACAGTCACATAGACCATCATCAGCCCGCCAACGATGCCCACCGCGTAGATGTAGGGAAGGCCGAACAAAAGCTGGATCAATTTGCCGGCCCCGACCAGTTGAGCGATCAGGTAGAAGACCACGATCACCAGCGTGTTCACCCCGGCAATCGCCCTGACCGGGACCTCGGACAACCGGTACGCCACCACGTCGGCGAATGTGTAGCGTCCCAGATTGCGCAATGGCTCCGCGATCAGAAAGAGGATCATCGGAAAGCCGACGAGAAAGCCGATGGCGTAGATCATGCCGTCGTAGCCCGAGGTGTAGACGAGCGCGGTGACACCCAGGAAGGTCGCCGCCGAAGTGTAATCGCCGGCAATGGCCAACCCGTTCTGGACGCCCTTGAGGCCCGCTCCTGCGGCGTAGAAATCCTTGGCGGTGCTCGTCCCCTGTCTTGCCGCCCACCATGTGATCGCAAGGCTTATCGCCACGAATCCCAGGAACATGGCGATCGCAGTTGGGTTCAACGCTTGCCGCGCACCGACCGCGGATGTCAGCGCGTCGGCCCCGGCAGGATCGGAAAGAAACGCGAATACGGTAGCGAACAACGCTCCGCGAGCCAGGCGCGACGTCATCGGAGGTCCTCCATAAGAAGTTGGTTGAGGCGATCGAAACGGGAATTGGCCCGCCGGACATAGACGGCGGTGAGAAGGAACCCGAGTGCAATCAGACCGACGCCGATCAGGACGCCCCAGGTGATCACCGTGCCGTCCCACAGCGGATGGCCGAGCAGGCGCGGCCAGAATGCGATCGTCAGGATATAGGCGAAGTACGCGGCGGCCATGACGATAGACATGGCGACGCCGAGCCGCGAGCGTTCGCGCGCAAGCTGTCTAAAAGCCGGATGAGCCTGAATGGTTTGCAGGTCCATGGTTTGCAATCCTCCCTCTTGAAAACTCGTCAGGCAGCGATGCCCGTCGCGACGGCGGTTTCCGTCATCACCGCTTCCGGGCTGCGGTGCTGCTCGGCCATTGCACGTTCTTCGGCGGTGGCGATCTGCGCCTGCATGTATGCGCCGAGCTGGCGCGCGCGGCGGACGACCGCGGCCCCAAAAGGAAGCCGCATCGACTCGAACTTCGCGAGCGCCGCGGGCAGATCGCCGGGACAGGCACGCAGCGCATCGACGAGAGCCGCGGCGTCGGCCGCGGCCTTCGTAACGCCCATTCCGACGTGGGGTCTCGCGACGAAAGCGGCATCGCCCAAAATCAGCGTCCGCGATCCGAGCAGCATGCGCGGCGTCTCGAGATCGAGAATGGCTTGTATGAACGGCTGCGAGGTGAGTCGAACGACCTCGGCGAATTGCGGTGCAAGCAGTCTCTCCGCGTCCTGTCGCATCGCCGCGATCACGCCAGGCCGGATCTTGGTCGGCGGAATGGACAATTCATGTCTGATGCCGTCGACGTCCGTGAGGAGATCCGCCAACCCATGGTCGGCATCCGCCGGGCGATACCAGACGAAATTGAACCGCCGTTCGCCGATGGCCATCGCTTCGTTGGGCCCGGCGACCGGATAGCCGAGCATCTGCTCTCCGGGAGGTAGGCTGAAGGCGAACCAATCGCACAATTCCGCGCGCGTCCGGGGTGACAGATCGCGTTCATTGACGAGGCCTCGCCAGGCGACGTAGCCCGCATACGCAGGACGTATGTCTGCGGCAAGCCGCGACCGGATGCTCGAAAATATACCGTCCGCGCCGATCAGCAGATCTCCGGAGGCCTCGGAGCCGTCGGAGAAGCGCGCCACCACGCGATCGCCAAGATCGGCGACATCGACAAGGTTACTTCCGTGATGATAGTGCTCCGCCGGAAACGCGGCCTTCAAGAGACCGTAAAGATGTCCCCAGGAGGTAAGAACCTGGTGCAGCCCGAGCTCGCCCGCGATGCGGCCGGTCTGGTCCAGCACTCGCCGGCCCGGCACTGCGACTCCGACTGCCGCGGCTCGAGTATCGATGCCGGCCTTGCCTAGCACTTCGAACAGCTCGGAATGGGTGACGATGCCCGCGCCGCGACCTGCCAACTCCGCGCCAATCCGCTCATATACTTCGACGTTCCAGCCCTCCCGGCGCAGCAGCAAAGCAGCGAATAGGCCGGCCATCGACCCGCCGATCACCAAGGCTTTCGGATGCGTCCCACGCTTTGAAGGATAGTCCCTCATGAGCAGCCTCCCTTGCGGTTGCCAATACGATAGCGTTATTTATCGTTTGATCAATTATCCGCGTGTCATTGATCCCTGTCAACCGCTATTTATCGATCGATAAACAAAGTGTGATTGGAGGACTGGTGCCGCAGCAAACCATGTATGAAGGGCCGAATGGCAACAACGACGAATCGCAGATGAAAACTCTCAGCAAAACGCGGCGCCCCGCGCCCCCTCGGGAACAGCAGAGGCTGGACCCAACCGAGCGCGAAGCGATCATCGCCCGAGAAGCGGTCTCGTTTTTCGCCGAGCACGGGTTCGAGGGGCAAACCCGCGAACTCGCCAGACGGCTGGGCATCACCCAGCCCCTGCTCTATCGCTATTTTCCAAGCAAGGAGGCCCTCATCGAGCGGGTCTACCAGGAGGTCTTCGTGGGACGCTGGAATCCATCCTGGGAAAAGATCATCACCGACCGCTCGGTTCCTCTGAAGGCGAGGCTAGGTCGCTTCTACCGGGAGTACGCGCAGGTCATTCTCACCTACGAATGGATCCGGCTCTTCATGTTCGCGGGCCTCAAGAACCTCGGCCTGAACGCCCGATATCTCAAGATGCTGCGAGAGCGCGCATTCGAAAAGGTCATCGAGGAGATCAGGTTCGAATACGGGCGTCCCTCGACCGGCGACCTTCCGATCACCGTTCTCGAAATCGAGATGGTGTGGGGACTGCATGCGGCCATATTCTATCTCGGGGTACGTCAGTTCATTTATTCCATGCCGCTCGAGACCGACGTCGACTCGATCATCGATGCGAAAGTAGCGACCTTCCTCGGCGGCGTGCGCACCGTTCTTCCGGCAAAGACGAGCCCTTGATCCGTTCTCGGTCGCCCGGGAGCTATCGGGAAGAGGCTTCGCCCCGCGCCGCACCCGGACTTCGGACGAACGCGGCGAGGATCCAACATAGGGCCGCGACCACGGCTGCGGCGCAAAATCCGTCGATGTAAGCGAGGATAGAAGCCTGTCGTGCGACCGCACCGGCCAGCAATTTCATCGCCTGCGCTACGCCCTCGGACGCATGCGAGCTCAATGCGCGACCGTAGGCCGACAGTCGATCGCCCGTAAGGTCATCCTGCATCTGCACATGCAGGCCGAGCAGGTTCGAGTGGATCTGCTCGCGCACCCGCACGAAGGTCTGCATGAAGGCGGTGCCGATCTCTCCCCCGAGCAATCGACTCGTCTGCATGAAAGATCCGATCGCGACGGCTTGAGCAGGCGTGATCGATCGCGATATCAAGATCACCAGACTTGTGAGCGCCAGGGATTGTCCCACTGCCTGCAGCGCCTGAGGGCCCAGGAAATCGCCCGTCGCCCATTGATCGGTCAAATTGGTGGCGATCAGGCACGCAGCCGCGATCAGCGCCGAGCCCAGACCCAACGTCCACCTGGGATCAAGTTGCTGTAGAAGCCGCCCCAGCGGCAGGACGAGCAAGAACTGCGGCAGCGCGATCCATAGCAGCACCGTCCCGACCTGGAGGCCGCGGTAGTTCTGGATAACCTGCAGGTAGACCGGGATAATATAGCCGATCGATAGGATGATGAAGCGAAAGCCGGCCAGCAGGATAAAGAACAACAACAGGTCGCTGCGAGAGAGAATTCGGATATCGATTGCCGGGTGCGAGGTCGTAAGCTCGCGGACGATGAATGCCAGGACGGCAAGAAAGCCCCCAAGGAGCAATCCGGAGACGAGACCGCTCCCTATCCAGTCGAGCCGATTTCCCTGATCGATGCCTGCGTAGAGCAGACCGAAGCCGAGCCAGCCATACAGGAGCGCCGGCCAATCCAAATTACGCAATTTCGAGCCGTCGTCAGGATCGTCTTGCGGGATTCCGTAGCGGACGCATGCAAACATGATCGGCAGCACCAGGCAATACTGCCAGTTCATCCAGTGCCAGGACCAATGGTCCGCATAGAATCCCTCGATGGAGGCTGCCACATTCTGAGAAAACTCGGAATTCATCGCGAAGATCGCGAACCCATAGGTCTTCAGGTGGCTCGGCACGTGACGACTGATGTAGATGATGGTCAGCGGAATGAAGGTGCCTGCGCCAAGACTGCCGAAGACCTGCGCGACAATGTAGGCCGAAAAGTTCGGCGACAGCGGAGCTAGAAGGCTCGCCGCGAAGAAAACCGCAATGCCTGCCAGAAGCATGCGACGGGGCCCGACCACGCTCGCGAGGTAGGGGCAGGATATTCCCCCGATCAGTTGACCGATTCCGATAGCCGTGGTGATCCAAGCCCCCTCGTCGAAGCCTACAGCTAGAGCGCCACGAAGGTCGGCGAGCCCGAACACGGTCACTCGCGTGCTGAGAGTGGACGTCATGGAGCCGATCATCACGCCCAAGAGACCTAGATAAGGCCTGAGCGTATGGCCCCTAGCAGCCGCCGGGCTCCAGCCCAAAGATGTGGCGATCGTCACCGCGGTCGACCCCCTTCGTGCGAAGCGTCCGGCTCGGCGTCCGAGGCCGTATCGATCGTCGCGATCACCGACATGCCCGGGCGGATCAGACTGCCCAACGCAGGATCCGGCGCCAGTGTGATCTTGACAGGAACGCGCTGCACGACCTTGGTGAAGTTGCCCGTCGCGTTGTCAGGCGGCAGCAGCGCGAATGTCGAGCCAGTGGCGGGCGACCAGCTCTCGACGCGACCCTTCATCACTAGAGACGGAAAGGCGTCCACAGTAACGCGCGCTGTATTGCCTGCGCGCACTCGGGCCATCTGCGTCTCTTTGAGGTTGGCGATGACCCAGACATTGGGAAGGGGAACCACCGTAATGACCTGGTTGCCCACGCCGATGAATTGACCAGGCCGTACCTGTCTCGCAGCCACCATCCCGTCCGAAGGCGACAGGATTCGCGTATAGCCAAGATTGTTGCGCGCGAGATCGGCTTGGGCGTGCGCGGCCGCCGTTTGGGCCATCAACTGCTTCTCCTCGACATCCAGTTGAGACAGCAGCGCCGTCTGCTGATCGAGTTGAGCGCGGTTGAGAAGTACGGCCGCCTCCGCCTTGAGCGCTTCTGCGTTCGCTTGCTCGACCCGTTGCTCCGTGCCGGCGATTTGCGTCTGCAGCAGACTGGTCTGCCGACGGGCTTCGGCGGATGCGCGCGCAAGCTCCGCCTGGCTGGCGCGGATGTTTGCCTCGGCTTGCCGTATCAAGGTGAGTTGTATCGCGCGCCGGGAGGCGATCTGCGCCTGCGCAGCGTTCGCTGCAGCCACGTTGGCTTCCGCGAGGTCGAGCTGGGCCTGAAAGTCCGAGGGATCGATTTCGACGACCAGATCACCGCGGCGCACGTGCTGATAGTCGTCGACCGCCACGGATTTCACATACCCGGACACCTTGGCGGCAAGTGGAGTAACGTCGCCGGCCACGTAAGCGTCGTCCGTGCTCTGGTAGCGATATGCGCCGGTCCATCGTGGCCAATACGCTGCGACAGTCCATGCGATCGCGACGATGGCCATGGCGGCAAACGCGTGGAGGAACGGCTGCCATCGAGCCCAATCGAACACCGTTGGAGGAATCCGTGCATCGACGTACTTAGCCGAATGTGGCTCAGCCGATCCATTCGCCTCCTGCGCGGAAGGGAGATGCTGTTCCAATCACGCCCCTATCGCTTTCCTGATGCGGACCGACGTGAACGGAAGGTCGTGCAACCGCACGCCCGCCGCGTCTTTGATCGCATTTGCGATCGCGGCTCCCGCGGGTGCTTGCGCCGCCTCGGCTACCCCATAGAACGCGTCGCCAGGTCGATCTACAAGGTGGACCTCGACCTTCTCGGGAACGCTGTCGAACCGCATGATCGGGTAGGACGACCAGTCCACGGAGGTTACTCGGGTACGATCGAACGTGACCTGCTCGAACAAGGTCCAGCTCAGCGACTGCAGGATGCCGCCTTCGATCTGGTTGCGAACCCCATCGGGATTTACGACCTGCCCCGTGTCAACGGCGGCCACGACGCGCCGGACGCGCACAGCGCCCGTCTGGCGCTGCACCTCGATTTCCATGGCGACGGCGCACCAGGCCTCCAGGTTCTTGTACCGGGCGAAACCGAACCCGAATCCCGTGCCCCCGGAAGACTTCACGCGCATGGCCCAGCCGAAACGCGAAGCGGCCGTTTCGATCACTTCGCGGGCGCGAGGATCCGAGATGTGCCGGAGCCGGAATTCCACGGGATCCTGCTTGGATCGAACCGCGAGATCTTCCATGGTGCTCTCGATCGAGAGAACGTTGAGGTAGCCTCCCAGCGAGCGCATCGACGACCCACGCAAAGGCATATCCGGCAGAAAGTGGCTGATGACCCTGGCGTTCGGCAAAGCGTAGAGCGGGACGGCGTTCCGGTCGCCGCCTCCCTCGGGCTGGGCGAGCGCGATGGGCGGGGCCGGCGGAGAGGGATCCGACTTCAATCGAGCCGCCGTCAGCGTACCGGGAGGACCAGGCCGCATCATGTGCGATTGGCTCCAGACCTCATGGTGCCAGTCCGCAATCGCGCCGTCCGCTCCGACCCCGGCGCGGAGCTTGACGACCATTCCGGGGCCGAACGGATCCCACGCATGCTCCTGTTCCCGCATCAGCTGGAGCCTCACGGGGCGGCCGGGTACGGCCATGGCGAGTATCGCTGCGTCAGCCGCCGCGTCGTCGGCTCCGTTGTGGCCGTAGCAGCCGGCCCCTTCCGCATGAATGCACCGGACCTTCTCGACCGGCAGCCGCAGCATGCCGGCGATGGCATCGCGGAGAAAGAACACGCCCTGGGTATGCGTCCAAACAGTCAGTTCGCCGTCCCGAAACAGGGCAAGCGCGCACGACGGCCCGATTGAGCCGTGTGTCAGATAGGGCCGGCTGAAGGTGCCCTCGACGAAAATTGCCGCCTTTCCCGGCGACCCGGCATCGTGAATGGTGGTGTCCCGCGAAGGCAGGTTCATCAAGACCGCCGGCAGTTTCGTACTCTCCGGCAAGGCTTGCTGTTCGATCCAGGTCGTGCTGGCCGCGAGAGTTCGCATCGCCTGAATGGCGGGCCATTCCTGGTCCGCAAGCACGCCGAGGAAGTTGCCGTCGCGAACGACCTTCATGACGCCGTTCACTCGTTGCGCTTGCGCGACGTCGACGTCGCGCAGCGTGGCTCCGTAGCTCGGTGGACGGACGACCCGGCCGTGCAGCATTCCCTCCGGGCGAAGGTCCTGAACATATGCCGCCTCGCCCGTCACCTTGGCCGGAATATCGATCCGGGGGACCGGGAGGCCCATCACCGTGAATTCGGCGGGCGGGGTCAATCGCGAGGCCGGCTTGGCCTGACCCGAAAGCAGTTGATCGCGAACCAATTCGCCGTAACTGACTCGCGCGCCGCTGGGCCCCGATACCTCGCCGTTGCGGGCCTGCAGTGAGGTGGCGGGTACGCCCAGTCTGCGGGCCGCCTCACCTATCAGTATCTCACGGGCCTGTGCCGCCGCGTGCCGAATTGCGGTACCGGAGTCCTGCATCGAGTGACTTGCCGCGGTGTAGCCTTCGTTGGGCGTCCGTGCCGTGTCCGCCGTGACCAGCGAGAGCCGGTTCGCCGGCAGCTTGAGCTCTTCTGCTGCGACCTGCAAAAGCGCAGTCTTGAGTCCTTGGCCCAGTTCGGCCTTCCCGGTGAGAATCGTGGCAGCACCCGAGGAATCGACGCGGATCCAGGCATCGATGCTTGGAGTGTCGTCGAGACTCCCCGGAAGGCCGAGCTTGGGGGAGCCGCCGCCGGTCCCGGTCTCGGTTTGCGCGCAGGACCGGGAGAGCTGGAAAGCGACGATCAGCGCACCAGCGCCGGCCAGGACACTGCGGCGAGAGAAAGCTTGCGTCATCGCCCCGTCCCTGCCTCGGCTGCTTTCGGCCGCATGTCTTCGGCGGCGCGCCGGATCGCTCGCAGGATACGCATATGCGTCCCGCATCGGCAGAGGTGAGGCTGCAGTTCAGCTCTGATCGCTTCATCGCTCGCATGCGGATCGCGCTTGAGCAGTGCCTGGGCGCGCATCATCATGCCAGGAATACAGTATCCGCATTGTGCGGCCTGTTCGGCGATGAACGCGCGCTGCATCGGGCCGGGGTCGTCCGAACTGCCGATTCCTTCCACCGTGACGACCGACCGCCCCTCCAGCATCATCACCGGCGTCACGCAGGAGAACACGGCCTTGCCGTCCACGATGACGGTGCAAGCTCCGCACTGCCCGAGTCCGCAACCGTATTTCGCCGCGTTCAGGCCAAGTTCGTCCCTGAGGACGTAAAGCAGCGGCGTGTCAGGACTCGCCGTCACCGATCGGCTCTCGCCGTTGACAATAAGGGTCGTCATGCCGCTTCGCCGAGCCTCCTGTGTCCTTGTTTGCTCCGACTCATCGTCCGCCTCTTGCTTCCGCAACCGCCTTGTTCAACCCAGCCCATTGCGGCTTTCCGGCAAACCGGTTGCGCAAGTAGCTGGCGAGATCCGATATCTGCCGGTCGTCGAGAACGTCGCCGAATCCGGGCATGATCGGGCGCGTCGAAGCGCCGCCCCTGGCTGGAATTCCCTTGATCACCAGATTGACGAGGTTGGCAGGCGTGTCGTCAGTGATCGCGGTGGAGAGGTCGAGTCTCGCGCCGCCGAGCGGCAAGGACCTGTCACTCTCGTGGCACGACGCGCAGACGGTCGCATAGATGGTGCCACCCGGTACGGACGGAACAGGGGGCGTCGCGGCCTGAATGCCCGCGGACTGCGGCAGGCGCCCCGGACCTAAAGCTTCCGGCTCGGCTCCATTCCGTCCCTCTCGCTTGCCGAGAGAGGCGAGATAGTGGGCCATCGCGCGAACGTCCGCGGGATCGACCCGGGACAAATTCTCGACCACGTTCGCCATCGGCCCCTGAGCGGTCCCGTGCAGAGGATGGAAGCCACGCGCAAGATAGTCTGCGAGCGCACCCTCTTCCCACAGGATCGGCGATGGCGAGCTTCGCCCGAGCGCATAAGCGCGCCAGCCCTCAGCATCGCCTCCCGCGAAGCCGGCCGACGTCTTTTCCGCGCCGAGGAGATTTCGGGGAGAATGGCAGGCGCCGCAGTGCCCCAATCCGTCGACCAGATACTTTCCTTTGTTCCAGATCTCATCCTTCGATGGGTCCACGACGAAGGGCCCCTGACGCAGAAACAGCAGCTTCCACCCGGCGAGCGTCAGTCGAATGTTCAACGGAAATGGCAGCTCGTTGGCCGGTGCCGACGACCTCACCGGTTCGATCGACATAAAGAAGGCGTACAGCGCCTTTGCGTCCTCGTCCGACACGCGCGTGAAATGATCGTACGGAAAAGCAGGATAAAGATGACGTCCTTCACGATCCACGCCGGAGCGCAGCGCACGGATGAAAGCCCGCTCCGACCAGCGGCCGATTCCCGTCTCCGGATCCGGCGTGATGTTGGTGGAGTAGATAGTACCGAACGGCGTCGGCATCGCCAGCCCACCGGCATAGGGACGCGCGCCCGGCGCGGTGTGGCATGTGGCGCAATCGCCGAGGAGGGCAAGGTTCGCTCCGCGGCGCACCGCCGCACGGTCCGGCGCGCCGAGCGACTTCGGATCGATCGGAGGGATCGCCGATTCCCAAGCATACAGGAGCGCCCCCGCACTACCGACAGTGCCGACGGCAAGCAGCGCAAGCAGAATGAGCCTGATCTTCATCGACCTTCCTTCCTCGATCAACTCGTCATATCAGACAGGCCCGTGCGCCCTCTTGTCAGTTTGATGCGCGAATTGAACGATCTGTCGATCCCAGCGCGACGAACCGATCCAAAGTGCGTGCACGGAATCCATGCGTTCAACCGCGACATAAGGCTCGCAGAGCGCGCGCCGGCGCCGCCGCCGTCGACCGTAGCGGTGCACGCGCACATAGAAGACATCCGATTTCGGCAGCTCTTGTTATTTATCGATTGATAATTAACTGATGATCGTGTCTGAGGTCAAGAGACGGGCACGTCGAATCGAGATTGCGTCCGCACGAAACGAGGACTTACCTATGTCGACGTCAATGATTGTAACGGAGCACCAGGCTTCCGAGCTCACCCGCGCACGCACCTTCGCCATGGCGATCTCCGCTGGAATCGCGGTCGCGAACATCTACTACAACCAGCCTCTGCTCGGTCTGATCGAGGCGAGCTATCCCAATTCCTCAGCAATTGGGCTTATCCCGACCGCAACGCAATTCGGCTACGCGCTCGGGCTCCTGTTGCTGGTCCCGTTGGGGGATCTCGTCGAAAGGCGGCGCCTCATCGCCGCCCAGTTCGTTGTCCTCGCGGCGGCTCTCGCATTCGCCGCCATCGCGCCGTCCACGCTTGCGTTGATCGGGGCATCCCTCATGCTTGGCGTGGCAGCCACCGTGGCTCAACAGATCGTCCCGTTTGCGGCGACACTTGCGGACGACCGGACCCGAGGTGCCGCCGTCGGAACCGTGGTGAGTGGGATCCTCGGTGGCATTCTCCTCAGCCGCACGATTGCGGGCTTCGTCGGATCACATTTCGGATGGCGGGAGATGTTTTGGTTGGGCGTGCCGCTGGCGCTCGGCGCCGCCGCGCTGGTTCGCGCAATCTTGCCAAGACATCATGCGACACAGAAGATTGGGTACCCGAGCGCGCTGCGCTCGCTCGGGCACCTGCTCGTCGAGGAGCCGGCGCTACGACTTGCCGCGGCCACGCAAGCGATGATGTTCGCCTCCTTTATCGCGTTCTGGACCGTTCTGTCGCTCCACCTTCAGGAACCGGCGTTCGGCCTCGGCCCCGAGATTGCTGGCCTGTTCGGCGTCATCGGTGCATCCGGCATTTTCGCTGCTCCTCTCGCCGGCCGCATCGCCGATAAGCGTGGACCTCACCTGGTCGTTGTGCTTGGCGCCGCCATTTCGCTTTCCTCCTGGATCGCCTTCGCGGGCTGGAACGCCATCGCAGGTCTGGTCGTCGGGGTGGTGTTGCTCGATGTCGGTGTGAACGCCGCGCTCGTTTCGAACCAGCACCTGATCTTTGCGCTTCGTCCGGAGGCGCGGAGCAGACTGAACACCGTGTTCATGACGGCGATGTTCATCGGCGGTTCGCTCGGATCACTGGGGGCGAGTTGGGCTTACGCGCATCTGTCCTGGCTCGGCGTCTGCGGCTACGGGGCGATCCTGGCGAGTGCCGGCCTGCTGCTGCAGTTACCGAGCGTCTCCTCGGGGACTAGCAAGGTGTCGCGTCACTGAGGCATGGGAGGAACGGATGAATCGGCATGCCGAGCATGATCTTGCGGTCACGATCAGCGGCGGGTCCATCGCTGGACTGTGCCACGCGATAGCCCTCCGCAGGATCGGCGCGACCGTGACCGTCCACGAACGCGTGCCTGGGCCGATGATGGCCCGCGGCGCGGGGATCGTCGTTCAAAGCGAATTGACCCGGCTGCTCGCGGACAACGGGGCGGGACCGCTCCCTTTCACATCGTGTCGCGGCCGGCGATATCTCGGCTTCGACAGCGGGGATGGCGTGCTCCAGGCGATGCCGCAGCAGTTCACCTCCTGGGAGGCCATTCACACCGCGTTGCGGGCCGCCGTTTCGCGGGAATGCTATCGCGCGGGCTCCGAGGTGATCGACGTGAGCCAGGAAGGCTCCAGGATCTTGGCGAGCCTCAGCGACGGCACCAGGGTCGAAAGCGATCTGTTCCTGGCCGCCGACGGTTCGGGCTCCGTGACCAGGCGAAGGATGCTTCCCGAGGTCGAGGCGCGATATGCCGGGTACGTGGCCTGGAGGGGCACACTGGATGAACGCGAGGTGTCAGGCGATCTCTTGCCGTTCTTCGATGACCTTTTTACTTTCTCCGAGGCCCGCAGCGGCGGCCACATGCTGGCATATCTCATCCCGGGCAAGGACGATGCCGTAACTCCCGGATTCCGACGCCTCAACTGGGTCTGGTATGTGCACGCGAGCCGCGCAGACCTTGCGCGCCTGCTGACCGACAAGAACGGCGAAAGGCATCGCTCTTCGCTTCCGCGCGGCATGACGCCGGAGAGCACTATCGCGGCGCTAAAGGCGCGTGCTTCGCGCGAGATCCATCCCAAGATGGCGGCGCTGGTATCGGAGACGCGCGCCCCCTTTCTTCAGACCATCCTCGACGTGACCGTGCCGAAGACGGTGTTCGGTCGAATCCTGCTGACCGGCGATGCAGCGTTCGTGGTGCGTCCCCATACGGCAGGGGGGACGGCCAAGGCGGCCTACGAAGCGTCCGTCCTTGCGCACGCTCTGCAGTCGGCAGGCGCGAACGTCGATTCTGCGCTTTCGTCCACCGAACGGCTGCAGCTCGAATACGGGAATTCTCTCTACCGATACGGTCTCGCGCTCGGCAATCGTTGGTCGCGCGAGAGAAGCACAGACTAGCTCGATCGAGCTTCGTGAACGATGCGAACTTCCAAGGAGTGTGAACATGACAAGTCTCTTCGATCCTGCGTCCTTCGGCGATATCGCTCTCGCAAACAGGATCGTGATGGCCCCGATGACGCGCTCGCGCGCCGACGAGCGCGGCGTCATCAATCCCTCGGCGTCTGACTACTATGCGGCGCGAGCGAGCGCCGGCCTGATCATAACGGAAGGCGTCAACGTCGGGCCGATGTCCCTCGCTTTCGATCGGACGCCCGGTCTTTGGACCGACGAACAGACCGAAGGATGGAAAGCGGTTGTCGATCGGATTCACAAACAGGACGGGCGAGTCGTTGCGCAGCTCTGGCACGCCGGTCGCGCGAGCGCGCGCGGCCTGCTGTCCGACAAGCAGCCGCTCTCTCCCTCAGGCGTGAATGACGATCTCGAGCGGCTGCAGGTGTGGGCGCTCCTGGCCAACGGCGCATACGTGCGGATCGCCGCGACGTCCTCGCGCGCAATGACTCTCGAAGAAATTCAGATCGTGGTGAAAGAATTCCAGCTCGCAGCCGCAAACGCCATGCGCGCAGGGTTCGATGGAGTCGAGATCCACGGCGCAAATGGCTACCTGATACACCAGTTTCTGTCGCCGACCATCAACCTTCGCACCGACAAGTACGGTGGTGCCCCCGAAAGACGCTCCAGGTTACTCAGGGAGATCGTCGCGGCGATGGCTGATGTCATGCCGCGCTCGCGCATCGGACTGAGGCTGTCGCCCTTCGCGGCCTACAACAACGTGCGCGATCCGAAGCCGGAGGATACTTATGGCTGGCTCGCCGATTGGCTGGATTCAGCCGGACTTGCCTATCTCCATCTTGCTGATACCAACGCTTGGACCGGAGCCCCGGATTACGGGAGGATGCTACCGATCTTTCGCGGACGCTATCACGGACCTCTTGTCGTCAATGCCGGCATTGCCCCCGAACAGGCGGCGAGAGTAGTCGGTTCCCGCGAGGCCGACGCAGTCGCCTTCGGCCGGCTGTTTCTTGCGAATCCGGATCTACCGGCGCGCATTCGCGCCGGCGCGACCTACAACTCACCGCAACCGTTCGGGATCTATGGCGGCTCCGAGGCCGGATATCTCGACTATCCGGCGCTGGACACACCCGGAGGAGCACTCTTGTAAGCGACCGAACCCGGAATCGGCCGCGCGCTCCTCTTAGTTTATTAGTCCGTAAACAGAGATGCGCGCGGAAACGCCCCGCAAGTGGTGATCACCGAGATGCTCGGCATCTTGTTTGACATGATGGGCAACCGCCTCAGTCAGGAGAAGGTCTCTACCTATGACCTTGGTAAGCGCCTCAAGCCGACAAGCTTCGTTCACGGCCGCGCCGATGACCGTGAAGTCGAGGCGCTCCGGCGAGCCGATATTGCCAAAAAAGACCTCCCCCTCGTGAAGCACGATGCCCGCCCTCAGCATGGGACAACCTCCGGGATCGGATGCGATACGGAGTTTCCGATCGGAGGCCTCCAGCCTTGCGATCGCCTCCCTCGCCGCCGAGACGGCTGCGCGCGACGCCTTGGCGGCGCCGGCCTTCACCGGGAAAACGGCGAGCATTCCATCCCCGATGAACTTGAGAACTTCGCCCCCGTGAGCAGTCACGGCGCTCACGACCGCCTCGAAATAGGAGTTGAGTAGCAGCAGCATGTCGGCCGGGTCCAGCACGTCGGACATCTTGGTATAATTTCGGAGATCGGAGACCCAGATCACGGCGCGGATCGAATCCCCCGCACCGCGTTTGATCGCGCCTTCCAGTACTCGAGCTGCGGCGCCATAGCCGAGGTACGCACCCAAGGCGTTTTCGGAGATCTTCAACTCGCTATGCCGTTGCACATGCAAGGCGAACAGCTTGAACAGACGCGTGAGCGAGTTTATCTCGGCCGGCCCGAAACCGCCGTCCGCCTTCGTTGCGATGGTGATAACGTTGCGCGCATCCAGACCGGAAAGGGGAATCGCGACGTAGTCCGTCATGCCGGCGGCCGCGAGTTCGGCCATGATCGGAAACTCCGCCTGCGCCGACAGCTCATTTGGCGCTCGCCGGATCGTCTCGCCGGTCTCCATGATACGCTGCAGCGGATTGAGCTTGTAAGCATCAGAATCGACCGCCGCGTCAGTGACTCGCACCTCGTCGCAGAAGCCATCGTCGGCGCTCCAGACCCAAGCGAATCCCACAAGCTGGGGGTGGAGCGTGCCGATGTGGAGGGTGAATCGATCGACCGAAGAGCGGGCGGCCTTCACCCGACAGATCAGTTTGACCAGAAGATCGATCATCTGCCGTTCGGCGGAAGCCTCGTCCAGCAGCCAGTCTTCGATTTCGATGAAGGTGTCCCCGTTACCGGCGGAGTCCGCGATCGGGCCAACTCTCCGCACGAAAGAGACCGAAGGGGGATATGATCGAGGCGATGGATCGAAAGTCTTGGAAGCCATTTCAGTTTCTTTTTACATCGAATTCGCGGCCGAAGCGTTCGACGAGGAAATCGATGAAAAGCCTGACCTTCACCGATAGGTATCGTGTCGACGGGTAGATCACGGCGAAGCTATCCGGATAAGTCACTTCAACACCATAATCTGGAAATTCATCCCTCCCCCTCGCCGGTCAGCGCCAGATGTTGCGCGCCTGCGAGAGGGCATCGCGGTCGCCCCGCAAGACATTGGGGCGAGACCTGGCCTCTGGCGGCGGCCTCTAGAATTTTTGAGACGATATGAATGTGCGTGTCGCAATTTTCTGATCAGAATTCAATCGCAGTCGGAATTCGATGTGCGGTTCAGCCCATCGCTCGGTCCTCCCGGATTATCGCTTGTCGGGATCTTTGTGTCTCACGCTCGCTGGTCGGATGGCTCCGCAACGCGCACGCCCAGCGAAATCCCACCGAGAATGGGCGGCAGCACGAAGCACCAAACTCCGAACTGCGTGAACAGAAGTGCCGCGGCACCGCAGCCGACCGCGAACACCAGAACGTTGATCGACATTTTGGTCAGTCGACCGCCCGATTGGCTCTTTGCGCCTCCCGGAAGGATCACGTCGGCCAGATCGAGCATGATCTGCGTCGTCGTACCCGTCATCAACGTCGATGGCGGCGCGCTGCCGAGATAGACACGGTGTACCGCGTTCTGGATTGCCATGGCGGCGACGAGCACCATTCCGGTTACTATGGCTTGCCAGCTATCGCCGTCATGGAAGGGACCCAATTTGATAGCCAGTGCGGCGCCAATGGTCAGCAGCAGAACCTTGAGCCCGAGCAGGGTTTCGAACACAGGGCCGAGGCGTTTCGACAACAGCGAGCCGAGCAGCCGCACCGCGATGACGATCACGCAGAACACTGGAAGTGCCAACAGTTTGGCAATCGCCCCGGACGTCCCGAGAGCGAGCGATGCGCCGAGGGTGACGAAATTGCCGGTGACATGAGCGGTGAAAAGACCCTGCAAGGCAAGAAAGCCGGCGGTGTCGACGTAGCCCGCGATAAGGCTCAAGAGCAGCGGCAACAGCATCCGTTTTCCTTTTCGATGTCAGAGCGAATACTTCAATTCGACGCCGACATAGTCGCTGTCGTGCCCGCCTGCCTGTCGGATGGTATCTCCGATCTTGTAGTGGACGGCCTCGAGCGCGCCGGTCAGATGGGCGTCGAACCGATAGTCCAGGCGAAGCTGCGCGTACGCGCCCGACCAGGCGCTGCCCTTTTCGGCGGTGCCGGCAACCGGAATGTTGGGCTGCAAGTAGATCGCATCGGCCGTCGTCTCGCGCCACTGAAAGCCGAGTGCAGCCATGATCGAGAGGTTCGTGGCCGGCTTTACCGTGAGCGACGGCTTCACGTGGACGAGGTTCACGTAGCCCGTGAGGCCCGCGAGCGTGAAATAGTAGCCGTTCGGGAACAGCGGATTGAACGTCCCCAGCACGTTGTCGCCAGGCTGGTGGTCTCCGGAGGCCGCGTCGACCTGCATCCCCAGACGCGGCTGCCATGTGATGCCGGCGAACGTGTAGCCGGCCCGGGCGCCGGTGGCCCAAGCTCGGATGTCCTTACCACCGATGACGCCGCTCTGCCCCATCGCCTCGAGATCCCAATCGAATTGGTTGAGCTTCCCTGCGAACCGGACATCGAACACATTGCGCTTCTCGTCGCCGCTGGCGTCGAGGTAGCGGACGTTGTCCTTCTGGTAGAACGAGTAGTAGGCGGACAGTTCGTTGGTGCCGAGCACCTGCCGCTCGACACGCAGCGTGTGGAAGCGGAAATGGCTGTTCGACGTGTCGTCGAAGGGATGCTGCAGGTCATACTGCACCGGCTGGCTGAGAAAGCCGATGAAGCGCCACGGGCCGCGTTCCCAGTCGCCCCAAACGGCGTCGAACGACTGGCGCACGTTTGGACCATCACGCGAAGAGACGAACCGCTGGAGGTCAAAGTCGAAGTCCTGCCGGCCAACGCGCGCCTTGAAGGTCCCCGCTTCGGTCGCGTTGACGTAGGCCAGGAAGCCAAGCCGCATGTCGAGTGGATCCTGGTCAACAGGCGTGATGACGTTCTTGCCGAAGGCACGATCGTCCTCGACCTGCAGAAAAAGCTGCCAGTGTTCGTCCAGATGGAAGTCGGCATGGAATTGCAGGCGCTGCAGCAGGTACGCGTCGCTCCTGGTCCCACCAACACCGAACGCGGGCGCGTTCACGGCCTCGAACCGTTCCCGCAGCGTCATGCCGAACGAGACATAACTCTTCGGATCGCCCGGCATGATCGGGATGTACTTGATGGGATCGAAAGGATCCGTCCACAGCGCCGGATTGGCGAGAGCGGACCAGTCCTCCTGCCAGCGGTTGGTTCTGATCTCCGGACGGGCCGGCTTTTCGTCGGCCAGCGCCGATGACGACGCCGCCAGGGAGCCGGGAGCGGCAAGGATGCTCACCGCCAAGAATGCGCCGGCTCTGCCTTGTCTCGTCGAAAACATATCGGTCACTTGCTCCGGATCGGTTCAAGGTACGGGCTCTCGACGAGCACCGCAAATGGCGCTTACTTCGCAGCCGCGTGGATCTCCGCGACGTAGCCGCCTGGGAACTGCACGATGGCCGAGTCCCGGCGATCCGAGGTGAAAGGCTGAACGAGAACCGCCGCCCCCGCTGCCGTCGCCTTCGCCAGCGTGTCCTTCAGGTCGGCAACCTCGTAGCCGGTGAGTTCGCGTCCATAGGGGTATGGCAGGTGTCCATCCGTGACCAATACGGTCATCTTGCCGAAAACGGATTCGATCCGGATGCGGCGGTACACGTCCTTGGGCCGGCCGATCTCGATGCCGGACGCCTTTGCGTCGTCTGAAACCACTTCCCCATGCGAGAAACGGAGAAAGCCGCGCATGAAGGCGTCGGCCCGGTCAGGAGACACGTAGACCCTGTTCTCGGGGACGGTGGCGAATGCCGCATAGGACGGCTTGGTCGTGTGCCAGTATAGCTGCATGTTGATGCCTCCAGGCCACTGGATCACCACGTCCCGGCCGATCGGATCCGGAAAGGTCGCCACCAGCACGTCAGCCCCCGCATCCTTTGCGGCCTTCACGGCTTCATCGATGTCAGTGACGAGATAGCCCGTCCGCTCCGCGCCGAAGGGATAGGGGATCGGCGTCTTGAACCCGAACAGCGACACGGTGCCGACCGGCGTCTGAAGAAGTTGGGACGTCGTGCTACTCGGCGTCGGCGTCACGGTGGCGACGACCTGTTTCGTGCTCTGGCCGCCGAAAGTGGCGAGGAAACTCGCCACGAACTTGTCGACGTCTTCCGGCGCGACGTAGACGTGAGTCGTATCGTATTGCGCGCCGACGCCGAGTTGCGGCGCAGCCGCATCCTTGGCCGTGGCGGCGGAACCGCTTATCAGCAGCGATGAAACCAGCAGAATGTTGATCAGATGCCGTTTACCGGACATGGGGAGCCTCGTTGCGTTCATGCGTCCTGCTTGCGCAGGGACAGGATGGAGACGAGCATCAGGCCCGCGATCAGGCCGAGATGCTCGAAGAAGGCGTTGATGGCCAGGAAGCGGTCATGGCCGGTCTTGGCCCAGAAATCGTTCGCGGTGAGCATGGCGACTGCGGTCAGGACGCCAAGTCCTCCCGCGCCAAGCCATACCAACCGGCCGAAGATCACCAGCGCGGAGCCGCCGAGTTCGACGATGATGGCCGCGGCGGCCCACAGCCAGGCTGGCTGGAGGCCAAAATGCGCCTGCTCCGCGACCGCTGCGGGGAAATCGACAAGCTTCTGGATTCCGCCGATCAGGAAGGCCGAGACCAGCGCGACCTTCGAAATCGGCAGCAGCAGCGGCCATGACAGTATGGCCGCTATCCAGCCTGGGGTGTCGCGGTTCGCCCGCATCTTACACCGCCCAGCAGGCACAGCCGAGCGCCCCCCAGAAGCTCTTGAGATCCGACACTGGCAGCTTGCCCGCCCAAGCACGTGCGTGGTTGTGACCATGCACACCACAGAGGTTAGTGCAGCTGCACGACTGCATCGCGTGGGCTCTGATCGCGGCGGCTTTTCCGTCTGAACCTACCCAGTTGCCGTACCCGCCGAAGCTGCGTACGGGCGACCAGTCCGGCATCGCCGGCGGAGGCGGCGTGTCATCGAGCGACTTGAAATCGCCGGCACCGTAGACAATGCGTCCGCCCACCACCGTGAGGTCGCTCGTCGTATCGGCGATCTCGCTTTCGGCGCAGGAGAAGAAGTCCCGGTCGGGAACGATCAGATCGGCCAACTGCCCGACTGCGATCCGCCCCTTCTTGCCCTCTTCGTTCGAGAACCAGGTGACGTTCTCCGTCCACATCCTGAGCGCTGTCTCGCGGTCGAGGCAGTTGCGCTGCGGGTATAGCCGGAGCCCGCCGACCGTCATGCCTGTCACCAGCCAGGCCAGCGAGACCCAGGGGTTGTAGGAGGCGACCCTCGTCGCGTCTGTGCCCGCAGAAATTTTCACTCCTTTGTCGATGATCTTCTTCACCGGGGGCGTCGCCTCGGCGGCGCCGTAGCCGTAGCGCTCGACGAAATACTCACCCTGGTAGGCCATGCGGTGCTGCACGGCGATACCGCCGCCGAGCGCAGCGATACGGTCGATCGATGCGTCGGAGATCGTCTCGGCGTGATCGAAGAACCAGTGCAACCCATCCAGCGGGATCTCCTGGTTGACCTTCTCGAACACGTCGAGCGCGCGCGAGATGGTTTCATCGTAGGTCGCATGCAGCCGCCATGGCCACTTGTTCTGAGCCAGGATACGGACGACCTCCTCGAGTTCGCCCTCCATCTCCGGCGGCATGTCCGGACGTGGCACGCGGAAGTCCTCGAAGTCGGCCGCCGAGAACACCAGCATCTCGCCGGCCCCGTTATGCCGGAAGTAGTCCGTGCCCTGCTTGTACTTCGATGTCTGGGTCCAGTTCAGGAAATCCTGCTTCTCCCCCTTCGGCTTCTGGGTGAACAGATTGTAGGCGAGCCGGATCGTAAGCTGTCCCTCATCGGAGAGCTTCTGGATGACGGCATAGTCCTCCGGATAATTCTGGAAGCCGCCGCCGGCGTCGATGGCGCCCGTCACTCCCAGCCGATTCAGTTCGCGCATGAAGTGGCGGGTCGAATTGACCTGGTATTCGAACGGCAGCTTCGGACCCTTCGCCAGCGTCGCGTAGAGGATGTTGGCGTTGGGCTTGGCGAGCAGCAGACCGGTCGGATTGCCTTGCGCATCGCGCATGATCTCGCCGCCCGGCGGCTCCGGCGTGTCCTTGGTGTAGCCGACGGCGCGTAGCGCGGCGCCGTTCAGGATGGCGCGATCGTACAGATGCAGGATGAAGACCGGCGTGTCCGGCGCGACCGCGTTGAGCTCGTCGATGGTCGGCAAGCGCTTCTCGGCAAACTGGTGTTCGGTGAAGCCACCGACGACGCGTACCCATTGCGGCGGCGGCGTGATGGCGACCTGCTTCTTCAACATGGCCATTGCGTCGGCGAGCGACCACACGCCATCCCAGCGCAGTTCCATGTTGAAGTTGAGCCCGCCGCGGATGATGTGGAGGTGATTGTCGATCAGCCCCGGCAGGACGCGGCGCCCTTTCAGATCGATGATCTTGGTCGAAGGCCCGGCCAGCTTCATGACCTCGCTGTCGTGGCCGACCGCAGTGAAGACGCCATCCTTGATGGCGACCGCGCTTGCGGTCGGGTTGGAGCGGTCAAACGTCGTGAGGAGGCCGCGGTGGAAGATCGTATCAGGAGCGTTCATGATGCTTTCTCCGCAACGTTAGTGGTTTCCTTGGCCTCGTCGGCATGCCGCCCGGGCAGCATGCCGAACATGTGAGGCGCGCACTTGGCCTGCCGCCATGCGGCGGCAAGGCCGTGACCCGCAACCATCTGCTTGGCGACCGGAACAATCTGCTCGCCGGCGAGGATGCCGAGCAGTCCGACCAGAGCCACCAGAGGGGGCGCGGGCGAGCGCACGTTGAGGAGACTGTAGATCACCCCGACGAGAACACCCGCGCCGAGCGACAGGAGATAGATCTTCATGAGCAAGCCGGGACCTTACCTCGGTCCCGCCTCCGATGCGTGTTCGCCGAGCGCCCACTTCGAGAAGCGGACCTGAATGCCGTAGGGCGAATGGGCCCGCAGGATGTCCATCATGCCGTCGTAAGTTTCGGCGCGAGCCCAGTCCTGCTGCAGTTCGAATGCGTACTGCGCCGACGTGATCGGAACGGCTCCGGCCTGGATCGCACGTTCCATCGAGCGGTTGTGCGCCTCCACCGAGAGGTCGCCGCACGCATCAGCCGGAATGTAGATTTCGTATCCTTCCTTTAGCATGTCGAGCGTCGGGAACATCACGCAGGCTTCCGTCCAGAGGCCTGCGATCACGAACTTCTTGCGCCCAGTCGCGGCCACCGCCTTGCGGAAGTTGGCGTCGAGCCAGGAATTCATCGACGTGCGGTCGATGATGTCGTGCTTCGGGAAGAGTTCGGTGACCTCGGGCATGAAAGGACCCGAGAACGAGTCCTTGGCGACCGTCGTCAACACGGTCGGGATCTTGAACAGCTTCGCAGCCTTGGCGAGGATTTGGATGTTGTTGAATACGACCAGGCGATCATGCGACTGGACGCCCTGATACATCGCGGGCTGGTAGTCGATTAGAGCGATCGCGCTGTTCTCGGGCGTGAGCATTTCGAGTTTCGACATTTTGATCTCCTTCAGGTGATGAATCGCTCATGCGAGCGGGCTGGTGGAAACTGAGTGTGATGCGATGCGACGACACCGGGTGCGCCCGAGCCGTCCATGCAGATCGCCGCGAACGGCGTATGCTTGCTCTCGAAAACACATGTGCAACTTCGCTGCGGTCACCCTCCGACAAGGGTGCATGCTCTTGAAGCCAAGTGATATTACGGATGCCTTCGGCGGTCGTTGCCGAACGAAGCGCATTTTGAACAAACGGCTCATGTTCTGCTGTCTTTCGCAATTTCCGCGATACAGCGACGGCAAAATATCGCACACTAGATGTGGCCATTTGTGCGAGACGCAGGCGATCGTCCCGGCGCCGGACGACGTCGAATTACGCGAGAGGCGTGCCTTTGGAGCGATTGGTAACAAGCTGCAGATTCCATCCTGGCAGGGACGAGAGTGCGCCTTTGTTGCTGGCCATCCCGGGTCGGGCGGCCAGTCCCTTTGGCTTCTTGGATTTCTGCAGATCCGTCAGCGTCGGCTCGGGAATTCTGGCAGTGTCGACCCCGCAGTTCACCGGCAACGGCAAAACCTTATCGAGAGATTTTGCAGATGGTCTGGCTCTGGCGATTCGGAATGCGCTGCATGCGCACAAGCTCACGCTGGTGCCGCTGATCGTCGTCGGTCATGCCGAAGGAGCGGACGCCGCGCTTGATCTGATCGCGTGCCATGCAGATGCGATCAGCGCTGCCATCATCATCAATCCGACTCACATCATGCGTTCGCCGGCTGCGAACCTTGCCGGGGTTGACGTGCTGCTGACCACGCCAAAGGGCGCTGGATCAGCAAACGAAACCGCGCTCCAGATCGAGAAATGCCTGGTGGAAGCGGGAGCTCGCGTGATTTGCGAGCGGGTGCCGCGCAGCCGAGTTATCCGCAAGCGGGACGAACTCATGGCCCGGATCTTCCTTTCGGCCCTCTTCCGCTGATGTGCTCCTGAGCGTGGCTTCGAAGGGATCGCTGACGCCAAATGGTCTGGACTAAGGCGCTGCCTGGCGGCGCCACGCACTAGGGCTACAACCGACTATCCGGCTGAAATGCCGGCTCAGATGGGCCTGATCGGCGAATCCGGTGAGGGCCGCTACTTCCGCGATCGGAAACTGACCTGACACCAGCATCTCCTTCGCCTTCTCTATGCGCGCGATAAGCAGCCATTGGTGAGGCGACTGACCCGTGGACATTCGGAAAGCCCGGCAGAAATGCGACCGCGATAGCTGAGCGATGTTCGCGAGTTCGAGCAAACCGACATTGTGCGCAAGATGCTCTCGCAGATAATCGGTGACCATCCGCAGACGCCGGGGCGGCAGCCCACCCCTGGCCGGCGTTGGGTACGCCTTCCCCAAGGCCGCAAGGCGCAGGAGCAGCGCCACCGACAAACTGTCTCCGTACAGCCGCGGAGTGTCTTCTTCCCGATTGACTTCGGCTTCGAAAATCTTTGCGATATGGAAAAGGGCGGGATCGTGGAACAACAGACGCGGAGCGAATGCGGACGGGCTCACGTCCTCGTTCACCAACTGCTTGAGAGCGTCATCTGCGAACGTGAAGGAAATGTGACGCATGTAGCGCGTCTCGTTCCAGATTGCCCACGTTTCCATCTTCGCGGGCGCAAAGTTCATGTTGTGGATGGTATTCGCCGGATCCGGGCCGCGCCGACGCTTATCGCTGCGCAATTCCGGAAGATTGCCGCCAAGGTCGAGCATTATCGACAGCCGGGCGCAATCGTAAGACAGCTCTGCGCAGTATGACCTGGTGCAGGCAAGTTCGGTCACGCTGACGGCGACCCCGTTCCAGGATCGAGAACGGAGGCTTTTCACCGTGGTGCCTTCCCGCTTCGGGACGAACGGACGGTTCCACAGGTCTGCGTGGTTCTGCAAAGCCGACGGCGCCGGGGACTGGTCGTGCGGGGCGGTCATGAGCGACACAATCCTCCAGGCGAACGACGCGGCACCGACAATGATAGTAAGGCGGGTCCACCCCTGGGACTATACCTCGATATGTAAACCAACGAGCGCAGCCCGAACTCGGCAGTCCTGATCGTAGGCATTCTGGTTCTCTCATCTTCAGGTTCTGGGATCGTTATTCGTCGGACCGGCGCCAGGGAAATAAATCGTTCCAAAATTTCTCGGACGGATATGCCGGATAAAGTGGCGGTCCCGGCTGGCATTTTTGGAACATTTTACTTGGCTTCGAACAGTCCTCGCGAAAGGGTGTGGCGTGCTCGAAGGACGCGGATGCGATGAAGAACCTGACACAATTTGGCGAAGATTTGCGTCTCCAGCTGTTTCGCCTGCAGGCAAGCCTTGACAACATCAACAGACTGTTCGCGGGGGACGCCAACGCCAACGATGCGGAACTCGCGGCCCGGTTGGAAGGAATGCACGCTCTCACGAAGGAGTTTTCCGAGCGCGCAGCAAAGCTCCGTGACACGCTGCAGGCCGGCATCGAACGCGACACTGCCCTCGCGCCCGAAACGCTGTCCAATTGGATAGCCAAGCGACAGACGGCGCAGCTTCACGCCCGCGCCGACATGATCGAGCAACTGGCCGGGGTCGCAGCGGAATTGGCGACCCTGTCCGCCCTCGAAGCCGAACGCATCACGATCACCGCGATTATCGCGCGCCGACAGGCGGTTGCAGTGCAGGTTCAGCGCGACCTCTGATGCGCCTTTTCGAGTGCCCTCGATGGATGGACACGCTCCCACCGGTGGCGTAAGGAGGCGCCTTCCGAAAAGCCGACGACTGATTGAAGGATGTCCGATCGCGACGAAAGACCAGGGCGCACATTCCTCTTCGGACCGTTTCGCCTTTCCACCTCCAAGCGGGTGCTCCTCGAGGGCGACCGCGTGGTTCGCCTTGGCGGCAAAGCCATCGAGATCCTGATCGCGCTCCTCGAGCGCGCGGGAGAACTAGTGAGCAAGCGCGAACTCGTCGAGATCGCTTGGCCCGATACATTCGTCGTTGAAGCCAACCTCACCGTCCAGGTGGCGGCGCTGCGCCGTGCGCTCGGGGAGGATGATAGCGCCAATCAGTACATCGTAAATAGTCCGGGACGCGGATACCGTTTCGTCGCACCCATCAGAGTGATCGAAAAGGAACGTCCGCCCCTCGACCAGCCGGCGTCACCGGAAGCCCACAACCTACCGGCACAACTGATCCGGCTAGTCGGACGATCGGAAGCGCTTCGGTCAATGAAGCAAAAGCTGACCGACGGGCGTCTCCTGAGTATCGTCGGGCCGCCGGGCGTCGGAAAGACATCGACCGCGCTTCGACTGGCGGAAACGATGTTGTCGCAGTTTCGGGATGGCGTTTGGCTGATCGACCTCGGGTCGATCGCGGATGCCTCACTGATTGCGAGCGTGATTGCGTCCGCGCTCCCGATCGACGTCCGCTCGAGCGACATGCTGTCCGGCATCGCCGCTGCGCTACGCTACAAGAGCCTGCTTCTGGTATTCGACAATTGCGAGCATCTGATCGACGGGGCGGCGGCCGCGATCGGTGAGTTGCTGCGCAGCTCCGGCGACATCAAGGCGCTGATCACAAGCAGGGAGCCGCTGCGCATCGAAGGCGAGCACGTCTTCCGGCTTCCTCCCCTAGAAGTGCCTCCGATGGCTACGTCCCTCAGCCCAAAGGACCTAATGGCCTACCCGGCGGTTCAGTTGTTTGTCGAACGGGCGGCCGCCATCATCAATGATTTCGAACTCACCGATGCCAATGCCGCCTTTGCGGCTCAGATATGCCGAGAACTGGACGGCAACCCGCTTGCGATCGAGGTCGCCGCTGCGCGCGTCGACGCATTCGGTGTCAAGGGACTGGCCGCCAGGATCGAAGACCGCATGCACCTGCTTGCGGACGCTCGCCGCGGCACGCCAGCGCGACACCGCACGATCGCGGCTGCGCTCGAGTGGAGCTACCAACTGCTGAGCGAGCGCGAGCGACACGTTCTGCGCTGCCTCGGAATTTTCGCCGGCAACTTTACGCTTGAGGCGGCCGTCGCGGTGATTCCAACGACAGAGGGGACCGACACAGCCTCGATCATCGCGGATCTGGTCTGCAAATCGTTGGTTTCCGTCGACATCGGCTCAGAGGGGGCGAGATTTCGGCTGCTGGAGATCACAAAAGCGTTCGCGCTTGCGAAGCTGATCGAGGAGTCGGAGCGGAACGAACTCGCCGTCCGCCTCGCATCCTGCCTCACCGAAATGCTGCGCAAGTACGCTGATGGACCGAAGCGGGTGCAAACGCTCAGGGACGCGGTCCAGGAACTCGATAACGTGCGCGGAATGCTGAACTGGGCGTTCTCGCCGGGAGGCCAGCCGCAGGCAGGCATCGCGCTCACGGCCGCAGCCGTGCCGGTTTGGTTAGAGAACTCGCTGCTGACGGAGTGCATCGTCTGGACGACGAAAGCGATTGAGGCTCTCGAAGCCCCCGCCGAAAGCGAACCAAGCGAGATGATCCTGAAGGCCGCCTTCGGACTCGCGATGATGTTCACCGAGGGCATGACGAGTCAGTCGCGAGAAGCTCTGAACAGATCGATCGAACTGGCGGGGCAGCTCGGTGATCCGCAATGGGAGCTTCGGGCCCGGCTGGGCCTAGTGCTCTTCCTGCACCGGCGCGGCGACTTCAAGGGCGCGTTGGAAGGAACGAAAAAGATCGAGAGACTCGTGGCGGACGTCGGCGAGCCCGCGGCGCTGGCGATGACGAAGAGCGTGAAGAGCGCCTCGCTCTTTTTCCGGGCGGAGTATGCGACGGCCCTGAACCTCGCACGCGAGGCGCACGAATACTTCCGAATTCACAGTGACGCGTCGCACATAGGCCGCTGGGGTCTGAACCACTCGATCTATGCGCAGTGCGTGATGGCGCGGTCCCATTGGAATCTGGGACGCTTCGATCGAACTGTTCTGGCCTGCCTTTCGGCACATTCCGAGGCAGAAAAGACCGGCAATCCGACGTCGATCTGTCAGGCGCTCAGTTGGTGCGGGGTTTCTCTCTTCCTGAGCCTTGAAGACCTGGATCGGGCGGCCGGCGCTTTGCAGAGATTCAGGCAAGTGGCCCAGGACAACAACATCAAGAGCTATGTATTTGCCTCGATCGGCTACGAAGGCAGGTTATTTTTCCTGAGAGGCGAGATCGAGCCCGCCGAAAGATTGTTGCGGGAGGCGCTCTCGAAGCTAAGCGGCGCCCAATATGACAATGTGTCCATTCCATTCCTCGGGCGGTTGGCGGAGCTCCTGGCTGTTGACGGTCGCCCCGAAGAGGGACTGTTGGCGTCGGCGGAGTGCCTGGAGCGAACAAAGGCGACCGATGCTCTCTGGTTGCTCCCGGATGCGCTGAGGATTCACGGCGACGTCCTTGCCGTATTGGAGGGTCCCGACTCTCGCTCTGCCGAGGCCCACTTACGTGAATCGATCGAGGTTTCCGAACGACAGGCGGCCCTTGGCTGGGAGCTTAGATCGGCCGAGAGCCTTGCAAATTTCTTGCGTCGAAAGCACCAAAACGAAGAAGCTTCGGCGGTACTGGGCCGAACGCTCGGAAAATTCTCAGAGGGTCTTGAGTCCATCCCGTTCCGGCGCGCCAAGGCTCTGCTCGACGAATTGCGACGGGTAGCCTCTGCGGAGGAGGCGCGTCCTTCGGCTCGCAAGGCAGACCCGCGCGTCTGAACCGTCGCCGGCCCCAACTGCTGGCCGACACAAACGAAGAGCTTCCTGCCTGTACCGCGCAGTCCAATCGTTCAAGAGCCGGGGGAGCGGTTCATATAGGCTGCCCGCCTGCCGTCTGTTTGAACGAACTTGGAATCCCCGAGAACTCAACAGCGCACTTCGGAGAGAGGTTCCCGTCATGAACGACAGTAAGACTCTGCTGCAACCCAGCGATTGTGCTCTAGTGCTGATCGATCAACAGGCTGGCCTCGCATTCGGGGTCGGATCGATTGACCGTCAGGTGCTTCTCAACAACACGATTGCGCTGGCACGTACCGCGAAGGTGTTTGGCCTACCGATTGTCGCATCAACGTCTGCCTCCAAGGTCTACAGCGGTCCGTTAATGGCGGCAATTCGGGAGGTTCTTCCGGATATCCACCCCATCGAGCGCCGGAATATGAACTTGTGGGAAGATGACGCAGCTCGAACAGCGGTGGTTCAAACGGGCAAGCGAAGGCTCATCGTTTCCGGCCTTCTGACAGAAGCCTGCGTTTCATTTCCGGTTCTTTCAGCGCTTCACGACGGCTTTGACGTTTTTGTGGTGGGCGACGCGTGCGGCGGTCTCACTCCTGTGAGCCATGATCTCGCCTTGCGACGGATGAGCGACGCAGGCGCACATATGACATCATGGATCCAGGTTCTTCTGGAGTTTCAGCGGGACTGGACCCGTCGGGAAACCTACGATGGAGCTCGATCCATCGTGGAAACCCACGGTGGCGGATACGGAATCGGCCTCGCATATGCGCGCGACATGATCCACCCTGCGCCATAGGCGGTGTAGCCTCGCTTCTAGCCGATCCTTAGCGCCGTCGTTTCGATCCTTCGTTGCGCCAGAGCGAAAGGATGCGATTTGCCACAGCAAAGCACATGACAATGATCGACGAAAATCAAACGCGGGCCGCGACGCAGAGTGCGTCGCCCTGGATCGCGTTCCGACACAAGGCGTTTGCGGTTGTTTGGACCGCGACCGTCGTAGCCAATGTCGGCACCTGGATGTACAACGCGGCATCCGGATGGTTGATGACGAGCCTCAATCCGAATCCACTCACGGTCTCTCTGGTCCAGGTCGCGAGTAGCCTTCCCATGTTCCTTTTCGCGCTGCCCGCCGGCGCTCTGGCGGATATCGTCGACAGGCGTCGCTTTCTGATCGGATCGGAAATCCTACTCACCGTCGTCGCAGCGGTGAGCGCGGTTCTGGTCTGGCTCGACCTGATCAATCCGTCGATCCTGCTGTTGTTTACATTCCTCCTCGGTACGGGCGCGGCTTTCACCGCTCCCGCATGGCAATCGATCGTGCCTCAGCTTGTCCCGAAGCAAGACCTGGCTGCGGCGGTGGCGAGCAACGGCGTCGGCGTCAATATCAGCAGGGCAATCGGACCGGCGCTCGGTGGAGTCGTGATCGGCGTACTAGGCATCGCGGCGCCGTTCTGGATCAACGCATTGAGCAACTTCGCCGTGATCGGCGCCCTGCTCTGGTGGCGCCCGCCGACACCGCAAGGAAACAGACTTCCGCCCGAGCGCCTGACCGGCGCCCTCGTGATCGGTTTTCGGCATGCGCGATATAACCCCGATTTGCGCGCGACTCTCATCCGAGCGGTGGCGTTCTTCTTCTTCGCCAGCGCATATTGGGCTCTACTCCCGCTCGTTGCTCGCAATCAGATCGCGGGCGGTCCCGAACTGTACGGCATGTTACTTGGCGCAATCGGCATCGGTGCCGTCGGCGGCGCCTTTGCGCTGCCATGGCTGAAGGCGGTTCTGGGGCCAGACCGGCTCGTCGCGGCCGGCACGTTCGGCACGGCCGCTTGCCTAGTCCTGCTGGGTGTCGCACGTTATCCCGCACTCGGCTTCGCCGCCTGCCTGCTCGCCGGCATCTCATGGATCGCCGTTCTCGCGAGCCTGAACGTCTCGGTTCAGATGTCCCTGCCCGACTGGGTGCGCGGCCGCGGGCTGGCCATGTTCGTGACCGTGTTCTTCGGTGCGATGACCGCCGGCAGCGCAGTCTGGGGCCAGCTTGCCTCCGCGTTCGGCCTGCCCCTGACGCACTTCATCGCGGCCGCCGGAGCGGTAACCGGCATCGCGCTGACCTGGCGTTGGAAGCTGCGGGGCGGCCAAGAAGTGGACCTCGCCCCCTCCATGCATTGGCCGGCACCCGTGCTGGCGATCGACGCGGATGCCGACCGCGGGCCGGTACTGGTCACGGTGGAGTACCGCATCGCTTCGGAGCGACGAGACGCCTTTCTCAATGCAATCAAGCAACTGGAGCCGCAACGACGGCGTGATGGCGCCTATTCCTGGGACGTCTTCGAAGATGCTGCCGACAGCGGACGCTTCCTGGAGACGTTTATGGTCGCCTCGTGGCTGGAGCATCTGCGACAACATCAACGCGTAACGAACGCAGACAGAATCGTCCAAGCTGCCGTCCGCGAGTTTGGCGCTGCGGGAGAGCCCAAGGTAACCCACTTCATAGCGGCCCGCTTCGCGCCCGACTGATTCGAATCGGCAGAAGCAACGGCTGTATCGTCGGTGAAAACGAGGGCTGCAAAGCCACAGATGATAAACAGGCTTCGATATGCCAGCACCACTGAGGACCGCGTTTCCGCCGACGAGCGGCAGGTGAACTCCGGACCGCCACCAGCGGCGATGACACGATCATCGGAAGCCGCAGCGCCCCTCTATACTAGTTTGGCTGCCTGTTGCGAGCCGCCGCTCTGAATACGGCCCTCGCCCCGTGCGTAGCGCCGAGTTCCCGACCAGTCGGCGCCCGAACGTCCGAGCAGGCCGTTCAATGCGGCCAGCCCGCAGGATGAATCCGTCCGAAATCCGGAAGTCTTTTGAATAGCTTACATTCGATCGACTTCTCGGAGCCGAGATGCGTCGGCGGCCGATGTGCCGCCGTCTTGCGGATTGCGGGGAGCGACTCGTGCATTCTCTAGCTCCGTTCAATTGCCATCTTTAGGGCAGGATTGTCGACGGCACGCTAGATCGCGCTGCCTCGCCTTGCTTGGACATCGTTGTCGGTGATTGTACGGGCTGGCTGCAAAGCGCGCCCTGCTGAGCGAGTGGCGGTGCGCTGGGCGCTTCGACTGAAGTCGAAGCCCTCCTCGGTGGCTCGCGATCAGGAGGTCGAGCGGGGCGGATCCGCCGAACTCCTCACGACCAGCTCCGGCCGAAGCACGACGTGCTGTATGTCGGTGCTCCCGTTCTTGATCGCATCGACAAGCATCCTGGCGGCGATCCGCCCCATTTCCCTGTGCTCGATCCGGACCGTGGTCAGCGGCGGCGAGACGACATCCATCAGGGGCATATCGTTGTGTCCGATCACCGACATGTCGTCCGGACACCGCAGCCCGCGCTCCCTCAGGGCGTCCAGGACTCCGAGAGCGAGCAGATCGTTTGCGGCCGCGATCCCGGTGATGTCGCCGCTGGTCGCGAGCAGGTGCGCCGTTGCCTCCGCGCCCGCCGAGCGGCTATAGGCCGCCGCCTCGCGCACGATACCCGGCAATGCGTGGCGCGACATGGCGGATTCGAAGCCCTCCCGGCGCAGCGTGCCCGTCGACGTCGACAGCGGGCCGGCGATATGCGCGATGCGGCGATGTCCCAATCCGGCGAGATGATCGACGGCGAGACGCATTCCCAAGGCGTCGTCCGAAACCACCGAGGAGACCCGATCCCGCGCCTCCGACCGGTTGACCAGAATCACCGGAACGCCTCGGCGGATGCAGAATCCGACGAGTTCGTCGTCTTGAGAGACTGTCGCCAGGATGAGGCCGTCGACGCGCTGACTGAGCACCGTTTCGACGAGCGATATCTGCTCCGAGGCCGCGTTGCCGGCCTCCGCCACGATCGGTGCATAGCCAGCCGCGGAGAGCGTCTCGGTAATGCCTCCCAAAATCGGGGCGAACACCGGATTGGCGATGTCGGGCAGCAGGACGCCGACGAGATCGGACCGGCCCAGGCGCAGGTTCGCGGCGATGCGATTGGGCCTATAGCCGAGGATCTCCGCTTGGGACACGATCCGTTCGACGACATCGTCGGCCACCAAGTGCCGCTTCTTGGGATCGAGCGCGCGCGACACCGTCGATCTATGCACCCCGGCGGCGTCGGCGATCTGTTTCATCGTGGCGATAGGTCGATTCACCAGCAGTTTCCGTCGTTTATCTGACCGGTAGCGGCAGAATACAGGGCCGCTTGACAATTTGCAATCGATTGCAGTAACGCTGCAATCGAGTGCAATACGTGGCGGAGCGAAAGATGGGCATTATCCAGCGGCTTGAGGACGTGACCCCGATCGTGCTGCGCGCGATGGAGGGCGCCGGAAACGAGCGGTTCCGGACGGTGATGGAGGCCTTCGTCCGGCACATGCACGCGTTCGCCCGCGAGGTGAAGCTCACCGAGGCGGAGTACGATCTCGGCATCGACTTCCTCAACCGGATCGGACAGGCGACCCATGACAGCCACAACGAGGGGATCCTGTTCGCGGACGCCATCGGCTTCTCGACGCTGGTCTGCCTGCTGAACAACGGAAGCGCCGGCGCGACCGAAACCGCCGCGGCGCTGCTCGGTCCGTTCTGGCGGGCCAACTCCCCGCGGACCGAGAACGGCGGGTCGATCGTCCGGTCCCCGACGCCCGGTCCAGAGCTCTTCGCCGAATGCGAGATCGTCGACGTCGCGGGCAAGCCCCTCCCCGGTGTCGATGTCGACGTCTGGCAGTCGTCGCCCGTGGGCCTCTACGAAAACCAGGACGCGACGCAGGCGGACATGAACCTGCGGGGCAAGTTCACCACCGATGCCGCGGGCCGCTTCTCCTTCAGATCGGTCAAACCAGCCGGCTATCCCGTGCCGACGGACGGTCCTGTCGGCGAACTGCTGCGGGCCCAGAACAGGCATCCCTACCGGCCGGCGCACATCCACTTTCTCGGCTTCAAACCCGGCTACAAGACCCTCATCACGCAGGTCTTCGTCGACGATGACGACCATCTCGAAAGCGACGTCGTGTTCGGCGTCACGCGTGCGCTCGTCGGCGCCTATCGTCGGCATGAGGAAGGCGAGCCGCCCGCGCCGGGCGTGCGCGCACCTTGGTACACGCTGAACTACCGGTTCGTCATGCAAGCCGGTGAAGCAATCCTTCCCAAACCACCGATCAAGTGAGCGAACCATGATCAAGTCCCAGGACGGCAAGGTCGTCCTCGTCGTCGGCGGGGCCGGCAGCATCGGCGCCGTCGCGGCCAGCAAATTTGCCGAACTCGGCGCCCGCGTCGCGATCAGTCACCGCGACGTACCGGAGGAAGCCGGAGCGGCCGCGAAGGTGATGCAATCCCTGCCCGGAGAAGGCCACGCGGCGCTGGTCGCCGACGTGTCGCGGACCGCTACGTTGCAGGCGCTGCGTGGCGAGATCGAGCGCCGCTTCGGGCGCCTCGATGTCCTCGTCAATGCCGCCGGCTTCACCAAGCCCGTCCCCCATGCCGATCTCGAGGCCCTGGACGACGACCTCATCGACAGGATGTTCGCAGTCAACTGGCGTGGACAGTTCGCGACCATCCGGACCTTTGCTCCGCTCCTGAAAGCTTCCGGCGACGGCCTGATCGTCTCGATCTCGTCGATCGCTGGGACCAATGGAATCGGCTCGTCGATCGCCTACTGCGCTGCCAAGGCCGGCATCGACGTCATGACGAAGTCGCTGGCCCGGGTGCTCGCCCCCGAAGTGCGCGTGCTCGCGGTCGCGCCGGGCGTCGTCGATACCAGCTTTGTTCCGGGCCGCGGGGCCGACTTCAACGCCAAAACCGCCGCGACGACACCACTGAAGCGGATCGCGACCGCGGAGGACATCGCCTCCGCGATCCTCGCCTGTGCCACGCAGCTCGGCTTTGCCACCGGAACGACCTTCGTGGTCGACGGCGGCCGCTCGCTCTGAAGGAAAATTCAATGCGATCTCCACGCGACAAGGTCATCATCACCTGCGCAGTCACTGGCAATCTGACGACGCCGGAGCAGACGCCCCATCTGCCGATCACGCCCGAACAGATCGCCGACGCCTGTCTCGGCGCGGCGGACGCGGGCGCCGCGATCGTCCACATCCACGTCCGGGATCCGCAGACCGGGCGTCCCTCGATGCTGCTCGACCACTATGCCGACGTCGTCGAGCGCATCCGCGCCCGCAATCCCGAACTCATCCTCAACATCACGACCGGACCGGGCGGTCGATTCGTGCCGTCCCAGGACGATCCCAAGGTCGCGGCCGAAGGCACGACGCTGATGCCGCCTGAGAAGCGGGTCGAGCACATCGCGGTGCTGCGGCCGGACATCTGCACCCTCGACCTCAACACCATGAATTCCGGCCGCGAGGTCGTCATCAACACGCCCGGCAACGTCAGGCGGATGGCGAAGGTGATTGCGGAGGCCGGCGTCAAGCCGGAGATCGAGCTGTTCGACTCCGGCGACATCGCGCTGATGCACGACCTGCTCGCCGACAGTACCCTGAAAGGACCAGTCCTCTGCTCCTTCGTGATGGGCGTGCGCTACGGCTTTCAGCCGGCGCCGGAGACCGTGCTTTACGCCCGCAATCTGCTGCCGCAGGACGCGGAATTCACCGCGATCGGAATAGGCAAGGCCGCATTCACCACGGTCGCGCAGTCCTATCTCGCCGGCGGTCACGTGCGCGTCGGCCTGGAGGATTCCGTCTATCTCAGCCGCGGACGGCTGGCGAGGTCCAACGCCGAGATGGTCACGAAGGCGCGCCGTATCGTCGAGGACCTCGGAGGCGCGATCGCGACCGTCGCTGAAGCCCGCAAGATCGTCGGACTGCCCGGGCATTCCGCGGTGAGCGCCGCCTAGGAGCGAGCCATGAACGTCATCAGCAGATCGGCTACCAGCGCTTCCGTTGAGGCGACTTGCGTTCGGCTCAACGCCAAAGCGGCGGACGCAGCATCGCTCGAGCCCGTAATCGAGCGACACTCGCTTTCACGGCGGCCGGGCGAGGTCGTCGTCGCCGTTGAAGCCGCCGGCGTCAATCCATCCGACGTGAAGGCCGCCACTGGCCTGATGCCCTATGCGGTGTTCCCGCGGACGCCCGGCCGCGACTTCGCCGGACGGGTGATCGACGGCCCGAGCGAATGGGTCGGCAAGTCCGTGTTCGGCACCTCCGGCGATCTCGGCATCCGCCGCGACGGCACGCACGCATCGCACCTGGTCGTCGAGACAGCGGCGCTTGTCGAAAAGCCTGCTGGCATCTCCATGGACGAAGCGGCCGGACTGGGCGTGCCCTTCGTGACGGCGATCGAAGGCTTCCGTCGATCCGGCAGACCGAAGCCCGGCGAGCATGTCCTTGTGATGGGAGTCAACGGCAAGGTGGGGCAGGCCGCGGTGCAGCTTGCGACCTGGCGAGGCGCCAAGGTGATCGGCGTGGTGCGCAAGGACGAGGCGTATGAAGGCCACGCCAACGCGCCGGTCGAGATCGTCAACTCGGCCACGACCGACGTTGCAAAGCGAGTCCGCGAACTGACCGACGGAAAGGGTGCCGACATCGTCTTCAACACGGTCGGCGACCCCTATTTCGACGACGCCCACCATTCCCTCGCAAAGGACGGGCGGCAGATCCTGATCGCGGCCGTGCACAAGACCGTGCAGTTCAACATTCTGGAGTTCTACCGGGGCCGGCACACCTATGTCGGGATCGACACTCTTGCCTTCTCCTCGATCGAGAGCGCCGACGTCCTGCGGGGCGTCCTGTCCGGCTTCGCCGACGGCTGCCTTCGCCCCTTCCCGATCAGGGACACCGCCATCTATTCCCTCGCCGACGCCAAAGCGGCCTATGCCGCGGTGATCGGGGCGTCCCGCGACCGCATCGTGCTGCGCCCGGAAGCCTGATCATGCACGTCGTCCGCTTCGCCGAAGCGCCCGAGTATACCGCACCCGGGCATCACGACATGGCGATGGTCCGCCTGCAAGGACGCGAGGCGGGGCCCTCATCCGATCTCTGGATCGGCGTCTCCGTGCTCGCGCCTGGCGGCGGAACGACCCTGTCCTCGTCGGCGCAGGAGAAGATGTACGTCGTGCTGGACGGCACGCTCCACATCGCGAACGGCGAGACCGAAGTCTCGCTTGGGAAATGGGATTCCTGCCGTATCGCGCCCGGCGAGGATCGCCGCCTGACCAACAAGACGAATTCGCCCGTGACGGTCCTCCTCGCGATGCCGCTCTCGGCCGACGAACGTCAAAGAAATCCATAATCAGGGAGAAACAGATGAACGGCATGTCGACCGGCGCGCGCGCCAGGAAGCCATTCTACGGCATTCTGTACGTGCAGGTACTGGCCGCAATCGTGATCGCCATCGCGCTCGGCCACTTCTGGCCGGCGGTCGCCATCGACATGAAGCCGTTCGGCGACGGTTTCATCAAGCTGATCAAGATGGTGATCGCGCTCGCGATCTTCTGCACCGTGGTCAGCGGCATCGCCGGCATGTCGGACATGAAGAAGGTCGGCCGCGTCGGCGGAAAGGCCCTCCTCTACTTCGAGGTCGTCTCCACGCTCGCTCTGCTCATCGGCTTTTTCGCCGCCCATCTGGCGACGCCTGGGGCCGGCTTCAACGTCGATCCCGCGACGCTGGACGCCAAGGCCGTCGCGCAATACGCCGGCAAGGCGAAAGAGCAGACCATCGCGGAATTCCTGCTCAACATCATTCCGAACACCGTCACCGACGCGTTCGCCCGCGGCGACATCCTTCCCGTCGTGCTGATCTCGGTCCTGTTCGGCTGCGTGCTGTCGAGGCTGGACGATCGTGCCAGACCTGTGCGCGAGGTCATCGATGCCGGATCGATGCTGATCTTCGGTGCCATCAACGTCATCATGCGTTTCGCGCCGATCGGCGCCTTCGGAGCGATGGCGTTTACGGTCGGCCGCTACGGCATCGGTTCGCTCGGGCCCCTGATCAAGCTGGTGGGCCTGTTCTACCTGACGTCGGCGCTGTTCGTGTTCGGCGTTCTAGGCCCTATCGCGTGGTGGTCCGGCTTCAGCATCTGGAAATTCCTCGTCTACATCAAGGAGGAGATCCTGATCGTACTCGGCACCTCCTCGTCGGATCCCGTCCTGCCGAGCCTCATGGAGAAGCTCGAGCGTCTCGGCTGCTCGAAACCGGTGGTCGGTCTCGTCGTGCCGACCGGCTACGTGTTCAACACCGATGGCTCCTCCATCTACATGACGCTCGCCGCTCTGTTCGTTGCCCAGGCTACCAACACGGATCTTTCGATCTCGCAGCAGATCGCGATCCTTGCAGTGGCCATGCTGACCTCGAAGGGAGCGAGCGGCGTCACCGGCGCGTCGTTCATTGCGCTGGTCGGAACACTATCGGTCGTCCCGACCATTCCGGTCGCCGGCATGGCGCTCATCCTCGGCATCGACCGTTTTATGAGCGAAGCGAGAGCCTTAGTGAATGTTATCGGCAATGGCGTTGCGACCATCGTCGTTTCGCGCAACGAGGGTGAGCTCGATGTCGCCCGCATGAAAGCCGTGCTGAATGGGGAGGTAACCGCCGAAGCGGCGGAGCTCGCCGGAAGCTTGCAAGCTGCAGACAGCCCGGCGCTTCCGGTTCGAACTCGGATTTAGGGTGCGAAGGCGGAAGCAATGAGAATGCAATCAAGGCCTTTGCTCTGGTTTGTTGGCTCATCTCAAGCTCACAAGTCACGACTGGTCTCTCCGTAGCCGTCTATCCTGCTCGCTATTCCAGCGGAACGCATGGCAGTGTCTCAGGTGTCGATCCAAATTCCTTCCATGGAATTGCGGTGAATATGATCGACGAGAAAATCTGAAAACGCGCGGATCTTGGCGGGTAGTCCGGTTCTATTCTGATAGGCGATATTCATCGTCAGGAGCGGCAATTCCCAGTCAAGCAACAGCGGAACAAGCTTCCCTTCCACGATATCGCTCTGCACGATGTAGAGCGGCTGGATCAGGATGCCGAGCCCTGCCCGCGCGGCGCCGCAGATGATCTGGCCATCATTGCTGTCGAGAGTCGGGGCGATACGGACGGTCTGCGTCGCGCTGCCCTTGCTCAATCGCAGCGAATAGGGATCGTTGGCGAGATTGTAGACCAGCATGTCATGGCGCGCGAGATCGGCGGGATGCTCGGGGACGCCGTGCGCCGCGAGATAGGACGGCGCAGCCGCCAGCACGCGGCGCATCTGTCCGATGCGGCGGATGATGATGTTGGAATCCGGCTCCTGCTCCCGCGTGCGGATTGCGACGTCGATGCCGGCCTCGATGAAATCGGGATAGCGGTTGGCCGCAATGATTTGGACGTCGAGCTTCGGATAGAGTTTTCGAAATGCCGGCAGCATCGGCGCCATGTAGATCATCGCAAAGGACAACGAACTGGTGACGCGCAGCATGCCTTTTGGCGAGAGCGCGCGATCGCTGACAGCGTCCTCGGCCTCCGCAAGCTCGTTCAGGAGCGTGCTGCAACGCTGAAGCAGCTCTTGCCCGGCCTCGGTCAGCCACTGCCTGCGCGTGTTGCGCTCGATCAGCCGGACCGCGAGCCGCTCCTCGAGCGCGCTGAGGTGCCGGCTCGCCGCCGCGTTCGACATCCGCAAAGTTTCGGCGGCCTTGGAGAGGCTGCCGAGCTCGGCCGTCTTGGAAAACACCTCGAGCTGGAGGAGCCGGTCCATTCTTCCTCATAATGGAAAAGAGACTTGCGATTTTTGACCTTTATTTCCGATTTCTGCAAGGCAAAATGGACCCAACAAGCAAGAATGCAGGCGAGGAAATCTAGGAAATGTCGGGTCCGATCAAACACATCGTGATGTGGCGGCTGCGCGCGGACACGGCCGCGGAGCGCCTGGCGGCGCGGACCAAGGTCAAAACCCTGTTCGAGGGCCTGAAGGGCCGGATCGGAGGCCTCACCCATATCGAGGTCGGCGTCGATGTCAGCGACGTCGATTATGCCTGCGACGTTGTCCTCGTCTCCGAGTTTACCGATCACGCGGCGCTGAAGGCCTACGCCACCCATCCGGAACATCTGCGGGTGCGCGAGGAGCTCGGCGACTTGCGGATCGGACGCTTCCAGGTCGATTATCCCATGACAGAGACCGGCGCATGATCGGTTCGTTTACCTTTGAAAACCTGCCCTGCCGCGTCGTGTTCGGCAGCGGGACGCTGGCCGCAGCCAGAGCCGAGATCGAGCGTCTCGGCGGTCAGCGCGCGCTGGTGCTGACGACGCCCCAGCAGGAAGCACAAGGCAAGGCGCTCGGCGCAGCGCTCGGCCCGCTCTATGCCGGGATCTTCGCCGGCGCCACGATGCACACGCCGGTCGAGGTCACCGCGCGGGCGCTCGCGGCGATGAAGGCATGCGATGCCGATTGCGTGGTGGCGCTCGGCGGCGGATCGACGACGGGATTGGGCAAGGCGCTCGCCTTGCGCACCGGTGTCAACCAGCTCTGCATTCCCACCACCTATGCCGGCTCGGAAATGACGCCAATCGTCGGCCAGACCGAGAACGGCCTGAAGACCACGGTGCGCGATGCGGCCGTGCTGCCGGAGACCGTGATCTACGATATCGACCTGACGACGACGCTGCCGGTCGGCCTTACCGTTACATCCGGCATCAATGCCATCGCCCACGCGGTGGAGGCGCTTTATGCGCGCGACGCCAATCCCGTGACATCGCTGATGGCCGAAGAAGGCATCCGCGCGCTCGCGCGCGCCTTGCCCGCCATCGCCGCCAAGCCCGACGATCGCGCCGCCCGCAGCGATGCGCTTTACGGCGCCTGGCTGTGCGGCGTCTGCCTCGGCACCGTCGGCATGGCGCTGCATCACAAGCTCTGCCACACGCTCGGCGGCACCTTCGACCTGCCCCACGCGGAGACGCACACCATCGTGCTGCCGCATGCGTTGGCCTACAACGCGCCCGCCGTGCCTGACGCGATGGCACGGATCGCGCGTGCGATCGGTGCTTCGGATGCATCGAAGGGGCTGTTCGATCTCGCCAAGCGCCTGGGCGCGAAGGTCGCGCTGCGCGACATCGGCATGCCCGAGGGCGGCATCGACAGGGCGGCCGACCTCGCCGTCACCAACGCCTACTGGAATCCGCGCACGCTCGAGCGGGGCGCCATCCGCGGCCTCATCGCGCGCGCCTGGGCCGGCGAGCCGCCGGTCATCTCCAAAGCGGCCTGATCGCGATGAAGCGCACCCTCATCCAATCCGCAACCATCATCAGCATGGACGACCGCATCGGCGACGTCAGGGATGGCGATTTGCTGGTCGAGAACGGGCGGATCGCGGAGGTGCGTCCGAGCATCGCGCTTGGCAGCGGCGCGGCGGAGACCGAGATCGTCGACGGTCGCGGGCGCATCGTCATTCCCGGGCTCGTCAACGCCCATATGCACACCTGGCAGACGGGCTTGCGCGGCTTTGCGGCGAACTGGACGCTGCTGGAATATTTCCGCCGCATGCATGCGGGGCTCGCGACCCTGTTTATGCCTGACGACATCTATATCGCGACCCTCGTCGGCGCGCTGAACCAGATCAATTGCGGCACCACCACGCTGGTCGATTGGTGCCACAACAACCCTAGTCCCGCTCATACCGACGCCGCCGTGCGCGGCCTGATCGAGAGCGGCATTCGCGCCGCCTTCTTCCACGGCTCGCCAAAGCCCGAGCCGAAACCGGGCGAGCCGCATTTCTCTGAGGTGCCACATCCGCGCCACGAGATCGAGCGGCTGCTGGCAGGTCCCCTCGCCGACCGCAATAGCCTGGTCACGCTCGGGCTCGCCATTCTCGGCCCGCATTATTCGATACTCGATGTGTCCTTGCATGATTTTCGGCTGGCGCGGGAGCTTGGCCTGATCGCCTCGATGCATCAGGGCGGCGGACCGGCGAAGACGCCAGGCGGATGGGAGAAGCTGATCGAGGCCGGTCTCGTCGGCCCCAACGTCAACATCGTCCATGGCAACGATTTGCCGGACGAACTCCTGCAAAAGCTGATCGATCTCGGCGTCACCTTCTCGGTGACGCCGGAGAACGAGATGATTCAGGGCCATGGCTTTCCAATCACCGGACGGCTGCTCAAGCGCGGCGTGCGCCCGACCATCGGCATCGATCTGGAATCCGTGCTGCCGGGCGATCTCTTCTCCGCGGCGCGCGTGGCGCTATCGATGCAGCGTGCGCTCGATAATGCAGAGATGCGCAGGAGCGAGGGCACGATCCCGGCGACGACAACGATCCCGGCGCGCGAGGCACTGCGCTGGATCACCACCGAGGGCGCGCGCATGCTCGGCCGCGAGGACCAGATCGGCTCGCTGACGCCGGGCAAACTCGCCGATCTCGTGATCATCAACGCCGACGATCTCAACCTCTTCCCGGTCCACGACCCCGTCGCCAGCGTGGTGATGCAGACGAGCCTTGCCAATGTCGAGGCGGTCATGATCGGCGGTATCTGGAAGAAGCGGAACGGGAAACTGCTGGTCGACGGGCTCGATCGGAAGAAGGAGCTTCTCGCGCAATCCGGCCGGCGGCTGGTGCGGGACATCGAACGACAAGGGCACCCCGCATGACGCGGCCAACGGACAAGAACAATGACTGATACAAGCAAGCAGGTCGCTTTCATCGGCGTCGGCAAGATGGGACTGCCGATGTCGGAACTCGTCGCCAGGGCCGGCTTTGGCGTCACAGCCTTCGACCAGAGTGCGGCGCGGCTCAAGGAGGCGCGCGAGCATGGCATCGCCGTCGCGGGCTCGCCCGCGGAGGCCGTCAACGGCCGCCCATGGGTGATCACGTCGCTGCCTGACGATGCCGCGTTGCGCGCGGTGATGCTCGGCCCGACCGGCTTGATCGGCGCGATCGCGCCGAAGGCAGTGCTGATCGAGACCAGCACGGTCAGCGCCGAAGCCTCGGCCGAAGTCGATGCCGCCGCGCAGGCGCGCGGCATCTCATATCTGCGAGCACCGGTCTCCGGCAATGCCAGCATCGTGCACACGGGAGCGCTGAGCTGTTTTGTTTCGGGGCCGAAGGAGGCGTTCGAAATTGCAAAACCGCTATTGGCGAGCTTCACCCGCGCCCAGACCTATCTGGGCGCAAGCGAGGAAGCGCGCTACGCAAAACTCGCGGTCAATCTCATGATCGCGGTCTCGGCCGCGATGATGGCCGAGAGCCTGGCGCTGGCGCGCAAGGGCGGCATCGGCTGGCAGGACATCTTGAACGTGCTGGACGAGAGCGCGGTGGCCTCGCCCATGGTGAAGTACAAGACTGCGCCGCTGCGAAAGCGCGACTTCGTCTCGAGCTTCTCCTGCAAGCAGATGGCCAAGGATCTCGATCTCATCTTAGGGGCCGGCCATGCTGTCGGCGTGCCGCTGCAGCTCGCCGCGCAGGTGCGCGAGACCTATGGCGCGCTAATCGCGCAGGGCGAAGGCGAGACCGATTTCATCGCGACCGTGAAGCATCTCGAACGACTATCCGGCCTCGGCGAGCCCAAACTCTGATCGACGGAGGCGAATATGCGTAATTTCAGCGAAACCAACATCACCGACGCCGTGCTGGAGCGCATCGCGGGCGCGAGCGATCCGCGCATCAAAGAGGTCAGCGAGGCCCTGGTGCGCCACCTCCACGCCTTCGTGCGCGAGGTGCGCCCGACCCAGAAGGAATGGGAGTTCGGCATCGACTTCCTGACCCGCACCGGCCACATGTGCGACGACAAGCGCCAGGAATTCATCCTGCTCTCGGATACGCTCGGCGTCTCCATGCTGGTCGATGCGATCAATCATCCGGTGCCCGAGGGCGCGACCGAGACCACCGTGCTCGGCCCGTTCTTCGTCCAGGCCGCGCCGGAGAAACAAAGCGGCGACGACATCTCGGGCAACATGGAAGGCGATCCCATGATCGTCACCGGCTCGGTGTCGACGGTCGATGGCCGCCCGCTCGCCGGCGCCGTGGTCGACGTCTGGCATTCCGACAATGACGGCTACTACGACGTGCAGCAGCTCGATGAGATCGGCGATCTCGCCATGCGCGCCCGCTTCCACACCGACGCCAACGGCCGTTTCCATTTCTGGTCGATCAAGCCGGCGGCCTATCCGATCCCGCATGACGGCCCGGTCGGCGAGATGCTGGAGGCGCAGGGCCGCCATCCCTGGCGTCCCGCGCATGTGCACTTCATGATCTCGGCGCCGGGCTTCGAGCAACTCGTCACCCACGTGTTCGTGGCCGGCGACAAATATCTCGACTCTGACGTGGTGTTCGGCGTCAAGGACAGCCTGATCCACGATTTCGTGCTCTGCCCGGCCGGCCGTGCGCCGGATGGTCGCATGGTGGATAGCGCCTACTATCACCTCAATTATGATTTCGGCCTGAAGCAGGCCGCAAGCAACGCACAAGCGGCGTAAGCCGAACGTCGAATCGACGGACGAACAACAGTTCGCGACAAGAACGACAGGGAGAAACGATGGGATCGCCGGTCAACAGTGCCGCCTTGGCGGAACGCCTCACGGGCGTGATCGGTCCGCGTGCGACCATCGCACGCGGCGTGCTCGACCAGCATGGCCAGAGCGAGTCCTATTATCGCGCCCTGCCCCCCGACATCGTCGTGTTTCCCGAGACGACCGCGGAGGTCGTCGAGATCGTCAAGCTCTGCGCCGGCGCGAACATGCCGATCGTTCCGTTCGGCGCCGGCACCTCGCTCGAGGGCAACGCGTCCGCGGTCGCGGGCGGCGTCTGTATCGACTTCGCGCGCATGAACAAGGTGCTCACCGTCCACGACAGCGACATGAATGTCGTGGTTCAGCCCGGCATCACCCGCAAGCAGCTCAATGCCGAGCTGCGCGGCACCGGGCTTTTCTTCCCGATCGATCCCGGCGCCGATGCCTCGATCGGCGGCATGACGTCGACGCGCGCCTCCGGCACCATGGCCGTGCGCTACGGCACCATGAAGGACAACGTCATGGCGCTCGAAGTCGTGCTGGCCGACGGCCGCGTCATCCGCACGGCCCGTCGCGCGCGCAAATCGGCGGCTGGCTACGATGTGACGCGGCTGTTCGTCGGCGCCGAAGGCACGCTTGGCGTCATCACCGAGGTCACGCTGAAACTGCATCCGCTGCCCCAGGCGATCTCGGCTGCGGTGTGCAGCTTCGACACGCTGCACAATGCGGTCGATACCGCGATCTCGATCATCCAGGCCGCCATTCCGGTGGCCCGCGTCGAGCTGCTTGACGAAGTCATGATGCGCGGCATCAATGCCTATGCCAAGCTCGGTTATCGCGAGGCGCCAACACTGTTCTTCGAATTTCACGGCTCGGAGAGCGCGGTGGCCGAACAGGCCGAGCTGGCGCAGGCGATCGCGGCCGAGCACGGCGGCCGCGGCTTTGAATGGGCCAAGGCGCCGGAGGATCGCAGCCGGCTCTGGCACGCCCGCGACAACACGCTCTATGCCGGTCTGGGCCTGCGGCCCGGCGCGCGCGCCGTCATCACCGACGTCTGCGTTCCGATCTCGCGGCTCGCCGAATGCCTGACAGAAACAAGGCGGGATGCGGATGAGCACGGCTTCACCGCGCCGATCGTCGGCCATGTTGGCGACGGCAATTTCCACATGCTGATCCTGGTCGATCCCGCAAGGCCTGAAGAGATCGACGGCGCCAAGGCGCTCCAGGCCCGCATGGTCGCCCGCGCCATTGCGATGGACGGCACCTGCACCGGCGAGCACGGCATCGGCATGGGCAAGATCGACTATCTCACCGACGAGCTGGGCGAAGCCGTGGATGTAATGCGATCGATCAAGACCGCGCTCGATCCGAACGGGCTGATGAATCCCGGCAAGATCCTTGCGGGAGTCCGGCCATGAGCGAGACCGCAGTGACGCCGCTATTGGAACTCCGCAGCATCAGCAAGTCGTTCCCGGGCGTCAAGGCGCTCGACGACGTGTCCTTTGCGCTCTACCCCGGCGAAGTCCACATGCTGCTGGGCGAAAACGGCGCGGGCAAGTCGAGCCTGATGAAGGTGCTGTGCGGCGCCTACCAGGCCGATGCCGGCGAGTTCTTCCACAAAGGCGAGAAGGTCGAAATTACGTCGACCGCCGACGCGCAACAGCTCGGCATCGCCGTGATCTTCCAGGAATTCTCGCTCGTCCCCTATCTCGACATCGCCCAGAACATCTTCCTCGGCCGCGAGCCGAAGGGCCGCATCCCCGGCACCATCGACCGTCGCAAGATCCTGGCCGACGCAAAACGCCTGCTCGACACGATCGGCTTCGACATCGATCCTTCCGTCGTGGTCAACACGCTCGGCGTCGCCCAGCAGCAGATGGTCGAGATCGCGAAAGCCATCAGCCAGAATGCGCGCATCCTGGTGATGGACGAGCCGACCGCCGCGCTCTCGGACCGGGAGACCGAGCTCTTGTTCGCGCTGATCGCGCGGCTCAAGGCCGATGGCGTCTCCATCGTCTACATCTCGCATCGCATGGCCGAAGTGTTCGCGCTCGGCGACCGTATCACGGTGCTACGCGACGGCCGTCGCATCGATGGCGTCAAGCCGGCCGACGTCACGCCCGACCAGCTCGTCCGCATGATGGTCGGCCGCAATGTCGACATGACCTATCCGCGCAATTTCGCCGACAAGCCCGGCGAGGTGCTGCTCGAGGTCAAAGGCCTGACCGCGCCGAGCGGCATTTCCGACATCAATATCGAAGTACGCCGCGGCGAGATCGTCGGCCTCTGCGGCCTGGTCGGATCGGGCCGCACGGAAGTCGCGCGCGCCATCTTCGGCGCCGACCCGGTCGCCTCGGGCGAAATCGTGTTCGACGGCAAGCCGATCTCCGGCGAGCCGGATGTCGCCTCCCGCCGCGGCATCGCGCTGATCCCGGAAAGCCGTAAGAGCGAGGGCCTCGCTTTGCTCCGCTCCGTCGGCGACAACCTCGTGGTCTCGGCGCTGCGAAAACTGTTCCCGAGCGGGCTGTTCGATCCGCGCCGCGGCCAGCGCACCGCCGACGGCCTGATCCGGCAGCTCCGCATCGCAACGCCCAGCGCACGCCAGACCGTGGGCCTGCTCTCCGGCGGCAACCAGCAGAAAGTCGTGATCGGCAAATGGCTGGCAGCCGGCGCCAAGCTTTTCATTTTTGACGAGCCGACCCGCGGCATCGATGTCGGTGCCAAATCCGAGATCTTTGCGCTGATCGACCGGCTCGTCGCCGAAGGCGCGGCCGCCCTGATGATCTCCTCCGAGCAGGTCGAGATCTGCCATGTCTGCGACCGCGCCTATGTGATGCGCGAAGGCCGCGTCGCCGGACATTTGACCCGCAACGAGCTGACCGAGGAGAACATCGTGCGATTGGGGATGCATCATGCGTGAGGCCGCGGTCGTAGCACAGCCCAATCCGCTCCAGCGCATCCCCGGCGTCGCCATCGCGCTGGCGGCGCTGATCGTGCTGTTCGGGGCGATCGCGCCTGGCTTCCTCACCCCGGCCAATTTCTCCAACGTGCTGGTGCAGTCGACCATCCTGACCATGCTGGCGCTGCCGATGACGCTGATCATCATGAGCGAGGGGCTCGACCTTTCGATGGGCGCGGTGCTGACGCTGACCTCGCTCTGCGTCGCCATCGTTTCGCTTTCGACCAAGTCGATGCTGCTCGGTCTCGGCGCCGGCGTGCTGGTTGGCGCGGCCTTCGGCACCGTCAACGGCTGGCTGGTCGCTATCCTGGGTATCCCGCCGTTCGTGGCAACCCTCGGCACCCTCGGCATGGCGCAGGGCCTGTCGCTGATCGTGTCCGACGGCCAGAGCGTGGTCGGCATTCCCCACAGCGTTCGCGACATCTATTCGGCGACGCTGCTCGGCATCCCCGTGCCGATCGTGCTGGCGCTCGTGACCTACGCTGCCTTCCACGGCCTGCTCTATCACACCCGCTTCGGCAGCTATGTGTTCGCGCTCGGCGGCAATCGCGAAGCGCTGCGTTATGCCGGCCTCTCGCCCAACAAGCTGCTGATCGCGGTTTACGCGCTCGGCGGCACCATGGCCGGTGTCGCCGGCCTGTTGATGACCGCGCGCATGAATTCGGGGCACCCGACCGCCGGCCTCGGGCTTGAATTCGATGCGATAGCGGCGGTCGCCGTCGGCGGCACCTCCTTCGAGCGCGGCAATGGCTGGCTGCTCGGCACACTGCTTGGCGTCCTCGCCGTCGGCGTGCTGCGCAACGGGCTGAACCTGATCTCGCTGCCCTCCTCGGTGCAGGTCGCAAGCGTCGGCGTCCTCGTCATCGTTGCCCTGTTTCTCGATGGCCTCAGGAGCCGGGCATGACGGACATCAGCAAGGAGGCCCTGCCGCTGCCCCGCTCCTTCCTATCCCAGGACGCGATCCAGCTGTTCTATCGCCTGCTCGCCGTGCTGCTGATTTGCGCCGTGCTGGCGGTGCTGAACGATTCCTTCCTTAGCCTCGGCAACATCCTCAACGTGCTGCGCCAGGCGAGCCTCACCTTCTTCATCGCCTCGGGCCTGACCTTGGTGGTGCTCACCGCCGGCCTCGATCTGTCGGTCGGCGCCAATGTCGCGCTGTCCGCCTGCATCGCCGGCACCGTGATCCACACGACCGGTTCGCCCGTGCTCGGCATCCTCACCGGCCTTGCCTGCGGCGGCATCGTTGGCCTGCTCAATGGCATCATGGTGACGGCGCTGCGCATCCCCTCCTTCATCGCCACCTATGGCATGCTCTGGGTGCTGAACGGCCTGACTTATTGGTACATGGCCGGAGAGACGCTGCACGGCTTCCCGGCCGGTTTCCGCCAGATCGGCAGCGGTTATCTGTTCGGCCTGCCGATCCCGGTCTATCTGCTGCTGGTGTTCCTCGGCATCGGCACGCTGTTCGCGCAGCGCACGATCTGGGGCCAGGAGATTTACGCCATCGGCGCCAATCCGGTCGCCGCCCGCCTCTCCGGTATTCCGGTCGCGCGGCGGCTCCTCCTGGTCTATGCGGTATCAGGCACGATGGCCGGGCTTGCCTCGATCATCTTCCTGTCCCGCCTCAACTCGGCCGAGGCCGATATCGGCGAAAGCCTGACCTTGCCGGCGATTGCGGCCGTGCTGATCGGCGGCACCTCGCTGTTCGGCGGCGTCGGCACCGTGTTCGGCACCTTCATCGGCGCGTTGATCCTGACGCTGGTGCTGAACGGCATGAACCTGCTCTCGGTCAGCGCCAATTGGCAGCCGCTCGTCACCGGCATCATCGTGATCCTGGCGGTCTGGCTCGACATGAAGACCCGGCGCCGCGCGCAATGAGTTTTCGACAAATCCAACAAGCAAAATGAGGGATGGAGACAATATGAAACAGAAACTGGGCTATCTGGCATTGTTAGTGGCGGCCGCGTTCACCACGCAGGCGCGCGCCGACGGCGAGACCATTGCCGTCTTCACCAAGAACCAGACCAACCCGTTCTTCCAGACGGTGCGGGTCGGCGCCGACAACATGGCGAAGGCGATGAACGCCAAGACGCTCCAGTACATTCCGACCAAGCCGGATTCGATCCCCGAGCAGCTCAGCCAGATCGAGGACGTGGTGGTGAAGAAGCCGAGCGCGATCGTGTTCACGCCTGTCGACTACAAGGCGATGGTCCCCGGGGTCGAGAAGATCAACGACGCCAAGATCCCGGTGGTCAACATCACCGACCGCTCCGCAGGCGGCAAATTCCTCTCCTTCGTCGGCGCCGACGATTACAGCCTCGGGCTCGAGACCGCACGCTTCCTGCTCAAGACGCTCGGCGGCAAGGGCAACATCGTCATCATCGAGGGCGTCAAGGGCTCGCTGACCAATGTCGATCGCGTCCGCGGCTTCAACGACGCGCTGAAGGAGAACCCGGGCGCCAAGCTTTTGGCCTCGCAGCCCGGCAACTATCAACGGCTCCAGGCGCTCCAGGTCATGGAAAATTTGATGCAGTCGAATTCGCAGATCGACGGCGTGCTTGCCGCCAACGACGCCATGGCGGTCGGCGCGATCGAGGCGCTCGACGGCGCCAACCGCAAGGCCCAGGTGATCGGCATCAATGGCACCAAGGAAGCGATTGACGCCATCAAATCGGGCAAGCTGCTGGCGAGCGGCGATTACAACGGCTTCTACCAGGGCTGCATAGGCACGATGATGGCGATCCGCGCCCTGCGCGAGCAGCCTGTCATCGGCGAGATCGTGCTGAAACCGACGGTTATCACCAAGGATAATTACCAGCCGTTCGACACGCCGCTCGAGCAGCGCACCTGCCCGACCTTCGAGGAAGCCAGCAAGCTCAGCGCGAAGTAAGCCTCACATCAAACACGGATGGCCGCCAGCGCGGCCGTCCCAAGAACCTGCCAAGAAACGGAGACGTCATGCTGTTCGCCATCCATGCCATCGACCGCACCGGTGCATTGCCGACGCGCCTTGCCAATTACGACGCTCACAAGACGTTCCTGAGCGACACCTCGCGCTTCGGCGTCAGGATCGTAATGTCAGGACCGCTGGTCGCCGATGACGGCGCCACCATGATCGGCAGCCTGTTCCTGATCGAGGCTCCCGGCCGCGCCGAGGTCGAGGCCTTCAACCGCGCCGATCCGTTCGCCGCAGCAGGTATTTGGGAGAACGTCACGATAACAGGCTTCCTACGCCGCCAAGGCTGAGCTTCCGACATTGGGACCGACGGCATCATCCCCTACTACACACTCAATGATATGGGGCTGTCCTCGTTGACTTCCTAATGGGCCGACATCCATGGAATCGAAGGTGCCCTATCGATCTGTGGCGTAAAAGACGCAGGCTGTTAGCGGACACCGCGCTCGTGATGTGCTGCCGACCTAGTCGATCTAGTGCGACGCTCAGGGCGGCATAACGAGGAGCCATCAACGGCCTTGCCTTCTCGTATTGGATGCGCTCAATCATCGATATGCCGAGCATCGCCAGCTGTCGGGCCGCGGCCTTCCGCTGGGGATCACATCGATCGCCCAAACAGCGACGATGCATCGTCTCCGAGGCTGCGCTTCAAGTCGAGCGCCTCCCAATACTCAGCGGGAGCTGGAATACCCCTTCTCCTTTCGATCTTGAGATCGGGATTGGGGGAAGTTAGTCGGGCATTTTCGATATCCTCCAGGAACGCATTCGTTGATGCCCATAGATCGATGGTTCGGTCGAGATCAGGAGAGACGATTGCGTTAGTGATCCGTTGGCATTCGATCATCGCGCGCACAAGCGGAGCTGCCTTGGGCTCTGAATCGAAGAGCTTGACCAATCCTCCGACGTAGTCGGTTCGGAAGATCGTTGGAACGATCAGCCTGCACTGGCCTGCACCGACGAGCTCTTTGGTCATCATGATGCGCGAGGTTCGACCGTTCCCATCATTGAACGGGTGGACGAGAACGAGCAAAGTGTGCACAAAGATGCCGCGCGCCAGGGGATGGGAGATGCTCTTCAGCATCTCGTAACCTTCCTTCAACGTACCTTCTACAAGGTCCGGCGGGACGAACTCCGAGTTGCCGACATAATTCGGCTCGCTCTTGAAGTTACCCGGATTCTTCTCCGGCCGAGCGTCCATCAGCGTGCGGTTACGTTCTTTGATCTCGTCGACGAACTCAGCGAATGAGCCCGCCATGGCCATGCCCTGCGTCATCGTGGAGACCTGCTTGAATGTCTGCACGATGTCACGGCCGTCGGCAGGCCGCCCGTCCGGCTCCTCGTCGTTGAAAACGATGCGGCGAGCCTTGTCGACCGAGAACCGAGTCCCCTCGATATAGTTCGTGAAATAGGCCTCGATAAATGACGTGCAGGCGCGTTCGTCTTCCCCTGCGTGCGGGTTGGGGCGATCGGGCAGCGGAGCGCGCTCGAGCACGATAGCGAGTTCCTTCAGGCGCTCCATGCAGTCCGGGTCGTAAGGAGCCTCGCGACGCTGGCGGGCGGCGACCTTCTGGTTTGCGAGCTTTGACTGCCGCGTTTTGAGCAGAGTGCCGATTAGATCATCGAGCACCTTGAGCTCGTCGGTCGCCCCCAACGCTGAAGCAATGGCGTGCGCGCGCCGCCGAATCGCGCGAAGCCCGTCTTCATGCTCGGTCTTAAGCAGCCTCTCAAGCTCGAGTTCGGCACCTTCGCGCCCGACGTTACGCCGCGGCCCATCGCGCTCGCGTGACGGCTTCAAGTTTTCCAGGAGCTTGCGCGCCGCGCTCGGAATGTATGTGCCCAGGTAAGCAACATCGCCCTCCAGTGGACCCGGTCCTGGGAAGGAGCGTATCTCCAGACCGGGTAACGAGAAGGCCTTTCGTGTTTTACCTTCGCTATGCGTGCAAAAGACCCAGCCCGGGTATACCGGCCGACCATCCTCTCCGCGCCCACGCCAAGGAATGACCGATATCGCCGTTCGTCCGGTCAGGACAGCTCCTGGGATCAGCTTGCCCAGGATGGGCGTCCAGTGTGCGTAAGCGAATTCCTCTTTTGTGCGCGTACCAAGGCGCGCATAGATACCCTCGGCAATCTGCGTGAGCTCACCCGATTTCGCCTCGCGCTGAATGGCGCGGTCGAGCGCGCGATCGCCCGAACCGGTAAATTGGAGTTCGTCGGTCATGGCAGCTTAAGCCGTCCGGGAATGTGAATTTTGTCGCTATTTAAAACTTAATAGCCCATTTTGTCGCTAAAATCAACGTAATTGTTGATCAGCTGAGTTCCAGCGCACTCCGATTAGCGCTGGACCTAATGTTTAGCTACTGTCGCTAACCACGACTTTAGACGCGGAACTGTCGCCAAACGTCACTTTATCCTACGTGATGTTCCCTTTGTGTTCTTAAGCCCTCGAGTCCCCGAGCAGGCAAGGAGCGGAGCTTCGATGACCTCGAGAGCAGTCGGTTTGCTGGCGGGCGGTGAGCTGTGGCTCGGCCATTCGGGCTAGCCAAGCCCTTGCGCGAGCCCACCGCGAGACCAAAGACTCCGATGGAACCCTAATTCTGGCGAACTGACTCCGATGGAACCAGAATAGACTCAGAAGGAGCCATAATTCCTAGACTGAAATTACTTGTCTTTCTCGTTCCGAGACTCAGATGGAGCGAGAAACGACAATATTTAGGCGGAATTCCTGCCACCACGCCTTCGCTCTAGCGCCTTTTTTAGTCCGGCGCTCGACCATCCCTGAGCACTTGACGGCTACTGTGCATGGGGTTGTTTTCGCAGTTTTTGGTCGGGTCTCGTGTGCCGAAAGCCGATATTGCCGTGACCTTGTCTGGCTGCAATAAGCGAGGCTTCCGCGAGATCGCAGATGACCTTGAGGCGGACCGTCCGTATAGGTTTGCATCTCAGAACAACAACAAACCTTCCGAGGAAGCAGACCCATGGTCCTTTCCACGCGCTTTTCCCGACGCACGCTTCTCAAGGCCTCCGCCGCCACCGCGGTCCTGGGCGGCCTCGGTGCGCCCCATGTGGCCCGCGCCCAGAGCGCCGAGTTCACTTACAAGTACGCCAATAACCTGCCCGACACCCATCCGCTCAACGTCCGCGCCAAGGAGATGGCGGCGGCGATCAAGACCGAGACAGGCGGCAAGTTCGACCTGCAGATCTTCCCGAACAACCAGCTCGGCTCCGACACCGACATGCTGAGCCAGATCCGCTCGGGCGGCGTCGAGTTCTTCACGCTGTCCGGCCTGATCCTGTCGACCCTGGTGCCGGCGGCGTCCATCAACGGCATCGGCTTCGCGTTCCCGGACTACGATACGGTCTGGAAGGCCATGGACGGCGAACTCGGCGCCCATGTCCGCGGCGAGATCAAGAAGGCCGGCCTCGAGGTCATGGACAAGATCTGGGACAACGGCTTCCGCCAGACCACGTCGTCGACCAAGCCGATCACCGGGCCTGACGACCTCAAGGGCTTCAAGATCCGCGTGCCGGTGTCGCCGCTATGGACCTCGATGTTCAAGGCGTTCGATGCCGCGCCGGCCTCGATCAATTTCAGCGAGGTCTATTCCGCGCTCCAGACCAAGATCGTCGAGGGCCAGGAGAACCCGCTGGCCATCATCTCGACCGCCAAGCTCTACGAGGTGCAGAAGTACTGCTCGCTGACCAACCACATGTGGGACGGCTTCTGGTTCCTGGCCAACCGCAGAGCCTGGGAAAAGCTGCCGCAGGACGTGCGCACCGTCGTCGCCAAGAACATCAATACCGCCGCCGTCAAGGAGCGTGAGGATACCGCCAAACTGAACGCCAACCTGCAGCAGGAGCTCGCTGGCAAGGGCCTGACCTTCAACCAGCCAGCGGTCGCGCCGTTCCGCGACAAGCTGCGCTCCGCTGGCTTCTATGCCGAATGGAAGGGCAAATATGGCGATCAGGCCTGGGAGCTCCTGGAGAAGGCTGTCGGCAAGCTGTCGTAGCGCGTTGGGCCCAGCATGGCTCATGTCGAGATCGAGGTGACCGAAGTGGTGGGCGAGGTGACGTCCCCTCGCCGACCTTCGCTGCTGGCTTCCGCCGAGCGCATGCTCGGTCTCCTCGTCGAAATTCCGGCGGCGATCCTGGTCGTCGCCGAGATCGTGATCCTGTTTGCCGGCGTGGTCGCACGCTACGGCCTGCACCGGCCGCTGATCTGGTCGGACGAGCTCGCCTCGATCCTGTTCCTGTGGCTCGCCATGCTGGGCGCGGCGGTCGCGTTCCGCCGCTCCGAGCACATGCGCATGACCGCGGTCGTCGCGAGCGCACCGCCAGCCATGCGGGCCTATCTCGATCTGGTCGCGACCTCGGCGGCGCTGGCGTTTCTGGTCCTGATCGTCTGGCCGGCCTGCGACTACGCCTATGAGGAAAGCTACATCACCACGCCGGCGCTGCAGATCTCCAACATGTGGCGCGCCGCCGCGCTGCCGGCCGGCATCGGCCTGATGGCCGCTTTCGCCTTGCTGCGGCTGCTACGCGCGGCTGATTACCGGATGGTCGCGGCCGCGGTGCTGTCGGTTGCGGTTGTGATCGGCCTGTTCTGGCTGACGGAGCCGTTGCTGCGGCCGCTCGGCAATCTCAACCTCGTCATCTTCTTCGTCGGCGTCGCCGGCTTCTGCGTCTTTGCCGGCGTTCCCATTGCGTTCGGCTTTGGCCTGGCCATCTTCGGCTATCTCGCGCTGACCACGCGCACGCCGGTCATGGTGCTGGTCGGGCGCATGGACGAGGGCATGAGCCACCTCATCCTGCTTTCCGTGCCGCTGTTTGTGTTCCTGGGCCTACTGATCGAGATGACCGGCATGGCGCGGGCCATGGTGGCGTTCCTGGCAAGCCTGCTCGGCCACATCAGGGGCGGCCTGCATTACGTGCTGGTCGGCGCCATGTACCTGGTCTCCGGCATCTCAGGCGCCAAGGCTGCCGACATGGCCGCGGTCGCGCCCGTGCTGTTTCCCGAGATGAAAGAGCGCGGCGCCAAGCCCGGCGATCTCGTCGCGCTGCTGGCGGCCACGGGCGCCCAGACCGAGACGATCCCGCCGAGCCTCGTGCTGATCACGATCGGCTCGGTCACGGGCGTCTCGATTGCCGCTCTCTTCACCGGCGGCCTGCTGCCCGGCGTCGTGCTCGCGGTCACGCTCTGCATGCTGGTGTGGTGGCGCTACCGCCACGAGGACATGAGCCATGTCCGCCGCGCCTCGGCGTCCGAGATCGGCAAGACGTTCGTCATCGCCCTGCCCGCGCTCGCGCTGCCTTTCGTGATCCGCTATGCCGTGGTCGAGGGCATCGCGACCGCGACCGAAGTCTCCACCATCGGCATCGTCTACGGCGCCCTTGTCGGCCTCCTGGTCTACCGCCGCTTCGACTGGCGGCGGCTGTTTCCGATGCTGGTCGAGACCGCCGCGCTGTCGGGTGCGATCCTCCTGATCATCGGCACGGCGACCGGCATGGCCTGGGGCCTGACCCAATCCGGCTTCTCGCGCTCGCTGGCTGCGGCCATGACGGGATTGCCAGGGGGAGCTGCGACCTTCATTGCGGTATCGATCCTGGCCTTCACCATCCTCGGCAGCGTGCTGGAGGGCATCCCGGCGATCGTGCTGTTCGGACCGCTGCTGTTTCCGATCGCCCGCGCCGTCGGCGTGCACGAGGTGCACTACGCCATGGTCATCATTCTGGCCATGGGTATCGGACTATTCGCTCCGCCCTTCGGCGTCGGCTATTATGCCGCCTGCGCCATCGGACGCGTCGATCCGGCCGAAGGCATCAGGCCGATCTGGGGCTATCTGCTGGCGCTGCTGGTGGGATTGATCATCGTCGCGATCTTCCCCTGGATCTCGATCGGATTTCTTTGACGCGATTTAAGGAGGGTGTCGATGAGCGAGCGACAGAACCCGTACAATCTCGGCCTCGACAAGACGCAAGCCAATTATGTGCCGCTGAGCCCGCTGAGCTTCCTCGTGCGCAGCGCCGCGGTCTATCCCGATCACGTCAGCACGGTCTATGAAGGCCGCAGCTTCACCTGGGCGCAGACCTATGAGCGCTGCAGACGGTTTGCCTCCTGGCTCGCAGGCAAGGGCATCGGCGTCGGCGACACCGTCGCGGCGATGCTGCCCAACATTCCCGCGATGAACGAGGCGCACTTCGCCGTGCCCATGACCGGCGCCGTGCTCAACGCGCTCAACATCCGCCTCGATGCGCCGTCGATCGCGTTCCAGCTCGACCATGGCGGCGCGAAAATCATCCTGGTCGATCCAGAGTTTTCTGGCGTCATCAGCGACGCGCTGGCGCGGATGACCGGCCCCAAGCCGCTGGTGGTCGACGTCGACGACGCTGCGTTCAAGGGCGGCACGCGCATCGGCGAGATCGAATACGAGATGGCCGTCGCCCAAGGCGATCCAGGCTTCGCGCCGATCACGCCGAGTGATGAATGGGACGCGATTGCGCTGAGCTACACTTCGGGCACGACAGGCAATCCCAAGGGCGTCGTCACCCATCATCGCGGCGCCTATCTGAACGCCGTCAGCAACATCCTCGCCGGCAATCTCGGCCAGCATCCGGTCTATCTCTGGACGCTGCCGATGTTCCACTGCAACGGCTGGTGCTTTCCCTGGACCATTGCGGCGGCCGCCGGGATCAATGTCTGCCTGCGCAAGGTCGAGCCGACCAGGATCTTCGAGCTGATCAAACAGCACGGCGTCACCCATATGTGCGGCGCGCCGATCGTCTACAACACGCTGATCAACGCCCCGGATGCCCCCAAAGGCAATGCCGCCCGCCGCGTCGTCGGCCTGATCGCGGGCGCGGCGCCGCCGGTCGCGGTGCTCGAAGGCGCCGAAAGCATCGGCATCAAGCTCACCCACGTGTACGGCCTGACCGAGGTCTACGGCCCCGCCTCGGTCTGCGCCGAGCAGCCGGGCTGGGACGAGCTCGCGCCCGCCGAACGCGCCCGCATGAAGCGCCGGCAGGGCGTGCCCTACCCGCTCCAGGAAGCCGTCACGGTCATCAACCCGCAGACCATGCAGGAGGTGCCGCGCGACGGCGAGACCATCGGCGAGGTCATGTTCCGCGGCAACATCGTGATGAAGGGCTACCTGAAGAACGATAAGGCGACCAAAGAAGCCTTCGAAGGCGGCTGGTTTCACACCGGCGATCTCGGCGTGCTCGACGAGCACGGCTACGTCATCATCAAGGATCGCTCCAAGGACATCATCATCTCAGGCGGCGAGAACATCTCCTCGGTCGAGGTCGAGGACATCCTCTACAAGCACCCGGCCGTGCTGTTCGCAGCCGTAGTGGCCAAACCCGATCCCAAATGGGGTGAAGTGCCCTGCGCCTTCGTCGAGCTGAAAGAGGGCGCCAGCGCCAGCGAAGCCGACATCATCGCCTTCTGCCGTTCACATATGAGCGGCTTCAAGACACCCAAGGCGGTCGTGTTCGGGCCGATCCCGAAGACGTCCACGGGCAAGATCCAGAAATTCCTGCTGCGCAACGAAGTCGGCTCGGTGAAGGCGATCTCGGCCTGAACAGCCGCTAAAGAAGCTTCCGCCCGCCCGCGCACGGCGGGCGGAAGCTCTCTCATCCTCACATCTTCTTATAGGCGTCGACCACCGCCTGACCGTCGGCCCCTGCCTTCTTCAGCCAGTCGGCCGTGAGCTGGTCACCGATCTTCTGGAAGCCGGCCTTGAGTGCCGGGCTCGGCGGCTCGACGATCATGCCTTTGGCCTTGAGCTGATCGAGGTACCAATTGGCCTTCTCTTGCCAGGCCTTCCAGCCGCGCGTCTCCGCGGTGGCGGCGGCCTTCAGGATGGCCTCCTGGGTCGGCTTGTCGAGCGCGTCGAACGCAGCCTTGTTGACGAAGGTGTAGTCCTTCGGAATCCAGGCCTGCACGTCATAGAAGTATTTGAGCGACTCCCAGGCCTTCGAATCGTAGCCGGTGCCGCCCGACGACATGAAGGAGTTCACCACACCGGTTGCCAGCGCCTGCGGCAGTTCCGCGGCCTGGATCGTGACCGATTGCGCGCCGACCAGTTCGCCGATCCGGGCGGTCCCGACATTGTAGGCGCGCCACTTCAAGCCCTTCATGTCCTCGATCGTCGCCAGCGGCTTGTTGACGTAAACGCCCTGCGGTGCCCACGGCACCACGAATAGCAGCTTGAGACCTTGCGCATCGAGCTTCTTGGCGATCGCAGGCTTGGAGGCCTGATACAGCTTCATCGCGTCGGGGAAGCTGGTCGCGAGGAAGGGCACGACGTCGATGCCGAACATCGGGTCTTCGTTCTCGTGGATCGACAGCAGCACCTCACCCATCTGCGCCTGCCCGGTCATCACGGCGCGCTTGATGTCGGGCGCCTTGAACAGCGAGGCGCCCGGATGAACCGTGATCTGGAGCTTGCCGGAGGTGGCGGCTTCGACGTCCTTGGCGAACGCGACCAGGTTTTCGGAGTGCGGGTTATCCGCAGGATACGCTGCCGGCAGATTCCATTTGGTCTGGGCCAAGGCAGGCGTCGCGGCCAGCACAACGCCGGCGATCAGGGATGCGCGGAATAAACGAGACATCATCGGGCTTCTCCTCACAGTCGATCTGAAGAACGGGTACGCTCAGTCTGGGAAAGCGAGCTTCGGCACGAACATCACGATCTGCGGATACTCCGTGATGATGAACACGGCGACCAGCAGCAACACGAAGAACGGAAACGCCGCCCGCGCGACCGTGAACGTATCGCGGCCGCTCATGTTCTGGAGCACGAACAGATTGAATCCGACCGGCGGCGTGATCTGCGCCATCTCGACGTGGATGATCAGGTAGACGCCGAACCAGACCAGGTCGAGACCGGCCTGCTTGACCATGGGCAGCACGATGACAGCGGTCAGAACGATCATCGAAATGCCGTCGATCAGGCAACCCAGGATGATGTACATGATGCTCAGATACAGCGCCAGCATGCTCGGCGTGAGCTGCTGGCCCTGGACCCAGGTGGCGAGCGCTGCCGGAATGCCGGTATAGGCCATCGCAGCCGTGGTATAGGCCGCGCCTGCCAGGATCAGCATGATCATGCAGGTCAGGCGCGTCGCGCTCATGATGCTCTCGAGGAAGTTCTTGCGCGTGAGCGTGCCGCTCCACCACGCCAGCAGCAGCGCGCCGGAAACGCCCCAGGCCGCGCATTCCGTCGCCGTCGCAAAGCCGAGAACGAGCGACAGGAACACCGCCAGGATCAGCAGCAGACAGGGCGCGAGCTTGGCCGACTCGCGCAGCTTCTGCCGGAGCGGCATCGGCGGATCTCGCGGCGGAATCTTCTTGGGGTTGAGCAGCGACCAGACGATGATGTAGCCGGAATAGAGCACGATCACGAGCAGTCCCGGCAGGAAGCCGCCGAGAAACACTTGAAGCACGGAGACGTTCGCCGTGACGGCATAGACCACCATCGGAATCGACGGCGGGATCAAAAGGCCGAGCGTGCCCGAGCCCGCCAGCGATCCGAGGCTCAGGCCCTTGTCGTATCCGCGCTTGTCGAGCTCCGGCAGCGCGATCTTGCCGATCGTCGCGCAGGTCGCCGCCGACGACCCCGACACCGCCGCGAAAATGCCACAGCCGATCACGTTGACATGGGTCAGGCGTCCCGGCAGCCACTGCACCCAGGGCGACAGGCCGCGGAACATTTCCTCGGACAATTTGGTGCGGAACAGAATCTCTCCCATCCAGATGAACAACGGCAGCGCCGCCAGCGTCCAGGTTGAGCTCGCACTCCAGGTGGTGGTCGCAAGCACGGTCCCGAGCGGCAGGCTCGTGGTCAGCGCCATCGCCACGAAGCCGACCAGCCCGAGCGAGACCGCGATCCAGACGCCGCTTCCCAGCAGCAGGATCATGACGCCGAGCAGGACGAACGACAGCTCGATCATGCCGAGATTGGCCATGCTCAGCCCCCACCACCCTGCGAGATGCGTTCGACGAACTCTTCCGGAGTTTCGTCGGGCGAGCCCTTCTCGTAGCTCGGACGGTTGCCGCCGATGACGTTGACCATCTCGTCGATCAGCGCGATCGAGAGGATCACGAGGCCGCCGGCAAAGCCGAGCTGGGGAATCCAGAGCGGAAGCGCGACGACGCCCTGCGCGACGTCGTTGAAGCGCCAGGAATCGTAGGTCATCTGCACCGCATGACGGGTGAAGTAGAGGATGAAGGCGGCGGCAATGCCGAGTGCCACGACCTCCGCGACCTGCTTGGTCCGCCCGTGCAGACGCTCCAGCAGCAGCCCGACGCGGATCATCTCCCCGCGCTTGAAGGTGTGAGCGAGGCCGAGGAACGCCATCGCAGCCATGCACCAGGACGCAAAATCGTCGCCGGCGGGAATGTTGAGCGCAAACTGGCGCCCGACCGACATCACCATCATGATTGCGAAGATCGCGACCAGGAAGGCGCCCGCGGCATAACCCGCGCCGAGATAAAGGAGGTCCAGAGCGCGTCGCACCGGTCCTTGAGCCGCTACATCGTCCTCTGCCAACGCGATCCCCACCCTCACACGAGGCGATTCGACCGACCGATTGCACTTGGGCCGTGCCGGCCCGGTTTGAATATCGCCCTGCCCAACGCCTGTCTTTCAGACGTTAGATCAACATGATGGGGCCGGCGCAAGCAAGGTCTATGCCGGCTGGCAGGAGAATTTCCACCGCGGGTTTAGTGCGTCTCCAGCCGCAGCCCGTCATAGGCCGGCACCACGCCAGGGGGCAGCGACTGCCGGATGACCTCGTAATCGACGTCGGCGGTCATGTTGGTGATGACCGCGCGCTTCGGCTTGAAGCGCTCGATCCAGGACAGCGCGTCGTTGATGCTGAAATGGCTGACATGGCTGGTGTAGCGCAGGCCGTCGACGATCCAGAGATCGAGATTCTCCAGCGCGCCCCAGCTCTCGCGCGGGATGTCGTTGAGATCCGGTGTGTAGGCAGCATCCCCGATGCGGTAGCCGAGCGCGGGAATGGCGCCGTGCTGCACCAGGAAGGCTGTCATCGTCACCGCGCCGCCCTTCCCCAGGATGGTCTGGCTCTCGCCCGCCTCGATCGAATGCCGGGTCAGGATCGGCGGATAGTCGCTGCCTTCGGGCGAGATGAAGCAATAGGAGAACCGCGATAAGATATCCTTGGCGGTCGACTGGTTGAAATAGGTCGGAATGCGCCGGCGCATGTGCATGACGACCGAGCGCAGATCATCCATGCCGTGGGTCTGGTCGGCATGCTCGTGGGTGAGGAACACCGCGTCGATGTGGTCGACATTGGTCGAGAGCAATTGCTCGCGCAGGTCCGGCGAGGTGTCGATCACGATGCGTGTCGTGCCGTGCTCGGACGTCCGTTCGACCAGCAGCGAGCAGCGGCGGCGGCGGTTCTTGGGATTGTTCGGATCGCAGGCGCCCCAGCCGAGCGCCGGGCGCGGCACGCCGGCGGAGGAGCCGCAGCCCAGGATCGTCAGCGTCAGCGTCATGTGGCTTCCAGTCTCAAGCTTTCACCTTCGAGAACAGGCGGAAGAAGTTTTCGCTGGTCTGGCGCGAGATCTCGTCAAGGGACACGCCGCGCGTCTCGGCGAGCACTTTTGCGACCTCGACCACGTAGGCCGGCTCGTTGCGCTTGCCCCGAAACTTGCCGGGCGCAAGATAGGGCGAGTCTGTTTCAACCAGAATACGGTCGGGCGGCAGTTCGGCTGCGAGCGCGCGCAAGGCCTCGGATTTCTTGAAGGTCAGGATTCCCGTGAAGCCGATATAAAACCCGAGCGACACCGCCTTCAGTGCCAGCTCGCGCCCGCCCGTGTAACAATGCAGGACGGCGCGAAACGATCCCCTTGCCGCCTCCTCTTCGAGAATGCGCGCGCAGTCCTCGTCGGCGTCGCGGGTATGGATCACCAGCGGCAAGCCGGTGGCGCGGGCGGCGGCGATGTGGGCGCGAAAGCCCCTCGCCTGCGCTTCCGGCGAGCCGTTGTCGTAGAAATAGTCGAGCCCGGCCTCGCCGAGCGCGACGACCTTGGGATGCTGGGTCAGCGCAATCAGCTCATCCGGCGCGATGCCGTCCTCCTCGTCCGCATGGTGCGGATGGGTGCCGACCGAGCAATAGACGTCGTCATAGCGCTCGGCGATCGCGAGCAGGTCCGGCAGCCGCCGCACCCGCGTCGAGATCGTGACCATGCGCGCGACCCCGGCCGCTCGCGCTCGCGACACGATCCCGTCGAGATTGTCCGCAAAGTCCGGAAAATCCAGATGGCAATGACTGTCGACCAGCATCGTGCGAACGCCTTCAGGCTGCCGGCTCGACATAGCGTGGGAACGCCGGCGTCGGCGCCGGCAGCGTCGAACCGGGCGCGATGCGCTTTGCGCCGCCGAGCATGTCAAATTTACGCTCGGCTTCGGGGATGCCGAGGCTGTCGAGCAGCTTGCCGGAGGCGGTCGGCATCGCAGGCTGAGCCAGGATCGCGATCTGGCGCACGACTTCGGCGGTGACGTAGAGCACCGTCTTCTGCCTGGCCGGATCCGTCTTGGCGAGCACCCACGGCGCTTCACCCGCAAAATAGCGGTTGGCTTCCGCGACCACGGCCCAGACGGCATTGAGCCATTGATGGATCTGCTGCGTCGCCATGGCCTCGCGCGAGGCCGCGATCATGCCGTCGGCCATCGCCAGGATCGCCTTGTCGTTGTCGCTGAACTCGCCGGGCTCGGGCAGCACGCCGCCGAACTGCTTTGCGATCATCGACAGCGAGCGCTGCGCAAGATTGCCGAGATCGTTGGCGAGATCGGCATTGATGCGCGCCACGATAGCCTCATGGTTGTAATTGCCGTCCTGGCCGAACGGCACCTCGCGCAGGAAGAAGTAGCGCATCTGGTCGACGCCGTATTGGTCGGCAAGGTTGAAGGGATCGACGACATTGCCGACCGACTTCGACATCTTCTCGCCCCTGTTGAACAGGAAGCCGTGGGCATAGACCCGCTTCGGCAGCGGGATGCCCGCCGACAAAAGGAAGGCCGGCCAATACACCGCATGGAAGCGGATGATGTCCTTGCCGATGATGTGCACGTCGGCCGGCCAATAGCGCCAATTCTTGTCGCTCTCATCGGGGAAACCGACGCCGGTGATGTAGTTGGTCAGCGCGTCGACCCAGACATACATCACATGCTCTTCGTCGCCGGGCACCTTCACGCCCCAATCGAACGTGGTGCGCGAGATCGAGAGATCGCGCAGGCCGCCCTTGACGAAGCTGACGACCTCGTTTTTGCGCGAGTCCGGGCCGATGAACTCAGGCTGATCCGCATAGAGCTTGAGCAGCTTGTCCTCGTAGGCCGAAAGGCGGAAGAAATAGCTCTTCTCCTCCACCCATTCGACCGGCGTGCCCTGTGGACCCAAGCGCACGCCGTCATCGTTCACGCGCGTCTCGTCCTCGGCGTAATAGGCCTCGTCGCGGACCGAGTACCAGCCCGAATAGGTGTCGGCGTAGATGTCGCCATTCGCTTCCATGCGGCGCCAGATTTCCTGGCTGGAGCGGTGATGCTGCTCCTCGGTGGTGCGGATGAAGCGATCGAACGACACGTTCAGGCGCTCGTCCATCTCTCTGAAGCGGCCGGCATTGCGCGTCGCGAGCGCGGCGGTGGACATGCCTTCGCTCGCCGCCGTCTGAATCATCTTCTGACCGTGCTCGTCGGTGCCGGTCAAAAAGAACACATCCTTGCCGTCGAGCCGCGCAAAGCGCGCCAGCGCGTCGGTCGCGATCGCCTCATAGGCGTGACCGATATGCGGGCTGCCGTTCGGATAGGCGATCGCGGTCGTGATGTAGAAGACGTTGTCGCGCGCTGCGGCGACCGTGGGCGCGGCAGCTTGCGGAGAAGCGACGGGCTTCGGCGCACGCGGAGCCCTTGGTTTCGCCGCCTTTGGCGTCACAGGCGTGACGACGGGAGCCGGTGCAGCGGTCGCGGCAGGCGCAGCCGCCGTTTTCGCGACCTTCTTCGCCGGGGCCTTTGCCGGTTTCTTGGCCGGCTTCCTGGCAGCCTTCTTCACCGCTTTCTTGGCGAGAACCTGCTTCTTCGCGGCCTTCTTGCCAGCCTTCTTTGCGGCGCTCTTCTTCACGCTCTTCTTGGCGCCGGCTTTCTCGTTGGTCTTGGCAGCTTTGGCCGCGCGCGTCTTGGCCTTCTTCGCAGCCTTCTTGCCGCTCTTGCGTTTGACGGATTTCTTAGCTCGCGTTGCCACCACGAATTCCTTTACCGGCTTCTCGAATTTTGGAAACGGCTCGGCGCCTAGCGCGTTGCGTCCGCCAGCCAGCCGAACACCGAGAAAACCAAGGGCTTTCGCTCCAGATTGTAGGTTTCGGTGTCGCGCGCGGCGCGGACGATCTTTTCCCATACCTCAGCTAGCCGCGCAAGGCGCGGCAGATTCTCGTTGGCATTGGCCTCATCCGCATGCAGGCGCTCGGCGATCCAGCGATCGATGCCGTCGATGAAGGCCGCAAGCGCCACGCGGTCGCTGGTGCCAAGCGAATCGCCGAGCGTGTGCAATTCGCGCGGATCGATCTGTGGCAGGCGCGCGAGCAGCGCCGCCGTGCGCTGCTGAAGTTTCAGCGCGTCGCCACCGAGCAACGTCAGCGCCCGTGCGACGCTGCCCTCGGATGCCTCGGCCGCCTCGCGCAGCGCGGCATCGTTCGGATCGAGCTCAGCCGCTGACGCTGCAGCGCCGATCACATCGTTCGTGGCGAGCGGCCGCAGGCGCAGCTTGCGGCAGCGCGACTGGATCGTGGCGAGCACCCGCGCGGGCGCGTGGCTGACCAGAAGGAACAGCGATTGCTGCGGCGGCTCCTCAAGAATCTTCAAAAGCGCGTTGGCCGCGTTCGGATTGAGCTCGTCGACGGTATCGACGACGCAGACGCGCCAGCCCTCGGCCGCGGCGGTCGAGCCGAAGAAACCGATCGTCTCGCGCGTCTCGTCCACGGTGATCACGGTGCGCATCACGCCACGCTCGTTGGCGCTGCGCTCGAGCGTCAGCAGCCCCCCATGCGAGCCGGCCGCCACCTGCCGCGCCACGGCATCATCGGGATCGATCGCCAGGCTTTCGGCGCGCTGCACGGCCGGCGCCAACGGCTGCGCATGGGCGAGCACGAACCGCGCCATCCGATAGGCCAGCGTCGCCTTTCCGATCCCTTGCGGCCCGCCGATCAGCCAGGCGTGCGGGATGCGTCCGCTGCGATAGGCGTCAAGCAGCGCGGCCTCCGCCTCGCGATGGCCGAACAGCTGCGACGTCTCGCGCGGATGCGGTATGGCGGTTTCCCGCTCGGCCTGACGCGGACTCATGCCGACACGACCGAGGCAGGCGTGGGCAGCAGGCGCTCGCGCACCGCGGTCCAGACGCGCGCAGCAACCGTGTCCGGATCGGAATTGGCGTCGATCAGCACGCAGCGCGCCGGATCCTCCGCCGCGATCCTGCGATAGGCCTCGCGCAGGCCCTGGTGGAAGCTGAGCTTCTCGGCCTCGAACCGGTCAGGCGCGCCGCTGCCGCGGCGCGCGGCGGCGCGTTGCAGGCCAATCTCCACCGGCAAGTCGAGGATGATGGTGAGGTCCGGCTTGAGATCGCCGATCGTGACCCGCTGCATGGCGTTGATCAGGCCATCGGGGACGAGGCCAAGGCTGCCTTGATAGGCCCGCGTCGAGTCGGCGAAGCGGTCGCACAGCACCCAGACGCCCTGGCTCAACGCGGGCAGAATCACGGTGCGGACATGGTCATCGCGCGCGGCGGCAAACAGCAGCGTCTCGGCTTCGGGGCCGAGCAGCTTGCCCATGCCCGACAGCACCAGATGGCGCATGATCTCGGCGCCCGGCGAGCCGCCTGGCTCACGCGTGACCCGGATGCGCAGCTTGGCCGCCGTGAGGCGGTCGGCGAGCTTCTTGATCTGGGTCGACTTCCCCGTGCCCTCGCCGCCTTCAAAGGTGACGAAGCGTCCCCGTCCGGACGGTCGCTGTGCCGCGCTCTCACTCATGCTCAGAGCTTCTCAGCACCTGCACGGAACATGCCGATCACGAGCTCGCTGGCGCCATCGATGGCGCGGCGCATGGTCGAGCCGGTGCCGATGGCCTCGGCGGCATAGACCGGCGTCTCGACCGCGATGTTGCCGCTGCGCCAGACCCTGACCACGCCGACCCGCTGGCCGGCCTCGACCGGCGCACGCACCGGGCCGCTATAGACGACGCGCGCAATCAGCTTGTCGCTGCCGTTCTTGTGCACCATCACCTTCACCGGCGTCTTGGCGACGAGCTTGACCGAGCGGCGCTCGCCGCCGAACACCTTGGCGTAGCCGACGGGCTGCTCGGCTGCGATCAGGGTGCGGGTCTCGAAATTGCGAAAACCCCATTCCAGCATCTTCTTGGCTTCCGTGGCGCGGTCTTCGGGATCTTCAAGTCCGTTGACGACGACGATCAGACGCGTGCCGTTCTGCACGGCGGAGCCGACCATGCCGTAGCCGCCTTCCTTGGTGTAGCCGGTCTTCAGACCGTCAGCGCCTTCCATCGAATTGAGCAGCGGATTGCGATTCTGCTGTCGGATCTTGTTCCAGGTGAACTCCCTCTCGCCGAACAGTTTGTAGAATTCGGGGAAGTCCAGGATGATGTGCCGGGCGAGCATGCCGAGCTCGCGCACCGTCATCTTGTTGCCGGGATCGGGCAGACCGTTGGAATTGGCGAAGGTCGACTTGGTCATGCCAAGCTCGCGGGCGCGCTTGGTCATGAAGTCGGCGGCAAAGATCCGCTCATTGCCCGCCATGGCTTCGGCCAGCGCGATGCAGGCGTCGTTGCCGCTCTGGATGATCGCGCCGCGCAGGAGATCGTCGACCGAGACCTTGCTGTTGATGGCCGCGAACATGGTCGAGCCGCCCGAGGGGGCCCCGCCTCTGCGCCAGGCATTCTCGCTGATCCGGTACTCGTCGGTCAGCTTGATGTCGCCCTTCTTGACCGCGTTGAAGACGACCTCCGCGGTCATCAGCTTCATCATGCTCGAAGGCGCGCGCAGCTCGTCGGCGTTCTTCTCGAACAGCACGCTGCCCGAGGAGGCTTCGATCAGGATCGCGGTCGGGGCATCGCCGTCGAAACCGGTATCTTCCGCCTTCTTGGCGCCCTGGATGCTCTGGTTGGCCGCATAGAGCGCCCCGCCCCAGCCGATGCCCGCCGCCAAGATCATCGCGATCAGACCGCGCGCCAGCGTTCCGGCGGTGAGCCGGTTGCCACGAAGCGAAGGGATACGAAGTGCCATGGCGAAGCCCTGAGAGAGGCGTTCTAACAGCTGGAACAGATGCGAACAACACGCGGTTGGACGCTTGTCGCTGAGATTGCACGATTCTCGCTGCGCCCCTATCGTGGTGCCTCATGTTTTTCGACCAAACCCCTGAAACAAGGCGGAAAAGCGAATGTCCTCAACCCGCATGATCAAGACCAACGGGGTCGAGCTGTTCGTCCGCGAAGCCGGCCAGGGACCGCTGGTGGTGCTGTGCCATGGCTGGCCGGAACTGTCCTACTCCTGGCGCCACCAGATCCCCGCGCTTGCCGCAGCCGGGTTTCACGTCGTTGCCCCTGATATGCGCGGCTACGGCCAGAGCGCGGCGCCGCCCGACGTTGCCGCCTATTCGATCTTCGACACTGTCGGCGACGTGGTCGGCCTCGTCCAGGCGCTTGGTGAGACTAAGGCGATGGTGGTCGGCCACGATTGGGGTGCGCCGGTCGCCTGGCACGCGGCGCTGTTCCGCCCCGACATCTTCACGGCAGTCGCGGGCCTCAGCGTGCCGCCGCCGTTCCGCGGCCGCGGCAAGCCGCTCGACCTGCTGCGCCAGGGCGGCGTCACCAATTTCTACTGGCAGTATTTCCAGACGCCCGGCGTCGCCGAGGCGGAGCTCGAGCGTGACGTCGCACGCACCATGCGCATCGTCCTTGGCGGGCGCGGCCTCGCCGATCCCACCGCGGCCATGTTCGTGCAGGAGGGCAAGGGCTTTCTCGGCCATGCGGGCGCCGACGAGCCGCTGCCCGGCTGGCTCAGCGAGGCAGACCTCGCTTATTTCACCGAGGCCTTCCGCAAGTCCGGCTTTCGCGGCGGGCTGAACTGGTACCGCAACATCGATCGCAATTGGGAGCTGACCGCACCCTGGCAGGACGCGCAGATCCATCAACCCTCGTTGTTCATCGCCGGCTCCAAGGATGCCGTCATTACCGGCCTGATCGGCGCCAAGCGCGTCAACGAGCTTGAGCGCGTGCTGCCCAATCTGAAGCGCAAGCTGATCCTCGAGGGCGCCGGCCATTGGGTGCAGCAGGAACGGCCCGACGAGGTGAACGCGGCCCTGCTGACTTTCCTGAAGGAGAGCGCACCCTAGTAGAGACCGCGGCCGCTCAGGATGCTGCGGGCCTCGGCGGCGCCGTCGGTCGCGCTCTCGGCGGCATAGCGGCCGTCCTCGTCATAGGACACCGCGCGGGCGTTCTGGAGCGCCCGCCCCCGGCTCCGGCTCGAGGCCGACATTTCCGAGGTCGCGTTGAGCGAAGCCATATCGGCCGAAGTGCTGCCGAGATTGTATGGCCGCCCCTCCGGCATCGGGACCTCGCCGCGAATGGCGCCGCGGGTCGAGGACGGCAGTTCCGGTACAAACGGCTTGGCCGAGGCGACCCGGACCATCGAGGGCGACGGCGCCGGAACGCCGGTCCGCAGGGTCGCCAGAAGCTGACGGTCGTCGGAGCCTTCGAGCGGCGCCCGGCCGACATATTCGACCCGGACCTTGGCGACGCCATTTCCTTTGAATTCAAGGAGTTCGGCGGCCTTGTTCGAGACGTCGATGAGGCGGTTGCCATGATAGGGCCCGCGGTCATTGACGCGGACGATCAGCGACTTGCCGTTCGAGATGTTGGTGACCCGGGCGTAGGACGGCATCGGCAGGGTCGGGTGCGCCGCGGTCAGCGAGGTCATGTCGAACACCTCGCCGTTGGCCGTCAGGCGGCCGTGGAAATCATCGCCGTACCAGGACGCCATGCCCTCGGCGCGATAATTGACGTCCTCCTCCGGCACGTAGGTCCTGCCCGCCACGACATAGGGCTTGCCGACGCGGTAGGTACCGCCGCCTTTCGGGACCGGGTCGCCCCAGGCCACTACACGCGGGCTCGAGGACACGCCGTATTTCGGATCGACGCGGCTGGCGAACTTGTTCGAGGAGGCACAATTGGCAAGCGCAAGGCAGGTCGCGAGCGCCGCAACACCGCGCGCGGCCCGCAAAACCGAATCTGACCGACGGATCCCCATGCGCCCTAAATACCACTTTGCCGGAGGCGTACCCAACCCGCTTTGGTGACGGGGGAGCGCTGTCCGGTCATCTCATCCGAGGCGGCCCACCACCGCATCGGACACAGTAACGATAACGCAACCCGAACGCGGCGGAAATGGGGAGCCCACGGCGATCACGCCGGGATGGTAAACGGGACGTTCGCATTTTTCCGTTGTTCTACGGGGCGATGGCGTCGGCACTGTGCCAGTGCTGGACATTCTGTTGCGCCAAATCCTCACTCCACCCCCATTGTCGCAACGCTCACCGAAATTCTTTTGACTGTGCAAGGCCGCACGCGTTCTCTCGGATGCGAGGGCGGGAATTGGAATTTAACGATGATCGAGACGGTTTCGGCACTGATGGGTCTGGTAAGCGCGGGGATCTTCCTGGCCCATGCCTTCGAAGGTTACCGCACGAGGGCGTGAAGCCACTCGCGCGGACGGCAAGCATCACCCCTTTCAAAGCGGCGCGTTCGGACGTTCCTAGGTCGATCCGGTCGCGCATCGAACACGAGAGTGGCAGGTGTCCCATGCGTAATCATGACCTCGTATCCGATGGCTTCCTGGCCTTGACCGCCGGCGGCTTGGTGCTGCTCTGCTCAAGTCTTGTCGCGCTGGCGTTTGCCTGAACCGCACGTCCTCCTGTCCAATACGGTTCTCTCCATTGCGGCGCAGCAAGCGCAGCCGTCCCCGCTCCCATTCAGTTGATTGAATTATTGCGTTCGGCGCCTCGACCAATTGCAAGAGGCCATCACCAACGAGGGTGACGCAAATGCTTGCCGAGAAGTTCTTCCTGGTCCTGGAATCCCTGATCCGCGGGGACCGCACCTATCCAGATGGAAGTCCCCGGGTCATCAGCACCTCCCCGCATGTGCCGGTCAGGCTGCCACCAGCGAAATAGCCGGCGCGTCCGCCAGCCGCCGCCGCGTGCCGCTCAGCGCAGCCCCAACAGCGAGCGGCGGTAGAAGCTGCCGCGGGCCTCGTTCTGGCAGACGAAGCTGCCGTCGAAGCCCTGGCCGTAGCGCTTCTGCCCCTTGCGGTAATAGACGCCCTTCCCGAAGTCGAGCCAGACCACCTTGTCGCGCGGGCAATGACGCTGGGCCTGCGCCTCGTAGCGAAACGGCGTCAGCGGCGTCGCCGAGAGCTCGGCGCCACCTGCAGCGACCAGCATGGCGCCGGCGCATACGATTGCGCCGGACCACTTGCCAAAGCCGCTCGCAGACATGTCCCACCTCTCGCTCGCCGTGTCCCCCGAGAGCCGGCACGCTAGCACGAAACGGCACAGCGGCAGGTGTCATGGCTGGTCCGCTTCGAGCTGCGCCAGCGCTTGGTGGAGACATTCCTGGAGTCTGACGGCGACGTGCTCGCGCGCGATCCCCTTGCCTGCGAGATCGCCCGCCACCTTGCCGACCACGTCGTCCATCGTCCGGCTCTCCAGATGGTCCGTCACCAGCGCGGTTGCGTAACTTGCCGCGGCATCGCCGCTGAGCCCGAGCTGGCCTGCGGCCCACAGCCCGAGCAGCTTGTTGGACCGGGCCGTGGCCTTGAACATGAATTCCTCGTCGCGGGCGAATTTGGCTTCAAAGCCCTGCTCGCGCTTGTCGAATGTGGTCATGGTCAGCTCCATTCTAATTCGCTGATGAGGATCGGACTTGCTGGGAGCGAACGTCTCCGTGGTTCACGTCAGTTTCGGATCATTGGAAGCTTCCTCCCGGAAGCCGAGCGCCGTCAAGCCTGCCCTCAAGGCGAGTGCACGCGGCTCGCCAGTGCTGCGCAAGCGAGCGCTGGTCAAACTGGGAAGGTTGCCATTCAATAAGCAGACGCGGCGCCGGATGACGAAGGGGTCTGCTGAAGGTCGCTGATGATTGCCCCGGATCGCGGCCTAGGCGATCGCGAGACAAGCGCCTCGCGGGGGGCGCACCAAGGCAGCCGCAGGAGAAGCGATTTGGGAGTTTGAGCGGCGAAGCGCGGTTCGCTCAACCCTTCGCCGCCGCCGCTTCACGCGCCAGCCGCTCGGCCTTCAGCCGTTCCTTGTTGGCGTAGAACGCCTTCTGCGCCGCTTCGTGGTCGCGCATGGCCTTCTCGGCCTCGATCCGGCGAGCCGCGTCGCGGGCGTGGCGCTGTTCGGGAGTCAGGGGTTTGCGTCGGAAGGAAAGGTCTTCAGTCATGCCGAGTGAACGTGGCCGTGAGGAAAAAGTTCCGCATGGTCCTGTTCGCGAGCGTCGGCAGGAGACATGAAGTTCTGCGAAAACAACCCCATGCACAGTAGCTAAGTCACTATACCACAACGACTTTCTCAAGGCGCCGGAGCCCATCCGCGCTCCGCTCGCCGGAACCATCAGATCGCGATGTCCGCGATCACCGGCAAATGATCCGAATAGGCTCTCGCCTCTTCGTCGGTCCAGACCTTGTCGAAGCGGCTGTCCCGCGTTGCATAGATGCGGTCGAGCCGAAGCAAGGGCAAATGCGCCGGAAAGGTCCGCAGCCGCGTCCGGTTCGGACAGACCTGCGCCAGCACGCGCCGCACCGATTTCACCCAGAACCAGTCGTTGAAATCGCCGAGCACGACGGTCCTTTCGGGCTTCACCAGGCTCACCAGGGCCTGGGCCTGCGCATGACGCTCGTGGATGCTGAGGCCGAGATGAGTGGCGACCACGCGGACATCGCCGAAAGGCGTCAACAGCCCAGCGGCAATCGCCCTGCGCGGCTCCCGCTCCCGATATGACACGTCGACGATCTCGGGCACGCCGGAGAACGGAAGGCGGCTCATGAGCATCTGGCCGTAGTCACCGTCCTCCGTGACGATTGATTTGGCATGAACGCGATGATCGCCGACGACACGCGCCAGCTTCGCGAACGGATCGTCCGTCCGCGATCGGGAATCCACCTCCTGAAGCGCGACGACATCCGGCGACCATTTGCGAATGACGGAGCAAACACCCTCCAGATCGAACTTCGGATTGAGATTGAACGTGCCGTGCACGTTCCAAGTCATGAAGCGCATCGGCGCCATCAGCGCCTCCCGGCGAGCCACGTCGCGAGGAATTGAGCGCCCGCACAGACGCCGAGCCAGCCCAGAAATGCCAGCGTGAGCAGCAATACGTTGCTCCAGGACGCATTCCTGGCCAGATCTGCGATCTGCGCTCCCAGAACGGCCATGGCGAGAATGCCGGGCATCATGCCCAGCAGCGTTCCGACCAGGAAATCACGGAGTGGCAGCGTGCTCGCACCGGCTACGACATTCACCACCGAGAACGGTGCGATGGGAATCATCCGGATGATGACGACGGCCAAAATTCCCTTGCCGACGACGCGCTCCTGGATGCGCGCGGCACGGCGTCCCAGCAAGCGCTGAAGGCGCTCTCGGCCCAGGAACCGTCCGATCGCAAAAAGGAGGAGCGCGCTCAGCGAGACGCCCGCCATTGCGGTAACGAAACCCAGCCATGGCCCAAGGGCGGCGGCAGTCGCAGCAATGAGCACGAGAACCGGAAAGATGACCAGCCCGCCGACGACAAAGGCCGCAATCGCGAATGGCGGTCCCCAGACCGACTGCGAATAGGCAGACAGGAACGAGGAGAGCCGGCCCGCATCGGCGTAATCGCTCAGGGACGTGTACGACCAGGCCAGCGCCAGTCCAAGAAGCGCCAGGGCGATCGAGGCGATCCCGATGATCGTCTTCGTGCTCCACATGCGCGATGCCGCGCGCTCCAGATGCAGCGGCAGCTCAGGGTCCGCCACCGGCTGAACCAGGGTAGCTAGCGTGCTGGTCAGAACCGAGGACTCCACTTTGCGCAAGGTCTTCGCCCCGCCCGTTTTCGACACCTGGTCCAGCAGGGCGAACAGCCGATGCTCGTTTTGCGAGACGGCCTGTTCGTCGAGACCGCAGAAATGAGCGATGAGACGACGGCGGACCGAGGCGATGAAATCCCGATGCTGCTCGGATTCAGCTTCAAAGATGAGGTCGCATTCGCTGTCGGCGCCCATCGATCGATTGTTCAAATTGGCCGAGCCGATCCGCAAGATCCGGTCGTCGACGACCATGAGCTTGCTGTGCACCATCACCGCGGCTTCCTTATTGCCGCTGCGGGAGACCGGATAGACGAAGCGGATGCGATCGGCCACGCCAGCCGCGCTGAAGCAGTCGATGAAGGCGCCACGGCCGTTCTGCATGGCCTGAGATTCCAGCCACGACGAATGCAGTTTCGGAGCGACGACCAGAACCCGAAGCGACGGCACGCGACGCATCTGCTCCGCCAATTCGCGCGCCATCCTGGTCGCGCTGGTGAACTGATTTTCGATGTACACGAAGCTCGTTGCGGACCGGATCGCCGCAATGAAGGAGCGTTCGACCTCCCTGATGGTCGAGCCTGCAGGACAGACCACCTCGGTCCTGGCGATCCCGACCGGCAAGTGCTCGGCCTCGACAGGCACGTTCGCCGGCCATCGACCCGTCTTCAGCGCGCGCCGCTCATCGGCCTGTTGGCCTGCCGCACGCCAGCGCTGCTCCACGAGGGCGAACAGCTGCTCCGCAGCATCCCCGTCGACCAGGCATTGAACGTCGTGAAACGGCGGATACGGCTTGCGCTGAGGGTCGCAGCGCATGGCGTTGTCGGCGCGGTGGTCACTCGTGTCCCAGCGCCTGATCGTCAGATCGAGGCCGCCGACGAACGCCAGTGATCCGTCGACGCAGACGATCTTCTGGTGTTGCGCCGAACCGAACGGAAGCGTGGCGTCCAGATGCAACCGGACGCGGCCATCCGTGTCGGCCGTGATTTTCGTCGCGGAATTCCACTCTCTCTCGGAGGCGTAAAACGAGACGAAGTCCCAGACGAGAATATTGATGCGCAAGGCGGGCCGGCGCTGCACCAGGGCGCGCAGCAAGGGACCGAGCTCCTCAGGCAGGCCATCATCCGCACGACCGGAAGCTCCGACCAGGCGCGTCTTGCTATGGATATCCCAGCCGATGATATAGACGAGATCCTGCGCCTCCAGCAGGGCCTCCCGCAGCGCTGCGAAATAGGCGGCGGCGTCGTTCAGAACCGCCACGCGCCGCGCCTTGCACCGCCGCCAGACGGTGTCGCCGGGAATGAGAGTCGATGAGCTCTGAAGCAGGTGGACCTCGCAATTGGCATTCGCGTCTAAACGCGCTGGATGCTCAAGGGGTTCCACGCCGTCAGCAGCTGCGGGTCGACGGCAATGCCGGATGTCCGGCGCTTACTGGGCATACCGCACAATTCGTCATTTGGTGCGGACAGTCTTCGCGCCGGCGCTCCGCAACGCATCCGCGATCTTCTCAGGGGCGTCGCCGTGAAAATCGACTGACACCTCGATCAGGCCTTCCAGCTTCTGCCGTCCTTCCGGAGTGGGCGCGGTCTTGGCGTCGGGACCTGCCGGGCGTGTTCCCACCGTATTCGCATCGCCGACGGGCTGGACGAAGACGTCGCCTCGCGGCACGCCGCATTCCTGCACGACATGCTCAACCGCAAGCTCGGCGCCGCGGCGCGTGTCGAATTCTCCAATGATGGTGCTTTCCAAGGACGCTCTCCGTGTGGTCGAGACTGCGAACAACTGGCGAGCTGGAGCCAAGTTCCTGACGGAGCACGAAGGGAGAAATGACGGTTGGATCCAGGCGCCGAACGTCAGAACCGAATGACTCCGAGCAGCAAGAGCAGCATCACCGTGACCAGGCCGGAGATCAGCAGCGAGCCGAGACATCCCAGCCGGTTCGAGAAAAAGAAGAACATGCGTTGGCCGCCATGAAGCTTGTTCTCGGGCCAATTTCCCACATTGGATAGCGTTCCTGCCGCAGGTTCGTGCGTCCCTTGGCTCGGGCGCGCTGCGCTCCCTCCACAGCATTGAGACAGGTCAATACCAACAAGCCGAAGCTCTGGGAAACTGACCTCGGCCAATCAACGGAGACCGCCAATGTCACAGCAGAGCAGCATGCATTTCTATCTCAACTGGGCCAAGGAGCGGATCGACGAAATGGACGCCGCGTTGGGCTCGTTCGAGGTCAAGGCCGGTCAGGCCAAGGCTGAGTCCAAGGTCAAGACTGATCAGCTCCTGTCCGATCTGACGCAGCGCCGCGACGAGTTTCAGGCGCTGCTCAAGGCCAAGGCGAAGGAAGGTGAAGCGGCGTGGGCCGATGCCAAGGCCGAGTTGGAACGGCAATGGAACGGTTTCGAAGCCCAGATGAAGACCTACTTCGAAAGCGCCGGCAAACAACTCGAGCAGCAGCAGGCCACGTTCAGGGATCTTGCAGCTGCACAGGCCAAGGCCTGGGGCGAGGCCGCAGAGAAATTCCGCGAGGCCGCTGGCAAGGTCGCCGCAGCCCGCACCGCGGACGTCGACGCCGCGCTCAAGCAGATGAAGTCCGACGCCTCCGAAGCCGAAGCACGCCTGCAAAAGCTGAAGCAGGCCGGCAGCGAGTCATGGTCGGTGATGAGCGCCGCACTCGCCGAATCCCGCAAGGCGTTCGACCGGGCCAACAAGGCCGCGTGGGACGCGCTGAAGGGCGGTGACACGAAGAGCTGACGACTGGTTTTAGCGCATGCCCAAAGAGACGGGGTGGGGACGCGTGTTGTGACCCCTGCGAGCCAACCGTAGTTCACGCCGCCCTGCCCCTACGGTCTTACGACGATCGATGCTCTGGATCAGACCATTGCAATAACTGTATTATCTCCCGGATGAATTCGGACGCGCCAGTGCGCGAGATCATACTGGCGGAAGGGTTCGGAGCCGCATCGCCAGCGTCCGTTCATGCGGCGAAGCCGCACGATTCAGCCGTCACCACCGACGTCAATCGGTGTCATCCTGATCAAGGATGTGCGGCTATAGCTCTGGTCCGGGTTGTCACGCCCACGGACATCATCAGCTGATTTGCGTTAAAAATCTACCCCTTCACGGGGTGGCACGCTGCTTGCCAGTTGGACGTCCCCAGCATGGAGGCGTGCACCGATGAGACAGCGAGTTCGGACTCCAAAGCAGCCGAAGTCCAGTTTGATACACCCTGCCCGCGAGCTCTTGAGGTTGCTGGAAGCGATCGAGGAGCTCGAGGAGCTGAGAGAAAGGGTCCGCCTCGCCGAGGCCGGCCGGGTATTGCACTAGGGCGATTGTCGCTTCCGGATCGGGATCACCCTGCCCGGGTCCCTCGGCGTCTTCGTGAGCGGCTGCGGGCGCGGTGGTTGCGGCGGATCTTCCACAAAGGGCATCCATTCCACTTCGTCTCGCCCGTAGGCGATGAACCACCATGCCTCGGTCAGAGAGGCGCCGCTCCAGGGAAACTCCTCGATCGGCGACGCGCCGTCTTCAGGGTCCCCCGGGTCGAGGGGCACCGGTTTTGCCGGCCTCTCCCACATGACGCCGCCAGGAGGCAGCTCGACATATTCACAGTACGGCACGTCGGTGCACTCGTCGACAACGAGCTCGAGATCGTCCTCGTCATCAGCGACGAAGATGCCCACGAGGTCGCGGGTCTCGATGATGCGGACGAGGTAAGCGGGCACTGATGGTCCTCCCTCACCGAAGCATGCCTCGCCGTCGGGCGGGCGCCAACGCCTTTGATTGGAACAAAGCCGGAGAGCCCAAATTGCCGCTTCATGAAGTGGCTCCTTGGTATCGCTGCGGTCCTCCTGCTCTGCCTTGTGGTGTATGCCGGGTCGGCGTTCGTATCCACGTTAGCGCTAGTCTCGGCGGTTCGCAGCGGGGACGCCACCCAGGTGATTGCTCGCACCGATTTGCCGCGCGTTCGGCATTCCATCGTTGATCAGGTGATGTCCGCCTACCTTGACCGCCTTGGCCAGAAACGGACGGTGCGCCCGTTAGAGAGGATGGCGATCAATGCGTTCGGCGCAACGATCGCGGATGATCTCGCGATCAAACTCATGACGCCGGAAAATCTCGCCGTGCTGCTAAACACCGGCGCGGTCCGCAGCGCCGCCGAAAACATAGATTTCGGATCAATGTCATCCCTGGCCGATCTCGACATCTCCAACATCTTTGTTTTCGCCCGACGCATCACCCTAGTGAAGCCTGTAGAGTTAGCATTGCGCCTTGGCCACAGTGAGGACGAGGGCAGCGTGAGCATGCATCTTGAAGGCGCGACCTGGAAATTATCAGGCATTGGCCTACCACCTAAAGTGCTGTCCAATATAGTTGCTCGGCTACCAACGCGCTGATCGCTCGCGTCCTCGCCGCTTAAAAGGCATTAGGCCGGCCCTTCAATCCAGCGCCCCAGGCGCGGGTCAATTCTCCTCACCTCCTCTGATTCCCACCAGCCCGCCCGGCGCATGCCAGCGCGGCCCTGTGGACGGCGAACCATCGCAGTCGGCAGGGATTCCCTCGGGCGGGGCGCAGATCAGCAGGAGGTCACTCATGAACGTTTTCGTTGGCGCCGCCACGCTCGCCACCGCTGCAATTCCCTCTCAGCCTGAGGCGCTGCCAGCGCCGAACGTGATGGATATCTCGCCCGCTTCTCCCCATCCCGACGCGGCACTATTCGACCTCATCGAGGATTGCATCGCGGCGGAGAAGCGCTATTTCGAAGCCGTCACCAGACTGGACGAATTGGAGCGCCCGGCTCCGCCAGAGGTGCTGCGTATACGGCCCCGAGATCTGGAGCTGGGGCGGAAGGCGTTCGAGGCCTCTGACGAGTTTTGGCGCCGCCCCTGCGACATTGGTCAATGGCGACACGTGGACCAGTGGGAGACGGAAAAGGAAGAAACTCCGGACACCTTTGCCATCATCCAACGCCGTATTCCCGCATCCGAGGAACTGGCCGCGCGTGGTCGAGAGATCGTTGAAGCATTTGACGCTTGGCACAAGCGCCCCCGTGGGTACGTCAAAGCCGACCGCGAGGTGAAAAGGCGCGGCCGGATCTGTGCTCAACTCGCTGCCGAGGTGGCCGCAACACCCGCGGCAACCATAGAAGGAATGCGCGCGAAGCTGCGCTGCGTTGAGATCAACGGCAGCCTGGACGGCGTGAGCGGCGACGAACCGATCATCACGTCGCTGCTATATGACCTTCAGCGTTTCTGTCAGAGCTGAGAGAGCTAGGCCCGCCGGTCTACGCTTGGCGGGCCTTCTCCGTTCTGATCGCGGCGCCGCTTCACGCGCTCTCGCCAACAGATGACGACGAACAGGACGGCGGCAACCCCGCCGCCGCGCGCACGCTCAATCGTCCCAGTAGGAGCGATAGTGACGCCGATGCCGAGGGTAGTAGTCGTATCCGCGATAGTAGCGTGTCCGAGCTTCCTGCTCCTGCGGAGGAAGATACCCGTTCGGGTAACACATGCCATCACGGGCTCTCAGATCCCACCCATGGCCGCACGGCGGTGGGTGCCGGGGAACACCATATTGGACCTGCTGGATGGACGGAGGGCTTTGGATACCTGAGGGAATCGGTAGGTTCGTTTGAAGGGCTAGCGCGGCGGCTGCGATGGTCACGAGCATTTGAATGTCCTCCTCCAGAGGTTCAATTCTGGCGAGGACAATAGCGTTCCATGGCCCAACGGTGATTGAACGGCCTATTCACGGGGCATTCACAGCAGAGGCTCGCTGCGACGGGTGACGACCTGGCCCGCCGGGCCTCGCCTTAGTCGTGCGAGCAGAAAGCGTATGGCGATTGCAGTCCAAAATATCGCGACGCCTTCCGCGACGATCAAATCAGCATCGGTTGTACGTTCATTTGTGCGTTCGATCGCAACAATCGATGTAAGTAATTGATTTTGCTGATGTTTTGGCGGAAGGGGTGGGATTCGAACCCACGGTACCCTTGCGGGCACGCCGGTTTTCAAGACCGGTGCCTTAAACCACTCGGCCACCCTTCCTGAGCCTGGAATGGCTGTCGCTTAACCCAGTCGCCTGCGCAAGGCAACGCGAAGTTGGCCCGCCCTCGCCTCCGGCTTCTTGTCAGGCAAGCGTCAGCCTGCTCGCTTAGCCTATTGCCTTCGCAAATCCGCAGACACTGGCGACGTCTCCCAGGGCATCGCTGGTTGCGAGGCCCGGCCGGATTGGTCTCCATACCCGGGCCTCGCTTTGCGCCTCGTAAAAGCAAACGGCGCCCCCTTAAGGGAGCGCCGCTCGAAGCCTGTTCCGTTGGCTGGCGTCAATAGCCGCAGGACGCGCAGTTCATCTGCACCGGGGCGTAGTAGGAATAGCCCGGCGAAACCATCTCGACGCGCTGGCGGGTGGCGTATTGCGGCGGGATGCGCTCGTACTGGACGCTCGGCGGCGCGACCATCACGGTCTGCGGCACCATCACGGTGCGATACTGCGCCGGTGTACGGTGCGCGACCACAGCGCCCGGGGAGACCATCACGGTCTCGTCGACGGTGCGATATTGCGGCGGCACATATTGCTGCTGATAGCAGGTCGTGCACGGCGACGGCGTGTAGCAATTGTAGCAGCCGGCGGAGGCTGCGCCCGTCATGGAAATCGCGGCGACGGCGGTCGAGAAAACGACAGCAAGAGTACGAGACATTGTAGCGGTGCCCCAGTTGCCCGAAATGGATTAGCGAAGGTCGCGCGAGTATATGCCGCTAAACCTTGCTTTGCCGAACTTCGTCGGAGCATCCTTAATGCGAACGGCCGGTCGCGGCGGAGCGGTAAGAACTCATTGACCACGCGCATAAGCGCGCGGGAATGTTTGCAGCGACGTGCGCATGACAAGCGCGTGCGGAATCGGACATCGCCGCGGTGCTCGTTCGAGCACAATTTGCAGCGTTCATCCGCCCTCGACAGTAAGAGCTTCAACGCCTCGCTGCTCTTTCCAGGAACTCCAGCAGCGAGGGATCGGTCTCCTCGAGCTCGACGAAGCGGCGACGCAGCTCATCGGCAATTTCGGCGGTGGCATCCCGCGACCATCCCTCCGCGGTGTTGAACGCCACGATACGTGTGGGATGGAGATACTGCCCTTCGGCGAGATGTCTGAGCAGGGTCGCGCGATTGGCGTCCTCCTCGGCCGTCTCGCACCAGGCCCTGCCCAGCCGGCGGCCGAAGTCATCGAGCACGAGGTAGACGTCCCGGTCTGTCGTGATTTGCGGCACGAGTGATGGAGAATGGCTCATGACTAACTCCGCTGCTGGCAATCCGAACCTTTGCGGACGTACCTCGACACGGCGACCGCCTCGGCCGGATTCGGAAAATCGGATTTTGGCGATTTTTCTCAGGATGGCACGATTAAATCGAAATAAAAAGACAATTAATATAAATTAAATAGCATAATGTGGATAAATGCACTAAGGTGGTGGCGCCTGGCGGGCGAGCCCGCACGTCGGGTGCCCACTACGCAAACGGCTCCCGCTCCCCACCCAACCAGCCCACGCCCCGGGGACGCGGGGGCCGTTCTTCCAAATCTCCGTTTCGGCTTCGCGTTTCCTGCAACAGCGCGACGGCCTGCTCGCAGGGAGCCGCGAGGCGTTCCGAAGATCGCCGACCCATCCTTGTGGTGCCGATCGGGCGCCTACTTCGGACGCCGCTTCACCTCGCGCACCGCGCCGCGCGCGGCGCTGGTGGTGAGCGCGGCGTAGGCCTGCAGCGCGGTGGAGACGTTGCGCTTGCGATTGGCCGGCTGCCAGGCGGCATCGCCCTTCGCCTCCTCCGCAGCGCGGCGCCTGACGAGCTCCTCGTCGGAAACCTCGAGGCTGATGCTGCGGTTCGGGATGTCGATGGCGATGCGGTCGCCGTCGCGCACGAGACCGATATTGCCGCCTTCGGCGGCTTCCGGCGACAGATGTCCGATCGACAGGCCGGACGAGCCGCCCGAGAAGCGGCCGTCGGTGACGAGCGCGCAAGCCTTGCCCAGGCCCATCGATTTCAAATAGCTGGTCGGATACAGCATCTCCTGCATGCCGGGGCCGCCGCGCGGGCCTTCGTAGCGCACCACGACGACCTCGCCCGCGACGACCTTGCCGCCCAGAATGCCTTCGACCGCCGCGTCCTGGCTTTCGAACACGCGCGCGGGGCCGGAGAATTTCAGGATCGAGGCATCGACACCGGCGGTCTTCACGATGCAGCCGTCCTGCGCGAGATTGCCGTAGAGCACGGCGAGGCCGCCGTCCTTGCTGAAGGCGTGTTCGAGATCGCGCACCACGCCCTTCTCGCGGTCGGCATCGAGCTCGTCGTAACGGCGCTCCTGGCTGAAGGCGACCTGCGTCGGGATGCCGCCGGGCGAGGCGCGATAAAAGGTGCGCACCGTCTCGCTCTTGGTGCGCTTGATGTCCCAGCGCTCCAGCGCCTCGTTCATGGTCGGCGCGTGCACCGTCGAGACCGAAGTGTCGATCAGCCCGGCGCGGTCGAGCTCGCCCAGGATGCCCATGATGCCACCGGCACGATGCACGTCCTCGACGTGCACGTCGGCGACGGAGGGCGCGACCTTGCAGAGCACCGGCACGCGGCGCGAAAGCCGGTCGATGTCGCGCATGGTGAACTCGACCTGCCCTTCATGGGCCGCGGCGAGCAGATGCAGCACGGTGTTGGTCGAGCCGCCCATGGCGATGTCGAGCGTCATCGCGTTCTCGAATGCCTTGAAGTTGGCGATGTTGCGCGGCAACACGGAGGCGTCGTCCTGCTCGTAATAGCGGCGGACCAGATCGACGATGGTGTGGCCGGCCTCGACGAACAGCCGCTTGCGGTCGGCATGGGTTGCGACCACCGAGCCGTTGCCGGGCAGCGCGAGGCCCAGCGCCTCGGTCAGGCAGTTCATGGAATTGGCGGTGAACATGCCCGAGCAGGAGCCGCAGGTCGGGCACGCCGAGCGCTCGATCACCTTGACGTCGTCGTCGCTGACCTTGGAATCCGCCGCGGCCACCATGGCGTCGATGAGGTCGACGGCCTTGGTCTTGCCGGCCAGCTTGACCTTGCCGGCCTCCATCGGCCCGCCCGAGACGAACACGGCGGGGATGTTGAGCCTGAGCGCTGCCATCAGCATGCCGGGCGTGATCTTGTCGCAGTTGGAGATGCAGACGAGACCGTCGGCGCAATGCGCGTTGGCCATGTACTCGACGCTGTCGGCGATCAGCTCACGCGACGGCAGGCTGTAGAGCATGCCGTCATGGCCCATGGCGATGCCATCGTCGACCGCGATGGTGTTGAACTCCTTGGCGACGCCGCCGGCCTGCTCGATCTCGCGGGCCACGAGCTGGCCGAGGTCCTTCAGATGGACGTGGCCGGGCACGAACTGGGTGAAGGAATTGACGACCGCGATGATCGGCTTGCCGAAATCGGCGTCCTTCATGCCGGTCGCGCGCCAGAGGCCGCGGGCGCCCGCCATGTTGCGGCCGTGGGTTGTGGTGCGGGAGCGATAGGCTGGCATGGCGGTTTCCGTCCTCGGGTTGGGCCGGGGCGGGAAAATATGAAGCCGCCTCAGGCCTTTCGGGCCGGATAGCGCACGGATCCGGCGGGCGCAACGGGAACTTGGGCCCGGCAGGGCTCCCCTGCTCCCGGCGCGGGGTTTTTGTCGCCGGTCTTACCTCTCCGTCATTCCGGGGCGATGCGCAGCATCGAACCCGGAATCCATCGGGCGGCAGCACCCGCGGGACAATGGATTCCGGGTTCGCGCCTTTCGGCGCGCCCCGGAATGACAGCGGGGGGTGTCGGAGCCCCTATTGCAGCGTCGGATCGAGCCGGTCGCGCAGCCAGTCGCCGATCACGGAGACCGCGAGCGTGGTCACCACGATGGTGGTCGCCGGCGCCAGCATGATCCAGGGGGCGCGGGTCAGATATTCGCGGCCGTAGCCGACCATGTTGCCGAGGCTGGTCATCGGCGGCTGCACGCCGAGGCCGAGGAAGGACAGGCCCGACTCCATCAGGATTACCTCGGGGAAGACCAGCGTGGTCGAAACGATCAGGGTCGAGGCGATGTTGGGCAGGATGTGCCGGAGGTAGATCCGCGACGGCGTCGCCCCCAACTGGCGGACGGCGGCGGCGTAGCCTTGCGCATTGGCGGAGATGGCAAGGCCGCGCGCGATGCGGGCATAGCGCTCCCAGCCGAACAGGCCCATCAGGCCGACCAGAAGTGGCAGCGAGTTGCCGAAAAAGGCGAGCACGGCCAGCGCCATGATCAGGAACGGCATGCTGGCCTGGAAGTCCGACAGCATCAGCACGAGCTGCTCGACGGCCCCGCGAAAATGGGCGGCGAGGAAGCCGAGCATGGTCCCGACCACGGCCGAGATCGCGGTGGCGCCGAACGCGATCAGCAGCGAGATGCGGATGGAAACGAGCAGCCGCGACAGCACGTCCCGGCCAAGCTCGTCGGTGCCGAGCCAGTGCGCGGCATTGCCGGGCGCAGCGAGCCGGTTGCGCAGGTCGAGCTGCGTGAAACCGTAAGGCGCGATCTTCTCCGCAAAGGCCGCGATCAGCAGCATCGCGACGATCCAGGTGACCGCCAGCGCAACTGAGATCGGAACGGCCGGCAGGCCGAAGCGGCGGCGGATAGGGGTAACCTTGAGCGTGGCGTCGGTCATGCATGCGCTCCCTTGCTGCGCAGGCGCGGATCGAGGAAGCCGTAGAGGAAATCGACGATCAGATTGGACGTCACCATGGTCATCGCGACCAACAGCAGGATGCATTGCACGACGGCGAGATCGCGATTGGCGACCGCAACGACAAGAAGCCGCCCTACTCCCGGCCAGGCGAACACGCTCTCGACCACGACGGCGCCTGCGATCAGCGTGCCGACCATGAAGCCGAGGATGGTCACGGTCGGGATCGCTGCATTCGGCAGTGCATGCGAGGTCACCACCTTGCGCCACGGCACGCCTTTTGCGGATGCGGCGCGGATATAAGGCTGGCCCAGCACCTCCAGCATGGCGCTGCGGGTGAAGCGCGCCAGCACCGCGGCGCCGCCGAGGCTGAGCGTTGCGATCGGCAGGATGGCGTGGCGCCAGCTGTCCTGCCCGCCCGAGGGCAGCCAGCCGAGCTGCACGGCGAAGACGAGCACCAGCAGCAGCGCGAGCACGAAACTCGGCACGGTGAAGCCGGCGACCGCCGTCATCATCACGGCGCGGTCGATTCCCGAGCCGCGATGCAGCGCCGCGTAAATCCCTGCGGGAACGCCGAGCGCCACCTTGAAGAAGAACGCCGGCAGGGTCAGCGCCAGCGTCGCCGGGATGCGTTCCAGCACCAGCTCGATCGCGGGCCGGCCGTCGCGCATGGAGCGGCCGAGCTCGCCTCGCGCGATGGCGCCGAAATAATCGAAGTATTGAGCCCAGATCGGATCATCGAGGCCCCAGGCCTTGCGAAACGCCGCGAGCACCTCGGGCGGTGCCTCAGGCCCCAGGATCATCAGCGCGGGATCGCCCGACAGGCGCAACACGATGAAGGCAAAGGTGACGACGAGCACGATCGTGAGCGCAGCGCGTCCGATCCGAACGGCGAAATAACGACCCATCAGGCGGCATCCCGTGTCGCAGCGCCGGTGACGAGATGGCAGGCGACCTGCCTGTCGCCGCCGACGGCGGACAGCGCCGGCACCTCGCTCGCACAGCGCGCAATGGCGCGCGGGCAGCGCGGATGGAAGGCGCAGCCTGCGGGGCGCGCGGCCGGGTTCGGCGGATCGCCTGATAGCACGATGCGGCCCGCGCTGCGGCGGCCCGGCGCGGGCGAGGCCGAGACCAGGGCCTGGGTGTAGGGGTGCTCGGGCCGGGCGAACAGATCGTCGGCGCTGCCGATCTCGACGATGCGGCCGAGATACATCACGGCGACGACGTTGCTGATCTGCCTGACGACGCGCAAATCGTGGCTGATGAACAGCAACGTCAGCGACAGCTGCGCCTGGAGATCGCAGAGCAGGTTCACCACCTGCGCCTGGATCGAGACGTCGAGCGCGCTGACCGGCTCGTCGCAGACCAGGAAATCCGGCTTGGTGGCCAGCGCCCGCGCCAGCACGATGCGCTGACGCTGGCCGCCGGAGAGCGCGCCGGGATAACGCGCGCCATGCGCCGGTGTCAGCTCGACGGCGCGCAACAATTCGCGCACCCGGTCGTCGCGCATCGCCGGCGTGCCGATGCCGTGAATATCAAGCGGCTCGCGGATCTGCGTTGCGACCGGCAGTCGACGGTCGAGCGCGCCGAGCGGATCCTGGAAGATCATCTGCATCCGCGCGCGCTGCGCACGCCAGGCCGTCGTCCCAAGCGCGGTCATCGGCTTGCCATCGAACCGCACCGCGCCGCGGTCCGGCGGCTCGAGGCCGAGCACGAGGCGGCCCGTGGTGGATTTGCCCGAACCGGATTCGCCGACGAGACCCAGCGTCTGGCCTCTGGCAATCGTGAGCGACACGCCATCGACGGCGTGAACGGCCGCGGCTCGCCCGAACATTCCGGACCGCATCGCATAGGTGCGCGAGATCGCGGAGACCTCGACGAGCGGCGAACTCATTCGGCGGCGATCCCGAGCAGCGCGCGGCGCGAGGCCTCGGCACGGATGCAGGCGACGCTGCGGTCATCGGCGATCGGCGCCAGGGTCGGCGCCGCAAGGCCGCATGCTTCCGCGACCAGCGAACAGCGCGGCGCGAAGGCGCAGCCGCCAGGCATGTGCGCGGGATCAGGCACCGTGCCGGGAATGGCGGTGAGGCGCCGCCGTGGACCATCGAGCGGCGGCAGTGCGCCGATCAACCCTTGCGCGTAAGGGTGCACGGGATCGGCGAACAGCTGGATGCTCGGGGCCTGCTCGACGATGCGGCCGGCATACATCACCGCGACGCGGTCGCAATTCTCCGCGACCACGCCGAGGTCGTGGCTGATCAGCACCATGGCCATGCCGAGCTCGCGGCGGACGGTTGAAAGCAGCTCCAGGATCTGCGCCTGAATGGTGGCATCGAGCGCCGTGGTCGGCTCGTCCGCGATCAAGAGATCGGGATTCCCGGCGAGCGCCATCGCGATCATGATGCGCTGGACCTGGCCGCCCGAGAATTCGTGCGGATAGGCTTCCAAGCGCCGGCCTGCGTCGGGGATGCCGACGAGATCGAGCAGCCGCCGCGCTTCCGCCTTCACGGCGTTGCCTTGGAGATCGCGGTGTAATACCAGCGCTTCGCAAAGCTGCCTGCGGATGGTCAGCACCGGGTTGAGCGCGCTCGCCGGATCCTGAAAGATCATGGCGATGCGCCCGCCCCTGACCTGGTCGAGCTCGCCGGCTGGCGCGCCGAGAATCTGGCGCCCGTCGAGCCGCACCGAGCCGGAGACTTGCGCATGTCGCGGCAACAGCCCCAGCGCAGCGAGCCACGTCACCGATTTGCCGGAGCCGGACTCGCCGACGAGGCCGACGGCCTCGCCCTTCTGCAAGGCAATATCGACGCCGCGCAAGACCGGCACGCCGTTAAAGGCGACGCGCAAGTCCTCGATGCTGACCAGCGGCGTCACCTTCAGGCCTCGAAATTGCCGGCACGAAAATCCATCGCAAAGGCAGGCGCCGCCTTCCACTTGATCGATTTCGGCTTGGCCGTGAAGGTCGCGTTCTGGTGCAGCACCGTGTAGGCGGGATCCTCGCGCTCGGCGATCTCCAGCATGCGGCGGAACGCCTTCTTGCGGGCGGCCCGGTCGGTCGAGGTCTCCAGAAACTCGGAGAGCGTGTTCAGCTCGGCGTTGGTCCATTCGCCGATCTGCTGCTGCTGGCCGTTGGGGCCGTGCTGGGCGACCAGCGAGGAGACCGGATCGTTGAAGGCGGCCGAATTCGACCAGTCGCGCACGGCGCGGGTCGGCGCCCGCTCCATGATCTGCGACCAGTTCTCCTTGGTCTCGATCTGCACATTGAGGCCGACCGACTTCCACATCTCGACCAGGATCTGCGCGGTGGCGACCTGGTTGGTGTAGTAATTGTTGAGCAGGCGGTACGGGATCGGGTCACCCTTGTAATTGGCCTGCTTCAGCAGATCCTGCGCCAGCTTGGGATCGTAGGCCGGCACGTTCCAGTCGGCGTTGAACATGTCGCCGTAGAATTCCCATTGCAGCCCCTTCGGCACGCGGGTGCGGCCGGCCCACAGGCTGTCGACGATCGCCTGGCGATCGATCGCGTGGGTGAAGGCGCGCCGCACAAGCGGATTGGCGAGCACGGCGTGGTTCTTGTCGAACACTGTGAGGCGGTGATTCTGAATCGTGCCGCCCTGCACTTCGAAGGCGGAATTCTTCTCGATGCCGGCGATCTGGTCCGGCGGGATGTCGCAGGCGAACTGGTACTCGCCCGAGAGCAGGCCGTTGATGCGGCTCGCGACTTCAGGCACTTCGAGGAAGCGGATCCGCTTGAGCGGCGGCCGGCCGCCCCAATATTCGTCGTGGGCTTCCAGCGTCAGCGAGACGTCGGGCTTGAGCTCGACGACCTTGTAGGGGCCGGTCGTCACCGGCTTGCGGGCCCAGTCGAGATAGCTCGCCGCCTCTTCCCAGGCGCGGCGGTTCATGATGTCGGAGCCGTAGCGCGACAGCCGGCCCTCGATCGTGACGTCGGGCGTCGCGTTGTAGAAGCGCACCGTGTACTTGTCGACGGCATCGACGCGCACGAGGTCCGGCCAGATGCGGCGGGCGACCGCGGGAACGTCCGGCGGCAGCTCCTTGCCCGGGCGCGGCGTCGGAATCTTCTCGAACGCCTTGATGGTGGAGCGGTTCTTGGCCTCGGTCTCGCCGAACATGCGTTCGCGGCTGAAGGTGAAGACGACGTCTTCCGCCGTGAGCTCGTCGCCGTTGTGGAACTTGACGCCCTGGCGCAGCTTCACCTCGACGGTCTGGTCGTCGATGCGGCGCCATTCGGTGGCAAGGCCCGGCACGGCTTCGAGTTTGCCGCGCCAGTTCTTCGAGATCAGGCCTTCCCAGATCGAGGAGAAGAACACCCGCTCGCCGACATTGGACTGCTCGCGCAGCACGTCGAGCACGTTCGCATTCGTGACCTTCTGCACCGCGATCGTCACCGACGGACGATTGTCGCCTTGCGCGATCGCAAAGCGCGGCAGCAGCAAAGTGCTTGCGGCGGCGCCGCCGGATTTCAGGATGGTGCGACGGGTGAGCTTGCTCATGAGGATGACCCCTGCCCTTTATGATTTACCGTTATTCGGCGAGACCGAGCGCGGCGAGATGCGCCGCGCCCTTGCGGACGTCGTCGTGATTGCGGAGTTCGAGAATCAGCCGGGGGTTCGACGTCAGCCGTCCCAGCGCGCGGAATACGGCGAGCCAGGGAATGTTGCCCTCGCCCGGCGCCCAGTGCCGGTCGGCAAAGCCATCGGTGTCCTGCAGGTGCACATGCGTCAGCATGTCGCCGGCGGTCTCGACGTAATAATCGACCGGCGGCGCGCCGGTAGAGATGTGGGCGTAATTGGCGTGGCCGGTGTCGAGCGAGACACGGACCTTGCTGCTTTCCAGCGCTTTGGCGAGGCGCACGCGGTCGCGCGGGTCCTTGTCCTCGATGTTCTCGATGACGATCTCGCAGCCGATCGTCTCGGCGCGCGCGATCACCTCGGCGAGTGTCGCCTTGACGCGCTCGACGATATTGGCGCGGTTGTCGGGATAGAGATCGAGATTGTTGTGGTCCCAGGTCGTGAACGGCGAATGGATCACCATCTGCGTCGCGCCGAGGAACTCGGCGGCTTCGAGGCCCTGCAGCAGGCGCTTGGTCACGGCCTGACGGATCATCGGATCGTGGCTGTCGATCTTGAAGCCCCAGAACGGGCCGTGGATACCGAGCCGCCCGGTGTGACCTGCGAGCATCTGCTTGATCTCGCCGGCGGTTACGCGCCAGTCGCTATCGAGCAGATCGGCGCGGAAAAAGTCCTGGATTTCCAGATCGCGCTGCCGTTCCAGGAGCCAGTCACGATGCGCGGGAATTGACTTGATGGACAATGCGGCGCCCAGCACCGGCTTCGACATGGCAAGCTCCTTCGTCAGCGATGACGGGAGCAGCGCTAGACCAGTTCAATGACAGGCCCGTGAAATCCGTCTTCCCCAGCGCGGACGAGATGTGGACATCGTGCCCGCGCGCGCTGCGGCTCAAGCAGCAGCAACGATCGGTGGCGAGCGATGCCGCGCGGGCAAACGGCAAGCGCTATCATGTCCGTAGTGCTCCGGAATGGAATCCTAGCGGACCTTCGCGTACATCGCGGGACATCGATCGGCGGCCACTTCCACGGGCATCACCCTCTGATCGCGCGACATGGGGTTGGGGGACCACATGGAGCGGGGGATTGAAGGCTGGGGCAAGGTGACGAGGTCCGGACTCCTAGGCACTCCGGACCTCGAAACTTTTCAGATTGAACGCGATGCGCGCCGTCCGGCTGTTGAGCCGGGCGGCGCGTTCGCGTTTCAGGGCCGTCTTCCGGTCTCAGCGCGTTTGCGGCTCGAGCGTCACCGTGCAGTCGCCCTGCCCTTGCGTCGCGACCACGATGTCGCCCGCCGCAGCGCCGAGGGCGATCGGCGCGGACGAGCCGCCGCCGGGCATCTGCACTGTCACGCTCAACGAATCCATGCGCGTGGTTGAGCCGACGGTCGTCGGTTCTGCTTCGGCGACATTGCCCGAGGCGTCACGCCGCATGATCTGGCAGTTCACATTGCTTCCGCCGGCCGCCGCCATGCTCGACGACATGCCGCCGCCCATCTGTGCACGGGCGCGCGACGGATCGCGCGGCACCTGGCTGACGATGCGATGCGTGCGCGGCTCCACGATGACGACGTCGTCTTCCGTGGCAAAATACTCGTAGTCGCGATATTGCGGCTCGATCGAGATGATCTCGGGCGGCAGCCTGTGGAGACGCACGCGCGGCGGAATGGTCTCGCCGACCCGGATCGAGATGTTCAGATTGCGCTCCGGCTGGGCGAGACGCGCGCGGCTCACCGTTTCGGAGATCCGCACCTGCCTCTCGGTCGTCACCTGGGCCTGCTGGTTGACCTGCGTATTGGTCTGCGTGGTCTGATTGGCCTGGTTGGTCTGTGTGGCCGAGGTTCCGGGCGCGGTCTGCGCGTTGCTGGCCGGAGCTGTGCGGTTGGTATCGGTCGCGGTCGCCGGCCGGTTGGTCTGTTGCGCCGGCGGCTGCTGCTCGGCGGCATTGCGCGGCGGCTGAGCCTGGCTGCGCTCGTTCTGGTTGGCCGCAGTTCCCGGACGCTGGTTCTGCTGGGTCTTGGATTTCTCGGATTCGGCGGTTGATTTCTGCGGCGCAGCCTTGTCCTGCGCAGCCTTGTCCTGCTTGGTTTCCGCACTGCTCTTGCCCGCATCGCGTCCGGGCTTCGCGCTCTCGGCCTCACGGTTGCGATCCCGCGCCGGCTCGCGAGATTCTTGCGCTTGATCCTTCGCCTTCGGTTGATTGCGCTCCGAAGCCGTCGCCGGCTGGCGCTTGTCGTCATTTGCCTCGTTCTTGGCAGCGCCGCCGCCTCGATCCTCGCGGCCTGCGCCCTGGACCCGCTCCTGGGCACCCTGCGTGCGCTCTTGAACGCGGTCTTGAGCCGCACCGCCGCGCTGCGGAGCAGCGCCCTTGGCCGGTTCCTCGGTCCGTTTCGGCTCGTCCCTGCGCTCACCGGGCGCCTGGGCGTAGGCAAGGCCGGACGCGAGCATGAGCCCGACGGCCGCAGTCGATAACAGCAAACGTTGACGCATGGTCCCTCTCCTCGACAATTCGCAACAACAGACGCGAACGTTCTGTCCGTGCGAAGGTTCCTGGGCAGGAACGCAGCCGTGGAAGGGAGCCGATTAAGTCGCCATCACATCGCATCCTTCAGCGTCAGTCGCGCCGTGAAGGTCACGCTGGTCTTGCCCACCAGCGCCATGCCATCGACCTCGGCGCCGCCGGCGGAATAGTCGCCCGAAAAACCGCAAGTGACCTCCCTGCCGCCGAACGCGAGCGTCCTGCCGACCGCCTCGGTGTGCTGATTGACGATCATGTCGCCCCGCCACTTGCCATTCCGGAAAGTGTAGCTTCCGGTGTAGTAGAAGTAGCTGTCGCCGCCCATGATGCGGCCGTCGCAGAGTACGACCACGCCCCTGGCCTGCCCACGCTTGCCGTCGCGCATTTCGATGTCGAAGATGTAGAGGCCGTTGACGACCCTGGCCTCCTCACCCGCTTCCGCCTCGTCGCCAGCCGACATCCGATCATCCCCTCGATCCGCGCCCCCAATCAGTTCGGCACGTTCCGCTCGAGATCCTCGAGCCATGCCGCCGCACTCGAATCCGAAGGTGCGCGCCAATCGCCGCGCGGCGACAATGAACCGCCGGCCGAGACCTTCGGCCCGTTCGGCATGGCCGAGCGCTTGAACTGGCTGAAGGCGAAGAAGCGGCGCAGGAACACCTCGAGCCAGCGGCGGATCTCCTTGAGATCATAGGCCCTGCGCCGGTCGCTTGGGAAGGCCGGCGGCCATTCGCCGCTAGCAACGTCCTTCCACGCCTGAAGCGCCATGAAGGCGATCTTGGACGGCCGCATGCCGAAGCGCAGCGTGTAGAACAGGTTGAAGTCCTGCAGCTCGTAAGGTCCGACGGACGCTTCGGTGCTCTGCGGTTTCTCCCCGGCCTCGACCGGCACGAGCTCGGGCGAGATCTCGGCGACGAGGATCGAGCCGAGCGTGCGATTGACGTCGTCGCTGAACTGTTTGGAGGAGATCACCCAGCGGATCAGATGCTGGATCAGCGTCTTCGGCACGCCGGCGTTGACGTTGTAATGCGCCATCTGGTCGCCGACACCATAGGTGCACCAGCCGAGCGCGAGCTCGGAGAGATCGCCGGTCCCGATCACGATGCCGCCGTGATGGTTGGCGAGCCGGAACAGATAATCCGTGCGCAGGCCCGCCTGCACGTTCTCGAAGGTGACGTCGTAGACCTTCTCGCCCTTGCCGAAGGGATGGCCGATATCCCTCAGCATCTGCGTCGCCGTGGTGCGGATGTCGAGCTCCTGCCAGCTCGTCTGCAACGCCTTCATCAGCGCGAGCGCGTTGGTCTTGCTCTCGCTGCCGGTGGCAAAGCCCGGCAGGGTGTAGGCCAGGATGTTCTCGCGCGGCAGGCCGAGCAGGTCGATCGCCTTGGCGGCGACGATCAGGGCGTGGGTGGAATCGAGGCCGCCTGACACGCCGATCACGACGCGCTTGGTGCCGGTGGCGCGCATGCGCTGCACGAGCCCAGCGACCTGGATGTTGTAGGCCTCGTAGCAATCCTGCTCGAGCAGGTTCTCATCGCTCGGCACGAACGGAAAGCGCTCGACCTTGCGCAGGAAGCCGATATCGGCGGCCGGCGGCTTCAGGGCAAATGCCACCTTGCGGAAAAACGCCTCGCGCTGCCGCCTGTTGTCGTCGAACGTTCCCATCAGCGCGCGCTCCTGCCTGAGCAGGTCGAGGTCGACATCGGCCAGCGTGATCTGGCCGCCCTGGCGGAACCGCTCACCCTCGGCCAGCAGCACGCCGTTCTCGTAGATCGAGGTCTGGCCGTCCCAGGCGAGATCGGTGGTGGATTCCCCGGCCCCGGCCGCGGAATAAACGTAAGCCGCGAGGCAGCGCGCCGAGGTCGATCGGCACAGCAACGCGCGCGAGCGCGCCCGGCCGATCGTGATCGGACTGCCCGACAGGTTGATCAGCACGCTCGCGCCCGCAAGCGCGAGCTCCGAGGCCGGCGTCACCGGAATCCACATGTCCTCGCAAATCTCGACGCCGATGGTGAGGCCCGGAACGTCCTCAGCCGCGAACAGGAGATCCACGCCGAACGGTGCGTGCAGGCCGCCAATGGCGATGCTCTCACCGGCGATGCCGGCGCCGGAGGCGAAATGCCGTCCCTCGTAGAACTCCCGGTAGGTCGGCAAGTAAGATTTCGGCACGACACCGAGGATGTTGCCGCGATGAATAACGACGGCGCAGTTGTAGATGCGATTGCCAAAGCGCAGCGGCGCCCCGACGATCAGGACCGTCATCAGCCCCGCGGAGGCCGCAACGATCGCTCCGAGCCCGCGCTCGACCGCATCGAGCAGCGGATCCTGCTTCACCAGGTCCTCGATCGCATAACCGCACAGGCACAGCTCGGGAAACACCGCGACCGCGACCGACTGCTCATGGCAGGCATTGGCCGCCGCCAGCACGGCCTTCGCGTTGGCGCTGGGATCGGCGACGTGGGAGATGGTCACGCAGGCCGCCACGCGCGCAAATCCGTGGGTGTAAATAGAGTGGAAAGTCATCGAGCGCAGTACCCTCAAGTCTCTTGCCGGCGGAAGCCGCCGTCAGCTCCGGTCATATTTAGCCCATCGATCTGGCCTCGTGCAGGCCATCCGCCATCATGCATAACGGATTTGCGCCCCGTCCGGTCCAGTGCCGGCGAGCTCAGGCGCTGCGGGCCAGCACGCCGGGCAGATCGTCGCGCAGCCACCCGGCGATCCGGGGCCAGGCATGCGCATGGGTGCGCGCGCCCATGAACAGGCCGAGATGGTTGCTGGGCTCGGATGCCGCCGCGATGAAGGCGGGCGGCGTGCCGATGAGCCCCGCGGTGGCGAGCGCTTGCGTCGCCGGCACCACATCGTCGTCCAGTCCGGCGAGCAGGAAGATCGGCGCCTTGACATGCTTCAGATCGATCGGGCGGCCGAGCGCGACGAAACTGCCCTCGGCGATGCGGTTCTCCCGGAAGATCGCGTTGACGATCTCGAGATAATAAGTGCCCGGCAGGTTGAGCGTCTCGGCGTTCCAGCGGTCGAACCGCGCGAGCAGCTCGGTGCCCTGCTCGTCCGAGAGATCCCGCTGCAATGCCACCGCGATTTCGTCGTTGTCGGGGGTTTTGGACCAGAAGCGCAGCATCTCCTCGCCGCTCACATTGCCGCCGCCGCGCGCGACGAGCTGGTCATAGACCAGCTCGGGCGCGTTGCGGGCCAGCCGGGACAGCGAGGACTCGATCGACAGGTCAACGGGAGCACCGACCAGAACCAGCCGCCGCACCTTGGCTGGAAAGCGCGCGGCATAGAGCAGCGACAGCCATCCGCCCTGGCAGAGTCCGACGAGATCGACCGGCGCGCCGATCTCGTCGATGGCGACGTTGAGATCGCCGAGATAGCTGTCGATCGAGAGATAGCGCATGTCCGGCGTCGCGGACCGCCAGTCGGTGAGATAGACCCGGTCGATGCCGCCGTTTTGCAGCGACTGCACCACGCTGTGGCCTGGGGCGAAATCGGCGATCAGGGCCCGATGCAGCGCATAAGGCGCGCAGACCAGCGCCGGCTGGCCGGACCGGGTCTGCGAGCAATCGCGCAGCTGCATCGTTGCCAGCTCCAACGCAACGCTGCTCGGCGTCGTCCATGGCAGGCTGCTGTCACCCTGTTTCTCGGGTGCCCGCTCCAGCCACCAGAAGCAGGCATCGATGGCGAGCTGCGCCGCCGCAAACGGCCAGAGCCTGGGATCATCAGGAGCGAGCCCCGGCCCGCGTGGCGGTTTGGCGGTCTTGTCGACCATGGCTACCTCGACATCCTCACAGAAACGCCTCGAGGCTCACGACAGCAATGCCGAGGTCCCGAAAACTCCGATGGGTCGCCGCGACCGAGCCGTCGAGATCGATGCCGCGACAGGCATCCTCGATGACGGCCACCTCCAGCCCCGCCTTGCGCGCATCTTCCGCCGAGTAGCGGACGCAGAAGTCCAGCGCCAGACCGGCGACAAAGACGGTCTTCAGCTCGCGTTCGCGCAAATATCCAAGCAATCCGGTCGGCGTGCGATGGTCGTTCTCGAAAAACGCCGAATAGGAATCGATGCCGCGGCGAAAGCCCTTGCGCACCACGAGGCTCGCCCGCGTCACGTCGAGATCGCGGTGAAATTCTGCGCCGGCCGTGCCTTGCACGCAATGCGTCGGCCATAGCACCTGCCGGCCGTAGTCGAGCTCGATCGTCTCGAACGGCTGCTTGCCGGCATGGTTCGGCGCGAACGAGACGTGGTCGCTCGGATGCCAGTCCTGGGTCAGCACCAGATTGGCGAATTTTTGGGCGATGCGATTGACGGCGGGCACGACTTTCTCGCCCCCTGGCACCGCCAGCGCTCCGCCGGTGCAGAAGTCGTTCTGGATGTCGATCGCCAGCAGCACGTCGTGGTCGGAAATCCTCATCGTCGTCTCATTCGATCTGCCAGGCGCGAGGGCGCCGGGCGAGCCGCCTCAGTGTCGGCCTTCCCGCGCGGCTTCGCAACCACGTGGCGCGCGCGACAGCTGCGCGAATTGGTCACCGCAGGCCGCCACGATGCAACGGTTTGGCCTCGTCCGTGTTGACTAGGCGCACCCAAGGGCGGATTCTCGCACTGCCCGCGCCAGGCGGATCGGGTCCAAGGAGCGGAGGACAGGCTGCCAGGGCTTGAAGGCAGTGGCGGCGATGAGGCCATGAATATCGGCAAGACCGGAAAAATTCTTCTCGCCGATATCGGCGGCACCAATGCGCGCTTCACGCTGAGCCCGAGCGGTCAGACCGGACCGATCGACTATGTCAAGGTCGCGGACTTCCCGACCGTCCGTGAAGCCATCGCGGACGTGCTGGCGCGCCGGTCGAATGGCGAGCAGCCCCATCGCGCGGTGCTGGCCGTGGCGGGACCCGTCACCAACAATCGCTGCGTCATGACCAACAGCCCCTGGGTCATCGACGGCAACGAGCTGCAGTCCGCGCTCGGCTTCGATAGCGTCCATGTGCTGAACGATTTCGAGGTGGTGGCCTGGTCCCTGCCCACCCTGGAGCCTTCCGACCTGGTCCCGCTCGGCGGTGGCGACGGCTTGCCCGGAGAGCCGTTGCTGGTCGTTGGTCCCGGAACCGGATTTGGTGTCTCCTGCCTGGTCGACCGCCATGGCTCGCGACTGGCCGTCGTCACCGAGGCTGGACATGCGACCCTGCCGGCGGAGAACGAGCGCGAGGAGCGCGTGATCGCCTGCTTGCGCCGGCGCCTCGGCCATGTCTCCATCGAGCGCGGCGCCCTCTCGGGCTCGGGGCTGCAAAACCTGTATGAGGCGTTGGCTGAGATCGACGGCGTTCAGGTGCCGCATCGCGATGCCGCCGCGATCACCAAGGCCGCCCTGGAGAACAGCTGTCCGGTCAGCCGCGCAGCGCTGGAGATGTTTTGCGCCATTCTCGGCTCTGTTGCCGGCAATCTCGCGGTGACCTTCGGCGCCCGCGGCGGCGTCTATGTCGCCGGCGGAATCGTGCCGCGCTTCCGCGAGTTCCTCGCCGCATCGGCGTTCCGGGCACGCTTCGAGGCCAAGGGACGGTTCCAGGACTATTTGCGCAACATCCCCACCAGGCTCGTGATCAAGCCCGATGCGAGCTTCCTCGGGCTGACGATGTTTGCCGAGCACAATCCTGGCTGAGCGGGTTTCCAGACGGCGAGTCCCCGTCATGCACAGCTGATTGCGGCACACCTGCGGTTCCACGCAGGTTCGTGCTTGCCTGCGTGTTCCCGATGAGAAACAATCTGCCGGTGTGGCGTAGTTGCGGGGGCGTGACATGCGTAAGCAGGATTCGGGTTTCGACTATCACCGCTATCACCGCCTGCTGCGCGAAGCGGACAGCGAAGACAAGCGGCTGGCGCTCATCGAGCTCCTGATCGAGGAAAAGGCCCGCGACCAGCTGGCTGCCCAGCGCGCTTCGGACCGCGCGGCGATGACGGCTCACACCATTGCCACGGTGCTGAGGAACGGCCGCAACACTGCTGGTTGAGCCCTCTCTCCGACTTGCGCCAAAAGCGCAATCGGTCAGCGCGGGATCGTGGCCGACGCCTCAGGAAACATCGAATCGATCATCGCCTTGAGCTGATCCATCGCGATCGGCTTGCGCAGGATCGGCCTGCGCCGGAGCAGGGACGGCAGCAGTTCCGGACCATAGCCCGTTGCGAACAGAAACGGCTTTCCGCGACGTTCGATCAGGTCGGCGACGGGGTCGACATAGACGCCCATCAGGTTGATGTCGAGGATGGCCAGATCGTACTGCGCGGTCATGGCAAAGGCGCTGGCGTCGCGCACATTGTCTGCTTCCGCAACGACGTGGTGGCCGAGTTCCTCCACCATGTCGGCGATCATCATCCGGATCAACGCCTCGTCTTCGACCAGGAAAACGGAGAGTCCGTCCGCCATATCAACCCCGCAATCAGCCTTGCGAAGCTAAGCATAACCGAATTGCGGTGTGGATACACGAATTCGTGGCGGGCGCCGTTAATTCAGGCGCGCCCGAACCTGCGCAACTTAATCAATCCAGTCCGCGCTCGTGGCTGAGGCGCACCATCTCCTGGATGAACACCTGCTTCTGCTTGTCATCGAGGCTGGAATAGAGCGGCTCAGCGGCGTCGGCGACGTTGCGCTGGTCGGCGGCGCGATCGATCAGGAACTGGGCCTCGTTGCGCATCTGCTCGATGATGTCGTCGGGCGGATCGCGCTTGGCGCGCGCAATCCGCAGGTTGAGCCGCTCTGCGCCATTATGCCCGAGGTAGTGCATCGCGCTGGAGAAGCCGTACCAGTGCTTCTCCTGATCGGGCGTGAGGTTCAGCTCGCTCTTGATCCGCTCGATGTAGGAATCGCTGTTGGCGACGATCTGCTCGGCGGTGAGCTGCGGCGCACCGGGCTGGGTCAGAACCGTGACTTCCTTGTTGTCTTTGCCCTTATTGTCCTGCGGCGCGTTCTTCGCTTCCTTGGTCGCCTTGGCGCCCTTGCCCTTGGCGTTCTTGGCATCCTTGTCCTTGGCCGCGCCCGGCAGCTTGGAATCCTTGGCCGCGTCCTTGCCGGCTTCCTTGCCGGCCTCCTTGGGCGGCGGCGCCTGATTGCCGGTGTTGCCGACACCGAGCACGCCGGTGAAGACGCCGACCACCCCGCCGATGGCGCCGCCGAGCACGCCACCGACCGGCCCTGCAGCCTTGTTGCCGGCCGCGGCGCCTTCCTGAACGCCCTTGACCAGACCTTGAGCATTCGCCACCGCGGCGGCCCCGAGCAACAGCGCGAGCACGGACCCCAGCGCCAAGCATCGCCGCAGGTGAAGCCGCGCTGGTGGCGCCGGTTTGATCATTCTCGTCTCCATCATCGATCTGGCCTATCAGCGGTAGTCAGCCGCTGCCGCAACTCTATCGTTTCCGCCGCTTCGAGGTCCAGACGCGGCTAATTGCTGTCCACGCCCGAAAAGTCTTTCACGCGAAGCGGTTATCCAGGCTCATGCGGAACTGCGGCGTAAATGCGCACGGCAGTGTTTGAGAGCGCTTGGCGCAAAGTGTGCGTCGCAAAAAACTTCGGTGCCCCGCGCCTTCTGCGCGTCGCATCGCCCAGGCATCGCCACGTTTCAGGACGCAACGTTAGTTTTAGACGCAGAGCCATTCGGCTTTCTCGACAGACGCGATCAATCATGATCTGATCGCGCTACCAATTTGCTGCGACAGGCGTGAATTGCCCACGCGGGCCGACGGCACCAACAAGAAAATCGACCAACAAGAACTCAAGAAAAACTCAAGAAAGAATTCTCAGAGGAAACTCCAACAACAACACCCAAGCGAGGAAACGAGATGTCACGCAAGAAACTGACGCGACGTCAATTTGTGGCTACCACTGCAATGTCCTCCGCGGCGCTGATCACAGCGCCCTATGTCCGGGGCGCCTACGCCGCCGGCAAGCTCTCGATCGGCTTCTGGGACCATTGGGTCCCCGGCGCCAACAAGGCCTCGACCGACCTCGTCAACGAATGGGCGGCGAAGGAGAAGGTCGAAGTCTCCATCGACTACATCACCAGCAACAACAAGAAGATCGAGCTGACCTCGGCGGCCGAAGCCCAGGCCAAGTCCGGTCACGATATTCTGGCGATGCCGAGCTGGTGGCCGCAGGCCTATGCGGAGCTGCTTGAGCCGATGAACGACGTCATGGAGCCGGTCCTTAAGCAGAACGGTGAGGCCAACGGCACGGTCAAGTATCTCGGCCAGTCCGGCGGCAAATGGCTTGCCGTGCCCGCGACGATCGGCAGCCAGATCAAGGGTCCCTGCTCCCGCATCGACCTGATGAAGAAATACGCGAACATCGACGTCCAGGAGATGTATCCGGCAGGCGCACGGCCGAAGGCCGACAACTGGACGATGGAGACCTTCCTCAAGGCGGCCGAAGCTTGCCAGAAGGGGGGCTTCCCGTTCGGCATCGGCCTTGGCGAGACCACCGACAGCGTCGACACGGCCGGCGCGATCTTCCAGTCCTTTGGCGCCGAGCTCGTCAACGCCAAGGGCGACGTGACCGTGAAGACCGATGCGGTTCGTCAGGCGCTCGAATTCTACAAGAAGCTGATCGCCGTGCTGCCGCCGGATGCGCCGTCGTGGGATGATGCCTCGAACAACAAGTGGCTCGTGTCAGGCCGCGGCGCTATGATCATGAATCCGCCAAGTGCCTGGGCAGTCGCCAAGCGCGACGCGCCGCAGGTGGCCGAGCAGTGCTGGACGCATGGATTCCCGGCCGGCCCGAAGGGGCGGTTCGCGCCGTACCTGCCCTACTTCTGGGGCGTCTGGAGCTTTGGCAAGAACAAGCAGGCGGCCAAGAGTCTACTGACCCACCTGTCGTCGCCTGCGGCGATCGAAAAAATCGTCGAGGCTAGCGGCGGCTACGACTTGCCGGCCTACGCAAACATGACGACTTTGAAGACCTGGGCCGAGGAAGGGCCGCCGAAGGGAACGCTCTATCACTATCCGAATCCCTACAACCATCAGACGCTGTCGATCGCAGCGTCGCCGGCGCCGCCCAAAATCGCGCAGCAGATCTACGCTCAGGCGACCCTGACAAAGATGGCGCTGCGTTACGCGCGGGGCGAGACAATGGAGCAGGCGCTCGCCTGGGCAGAGGGTGAGTGCGAAGGCTTCATGCGGAGTTAGTGCGGTGTGACAGGGCGGCTCAAGCGATATGCGCGAGCCGCCCACATTCCGTTGTCCATCCGCATGCTGCGATGCCGACACCAGAGGCGGCATCACAGTTTGAAAGTCTGCAGGAAAGCTGACCCAAGGAAGCTAATATGGCCGATGTCGTCGTTGAACGAGGTCGCATCGCCCGTGCGACGGGCGCGCGGAAGGGATCGAGCCTGCGCAACGTGCTCGGGCGCAAATCGACGGTCGCATTCCTCCTGACGCTGCCGCTGATCCTCCTGATCGGGCTGCTCGTTCTCTATCCCGCCTTCTTTTCGCTCTACCTTGCGACCCTGAACAAGGCGATGACGAAGTTCGTCGGCCTCAGCAATTTCACCTTCCTGTTCAAGCGTGAGACGTTCTGGATGGTGGTGAAGCAGTCCTGCATCTTCGCCATCACAGCCGTGATCTTCAAGGCGCTGATCGGATTCATTGTCGCGCATTTCGTCCACAACATTCCCGGCAAGAAGCAGCGCAAATGGCGGGGCATGCTGCTGGTACCCTGGGTGATTCCGCCGGCGATGAGCACGCTGGCCTGGCTCTGGCTGTTCGACCCTTCCTACAGCGCCTTCAACTATACCCTGTCCTTCTTCGGTGTCGGCCCGATCCCCTGGCTCGGCGAGACGTTCTGGGCGCGCTTCTCCATCATCCTCGTCAATGTCTGGTACGGCGCGCCATTCTTCCTGATCATGTATCTTGCAGCGCTGAAATCCGTGCCCGACCAGCTCTACGAGGCCGCGGCGATCGATGGGGCCAATTGGTGGCAGAAGATCTGGTACGTCACCCTGCCGATGATGCGCAACATCATCGCCATCACCACGTTGTTTTCGCTCATCGTGACCTTCGCCAACTTTGACATCGTTCGCATCCTGACCTCGGGAGGCCCGCTGGATACGACGCATCTGTTCGCGACATGGGCGTTCCAGGTCGGCATCCAGAGCAGCGACATTCCGCTCGGCGCCTGCGTGTCGCTGTTCATGGTGCCGATCCTCGCCGTCGCAGCGATCTTCATCCTGCGCGATGTCACCAAACGCGGGAATGAAGCCTGATGAGCACGTTTGCAATCGACAAGGCCGGCCCCTCCCGCAAGGTCAAGTATGGCAGCATGAGCCGGGACCGGGCCTGGGCCCTTCGCTGGTCCTATTTCTTCCTGGTGTTGTTCGCGATCTTCTTCCTGACGCCGCCGATCTACATGCTGATCACTTCGCTCAAGAGCAGCGCGGAGATATCGGCGGCGACCAATCCTTGGTGGGTGTTCCACCCGACGCTATCGAACTATGTCGAGCTCCTCACCTCGAACCAGTTTCTACGCTTCTTCTGGAATTCGTCGATCGTCTCGATCGTGGTCGTGATCATCACGATGCTGATCAGCATCCCCGCAGCCTTCGCGCTGGCGCGAATGAAATTCTGGGGCTCGGCGACGCTGGCCACCGGTGTTTTCCTCACCTACCTGATCCCGGACAGTCTTCTGTTCATCCCGCTGTTCAAGATGCTCGGCGTGGTCCAGGACTACACCGGCATCATGCTGCTCAACAGATGGTACGTGCTGCTGTTCATCTATCCCACGCTGACGGTGCCGTTCTGCACCTGGATCATGATCGGCTATTTCGCTTCGATTCCGAAGGAGCTCGACGAGGCGGCCCTCATCGACGGCGCCTCCTGGCTGCAGACGCTGACACGGATCTTCATCCCGGTCGCGCTGCCCGGGCTGATCGCCGCGACGATCTTCGCCTTCACGGTGTCCTGGGCGCAGTTCCTCTATCCCCTGGTGTTCACGACCTCGGTCGATCAGCTCGTGCTGCCCGTGGGCATCACCACCACCCTGATCAAGGGCGACGTCTTCAACTGGGGGCAGATCATGACCGGCGCGCTGCTCGGCGCCGCGCCGCCGCTGATCATCTACGCATTCCTGATGGACTACTACATTGCCGGCCTGACCGCCGGCGCGACAAAGGGTTGATGGCGAGGAGCTGAAGTTCGATGGCTGACGTTGCTTTGCGGAAGGTAGTCAAGCGTTACGACGATGTCGAAGCCGTGCGCGGCATCGACCTCGACATCGCCGACCATGAGTTCATCGTATTGGTCGGCCCCTCCGGCTGCGGCAAGTCGACCACGCTGCGCATGATCGCAGGCCTCGAGGACATCAGCGACGGCGACATCATGATCGGCGGCGACATCGTCAACGACGTGCCGCCGAAGGACCGCGACATCGCCATGGTGTTCCAGAACTACGCGCTCTATCCGCACATGACGGTCGCCGAGAACATGTCGTTCGGGCTGCGCCTGAAGCACTATCCCAAGGCCGAGATCAAGGCGCGGGTGACGGAAGCCGCCCGCCTCCTCGACATCACCGACCTGATCGACCGCAAGCCGAAGCAGCTCTCCGGCGGCCAGCGTCAGCGCGTCGCCATGGGCCGCGCCATCGTGCGCAATCCCAAGGTCTTCCTGTTCGACGAGCCGCTGTCCAATCTCGACGCCAAGCTCCGCGTGCAGATGCGGATCGAGATCAAGAAGGTGCACCAGAAGGTGCGCACCACCACGGTCTACGTCACCCACGACCAGGTCGAGGCGATGACGCTGGCCGACCGCGTGGTGGTGATGAACAAGGGCTGCATCGAGCAGATCGGCACGCCGAACGAGCTCTATCACAAGCCGGCGACGCGCTTCGTTGCGGGCTTCATCGGCTCGCCCGCGATGAACTTCATCCCCTGCCGGCTCGAGGATGTCGGCGGCACGCTCCAGCTCCGCCTCACCGACCGCATCGCCTTCCCGCTGCCGCCGGCCCGCGCCGCGCGCTACAACGCGCTGCCGCGCACCGAGAAGCTCCTGCTCGGCATCCGTCCCGAGCATCTCACCGAGTCGCATGCGCATCTGGCGCCCGGCGTCGAGACCTTCGATACCGTGCTCGACGTGACCGAGCCGATGGGGATGGAGACGCTGGTCTATTTCGGGCTTGACGGCACGCCGGTCTGCGGCCGCGTCGATCCCAATGCCGGCGCCAAGGACGGGGCACCCATGCGCCTGGCGATGGACCTCAACAACATGCACCTGCTAAATGAGGAGACCGGCGTCGTGCTGTGACGCCGCCTCAAAATAGCAGGCAGGGGAGCGATGGCGACCAACAAGAAGAAGATTTTCGTTACACAAACCTTGTCGCAAGGCGCACGCGCCCTCCTCACCCAGCGGGACGATATCGAGCTCGTCGAGTTTCCGAACCTGATCTCGGCGAAGGATTTCGAGGCCTTGTTGAAAAGCCATGCGCCGGTCCATGGCGTGGCGCTGGGCGCCACCGCCTTCGGCGAGACCGAGCTCGAGGCTGCCCGCGACATGAAGGTGGTGACCCGCATCGGCGTCGGCTACGACGCCGTGGACGTGCCCGCCCTCTCCCGCCGCAAGGTGCCGCTGATGGTCGCCGGCAGCGCCAACTCGCCCTCGGTCGCGGAAGCGGCGCTGTTCATGATGCTGACGCTGGCCAAGCGCGCGCAGGAGCTGCATTCCTGCGTCAAGGAGGGCACCTGGGCCGACCGCCTCGGCATGCTGCCGTTCGACCTCTACGGCAAGACCGTGCTGATCATCGGCTTCGGCCGCATCGGCAGCCGCACCGCCAAGCGCTGTTTGGCGTTCGAGATGAAGGTGCAGGTCTACGATCCCTACAAGGCAGCCGCCGACATCAAGGTGGCCGGATGCGAGCCGGTCGCCGACCTCGACGCCGCGCTGCCTCACGCCGACTTCGTCACCATCCACTGCCCGAAGACGCCGGAGACCGTCGGCCTGTTCGATGCGATGCGGATCGGCCGCATGAAGCCGAGATCCTACCTCATCAACACCGCGCGCGGCGGCATCGTGAAGGAAGCGGCGCTTTACGACGCACTGGCGTCCGGAAAGCTCGCCGGCGCCGGCATCGACGTGTTCGAGGTGGAGCCGCCGCCGGTCGGCAACGCGCTGTTCGCGCTGCCCAATGTCATCATGGCCCCGCACGTCGCCGGCGTCACGGTCGAGGCGGTGAAGCGCATGAGCGAGCAGACCGCGCGCAATATCCTGAGCGTGCTGGACGGCGATCCCATCAGGCAGAACGTCATCAACCAGGACGTGCTGGGCTGACATCGCGAAGGTCGGCGGCTCATCCGCCCGCCTTCGGAAGGCCAGAAAGCGTCCCATTTTGGTGCAGATCGGGCCCCAACTCAGCCTTAATCAAACGCGCGTAATGGGCTTGAAACGCGGCGGCGGTGGGACAGACTGGCCGGCGCGGCGAGCTGGAGGATGAACCCCTTGGCAGAGATCGACCCGACCGACCACGCGCTGGCGACCATCGCCAGCATCCTGGAGCATCCCGAGCCCGTTCTCGTCGTTCGCCAGACCGAGACCGAAATCGTGGTCGCGGGAGAGCGTGAGCACATCGCGTCTGACGAGCCGCCGATCGTGGACGAGCATCCGGCGATCGACGAGCATCCCGTGGTCGAAGAGCAGCCGCTGGCGCCGGAGCACACCGATGCCGACGGCTACAGCAAGGTCGGTCCGGGACCCATGGTCGCGATCCGTCTGAAATGGACGGTCCATCGCGGCGATGACGGCCAGTACTACGTTCACGAGACCATCGGCGAGCAGTCCGCCCCCGTGGTCAGCGGCCCGATGACGAGCGAGGCCGCGGTGCGTTTCGTCGACACCCAGCAAGATGAGGCGAACAGGCGCTTCGAGCTGCTGCGCAGCGAGATCGCCGGCCGCAGCTCGCTTGCCGATTACGAGCGCAAGGGCGAAGCCTAAGACCCTCGCATTCGAACATTTAGTAGTTGTCGTCATGCCCGGGCTTGTCCCGGGCATCCACGTTCGTTGCGCTGCGTGGACAGGCGTGGATGGCCGGGACAAGCCCGGCCATGACGCTGTAGAGACAAACGTGCCCCACAGCCCTCACCTCATCTGCGATTCCCCCGTCGTTGGGCCGAGATGGACATCGCGCCTGCCGTTACTTCCTCCCCAGATAATCCTGAGGGCACGAACAGGCCGATTGAGGCCTCGTCCATCGAGATCGTCACCTTAAGGATTCCCTTCGATTTCTGCCTCGCCAGCGACGGGCATCTGGTCTAATCCACGTCCGAACGGCTGCACAATGACAGCTCGCACAGGGGTGAAAAAGAGATGATGGTCCGAATATCCGTCCGAGTCTTGGCGGCTTTGGCCGTGATGTTGCTGGCAAACCTTTCGGCCCAGGCGCAGCAGGCGCCCTCGCGTCTCGACGAGATCATGAAGCGCGGCAGCCTGCGCGTCGGCATGACCGGCGACTACAAGCCCTTCACCTATCTGGACAAGGCCACGCAGCAGTTCTCCGGCTTCGACGTCGACATGGCGGAAGCGCTCGGCAAGGCGCTCGGGGTCAAGGTTGAATTCGTGCCGACGGCCTGGCCGAAGCTGATGAAGGATTTCGAGGCCGACCAGTTCGACATCGCCATGGGCGGCGTATCCGTGACGCTCGACCGGCAGAAGAAGGGTCTCTTCTCCACACCGATCATGCGCGAAGGCAAGACGCCGATCGCGCGCTGCGCCGATGTCGGCAAGTACCAGACGCTTCCCGATATCGACAAGAAAGGCACCCGAATCATCGTCAATCCCGGCGGCACCAACGAGCGCTTCGCCCGCGCCAACGTCAAGGAAGCCGAGATCACGGTCTTCCCCGACAACACCGTGATCTTCGACGAGATCGCCAAAGGCAATGCCGATCTGATGATGACCGACGCCTCCGAGACACGCTACCAGCAGAAGCAGCATCCGGGCGTGCTCTGCGCGGTGCATCCGGAAAAGCCGTTCGATTTTTCGGAAAAAGCCTATTGGATCCAACGGGACATGGCGCTGAAGGCCTTCGTCGACCAGTGGCTGCACATTGTCATGGAAGACGGCACCTACAAGAAGATCTATGCGGCCTGGTTCGATTAGGCCGCGTCCTCCTGTCGCTTGCCTCGCCAAACTTTGGACCGGCTCCGGGCCTATTGAACCCGGAACCGCCGGGAGACGACTCACAGCAACGACAGTGATCTAGATCACTTTTTGCAAGCGAGCCGGCGCGTAAGCGTCGGTGCGGGGATTACCTGTTCAGGAGACGGAAATGAGGAAGCTGTTGGCCACGGCCGCATTCCTTTTGGCGAGCACCGCCGCGCAGGCGCAATACACTTTCGAATATGGCGGGCACACCATCCGCATCGACCCCGACCGCGGCACGGTGCAGATCCCCGGCGTCTACGACAACACCGGCCAGAGCAAGCCGAAGAAGGCGAAGAAGAACGAGACGGCGCCGCAGCAGGCCACGGTCGATCCGCAAGCGCCGGCTGCACCAGCCCCCGCTCCTGCGGCGCCGCCCGCAGCCGTGCAGGCGCCCGCGGCTGCCGCCGTCGCGCCACCTCCTGCTCCGCCTCCTGCACCGCCGCCGGCGGCTCCCCCGCCGGCCACGACCGCTGCCACCGCGCCGGCCCAAACGGCCGTTGCACCGCCGCCTGCGCCTGCGCCGGTCGAGCAGCAGGCCGCGCCCGCAGCGGCGCCCCCACCGGCCCCGACCGTGGCTGCCGCCC